>CAWGWV010000038.1:0-192892 GCA_963826385.1 uncultured Chitinophagaceae bacterium | reverse complement strand
TAAAACGAACAAGTATTGCCTGTGGTTTAGGAAGACAGACGTTTGCCTTACCATATATATGTAGGATGTAACGTTGCGACAGCCATTGGATGCCACAACCTGCTTACTGAGTGAGCGGCAGAGGTTGCTAATGAATGTGATAGCGCAGGTATTTTTTACCAAAACACCCCGTTTCCTGTTCGCGAAAAATCAATCCTTGCAAAGAGGAACCGATATAAAATTGGGGCTAACAAAGCATGGGCAGCAGCTGTATCGAAGCCGCCGGGAGTTGGATTAAGAATATCAGCAAATCTAAAACGGCAGGTGACTATTATTTACCAATTGTAAAGGGTGCGACGGCCTCCGTTTCATCCCAAACAAACCTGATGATACCGCCCGATTTCAGGGGTTCTATGCTGATGGAGAATTGGTCCGTTGGTTGCGCAGCCTTCTTTATCTGTATCGGGATTGAGGCAATATCTTTTGAACGGTTGGGTTCTGTTGGCCATTGCGTAAGGTCGGTATTAAAAATCAGCGTCCATCCGTTGGTTTTGGGAATGGTATATATGGCGTATTTGCCTTTTGGAATTACCGTTTTTCCAAATTGGATGTTGTAGGGAAATGCAATGGTTGTAGGGTCGCCGGCACCTGTGCGCCAGATGGAATCGTAGGGTACAATGCCACCGAAGATTTTTCTACCCCGCCGGGAAGGTCTGCCATACGACAGGCGGATGGTATCGCCAGCAACTAAAAAATCAACCTTTACCTCGGGCGATGGAATGCCTATTTTCGGGTATTTAGATATACGTTTTGCTGCTGCATCCACGTCAATCGGTGCATGTTTGGTGGCGATATAATTCCAAGGTGTTGCGGTGCCGTCGTAATGCAGAATTTGCCCATCGGGCGTTACTTTCAATTTGGTGTATTCCAGAAAATCACCGCCAAAAATTAGTGTATCTTCTGTTTTTCTCCATATGGCAATATTGCGCGTGCCGATGTAATCGTTGATGAGCGTAATGGGCAAACTTTGTTTTCCCGATTGAATAAATCGTTTACAATTCCACTCAAGCAGCGAAAGAAAGGGTGTCCATCCGCCAATGAAATCGATGTGCTTTACCGCGCGTTTGTTGGTATATTCCTGCCCGCTTCCTTTCCAGGAGGCAAACCATGTACAGGTATCCGTTTCACAATAAACACCCTGTGTACCCGATGAAGTGATATAGCTGCTGTCGGGATTCATAAACGAAACGGAAAAATGCCGGATGCTTCCGTCGGGGAAAAAATGAAAGTCAAAAACTCCCACCTGATCTTCCGGGTACCGCAAAAAGGCTTTTCCGTATAAATGGTTGGACAGCATATTGTAGGTTTCTACGATTACGGTATCGGTCCCAAGTTTAGCGACAAAGGAAGCCGTGGTTTGTTGCTGCGCAAACAGGCTGGCGGCACTGCAGAGCAAGAGGGTTATTATTGCTGTTCTCATACAAAGGGTGTTTATGAAGGAAAAAAACTAAAATCGTTGAAGAAAAAATATCGCAATGCGCTACTGTTCCCAAAGGCCCACCTGTTGGTACTGGGAATTTGCATTACCGCCCGTGCTTTTGTATCTATACAACCAGTTTACATTCCCGATCGTTGCCGAGGCTCAGATACACTGCATATCCGCGCTATCTACATGGCTCAAAACGTATAATCACATTACGCCGGGTGGTTTATCTGTTCAACCAATGTACACAATTTTTTCATTTGCTTACCAGCGTTTTTTCAACCGGTTTTGCGGAAAACAGGGGATGAGTGTCATGTGTAATGTAAGAGATAAAGATAAGAATCAACAGCCGCGTTTTCTTCGTTCTGATAACAAAATGCAAACCGGCAACCTTGCCATCCGGGTGTTTTATCTGAGCGTCACTTTCGTAAAGTTTTTGGCGGCGGTGGAGGTGTTGAGAAGTATCATTCGTCGAAAATGCGTAGTGATTGCGGGTTGGTTTCCTCCCATTTCTTCGAGTACATAGACCCAAAAGAATGTGCATTGTACAACTTTGAAAAGTTGGTTATCGCATCAGTCCCTGTATTTCTGAAATCAATAAACAGTTTCTCCTTTTTCGTTGCATGAAAATACCAGGGCAAAGACTGTGGTGGCGGCTTGCCAATGGTGATCACATTCCAACTGGGAGACCAGTTTGCGGAATCTATATTCCTTGACTGGAACGAGCCGGAATAAAATTCAAACCCAATGGCATAATGGTATTGCTGCAGTACCTGATCCAGATAATAGCCCATGGCACCGTCATTCTTTGCAATGTGCCCTATCATTCCGTTCTCAAGCTCTTCACCGGATTTGCAATGGCTGCTTTTATTGCCTGGAAACTTACGGTAACAAAAGCGATGCTTAATGCAATGATCGCTGTTATTACAAAAACCCACCAGTTTATATTGATGCGATAAGCAAAATCCTGCAGCCATTTATTCATAAAATACCATGCAACCGGCGATGCAGTTAACAGGGATATTATAACAAGCTTTATAAAATCTTTAGATAGCAATAATACTACGCCTTGTGTAGTTGCACCCAATACTTTTCTTATTCCAACTTCTTTCCTGCGGCGTTCTGCGGCGTACGCAGCAAGACCAAATAAACCAAGACATCCAACAAAAATTGCAATGGCCGTAAATATCCAAAGCAGCGATTTTAATTTGTCTTCCGCATTATACATCTGCGTAAAATTTTCGTCAAGAAATTTATATTCAAGCGGGTATTCAGGCGAAAATTTACTCCATACATTTTTTACTGAACCGATAGTACCTGATATACCTGCAGTTTTCATTTTTACTGCAACCTTCCATGCAGCATCAGGAAAAATCTGCAATACGGTTGTTTCTACTTTATCATATAAGCTTTTATAATTAAAATCTTTTACCACGCCGATTATCTTTCCGGTTTTTAATGAATCCGGATTTGTTGCGCCCCATGGATGCCAGGCTAAATCTTTACCCAATGCATTTTTCGGCGTACCAAAACCCAATTGTTTAACCGCTGTTTCATTAATAATCCATGCATGGTCTTTATCTGTTTGCATTTCTTTTGAAAAATCTCTGCCTGCCACCAATTGTAAACCCAATGTTTTTATATAATCATAGTCAACCATTAATTGCGTAGCAGATTGAGATAAATTTTCTCCGTTGTGCGGCACAATTATTTCATCGCCAGCAACAGCATCTCCCGGAAAACCATAACCAATCGAAACAGAAGAAACGCCGCGTGATTGCAGTAATTCATTTTTAAATGCATCAATATTTTTGAACATATTATCGCCGCGCATCGGGAAAAACATTATCTGCTCTTTATTAAAGCCAAGATCTTTATTATGCAAATAATCAACCTGGTTAAATACAACAAGCGCACTGATGATTAATAAAACAGATAGAGCAAATTGTGTTACCACTAAACTATGCCGCAGCCAGGGAATTTTGCCGGGTTCTTCATTGCCGGATATTGTTCCTTTTAAAACTCTTACAGGTTTAAAACCAGATAATACAAGTGCAGGATAAAAACCTGCAATAACGCCAACAATAATTGTCAGTGCAAAAAATAAAAAAAGCACAACCGGATTTGCAAATAATGCATAACGAAATATTTTTGCCGGTAAAATTGTTCAGCCAGGGCAGCAGCAACATAGCAAGAATAAATGAAATAAGTATGCTGATGAAACTAAGCAAAACAGTTTCACCAATAAATTGAAGCATCAGTTGTTTTCTATCTGGCGCCAATGCTTTTACGCACACCAACTTCTTTTGCTCTTTGTAATGATTTTGCTGTCGCGAGATTGATGAAATTGAAACAGGCAATCAATAAAATAAATACAGCAATGAGGATGAGTGCATTTACATAAGTGATATTGCCATCGCTGGCGGCATCAAATTTAAAATCTGAAGAATATAAGATGAATATTTTGTAATGGTTGAAAAAAGGGTTTATCTGAGGTGGTTGCATCATGTTCGAACATGCTTTGATTTTTGTTTTACATCTGTCTGAAATTTTGTTTGCAGCGCAATTGCGTTTGTTCCTTTTTTCAATTTCACATAATTATAAAACTGGTGCCAGCCCCAGCTTTGCATTCTTCTGCAGGTATTTGCGCTGCTGCCAATGGAAGCAAATAATTGAACTGCAAATGAAACTTTGCATTTTTTTCAAAACTCCTTTTACCTGTAAGGCACTTTGTTCAATCGGATATTTGTTTGCCAACCGGATTTTCATTTCCAAAAAAACGTTCAGCCATTTCCTTGCGATAATACAATAGAAGAAATATCATTGAGTGCACTTGCATAACTTCCATATTTAAATGCAAGCGGAAATACGTCGAAAGAAAGTTGAGTCAGCATAATAACCGCTTTCTTCATACAATTTTTTATTGCCACCGTTTCAAACAATGTTTTTGTTGGCGGCAGCATCATCACCCGTGCTGTTTTTTCTACTTCCGGAAAATCCTGTTGTAAAGTGGTTGCAAACATAGGGTGAGGACACAGCCAAGGTTTGCGTGCCATCATGATTGGTGTATTCATCATACACACGATAAACCTGATCTGCATTGACAGAAATTTATCATACTGGTTTTCGTCCCAAACAAAAAGCCCGATTAAAATGCAGGCTGTTAAGCCCAATGTAAGTCCCGCAATATTGATGAACGAAAACCCTTTGTGCTGTGTAATATTTCTGAATGTGATTTTGAAAAAATTTATACCCATAAAGGTAGCTTTGGTTTGCCTGCGCCAATTAACAGCCAACTTTGTTGTTGGCTGTTAATCAATGAAGTAAAAAAGCTGATTGGTTGCTAAAGTGTTTGATTCTGATACAGTGTTGTACGATATTGTTACAAGACAAATGCGGCTGTACAAACAGATTTAGATGTTGATAGAAAAGCGGTTGTGTCAGATGATTGAACCGGCGGTAAAGATACCACCAACGGTCCAGGTATTGCCGAAGGCGACATATTCAGTGAATGACAAGCCCAGAAACGACCGCTGAAGAAAGATAAAAAGATGATGATAAGAACCAAAGACGAATAGAATTTCGCCTCTACTGAACGGTTGCTGATGCCGGCACATCGCTGAAGGCAACAATGGCCGGCCCGTTATTGGAAAAACTGATGTTGGCTGATCGTGCTATCTGTTAAAAAGGATGTATCAATACGTTGGTAGGGAGATGCAGTTTGTCATGCACCCGGCGGCTAGTGTCCAACGACAACTTTTTCTTTCTATGTAATGTTCTCCGTTTTTAAGTGTCGTTGCGCTAACCCGATAGTCAACTTAGCCTTGCTATGTCATGAATTGCTGCAGGATGATGTACGCCATCCACACAACTACTTTTGTACACTGCAACCAGCCTTACCCGAAATCAATCTCGGTATTGTCGCCAATGTTGAGGCTGCGGCTTAGCCCTTTTACAGACGCATCGCTGCCAATGAGCGAGTTGTCTATCACCACTTCATACAAGGTGGTATAAGACCCGATGATGCTGTCGCGCACCGTGGAATATTGCACCGTCGTGTTGGGACCAATCGATACGTGCGGGCCGATAATGGAGTTTTTCAGGATGCAACCGGCACCGATGGTCACCGGCGGGATGATGATGGAGTTTTCGTTCTGAATGCTATCGTGCAGCGTGCTGCCGGATTTCTTGAGCAGGATGGCGTTGGTTTCCAGCAGGCTGTCTTTGCGTCCGCAGTCGTACCAGTTTTTGACCTTGAACGGTTTAAACTGTGCTCCCTGCTTGATCATGCATTCGAGCGCATCGGTCAGGTTGTATTCGCCTTGCGTTTTGATGTTGCGGGCAATGAGGAGATGCAGGCATTCAAACAAAAAACGTGTATCTTTTATTTTGTAAATGCCCACCAGCGCCATATTGCTTTTGGGGATGGCAGGTTTTTCCACCACGTGATCAATCAGGTCGTTGGCATTGATCTCTGCCACTCCAAAATGACGCGGATCGTCCACCTTCTTCACGCCAAGCAGGTTGTAGGGGCTGCGCAGCACCTCTTCCAGGTCATATTCACAAATGGTATCGCCCAGCGTCACCAGCACTTCATCGCCGTTCACAATGCTTTCTGCCAGTTCAATGGCATGACCGGTGCCCTGCCGCTCATTCTGATAAACAAAATGGCAGGTAAGGTTGGGATACGTTTGCTTTACATAGTCTTCTATCTTGTCGCCAAGGTAGCCAACGATAAAAATAAATTCATGGATACCGGCTTGTTGCAACTGATCAACGATAAAACTCAAAATGGTTTTGCCGGCAATGGGTATCAGCGCTTTTGGTTGCGTATAAGTATGCGGGCGAAGTTTGGCACCGGCGCCCGCTACTGGAATGATCGCTTTCATGTATTAATGTTCCGTTTTACTCTTCCGTTGTCTCACTATTCCTGCATTCGGAAGCGCAAATGTATTAAAGAAGTGGAATGTAGCGTGTGATTTGTACACAAAGCGGGAATTACCTTCCCTTTTGCTATTGTTTGATTTGAAAAAACATCAATCCACCAGCTCACTGTCTCGTTAAAACGGATAGCCGATGGCAAGATTGAAAATGAGATTGTTGCGGCGCCAGTCCTTGTTGCCAAGGGCAATTTTATCAAACACCCACCGCTGGCCTTCTGCATTGTACGGAACGCGCACCGGGATGGCAAGATCAAGGCGCAGAACGAGGATACTGATATCAAACCGCAAACCAGCCCCCATGCCCACCGCAATCTGTTTGTAAAACTGCCCGGTAAATTGTGATCCCAGCCGCGATGTATCCAGTCGTCTTGTCCAGATATTGCCGGCATCTACAAACAAAGCACCCCGCACGATGGAAAACAGTTTGGCACGGTACTCGGCATTCAGTTCCAGCTTCACGTCGCCGGGCTGATCTACAACAAACCCTTCTCTGCCATTGCCTGCATAGTAACTGCCGGGACCCAAGTTGCGCGAGCGGAAAGAACGGATATCGTTGGTACCGCCGGCAAAAAATGCTTTCATAAACGGGATGGTCCTGCTGTTGCCATACGCATACCCGACACCGCCAATCAGACGCGAATTGAACGAACTGAATTCACCCAGTGTATAGGTGTGCCGAACTCCAGTTCCACGCGTGAATATTGCGAGAAAGGTGTATTGAAATACTTTGTTTTGATTTACCCTTATCTACACTTGGCACCGGTAGCCAGCCCCAGCAGGTTGCCCGATAAATCGAGATTGCCATTGAAGTAATAATTCGTTTCGCTTCGTGTTTGATGGCCGGTTCAGCGTATTGAAATTATAATTGTAGCTTGAACCAATGATAAACTGCTTTTCGATGCTGCGCGCCAGTGTAATGTTCTTGGTTAAGCTGTCGGCAAATTCAGGCGTGATGTGCGTTGGCTGAACAGAATTGATGTTGATGATATTCAGCTGGTGTTCCGACAAAATATTTTCTTTCCACACATATCCATAACTGCCGCGAATAGAAGTTAACAGGTATTGGGTATTGCGGTTAAACAACTCGTAGCCAAGCGAGAATTTGGTATGCGGTACAAAGCCGCTGTTGGTGCGGAAATGAAACGGGGCAATGATGCGTGGCACATATAGATTGGCTTCTACACCGCCGCGCCGTGTACTTACGTTCACACCGCCTGATACCTGTTGTTCTATACCACCATATGCAGTTAAAGGTAAGCAATTCGGCGCCTTTAAACAGGCTGCGATGCCGCCAGCTTACTGATAGTTCGCCACCGGTTGCATTGTTTGATTTTGTTAAACCAGATACCTGCAACCGAATCGATTTTTTTTCGGTTGGTGTTAAATAATAATAAGCATTTAATAAACTATCTGACGATGGAACCGGCAGAAATCGCGCTTTCACAAACTTATACACGCCCAAGCGTTGTGAGGCGGTTTAAAGATAAATTATGATCGTCGCGGTTATACAATTCGCCCGTATCAAATACCAGCATACGGGTAAACATTTTAGGGTTAAAGCGGTGGTCTGGGTCAACAATGGTATATCCTTTGTATTTTTTTGCACCTGCGGTACTGGTGTCAGAATTTATGTCGTAATCGGCATACACAATCACATCGTTTATACGGTATTGCCGTCGTGCGGCCGGTGGTGTTTCGTCTTTTACTTGCATGGCAATATCCACCTTATGATTGCCAACGGTAGAGTCCACACTGGCTATCAGATCATCAGGACTAAAATAATAAAAGCCACGTTGTTTCAGCCGGGAGTCGATCCGGTACGCGTTCAGCTTTTACCACATCAAGATCGTAGGGCGCACCTTCTTTAAACAGTGAACGGCGGATGGCTCGTTTTTGTGGGAATCGCGCCCGCGAATGGTTTCGGCTTAATACCGAATTATCGGTTGGGAAAACTGATATTGCGAATGGTGTATTGTTTGTTCACATAGGCCGTAAATACACTGTAAATTTGCGGTGTTTACAACTGTATCCAACGTAACCGTATCCTGAAAAAGCCCCGGTTCTCCAGCCGGTTCTGGATAACTGCACGGTCCTGCAACAAAGTGTCTGTACGATGCGATAACGGGCGGTTCACCCAGTTTGTTTTTAATAAGATAACGCAAGCCTTTGCCCTTGGGTGTATCCACCATATTGTAAAACGTAAGCTTGAGGCGCATACCTAAAATTTTCGAATTGGGCTTTGGACGAATGAGCGACGTCATGTCGCTTTCCAATGCCTTTTTTTGTTTTTTCGAGAGATGGGTGGATTTGCCTTTACATTCCAGCTTCGACCCTACATACAAATTTTGCCCCGGCGCCAGGTATTTTGTATTGTCGCAGGCCGCAAACAATATTATGCAGTAGCACACAATAAAATATATATAATCCTGTAGTTCATCGGTTATTTTCAGTCAAACAATTTAATTGGATGCAACCTGTCGTGTAAAGCTGCTGTTCAAATCCTGTGAGGCTTATATTCCAACATGCCGGCATTTGCACTTACTTGTTTTGAATCGACTTCAGCCTGCTGTTGTTTTTTCTTTTTCTTCCTTCAGCTTTCTTTCGTTCTTCCAGTTCTTTATCGGTTTCTTTATTTTTCTGGCGTATTTCGCTGATTTTCTTTCCGGTTTTTAAACAACTCGGTTAAACGGTTGTAATCGTAGTTTAAAATAAAGCTGATGCCGGTTTCTATTACCTGCCCGTTGGCAACACCTTCGTAATTGTTTTGGCGGTAGGCGCGTAATAAATATCGACCATCTTTACTCAACTGGTAATCTACCGATACGTCGCCCGCAATATTGGAAGCCGCTTTTTTGCTACCCTGCGGGTTTTCAACCGCAAAGCAGCTGCCCACGTTCACTTTGATCCGGTCGTTCAACAATCGCTTGCTTAAACCTACTTTTAAATCGGTGCTGTTTTGCGCCCTACCGGTAGTATAATCCTGCTCGATTGTAAATCGAAATTTAGATCTACCCCTTTTACGAGGTTGCCTGCCAGCTTATTTAATTGATCGGTTAACAAGCGACTGGCACTGCTGCGTACAGCCCCTTCTACACCACCGCCACCGCCGGAACTTGCCAGCGGATCTTCCTGTACAAACCGACCCAATAATAACAATGCAAAAGCCTGTTTGTTGCGTTCGGCATCATCGGCACGTACCTGCTGCAATTTTGTATTTACATCTGGCCAGCGGGCTAATATTTGTTGTGGCAGCGAGATATCGAAAGATATAGTTGGCTGCAACATTTCGCCCGTCATGTGCAGGTTTACATTAAACGGGAGGTTTTCCTTATACGTTGTGATTTCGGTGGTAGAACGCCCGGCAAGTTCCGACTGCATTAAATCGATAGGGCGCTGTGTTGGCAACATAGGTAGCCGTTAAATCTACCTGTGCCGAAGTTGGATCGCCCGTCCAGGTAATGGTACTACCCTGCCGGATATCAAATTTCCTTTTGAGGAACGAAAGGGATAAGTTGTATGAACCACTGCTAACGCGGTAATTACCCGTTAAACTGATTTTACCGCTCTTATCAATGCCACCGGCAAGGTCGGCAGCACCCTGTATAACAAGTGCATCGCCGGTACGCTCATCAATAACTACGGTGAATTTGGCAGAGACTATCAGTTTCGATATTGGCAGTTACATCCAGCCCTTTCATTTCGGTTTGCCCGGTAATGGTATCGGTGAGCGAAGGAACGGGTTTATTATTTTCCGGATGGTCTTTATCTTCAAACACAACCACACCTTCACGGCTTTGCACTTCCGGATCGCTGCTTGGTAAAACGAGCGAAAAATCGGTGGCTTTGTTTACGCGCAAATTCGCATTGATGCTGGGCGATGTCATACTTCCGGTAACATCTACATCCGCATTAATATTCATTTTGCCATAAAACAAATCGTTGGTTGTGTTTTGCTTGTTCACCGCTTCAAAATTGGCAGCACTCAGGTTCATCTCAAACTATAATTCTGGAAATCGGTGGTCAGGATATCGCCATCAACAACAGCGCGGCTGTTGTTTGCATCGCGCATGGTAAACTGGTTAAAATGCAAACCCTGTTCATCAATATCAATTTTTTCGTTTGGCAGTGAAAGGCGTTCGCCGGTAATAGCCGGAATAATAAATGCGCTGTCGAAATTGAGTGAGCCATTTACCGATGGTTTTGTTACCGTTCCCTGTGTATGTCGGCCTCGCCCTTTCAGGCAGCCGCCGATATCGGTTAACTGGTCGGCAGCAAAGGGTTTTACAATGGCAAATTCAGGCGGTTCAGTGCGAGTTGAAATCCATCCGGCTTTCGCCGGTATAATATTTACCATTTAACTGCACATCGGTATTATTGCCTTTAACCGATACGTTGGCAGCATAGGTATTGGCTTCTTCGTTGTTTACTTTTACTAGTACGTTGCCAATGGTATCCCGCTTATAAATTACGTTGTTGATCTGCAATGTCGGAAGTAAAAACCGGGTCTTCATCACATCTCTCACAAGGCATTCCCGTTTATTGATCCTTCTACCAGGATAGAATCCTGGTTGGCAATTTTTGTGATTGTACCAGATCTGGAAATTATTGAAATCGACTTTGATAGGTGCATTGGGTGTTTGCTCGGTACTGTTAATGGATAAAGACTGACCATTGCGGCTGATGGCAAAATTATTTACCAGTATTCCGGCAACCGAATCGTACTGAATAAAGTTACCCTGCGCAACACTCCAGTGATCGTGGTCAAGCATCAGGCTGTCTTTCAATCCAAACTGAACACCATTTTTTATCTGGCTTAACAAACCACCCAAAGCATATTGCGGGTTGCCTTGTTTATCGCGTAAGCCCAAATCGAAATTGAGTTGGTTATTGGCGACAAAACCGGTTAAATTGGTTTTATAGAGTTTTAAGGAACCCGTATTGAAATTTTCGAAACTCACACCAAGATCAAGCTTTTCAGCATTGGTTTTTGCCAATACATGTAAACTGTCTACCTGTAGCGAATCCATCATAATCTTGCCGGCTGCGCAAAGCCATGTTCAAATTATTTTGCGCACTGTTAAAAGCGGTTGACAGATGACATGAATCGCTGCCTTTTAAAGAAGGCACAAAATCGAGCACCAATCCCTGCGGAATGTACAGACGCATTGAAATTCCAGTTTTGCGGCGCAAACGGCTGTGGCTTTGTAACCCGGCAGGTTGTAATACTGATTGATGGCAGATTGCAATGCCGGGGCTATCTCCGTGATCTTATACTGACCAATAAGATTGGCTTTGATGACATTGGCAACATTTAGATGCGATGTTTTTTCTTGTGAGTGGTGGCTGAAGCTATTAACCGAATGCTATCGGCAGCGTACGGTTTTGGTGCCGCTGGTTACATTTAAATCATTAAGGAAATGGTTCCGTTTAACGAATCGATATTACTTACGGGAACATCGGCAATGATATGACCATGCAGATTTAATGTATCGGTTACAAGGTGAAGGGCATTGAGGTTGATGGTATCCAGCAACAAATTAACCTGCACCGCCGGATATTTTGGTTTTAAATCGGCAGTCGCATCTACATTGAACGCGATGTTGGGATCGCGATACACGCTGCTGATTTGGGCGATGCTGTTGCGCAAGGTTCCGTTCAAATCTATGTCATGATAGTTGTATCCTTTTACCTGTGCCGCCAGTACGCGAACCGCATATTTTAAATTGGCAGCTTTTCAAATCGGTTCCTGTGCCATTTACATTTGCATTTAATGAAATAATGCCAACGTTTTGCTCCTGCTTTAATAAATACCCGAGGTTTAATTTGTTCACCACCGCCTTTACGCTGTAAGGTGTGCGGGGGTGCATACCACCGGTTACTTTAACATCGCCACGGTTTGTATTTAATGCGAGGTTGGTATTGAAATCTTTGAGTGTGCCTTTAAAATAACCTTTGATAAACAGGTTATCAGGCAAGCGGAAATTGGCCAATTCTTTGGATGGTATAAAAGGCAGTATATCATTTTTAGTGGCACTTAGCTGCGCAATGTTGATATCCATGTATGCTTTGTTGGCATCGGGCAAACCTTTTACCGTGCCCGACATTTTTACCACTACATTTCCATAACCGGTAAGGTCAAACTGCGGAATGCTGCAATCTTTTACATAACCTTTTATGGTTGTGTTCAGGTGTAATACTGCGTCTTCTTTTCCCTGCAGGTTGCGGCGAAATGTGGGCATAAATGTGAGGATGTCTTTAGCAGCAATTTGCGTGTTTTGCGAGTTGACATTGATATACATATCGCCGGGTGTTTGGATACGGCTGCAATGGACGGATAGCTAACCGCAATCTTATCTTGAATAATGATTTGTCGGTTTGAATAACGAGATTGTTGTAGGATGGCTCCTGCTATCGGTATAAACAAAATTGGTTTGCAGTTTGCGCAGATCAAGTCCACTTTGATCTGTAAACGAAAGCTGCTGAATATTGCCAGTATAAGCCGTTGGCGTAAAAGCAAGGCTATCGCCTTTTAGAGTAAACGAATCAATTAATAAATGGCTGAAATCGATGCCCGATGGCGGCTTTGGGCGCATTGTTATCATCGTATGCAAATGTATTGTTGTTAAAGTTAACTGTGCCGAGTTCAAACCGCCAGGGGTTGGTAAGCTGCTCACCGGTTTTGGCTGCTACCACTTCTTTTGTGTACGTAGCTTCTGCCGATTTGCCCAACTACAATTTTTGCTTTTGTATTGTTGAGGGCAAGGTCGTTTAAACGGATGTGCAGCGTTTGCAGGTTCATATCACCGGGGTGTGTTATTAATTCACCCAGATGCAAGTCGGCTAACAAAGCAGAAATATCGTTTTTGTAATTGAAATTGATGTTGTGCAAACCAATTTCGTCAATATCAATTACCGGGCTGGTTGATTTACCTACCGTGGTGGTATCGTTAGCGGCTGTAAGCGTAGTATCAACCTGTATCAGGGGTTTGTACTGGTACACTTTGGCTACAATATCTTTTACCTGTATGTTGGGGATGGTATATGCGTTATGATCGAGATCGAACTTTTTAATGTTCGTTTTAAAATTACCAAGTTTAAAATAAACATCATTACCGGTTTCATCATCTTTAAAGGTAGCCACAATGTTGTTCAGCACTATTTCATCGAGGTGAAACTGTAGTGTGCTGCTTGTATCGGTTGGGCTTTGGTGTTTTTTGCTGATCGCTGTTAAAAGCATCTACGATATACTGGTAATTAAAACTGGTATCGGGCTTAATGCGGTAGATGTTTGCGCGAATGCCATCAAGAGAAAGATAACTCACGTTCACTTCGCTATGCAGCAAAGCAAACATGCCAATATCTACCCGTATTTCTTTACCGGCTAATAAGGTATCGTGCTTCTGATCTTCAAAATAAATACCTGATAGAACAATGCGTTTTGGGAATGCAATGCTAAGCCTGTTGATAGATACCTTGGTTTTAATTTTCCCTTCGAGGTAGCTAACCGCTTTGTCTTTAGCAAAATTTTGTACAGCCGGTATTTGGATAGCTATAATAATAAGCAATAGCAGGAAGATGATACTTCCTGCTATCCATGCAATTATTTTTAGTGTCTTCTTTATAGTGCGATTCAAAAGGTAGCAGCTTTAATATAATAAAAAATGAACGTAAGCGTAATTGCTGCCAATACAGCTTTATTCCTATAAACATCCGCATTAGGCGTTTAGCTTTTTATTGTTTTACGCCCTGCGGATAACAGCAATCAATACCGCGATAATTGCGATAACCAGGAGAATGTGAATTAAGCCACTGGTATCGGCACCACCGGCAAAAAAGAATTCCATATGCCCAGATAATAACACAAACTACAGCGATTAAATACAAAATGCTTCTCATAATACTTCGATTTTTTGCGTTTGAATGTTTACGGTTTTTTATAAAATTGAAAACGCCTTTTATAGCAGCTGCTGCGCCCGCTTTTTTTACAGTATTAAATACACGGTCTGTAACGGTTACTCCTTTTTGCTTTTTAAAAACAGAAAGCAAACCCGCTGCGTTTTTTAAAAACCCAAACGAGCTGGCTACAGCGCCGCGGGTTAACACAAACGGAATGATTTTCATTAAAGCAGAAGGAACAATTTTGCTGACCGCCATTTTCTTGGCTTCGTCAGGCGCCCGTTTTACACGTTCCTTTAACTGGGTTTCGTGCACGGCTATGCTTGCCTTCAGATTCAGAATTTCACTCTGCAAATCCTTCAAAGATTTGATATGCGATAAATCTCTTTGGGTTGTCATGACTATTTCTTAAAAAAATTCTGAATAATTTTTTGCGTAATTGCATTACCAAACAAGCGCTTGCCGTAGAAGGCTACAAGCAGTAATCAGCAGCAGGTAAATTCCGGCAACGATGCCAAAACCTGCAGCATAACTTTCAAGCCAATCGCTGAACAAAAAGCCCAGTGTAATGCTTACAAAAATAAGCAGGAACAATCCGAATACAGCCAGTAAAACGGCCGATACAACAGCTGCCGCCGTGACAGACAATTTCTCAACAGCCTGCAGCTTTGTTAGGGTAATTCTATCGCCGAGGTAAGATTGAAACAAGTTTTTTGTTTCTGTAAAAAAATTCGGCTGTTCCTGTCAGCTCTACAATATATATCGGTATCGTTAAGAGGTTGCTGCATCTTTTACATCTTTTGCTTTGCTTTCGAGTTGAGATATGAACTTCTTACCTTTGGATATCAAATCGCTGATCTCATCGCTGCATCGCTGTACTTGCTTTTTGCTTTGCTACCACCTCAGCGGTATCAAGCATCGTCCCAAGTTTTTGCCTTTGATGCTACATCATCCAGCATTTCTTTTCCTTTATCGCTATTCGCAAAAATGGCCAGAAATGTGCCTGCAGCCGCACCCAATATTAATCCTGCAACAAATTTTGAATTGTTCATTGTTTAAATTTTTAGATGTTTTGTGTAGTACAAGCATTGTACCACAACAAATTATGACAACGGAAGAGTTCTTTTTGCAAACCCATTCGTGGTATAAAATCCACATGACGGGAGACCGCAATATGGAAGAAATCGGATGGGTCAACAGGTGAAAAACAGCCTGCAGAACGGATTTTTTTACAAACAACATTGGTGTGGCTGCCGCTTGTTTCCCTGCCCGGCTGTTTTCCGATGCCAGCAAAGGAAAAGGAAGGTGAAAAGCCATACGCTGACTGTGCCGGCAGTTGATCGTTACTCCGCAGAACCAGTCTGCGCAATCACGTTCATCATCGCTTCGGCTTTCAGCATACACTCTTTGTATTCTTCATCTGCATTGCTGTTGAAGGTAATGGCACCACCGGTTTGAAAACTGAGATAGCGGTTTTGTTTGTTGTACAAAATGCTGCGGATAACGACGTTGAAATCAAAATCGTTGTGGGGAGTTATATAACCAATCGTTCCCGAATACATCCCCCGCTTCGCACTTTCGTAATCATCTGCAAGTTGCATCACCTTCCGTTTGGGCGCGCCTGTCATTGAACCCATGGGAAAAGTAGCCTGCAATACATCCGCAAAGTTGACGCTTTCTTCCACATCGCCCTGGATGGTGGTGATCAGCTGGTGCACCTGCGGGTAGCTGTACACACCAAACAACTCCGACACCTGTACGCTGCCCCGCCGGCAAATGCGGCTCAGATCGTTGCGCACAAGGTCGGCGATCATCACGTTCTCTATCCGGTCTTTGGTGCTATGCTGCAACTGTACTTTCAACCGGTTGTCTGCCGCTGCATCGTGCAGGTTGCGCCGTGCCGTGCCTTTGATGGGTTGCGACAGGAGGCGGCTGCCTTTTTTCTGCACATACCGCTCGGGGCTGGCACACATTACATACCGGTGATCCAGCTTGTAATAGGCAGAGAAAGGGGTGGGTGAAAAACGGGAAAGCCGCTGGTAAAGTGCTACCGGTGACAGCTGTACGTTGCCAGCAAAAAACTCCTGGCAAAAGTTGATTTCGTAACAGTCGCCGCGCAGAATGTGCCGCTGCAGCTGTTGCACCGTTTGCACATACTGCGCTTTCGAAATGCGGCTTTGCAGCGGTATGGCCTGATAGGCAATTTCCGGCTGCGCAACGTGTGTAGACAGCAGGTCTTTGTAAACCGTTTCCGGCGAAGCGTCCAGGGTTTCAATGGTCAACACATTGCCTGTCAGGATCAGTACGCTGATGGGCTGAAAGAAGCACAAGTCGGGAAAAGACAGGGGATCGGGATGGCGGGTAGAAAGGTCTTCCAGTTCATTTTTCAGATCGTACGCCACGTGTCCAAACAACCAGTCCCGACACGAGTGTATAAACCGGCGCAAGCCTGGAAGCGCGGGAGATCCGGGTACAAAAAGCTGGTGAGCGCCTGCCGCCGCAATGCAGTCAAAAGAGGTATAGGGATCGGGGTAAGAACAGCTATCTAACAAACAGCAGATGGTAAACCGGTTGGCCCAGTTCAGCATCTGCTGTTTGCATAAAGAGACGTTGTCTACGGTGAAGGATGCTATTGCACGCATCACGATGGAACAACGGAAAAAGACGGTTTAAAAATCATCCTCGTCATCATCAAAGCCTGCTTTATCGTTGTACAAACCAAATTCCTTGAAGTCGTCGTCAATTTTAAACTCATCATCGTCATCGCCTCCTTTCTTTGCTCCCGGCTTTTTGGTACTGCTACTGCTGCCACTACGGGTTTTCGATTTTGGTATGTCAAATTCGTCAAAGTCCGGATCCCAGCTGTCTTCGTCTTCCGGCTTGTTCCAGTCGTCTTCTACCTCATCTACTTCTGCATCGTCGTCGTCATCGTTATCTGCTTTTGAAGTTTTTTTAGCAGACGGTTTGGTGAGCGGCTCGTCATCGTCTTCCAGGTCGTCGTCCTCTTCTTCCAGTTGTTTTTTGCTCCTGGTCGAAGGCTTTTTTTCTTCTTTCTTTTCTGCCGCTTTGGGTGGTCGGCCGGTACTTTTTTTGTTTACAGATTTTGCCATAATTCCTGAATTAACAACGTAAAATTTCAACGAGTTTTTCAATCAACAAAAAAAATTTTCGTACCGCAACCTATTTAAATTACGATAATCTGATCTCTGCCGGGACCGTTGGAAATATAGCGAACCGGCGCACCAATGTACTCATTGATAAACGAAATATAGGTGGACATTTCTTCGGGCAGGTTGGCGACATCGCTGATGGTTTCCGAACTGGTATTCCAGCCTTTGAATGGTTTGTACAACGGCTCAATGGACACTTTGGTCATCTGGTAGGGCACTTCTGTTTTTTCTTCGCCGTTCACGTTGTATGCCGTGCACACTTCCAGCGTTTCAAAGCTATCGAGCACATCGGCTTTCGTCATTACCACCTGCGTTACCCCGTTGATCATGCAGGAATATTTGAGCGCCACGAGGTCTATCCAGCCACAACGGCGCGGCCGCCCGGTGGTAGCGCCAAATTCATTGCCGATTTTGCGCAACTCGTCGCCGGTTTCGTTTTCAAGTTCTGTAGGGAAAGGTCCGCTGCCTACGCGTGTGCAATAAGCTTTCGTTACGCCCAGCACTTCGCGGATCTGCTGCGGTGCCACGCCCAAACCGGTGCACACACCCGCCGATATGGTGTTGGAGGAAGTAACAAACGGAAACGTCCCAAAATCTACATCAAGCATGCTGCCCTGAGCACCTTCGGCCAGTATTTTTTTACCGTCGGAAATGTGTTTGTTGATGAAATATTCACCATTCACCACCGGGATAGTGCGTAAAAATTCCAGTGCTTCAAAAAACTCTTCTTCCCACGCCGAAATGTCTTCGTTGAAATGATGGCTGTCCAGTATTTTCTGGTGTTTCAGCCGCAACTGAATGTAATCGGTGGTGAAATTTTTACGACAAAATATCGCCTACGCGCAGTGCATTGCGCCCGGTTTTGTCCATGTACGCCGGACCGATGCCTTTGAGGGTAGAACCAATTTTCGACTCGCCTTTCGACAGTTCAGATGCTTTGTCTAACGCGCGGTGTGTGGGCACAATCAGGTTGGTACGTTCCGATATAAAAAGGTTTTTCTTTACGTCGATGCCAAAAGCCGCTACGGTATCGCATTCGCGCTTCAGCGTTACGGGATCAAGCACCACGCCGTTGCCGATGATATTGATTTTATCCTGGTGAAAAATACCGGAAGGTATCTGGTGCAGCACCACTTTTTTTCCATCTACATATAGGGTATGTCCTGCATTGGGTCCGCCCTGGAAACGGGCAATGACATCGTAGCGGGGAGCAAAATAATCCACAATTTTGCCCTTTCCTTCGTCGCCCCATTGCAGGCCAAGTATTACGTCAACCATTATTTATTTTTTGTTTGGTAGGACGGCAAAAATAACAGCAGTATTCCATTCCGGGTAAAATGAATTTGTACATCGGTGAAAAGAGGGTCCGGAAGAAGTACACCAACCGGCAGTGAACCTGTACCGAAACCGGGAATGAGGCAACGCGCAGCTCACAGACCTCAAAACCGGGCCGGATGATGGGCAACCTGCTCCTACACCTCTGGAGACAACATCTGCGCTATCGCGCTTGTTCATATGAAAAAGAAAACAGTTTCCGGAACCTGGTTTGAAACAGTATCGGGATGAAATCACTTTTATTCATCACCCTCCCATTGTTGATGTTGATGGAACACAGGCAGGTCTATCTGTTTTTTAAGGCAACGGGCAATGCCTTGCAGGCAAAACAACTGGCAGAATTGTACAAAGACCCAGCGGGATTAAAAGACCGCGATATCCGGATCCAGGTCATCAATGTTGACACGGCAGATGCGAAAGTAAAGCAATGGCACGTAGATGCCCGCCAGCCGTTTACGTTCCTATTGGTGGGGAAAGATGGTACGGAGAAACTGCGTTCACACATATTGGTCACCAACGAACAACTCTTTGCCATCATTGATGCCATGCCCATGCGGCAACGGGAAATGAAGAAAAAACAGGAAGCGTGTACGATGCAACTACATTAAACGGAGAAGTGTAGCAGAAAGGACAAGTCGTGAAGCATTTGCAGCTATGCTTTTCCATAAAAAAATCCGGGCTTGCTGCTCCGGATTTTCATTTTATAGGGGTCAAAAAGACAATTGAGTTAAGCGCCTTGCAGCTTTTTGATTTCTTCGGTTAATTTGGGTACCACTTCAAACACATCGCCTACTATGCCATAATCGGCAGCTTTGAAAAACGGCGCATCGGCGTCTTTGTTGATGACAACAATGGTCTTGCTGCGGTTTACGCCTGCGAGGTGCTGTATGGCGCCCGAAATGCCAAGCGCAATGTACAGGTTCGGTGAAATCTGTATACCGGTTTGCCCTACATGTTCATGGTGCGGGCGCCAGTTGGCATCGGCTACGGGGCGGCTGCAGGCAAGCGCCGCGTGCAGTGAGTGCGCCAGTTCTTCCACCATGCCCCAGTTTTCCGGTCCTTTCAGTCCGCGGCCGCCGCTTACCACCACGCCCGCTTCAGTAAGAGGCACTTCGCCGCTTACTTTGTTGGTAGCCGTGGTTTTTACTTTTGGTGTGGCGTCAATTGACAAAGCAACCACTTCGGCTTGTGCATCGCCGCTTTGCTGCACCGGGAAATTGTTGGGTGTAATGGTGATGATTTTTATGGCAGAGGTAATGTCCACATTGGCAAAGGCTTTTCCCGAAAACACCGATTTTCGAACAACAAATCCGGCATCCGTTGTTGGCAACCCGGCAACGCCGGTAACGAGCCCTGCTTTGCGGTTGGCAGCAAGGCGTGGCGCCACTGCCCTGCCGGTTTGATTGTGCGAGAATACAACAACGTTTGCACCACTTTGCTGTACCGCTTCGGATACTGCTTTGGTATATACCTGCGCGTCGAGGTGCTGGTACACATCGCCGGCAAACAAAAAGGTTTTTTCGATGCCGTATTTGCCCAGCGAAGCGGCTTCCTCATTAGACACACTGCCCAATGTAACGGCATTGGCAACCGAACCCATTTGTTTGGCAAGGGCGGCACCGTAAGACAACGCTTCGAAAGAAGATTTGCTGATATGACCTTCGGAATGATCGATAAATATGAGAACAGACATGATACATTTGAAATTAATGATGATGGAATGGGATGCTGATTTGTGATTGCGGATTTGTGATTTTGATTGACGTTGAACCGTTGATAAAAAATGAATCCATAAAAGCTTAGCCCAACATCACAAATCCTAACTCAAAAATCACAAATCCTCAGATTGCCTTGGCTTCTTCGCGCAGCAGGCGCACCAGTTCGGCTACATTGTCGGCTGGCACCAGCTTTACACCGGCTTTCGGCGCGGGCAGCTCGTAGTTTACAATTTTGGTAAGCGTATCGGCAGCAGCCGGCTCCACCACTTTCAGCGGCTTTGTACGCGCCGCCATAATGCCGCGCATGTTGGGGATGCGCTGTTCAGCTACGCCTTTCTGGCAGCTTACAACGGCTGGCAGGGCTACTTCGTTCACTTCTTCGCCGCCTTCTATTTCGCGGGTCACCACGGCAGTGGTGCCATTCAGTTCAAATTTGGTAGCCAGGGAAATGTAAGGCAGATCGAGCAGTTCGGCTACCATGCCGCCTATTGCAGAGGCATTGTAATCAATGGTTTCTTTACCGGTAAAAACAAGGTCGTATCCACCGATTTTGGCTACTTCCGCAATCTGCGCCGCTACATAATAGCTGTCGTCGCTCTGTGCATTCACGCGGATGGCTTCATCGCCGCCAAGCGCAAGCGCTTTGCGGATGATGGGCTCCGTATCGGCACCGCCAACCGTTATTAGGTGAATAACCGTTGAAGCGTCTTTTTCTTTTAACTCAATCGCCCGTACCAGCGAATACCACTCGTCGTAGGGATTGATGATCCACTGAACACCCGCTTCCTCAAACTTCGTATTGTTGTCTTTAAAAGCAATCTTAGCCGTTGTATCCGGCGTTTTGCTGATGCAAACCAATATTTTCATACCCGCATTTTTAAGAGGGGCAAAGATAGTCTGCCTCACAGAGAAGAAAACACAAAGATTGGAAAATATAAAAACGGAGATGTTTGGGAAAGATAAAGAAGGCGAAACGTGGAATTACGGCATGTTCCCGCAAATGGCACGGATGGGCGCAGAAGTTTTGAAATGAACAAGAATACTTTTACCGCAAGCTTGTGTAATAACAGATATTTGTGATACCAATGGTTGAATCCTGCCAGTCATTACCATCCATTTCACAAACGTTTGAGTCAATCTACGTGTATCTGCACGATTTGCAGAGACAACAAAACCAAAGCTGACACCATTCCAATATTGCACACCTTACACCTTCATCGCATCCAATTCTTTTTGCAGGCGAAACATTTCGTCCCGCAACCTTGCCGCTTCGATAAAGTCGAGGTCGCGGGCGGCTTTTTCCATTTGCTTTTTGGTTTGCTGCACCGCTTTTTCCATTTGCGGAATGGTTTTGTATGCTGCCTGTTCGTCGGCTGCCACCGATGTTTTTACAATGTCTTCATCGCCTTGTATGGCATAAGGGCGTTTGGCATCAAAACCTTTGATGTCGAGCACCGACGTTTGCATCATCACCTGTTCGATGCTTTTGATAACGGTGCGCGGCGTAATGTTGTGCTCAGTGTTGAAGGCAATTTGTTTTTCGCGGCGGCGTGTCGTTTCGTCGATGGTGCGCTGCATGCTTTCCGTCATTTTATCGGCATAAAAAATAACTTTTCCATCCACGTTTCTCGCCGCGCGTCCTGCCGTTTGCGTCAGCGACCGTTCATTGCGCAGAAAGCCTTCTTTATCGGCGTCGAGAATGGCTACGAGCGACACTTCAGGAAGATCCAACCCTTCGCGCAGCAGGTTGACACCCACAAGCACGTCTATTTCGCCAAGGCGCAGTTGCCGCAGTATTTCCACCCGCTCCAGCGTATCCACATCGCTGTGTATGTATTTTGATTTGATGTTGATTTTACCCAAAGTATTTATCCATTTCCTCCGCCATGCGCTTGGTAAGTGTGGTTACCAGCACGCGGTCGCCTTTGGTTACGCGCTTGTCTATTTCATCCAGCAGATCATCAATCTGGTTTACACTCGGGCGCACTTCTATCGGCGGGTCTAGCAATCCCGTTGGGCGCACTACCTGTTCTACCACCACGCCGCCGGTTTTTTCCAGTTCGTACTCGCCGGGCGTGGCGCTTACAAAAATGGTTTGGTTGACCATGTTCTCAAATTCGTGAAAGTTGAGCGGGCGGTTGTCGAGCGCACTTGGCAGGCGAAATCCATAATCTACCAGCACCATTTTGCGGCTGCGGTCGCCGCCATACATCCCCGCAATCTGCGGCACCGTCTGGTGACTTTCGTCAATCATACAAAGAAAATCTTTCGGGAAATAATCCAGCAGGCAAAACGGCCGGCTGCCGGGCTTACGGCGGTCAAAAAAGCGCGAATAGTTTTCAATGCCGTTGCAAAAGCCCAGTTCGCGAATCATTTCCAGATCATACTCCACGCGTTCCTTCATGCGCTGCGCTTCGATGAGTTTGCCCACGCTTTTGAAATATTCCACCTGCAGCCGCATTTCGTCCTGAATTTCGTACATGACGGATTGCATCATGTCTTTTGGCGCGAGGTACAGGTTGGCCGGAAAAATGGCAACGTTGTCGAGCGTATTCATGCGCTTGCCGCTCGCACGTTTCAATGGTTTCAATTTCCTCTATTTCATCGCCAAAAAAAGTAATGCGGTAGCCATAGTCGGCAGTAAGGCAGGTTAATGTCAACGGTATCGCCTTTTACCCGGAAGGTACCGCGGCTAAACTCGCCCTGGCTGCGGTTGTACAGCGAATTGACGAGCGCATGCAAGAAGCCCTGCCGGGAAATGACCTGCCCTTTGGCAATGCGGATGATGCCGCTTTCATACTCTTTCGGGTTGCCCATACCATAGATGCAGCTTACACTGGCCACCACAATAATGTCGCGCCTGCCGGTAAGCAATTGCGAGTTGCCTGCAGGCGCAGTTTGTCGAGCTCTTCGTTGATGTTCAGGTCTTTTTCGATGTATGTATCGGTAACCGGCAGGTACGCTTCGGGCTGGTAATAATCGTAATAGCTTACAAAATAGCCCACGGCGTTGTCGGGGAAAAATTGCCGGAACTCGCCGTATAGCTGTGCCACCAGCGTTTTGTTGTGCGTGAGCACAAGCGTGGGGCGCTGCACGTTCTGGATGACATTGGCCATGGTAAACGTTTTACCGCTGCCTGTAACACCCAAGAGCGTTTGGTACCGTTCACCCTGTTCTAATCCTTCTGTTAATTGCTGAATGGCCGCCGGCTGATCGCCGCCCGGCTGGTAAGGAGATTGCAACTGGAATCGCATACCTGCAAGATAGCAAATAGCGTACTAAGCGATTGTTATAAATCCGTTGAAAACCGGAAAAAACAGACGGCCGACGGAGAAAACAGCCGGTGAAAATTTCTGGTGTAAAATAGAAAAAAGGGCTACACCAGCAGGTGTGCCCTTGTGTATGGGATTCCGGTTGCTGATTGACTTTTATCGGGTGATCATAACGTGTGTTTCCCGGATGGTTGTTCCATTGTTGCTGGTGATGATCAACTGGTAGCTGCCCTGCGCAAGTGTATTGCCCAGCAACAGTTGTTCGCTTTGAACGCCGGCTTGCGTAACGGCGATGGTTTTCCGGTAAACCGGTTTTCCATCCGCACCAAAGAGGCTCGCGTGGTAAGTGCCGGCCGGTATATTGCGCAATTGCAGGTTCAGCTTTCCATCCGTTACGGGATTGGGATAAACAGTGAGCAGAACATTGCGGTTGGCTTCACCAATCACAACCTTGACGATGGCAGAATAAGTTGCGGTGCCTTCTTTTTCTTCCATCCGGATGCGATAGAGATTGTCTCCTTTGGCAGGCTGCACGTCAACCGCGGCATAGGAAGTGTAGGCTGCAGACGGCAGGTTTTTCGCTGGTACTGTCACCATCCCGCCAAACGTTTTGCCGCCATCGGCTGACCGTTCAACGGTATAGTGTTTCATATTGGTTTCGTTTGTCACAGTCCAGTCTATGTTTACCCCGCTGTTTTGAGCAGATGCCTTTATGCTGGTCAATGTAACGGGCAATACAGCCGGTTCGTTGCGGAAAACAATGCGGAACCGATCCGGGTTTTGCGACAGCGTATCATTTGTTACAGAAAATGCAACGGAAGTAATGCCACCGTTGAGGGCAATGGGCTGTTTGTTGCCGGTAAGCTTATCTTCTATCCAGGCATGCAGGGTATTTACAGAGTCAAAACGGTCAGCCTTTATCCTGAACTGGTAATTGCGCTTTGTAATGTTCCACAACTGCAGCCGGATGGTATCGGTTGTCTGAATATCTGGCCGGGCTTCTGCCATCAGGCTAATGCCCTGGCTATGGATGCCGAGGTTTTCGTTGAAATTTGCCTGTTTGGCCAGGTCATCTGCATCTATGTCAGCCGTATAAGCGCCATCGAAACGGGATAGCACGCCATCGGCAAGAACAGCGGACGTATCGCTGTCTTCGAGGTACAGGTTGACGTACAATTTTTTATCCAGGTAATTGTTGATGCGGAACGGATTGTTGAGCACCGTTTCTGCCGGCGATTTGGCAGCATCGGTGATGTTGACAGTGCCCCCGTTTTCGTCCCGCGGACTTACAAAAAAACCTTGCCCGCTCAGGATAAACTGCGACTTGGGCTCGGAGCCTCCCCTGCTGAAATCGAAAGGAAAAACGGTGTAATTGCCTGCCCCACCCGATCCGTCAACATACTGATAAGCGCCATACACACCAAGGTTGGCATTCCAGATGAGAAACTGGTGCTTGATGCCGGTGCTGTTGTTGTACACCGTTTCCAGGTCAATGGCGGAAGCAAAAGGATTGCCCGGCCAGTGTGTAAGCCCCGGTACTGATCCCTGCCACCGGGTACGACTTTGCGACCTGGTTCAACACACCGGTGGCCCGCAGCGTAGTAGCTCCGGCTGCCGGCGGGCTCAGCTTCGATTTATCGCCGCGCACAAACAGCATGAAAGCAGGCTGAGAAGAGATATCTGTATTTCGGATAGTGGCAAGCGAATTCCAACTGCCGCTGCCTGCCGTATGGGTATAATTTCGGATAGAAGAACTGCCGCGGGCAATGTCGTTCCAGAAATCATAACCATGCCCGTTGGCATTTGCAGCTGTATATTGAGCAGTGCCCGTGATGTTGGTGCCATATCCGGCGGGCGGAACAACGATGGTGCTGGTATCTCCGGCAGGATGATGGTGTTTGCCATCATACAAAATGCCTTCCTGCCACGATGCCCCTATTGTAGTATTGCTTACCGGCGCGGTTAACAGGCGCCATGCTCTTCCCGAACGGCTGCTGCTTTGGTTGTTTAACCCAATGAATCGTTCTACCGTAACCTGGGTTGCATTGGCAATCTGCCCGTTGCCATTGGTGATGTGCCCGATGGCGCCCGAACCAGCCGGGGTGCTTTGTACAATCACTGGCCGGTCACCAAAATCGGCACTACCCGCGGTATTGAAAGATTGGTTTGGCTGAATGATGAGCGTACCGCCGGTGATCATTAAAAAGGTTGCGTTGCTATCGCCATTGTAATCCTGGTCCAGGAACAAGCTATCCTTGACCGTGATGTTGTCGTCGTTGCCGGGCGGAGTATCTGCGGGTACGGGACCATTGCCATCTCCGCGGTTGATGTTCCAGGTAGGAAACTGTGAATAGGAACCGTTTTGTTTGGTGATGTACAATGCGAGGCGTGTATCATACACATGAATGAGTGATGAAACGTTGTTAGAACAGCCCGTTGCGTTGTTGGTAACGGTATAGGTAACGGTGGGCAATCCTACGGCTGATCCATGCACAACGACGGGGTTGCCGGTGGTGCTGCTGAGCGTGGCATAAGCTGTGTTGTCAATAGACCAGATGCCGCCGGTGGTTGCATTCTGCAGGCTGATGCTCCTGCCGGCACCCACATAGGTTGGACCCGTTATGGAAGCGACCGTTGGCAATGCATTGACGGTGATGTTGACAGACGCACAAGCGGTGAAAGTATTGCACGGTGACGCGTCTTCGTACCTGCCAAAATAAGTGGTGGTGGTGGAAGGAGTAACTGCCAGGTTGTTACCGGTGCCTACCAGGGTGCCGCCACAGGAGCCGCTATACCATGTGAGAATGGCGCCGGTGCCGCCGCCACCACCATTCAATGTTAATACCGTGCTGCTGCCCACACAGATTTCAGTAGCAGACGCTGTGGCAGATACCGGATTGGCAGATTTTGCATTGACAATTACGGTTGCCGTGCCGGAAATTACATTTCCACATGTACCTGATACGATTGCATAATAATATGTTGTTCCGGCGGATACAGAAGATGGCGTTTGTGATGAAGCCGTTGCGCCGCTGATAATTGTTCCACCGCTGTTGTTATTAACAGTGTTGCTATACCATTGGTATGTCAATGTACCTGTTCCTGAAGCACTAACTGTCAGGGCAGTCGCAGATCCATTCAGACAAAGTGTTTGCGTAGCTGGTGTGGGCTGTGAAGAAATTGCTGTTGCTGCATTTATCACATACAGTAGCGGTGCCGGAAGTCACATTTCCACAGTTTCCTGTTACTACCACATAGTAATACGTTGTCCCGGCAGCTGCGGTTGATGGTGCATAAGAGGCTGACGTTGCGCTGCTGATAATTGCTCCACCTGTATTGCTGTTGGTAGTGTTGCTATACCATTGATAGGTCAGCGTTCCGGTACCGTTTGCACTGACAGATATTGCAGTCGCTGATCCATTCTGACAAAGGGTTTGCGTAGCCGGTGAGGGCTGTGAAGAAATTGCGGTCGCTGCATTCACAATAACGGAAGCGGTATTGGAAGTGGTAGTTCCACAGTTCCCTGTTACTACCACATAGTAATATATTGTCCCGGCTGCGGCGGTAGCAGGCGTATAAGCGGCTGACGTTGCGCCGCTAATGATTGTTCCGCCTGTATTGTTGTTAATAGTGTTGCTATACCATTGGTACGATAAGCGTACCAACCCCTGTGGCGCTGACTGACAAAGCTGCTGGTGTAGCCGCCTGGCAATACGTAGCGCCTGTTGGCTGCGATGTTATAACAGTAGCTGCATTCACAATCACCGCTGCGGTGCCGGAAATTACATTTCCACATGTACCTGATACGATTGCATAATAATATGTTGTTCCGGCGGATACAGAAGATGGCGTATGTGATGAAGCCGTTGCACCGCTGATGAGTATGCCGCCTGTATTGCTGTTTGTAGTGTTGCTATACCATTGATAAGTCAACGTTCCGGTGCCACTTGCGCTGACAGACAAAGGAGCCGCTGTCGTATTCTGACAAACCGTTTGCGTGGAGGGTGATGGCTGTGATGAAATTGCTGTTGCCGCATTCACAACGATCGTTGCCGTGTTGGAAGTTACGCTTCCGCAAGTACCACTCACCACAACATAATAATACGTTGTTCCGGCAGCTGTTGCTGACGGTGTATAAGAAGATAAAGTTGCCCCGTTAATCACCAATCCACCACTGTTGTTGTTTGCCGTGTTGCTGTACCATTGGTAGGTCAACGTTCCGGTACCACTTGCGCTGACAGATATTGCAGTCGCAGATGCATTCTGACAAAGGGTTTGCGTAGCCGGAGCTGGTTGCGAAGAAATTGCGGTTGCTGCATTCACAACAACGGAAGCGGTATTGGAAGTGGTTACCGAACAGGTACCGGTAACTTTTACGTAATAATACAACGTACCAGCAGTTGCAGTTGATGGCACATAAGAGGATGAAGTTGCCCCATTGATAATCGTTCCGGTGGTGTTGTTGTTGGTACTGTTGCTATACCATTGATAAGTGAGTGTACCCGTGCCGCTTGCGCTAATCGACAAGGCAGTTGGCGTAGCCGCCTGGCAATACGTAGCACCGGATGGTTGCGATGTGATACTGGTGAGTGGCGTTACGGTAATGGCGCCGGACACTGTACTGGTCACACTTGCCGGGGCGCAACTTCCTGATACAATCACGTAATAATACGTTGTGCCTGTTGCCGTTGTTACCGGGGTATAAGCATTAGATGTTGCCCCATTGATCAGCGTGCCGCCCGTGTTGCTGTTTGCCGTATTGCTGTACCATTGGTAAGTTATACTGGTACCCGTCGCACTCACGGTCAAGGCAGTTGCAGAACTGTTCTGACAAAGCGTTTGCCCGCTGGCAGAAGGCTGCGCCGTGATGGCAGTAGCCGCATTGACCGAAACCGTTGCGATGTTCGAAGTCACACTTCCGCAGGTACCGGTAACTTTTACATAATAATACAAGGTGCCTGTAGCTGTAGTTGCCGGCGTATAAGCAGATAAGGTAGCGCCGCTGATGAGTGTGCCGCTGCTGTTGTTGTTAGCAGTATTGCTGTACCATTGATAAGTCAATGTACCGGTACCGCTTGCGCTGACAGACATGGCAGTTGCAGTGGTATTTTGACAAAGGGTTTGCGTAGCTGGTGAAGGTTGCGATGTGATTTGCGTAGCAGCGTTTACGATTACTGTTGCCGTGCCGGAAGTCGCATTTCCACAGTTCCCTGTTACCACCACATAATAATACAATGTGCCCGCTGCCGTGGTTGATGGCGTATATGATGAAGCCGATGCGCCGCTGATGAGTGTGCCGCCTGTGTTGCTGTTGGATGTGTTGCTATACCATTGATAAGTCAACGTTCCGGTGCCACTTGCGCTGACAGACAAAGGAGCCGCTGTCGTATTCTGACAAACCGTTTGCGTGGAGGGTGATGGCTGTGAAGAAATGGCTGTTGCCGCATTCACAATCACCGCTGCCGTGTTGGAAGTTGCGCTTCCGCAACTACCTGAAACAAGCACGTAATAATAGGATGTTCCGGCAGCACTTGTTGGAGGTGTATAAGAAGACAAAGTTGCACTGCTGATAATTGCTCCACCTGTATTGCTGTTGGTAGTGTTGCTATACCATTGATAGGTCAGCGTTCCGGTACCGTTTGCACTGACAGATATTGCAGTCGCTGATCCATTCTGACAAAGGGTTTGCGTAGCCGGTGAGGGCTGTGAAGAAATTGCGGTTGCTGCATTCACAACAACGGAAGCGGTATTGGAAGTGGTAGTTCCACAGTTCCCTGTTACCACCACATAATAATACGTTGTTCCGGCTGCGGCGGTAGCAGGTATATAGGAGGCTGACGTGGCACTACCAATGAGCGTTCCGCCTGTATTGCTGTTTGCACTGTTGCTATACCATTGATACGTAAGTCTTGTGCCCGTAGCACCTACTGTAATGGCAGCCGCGGTTGTATTCTGACAAACTGTTTGTGTTAAAGGTGAAGGCTGTGCAGAAATGGGATTGAGCGGATGAACAGTAATGGTGGTGGTATTGTTCGTACTGATACTGTTGCTACAGCCAGTAGATGGGGTAGATAGATTCGTAATGGTGACAGTTGTGGTGCCTGAATTGGTTAAGGCAGGAGTTGTAAAACTGCCCGAACCGGCAGTTGTTACATTCATTGTTGCTGTTAACCCGGTGCCCGTATTGGCACCGCTGATATTGTAGGTGACGGTATAAGTAGCAACCGGCAGGTCGGCAGCAGCTGCCGCAACCGTAATGCCGGACGTAGCATTGCTGCAAACAGGCGTTGTTGCTACCGTTTGACTAAGCACATATGTGGTGCAATGTGTAATGACAATTTGCCCCCTTGCTCCGGCTATACCCGCTGTGGTATTTTGTCCGTTGGTATTGTTTGAACCGCCGCCGCCGCCGCCGGGTATATTGCCTACACCACCAGCCATGTTGTCGCCACTGATACCAGCACCTCCCGAACCACCCCCGTTAACGGCGCTGCCCGGCGTACTTCCGTTTGCAGCATTTCCGTTCGATGAATAGCCGGCACTGCCGCCGCCGCCGCCGCTCGTTTTGGTAGTTCCGGAACCATTTCCGCCACTGCCGCCATAATAATTGACACTTCCGCCTACATTTCCCGAAGTAGGTGCCACACCGCCAAGACCCACCCCCGGAACGTTTTGTGTACCATTTGATACACCCTTTCCGCCGGTACCACCAACTGCCATAATGGAAGTTGGGGAGCCGAACCAGGATGATCCACCCGCATTACCATCGCCAGTTGTGCCGGTTCCACCTGCACCAACAGTATAATTATAAGTAGCGCCAGGCGTCACGCTTAACACGCCTTTTACATAAGCACCGCCGGCGCCGCCGCCGGCACTTGAGTTTTTTGATGTAACGCCGCCACCGGCACCGCCGCCGCCCCAGCATTCAACTATCAGGTAAGTGATGCCTGCCGGTATGGTATAGCTGCCTGATGAAGTAAACGTAGTGGTTTGTCCCTTGCTTTGCAAGCAGAAAAATAAGAGTAAAAAACAGAGTGTAAAGATGTGTTTCATAAGAAATTTGACAAAGGATTTGGTTGAATTTGAATTGCCGTGATATGATATAGATTCCTGAATCAAAAAATGCTTTTTATTATCAAAAAAAATGGATCCAATGGGGGTATTTTCCTGCTGAAGAAAAGTTGAAGTTTAATACACCAATCTCAGAATATTGAAGCTGTAATTGGTCGTTATCTACAATCAGTAGTAAAAATACTACGGCACCTACATACATTCCCAACAATAGAATTGATTTAATGACATTTTAATAGGGACAACAGTAGTTTTATAATGTTTATTTACCTGTATTACAGTCAATTACAACTATTTCGCAAAAATAGCAATTAAAATATGCTGCCCGGATTCCGCTACTTTTTAATATCAAAAAACCGGGAATCAACAGGTAGATCAGCCTTTTCAATACCTGTTTATCCTTGACATGCTGTCGTGTTTTTACAGTTAACCTCCATTATAAACTGCCTGCCTGCTCACACATTCACCTTTTCGATGAACTACGTCAACACAGGCATTTGCATGACCCGTTCTATGCCCAACAACGGATATCCGGGAAGCCCAGACGCTGAGTTTTGTCATTTCCTTTGCACAGCAGGTATCAACAGGTGTAATTTTTGTAAGCGACAACCTAAAAACAGCTATGAAATTCTTGCAGGCAATATTCCTCACAGCAGCATTGACAGGCTGTGGCAACCAGGCGGAAACCGGCAACACGCGCGACAGCATCGTGGCGCATGACCTCGTTCGTGCAACCAGCACTTCCCAAACAGAAGATTCCCTTGCAGGCAGATGGTCGCTGATTCCTGCCCTGCCTTCCGATACCGCCACGGGCCGAATTCCATATCTTGTGTTTAACCTGACCAATATGAAAGTGACGGGCAATACCGGCTGCAATAACTTTTCGGGCTCTTTTGCCAAAGACAACAGCAGCCTGTCTTTCGACAGCAATTTTGTAAGTACCAAAATGGCTTGTCCCGGCTACGACGAATCCGCTTTCATCAGAAACCTGCTGCGCACCAACCGTTACAAAATCTACGGCGATACGCTCGAACTGCAGACAGACAGAACCCCGCTCTCGTACTGGCTGAAAACAAACCGGTAAACGCCTTCTGTGCTGTTTCTTTGCAGCCGGATATACAAAAGCATCCCTTTCATGATGAACCGATATGCATGGCTATTCTTGCTGCTGCTCACCGGCTTGCACGCAACGGCACAGCGCACCGACCGAAAGCTTACCAAACAGGTACAGCAATTGGTACAAGGCTATCATGGCGACATTGGCATCTATATTCATGACCTCAAAACAGACAAAGTGGTTGCCATAGATGCCGATACGGTTTTCCCTACCGCCAGCATCATCAAAATTCCCATCCTGCTGGGCATCCTGTCTAAAATCCGATCAGGCGAATTGGCGTATCACCAGCCATTGATCTACCGGGATTCTCTGTTGTATGAAGGCGTAGACATTCTCGGCTCGTTCAAAGACAGCGAACAGGTAGAACTAAGCAAAGTGATGATGCTGATGCTCACGATGAGCGACAATACGGCCAGCCTGTGGCTGCAAAGCCTCGCCGGTACAGGAACATGCATCAACAAGTTGCTGGACAGTCTTCATTTTACTTCCACGCGCGTCAACAGCCGCACACCCGGCCGGGAAATGAATTGGAAACAATATGGATGGGGACAAACAACACCGCGCGAAATGGCGACACTGATGGAAATGATCGTGAACAAACAACTGCTTAGCGATTCGGCAAGCGAAAAAATGTTGCGCCTGCTGGGCAGAAATTATTGGGATGAAGAAGCCATTTCGCAGATACCGGCCGACGTGTTTGTTGCTGATAAAAATGGCGCGGTGGACGAAAGCCGCAGCGAAGTAATGTTTGTCAACGGCAGGGGACGGCGCTACCTGTTTTGCATCTGTACCAACAACAACCTCGACCAAAGCTGGCAGCAAAGCAATGAAGCCTGGGTGCTGACGCGCAGGTTGTCGCGGATGCTTTGGAACAGGTAATTCGCAATGGACAATCAACAACAACGGGCTGCCGGTAGTCTATTGCCGCGCAGCCCGCTGATATTTTGTTAGCTACCTTATAACTGTTTCAAAAAACTGATCACCGCCATCAGGTCATCGTCACCAAAAGATGCCAATGCCTGTTGATACGTGTCGTGCAGTGCGTGTGCCATCGGGGTTTCGATGCCCACACCATTGGCCAGCCGCAGGTCTTTCGCATAATTTTTTACGGTGAAAGCCGGGCTGAAATTACCCGACATCAGCATGGGCGTTTTGCCTTTGGTCACGCCATTGCCGCAGGCGCCTTCGTTGATGATGGTCAGCATGTCGCGCATCCCGATGCCATTGCGTTCGGCAAACACGAGCGTTTCGGCCAGTCCCTGTACGTTGAATCCCACCAGCAGGTTAATGGCCAGTTTGGCAACACTGCCTGCGCCATAGTCGCCTACGTGCATCACCATTTTGCCAAGGCAATCGAGCAGCGGTTTGGCTTTGTCAAATAGTTCTTTTGGCCCACCTGTCAGAATGATGAGCGTTGCTTCTTCGGCTGGCTTTACGGTGCCCGAAACCGGCGCTTCGAGGTACCCGATGCCGGCAGCGGCGCATTGCGCAGCCATGTCTTTGGATGTGGCGGGCGATATGGTGCTGGTATTGATGACCAGTTTTCCTTTGGCTGCAGTGCCGGACAGCAGGCCATCTTTTCCCGTCATCATTTCTTTTACCGCATCGTCGTCGGTCACCATCACAAACACAATGTCGCAATGGTCAAACAAGGCAGCCGCGCTGCCCGCAGCCGACGCGCCAGCATCGGTCAATGGTTTTTCTTTTTCTTTTGAACGGTTGAAGACTGTAAGCGGGTACCCGGCTTTGATGAGGTTTTGGCTCATGGGAATGCCCATGTTTCCAAGCCCGATCCAGCCAACAGATGGTTTGTTCATCATTATTAACAGTTGAAAAAATGAAAGAATGTTACCTGAATGTATTGTTGCCTAACAACTGAAAAAACCGGCTACGGTTTTGTTTATGCCAAACAAAAATGAACCCAAACGCAGAATGCGGGCACAGGTTTACTTCATCAATCCCGCGATGAGGTTGATGGTTAAGGCGACAACAATGGTGTTTAACCCAAAAGAAATCAATTGGTGCAGCAATACCGTGCGACGCAACTGCCGGGTAGTAATCTCCACATCAGACACCTGGAAAGTGCAGCCGATAACGAAAGAAAAGTAGGCAAAGTCAATATAATCGGGTTCTTCTTCGTTGGGAAAAGTCAAGCCGCCGGCGTCTTTTGTATGGTCGTGCGGGGCAGCATCGTAATAGATGTGCGCGTAATGAAAGGTATAGAGCGTATGCACCATGAACCAGGCCAGCAAAATGCCGGTGATGGAAACAAACACAAAAGTGGCATGACTGGCAGGCGCCGAATGAGAAATCATGAGCAGCAACACCATCAGGATGCTGGCAAACGAAGAAATGATCACCATGAGGAATACAAACCATTGGCTGCCATCGTCTTTTTTGGCCGTTTTGCGGATGTCTGCCACCGGGCGCAGAAACAAAATGATCCACCCGGTGAGTACATAGGTAAACGAAAAAGCAATCCATCCCAGCATCAGTTTGATGGTTTGACCGGTGCGGCCAAGAACTACCAGCCACGTGGCAACGGAAAACAGCAGGCTCAGCAGGATGCGCTGCAGCGGGTGCATGCGCAGGAACAGGCGGGCAGCTATCGGCGGGCGATGTATGGCTTCCTCATTCATACTTTTATTTGAAGAGATGATGGTTGATTCATTCCGTTTCCCCCAAACATTTTATCATTTAAAAAAGTCAACAGCAAGATCGTTCTTTCGTTTATCACAAGGATAATCCAGCCCTTTCAACGGGTAGCTGGCAGCAGAGCGTTTTTTTTCACGAAGAAAAGAATTGTGAAGAAAGGCACCTTCGATCACCTGCGGCACCTGCCTGCCGTGGTAGTCGAATGTCGTTCCGTAATTGTTGGCGTGAATGTGAATGAGGCTGTGTGTACGCTCTATTTTCCGGAAGATGTCCACCAGCTTTTCCAGCCGGGTATCCAGCCAGTGAAATTCAAACAACAGCTGCACCACGTTGCCGAAATGTGAGTAAAACGCCTCGTCCTGCATCACTTTGTATTCGGCGCCTTCGATGTCTATTTTCAGCAACAGTTTTTTATCGCGAAGGTTGTATTGGGACAAATGATAACCGAATGTTTTAAAATCTTCCGTGTTTTGTTCGGCCAGTCCTTCGGGCACAAAGTGAATCTGTTCTTTCTCCAATGCAGGCGCTTTCATTTTCCACATCACCAGTTTGGCAGCCCGTTTCAAGGTGTTGAGGTATTCGCCCCGCCGCCAGCCGGCAGCCAGGTATTTGGATTGGGTCATGGTGGGGTCAAAGGCATAAACGGGTTTGCCGGTATGTTGGTGAAAGTCTTTTTCAAACGTTACATCGAATCCCACGCCATAGCTCACGAGGCATTCGGCTTCCGATAGCGATGGGTGGTGCACCACATAGCCCCCATCGTAGGTGCCGCCCATTCTTTGCAAGCCCTCGACTGCATAGGGATGAAATATCTGCAGGTCAGCCATTGTGTCCATAGGTTATAAATCGTTTCTAAAACGCTTGCTTAGCATTTAAGATAACAGAACGAATATCAGGAAAAAAATGGCAAAACAAGTAGGATAACATCAGCATGCGAACGCGGGCAGTCGGCAAACAATTTTGATTTGCGGGCAAACAATCACTCCACACGCAACCGGCAAACCGTGAAAAATACGGTACCCGGAAGGGTTAAAAATCACCCTTTGTTATTTCTTCCAACATCATAGCTTTGGTATTCAATTCCGGCGTAAACCTTTTTGAACGGACCTATTTTACCTTAAAAAAACAAAAGCCCTATTCTGCCAACAACCATGAAAACGATCATCTTTATCATCATTGTCATTTTATCCATCATGCTCATTACCGGTTTCCAGCACGACGCGGCTGAACCATTGGTTAGTCTCTCCGGTGCATCACCAGCTGACAGCCAGTAGGTAATACATGCAAAAACAGTACAGACCAAACTAACTGCTTCCAAAGTTTTTTTTTCTCATATGTGTCATAGAGGCTCTCTTTCCAGAGAGGCTCTTTTTTTTGCACCGGCAAAGGCAGCGGACTAGTATGTTGCAAGCGTTAAAAAATGATAAACATTGCGTTGTGCTTTCGCTACGCGGGCGCAAATGCGTACCTTCGCGGCCTTATGGAAATCCGCAACATAGCAATCATTGCACACGTTGACCACGGCAAAACAACGTTGGTTGACAGAATCTTACACACAACGAAAGTTTTCCGCGACAACCAGGATACCGGCGAGCTCATCATGGACAGCAACGACCTGGAAAAAGAACGTGGCATCACGATATTCAGCAAAAACGCAGCTGTTATTTACAAAGATGTCAAAATCAATGTGATTGACACACCTGGGCACAGTGACTTTGGTGGCGAAGTAGAACGCGTATTGAAAATGGCAGACGGCGTATTGCTATTGGTGGATGCCTTTGAAGGCCCGATGCCGCAAACCCGCTTTGTATTGCAGAAAGCGCTTGCACTGGGATTGAAACCAATTGTGGTGATCAACAAAGTAGATAAACCCAACTGCCGTCCCGATGAAGTGCATGATGCGGTTTTCGAATTGTTCTTTAATCTTGATGCAACTGAAGAACAGCTGGATTTTCCAACGTTTTACGGTTCCGGCAAAAATGGCTGGTTCAACGACAGCCTCACCCCTTCTGAAGACATAACGCCATTGATGGATGGCATTTTGAAATATGTTCCCGAGCCAAAAGCAAATGAAGGCCCGCTTCAAATGCAGATTACTTCACTCGATTATTCTTCATTCCTCGGTCGCATAGCCATTGGCAAAGTAGCCCGCGGCGTGATCAAAGAAAATCAACCCATTGCTTTGATGCAGGCAGACGGAACCATCAAAAAGCTTCGCGTACGGGAACTGTATGTATTTGAAGGCATGGGCAAACGCAAGGTAACCGAAGTAATTGCCGGCGATTTGTGCGCCGTGGTGGGTCTTGAAGATTTCAACATTGGTGATACCATTGCCGACCAGGAAAACCCGGAAGCCTTACCAGTCATCAGCGTGGACGAACCAACCATGAGCATGTTGTTCAGCATCAACAACTCTCCTTTCTTTGGCAGAGATGGCAAGTTTGTAACCAGCCGTCATCTGCGCGACCGCCTGATGAAAGAAACGGAAAAAAACCTCGCGCTTCGTGTAGAAGACAGCGACAGTGCGGATAGCTTCCTTGTATATGGTCGTGGTATTCTGCATCTTGGCATCCTGGTGGAAACCATGCGCCGCGAAGGGTATGAACTTACCGTAGGTCAGCCGCAGGTATTGGTAAAATATATTGATGGTAAAAAAAGCGAACCTTACGAAAACCTCGTGGTAGATGTTCCTGCTGAATTCAGCGGTAAAGTAATCGACCTTGTTACACAGCGCAAAGGTGAACTGCAGGTGATGGAAACCAAAGGCGAGATGCAACATCTTGAATTTGAAATTCCTTCACGTGGTTTGATTGGTTTGCGTAGCAATATGCTCACCAACACAGCCGGTGAAGCCGTTATGGCGCATCGCTTTATCGAATACAAACCATGGAAAGGCCCGATTCCCGGTCGTAATAATGGTGTATTGCTGTCTAAAAACCAGGAAAGAACCACCGGTTATTCGATTGACAAACTGCAGGATCGCGGAACCTTCTTTGTCGATCCGGGAGAAGAAGTATACACCGGTCAAATCATCGCCGAGCACATCAAACCGGGAGACCTGATTGTAAATGCAACAGAACCGAAAAAGCTCACCAACCACCGTGCAAGCGGTAGTGATGACGCTTCGCGTATTGCGCCCAAAACGTTGATGACACTCGAAGAGTGTATGGAATACATACAGGAAGATGAGTGCATTGAAGTAACACCCAAAGTGGTTCGTTTGCGCAAAGTGATCCTCGATGAAGATGAAAGAAAAAGAACACAAAAAAGTATGAAATCTGAATTGGTGTAAATAACGATTGGTTGGTTGCCAGGTGATACCTGCCAACCAACCTCGAACACCATTTCGCTTTCAACAGATAATACCAGTAAAAGAAGAAGCCTTTCGATGTCGAAAGGCTTCTTCTTTTACTGGTAATTGGTTTATGATTTACTGAACAAATCCTGACTGCTTATGGTTTCTGCAGTACTACCTGGTAGGTACCATAATCATCGCCGGAATCAGCATCGGTATGTGTCAATGTCAGCGAAATAATACCGGAACAGGCAGACAAAAAACCGGTGCCTTCGGCAGCTATTTTCGTGCCGCCATAATCGCCATAGGTTTGTTTGGCTACCGTAATGCTGTCCGTTTCCGGATCTACATCGGCAATGATGGGCGTGCGGTTGGAGCCAAACGCCGGCGAGGGATACAGCGTGATGGAAATCTGGTTGGCTCCCGGGCCGGGCGACACCAGGATGCCATCTCCTGTACTAAAATCGGCCCATTCATCTGTCACAACATTGAATGTGCCATCAAAATATGCCTGGTCATAGGGACAAACATAATTGATCAGCGTGGCTTTCCAGATAAACGCCATGTGGTATGCCGGGAAAGAGGAATATGAAGTGGGCGTGTTGGCGATAGAAAACTTGCGCCCGTCAGTGGTTACTGCTTCCGGGTAAATGCTGATGTCTGTATTTACATCTTCGGCACTGATGCCCAATGCAGAAACCAGTTCGGCACCCGTTACTTTCAGCTCCATGCCTTCGGAAAAAGGAAGCGCTTTGATAAACTTCCAGGTAGAAGCATCGAGATTCGCCCCCAACACACAATACAGATTGACCGTTTCGATTGGTGATCCGTAACCACCCACGGTAATGCTGACCGTACTGGTATCAATGCCTTTGTAATCAAGGGTAGAATTACCGGTTCCCAACAGGGTAAGATAAGCGCCTACTGTCAACGTTTTGTAGTCGCCATAAATCTCTCCCTTTTTACAGGATCCGAATGCCAGACCGACAACGATCAGGGCAACGATAGCTATGCTTAAATTTTTCATTATCAAGTTCAATTGAGTGAATTAATGATATAAATTATCAGGATTGGTATCCCAGAATACTTTTACGTTGGTAGCCGTCTTTTGGGTAACATTCTGGTTGAAGTTCACATAAGAAGCGGGATAAAAGAAAGAGCGGATGAAATTTCCCGGGTCGGCTATTACAGCCAGCTGAAAGTTGTCTGGTTTGGCAGTACGGCGATAGGTATTGTAAGGCTCCAGTCCATTGCCCCAGGCTGCGATGTAATATTCTTTTTCAATGATGTTCAGCTTTGCATCTGTGGTTCCCGCTGCGTTGTACTGTGTTCTTACATAGTTCACATAGCTGTCTACCTTGCTGTCGGTGATGAGGTAAGCCGTATCGGAAGTCGGGTCGTAACCAATAGAACCGGGGAAGGCTTTTACTTTGTCAAATGAAGCCCGGATGCCCTGCTCCAGCAGCGCCAATGCATCGCCGGTTGTCCCTAGTGTCAATGCCGATTCTGCTTCGAGGAAGTAAGTAAACGAGCTAAGCCACATGGGTTCCATGCCAGCGCCTTTGGCACCCACTTCGCGGCCAACACCCTGACCTACAGATGTATTTTGTCCATAATCCAGTGCACCGCCGGCAGGATAAACGCCCCAGGTAGATTTTACCAGCAGGTCGGGTCCTGTACCTTCATTGTTGCCATGATCGCGTCCCCACCAGCCGCCGGGCAGCACACAATACGGCGAAGAAGCCGGGTATTGGGTAGGCACCGCACGGAAATAGCAGGCCAGCGCAAACTGCAACGTTGTCTGATCGGGCAGGCGCGGATCGGTATAATCGGTCGGATGCGTGGTCTGGCGATAGAAATAGTAATATGTGCGTGGATCCACAAATCCTTTTTCTTCAGCAGTTACCCACATGGCATAGGTACCAAGGTAACCACCGGCGCCGTTGTCGGTGCCATAGTTGCCCACATAACGGCCATCACGACTATCAGGCGCAGCGGCTTTGGTACCGTATTGAAACGTGAGGTCTTGTGCGGCAGTGGTAACAAGGTCTCCATCAGCCAGCAGCGCATTGATCTTTTCTGTTACGCTGTTGTCCACCAGTCTAGTCTGCACATACGCACGAAGTTTCAGCGTTTTTGCCAGTGTAATCCAATTGGCAGCCGACCCGCCATAGTAAATGTCATTAACAGGTTTTGCTTTGGCACTCATCTGCAAGGTGGTAATGGCTGAATCCAGCAGGGAAATGCCGGCAGCGTAAATGTCGGCAGCATTGTCCTGGTGCGGGTTCAGGTTCTCAACACCGAGGTTGGCTTCCGAATAGGGAACGTCGCCAAACATATCCACCAAAGTCAGGAGGGTAAAGGCTTTCACCACTTTGGCAATGCCGGAATGGATGTACAGTTCCTGCGATTCTGCCAGCGGGATGAGGGTGTTGGACGATTTAAAAATGGACGTATAAGCCGTTGACCATACGCCATCGAAGCTATTGGCAGAATAAGCATTGAAATACGTGGGTCCAAACATGGTTTCCTGGCGCACCAGCGGGCTGGTAAGGTCAGATACATTCCGGTGAAAACTCTGGAAACTGAGCAACACCTGGTTCAGGTACAGGTTTACATCGGCGGCATCGGGGCTGGGCAGGTTGGGATTGGTGAGCAAACTGTCAAATTTGTCATTCATCTTCGAACAACCAAACCCTGTCATCAGTATCGCTACCAAGGAAAGAGAAATAATATGTCTTTGAATTGTCTGTTTCATTTCAAATGTGTTTAAACTTTAGAAAGTAATCCTGATGCTGCCACCTACCCGGCGGGAAGACGGACCGGCAAAAAAGTCAAGACCTTTGGAGTTGGAAATACCCAGGCTGTTGCTTTCCGGATCGAAGCGGGTGTATTTCGGAAAATTGGGTGCATAGTAAAACAGGTTGGTGCCCGAGGCCACAAACGATACCGATCCAAACGGCGTTTTGGTCAACAAGCTCGCCGGCAACGAATAGGTAAGCGAAATTTCTCTCAACCGGATAACGGTCGCATCCCAGATAGCCGTGGAAGAAGGTCCAAAACCATAGTTGTTGAAGTAAATGTTGTTCACGCTCTGCTGGTAATCGTTGTCGGTACCATCCTGCTTAACAGCTATTGGGCAAAATGTAGGGCAACAACCGGTCGAAATCGGTGTCTTTGGTAACACCGCGTGCCAGCATAGTACGTACGGTATTGGACCACATTTTTCCGCCCTGCGTATAATCCCATTGCATGCGGAACGAAAAGTTTTTGTAAGACAATGTGCTCACGCCGGTCAGCTTAAAATCCGGTGTTGGATTGGCAATGATGCCGATGTCGGAAGACCCGAGGTAATAGCCATTGTCGTCCACAATGAATTTGCCGCTTTTTGAATCGGTCTGCACATAATTGCCCTGGATTACACCCAGTGGTTCGCCTTCAATGGCAAAAGTGCCAAGGTTGGAGTAGCCCCCGATTTGTATTTGTTTGGTATCAGAAGGCAGGTCATGCACCTTGCTTCTGTTCAGGGTAAAAATGCCATTCAGATCCCAGGTCCAGTCTTTGGAACGTACCGGCGTAATGCCAAGATTCACTTCAATGCCTTTGTTGTCAACACTGCCGGCATTGATCTGCGTAACGGTAGAACCGGTAGAAGGATCGAGCTGACGGTCAAGAATCTGGTCTTTTGATGTACGGAAATAAGCCGTGAAATCGAGGCTGATGCGGTTGTCGAGGAATTTACCTTCCACTCCACCTTCTACTTCCTGCAATAGTTCAGGTTTTAAGTTGGGGTTGGGCAATCGGTTGGGGATCGATCCTACATTAATGATATTACCGGCATAATCAACAAATGCATTGGTAGTAATATTCAAAGAAGAACGGGTATTGAACGGATCAGGAAAGTGCGCTGACGTAGAATAGCCCAAACGTAGCTTCAGGTAATTGATTGTTTTGGAGGCTTTCAAGCCATTAAAGGCAGATGTGGGAATGAAAGCAGCGCTCACGCCGGGATAAAACAGGCGGCGATTGGCTTTTTCCAGAGTTGAAACCCAATCATTTCGTCCGTTCAGGGTTACATATAGAAATTCTTTGTATCCTACCCTTGCCTGACCAAATATGCCGGCTCTCATTTTTTCAGATCTGAACTGCAGTAGATTACCGCCTTCGCTATAGATGTCGTGGCTGGTAAAGTTGCCGTGGTTAAACAATCCGAAAACAGTCTGATAAGTGCTTTTTAATCCATCCTGGTTGTAGCTGTCGTGCCTGAAATCGCCACCCAGATCGGCGTCAATAGTAAAGTCTTTTGCAAAACTTTTGGCATAGCTTGCTACTACGTAATGGTTCAATATCGAGTTAAAGATGCTGGTAGTGCGGTACAAACCGTTTACATAAGCTGCGCCACCGGATTTGCCACCTTTGTTTACCTGCAAAGACGTTTGTTCGCTATATACATCATAGCCAAAACGGTAGTTGACGCTCAAGCCTTTCATGAGCTCATAGCTCAACCCGATAGTGCCATAAGTACGGTAGGTTTTGTCACTGTTCTTCGTGTATTTGGCAGTCCATCTTGGGTTTTCGATATCGTTACCGGTTCTGTAGTAAATAGAACTGTGGTCGTGGGGATTTTCGAACGGCAATCCCATCATGTTTACGCTACGCGGCGTAAAGATGAGGTAACCAAATACCGATGTCACATCCGGACCGCCGCCGCCGCTGTTGGCGCCCACTGCCGGCGTAGTGAAGTCGGTGATGGCGAAGTTGGAGACTGCATTCAGTGTAAGCCTGTTGGTGAGTTTGGCAGTACCACCCAGCCCGAAGTTGTTTTTAAACACATGGTTGCCGGGGGTAAATCCCTGGTCGTCCATATAAGAATAACTGCCATTAAAGCTCCACCTTATCAGAAGAGCCGGAGATGTTAAGCGATGATGTACTCACCAAACCGGTTCTGAAAAAGTCTTTTACATTGTTGGTATAGCTTTTATAATCCTGCTTATGACCGTCAGCCGAGCTGTACAGTTCAGGATAGGCAGCTTGTAGCGAAGGAGAATAATTGACCTGCAGCGGCGGATCAGTAAAGGCAGCGCCCCAGTTGCTGAAAGGCAGATGAGGGAGCAAGGTCGAAGCCGCCGCCATACTTGGTGGTATAATCGGGAAGATTCGATACGTTGTTGGCAAATAAGGACTGGCTAAAGGTTACTTCCCTTTTCCTGGCAGATTTGCCCGAAGAGCCGTTTTTTGTCGTGATCAGAACCACGCCGTTACGGGCAGCTTCACCATACAAGGTAGTGGCACTCAAGCCTTTCAGTACGCTCACGCTTTCAATATTGTTGGGATCAAGGTCTAAAAAACGACTTGAAGTAGACGTACCGCCACCATATTGAAAGTTATCACCGGCATTGTTGCTGCCATCAAACGGCACACCATCCACGATGAACAACGGAGTAGAGGCACCGCCGGTAATGGTGCTGACGCCACGGATGGTAATGTTGGTTCCTGAACCGGAGATGCCACTCGAGTTAAGCACTTCCAATCCCGGCACCTTGCCATTCAATACCCGGACCACATCACCTTCGGTGCGCAGGGCGATGTCTTTGTTGGCAACGGTAGATACTGCGTATCCAGGGCTTTTTTGTCTCTTTTGATACCCAAAGCAGTCACCACCACTTCACTCAGGCTTGCATTTTCGGCAGCCAGGGAAATGGTCAATGGCGAACCGGATACGGAAACATTCTGTGTTTTGTAACCAATGGCAGTGATGATCAATGTGCCGGAGGGAGATGCAGAAATGGTGAAACTGCCGTCTTTGTCAGTCAACGTTCCCCGGTTGGTTCCTTTTACCGTAATACTGACATCCGAAACTGGCGAACCTTTTTCGTAGTAACGTTCCTTTTACACTTGAATTCTGGGCTTTTAGCGAGGAGATCGCACCCAAAACCGCAATGAAGCAGATTAGTAATTGTTTTCTCATGTGTTGTTAATTTTTGTTTCTAACTTATTTTACAAGCAAGCTGTTCATCATCTTATTTTGCCACTCATAAAATAGGTTGGTGCGCAAAATAGGTCGTTAAGGTTTATTTAACGAATTAAAATATAATTAATAAATTAATCGAAAGCGATTAGATAATTCATTTAAAATAATATTCCTTTTAATATTCGTATTGCAGATTCTCTAATACCAACAATCTGTGTTGCCCAATGGTCTTGCTGTTTCTAAAGGAAACCATATTAATATTATTTCCTGGCGTACACCAATCAGTCCTTTGGGAATCAATTGCTTGCTGTGCACAACAAGACAAGGAACTACGTATAATACACATATAAATATTCTCAATTACACATCGCCTTATCAACCTATTTCTTGCAGAGAAAAAATCGAATTGATAAATCCCACTTTCAAACCATGAACATAAGGAAGCATTTTCAATTTTTTACTTTTTTTTCACATTTTCCTTAAATTGCTGTTATTAACAAAAAGCTAACACATGAGAAGAAAACTGTTGCTGTCATTTTTTGCAGTATGTAGTTTGTTGGTGGGTTATGCCCAAAACATAACTGTAAAAGGAAAAGTGACCGATGAAAGTGGCGTTGTAATACCAGCCGCAACCATTTCGGGCAAAACCTCAAAAAAAGTACTCATCCTGTCGGGTTCCGATGGCACTTTTACCATCAATGTACCTCCCGGTGAAACCCTCGTTATTTCAGCTGTGGGTTTTGAAAACAAAGAAGTTTCCCCAGCCGATAATGTATCTGTTTCCCTACGGCAGGATGTGCGATCGCTGGCAGAAGTAGTGGTTACAGGCGTGGGTGTTGCCACCAGCAAAAAGAAGTTGGGCATTGCCGTGGAAAGCATAACCTCCGACAAACTGCCGGCAGCGCCAACCGCCGATGTGGGCCAGGCACTGGTAGGCAAAATTGCCGGTGCACAAATCAGTAGCAGCAACGGATCGCCCGGTGCCCCCATTAACATCCTCCTGCGCGGCATCAACACACTGCAGGGCAATACCTTCCCCATGATTATGCTCGATGGCGTGGAAGTGAGGGTTACCGATCTCAATTCGCTTGACCTCAATGGCATCGAGCGCGTAGAAGTAGTACAGGGCGCGGCAGCGGCTACCATTTACGGGGCGCAGGGCGCCAACGGGGTCATCCAATTGTTTTCCAAAAAAGGCAAGGGCGGCAAAATCAACATTGACATTTCCTCGAATGTATCCGTCAATTCGCTGCTCAACATCGGCGATGTAGGTAAAGCCCGATTTCACAGCCTCAGCACCAACGACAACAATGAAGTGATCGGCGGTTCGTCGAGTACGCCCTGCTGTTTGATTCGGCATACAGCCATTATGAAGAGAATGTGGTGTGGAATAGCCTTGACCCTGCCAACAACAACAACAAACCCTACAACCAAAACCTGAAATGGTACGACCATTACAACATGTTTTTCCGCGATGCTTATACGTACAACAATTCGGTGTCGGTCTCGGGCTCAAGAGACCGGGTCGATTTTAATTTTGTGCTCTCTGACAACCGGCAGGAGAGTGTGTTCAAAAACAATGGCAGCTACCGCCGAACCAACCTGCTGTCCAACCTCGGTATCGAACTGGCTAAAAACCTGAAATTCAGAAGCATTACCCAAATGGTGTACACCAAAAACACACTGATGGACCCCACGGGAAGAACCATTATGTATGCCCTGAACAATTCCCGCCTTTTGCCGATTATGAATACAAAAGCCCCGACGGCAACTACGGCGCTTATTTTGGCGATGCCGTGGGCGTTAATGGCTTCAACCCGAATTATATGTTTCAATATGGAAACTACAAATCCAGCAAAACAGACATTGTACAAAGCTTTGATCTCAATTTCAAACCCTTCCGTTTTTTAGAACTGGACGCCATCTACGGGTTGAATTACCAGAACGAACAGGCAGTGTTCAATATCCTTGACCAATCTACCAACCTGAATGCCGATTACTGGATTTCCTGGCTCGAATACTATTCGCCCCGCACTTCTTACGGCTCGCCTGCCACCAAGGACGAAACAGGCGAAATCAACATCCGGCAGGACAGAACCGTATTTCACAATTTCAAAAGCACGGCAACCGTACGGCTCGATTTTGCCAACGATTTTCATATCAAAATTCCGCTGGTCTCTTCTACGCTGGCGCAATGGGACTACCGGAAAAACGATTTCCGCCGCTACTGGACTTCCGGTGTCAACGCGCCCAGCTATACCCCGTATGGCGGTGATGAGTTTGGCACCTATAAAATACAGCAGGACTACAAAGAACCGTTCATCACGTATGGTTATGTGCTGAACCAGCGGTTCGATTACGGCGATTTGTTTGGCATATCAGGCGGCTTCAGAAGCGACTTTTCATCTGCTTTCGGGCAGGGCAGCAAACCGTTTACGTTCCCCAATGCCAACGGATATTTCCGCGTTGGCTCCTTGCCTTTCTGGCAATCGGGCAAGCTTGCAAAAACGTGGACCGAATTCAAGCTACGCGCCGGATGGGGCAAAGCGGGCATTCAACCCGGTCCGTTTCAGCGGTTTCCTACCCTTAGCACGCAGGTCATCGGCTCGTCCAATGCTTTTATTTTCCCAAACGAATATCCCAACCCCAACCTCAGTGTGGAAGTGTCGGAAGAACTGGAAATCGGTACCGACATGTCGTTCAGGGTGCTGAAGGAAAGCTGGCTCAGCAACCTGAATTTTTCACTCACCTGGTGGAAACGATCTACCAACAATGCCATCTGGTCGGTGGATGATGCACCTTCTACCGGTGTCGGCACAAGGGTTGACAATGCTTTTTCTCTTTCTTCCAAAGGCATCCAGGCTTCCCTCAACCTGAGCGTGCTCAGGAGTCGCGACTGGACCTGGAATTTCACCACCAATTTTTCCAGGCAATCTTCCAAAATTACCGATACCAAAGGCAACGAAATCATCGTGACCTCCAATGCCGGCAGTTCCAACTATGTACTAAAAGCAGGCGAAAAAATCGGGCAGTTGTTTGGCTTTCTTGGCCTGCACGATGTAAACCAGATCAACCCAACCACGGGCGAACCGTTTATCTCCAAAGATGAACAGGCCAATTATGTGTTGGCCAGCAACGGATGGGTGGTTGACAAAGCAACAAAGCAGCCTTATTTTACCCCAACGCAATACAGCTTTGGCGATCCCAATCCCAAATTCAACATGTCGTTTATCAATGACATCTCGTACAAGAATTTCCTGTCGTTTGGCTTCCAGTTCGATTGGGTACACGGCTCTCACCTGTACAACCAGACAAAAGAATGGATGTATCGCGACGGCATTCACAAAGACTATGACTCGCCCATTACCATTGATGGCGAAACCGGCGCCTGGAGCGCCTTTTACCGCGGCGTATATGCCCAGGTTTCCAGGAACGGCACCAAGAATTATTTCTACGAAGACGCTTCTTTTGTTCGTTTGAGAAATGTTTCCGTAGCACTTGACTTTGCCCCGCTGTTCAACATGAAAGCCTTTAAGCGCCTGCAACTGGTGCTCACCGGCCGCAACATTCTTACGTTTACCGATTACACCGGCATGGACCCCGAAATCAGTTCCGGAACAGCCAATTCACCGTTTGACCGAGGTGTGGATCACAACACCATTCCCAATCTCAAAACCTACCAGGTGGGGTTGAATGTCGGTTTCTAACATCAAACATTACATGCGCACACAAACGAAGACTATCATGAAAAAACTATTGACGATACTCATTGCATTGCCTGTTTTATTCTCCTGTAAAAAACAGCTGGATGTAAAAAACCCCAACAATCCAACGCCTTCTTCCGCCAATACCGAACAGGGGATTGTAGCGCTGGCGCAGGGTGGCATTTACGTAAACGGGTTTGTAAATTTAAAATTCACCGATGGGGTATATGGTGCTTTCTGGTCGGGCGCCATGGGTTTTCACGAGTTGATGGCAGACGTCATTGGCGCCGAAGCCGCCAATGCTTACCTGAACCAGATTGGCGCACCTTATAGCGTAACGCTCGACGACGGAACCGTGGTGCTCAATCCCAGTTCGCCTACCCACCAGATAGATCTCATCAGGCAGATCAACACCAATGCAAACCAGGGCGAAAACCCGCTGTATTACGAATGGGCGTACATGTACAACATGATTTCGTCCTGCAACAGCCTGCTGGAACTGGTGGATCAGGTTGCCTTTGTACAGGATGGAGAAACCAAAGCTGCCGCCATCAAAGCCTGGGCTTACTGGTGGAAAGGCTATGCCTATTCGCACATTGGTTCGATGTACTATGCCGGCATCATCAACAACACTTCGGCATCTACCAATGGCAACTATGTTTCGAAAGAAGCCATCATCGCCGAAGCAGCGGCACAAATGGATCTGGCTACTGCAGCGCTCAACAGCATAACCGACCTGGCTGCGTATAGCGATATCATTGGCAAAATCATCCCCGATTATTTCCAGGTTGGTTTGGGCGGTGTTCCCACTCCCGACATGTGGATCCGCAGCATCCATACGCTGAAAGCCCGCAATATCCTGGTGAACACGCCCGTGGCGCAAATGACTACCACCGACTGGAATGCCATCCTTACTTTGGTAAACGACGGGCTGACAGAAACCGACAATGTGTTTACCTTACGTACCAATGAAGCGGGCGACCTCATTTCGGCAACCGGCACCGTGGCCGGTAAAACACAATCTACCTCTGCCGGCGGCAATACTTACAAGCTGAGCGAAAGATGGGTACAGGAATTTGACACCCTGAACGATCTCCGTTTCAAAAACAACGTCGCGACCACCAAAACCTGGATCGGCAACAGCGACCGCGGCAATACTTTCAATACACAACATACGCTGGTAGATGGCGGCAACGGGCTGAATACCGTAGTGTATGCCAACAACTCACCGGGTGCTTACGAGCTATACCTCGCCACTACCTGGCAGGAGAATGAACTGATGAAAGCCGAGGCGCTGATCTATACCGGCGACATCAACAGCGGGCTGGCTTCCATCGACGCAGTACGGGTAAACCAGGGCGCCGGGCTGCCACCGCTTAGCGGTACCGGGCTGACGCTGGACCAGGCAAAAGAACAACTGAGAAGGGAAAGAAGAATAACCCTAGCTTTCCGGGGTTTGTCTTTTTACGATGCCCGCCGCTGGGGTGTCATTAACCCGATCAGCGAAGGTGGCGGCCGAACCGGCGCGTTTGTCATTTCCAATGCCGGTCAAATCAACAACAACGCGACCATTGATTACAGCTTCCTCGATTACTGGGACGTTCCGGATACCGAACTGGCTTACAACCCGCCTGCAGAAGGCAGTGCGCCGGTAAAAAATCCGAAATAATCAATACCGGATCTACAATGTTTCACTGACACGAAAAGCAGGCAAATTGCCTGCTTTTCTAATTGGTCAATGGTTGCAAAAAGGGAACTTTTAAAAGCAAATACGTTCAAGATTGTATTTGCTTTTACATACACAAGGTAATTTTTTTCTGAAAGTTGTAAAAATTCATCTGTCATACTCCACAAAGCCAGCCAAATGAACCGCATGGCAATGTCTAATGTCTACAATTCTGTATTTTTAAACATGCGTTTTCTTTTCAGCTTCCTGCCGCTGTTCTGTTTCCTGGCAACAAAGGCACAACCAACCACCGATTCATTGATGCAAACTATCTTGCTGCGCAATTCCGATACCTTGTTTCAAAGAATCCTGTCGCAGCCCGATCGCTACCGGCTGCAGATTATTTACACGCAAATCGACCGCGACAAACACAACAAACCCACCTTCATCAATCATCATTTTCATACCGATCCGCAGGCCTATTACTATCCTGCCTCAGTGGTGAAATTGCCGCTCGCCGCCCTTTCGCTGGAAAAAATCAACGAGCTGCAAGCTAACAACGTGAAAGTGGACAAATTCACTTCCCTCCTGTTTGACAGCGCATACCCACACCAGGTAGCCGAAGTTGCCGACAGCACCGCCGAAACGGGATTGCCTTCCATTGCCCATTTCATTAAAAAAGTATTCCTGATCAGCGACAACGATGCATACAACCGCATGTACCAGTTTGTGGGCCAGCAAACCATCAACCGAAAGCTGCACACAAAAGGATATCCCAACACCCGCATCACGCGGCAGTTCATGGGCTTTACCGAAGATGAAAACCGGCACACCAACCCCATCCGTTTTTTAGATCGCAACGGAAAGGAATTGTATAGACAGCCAATGGCATTCAACACTGATTCCTTCGATTTTTCGCATCCCGTTTATGTTGGCAAAGCATATTACAACCGCAACGACAGCCTTATCAGCGAGCCCATGAGTTTTACCCGCCACAATACCATTCCGCTCGAAGACCTGCAGCAAATGTTGCAGTCCATCCTGTTTCCGGCTTCTGTGCCAGTGCGGCAACGGTTCAATCTTACCGCTGCGGACGACCGTTTTCTCCTGCAATACCTGTCGCAATATCCTTCTGAAACCAGCTATCCCAAATACGATACGGCGCAGTACTACGATAGTTATGTCAAGTTCTTTTTTCTGGACACCACCCACCGGATGCCGCCACAATTGCGCGTGTTCAACAAAGTGGGCTGGAGTTATGGCTTCTTAACCGATGTTTCTTATGTGGCTGATTTTAAACACAAGATCGAATACATGCTGACTGCCACGGTATATGTGAACCGCAACGATACCCTCAACGACGACCATTACGAATACGAACAGGAAGGACGCCCTTTTCTTTACCAGCTGGGACAAACCATTTACCACTACGAGCTGCAACGCACAAGAGACGATCCACCCGACTTGCGCAGGTTCGTTACACCTTACGATCACCGCGACCCTGCCGATACACGCCCATCTGTAAAAGATGCCGACAATTGATGGCAGGAAACGTCAGCACCAAACCATGAATGCGATGGCGGTGTACACTTTTTTCATTTGCCCTGCTGTATACACGGCAAACAGGGCGCTGCCAAAGCCGGCAGGCAATCGCAGTTTGATCCAATCCTGCAGCCGGAAAAGCAATCCACTTTCAAACTTTTGCTTAAAAAAAACTGTAAATGACACCGGAATTTAATCAACATTTAAGCGACGATTACACGCCGGAATGGTTTTCTGTCAATCTTTGCAAGTACTGACTGTATGTGGTAAAGAAAGGTGCAAAAAAAAGACATTGGCTCACAGTTCAATCAGGTATAAATGAAGAAAAAACTTGTGGTGCTTTGGCTATGTATCCTGTCTGCTGCCGTTGTATCATTGTTCTGGTATAATGCATGGGTATATGCATTGCCTACGCCAGTCCCTAAAAATTATGTAGCCGTCGAAAGAGGCACAACCATTCACCTCCCGCCACAAGTGACTGCGACTTACCAAAAACCAATCTTGGTTCATTTTTTCAATCCCGATTGTCCCTGCTCGCGCTTCAACATTGCCACGTTCAAAGCCCTGGTGAATCAATACAAAGATGAAATCAGCTTCGTCATTGTACCGGTTACCGATGTGCCGTACAACATCAGCACTTTGCAGGAAAAATTCGGCTTGCAGGTACCGGTGATTGCCGATGCCGGGTTATCGAAACAGTGCGGTGTGTACTCTACGCCGCAGGCAGTGATTGTCAATACCGATTCCACGCTGTATTACCGGGGCAACTACAACAAAAGCCGCTTCTGCACTGACGAATCTACCAATTATGCCAGGATAGCGATTGAAAACGTACTGGCAAAAAAACAAAATGGCATCATCAGCCCTGATGCACTGCAGGCTTACGGCTGCAGCTTACCCAAACAGTTAATCAAATGAAGAAATCAATACTCCTCTATAACAGGCAAAGCACCTCCCTCTCAGATGCCGAGTTCACAATGGCATCCCGGAACAAAGCCGACACCGTGATCAATTATTTTGTCATCGGCTTTTTTCTCATTGGTCTTGCTTTTGCCAGTTTTTACGATACCTGGCTGCTGGCTGCCGGCGTTGGCGGTTTGAGCATGACTGCATATTATTCCTCCAAATGGCTGCTCCCGGATTCCGACCTGTACCAATATGTGCTCAGCGTAGTGTTGGGCGTTTACATGGCACAGTACATCTACCAGATGCATGGCATGTTCGAGATGCACTTCTTTGCATTTATCGGCAGTGCGGTGCTCGTCATTTACCAAAACTGGAAGCTACAGGTTCCCATGTTCCTGTTTGTCGCATTTCATCATGCGCTGCTGGGCTACCTGCAAAATATAGGCATTCCCTACATTTATTTTACCCAACTCGAATACTTCCAGTTGCAAACCTTTGCCATTCATATTCTTTTGGCGGCTGCCATCTTTTTCATCTGCGGGTTGTGGTCTTACCGGTTTGAAAAATCGGGTAGAAAACAAATTGAACAGGCAGTGGAAATGGAAAAGCTTCACAAAGAAGCGCTGCTGTACGAAGAAAGAATCAGGAACGAAGAAAGTCTGAAAATAGCGTACCTGAAAGCCGATACTGCCCGCCAGGAAGCCGAAGATGCCAACAAGGCAAAAAGCGTGTTTTTGGCCACCATGAGCCATGAAATACGGACCCCGATGAATGGCGTAATGGGCATGGCAGCTTTACTTGCCGAAACCAAACTCACCGATGAGCAGCGCAACTATGCCGAGACCATTATCGGTTGCAGCGAAAGTTTGCTCACCATCATCAACGACATCCTTGATTTTTCAAAAATCGAATCGGGCAAGATGGAACTGGAAAACGAAGATTTCAGCCTCCGCTCCTGCATTGAAGACGTACTGGATGTGTTTGCCGGCAAAAGTGCCGAAGCCGGTCTTGATCTGATTTACCAGATCGATTACAACGTCCCGGCACAGATTACCGGCGACCGGTTGCGCCTTCGGCAAATACTCATGAACCTCGTGAGCAACGCGGTGAAGTTTACCCAAAAAGGAGAAATCGTGGTAGCCGTTCACCTGAACAAGGTGCTGGAAGGCAACCGCTCCGAGCTTTTGTTTGAAGTGAAAGACACTGGCATTGGCATAGAAAGTAACAAAATTACCAAACTGTTCAAAGCTTTCTCGCAGGTAGATTCATCAGCCACCCGCCGCTATGGCGGAACGGGGCTTGGCCTCGTGATTTGCGAAAAACTGGTCTCGCTGATGAATGGAAACATACAGGTGCAGAGCACGGTAGGGCAAGGAACAGTTTTTACGTTTACCATTCAGCTCAACAACAGTACGCAGCCCATCCGCACTTATATCAACAACAGCATCGCCGGGCACGAAGGCAAACGTGTATTGATCATTGACGACAATTCGACCAACCGCACCATCCTGAAAATGCAGCTGCAGCAATGGAAGCTCGATGTGATGGTGGCCGAATCGGGCGCCGAAGCGTTGCAAATCATCAGCACATCGCTTCCTTTTCACCTGGTGCTCACCGACATGGAAATGCCCGAAATGGATGGTGTGCAGATCGCACAGGAGATACGCAGATACGATCCTGCCGTACCGGTAATCGTCCTCAGTTCTGTAGGCGACACGGTGTGCCGCCAGCATCCCGAATTGTTTGCTGCCATCATCAACAAACCGGTCAAGCAGCAGGCGCTTTGCACCTATATACTCGAAGCCTTCCGCACACAGGCAAAAAAACCACAATTGCCAAAACCGGAAAATAAAACAGAACTGTCGGTCCAGTTTTCACAACAGCACCCTTTGCGCATTTTGCTGGCCGAAGATGAGCCGGTGAACCAGAAACTGGCTGTTCACATTTTCAGAAAATCTGGTTATACGATAGACGTTGCCCAAAACGGTGAAGTTGCCATACAGATGGCACAGGCAAAAGAATATGATGTCATCTTTATGGACATCCAGATGCCCGAAATGGATGGATTGACCGCCGGGCGCTACATTGCGATGAATTTTGATGTAAAACCAGTTATCATCGCGATGACGGCCAATGCGATGCAGGGCGACCGTGAGATCTGCCTCGCCGCCGGTATGGACGATTACATTTCGAAACCCATCAGCTTTAAAGAACTACTGCACAAGCTGGAAAAATGGGCGGCACATGTAAAGGAAAAAAACCGCGATACGGTCGTACTTACCAACTGATTTCCGCACTCCCATTTGCGAATCAAATTGCTGGGCTAGTGTGATATTTTGCCTGTCACCCTTGCTTATCGCCACTAATCACAGGAAGCGGCATGCAGTCGTTTTTGTGCCTATATTTACAAGGCATGAAAGAAAAATTGTCGCCATATTGGATTATGCCAGGCGGGCTGGGGAGCATTTGGGTTGGTGTATGCTTTCCTTTACATCACCTTCAATACAGAACCGACACCCAATTTTTTTACCGTTCTGTTTCTCTTTATGCTGGAAGGCTTCGTCATCAGTCACCTGATGCGCACCGTTATCCGGAAATACCAGCTGCTGCAGCAACCTTTGGCCAAGCAGATCGCCAGCATGCTCACCATCACCATCCTGTTTTCGTTCCTGTATGCCATCATCGATAGCCTGCTTGTATTAGTGCTGCAGATAGAAGATCCCAACATTAAGAATTACTCGTTTTTCCGCAGGGTAATGCGCATTGTGCTCACGCCATTTCTGTTTTTGTGCTATCTGGAACCTCATTTATTTCAGCTATCACTACATCGTAAAAGCCGCAACGACGAGCTTGATAAAATACGCCTCGAAAGTTTGGTGAAAGAACTGGAATTAAAAACCATCAAAGCCCACATCAATCCGCATTTTATTTTTAATGCGCTCAACAGCATCCGCGCATTGGTAGATGAAGACCCGCAACGGGCCCGCACCGCAATTACCGAATTAAGTAACATTTTACGCAGCAGCATGTATGCGGAAAAACTGGAAACCACATCGCTGCAAAAAGAACTGAGTATTGTAAAAGATTACCTCGCTTTGGAGCACATCCGCTTTGAAGACCGGCTGCAGATTGAATATGAAATTGAACGAAGAAACGCTGGACATGCCCGTGCCACCTATGATGCTGCAAACACTGGTTGAAAATGCTATTAAACATGGCATCAGCAAACAAAAAAGTGGCGGTATCATCACAGTAAAATCGCAGTTTATAAACGATCATCACGAGCTGGTTGTGCAAAATACCGGCATGCTTTAAAAGGCATACCGCCCAGTGATGGTTTTGGTATCAGCGGCACGGTCAACCGCTTGCAACTTCTGTTTGGATCCAAAGCGTTTTTCAAAATTCATGACGCTGAAAACAACCTGGTGGAAGCCAAAATGTGTTGCCTGTTTTACATGCGCAACCCGAAAAACCGAAGATAGAATTGCAAAATCACCTTTAATAAATAATTTTAATCATCAAACCTAACTAATCAATATACATTTATACTATGGCCATTAAAGCAATAATAATTGATGATGAACGGCTTGCCCGCAACGAATTAAAAAAATTGTTGCACGAGCATTCAGAAATTGAAATTATAGATGAAGCCGCCAACGTAGATGAAGGCGTTGAAAAAATAGAATTGCAAAACCCCGATCTTATTTTTCTCGATATTCAAATGCCTGGCAAAACCGGGTTTCAGTTGCTGGAAGAACTGGAACGTGCGCCGCATGTTGTGTTTACTACGGCTTATGATGAATATGCATTAAAAGCGTTTGAAGTAAATGCGCTTGATTATTTATTAAAGCCCATTGAGCCGCAAGCCGGCTTACCGATGCCATTCAAAAAGTACAGTACGAAATGACCGAAGGAAGCTGGCAGATGCCAATGGCTCATTTACCCGCGGACCGCTTACCGATGCCGACCAGGTGTTTGTAAAAGACGGCGAGCGATGCTGGTTTGTAAAGCTGGGCGAAATCCGCCTCTTTGAAAGTGTGGGCAATTATGCCAAAGTGTTTTTTGCCAACAACAAACCGCTCATTTTAAAATCGCTAAACGCACTGGAAGAACGGCTTGACCCGCGCACTTTTTTTCGGGCCAACCGCAAGCACATCATTAACCTGCGCTGGATAGAAAAAATAGAACCTTACTTTAACGGCGGGTTATTGGTGGAACTGAAAGGTGGCGAAAAAATAGAAGTCAGCCGCCGGCAAACAGTGAAGTTTAAAGAGATGATGAGTTTGTAGAAAAGCCGTAAGGCTAAAAGCATAGGTAACACTTCAACAAGTCAATGATAATTGCTTTTGCTTATCTCTTTTAACCTAAGCTTTTCCTTACAGCTTCTTACCATCTTTCACGTTTTACTGACATTTTTAGGCTTACTACCTATTTTTGCACTGTAAAAACATGGCAAATGAAAAAGTGGCTGATGTTTTTGGTATTGCGGGTTGTAACGGGTACAGCTGCGCAGGCACAATGTTCCATCTGCACAAAAACAGCCGAACAATTGGGCGAAGGTCGCCGGCAAAGGGCTTAAATGCCGGCATCTTGTACCTGATGGCAATGCCCCGCTTAGTATTGCCGGGTTTATCGGGTATAAATGGTGGCAAAAAGAAAAGAATATTCACGAGTAATTATCGTTTAGTTCTCCCTCTTTAAAAGCTGGTGACACCCAATAGTCACCAGCTTTTTTTATGATTCCCTATTTCATCTGCTTATTGACATAATCATCTCTACTTTTATTTTTAGCCAATGCGAAAGCTGCTTCAAAATCTGCTCCGGCAACCGGTGATTCGCTTTGCCAATAATTTCTCCTCTCGCCCCGATAAACAAACGCGTGTTTAGCGCACTTAGCGATTTGTATACAGACATTACCGCCGGCAAAACCGGGAAAGGAAACTGGTTCCGTTTCGGTGGACGAACGACAAATTCATTATGTTTTCTGATCAGCACAAAGGCGCTAAAAATGGTTCCGATGATTTTGCCGCCAACGAAAGAATTATCTTACTGCGCTCGCATATTATTTCGATGAACGGCTATTTCTATATCAACCTTGGCGATAGCGAAGAACTGTGGGAGAATATCTTACCACCGGTAAAAAAGATACAATTTCCTTCGTTTGAAAAAGAAAAATTGTTTTTGCAACGGAAAAGAGTTTATCAAAATATTTGGCAATCACGATCTTTATTGGGGCAATGATCCTTTGGCAGCCCGCTCGAATTAAAAAGTATTTATGGTGAGGAGGTTTACATTTATGAAGGTGCCATTTTACAAACTGTTGTTGACGAACAGGCTTTCCAAATTTTTCTTACCCATGGTCACCAGGGCGATTTGCAGAGCGATGGCAATTGGTTTAGCAAATGGTTTGTATCGAATATTTGGGCAAGAGCTGCAGGCCTATCTGCGAAATTAATCCCAATACACCGGCATACGATAACCAGTTAAAGACTGAGCATAACCGAATGATGTATGAGTGGAGCAGCGACCAATAACATTGCTGCTGATAACAGGGCATACGCACCAGCCGGTTTTTGAATCGCTTACGCTGATGGAGCGGCTGTACGATAAGCTGGCGAAAGCCCGCAAAGCAAATGATGAAACAGCTATAGCCGATATTAATCGCTATTAACCACCGGTTTGAAAAAGGGGAGTTGCTGCCCGATTTTACAGGCTTTACATCCAATTATTTTAACAGTGGTTGCTGTTGTTTTAGTGATGGCGATATTACGGGTATCGAAATAGAAGTGGCTTTATCCGCTTGATAAAATGGGACGTACGATACTGCCAACCAGCCGCAACGTCACATATTGGAAGAAGCCCTCTTAACAACTGTTTCGGCGCTTGCCGTGAAACTGAACCGTGTGATAGCAGGAAAATGATTAGCGTCTTATTGTAAATCATCAAACGTTTGTTCGTCCAATCGGTTTTTTCTATGTTTCCACTTTGGCTCTTGTGGTTCCTTTATAACACCATTCAATAAATTGGGCTCAATGCTTCCGTTCGCGCTGGCAACCATTTCAACATCGCCCCCGGGCGTGTTTTGTACCCAGCCGGTAACCCCTTATCGTCAGCCTGTTTTTTAGCGTTGGCGCGGTAAAACACACCCTGCACTTTTCCTGATACTAAAAGATGAACCGTTGGCATTTTCATATATTGGGTATTAAAGATAATCAGCGCTTTAACGCCATTCTGACTACAGGAAGAAGCGGCAATAGTGTTTTAGGAACGGTACTTTTGTAAAAAAGTATCGTATGCTGGAGCCATGGCGAACAGGCAAAATTATCAGGATAGAAAACGAAACCTTTAACACCAACGTTTTGGATAGAGATTGCCCGAAGTAGAACGTTTTGACTTTTTACCTGGTCAGTTTGTTACGCTTGATCTGCCCATTACGAAAAGCGAAACAAGCGCTGGCGCAGCTATTCCATTGCTTCGTGGCCCGATGGCACCAATGTGATTGAACTGGTAATTGTGCTGTTGGAAGGTGGTTTGGGCACCAATTATCTATTCAGTGAAGTAAGAGTGGGCAGCGAGCTTACAGCTTCGCGGGCCGCAGGGTACTTTTGTTTTACCTCAGGCACTGACAATTGCAACCTGTTTCTCGTTTGCACCGGTACCGGCGTGGCACCTTTTCGTCAATGCTTCATTACATTCACAGCACAATATTCCGCACCAGAATATCTACCTTATTTTTGGCTGCCGCTGCTCGCTGATTGTCTATATAAAGACAGAGCTGGAAGCATTAGGTACCCAAATGAACGGTTTTTTTTACCTGCCTACCTTTTCCCGCGAAGATCACTGGCAACAGAGATTCATCATGGATATGTGCATCATTTATACGAAGACATCATTAGAGCAAAAAGGCACCTGCCCTGTTTTACCTTATGTGGCTGGAAAAATATGATTGACGAAGCGAAAGAGAAAATCTTATCGTTTGGCTACAGCCGCTATGATGTGCATCTGGAGTTGTACGGGTAGAATGGTTGATTCCTGCGAAGCTCCGAATGAGCGGAACAGCAGCAGAGCGATACACAATTACAAAGAAGCCCGGACAATCCATTGCCCGGGCTTCTTCCCTTGTTCTATTGGCATTTACCTGCTCCATTTGCAGGATAAATGACTCTTTACAATCCATTGATCATCCTGAACAGCCTTGGCTGCACTTCATCCATGTGGATGCGTTCCTGCTGCATGCTGTCGCGGTGGCGCAGCGTTACAGTGCCGTCTTCTTTTGTTTGGTGATCGACGGTTACACAGAATGGCGTACCGATGGCATCCTGCCGGCGGTAACGTTTGCCGATGGTGTCTTTTTCTTCGAAAAAGCATTTGAAATAAGGCTGGCAGGTATTCATGATGATGCGCGCGATGTCGGGCAATCCATCTTTTTTTGTCAGGGGCAACACTGCGAGTTTGATGGGTGCCAATACCGGCGGAATGTGCAGCACGGTGCGGCTGTCGCTGCTGCCATCTTCCTTCGTCAACACCTCTTCTTCAAAGCTGTTCGACAGGATGAGCATGAACATCCTATCCAGTCCAATCGACGTTTCAATGACGTACGGAATGTAATGTTTGTTGATTTCTGTATCGAAATACGTCATCTTTTTACCGCTGTATTGCTGGTGCTGCGTGAGGTCAAAATCGCTGCGCGAATGGATGCCTTCCACTTCTTTAAAACCCATCGGGAAGTTGTATTCGATGTCGCAGGCTTCTTTGGCATAGTGCGCCAGCTTTACATGATCGTGATAGCGGTAGTCACTTGCCGGAATGCCAAGGCTCGTATGCCATTTCAAACGCTCCGTTTTCCAGTATTGATACCATTCGCCTTCGGTGCCGGGGCGCACGAAAAACTGCATTTCCATTTGTTCAAATTCGCGCATGCGGAAGATGAATTGCCGGGCAACGATTTCATTTCGGAACGCTTTGCCGGTTTGGGCAATGCCAAACGGAATCTTCATACGCGCACTCTTTTGCACGTTGAGAAAATTGACAAAAATGCCCTGTGCCGTTTCAGGTCGCAGGTAGATGGTTTCGGCATCGCCGCTCACAGCACCAAGTTGGGTAGAGAACATGAGGTTAAACTGCCGGATGTCGGTCCAGTTGGCGGTGCCGCTCACGCTGCATTTGATGTTGTTGTCTTCGATGAGTTGCTTCAAACCGGCAAAATCTTCTTTTGCCAGCAGTTCGTCCATCGTTTTCAGCAGGGCAAATTCTTCTTCTTTTTTGCCTTCCATCGCCAGTTGTTCAGCTTGCGCTTCTATCAGGTGATCTACGCGGTATCGTTTTTTGCTGTCTTTGTTGTCGATCATCGGGTCGCTGAAATTGTCCACGTGCCCGCTTGCTTTCCATGTGGTGGGATGCATGAAGATGGCAGCATCTACACCCACAATATTATCGTGCAGCTGCGTCATGCTTTTCCACCAATGGTCGCGGATGTTTTTTTTCAGCTCGCTGCCCCAGGGGCCATAATCGTACACGGCACTCAGCCCATCGTAAATTTCACTGCTTTGAAAAATAAAACCATATTCTTTAGCATGGGCAATGATTGCCTGCAGCTTGTTGTCTTGTTGTACGCTCATAGGGCGGCAAAGATAACAGTCACCGATAATTTTTACTATGTTTTTACTGCGCTGCCTACAGGTGTTATTGTGAAAAATTGGCAGCCTCAAAAAAAAGATTGCAAAACCGGCAACAAAAACAGAGCGACAGTGAACAGGTTATTTTTTCCTTAAACAATGGAACCAGCCTTCACAACCTGCCGGCTGCCAGTTTGTCGGATTTGATGATGGAGTAATCAACTCGTGAAGGATGGCAATAGCGAATACCAACCTTGTCTCCTAACAATTCGCTAACGGCAATCTAAAATACTCCTAAAATCAACCAAAACCATGCTTTTGCCACTCATTTGGCGTCTTTTTTACGTTTATCAATGTGTAAAAACACAGATGTATGATGAAGAAAAATGGATGGTTATTGACGGTGTTTGCGATTGTGGCGATTGTAGTCACCGCCTGCAACAAGCAACCGCTCGATAACCTTAATTATGAAGAATCCCGGATTTACATTACCGATTACGATTCCAGTGTCAATTTTACCAATTACAAAACGTACAGCATTTCCGATTCGGTAACCGTGGTAGACAACAACCAGGGTACGCGGCAGTTAACGACTTCGGATGAAGCGTACATCGCTGCAGTGAAAAAGTACATGGCGCAGATGGGCTATGTGCAGGTGGACAGGAGCAGCAACCCCGACATTGGTGTGGAAGTAAGCTATGTAACCAACACCTCAACCGGGGTGGTAAGCTATCCCAACTATTACAACTATTACGGCAGTTATTACGATCCGTATTACTGGGGTTATGGCGGGTATGGCTACTATTCGCCTTATTCTTACAGCTTGTATTCCATCCAGGAATCGGCTTTGTCCATTGACATGCTTGACCTGAAAAATGCGTCTGCCAACAACCAGATCCGTCTCGTATGGACCGGTTTGATCCGCGGCGAAGGCATTGCCGATGCAGCAACGGCAGACAGCCAGGTAAAAGCCTTGTTTGACCAATCACCTTACCTGAAAACAAATGAATAACACGATGAAAAAAATAAGAAATGGCATGGCACTGGTCGTACTGCTGTTGGCAGGTACCCTAACGGCGCAGGCGCAAAAAGGACAACTGAAATTTGACCTCAATTACAATTATAGCCTGCCGGTAGGCGCTTTCAAAAGCGACCTCATCAGCAAAGGCTCAGCGCAGGGTGGCACGGGCAGCCTGCAATATTACCTCACCAATCAATGGGCGGTCGGGCTTGGTGCCGGTTACCAGAATTTTCAACAAAAATATCCGCGCACGTTGTATGAAATGAGCAAAACACAAACCATCTCCGCGGTACTGACCAACAGCATAGAAACCACGCCCATCGTGGCGAAAGCAACGTTTCGGCCATTGGCAGACAAGAGTGGTTTGGTGCAGCCTTACGTGACGGCCGGTGCCGGTGCGTCGCTCATCAATTACAACCAGTATCTCGGCGAGTTTACATCTGCCCGCCAAAACAGCGCATCTTTTACGGCGCAGGCGGGAGCCGGTGTCATGATTCCCTTTGGCAAGCTAAGCGCATCCGGCATTCAGCTAGGCGCAGACTACAGTTATGTACCGTACAACAAATCCGGTTACAACAACCTGAACACGGTCAACTTCCATGCGGGTGTCTTTTTCCCGTTGAAATAAGTAAAAAGTACAGCTGATTGATAGAAAAGCTTCCTGCCGTGCAGGAGGCTTTTTTGGGTTTTCCCAGGCATTGCGGTTCGGGAGTTGAACGTAACGGCAAGCAATCCATCAACGACCACAGTTACATGAAAAACTGGTCTGAAGAATTGAGAATGACGCCCATAAACCGACCATTTGATTGAACAGGTGATGCGCACAATTGATTTGTACACCAGGAATTGTTGCACCTTGTTGCTTATTTTACCAAAAAAATCATTGTCAGTACCATACAGAATGATGCACCCCACATTTAGCAAAGACAATTTTCACCACATCTGCCAGCTCTTATCGAGCCGCGACGAATCCCTGAAAGCCATCATTGACCAATACGGATTGCCGCCCATGTGGACAAGACCTGCCATTTTTCAAACGCTGGTACTCACCATCCTCGAGCAGCAGGTGTCGCTGGCATCGGCGTATGCAGCCTATCAAAAGTTAAAATCAAAAATTGGTTTTGTAACGCCTGTCAAAATTTTGGCCCTCACCGATGCTGAATTGCGGGAATGTTATTTCAGCCGCCAAAAAACTAGCTATGTAAAAGCATTGGCCTCCGCGATTGTGAGCAAACAAATCAACCTGGAACAATTGGCACAAGCCACCGAAGATGATATCCGCACGGTATTGAAACAGGTAAAAGGCATTGGCGACTGGACGGTGGATGTTTATCTGATGCACGCCCTGCAGCGCACCGACCTGTTTCCGCTGGGCGATGTGGCGCTCGTCAACAGCCTGAAAGAAGCCAAAGGGGCTGTCCGCCGCCACTACAAAAGAAGAAATGCTGCGCATTGCCGACAACTGGCGGCCCTACCGCACCGTGGCAACGATGATATTGTGGCATGCGTACCTTCAAAAGCGGGGCATCAGGGTACAGGATTAAACTATTGAGAAATTGCTTTATGGTTGCTTTGCTTTAAAAATTGAACAGGAATTTCACCGACTGTTGCGCCAGGACGCGCACCTGCTTCCCGGTCGCCCAAACACCCGTCGAGTATGTTTTCCATTGGCTGGTGTTCGTTAAATGAACGGATGGTAGAATCGGGTACAGGTTATTTTTTCTGCTGCAATGCCTGTAAAGCGTACAGGCACACCACTGCATTGCGGTGCGAGGTATCGAGTTGCAACAATTGGTCATCTGCTGCCAGCTGCATCAACTGACGGAGGCTCGCCAAATGGCGCGGGAGGCTGAGGCATAACCTACCCGGCTGCTCATTTCATACTTCCAGTTACATTTATTTACAATGTATGCGGCTAAATGGTTGATGAAGGGTACAATGGAGTGGTGTTTTTCGCAGGTTTAGGATTGTAGAATTGTTTTCGAAAGTTACACCAATCGGCAAAGTACAGGTACGATTCCGGCATGCTGGCTTTCTTTATTGGTTAAGTGGTTTTTTCGTGTCAATGAATAACAGGTTGTAAAAATAAACTTCCCTACCCTCGCTACAATAGCTATAAATGGCTATTTTTATTCAAACAAAGCCCAACAAACGGGCTACCTTTTCGAAAAAAGCTACCGGCGATACTTCGGAAATCATTGGAGAAAATGACATGTTCAAACCAAAAAAAAGCAATACCTGGCTGGAATACATTGATCAGATAGCAGCGGCGAGTGCAGAGCCGCAACAGCTACAGGTAGAAGGTTTTGAAAAGCTCCTGCTGCTGAATCAGTCATTCAATTCTTTTTTTTACCACAGCATCCCCATCATTTACCTGCTGGATTATACCACAGGCAAGTACATGTTCATGTCCAATTCATCACGGGTGCTGCTTGGTTACCCATCAAATATCTTTACCGAGCACGGCATCGGCTTTACCATTGAGGCTTATCATCCGGAAGATTTAAAGCTGTACAACGAAAAAATGTTTCCAGACCGGCTGCAGATTTTGAATACCATCCCGCCGCCTGAGCATCCCAATCATGTATTTTCCTACAGTTTCCGGTTAAAAAACAATGACGGCGACTATGTAAACCTGCTGCAGCGCAGTTGTTTTATCAAATCGGACAACAAAGGGCTGCCGCTGATGAGCATTGGCATGGTGATGAATGTGCAGCATTTTAGCCAATCCAATCCTGTAGTGCAGACGGTGGAAAAAATCAACCCTGCAGAAAATACCTGCCAGCTTGTGTACAAAAAGGAATACCACCAGCAGGACGAACACCAATTGTTTTCCCGCCGGGAAAAAGAAATCCTGCTATGGATGGCAGAAGGGCTTACCAGCAAGGAAATTGCCGACAAACTGTACATCAGCGAACACACCATCATCAACCACCGGAAAAACATGCAGCAAAAAAGCGGCACCGGCAATGTAGCGTCGCTCATCTCCTACTGCTTCCGCAACCACATCATCTAAACCGATCCGCCGCATACTGCTGCAACAGCGCATTGAACGCTTCCGGCTGGTCAATGTTCACGAGATGGCTTGCACCATCCAGTTTGTAAATGGTGTTTTGCCACAGCGGCAACGGCGCATCGTCTAGATAATCCGGATCAATCACCCGTTCATCTTTTCCAAAAATCACCAGCAACGGTATGGGTTGCGCTGCCAGCAGCGAAATTTCATCGCTGTAGTTTGCATCAGCAATAGACTGTGCCAACGACGACCGGAAGGGGCCTGTTACGTTCTGATAATCTTCCAGGAACATTTGGCGGTCAGCTGCATCGGCAGAAAGCATCGCTTCGGAAGCGTATTGTTGCACATCTGTTAGGGCAGGCGCATCCGCAAATACCACACCTACACGCGTTCCGGGTTTCATCATTTTTGCTACGGTATGGTTCTTTCCCACTATGCAGGGCGCAGCCAGCAGCAAGCCGGCCGACTGAACGTTGTGCGCCAGCATTTCGGCTACCAGGTTGGTACTCAGGGAAATGCCTGCCAGCAGGTAAGGCTTGCCATCCGCCAGTTGCTGCACCACCGCCGCCAGGATGCGTGCCAGTTGCGGCAGGTTGTAATCGCCGGCGGCCGCAATGCCCGAATCGCCGTGGGCAGGCAGGTCAATGGCTACGAGACGATAGGCAGACAGCAGCGGGCTGCTCAGCTGCCTGTGCCAGATGCGCTTGCTCACCGAATTGCCGTGGATAAAAAACAGGGTATGCGCTGCTGTTGCGTTTTGTTCGATGTAAGCGATCCGGATGCCATCCTGCACCAGGTATTGTATGTTCATATAATTGTCCACGGTGATTTTTTTCAAAACAGTTTCAAAAGCAATGTACAGCCGCAGGTTCACATTTCCGGCACTTGAGTTGTCAAAGGAAAAAATTTGCTGTCGGTGCCCCTGTAGCATCTGCCGTTTGTTTATGCATTGCCAAAAAAAGGACAGAACCGGTTGATCTCCATTTCGCTAAACAATAGAATAGTACATTTGCCCCTTCTTACACAACATGAGCGACGAAATCAAACATGAATGCGGCTTGGCCTTCATTCGCCTTCGCAAACCATTTTCGTATTATCTTCAAAAGTATGGCACCGCTATGTATGGCTTGAACAAGCTGTACCTGCTGATGGAAAAGCAACACAACCGCGGGCAGGACGGTGCGGGTATTGCCACCGTGAAGCTGAACGTAGAGCCGGGCTATCCTTTTCTTCACCGCATGCGCAGCAATGCACAGCAGCCCATCGCCGACATTTTTATGCGCGTAGGGCAGGAAGTGAACGAAATTGAAAAATACCTGCCCGACCTGAAACTGCACCCGGGACTCATGAAAGGCAACCTGCCTTTTATGGGTGAATTGCTGCTGGGGCACCTCCGGTATGGTACGCAGGGAAAAAACATGGTGGAATTTTGCCACCCGTTTATCAAGCGCGACCTGATGCCCAGCAAAAACATGGCGCTGGCCGGCAACTTCAACCTTGTGAATACCGATGAATTGTTTGACCTCATCAACATGGATCCCGGCGAATTTCAAAAGCAAAGTGACCTCGCCGCCATGATGGAAGTGCTTCATCATTTTCTTTCCAAAGAAGAAGAAACAAGTCCCAACGCGCCCGACATACTGAATGTGCTGAAGAAAGCCGTTCCCTTGTTCGACGGGGGTTATACCGTTGGCGGTTTGCTGGGCAACGGACACGCATTTGTGACGCGCGACGCACATGGCATTCGCCCGGCGTATTATTACATTGACGACGAAGTGATAGTAGCCGCAAGTGAGCGCGCCAGCATCCGCACCACGTTCAACGTGGCAGAAAACGAAGTACACGAGCTGATGCCGGCTACCGCGCTGGTGGTGGACGACAAAGGCAACTATGTAATCGACAAAGTGCAGGAAGCCAAAGAACGCCGCGCGTGCTCGTTTGAGCGCATTTATTTCAGCCGTGGCAGCGACGAAAAAATCTACCGCGAACGCATCGCGCTGGGCTATCACCTCAGCAACCGCGTACTCGAAAACATCAGTTACGATCTCAAGAATACCATTTTTTCCTACATCCCCAATACTGCCGAAGTGGCGTTTTACGGGCTGGTAAAAGGAATGGAAGACTACCTGAACCTGCGGAAAATCCAAAAGATCCTGAGCTGGGGCGACAACATCAACGAAGAAGCCCTGCGCGAACTGGTAAACCGGAAAATACGGCAGGAAAAAATCACTATCAAAGATGTGAAACTGCGCACCTTCATCACCGAAGACGTGAGCCGCAACGAAATGGTGCAGCACGTTTACGACATCACTTATGGTACGGTGAAAAAAGACAACGACACGCTGGTGGTGATTGACGATTCCATCGTGCGTGGCACTACGCTCAAGGAAAGCATCGTGCGCATGCTGGCGCGCCTGCACCCGAAGAAGATTGTCGTTGTGTCTTCGGCACCACAGATCCGCTATCCCGACTGCTATGGGATCGATATGAGCAAGCTGGTAGATTTCATCGCTTTTCGCGCTGCCATTGCCTTGTTGAAAGAGCGGGGTATGGATGACAAAATGAAATGCATTTACGAGCAATGCAAAGAACTGCAGCGAAATAACCAGCTGCACACCGAGAACCTGGTGAGGAACATTTACAAGCCTTTTACCACCGAAGAAATTTCGAATAAAATAGCCGAACTCATCACACCGCCCGATCTGCAGATTCCTGTGCAGGTCATCTACCAGACCATCGAGGACCTGCACGACAGCTGCCCTACCAATACCGGCGACTGGTATTTTACCGGCAACTATCCCACCCCCGGTGGTAACCGCGTGGTAAACAAAGCCTATATCAATTTTATGGAAGGAAAAAACATGCGCGGTTATTGAGCCCGCTCTTTTTTAAACAAATCTTTCGTTTCAAAACATAAAAAACGCCCTTTCGCAAGGGCGTTTTCATTTCCGGAACACTAAGCAATTAACTGGTTTCTTTTATCTTAATGGTGATGGCATGCGGTGCTACTTCATCACCACCAAAATAAGGCAGCAGTTTATAACCAATGGCGTTGGGCGTAAGACTGGTTCGCGGTACCGACGTGGTATCGCCATCGAGCACAAAATCGTATTGACTTCCATTAACGATGATGGCGCAGTCGTGCGGGCGGTTCAGGTCGATTCCGCCAAGGTCTTTGATGCTGCGCACGCCGTCGTTGTAGGTATAGGCAGAAAGTTCTACCGTTTCGTGGCACCAACGCCAGCCAAAGCGTGCGCTAAAGCTGTGGTGGTCGCTCATGTTGTCGGAAAAACCAAAAAGTTTGTTGTAATCGAACTGGTTAGACGCGATGGCGTTTGTATATGCTGCCGAACTGTCGAACTGTACGGTAAAATGCATGGCGGCAGCCATGTACGGCAGGTAATTGTTATTGACACAATATTGTTCACCCGGTAAGATGCGGTAGGTAACAAAAGAATCTGCCGGCGGCAGGATGGAACTGTCTTGCCGAAGGCTGTCGTCGCCAGCAACAAGGGTTGGTGTTGTTGCTACAAATGCCGGTTCGGAAGCAATTTCTTTCTGACAACCGGCACAAACGGCGAGCAACAACACCCACCTGGTGATTTTTGATGAAAATAAGTGCATTCGGATATTGGATAATTTAGAATGCGAAAATATTGGCAACGGTAGATTCTCAGCCTTAAAGATTGCTAAAAGGGGATTAGAATTTTTTAATACCGAAGACAGGTGATTGATCCAGCAGCCGGCTACCTGCGCAAAGCTAGCGGGAAGCATTATGCAAAGGGTTTCGTTTACAAAGATTTTTACAGCTACCGACAGGCAGCTGCAGGATACTGCCTGTCAGGAAAATTTCTGAACAACAGCAGGTTTATATAAGGGTTTAGGAGAACCGATATTGACAAAACGGCAAAGAACAACCAGTATGCAAGAACATTGGTCAATGCCATCAATGCTTTTTGAACAAATCCCAGAACTTGATGGTTTCGTTCCAGTTTCCTTTGTATTCGATCAATATGTTTTCGGGATGTTGTTGCACAAGTGCCAGCAGGTCGGTACCGGCTTTTACTGGATCAAGCATTTCGCAGGTGGAAGTAGAAGCGCCGTTTACCTCGCTGATTCTTGCCTGCCCCATCAGTTTCTTTTCTTCCACTTTTTTTTGCGTATCGGGGTTAACGAGGTAAGAAACGGTGTACAGTTCTACCACATCCATGGGTTTGATGCCATTGTCTGATCCGCCCCAGATCTTGAATTTTTGCAGGAAATCGCCTTTCTTTTTAGACAGCTTGGTTACCACTTCCATAAACTTGAATTTCTGTGGCAGGTAAGCACCGATATAGCTTCGCGATAATTTGTCCAGTGCCTGGTATGCTTCCTGCAGGGCGCCGGCTTCGGTTGCGTCTTCGCCTTTGCCCCTGATGATTTCGCTCATTTTGATCTCGGCGGTTTCCACATCAATGATTTTGAACGAAATACTGATTTCGGCATATTTCTGCCCGGTATATTTACCATCCGACACCACATCGCCGTGCGATACGCCTACAATCTGTCCCGTCACCACGGTTTTGGCACCCAGGCGCGATGCTTTTTTGACAATCTCAGACGTGTTGGCTTCTTTAAACCGGTCTTCTTCCGATATCTGGCCAAAGCGGCTGCGTTCGACCACTACGAATCGGGACGACCGTACAAAACCGGCTTCTACCGCATTGCCAGCGTTGATAGCATATTCGTAAGTGTACGATTTGGTGGTACTGAATGGGTACACCGCGATCACCTCTTTGCCGGCAGGCGCTACAACTGGCGTTTCATCAATTTCTTCTTCTTTGGGTTCCGTCACTTTCGCAACCTGTGTTTTGGCCGTTGCAGGCTTTGCGGCTGCTGTTTTGGCAGTGGCGGGTTTGGTGGCGGGTTTTGGTTTGGTTTGTGCAAACGTGGCTGTGCCAGCCGAAAGTAACAACAGGAGTACATAACATTTTGACAACATGATACATGGTTTTAAATGATGAGAGTGGTTTTACGGAGGACGGCAGGTTAACAGGGTTGAAAAAAGGAGCACGAACCCGGTTGGCAAAACGCGCAGGGGAAACAAGAACGGCAATGGACGACCATAACAGGAAATTTATAATTCTCTGCTAATTTGATGTATTGAAAGATACGGGCTGATGAAGCGGGATGATTTGTGCCCCGGGCGGGATAGAATTTTACAATTTGTCTTCCAAGTAAAGGTTCAGCTTTGCCAGTGCGGTTTCCCGGCAGGATTCGCTCATGTCGAGGCGGCTGTCGCCAATGTAATAAGTGCCTGCCGTTTTGCCTTTCGCCGTGATGGCGTGAATGTTTACCAGCGTGGAATGGTTGAAGCGAACAAAATATTCGGGCAAAACAGCTTCAATTTCACTCAGCGTACTCCGGTAGAAATAGCCCTTGTTCTGGTGTTGGGTATACAGCAGGATGTTGTTGTTTGACAATTTGTTAGACGACACGATCATTTTGATGTCTTCCCATTTCACAAACGTTTCCAGTTCTACCGGGTCGGCCGGCGGCTGATGCGCCGCTTTGATTTTGCGTTCCAGTTGCGAGAGGTCTATTTCTTTTACCTTTAAAAACCGGCCCATGGCGCGGCGCTTCCGGTTTTGCTCGATTTGCGGCAGCACCAGCGACACGGTTGCCCACAATTGCTTTTTGTTCACCGGCTTGTCTATTTTGACCACGAAGCCATCGGCAGCCATCACTTTGGCGCGTTCCAGGTTTTCGAAATTGTCGAAAGCCGACAAAAACACGATGGGGATGTTGAAATGCTTTTTGATGTAAGCACCAATTTCAAGCCCGTCTTTCTTGCTTTTGAGTTGTATGTCGAGCACGGCAAGGTCGGGTTCTTCGCGGTGCAGCACTTCTATCGCTTCTTCGTAGGTAGCCAACGGTTTTCCGTCGTCGGTTTTCCCTGCAACCAGGAAACCTTGTTTTTCAAAAAATTCTGCCATCTCGTCGTAGAGAACAAATTCATCTTCTACCAGTAATACTTTTTTGGGTCCGGTCATGGGGATGATTTTAAGAAAAAAGGATGTTATAAAACCATGGTAAAGTCAACGCCTTTTCCGGAGTGGTATTCAAAGGCAGCGTTCAGTTCCTGTGCCAGCCCGCGGATGAGTTTGCTGCCATAGCCCTTGACGGCCTGTTCGTTGTTAAAGCCCGTGCCGTCGTCGGTGTACTGCAGCCGGAACTGCTGTTTGTTCATTGCTTCTGCCCGGATGCTGATGGTACCGGCGTCTTTGCCCGTAAAAGCATATTTAAAGCTGTTGGTCATCAGTTCGTTGACGATGAGCCCGATTTTTTCTGCCGTTTGCATGTTGGTGGTCACCGGCGCGTGTACCAATATTTTGATGTCTTTTTCAAAATCGGTAAAGGTAGATTCGATGGCAGCCGCCAGGTCGTGGAGATACTGCTGCAATACGATATTGCCCATTTTGCCCGATTGGTACAGGTTTTTGTGCAGCAGTTCGATGGCGTCGATGCGGCTTTGCAGCGATGCCAGCGGCAGGTTTTTCTTATCGGCTTTGTCAGCGATTTCGGCAAAGCGCTTCACAATGGCCAGGTTGTTCTTGATGCGGTGGTTGATTTCGCCCTGCAGCAGCAGAATTTTTGCTTTGTCCCGCTCCACTATTTTTCGAAAATGATATTGCAGCCACACGCCACCGGCCAGCAAAACAGCGACAATACCTGCCGCCCACAGCAGGGTGTTTTTCTGCTCGAGGTCGGCGCGCGCCAGCAGCACGTTTTGATTGGCAATGCGCAGGCTGTCGTCTTTTTGCTTCAGCCGGTATTTGGCTTCAAGGTCAAGAATCTGTTTATTGTAAGTCACCGACATCGCGCTATCGTAACCCGCCGTTGCATATGAAAAAGGGCTCAGTTGCATCAGGCTGTCCATGGGCAGCAAAGCAGAGAGCGGTTTGCCATTCAGTTCTGCCTGTAGCCGGCTTGCACCGTTGGGCACATACAGCAGCGACAGCAGCCGCGCCGTATTGCTGTCGAGATTTTTGTTTTTTGTCAATATCATGTTCAGTTGCTGCGCCATTACTTCCGGCTCTTTGCTGTCCGTTTCGCGGGCGCTGTAGGAGAAAACGAGCGAATCGGCAGCTGTAAACTGCTTTGCGCGGTATTTGTTTTGCGACCAGTATTTTTCGTTTTCCGTTACCAGTTCGGGCAGGTTTTCCCCTGTCAGCATTTGCGCAGCGGTAGAAAAAAAATGTTCTGCCTGTTGCGGCTCACCCGTTTCAGACAGGTATTGCCCCCACAGCGTTTGCAGCTTTATTTTGCCGATGGTATAGTTCATTTTGGTAAAAAGCTGGTGCGCTCTTTCCATATAGCTTTTCGCTTCGGTATAATCTTTTTGAAACAGGTAGGCGCGCGCCAGGTAGATCAGGCACAAGGCTTCATCCACATCGTTGTTCGATACTTTGTAAAGCCGTTGCGCTTCGAGGTAATGCTCTATGCCTTTGGCAGCATTGCCGTTGGCTAAAAACACATCACCAAGCAGCTCGTTTACCGTACCCATCCTGCCCTCGCTGTTGCGCTTCGTATAAATGGCAAGCGCATCGAAAAGAAGAGCGGCGGTGCTGTCGTTGTTACCCAATTCCTTGAGTGACTGGGCAAGGAACAGCTTTGTTTCTGCCACATTGTATTCATCATTCGCATCGCTGAAAGCAGCGATGGCGGTGCGGTAATAGGGAAGCGCTTTTTTGTGCTGGTTGGTTTCGCGGTAGTAATAGCCGAGCGTTTTGTTGAACTCGGCAGTAGCGGCCGGCTTGTTTAGTTTTGACACGGATTGCTGCGTGGCGGCAAAGCAGCGGAAGGCATCGGGCAGGCGCGGCGCATCGAGATAATCGTGAATCAACAGAATTTGCTGCGAGTACACCAGGTTTAGATCGCCAACTGCTTCGGCATAGTGCAGCGCCAGCGAATCGAGGTGAAAAATGTTGGTGTAATTTCTTTTCTTCCGTTCACACCGGGCGAGGGCACGGTAGCCGCGGGAAATGTGTTTGGGATCCTGCAATTGCAGCCCGAGGGTTAACAGTTGCTGCGCGTAATACTGGCTTTTGGGTGGATCACTTTTGAAAAACGCATTGTGCAGGTTGATGTAAGCGTTGATCTTCGACGTATCGTCGTTGGCATTGTCGAGTTGCTGCAGGGCAAGTGTTTGTTCCGGAGTTTGTGTTTGTGCCCACGATGAAATGGAACCCATCAAGGCAAACAGGATCAGGCAGGAAAATTTCATGGATAGGCAGAATTGAATGAGCAATATAAATCTTTTCCATACATCAATTCTATTTTTTAAGGATACAAAGCCGGCTTCACGGCTTTATTTCTAACATTCCCTTACACGGGCAAAACGGCATAAAACCTGCACGTTCAGTATCTTTGCAGCCGCATTTATGAATCTACAAACACTGCTACAGCAGTATCAAAGTAACGAGCGCGTTTTACAGCTAACGCACAGGTTGTCTTTTGCCCCCACCGATCAGTCGTCCGAAAAAATATTTCTCAAGAACATGCAGGGCAGCAGTGCCGAGTTCATGGTGGCGTCTGTGTTTTCGCACCCCAATACGCAGGATTTAAACCATTTGGTGGTGCTGAACGACGCGGAAGAAGCAGCTTATTTTCAGAATACGCTGGAGAACCTGACCAACGCGCTCGACCTGTTTTACTTTCCTTCCTCGTTTAAAAACCGGAAGAATTTCAGGCTGCTCAATTCGTCGCACGTCATGCTGAGAACAGAAGCATTGACAAAGCTGTCTGCCGGCGGCAACAAGAAAATCATTGTTACCTATCCCGAAGCCATTTTTGAGAAAGTGGTGCTGCCCAAAACGCTCAGCGGCAACATCATCAGCATCAAGGTGAACGATACCATCTCGCTCGACAGCCTGCTGGAGTTGTTTGGCATGTATGGTTTCCGGCGCAGCGATTTTGTGTACGAGCCCGGTCAGTTTGCCCTGCGCGGCGGCATTTTAGACATTTACTCGTTTGGCAACGAAAAGCCGTATCGTGTGGAGCTGTTTGGCAACGAAGTGGACAGCATCCGCATCTTTGACCCCGAAACACAATTGAGCGAGCGCAAGCTCCTGCAGGTGTCCATCATCCCGAATGTGGAGACGCAGTTTGACACCGGCGACAAGGTTTCGCTCCTGGAGTTTTTACCCGAAAACACCATTGTGTGGCTGAAGGATTGGGATGTGATAAAAGAGAAAATAGAAACGCAGGAAGAAGACCTGGGTTTGTTTATAGAAAGAACCAAAGCCGATGCCCTGCGGCTGAAAGAAGAAAGCGAAAAGCTGAGAGCCGAAGGCATGACCAAAAAAGCAGTAGCACTGCTGCAGCACGACGAAGAAGACGAAGACGATACGCAGGTGCTGAAAGACATCAGCCTGCAGGACTTTTCGCCGGCGGCAACCCTTGAGCGGCAGATCGGTCAACGGCACATTGTGGAATTTGGCTACAAGCCACTTTTTGCCCACACCGAAATCGAATTCAATACCAAAGTGCAGCCTTCGTTTAACCGGCAGTTCGACCTGCTGATCAAGAATTTAAAGGCGCACGAAGCAGCAAAATACAGCCTCTACATTTTTGCCGACCAGGCAAAACAACTGGAACGGCTGAACACCATTTTCACCGATCTGAAAACAGAGATTCAGTTTGTGCCGGTTGCCACGAGCATTCACGAAGGCTTTATAGACGAAGACCTGAAAGTGGTGTGCTACACCGATCACCAGATTTTTCAACGCTACCACAAATACCGCGTAAAACAGGCGTACAACAAGAACAAGGCGCTGACGCTGAAAACGCTGCGCGACCTGCAGCCCGGCGATTATGTAACGCACATCGACCATGGTGTGGGCACGTACAGCGGTTTGCAAAAACTGGAAGTAAACGGTCGGCTGCAGGAAGCCGTGCGCATCATTTATAAAGACAGCGACATCCTGTATGTAAACATCAACTCGCTGCACAAAATCAGCAAGTACACCGGCAAGGAAGGCACCATGCCCAAGATCAACAAACTGGGCAGCGATGTATGGAACCGGCTGAAAGAAAAGACCAAAACGAAGGTGAAGGAAATTGCCTTCGACCTCATCAAACTATACGCGCAACGCAAGGCGCAGCATGGCTTTTCGTTTGCGCCCGACAACTATATGCAGGCAGAACTGGAAGCATCATTTATCTACGAAGACACGCCCGACCAGGCCACCGCCATTGCCGATGTAAAGCGCGACATGGAGCAACCTTCACCCATGGATAGATTGGTGTGCGGCGATGTGGGTTTTGGCAAAACGGAAGTTGCCATCCGCGCGGCGTTTAAAGCAGTGCTCGATGGAAAACAGGCGGCTGTATTGGTGCCGACTACGATCCTTGCGTTTCAGCACTTTAAAACCTTTGAAGACCGGCTGAAAGAGTTTCCCGTGAGTGTGGATTATGTAAACCGTTTTAAGTCGGCCAAGGAGAAAAAAGAAACCTATCAGCGGCTGGCAGAAGGCAAAATCGACATCATTGTAGGCACACATGCGCTGCTGGGCAAAGATGTGAAGTTTAAAGACCTGGGGTTGATGATCATTGACGAAGAACAGAAGTTTGGCGTAGCGCACAAAGAGAAACTGAAAACGCTGAAGACAAATGTGGACTGCCTCACGCTGACGGCTACGCCCATCCCGCGCACGCTGCACTTCAGCCTTATGGGCGCGCGCGACCTCAGCATCATCAACACGCCGCCACCCAACCGGCAGCCGATACAAACGGAAGTGCAAATGTTCAACGCCGAGTTTATCCGCGATGCCATTTATTATGAAACAGAACGCGGCGGGCAGGTGTTTTTTATCCATAACCGCGTGCAGGGCCTGCCCGAAATGGCGGCACTGATACAGGCGCAATGCCCCGACCTGAGCGTATCGTATGCGCATGGGCAGATGGAAGGCGACCAGCTGGAAGAAAAAATTCTCGATTTCATAGACCGCAAATACGATGTGCTGGTGTGCACCAACATTGTAGAGAGCGGTGTAGACATCTCGAATGTGAACACCATCATCATCAACAATGCGCACCACTTTGGACTGAGCGACCTGCACCAGCTACGCGGGCGCGTGGGGCGCAGCAATAAAAAAGCGTTTTGCTATCTGCTGGCGCCGCCGGTGAGCACCTTGCCTACAGACAGCCGGAAACGTTTGCAGACGCTGGAACAATTCAGCGACCTGGGCAGCGGTTTCCAGATCGCGATGCGCGACCTTGACATCCGCGGTGCAGGCAACCTGCTGGGTGGTGAGCAAACGGGCTTTATGGCGGAGATTGGTTTTGAAATGTACCAGAAAATACTGGAAGAAGCGGTGCGCGAACTGAAGCGTACCGAGTTCAAGGATTTGTTCAAAGAAGAGATCAGCCAGCAAGACGATTTTGTGTCGGACTGCACCATTGACACCGACCTGGAGATTTTGATTCCGGACGATTACGTAGAAAGCATCACGGAGCGTTTGTCGCTTTACACGCGGCTCGACAACTGCGAAGACGAGCGCGAGTTGCAGGCGTTTCATGCAGAGATGGAAGACCGCTTTGGACCAATGCCGAAGCAGGTGGAAGACTTGTTTACCACCGTGCGCTGCCGGCGGCTTGGCCATTGATTTGGGCTTTGAAAAAATGAGCCTGAAAGACAATACGCTGCGTTGCTATTTCATCAACCGCCCCGACTCGCCGTATTTTGAAAGCGACCTGTTTAAACGGGTGATTGAGTACCTGCAAACGGGCACCAACAAAGCACGGCTGAAGCAGGCGGGCAAAAACTTTTTGCTCATTTGCGACGATGTAAAGAAGTATGGAAATGATGCACACCTTCCTCAAACGCATGCATGCAGAAGTGATGGGTGTAAGCGCAGAAAGTATGGTGTAAAAAAAGTGGTGGTATTGTATTGCGATGCATACTGGCAGAGAATTATTGTGCCAGCCATTGCCTGATATTTTGTAAAAATGAGCAAAGCTGGTAAAGATGAGTCATACATGGCTTATGTATGGCTTTACCATGGCTCATATACGGCTTTGCCATGGCTCGTCTTGCACTCTGCGGCAATGATGTTCCGGATGAGATGAGATGGAATGCGTCAGTGCTGATATTAATGCTATATAAACATTGTTTGAACAACGAAAGCTTGCCCTAGAAAGCGTAGCGGTAAAAGTTGTATTGACGCAACTACAATTGAAAATGTATAACATTAAGTGATTGATTGTCAGCAGCAAATTTTTTTTAGCAGTAGCGTGTAATAGCATAAATTTACGCGTTAGGCTGTCATTTTTAACGACCATTATGCAGACAAATCCAAAAGTTTTTCTTTCGTATGCTTGGGAAAGTGAAGACCTTAAAGATTGGGTAAAAAACATAGCTATTGAATTGAGAAATAATGGCGTTGACGCAAAGCATTGACCAATGGGAAGTTATACCCGGCGACCAAATGCCACACTTTATGGAAAAGTCAGTAAGAGAAAACGATTATGTTTTATTGATATGCACACCAAAGTACAAGCAAAAATCTGAAAACAGAATTGGGGGAGTTGGTTACGAGGGAGATATTATGACTGCTGAAGTGTTGCAGAATTCAAATCATAGAAAATTTATTCCTGTTTTGCAATCAGGCGATAAAGACACTTCAATACCATCTTGGTTAAAGGGTAAATATTTTATTGATTTATCAAACAATTTTCATTTTGAGAAAAATTTTCAAGACCTCATAACGACAGTATTGAATGCAAGAGAAGTAGCGCCGCCAATAGGGCAAATCCCTTCCAAATTACAACGACAAATTGCAGCAACGGTCGACACATATCCAAATAAAGATGACGACATAATAAAAATAAAAGGAATTATTGTTGACGAAGTGACTGTGCCGACAAATGATGGAACCCGAGGGAGTGGACTATATAAAATTCCCTTCGAACTAAACAAACGTCCGAGTTATGAATGGATTGACATGTTCATAAACTCTTTCAATCGACCGCCAGAATTTACACAAATGCATAGACCTGGGATTGCTTCTGTTTCAGGAAATAAAATTTATTTAGACGGAACGACAATAGAAGAAGTTGAACGTTACCACAAAAAGACTTTAAAGTTAGCTGTTGGGGTAGCAAACAGTAGTTATGCAGAATTTCAATTGCGGAAAAAATTAAAAGTCGAGCAAGAAAACAGATTAAAGGAAGAGCATAAAAAGAATATTGACGACATAGGTAAGAGATTAGACTTTGAAGACTAAAACGGCATACAACATGGGTATTGCCAATAGTTGGGCGGGACGTTGGAGCAATCGGCAGCATATCATTTATCAGCATCATCCCGGCTTGACGGAATTCTGTTGAGCATAAGAACAAGCTTTTAGAAATTGTATTTAAATTGAACTTCAGTTGCCAAGCAGGACGTTCAATGAATATCCAACCATCGCCAATACCTGTTCGTTAGCTGCAATTTTGTTTGGACGCATCACTCTTTACGGGAATAAATCAAGGTTTCACTTTCGGGCAACTTATGTAACTTCGTTTTGTGGACAAAAAGCAGAAGTTACGGACTGTTATTTTTTACAAGAGCTATTTCGAAGAGTTCTTTGTAAAGCAGCGTGACAAGGTAAAGGCGAAGATTGTTTGAACATTTAACCTCATTGAAGAAGTTGAAAGAGTTCCAGAGACAGACCTCAAGCACCTTGAAAACACGGACGGACTTTATGAAATCAGAGTGCAGCTTGCAGGTGACATCTTTCGCATCTTTTGCTTTTTTGACCAGGGTCAGCTTGTGGTACTTGCCAATGGTTTTCAAAAGAAAACTCCAAAGACACCCAAGCAAGAGATTGACAAAGCTTTAAAAATCAAAAAAGAGTATGAAAGCGAAAAAAAGTAACAAAATGACGCTTGACCAGTTCAAGGACAAACACTACGGCAAACGGGGGACTGAAAAAAGAGAAGAACTTGAAGCAGGTTATGAAAATTTTAAAATCGGGGCTTTGCTTCATGAAGCAAGACTTGAAAAAGGTTTGACACAGGAAGAACTTGCTGAAAAGGTGGGTACTACTAAATCTTACATATCTAAAATCGAAAACAATGTAAAGGAGGTACGCATTTCGACTTTGCAAAAAATTGTTGAAGTTGGGTTAGGCGGACGAGTGCAAATATCTATCATACTTTAAGCGAAGAAAAACCGCAGCCAACAGGGCTTGGCAACATACGGCCAGACGGAGCCATGCTTCACTTTTAACGTTGTCTCGTGCGGAAACAACTGCCGCTAACAAATGCTTGCGGCCATGGCAGCTCTCCGAGGCCATTCAGCAGCGTTTTTCTTATTTTCTTTCTTTCCCCATCTAGCCTTTTACAGACAGCTTGCAAATCATCAACTTTACATTCTACATTTGGCGTTCTTTTGCCGGGCTTAAGAGTCTGCTTTTGACCGTCCTTCGCCAATGCCTGTTTGCTAGCCATCAACAATTCTTTATTCCACAATTGTAATATAAACAGAAAGTACAACCAATGCCTCGAATGAATGTTCTGATATCAGGTGCCAGTATTGCCGGTCCCACGCTTGCTTTTTGGCTTGTCCGTTTTGGTTTTGAACCCACGATCGTAGAGCGTGCAGATTCGCTGCGGCTGGGCGGGCAAAACATAGACATCTCCGGAGCAGCTCAGCACATTGCCCGATGGATGAACATTGAAGACGAGATAAAGGCTGCCAATACCGGCGAGATAGGTGTGCGCTTCGTGAACGGAAACAATGAAACCCAGGCGGAACTTCCGAAAGGCGAATCGGACCTCGGCACCCGTGAACTTGAAATTCTAAGAGGCGACCTGGTGGAAATACTGTACAAGCATACCAAACAGGACGTGGAATACCTGTTTGGCAACCAGGTTACCGCGGTGCAGGAGGAGAAAGACGGTGTGAGGGTGACGTTTCAAAAGGGAGAAATCCGCCGGTTTGATGTACTGATTTGTGCAGACGGCATTCGTTCAAAAACACGAACCATGATTTTTGGTGATGAACCCGTGATTCATTTTTTACAACTTTATACGTCCTACTTTACCATTCCCAAAGCAGCAACCGACACCAACTGGGCAAGATGGTACAATGCTACCGGGTCCAGAGTGATTACGATGCGCCCCGACAATGTGGGTACCACACGAGCCGCCTGCTCTTTTATATCCGAACCAAAAGGCTATGAGCGGTTGCCGGTGGCTGAACAGAAAAGCGTTTTAAAAGAGAAATTTGCCGATGCCGGCTGGGAAGCACACCGGCTATTGGCTGTACTGGATGACAACCCTGATATTTATTTTGACGGCATCAGCCAGGTGATGGCACCGCGTTGGTGGAAAGGGCGTTGCGCCATGACGGGAGATGCAGCGTATTGTCCTTCACCCATCAGCGGACAAGGAGCCAGTTTAGCCATGATTGGTGCCTACATCCTGGCTGGCGAACTCGCCAGCCAACCAGATTATGAGCAGGCGTTTATAGCCTACGAAAAACTGCTGCGCCCATACGTAAAGAAAGCGCAAAAACTTCCGCCTGGCACACCAAGGCTGGCACATCCCAAAACAAAAGCAGGGATTGCTGTATTGAATGCACTTATCCGGCTGATTGCGAGCCGCACAGTCAGGAAACTGTCTTCTTTTTTTCGCGCCAAAGACAAATCTCCTGCGGAGGATACAATTATTCTTCCTGATTACCGAAAACTGGTAATTGCTTAACAATAGAACTTCTGCTATGCTGGCGCACGAATCTCATTCGGCAATGGGAATGCGAATGTCAGCACTGCAGAAAGACAGAGTCGTTAGTCAGAATGACTGTTTGCTTCAATGCAGCAACGCAACTTGTAATCAACTGTAAATAAAGGGTTTTCATCATTTCCCCATCACACCTTTATTCCATATACATACCAGTAACACTACAAAACCCATGACCCTGAAATGGAGGAACACGTTGTGTCAGCCATCCGGCAAGGGTTGGGCTTTAGAAAAGAAAATTTGCTGACATCAAAAGTTCATCTGTTGTTTTCTGTACGATGAACTTATCTTAGTGGAGTGTTTCGATTGCTTTGTTTATTGAAAAAATAAAAGGGACCTACAACCGCAGCGGAAATGGCGGCGCTGACGTGCGCGAAGCAATGCCACAGCAGCAAGCCATTCGCGTTGCAGCAGTCAATAGAGGTCTGCCATGTTTTGCTACCACCGGTCAACGATTCTTCCACTTCAAGCCAGTCCATGTACAACGCATTCATTTCCTATTCTCATGCGGCAGACGACAAGTTTGCGCCCTTGTTACAGGAAGCTTTGCAAAAATTTGCCAAGCCCTGGTACAAGAAACGCAACCTCGAAATCTTTCGCGACGAGTCGAGCTTGTCTGTTTCGCCACAACTTTGGAACAACATCACCAAAGCCTTAGACCAATCGGAATACCTGATCCTGCTGGCTTCGCCGGTATCCGAAAATTCAAGATGGGTAAACCGGGAAATTGAATACTGGCTGGCACACAAATCCATTGATACCTTGCTCATTGCCTTAACGGATGGCACCATGGAATGGGACAACGAACACAACAGTTTTTTGCATGCCGGCAACAATTCGTTGCCTGCAGCACTCGACAACCAGTTTGATTCAGAACCCTTTTACATAGACCTCCGGTTTTGGAAAACCGAAAAAGACCTGACGTTAATCAACCCGATTTTCAAAAAAGAGATTTTAAAGTTGGCCGCCAAACTGCATGGCAGGAGCCCCAACGATCTTGCCAGCGAAGAAGTAACCGTACACCGCAACATGATCCTGCTGCGCAATGCAGCCATCGGTATGCTGAGCGCCCTTCTCGTAGCGGCCATTGTGCTGGCGCTGGTAGCCAATGCCAACCGCAAAAAAGCTGAAGCCGCCACCAAAGAAGCCATCGAACAACGAAACATTGCTCAGGGAAACTACCTCATTTCCGAAGCCAAAAGCGCAGCAGGCAAAGATCCGACGCTGGCACTGCGGCTGGCAGAAGAAGCCTTGAAAAAAAACAACGATCCGGCCATTGCACAGGCGGCAGCAGCCATTTACCACGACAACGAATTGTACAAGACCATCCTGAAGAAGAAGGGCGAAGTAAAATCAGTTTTCTTTTCCGGCAACGACAAAACCATCGGCAGCATTTCAGACAAGGGAGAATTGTGGATACGAGATTTGCAGGGAACACCCATCCGCGAACTTCAACTGCAAAGCACCGGCATGACGATCGTTGCGCATGCAGCCAGCGGCCGTTTCATTTTATCCGGTGATGCCGGTGGAAACATCAGGTTGTATGATGTACAGGCAAACAAAACCGCCGCTTTTCAATCGGCAACGGCTGCCGTTACCGCTGCTGCCGTTTCGCCGGGCGAAATAATGTTGCTCATTGGTTATACAGATGGAACCGTGATGTTGTCAACACTTACCGGGAACATCATTTCTAAACTTGCACCACACCGGGCAGCAGTTGCCTGCACCGCTTTTTCGGGCGATGAAAGCACGCTGTTATCCGCCGATACAGACGGCGGCATTTTTATCGGCAAACCCAATGGTGTTTCCATCAAAAGGTTCGATTGCGGGCTAAGGGAAGTGCTCTATGCGGGCTTTTCCCAAACCGGCGATTCCATCCTGGTAGCCAACCCCTACGAAGCCGGCTGGTGGAACCGAAACGGGCAAATGACCGGCAACATCCTTCCTGCCAATGACGACGGATTGCCGCGCATCCGTTCCCTAGCACTATCCCCCGATGGCAGCGAGATTCTCCTTGGCAATACCGACAACGAAGCACAGACCCTTGACCTTGGGGGCAATGTGATTCAGCGGTTGAAAGGACATACGGGCGTGGTGTCTGCCGTTGCATTTTCGCACGATGGCTCGCAGGTGGTTACGGGCGCCGAGGATGGCACCACGCGCCTGTGGCACCCGGTAGGCGGCAACGCCCACGGGAAGCCATTCCAGATAGGACCCGGAGAGGCAGGCGATCATTTCAACCTGTATGCGGTCGCATTTTCACCTGATAATCAGTCTGTACTGTTGGGCGCGGAAGACAACAACGTCCGCATCCTTCATTTGCCAACCGGCAGCGTAACAGCATACACCGGTCACACCGGTTCCATCCTGTCTGTGGCGTACTCTCCCACCGGCAACCGCTGGTTGACCGGCTCGGCAGACAGCACTGCCATTTTGTGGGATGTAACCGGAAACAAGTTGCAGCAGTTCCGGCATCGCGATGCAGTTACATCCGTTGCATTCTCACCCGGTGGCGATACCCTGCTCACCGGCTCACTCGATGGTACTGCCTGCGTCTGGCAGGCAAATGGGAACAAACTGAGAGAAATCAAAGAGCCAACCGGTGCCGTGCGTTGCGTAGCTTTTTCGCCCCGTGGCAATTCCTTGCTAACAAGTACCATTGCACAGCAATACTACCTGCCGCTTCCCGCTACTCACGACGCGCACTTCACATCGGCAATACACTTGTGGGATACCAATGGCAAGCTGTTGAAAACCTTTCAGCCACCACAGGATGATGAAAACAACAAGGGTGAGATTTATTCAGCAGCTTTTTCGCCGGCTGGCAATCTGATTGCCATCGGGCTGTCGTCTGGCAATACAGTTTTGTGGAATGTGGATAACAATCAGAAACAAATGTTTGGACAAGATGACCACAATGGTGTACTGTGCGTTGCCTTTTCGCCCGATGGCAAATCCATCGTAACGGGCAAAGACGATGGACCGCTTTTTTTGTGGGATTTGTCCGGGCATTTGGTTCAAACATTCGTCATCGAATACACTTCTACCGCAGCCGTTGCGTTTTCACCCGGCGGACACAGGATCATTTCGGTTTCTTCCAACGGGCAGGCACGTTTGTTTGAGCCCAAAAAACCAATGGCAGATTATCTCAAAAATGCCAACATTGAACCGCTTTCTCCTCAACAAAAAATACAATTTGGAATCCGCTAACAACACGCTGCACAGACAGGTGCAGGCTCACAGCCTTTATCCCGCGGTTTGCGCAGTACACACAACTGCCTTGTTGGTAGCGGCAGAACATCTAATTTTATCAACCGAAAAACAGGAAACTGCATGATTGGTATTGAATACAAAGAAGGCGACCATGTAAGATGGGAGCGCGTAAGTGAAGGTGTGCAAAAAGCGGTGTTGCGCAGCGAGCCGGGCGAAAACCGCGTGTTGATTACCATTGCTGCCGGCAGCAGCTATCCGTACCATTCCCACAGTGTACCCGACGAAGTATTTGTGGTAGAAGGCGTGTATGTAGATCCCAATGTAGAAGACGGAAAAGCATTTGCCGCAGGTTCCTATTTGTACTATCCCGCTGGCACCGGGCATCATGCCACTTCGCCATCGGGCTGCACGATATTGGTGTGGAATGCCAACCGATAAGCGGGGCGTGAATGGATCGGGCAGTTGTATCCTGAATTCATTGTTGCATCCATCATCAACAAACAATAGACTGCCGACCGCCAGCTAACACAAACGCAGGAGCCTGCTGCCATCCTGCCATATCAACAGATTGGCGTTATAGTTGTCTTTCTTTGGCTAAAAACAAAGAAATATGTCAAGTGAAAAAGCAATATTGGCCGGCGGATGTTTTTGGGGAGTGGAAGAACTGATCCGCGATCTGCCGGGTGTTTTGTCAACTGTGGTGGGCTATAGTGGCGGCGATGTACCCAATGCCACGTACCGCAATCATGGTACGCACGCCGAAGCCATCGCCATCACCTTCGATCCTGAAATACTGTCGTACCGCAAGTTGCTCGAATTCTTTTTCCAGATACACAACCCAACCACCAAAAACAGGCAGGGAAACGACATTGGCATGTCTTACCGATCCGCCATTTTTTACCTGGATGAAGAACAAAAAACAACAGCCGAAACGCTGATCAGCGAACTAAATGCGTCTGGCATCTGGCAATCGCTGATAGTTACGGAAGTAGTGGCGGCGACCGACTTTTGGGAGGCAGAAGAAGAACACCAAAATTATTTGCAGAAACATCCGAATGGCTATACCTGTCATTACATCAGACCGGAGTGGCAATTGCCTGCCCTGAAAAACAGTTGATGGTTTGTACATTTTTTGTCATGCCATTTAATCGCCCGGCTGCTGGTGACGACTATCAAAGAAAGCAATGCGCCCCATTCCATCTGCCTGCAAATAGTTGATTCCATCAATGAACAACATACAACCGAGGATCGAAATGCTCACCACGCGAAAGCTGGTGGGCATGCGGCGTACCACTACCATTGCCAACAACCAAACGGGGCTGCTGTGGCAATCTTTTATGCCGCGGCGCCGCGACATCAGCAACCCGGTATCCGCCCAGTTGTTTTCGGTGCAGGTATATCCAGCCACTTTCGACTTTTCGTTTGCAGATGTCAACCACCCGTTTGAGAAATGGGCAGCGGTGGAAGTGTTCGGCTTTGCACACCTCCCCGATGGCATGGAGACACTTGTATTGCCCGGCGGGTTGTACGCTGTATTTGATTACAAAGGGCTTAGTACCGACACCGCAATTTTTCAATACCTGTTTGGTGAATGGCTGCCACAATCCGCTACTTACCGGCTCGACAGCCGTCCACACTTTGAAATATTGGGCGACCGGTACAGGAACAATGATCCTGCTTCGGAAGAAGAAATCTGGATACCTGTCAGGTTAACAGAACAACGTTGAAAACGGTTTGACCTTAGAAAAAAATCGGTGGCAACCATTGCCTGCACCCAAATTTGCACACGGGTTGCTTTCCAGGAAAATAAGTTCAACAGGCAACTCCCGATAACGACTATTGCGAATAAATACAATGAGGTTGCATACAAACGATCATCAGGTTTTGTAAAAATGGCACCCTGGGAAATGATGTTTGACCGGTGCAACAGCTTTGCGACACGGCGGTCTGCACCGCACTCCATTTGAAATAGTTGTATTTTCAATTAGTCAAAACCCGCTTCACATTATTGATTGCCATGAAATACCGCGTGCTTTGTATCTTTCTGTATTGCCTTTGTTTGCGGGGTAGTTTGCTGGCGCAACAAAGCGCTTCACCAAAGACGTATGCGCTGGTCATCGGCATTTCATCTTACCAAAGCAAAGCCCTGCCCTCTTTGCAATACGCCGATAAAGACGCAGGCTTGTTTGCCGGTTATCTAAAGTCGGCTGCCGGTGGCAGCGTACCACCAAAACAAATACGATTATTGCAAAACGACAAAGCATCTATCGCCGCCATCTACGATGCGCTCGACTGGCTGAAAGAACAATGCAAAAAGGACGATAAAGTATATTTCTATTTCTCGGGGCACGGCGATTTGGAAACCGAAAAAAAGACAACGCCCGGCTACCTGCTGGCTTACAATACGCCGCCCAACAACTATGTCAACAATGCCATTAGCATTCAAAGCCTCAACGATGCCGCCAATGCTCTCACTTTGGACAACGGGGCGAATGTGATTCTCATCACCGATGCCTGTCATTCGGGGAAGCTGGCAGGTGATTTTTTTAAAGGAAAACAGTATGCTGCCGGCCAGCTCAGCAAGGTGATGAACAACGAAGTGCGGCTGGCTGCCTGCGCCGCCCATGAGGAAGCCGCCGAAGGTGCCGATTGGGGTGGCGGGCGTGGCGTGTTTTCGTATTACCTTCTCTCCGGGCTTGCCGGTAAGGCAGATAGCAAACACGACAGCAGCATACAACTTTGGGAGATCAATAAATACCTGGATTCCTCGTTTGCAGCCGATAAATTCCTTCGGGCAAATAAGCACCAGCAAACGCCCGTTACCGATGGCAACGCTGCTTTTCAACTGGCGGTGGTTGACCCCGCTTTTGTCTCTTCTCCCCGGGTAACCGGCGCACCTGCTGGCGATTCCAGTCTTCCCGCAGGCTTGCGCACGTTCAGCGCGCAAAGTGCACAAGCCATTGATGTGTTTTTTTCCGAAGCAAAAGAGCTGCCGCTCGAAAGCATGCTTCCGTTTTCCCGCTACCTGTCGCTGCCGGCAGATTCGATAGCCAGCCAACTGGTGGCTGACTGCATCGCCTTCCAGATATCGGGTGTTCAACTGGTAGATTACAGCAGGTCAAAGACAGATACCTATGGCTATTGGGACACAGCTTTTTACCGGTTTTCCGGCGTGGATACACTGGAACTATTGCAAAAGCAATTGTCGAAAAGCAAAGTGCTGGCGGCGAAGTTCAGCGAACAGCTGGTGCAAATGATACAGGACAAATGTCAGGACATGATCAACGCTTATCTCCGCGGCGACCTGGCAGAACTGGAGCGGCGACAATACTACTATGCCGGCAGGCAGCAATACGACGATTTTCTGCCCATGCTCCGGCTGGCGCGGCTACTGGTGCCGCCAACGCATCGGCTGGCGCGCGTGCTGGCGGTAGACGACAACTACATCGCCGGGCTCATCTGCCGGATGAAGATGGCTACAGAAAGCAACCCCGACAGCCTGTTGCAGGCTGCATTTGCCTTCCAGCAAACAGCGTTGTCGTTAGAGCCTTATGCCGCTTACATTCACAACGAATTGGGCAATCTTTTTTTGCACCAAAATAATTCCGATTCAGCCAATTATCATTTTAGTCTTGCCTCCGTGCTGGCGCCTTCGTGGGCTGTTCCCTGGTCTAATAAAATAAGGCTGAACCTTGCCGTCAACAACCTGTTGAAAGCGAAGGAAGCCATTCAAAAGTCCGATTCCTTGCAGCCTAATCTTTCTTTTACCTTACTCAATGCAGGACTGGTGATGGAACGCGACAGCAACTGGCTGGAAGCAACCAACCGGTATAGCAAAGCCATCGCGCTGAACCGGGTTCATTTTCTCCCTTTTGAAAGGCTGGGCATGCTATACATCAACACCGGCGACTACGGGAAAGCCGATGCAAATTTGTACGAAGCGGCACAGCGAAAAAAAGGCTGGGTATTGAACCATCAATACTTTGATTATGGAGTTGAATTGGGTGGCATTGGTTCTGCTAACATCAACCTGGATGCACAAATGAAACATAGACTGCAGGAGCATTACAAACTGGCGGATCAATACCTGGCACAAAAGCGTTGGGACAAAGCAGCTGCGCAATATATCTTGCTTTCACGCGCAGAAAATCAATGGCTGAAAGACCAGGCGGCTTATAAAGACTACCCGTCAGAAGCGGGCTCTGTCTTTGATTATGAAGACCTGATAGACCGCTACGAAGGTCACATGGTGATGAGCGGTGCCATCCTGCTGGCAAGGCTGTATGAACGGCTGGGCAAATACGAAGAAGCAGAAAAAGTATTGTTGAACCAGGTAGCCTTAAACCGCGAAGCAGGCTTTACCAGGCAATCAGCATTGGATAGAAACAAACCCGGAACCTGGCAAATGACAGGATTTAAAAATTATGAATACTGGCTCGACATCAACCGGGATCTGGAAGCTGAAACTTACCGGTTTTACCAATCGGTGATGCACATGTTTCCAAGAGATTACAGGTGGAAAGAAAAAGCCGGCTTGTTTCTGTACCAACGCCTCGCCATGACTTTTGACCAGGTTCCGGCAGAACAGTTCACCGCTTTCAGCCATTATACCGCCACCTCACAATATCCCTGGCATAGCGGAGAAAACATCTCGGCTGCCGAAGATTCTGCCGTATATATCTTGCCCGGCAGCCACGACACGTTGCGCATCCAAATGCCTGTGTACAACCCCATTAAAGATGCACTTGAATATCTGCAGCAATGGTAACCTTGTCGCCCGCCAAAGTGCCGCCAACTTCTATCAAAACCGCACTGGCCAACCTCAACAGCTGGCTGGGCAACAGCCAGGAAGCCATTGAGCAATTCAAAAACGTATTCAATACACAGCCCGCCAATGACGCACTGAGAAGAAAATACATCAACTACCTGCAAGCCGTTCAGGAACTGCCGGCCGCCGCCCGGCAACTGGATATTTTGAATGGGCGAAAAAAAATAAACCGGCAGCAGGTATTGCAGTTGGCAAAATACCAGCTCCTTTCGCACCAGTACAAACAGGCATTGTCGCTTTTAAATAATTACAAGCCCCGTAACGATTCAGAAACATTTGAGTTTATGTCGCTGCAGGCACAGCTATACTGGCTCACCGGCAAGCCGCAAAAGGCACTGCAATATTTGCAGGATTCTTTCCCCCCTGCTATTATAAATGACTGGGAGGACGATACCGAAACCATCCGGAAGAAAGAACAACAGCAGGATTTCCGTTACTATACCACGGCACGCATCTACGCAATGATGAAAGACAAAGACAACGCCTTCCGTGCGTTGCAGCAGGCACTCGACAGCGGATTCCACTACCAATATGTGCTCAAAGCAGATACTGCCTGGGCTTCGTTCAGGCATACGGATGTGTGGAAAAACCTGTTGTCAGCATACGCCTTTGAGAATAGTTACCTGCAACAACCATTGCCGGAGCCGGAAGATTTTAAAAAAGCAGGAGAGTTGCAGTTTATTGACCACAACAACTACCGCATTCCCAAAAGAAAGAACACAACAATACAGGAGTAATGCACAAGGCGGTTGCAACAGGCACCGGCAAACCAATGACACCTTGAACACATCACCCATTCTTACAGTTCCGGAACCACTTTGATTTCAGGACGTTGCTGGCAACGCTCACCGCCGCAAAGTGCCGATTGCGACCAATAGGTGATCTTTTTTTGCGCATTTGCCAAAATGGGCAGCCAGTGATTTTCGCCTTTGTGACCATAGAGGCTTTTGGTGAGTTCTTCCAACAGGTAATAGGTAAAAAAACCGCCTTTATCGGGGTTGCTCACCGCGAGTTGGTTGGCTTCGGCAGCGCTGGAAAGTACGGTTTGGGGATGATCGGGAAAAAAGAGTTTGCGGCAGTTGCGTACATTCAGCCGTTTGCCCGCAGGTCCGATGCCTTTGGTAGTCAGCGGCAAGTTGCCGTTGCCTGCCGTGGCATCAATGTTTTCGTTGCAGCAATCAGCCAGCAGGATATTCACCCGCGCTCCTTTTTTCACAATGCGGCGATAGATGTCTTCCACAGGGAGGTTGTTGGAATCAAGATCGCCGTGCCCGTTGATGCGCATGGACATCCGCGGGTATTTGCTCGTGTCGGTTCCATTGCGGTAGCCATGTCCCGAATAATAAAACACCACGATGTCAGAAGCAGCAGGTTGCAGCCAGGAAGCGATGGCGTCTTCCACCGCTTTTTTCCCAAAGTCTGCAGCAGAAATGCGTTTCTGGTACAGTTTGATGCCCAGTTGATCCGTCATTTGGGTAAACAATTGAGACACACTTTGCAGGTCTTTCTGGCAGGCGCTGCCTATGGAATCGTCGAGTGTATTGGCGACCGCAACCAGGTAAAACCTGGTCTTTTTTTCCACCCTGCTCAGCCCGCGGGCATCGGTTGAAAACAGGTACTGGAAAAAAGGATCTGCCGGGCTGAAAAAATAGCTGACAAACAACTGCTGCCCGGCAAGTTCTGCAAAGCTTTTCTGCTCGTTGGCCGAGCAAAGCGGCGGGTTGCCAGCGGCTGTTGTCGTATGTATAATCCATACCCACCGGCACGTAATAAACTTCGTTTGCCGACACCTGCTTTTGAAACACAAACCGGGTTTTCACAAACTGCGAATCTTCTGTTTCATCGCTGAAACGCGCCATCCCCACCGGCAACAGGTACCGGGTATCATCGTCGCCGGTTTGGGAGAAAACGGCTGGCCGAAGAATCGAAAAAAAATTGGTGAACCGATACCTCATCGCCGGTATAGGCATCTTTGTACAGGATGCGGGCGTCTGCGCTGCCATCGGCATTCACCGTCAGGAAGGTATAATACGTAAGCGGCAGGCTGTCGTTGGTTTGCAGCTTTGCTTCAAAATAAAAAAAAGATTGTCCGTAACTGTTGGCGCCGGTCAGCAGCAGCAGCAGGCAGAAAAGCAGCCTGCTTTTCCCATTACGCGTTTGAAAACCCATTTGTTGCATGACGATAAATTCATCACCACCTGTGGCAATCAGGTCTTTTTGATTTCTGGTTTGGTATGCGTGGTAGAGTCAACGGGCGGCATGTCGCTGCCGTTGGTGTTGCTGTTTTGATGGCGGGCAGAAGAACAGGCAGATAGCAGGAAAACGGCTACCTGCAGTGGCATCAGCCAGCGTAGCCAACGGTGGTTGGGAGATGATTGTTTCATGTTTTTGATTTGGAATGTTTGGGAAAAAGAGATATCAACTGTACTAAAGTATAATTTTATTTACATTGGCGCTGATTTATCCCTAAAATAAACAATGGGGGAAAACAAATGTTCCCGGTTTGCAGTATGCAAAAACGTTTACCATCGCCGTTGCTCAACTTGCTGCTGGCAAAACAGCACCATTATTTCAAGGCATTTGCCCTGTTGATAGCGCTGTTCCTTGCCATTGTTCTGCCGGCACAGCCAGCTTCCAAAGCGGTGCTGAAAGAAAAGCTCAACCGGTTGCAGCAGCCGTCTCATTACCTGCAGGATACGGCTTACCTCAATGCCCTTAATGAGCTTGCATTTGTGTATGCCGACAGTTATCCCGATAGTGCCATCAGCCTGCTGAACGGGCAGGCAGCCCGCTGTCACCGGCTTGGTTATACGTCCGGCGAAGTGGCGGCCCTTAAAATTCTTGGCAATGCATACCTCACCAAAGGCGATTTTGCCACTTCCCTAAAGTATTATCAACAGTCGTTTGCCCTTGCCAAAAAAGAAAAAGACTTCGCCGCCTTGCCGGGTATTCAAAACAACATAGGGCTCATTTACCTTAGCCAGGGCAACTACAGTCCCGCACTCCGCGAATTTTATGCTGCCCTGAAAGCTGCCGAAATCAATCAGGACCTCTTTGTGGTCGGCAGCGTGCTGAACAACATCGCCACCATTCATTTTTTTCAAAACAAAATGGAAGACGCCAAAGGCGACTACCGCCGCATGCTGTTCATTGCCACCGGCAGGCAGGATACTGCCAGCATGATCATGGCATACAACAACATTGGCGAAATCAACCTTGAACAGGACAGTGCCGCTACGGCGTTGCGCAACCTGCAAACTGCGCGGCAACTGGCGCTCGCTGGTAAACGATGCCGAAATGCTGGCGGCAAGCTCTAAAACACTGGGTTATGTGGTACCTCGCACTCGATAGCCTGCCCACGGCCATTTCCTATTTCAACACTGCCATTCAGCACTCGCAGCAACAAGGCAATAAAGTAACAACGACCAAAGCCCTGCTCGGGCTGTCAACGGTACAGGACAAACAGGAACAGCTGCAACCCGCGCTGGCAACTGCCTTGCAGGCGCTTCAACTGGCGCAGGCGATGGGGCAAACCCAACTGTTGCGCGATGCCAGCGAACGGGTATCGACTGCTTATGAATGCTTAGGAGCTATGGCAATGCACTGGCGTATTTCCGGCAATACAAAACCTACTCTGACAGCATCAGCAGCATCGAAAGCGAGCGGGCGGCGCTTACCTACAAAGCGGATTACGAACTGGCGAAAAAGAACTGGAATTTCAACGGAAAGAATTGCAGCAGCGATGGCTGCTCGCATCCATCTGCGCGGTGGATGATCGTGCTCATCATCATTGCCTGGATGATCAACCGCAACCGCAACAAACTTAACCACGCGAATAAAATTTTGCACCAGACAAACGTGGCAATCGCTTCTGAAAAACAAAATGCGGAAAACACGCTGGTCAAACTGAAACAAACACAATCGCAGCTGATACAGTCGGAGAAAATGGCATCGCTCGGCGAACTGACGGCAGGCATCGCGCACGAAATACAAAATCCGTTGAACTTCGTAAACAACTTCAGCGAAGTAAGCCACGAACTGGTCGTAGAACTGAAGGAAGAAATTACCAAAACAGGAACCGAACGCAACGAAGCTGTAGAAACCGAACTGCTATCCGACATTGCTGCCAACCTGGAGCGCATTGCTCATCACGGCAAGCGGGCCGAATGCCATTGTAAAAGGCATGCTGCAGCACTCGCGGCAGGCAAAGGGCACCCGGGAACCCGACCGACATCAACGCGCTGTGTGCGGAATACCTGCAGCTCAGTTATCATGGGTTGCGTGCCAAAAACAAAACGTTCCAGGCAGAACTAATCACACAGTTTGACGAACGCATCGAACCCGTTAACCTGGTGCCGCAGGATTTTGGCAGGGTGTTGCTCAACCTTTTCAACAATGCGTTTCATGCCGTTACCGACAAGAAAAAGAGTGCTGCCGGTAATTATCAACCGCAGGTTTGCCTCACAACCGCAACAACAAAACCAACAGGTAGAAATCAGGATCGCAGACAATGGCAACGGGATACCGCAATCCATCATTGATAAAATTTTCCAGCCATTTTTTACCACCAAACCCACCGGGCTGGGCACCGGGCTGGGCTTAAGCCTTGCTTACGACATCATTACCAACGGGCACAACGGAACCATACAGGTAGAAAGCCGTGAAGGAGAAGGCACCACGTTTGTCATTACGATATAACGTTGGGAAGCCGTTGTGGGTTTCATTGTCTTTCCCACCATCCTGAAACAAAAATCTCCTGTATCAGCGCATCGGTTTTGGTCACTTTGTCTGCCTTGCCGGCTTCTTCATATTTCCGCTTGGCGTATTCGAGGTATTTGATGTCGGTTTCCTGCACTTCGTCTTTGTTGTTGGATACAAAATAAATGAAGTCGTCCAGCGTAGAAAGCATTTCGGTTTTTTTATCTACGGCTTCGTAAATCTTGGCCAGGTTGTACAGCAAGGGAATGGAAGTGTGCAGTTCCACGGCTTTTTTCTGGTAATCCAATGCTTTCAAATCGTTCTTCATGTAATATTCCAGTGTCGCTGACACATTGTACATCGAGCTTTTTTCCCGGTCGGTCGTGCATTTGTCTATGGCTTTCTGCAGGTACGTGCGCATGCTGTTGTACTCATCGCTGAGCGTCATGGCATCGTGGTAAAAACGGGTGAGCGAATCGAGGGCCAGGCTTACGGTTGACATTTTCAACACATCCATTTTATTGTCGAGGATGGATCTTGACAGTGTCACGGCCGATGGTTCGTAGGCATCCGTCAGGTAAAAACAAAGCTCGAGGTGCAGGTTGTCGTCGTGGTTGATGTGCATGAACCGTTTCAGCGCAATGGTGGCTTTTTCATATTCGCCCGCCTGCAGCGCATCGAGATAAGCGCGGTAAGGACTGCCCGAAATGGCGTCTTTTGCGCCTTCTTTGCCCGGCATCACGCTGCTGCTGCTCGACAGCGAATCTATTTTTCGTTCCATGCGCGACAGGATGGTGGACAGGTTGGTAAGCGTAAACGTGGACGATTGTGAAGAATAGCCGGTGTTTTCCAGCTCTTCGATAAACTTGCGCAGGTATTCGATGGATTCCCGGATTTTGCGCCCGTCAGACAGGTCGTAATCAATGGTGCGGATGCCCGAAATATCGAAAGGGATCTGCTCGCCTCTTTTTTTGATGTGGATATAAGGTCGCGCGGTTTCGTGTCGCCTGCCACATTCATAAAATACGTTGGGATTGTGTCCCGTGAGGTCAATGATGCACAGTTCGGCATTCTGAATGTAATTGACCACATCGTCGGTGATGGCAGAAACGGTGAGCAGCTTATCGCCGCGGATGACTTTGAAATCAAAGATTTCGAGCGCCGGCTGAATGATGAGGTCATATAGGTCATCGGCATTTTTCCGGACATCGGAGTTTTCAGGGCCTAGGGGGGAAATGACAAAGCAGGTTTTCATATGGGGAAGTTTAGACTAAAATTATACAATTTGCAAAACTTCTGTTTTACTTTCTGCACCGTCTGTAACAGTTGGAAGCCACTCGCGAAACGCCCATCTTTGCGTTAATGAATCACGCTCCGGTGCACTCCCTAACGATCACAAAAGCAGGGCTGCCACAGCTCGACGGGTTGGTAGCCATCAGCACACAAACTTTCCGGGAAACGTTTGCCCGCCACAATACTGAAGACAATATGCAGCTGTACCTCGATACCTACCTGAACAAGGCAAAGCTGCAGACCGAAATGGAACACCCCGGCACTACTTTTTACCTCGCAACCCTATCCGGCACCCTCGTGGGATATCTGAAAATAAACCGGGGACAAGCGCAAACCGAATTGCAGGACGACAAAGCCCTTGAAATCGAACGCATTTATGTGTTGCATGAATACCAGGGAAAAAAGATCGGGCTGGCATTGCTGAACAAAGCCATTGAACTGGCGAAAGCGGAACAACTCGATTACGTGTGGCTCGGCGTGTGGGAAAAAAATACCAAAGCAATCGGCTTTTACCAACGTTTCGGCTTTGCTGTTTTCGACAAACATGCCTTTGTGCTGGGTACCGATGTGCAAACCGACTGGATGATGAAGCTGCTCATCCGCCCATAAAACCATGAGTTGAACTGCCGGCATTTTATTTTGCTCCCCGAAAAAAAATTGCGCCGGCAGGCTGTTTTTCATTGCTTACATTTAGTCCCACGCAACCTGCAAAATATGCCAGCTACCACACCGCCTTCTTCTTTTTACCAGCGCCTGCTATCCCTTGACCTTATGCGCGGACTCATCATGGTGTTGCTGGCATTGGAAAGCGCAGGTTTGTACGATCACCTGTCCGACGCAACCGACGGCACTGCGATGCACATTCTCCTGCAACAGTTTTTTCACCATCCCTGGCACGGGCTGCATTTCTGGGACCTGGTCCAGCCGGCATTCATGTTCATGGCAGGGGTGTCGCTGGCGTATTCGTTGCACAAACAGCAGCTGTTGGGCATGCCGTGGGCAGCATCTTTTCGCAAAGTGCTCAGGCGCAGCGGCTGGCTGTTTTTCTGGGGCGTATTGGATTATGCCGTTGGCAAAAACGGGTTGTCGTTTTTGTTGTGGGATGTGCTTACGCAATTGTCATTCACCACGCTGGTGGCTTTTCTCATTTTTAACTGGTCGTTTACCGCGCAGGCAGTTACCTGTGCCGCGTTGTTGGTGCTGACAGAAGGGTTGTACCGGTTTACCAACATCCCAAACTTTGACCAGCCGTTTACTGATGGTCACAACTTTGGCAACTACATGGATCTGCAACTGATGAATGTTATCAACGATGATGGCTGGGTGGCCATCAACTGCATCCCTACTGCGGTGCACACCATAGCCGGTGCACTTACGGGCAAACTGTTGCTGAAAGGTGGCAGGCGGCTGCCGCCCATCATCGCTTGGGCAGTGGTGTGTCTTGTAGCTGGTTTTGCGCTCGACTGGCTGAACATTACTCCCATCATCAAGCGCATCGCCACTTCATCTTTTGTGCTGGCCTCGCTGGGCTGGTGCCTCCTCATGCTCGCCGCCTGTTATTGGTGGATCGACATCCGCCATCACCGCAAATACCTGCTGTTTTTTCTCGTCATCGGTATGAATTCGCTGTTCATTTACCTCTTTTTCGAAATTGTGGGGCATCGCTGGTTTACCCAATACATTACCATTATCGTTACCAGCCTGCTGGGCTATGTGCATACGCCAGCAATCCTTGGCTTGCTCACTGCTTCCCTTGTTGTATTTCTGCTGGAATGGGGACTTTGTTACTGGCTATACCGGAAAGGGATTTTCTTTAAAATATGAGCATAAGCAACAAACAGTTACTTCTCCTGTTGCTGTAAAAACAGGGAATTGCAAACAGCTGGTGCACCCTGCATTTTGAAGAGCAGGCATAGATTCACCGTTCTTAGCATGTCGCCTTTTCCAGGCTTTTGGTAGTTTGAACCAATCAGTCTTCTACATTCAGTTGCTCATCGCCTTTGATAAAAATGGCGGGACGTCCTTCGTACAGCTTTATTTTTCCTTTGACACAGAATTTGTGATTGATCATTTTGAGGTTGGGATTGAACGGAAACCGGCGCAACACCCGCTTTGTAAACACCAGCGCCAACGTGCGGTTTTCGTAGTCGGGACCGGTAAACAAAATGCTTGGCTCATCTTTCGAAATGTTTTTCAGCCTTGCCTGCGTGATTTCACCACAGATCATTTTCTTCTGTCCAATGTAGTTCTTTGCCAGGCTTGCATTGATGCTGTCTTCCTGCGCCATTACCAAAACGCTAATCGCCAGCAAGCTTACCAATAAAAAAAGTGTTTTCATATTCCGATGGTTTAATTCTGTTCGTCGCACGGGATTCGTTTGTTGCTGATCCCGGTTGTAAATCGCATGTTTACGATCAGGTGTATCATTTTTACAAGAATCCTGCCGGGCAATGCCGCTGTGCCACAAGACGCAACGGCTACAAGCCACGGTTTGGCGCCACCGGCCATGCCCATCCTTGTCGCAACACGCCCCAAAAATGTCGTTTTCATACGCCCGGAAATGCAGCGCAAAACCGGTACTTTGCTCCATCAATTCAAACAAGACTACCATGGCAACAGTACAGAAAATCACTCCCAATCTTTGGTTTGACCGGCAGGCCGAAGAAGCTGCGCAATTTTATACCTCCATCTTTCCCCAGTCCTCCATTGGTTCTGTCAGCCGCTATGGAAAAGAAGGGTTTGCCGTGCACAAAATGCCCGAAGGCACAGCACTCGCCGTTGAATTTATGCTGTCGGGACAATCCTTCCTCGCGCTGAACGGCGGACCGTTGTACCAATTTACCGAAGCCATTTCGTTTGTTGTTCATTGCGACGACCAGGCAGAAATCGATTATTACTGGGAAAAACTAACCGCCGGCGGCGACGAACGAGCGCAGCGTTGTGGCTGGCTCAAAGACAAATTTGGACTGTCGTGGCAGGTAGTACCCTCAGAACTTGCCAAGCTGATGAGCAATAAGGCAACTGCCGGCCGCGTGATGCAGGCATTTTTGAATATGAAGAAATTTGACCTGGCGGTATTGCGGGAAGCCGCCAACGGCTAAGCAATCAGTTGCCGCCAAACTGCTCGCGGTAGCGAAGGAGCGACAATTCTTTCATCTTGGTTTCGAGAATAATGTCAATGTCTTTTCCATACGTGTTGATGGGCTCGTGCACCCAGTCGCTGTGTGCTTCTTTTTTACTTGTGGCGTCTTCGTATTCGCGCCGCGAGCTTGAAAAGTGAAACACCGGTTTTACATCCCAGGTATCGTAGGCGGTGATAAACGCTTCTTCTTCGGTTTGGCGGGCCGGGTTGAGGCGGTGGTGAAAAAAATCGAACACGATGGGAATGCTGATGGCATCGTGCAGGGGCAGCAAATCTTCTACGGTGTACAAGCCGGGTTTGTCGTCGTTCTCTACCGTAAGGCGTTTTTGCGCACCGGTTGACAAGAGGCTATAATTCTGCGCAAAGCGTTTCAGGCTGTCGGTTTTGTCGCCGTAAGCGCCGCCTACATGAATGTTGATTTTGTGCAGGTGCGATTGTGGCAAACCCATGATGTCGAAAATCTGCGCATGCAGGTCGAGATCCTTGATGGTATTGGATAAGGTAACGCCGCTGCCGGCCAGCTTGTTGAACGGCCCGGGATGCGTACTCATGCGCACGGGCTGCCGCCCCGCTTCTTCAAGCACCGCACGTATTTCGGCAAAGTCGGGCAACGATTCCAGCTTGTATTCCGATGCCCACGGCATCAGGTCGGAGGTAACGCGGAAAACGGTGATGCCGTGCGCCATGTTCCATTTCAAAATTGCGAGCAGCCCTTTTACATTCGCCAAAGCCAGTTGCGAAGCATACTGAATGCCTTTTTCCATAAACGTGCGCTTGATCATGCTGCGCGTAGAAGAAATACCTTCTTCGTTTAACCCTACATTGATACAGGCATATCCTAAACTCATGTTTTCAGCTGTACAAAAAATAAAGCCAGAATAACACAATGGCAGTAGCGGTAACAGGAAGAAGGAATTTACTCCGGGTATAAAACAAAGAGCGCGAAGCAAAATTGCTTCGCGCTTGTACAATTCAGTAAGCTGTTTGAAAAACAGGTGGCTTACAGCGCTTCGATGGACAGCTTCAGGTATTTGTCTTTTTTGCTGTATTCCTGCACCATTACATGACCTTCTTTGGCCGGGAAAATATTGGTGGTGATGCTGCCGTCTTTGTGTGGCACGGTGCGCACCACACTTTTCCTGGTAGCATTATAAATCACGATGTCTTTGATGTCGTCCACAATCACGTAGTTCGACTTCGTATCTGCGTTGCTGACGGTATAGAAAGATTTGGTATTGATATACGAAACAGGCACATAGCCGGGCACAAACTTCGAGCTGTTACAGGGGATAGTCTGGTCGAACGATAAGCCACCTTTTGCGTTTTGCTTCAGCAGCATAGCGTCGGTTACCTTGCATTTCTGTGTGCCAAAAAAACCTAATAAGAAAGGAGATGCAAGCAAAGGAGACAAGACAACCGATGAAGCAATGTTGCCCCACCTGGTGCGGTGGATAAGCGACGAACCCATAAAATAGGTGTTGCCTTCAAAATCGCGGAACGAGCCCGCATAGATGCAATAAGAACGGTTGTCGGAAAACTTTCCGCGCCCGGAGATGGAGGGCGACAGGGAACCGTCGCTCCAGTAGGAAAAATACTCTTTGCGGTCTGCTTTTTTAGGACCATTTACCGCTACGGTAAATACGCCGCAGTAAGGACTTTTGACAATGTCTTTTGACTTATAGAAGTTGTTTCCTTTTTCAGGGTCAATGATGTTGCCCGTCAGCACCGGCTTGCCCAAAACGGGATCATTACCGAACGACAATACACGCAAATCATTGCCTTGTTTGTCCACCAGTTTATACGTTTCCGATATTACGCCATCGGCAAAGGCATAGGAATTTAACTGGTAACCGCCCTGAATTTTTTCAGAATCTTTTCGCTTCGAGTTCCAATATACAGGTCTCTTTTTCGATAGCATGTAAATGTCGTTTCCCGATGTCAGCATGCTTAGCTCGAGCGAGCCGTCAATTTTCTTTTTCCATACCTGTTCGCCTGCCAGTGTGTACGTGACGAGGTTGTATCCATTTTCGTCGTAAAACAAACAGGCAAAGCCTTTGCCGGCAATGTTTTTCAGTTGAACTTCTTTTTTCAGCGAAGCGTCGGCAATCACTTTTCCTTTAGATGTTAAGTTGAAATCGGGTGTGATGCTGGCCTTCATCTTGCTCGTGTTGATGATGTTTCCATCGAGTCCCAAAAACTGCATTACAATAGCGTGCGTGGCGTCGCCGGCTTCTTTTTTGTACTTCCGCACATTTTTAAAAACTTCGCCGCTAATGCTGCTTTGCAGGTAAGAAAGACACAGCACGTCCTGCTCAAACGACACGGCCTGCAGTTCGAGTTTTTCTTCCTTGAAATTCACGGTCCCGATATCGTTCAGGTTTTCGTCCATGATGGATATCTTGTAGTTGAAGGAGTCTTCACTCGATTTTTCGAGCTGTGTAAATACAAGGTAACCCACGAGGGTTTCGTCCTGCATAATGACTTTCATTTTGCTTGAGATGTCGTTGCTCACTTCTTTGAACACTTTCGACTGCGCATGGGCACAGAACGCTGCCAGCATAGCACAAAGCACGAGGAGATTTGATTTCATGTTGTTTGTTTGGTTGTAGTGGTAAAAGGGAAAACAGAGATTATTTTTTCTTGAAATGATCGGCAAACTCGCAGTACATGCTGCTGGCATTGGCATTGGTAAACAGGCGCGCCGCTTCGTCTTTGTCTTTGCTTTCGCCGGCTTCAATGTTGAAGTTGAGCGTGTTGAACAAAGTGCGGAGGGCTTTGGCATCGGCAGGCATGTTTTGCCAGAAATTCATTCCCGACAGGTGGTGGCAGTATTCTGCCATCGTTTCGCGCGGCATCTGCTCCAGCGCGGTTTGCAGCTCGTAGTAGTTTTGGGAAATGTATTCTTTTTGGGTAATGCCGATGGCGTTGAAGCGGTTCAGCTGTTTATCGGAATAATACAAGCCGGAGAAAATGTTGTACATCATCATGTCGTACCACTCATCCGTATTGCCGTTGTCTTTTTCCTGCAGCACGCGGTACAAACAAGGCATGAGGCTAAGCCCGTCAAACATGTTCCAGATGAGCATTTTGTTGGCTTTGCCGCGGATGGCGGCAGGCACCGGCGTAAGTCTGGCACCGGGCGTAGCCTGCGACAGCGTATTGCGGTAACGCTCGATGCAATCGGGGTGCGTCTTGAGCGAATCGGCAACGCCGGTCGTGTCTTTGAACGAATAGTTGCGGGTAGAAAGCCCGCGGCTGCGTTTCTGCTGCCAGCTTTCTTCATACGGCAGGCCGTACGCCCCGAAATACGTAGCCAGGCTTTTTTTGAGCGGTTGCTGATAGTTGTTGTCGGCACTGTCGAGGCGCAGGAAAAACGAAGGCTCGTAAGCGATGTGGCTGTTGTTCAGCAGCACGATGGCCAGCGAGTCGGCATCGCTTTCGTGGTAGCGCTGGTGCCGGCTGCGGTTGAAGGAATAGCCTTCCAATACTTTTTTCAAGCGGCTGAAGCGCTCGTATTTAGACGACAACACCGACTGCAGCGAAGCGTTGTATTCGTCCGACGTAAGCCATTCGGCTTTTTCTTTCATGGCGTTTTCGGCGTGGTGCAGGATGTTGTGCGACAGTTCGTGGGCTATGACGAGGGCAATGTCTTCGCGCGTTTGCGCATAGCTGATGAGCCCGAGGTTTACGGCTACGAGGTTACCGCCGGTGGCATAGGCATTTACCGAAGCGCTACGGTCTATCAGCAGCAGCGGCGCCGTTTCCATCACATCGCTGTTGCCTTTGGCAATCTGCGCGATGATATCGCTGATGTATTGGTAGATTTCCTGTTCGTGAATAAAGTTGTTGCCGGCAATGGCATCGGTAACAAAGCTGGTGCGCGAATCCCAGATTTCCTTGTATTTCTTCTGCGTTGCCTTGTTTTGCGACACCACCGGGCATACCCAGTTTTTGGAAAGGGAATCTTTTTGTTTGCCGTAATAAATGTTAGACAATTCCTGGTAAGCATACAGGTTTTTAGTTTGGGCTGTTGCGGTATCCTGATGGATTAGCAGGCACAGAGCAGATAAGATGGCACCTGTGAAGAAGTGCCGTAAGTTTTGGTTGTTCACTATTAGATTTTTCCTAAGCAGTAATAAAAGCGACTGCAATTAACATTTTTTTTAATAAACGAAAAAATAATTCAAAACCCGCTTTTCTACGAAACCTCAAAGCTGTAACAACGTTTTATCCTGTAGAAACGAAAAAAAACAACTTCGGATGGATCGTTTTTCCACGCATTCGCAAACCAAAAAGCTAAGAAGAGAATTTGTAATAATAACCTTTACAACGAGTTTTCTTTTCTTTACACGCTTATTTTTTGTTCCAAAAAAATACAAACAGCTGCCAAACAAAAAGTCTCTGCATGGCGCAGAGACTTTTTGACAATAAGTGGAAAGGGAGAACCTATCAGGTTAATTCTTTACCATCCGGGTACTAACGGTTTTGCCCGTTGCGTCGCGATATACCAGCATGTAATTGCCGGCGAGCAGGCTGCCTACAGAAATGGTTGTCTGTACGGCATTTTCAGCCAATGTATAGGTCTGCAATACGCGGCCAGTTCATGTCAAGCACTTTCAGGGAAGCATTTTTACCCGACTGCGGGTGAGCAATGACTGCATTGGTTCTTACCGGGTTGGGGAAAATGTGCAGCGAAGCATTGGACAACAGGCTGCCATTTACCGGCAGGTTTTTGCTGTAGGTAAATGAACCGTCCAGGTTCACCATTTTCAGGCGGTAATAAGATACGCCGCTGCTTACAGCATCCTGCGTGCTGTATTTGGCTGCATAGTTGCCGCTGGCTGCCACATAAGTCAGCTCGCTGAAATTGTGACCGTCGTAGCTTTTTTCTACCGAAAATCCTTTCATGCTCACTTCGTTATTGGTTGTCCAGTTGAGCATCACTTTGTTATTCACCACCGATGAAGTAAAGCTGGTGAGCACCAGTGGCAATACGGCACCGTTGATGGTAATGTCGTCTATCCGCCAGTTGATAACACCGGGAGAAGGCTCTCCTGAACCATTGAAACCGTAAATGCGGATGGTGAGCGGCACCCCGGCGCCGGCTACCACACCAAGTTCAGATTTTTCCTGTAGTGTCCAGTTGCCATCGTTGGTTAACATGTCTGTCGCAATGTCTGTTCCGTAATCGTCAAGACTGGTGCGGATAGAATATGCCTGCGGGCCGGTACTGGTGGAGCGGGTGCCAAAACTGATGGTGTTGAAAATCACGGAACTGCTGCCCATGGGAGTGAGCGTCACTTCAAAAAACGTAGTGAGCGGATTTATTCCCCCGATCAAGGCGGCTGCTCCAAGGTTGAACGTACCGGATGCATTGGCATAATCCTTAGAAGCCGAGCTTTTGGTAATGGTGGCCGTCACATCTCCGTTGTTGAGATTTGATGTCAGGTCACTTACCATGATATCGGAGTACGAATTGGAAGCAGGCATACCCGTAGAGTCACTGAAGTCCCAGTAAATCTGCGAATAACCAGCAAGCGAAAAAAGAAGAAATACAAACAAAGAAGTAAACATTTTTTTCATGTGAAATGGTTTTTTTGAAATTGTTAATCGGTTTTGTTGCCTTTGTTGCGGCACAATGACTTCCGTAACAAAAAACTTGCTGAATTAATTGCAGGTGAAGAAAAACGTAAAATATAAATGCAAAGCGATCAATTCCAAGGATTTCAGTACATCAGGCGAATCAGCTGCAGGTCGCTGCACAAAGATGGCAGCCCTGGTTGTCAGGCTGCCATCATGTATATTAATTAGTTACGACGATTCGTTGTGCCATTAGAGAGCATCCAAAATGTGCAGGGAATGCGAAATGATGTTGATGCATTCTTTAATCTGCGGTGCGGTAATGGTGAGCGGTGGCGCAAAGCGTATTTTATCACCGTGTGTTGGTTTTGCCAGCAAGCCATTGTCTTTCAGGGCAAGGCAAAAGTCCCAGGCGGCTTCCTTGTTGTTGTGCTCAATCACGATGGCATTCAGCAAACCTTTGCCGCGAACCGTTTTGATATAAGGCGACTGCAGGGCTATTAATTCCCGGCGCATCAACTGCCCCATTTGTTCGGCGTTGTCGGCCATGTGTTCGTCTTTCAATACCTGTATGGCTTCCATGGCCACGGCGCAAGCCAGCGGGTTGCCGCCATAGGTAGAGCCATGTTCTCCCGGCTTAATGGTAAGCATTACTTCATCATCGGCCAGCACGGCACTTACCGGCAATACGCCGCCGCTCAATGCCTTGCCAAGAATGAGGATATCGGGGCGCACGCCTTCGTGGTCGCAGGCCAGCATTTTGCCGGTGCGTGCCAGCCCTGTTTGTATCTCATCGGCAATAAACAATACATTGTATTCAGCACACAATGCTTTTGCTTTCTTCAGGTAGCCATCGGCTGGCACCACCACGCCGGCTTCACCCTGTATCGGTTCTACCATAAAGGCAGCCACGTCTTTGTCCTGCAATGCATTTTCAAGTGCCGTAAGATCATTGTAGGGAACGAGTTCAAAACCAGACATGTAAGGTCCGAATCCTTTGTAACTGCTCGGGTCGCTTGACGAGGAGATGGCAGCAAGCGTTCTGCCCCAGAAATTGCCTTCGGCAAAAATGATCTTCGCCTTGTTTTCACCAACCCCTTTTTTACCATACGCCCAGCGCCGCGCCAGTTTGATGGCGGTTTCACCACCTTCCACACCGGTATTCATGGGCAATACTTTGTCGTAGCCAAAACAAGCGGTGATGTATTTCTCATATTCGCCCAGCAAGTTGTTGTAAAAAGCCCGCGACGTTAGTGTCAGCTGCTGCGCCTGTTGTACCAGCGCCTGCAAAATGCGCGGATGGCAGTGCCCCTGGTTGACGGCCGAATAGCCACTCAAAAAATCGTAGTAGCGTTTGCCATCCACATCCCATACATATACCCCGCTGCCCTTTTCGAGTACCACGGGTAACGGATGATAGTTGTGTGCACCATATTGTTCTTCTAACTGCAGGTAATATTGTGTCTGATCAGACAGAGCATGCGTAAGCATCATGATGTAAGCGATAAAAAGTAAAAGGAATATTGTGATCTGGAAATAAAGAATGGTCGGAGGCTGAATGTTGAAACTTATCAATCAGCCATATTGAATATCAAAAGCGTCCCGGGTGATCGAGAAAATCGAGGTTGCTATGTAAGAAGGAGAGATTCATCTGGCTGCAAAATAATCATTTTACTGCATTCAATTCAAATAATGTCTGCACGCCGTTGGCAAAGCGGGCTTCGTGCTGCAGCAGCCACTGCTTGCGCCACGTTCCCCATGCATAGCCCACCATGTCGCCGTTGCTGCCCACCACGCGGTGACAGGGCACAAGGATGCCAAGTTTGTTTTTCCCGTTGCTGGCAGCGGCGGCGCGTATCGCTTTGCTGTCGCCCAACTGCTTCGATAAGGCGAGGTAAGACACTGTTTTTCCAAACGGAATGGCAGCTACCTGTTTCCACACCTGCTGTTGAAACGGGGTACCCGGCTGCTGTACCGGCACGGAAAACTCCCTTCGATCGCCGTTGAAGAATTCTTTCAATTCATAGAGGCATTGCTGCAACAGCGGTGATGCGCCAGGTGACGCGATGCGTTCACCATCTTCCGCATCCACGAAAGAAACCGCGGTGATGCAATGTTCGTCAGCCATTATCTTTACAATGCCAATGGGGCTATCGCAATATGCCGTCAGAAAGTTTGCCATTGGTATAAAATTAGCAGAAACATTGAACCTAACACTAAAATTTTGATCATGACAAGAAAATCAACAGCCGTATGGAATGGCTCCGGAAAAGATGGCAGCGGTCATCTCACAACCCAAAGTGGTGTATTAAGCAACACTCAATATTCTTATAAATCCCGTTTTGAAGAAGGCATCGGTACCAATCCTGAAGAACTGATTGCTGCCGCACATGCCGGTTGTTTCAATATGAAGCTCAGCTTTTCCATCGGCGCCGCCGGCTTTACGCCCGACTCGCTCGAAACCACGGCCCACGTTACGCTCGACAATGGCGCCGTTACCAAATCGCACCTTGTTCTGAAAGCGAAAGTTCCGGGCATCAGCGAAGAAACGTTTAACGAATGTGTGGACGATGCCAAAGCCAACTGTCCCATCAGCAAACTGTTGAATGCAGAAATTTCAGTGGAAAAAACACTGGAAAGCTAATTGGAGATTTGCGGCATTTGCCCACGACAACATCCCGGCCCAAAAGCCGGGATTTTTTATTTGATATACCGACCAATCACCGGCAACTGCTGAAATTCTTTCCGTTCGATGCGGCTGATGAGCCAGGCATAAAAGGATAGCAACACCGTACCGACTGCAAGACTGTAAACGGTATTGTCCCACAACAGCATGAATCCCCGGTGAATGAAGAACAGCAGCAACACGATGACAAGATAGGCCAGCAGCTTTTTCCACGCATAGGGCACGCGGTAGTGTTTTTGTCCCCACACATAGCTGATGACCATCATGGTGGCGTAGCACAAAAAAGTAGCCCATGCGCATGCCACATAACTGTACGTTGGAATAAACAGCCAGTTGATGACGAAGGTAATGGTGACCCCGACAAGCGTGATGATGCCGCCTGCATAGGTTTTATTGGTAATCTTGTACCAGATGCTCAGGTTGTAATAAATGCCAAGGCACATATTGGCCAGCAACAAAATGGGAACCACCACCAACCCTTCCCAATAACGCGGCGAGATAAAGAATCTCCAGATGGGGATGTAAAGGCTCACCACGAGAAACATGAGCGTAATGGTGAGCACAAAAAACTTCATGACGCGTGCATAAGTCGCCGGCGCATTTTTGCCCGCCGCCTGTTTGAAAAAAAACGGCTCGGCACCCATGCGGAAAGCTTGGATGAACAAACTGATGAGGATAGACAATTTGTAACAGGCATTGTAAATGCCCCGCTGATCATCGGCAAAGTTGTTGGCGTGCGGCAGCCACCAGCCCAGCATCAGCCGGTCGAAGGTTTCGTTGACCATGCCGCCCAGCCCGGCCACCAGCATGGGCAATGCATACACCATCATTTGTTTCCACAAAGAAAAGCGAAACTGGAACTGCTTTGGGACCAGCCAGCGAAGCAGGAGGAGCAGCGTAAAACCAGATTGGGCAATGTTGGCAATCAGCACATACACAATGGGGTTAACGTCGGGGCGGTAAATCAATACAATCCACGAATCGCCTCCGCTTTGTGCATAGGCATACGGACAATACATCACAAAAAAAGCCGTAAGCCCTACAAAAATCAGGATGCCCGCCACGCGGATCAGGGCAAAAAGCTTGGGCTTGCCTTCGTTGCGCAACCTTGCAAACGGGATGGTGGTGAGTGCATCAAGCGTGATGATGATGATGCTCAACTGTATGAGCAACGGGAACCCCTGCAGCGTGGTGACGTTGACGAGGAACGACTGGTTGAGCCACAGCAACACCGAAAACAGGAGCGTGGTACACAGCAGGCTTACCGAAGCAGTCGTGTTCACCGCATCCTCCATTTCCTTGTTCTGCAAAAACCGGAAATACGTGGTTTCCATGCCATAGGTAAACAATACGTTCATCAGCGGCATAATGGCATACACGGCGCCCATCCGTCCAAAATCGGCTACCGAAACGATTGCCGAATACGTAAGAATGGGTGTAATGAGATAGTTGATAAACCGGGCAGCGATACTGCTGACACCATACCAAACGGTTTGCCCGGCCAGGCTTTTGATACTCAAGAAATAAGTTTGATGAGAAAATTGGTAAAACAAACAGGCACCGGGAAAAACGCATGGCTACAAAAAAACAGACAATGGTCATTGAACGCCCGGTTGCCTGTTTCTTCCTGCGCCGCATTTCCCGTTGGTTGACAAACATTGATCAATATCCGTCGCCGTCAATGATGTTGCCCAGCGTACCCAGGATGCTGCCTTCTTCCTTGCGTTGCACCGTGCCATAGCTCAGGATGCGCGAAGCAAGGCGGCTCACCGGCAATGTCTGTATCCATACTGTTCCCTGCCCGCGCAGCGTGGCAAAGAACAAGCCTTCGCCACCGAATATCGAGTTTTTGATGCCGCCGATAAACTGTATATCATATTGCACACCGGCGGTAAACCCCACGAGGCAACCGGTATCTACTTTCAGTGTCTCACCGGGAGATAGTTGTTTGGAAAACACATGACCGCCGGCATGCATGAATGCCATGCCATCGCCTTCCAGTTTTTCCATGATGAATCCTTCGCCCCCAAACAAGCCGGTGCCCAGCTTCCGTTGAAATTCGATGCTGATGCTCACGCCTTTTGCAGCGCACAGGAAAGCGTCTTTCTGGCAAACCACCGTGCCGCCAAGCTGCTGCAGATTGAGTGGAATAATTTTCCCGGGATACGGAGAGGCAAAGCTTACCCGCTTTTTGCCATAGCCACCCACATGCGTAAAGGCAGTCATGAACAAACTTTCCCCCACCAGCATGCGCTTGCCGGCACTCCACAATTTGTTGAAAATGCCACTCCCCTGCTGTGCACTGCCATCGCCAAAAATGGTCTGCATCTGTATGCCGTCGTCCATCATCAAAAAGGCACCGCTTTCTGCAACGGCGGTTTCCTCTGGGTCGAGTTCGATTTCCACATATTGCATTTCTTCACCAAAAATGCGGTAGTCTATTTCGTGATTCCGTATCATTTCGTAACAAATTTGAATGTAAAATGTATGTTAGGGATAAAAAGATTTTGTATACAATATATCACCATGTACCATTCGCCTGCAAGTTTTCATTAAGCAAAGGACCCGGTGAACGCCATTCCTGAACGACAAAAATAATTAGTCGGCGGCAACTTATTGTTAAATGCATCAGAATGACGGATTGATTGCCACTGCAAGGAAAACAGGTTACCACGATAGTGCATACAGGCTTCCTGTTCACGATTGGCTTGTTGTTTGCCTTTCCTGTAAAAAATATTACCATATGAAAAAGACAATTGCAATTCTGGGTTTTGCATTCAGTACCCTCGGTTTTATATCGTGTGGCGATGGCAATGCCAACAAAGAAGACAGCGTTGAAAATGCACAGGATGTAAATGAAGACAAAAAAGGAATGGAAGAAGATGCTTCCGATTTCATGACCAAAGCAGCAAGCGGTGGCATGATGGAAGTGCAGCTGGGACAACTGGCACAGCAGAAAGCACAGCATTCACGCGTAAAAGCATTCGGCGCCATGATGGTAGAAGACCACACCAAAGCCAACGAAGAACTGAAAGCACTGGCTGCTCAAAACAACGTGACGCTTCCGCAAACCATGTCTGAAGACCACCAGAAACACGTGACGGAACTAAGCGAAAAAACAGGAAAAGAATTTGATGAAGCGTATATGGAAATGATGGTGAAAGACCACAAAGAAGACATTGACCATTTTAAAGAAGCTGCCGACGATGTAAAAAATCCTGCTATCCAGGGTTTTGCTCAAAAAACTCTTCCCGTTTTACAGAAGCATTTAGATTCTGCTCAGGCGATTAAAGATGCTGTAGATTAATCATCCATAGCCAACAATCAGCCAGGCACAACGAGAAAGTATCGTTATAATGAATGTCCCGCAGATAGCGCAGATCAACGCAGAATTGTTACTCATTTTTCTGCGCACTTCAGCGATATCAGCGGGACAATTTTTTGACAATAATGAGGCGCCCGTCAGGCTTCTGCAGGTTTGTTTTTCAACACACCCAGTTCCTTCCCAACTTTGGTAAACGCAGCGATGGCTTTATCAAGGTGTTCCTGCCCGTGCGCCGCGCTTAGCTGCACCCGGATGCGCGCCAGCCCTTTGGGTACTACGGGGAAAAAGAAACCAATCACGTAAATGCCTTCTTCTAAAAGCTTGGCGGCAAAGGTTTGCGCCACCACTGCATCATACAGCATGATGGGCACGATGGGATGGTCGCCGGGCTTGATGTCGAAGCCGGCTTCCGTCATCTTGGTTCTGAAATACCGGGTATTAAATTCCAGTTTGTCGCGCAGTTCGGTAGTTTCGGTCAGCATGTCGAACACAGCGATGGAAGCCCCGACAATATTGGGCGCTACCGTATTGGTAAACAGATAAGGACGGCTGCGCTGCCGCAACATTTCAATCACTTCTTTTCTGCCCGATGTAAAGCCCCCGCTCGCGCCCCCCAACGCTTTGCCCAGCGTACCTGTAATGATGTCTATCCTGCCCATCACCCCGCGGTATTCATGTGTACCGCGGCCCGTTTTTCCCAAAAAACCGGTGCTGTGGCATTCATCAATCATAACAATTGCATTGTATTGTTCGGCGAGGTCACAATTTTATCAAGTTGCGCAATGGTGCCATCCATGCTGAACGACCCATCGGTAACAATGATGCGGCTGCGCAATGCTGCGTTTCCTTCAGTTTTGCTTCGAGGTCTGCCATGTTGTTGTGCTCGTAACGGTAGCGCTGCGCCTTGCAAAGCGCACGCCGTCAATGATGGACGCGTGGTTGAGTGCGTCGCTGATGATGGCATCCTGCTCGTTGAACAAAGGCTCAAATACACCCCCGTTGGCATCAAAAGCAGCGGCATATAGAATGGTGTCTTCGGTGCCCAAAAATGCAGCAATCTTTTGCTCCAGTTCTTTATGAATGTCCTGCGTACCGCAGATAAACCGCACGCTGCTCATGCCATAGCCATGCGTGTCAATGGCTTTGTGCGCAGCTTCTATCACTTTGGGATGCGAAGACAACCCGAGATAATTGTTGGCGCAAAAGTTCAGCACCGTTTTGCCATTCACTTCTATCTCGGCACCCTGCTCGCTGGTGATCACGCGTTCTGTTTTGTACAACCCGGCGGCTTCTATTTCTTCCAGCTCATTTTGTAAGCGGCTGACAAATGCATTGTTCATAAGTAATCGTTGAAGGGCAAAGGTAAGGTGGACAGATTTCATCATCTTTACTTTCAAATACACTTGTACGATGTGGTGGATGTATGCATTGTTATCGGCGCTGTTTGCGGCGCTCACAGCCATTTTTGCCAAAGTCGGGATCAAAGGCGTGGATACCGATCTTGCTACGGCTATCCGCACCAGCGTGGTATTGGTGCTGGCGTGGGCCATCGCCATCTTCCGCGGCGGCGTAGCTACCACGGGTGCATTGACCAAACAAAACCTGTTGTTCCTGTTTTTATCGGGCATGGCAACGGGCTTGTCATGGATCTTTTATTTCAAAGCCCTGCAGTTGGGAAGGGTATCGCAGGTAGCGCCGGTAGATAAGCTGAGCGTTGCCATCGCCATCATTTTGTCGGTCATATTCCTGGGCGATCCGTTGACGTTGAAAACCGCTGCCGGCGCGGGTTTGATCATTGCCGGAACGCTGGTGCTGATCTTTTGAAACCCCATTTTGAACCACGAATACGGAAGGATAAAAAATTCAAAACAACTTCACCCACTGCCATGTTTGTTTTGCTTCGGAAACAAGTCTTGTTGCTTCTATTCCAGAAGTCATTTGCATTAACAACGGGAGTTACAAACAACACATTTTCATGTCTTTCATTGCCACAAAACACTTTTGTCAACTATTGAAGCAAACTTTCTTCGTGCTGTTTCTTGTCTTCCTTATTTTGTGCTTCAATGAACATTTATAAAATGCCATTATGAACCAAATAGTTTCACCTGTTTCTTCCGCCGATACTACTTCCGGTGCCATACAGCGGAGAACTTTTCTCTCCACAATTTCCAAAGCCGCCGGTGCCGCAGCGTTGTTGTCCACGCCCTTGGCCGGCATGGCGTTGAACCGTAGCACGACAGCTGCCAGCATTACCGTAGGCGATGTGATGGATTTGTTTATCAGGCAAATACCCGGCGCTCCCTTTGCCAACACGGTGGATACGCTGAAAGCCGGTCACCGCGATATCGTGGTGACGGGTATTCTGACCACCATGTTTGCCACGGTTGACGTCATTCGCAAAGCAATTGAAACTGGCGCCAACTTCATCATTGCGCACGAGCCTGCGTTTTACAACCATGCCGATGAAACCACCTGGCTCGAGAGCGATGACGTGTATCAATACAAAGCGAACCTGCTGAAAGAGCACAACATGGCAGTGTGGCGCAACCACGATTATGTGCACAGCCTTGCGGCAGATGGCGTGTGGGAAGGCGTGCTGGCACAACTTGGCTGGAAGCAGTACGACAATGGCAAACGGCAGGTATTGGATTTACCAACGCAAAACCTGAAGGATATAATTACACATTGTAAAATGAAGCTTGGGATAAAAACGGTGCGATACATCGGCAACCTGTCGCAGTCCTGCCAAAAGGTATTGCTGATGCCCGGCGCCGCCGGTGGCAAACGGCAGATAGAAGCGATGAGCGCTACCAAACCCGATGTGTTGATTTGCGGCGAAATCCAGGAGTGGGAAACAGCAGAATACGTGCGTGATGCCCGTGCCAAAGGCGACAATCTTTCGCTCGTGGTGTTGGGACATATTGTGAGTGAAGAACCGGGATCTGAATTTATGGCTGAGTGGCTGCAAAAAAACCTGCCACAGGTAAAAACGGTCCACATTCCGGCGCAGGCATCGTTGTCGTTTGCTTAGTTTGTGGCAGGTTGAATGTCCCGCAGATAACACGAATTTTCGCAGCCAACAACATCAGAAATTCTGAAGTGAAGCCGACTCCTTTCTCAAGGAAACACAGAGGTGAAAATATAAAAAGTTAGCCCGCAGATTGCGCAAATTACCGCAGAAAAAAACGAATACAATCTGCGATTATCCGCAAAATCTGCGGGACAAATTACCCGACATTATTTTACCGTCAGGGTTTCTTTCAATTGAATATCAAGCGATGATGGCCCGATCATGATGCGAAAATCACCAGGCTCCACCACGGGGTTCAGGTCTTTGTCCAGCAGGCTCAGCATCTGCGGTGCAATGGTAAACGTTACCGTTTTGCGCTCTCCCTTTTTCAGATGAATGCGCTGAAAGCCCTGCAACTGCAATACCGGCTGCGCGACAGAAGTAACCACATCGCGGACATACAACTGTACTACTTCATCCCCCTCATAACTGCCCGTATTGGTAACGGTGCAGGTTGCCACTACAGAATCGGTAGCCGAGATGTTGTTGTTGCTCAACGAAAGGTCGCTGTAGGCAAACGAGGTGTAGCTAAGCCCATATCCAAACGGGAATAACGGCAAACCGGTAAGGTTGTAGTAATCGTCGCCGCGACCGGTAGGTTTGTGGTTATACACCAGCGGCAGCTGCGCTTCGTGCACCGGGAAGGTAACGGGCAAACGGCCCGCCGGGTTGGCATCGCCAAAGAGCACGGCAGCCACCGCATTACCGCCTTCTTCACCCGGGTACCACACATCGAGCACGCTGCCCACGCTATCGAGCCAGCTGTTCATGGTAATGGCGCTGCCACCTACCAGCACCACCACCACCGGCTTGCCGGTAGCAGCAACCTGCCGGATCATGTCTTCCTGGTGACCGGGAAGGTTCAGCATCGCGCGGTCCTGGAATTCGCCTTCGTGAATGCCCACCGTTACAATGGCGACATCCGCTTTTTTGGCGGCAGCCACAGCTTCCGAAATTTGCGCCTGCCAATTGTTGGGCACATCCATATTCCACACCAGTTTGAAAGTAGCATTGCCACGCGGCTCATAAAACTCGGCTTTGATGTCGTATTGTTTACCCTTTTCAAAAGCATAATTCACCAGCGTCGTATGGTAGCTTTGTTTCTCCCATTTGTCAATCACCAGTTGGTTGTTGATGTACAACCGGTAGCCATCGTTGCCATCAAGCCCAACCTGGATAGTGCCGGTTTTGGGCGCAGTCAGTTTGCCTGTCCATTGCGCAGAATAATAGTCAAGATTGATTTTTGGATCGGGTGAAAACAACGTCCAGTGAAAGTTGATGTTTTTATCAATGCGGCTTACCACCGGTTTGCCCGATAGCGTAATGTTGTTAAAGTATTTTGCTTCCAGCCCATCCCTGAAAAAACTGTCGGCTATCACCGTCCATTCTTCTGTTTTGCGGCCTACGCCCGGCGCATACAGTACGTTGGCAGAAGGTACGCGTTGCTTTATTCCGGTCAGCATATTCACGATACCGTTTCCTTTGGCACTGTAGCCGCCGAGCCTGCCTTCCGTAGCCTCTATACCAATTACCGCAATGGTTTTGGTGTTTGGATTCAGGGGCAATAACTGCTCTTTATTTTTGAGCAACACCATCGACTTGATGGCGGCCTGTTTTGCCAGCGGCTTGTGGTTGATGGCTGCCAGGTTTTGTGGCAAATGATTTTCTTCCACATAGGGATGTTCAAACAAACCCAATTCAAACTTGGCTTTCAGCACACGCGATACGGCATCATTGATCCGGTTCATCTCAATGCTGCCATCAAGAAACGGCGGGATAAACAATTTGTAATGTTCGTATTCGGTTTGAAAAATGACATCGAGCCCCGCATTGATGGCTTGCTCCGACGATTCGGCGATGTCTTTTGACGTGTAATGCAAAATGTTGGCGCCGCCCACTGCGTTGGCATCGGAGATGATGAACCCGTCAAGATTCCATGCTTTTTTTAGCACCTCCTGCTGCAGGTATTTGCTCGCGGTGGTGGGCAATCCATCTACCGAATTGTAAGCCATCATCACGCTGCGCGAGCCGCCTCTTTCGAAACAGGCTTTGAAAGGCGGGTAATAAATTTCTCGCAGCAACCGCTCGTTGAAGTGAATGGGATAGCTGTCCCTGCCGCCATCGCCAAGGTTGGCAACAAAATGTTTGGGCGTGGTTACAATGCCGTTTTGCTCGAAGGGCTGCACAAAGGCAACGCCCATTTCCGATGTGAGAAACGGGTCTTCGCCATAGGTTTCTTCAGTTCGTCCCCAGCGCACATCGCCGGCGATGTTTACCACCGGTGTCAAAATATCGCGGATGCCGCGCAGCTTTGTTTCCTGCATGATGGCGGTAGATACCTGCCGCATCAGTGCCGTATCAAAAGTGGCTGCCAGCGCTATTGCCTGCGGAAACGAAGTAGCACCGCCACGCACCAACCCATGCAGCGCTTCATCAAATGCGATGATGGGAATGCCCAGCCTTGTGCCTTCTACAAAGTAGCGCTGCATGGCGTTGATTTTCTTCACAAACACGACTGCATCTTCCGTACTGTTGTAGTTGAGCATCTGCGCACCGGCATTGCCTTCCTGCGCGCCTGCGCCCACCTGAAAACCAAAAATGCCGTTCTTGTATTTGTCTTCTTCACCCTTTTTCATCTCGCCCGAAATCATGAACAGCTGCCAGAATTTTTCTTCGATCGTCATGCGTGACAGCAAATCTTTCACGCGCTCTTCTACAGGCAGCGACGCAGTTTTATAAGGCAACGTTGGCTGCGCCCGGGTGTACACAGCCATGCAAAAAAAGCAAAACAGGAAAGCAATATGTTTCATAATGAGGAATGAACTGCAATAATGCGAAAAAGAATACAAAATCTGTTCTTTCAAATTAACGCATATCACAACGTTTTTGATTTTCTATTGTTGGATGCGCCGGGCTGAAGTTCAACGTCCTTCGATATTTTACCGATGCTTGTCATATTTTTACCAAATGCAGCGAATGATTTGTTGCACAAAGGATAAACCGCCAGAAACTCTACATTTGTTTCTCCTGGTACCAACAAATAAACTGTTGTTCATGACCTTCCGCCATTGTTTTTCCTGCTTTTTTATGCTGTCTGTTTTGTTTTGTGTACACGCGGCTGCGCAGCAGGCAGCCGGCGAAGAGCGGTATCCTTTGATTCCCTACCCTGCTCATTTGCAGGCGGCAGCCGGTGTGTTTACCATCACTACGCAAACGACACTGGCAAGCCCTTCAGATTTTACAAACGAAACGGCGCAACTGCAACTGTTGATGAAAGAAATGCTGGGCAAAACGCTGCCAATCCCATCAAAGAACAAAGGAAACAGTCCTGCCATCGTGTTGAAAAAAAACGCTTCTATCGGCGGGGAAGAAGGCTACCGGCTCACCATTTCGCCGCAAGGCATCGTCATCGCTGCGGCGCAACCCGTGGGCGCTTTTCGCGCAGTGGAAACCATCCGCCAGCTGATGCCCGCTGTTAATAACAACAGCAGCATTGCATTGCCTTGTGTGAGCATTGAAGACGAGGCGCTTTATCACTGGCGCGGCATGCACCTCGACGTATCGCGGCATTTTTTTTCAATGGCATACCTTGAAAAATACATAGATCTGATGGCGCTGTACAAGTTGAACAAGTTTCACCTGCACCTGACCGACGACCAGGGCTGGCGCATCGAAATCAAACGCTACCCGAAACTGACGGAAGAAGCCGCATGGCGGACTTTCAACAACCAGGATTCGGTCTGTATCGAACGCAGTGCCGGCAATCCCGACTTGGCGATTGATCCTACGCACATCGTGGAGCACAAAAACGGCAAAAAGATGTATGGCGGTTTTTATACGCAGGCACAAATGAAAGACCTGATTGCCTATGCTGCTGCCCGGCACATCGAAATTGTTCCTGAAATAGACATGCCCGGCCACATGATGGCGGCCATCAACGAATACCCGTTTTTATCGTGCACCGAGCAAAGCGGCTGGGGCGAAACCTTCTCTACTCCCATTTGTCCCTGTAAAGAAACCACTTTCGCGTTTGCGCAAAACGTGTTGAGTGAGATCATCGCCTTGTTTCCCGGTAAATACATACATCTTGGTGCCGATGAAGTAGAAAAAAGCAGTTGGACAACGTATGCTGCCTGCACCGCCCTGATGCAGAAAGAAGGCTTGAAAAACGTGAACGAACTGCAGAGTTATTTTGTAAAACGGATGGAAACATTCATCCAGTCGAAAGGCAAACAAATGATTGGCTGGGACGAAATACTGGAAGGCGGCGTAAGCCCCACGGCGATGGTGATGTATTGGCGCAGCTGGGTGCCCGATGCACCGGTGAAAGCCGCCAAACTCGGCAACAAAGTGATCATGACACCCGGCAACCCGCTCTATTTTGACGCGCAACCCGATGCGCAATCGGTCTACAACGTGTATCATTTTTCTGTAGTCCCCAAAGGATTGACAAAGAAAGAAGGCGACAACATCATGGGCGCGCAGGCAAATCTCTGGACAGAATACATCCCTTCCGAAGCGCGTGCCGATTACATGTACATGCCGCGCATGACGGCGCTGGCAGAAGTGCTGTGGAGCGGCGGCAACCGTTACGCGTCTTACCTGGCGCGGCTTCAGCAACACTACCCGCTGCTCGACGCAATGAACGTGCAGTACCGCCTGCCCGATCTGCCGGGCTTGGTAGAAGAAAACGTATTTACAGATTCGGCTGTATTGACCGTTCAGCCACCCATGCCCGGCATGCAGCTCCGTTACACGCTGAACAATACCCTGCCCACTACACAATCGGCTGTTTTGGATCGACCCCTGCTGATCAACACCACCACTACGGTGCAACTGGCGGCCTTTACGGGCAACGGAAGCAAAGGGGATACCTATACTTTGCACTACAGGAAAGAAGCAATTCATCCTCCGGTGATGGCGGCAAACGCTTTTCCCGGTCTCACCTGCCGTTATTACAAATCTTTTTTCAAAAATACCGCTGCTTTGCAAAATGCACAGCCGGATAGTACCTTTACCATTGACAGCATCCATGTACCTTCCACCATTACGGCGCCAAGTTTTGCCTTGCAATACAGCGGTTACCTCCGGGTGCCGCAAACGGGCATTTATTCGTTTTATTTGACCTGCGACGACGGCGGCATATTGTCGGTAGCAGGCAGGGAAGTGGTGAACAACGATGGCTTGCATTCGGCAATAGAAAAAAGCGGGCAAATTGCACTTGAAAACGGGCTGCAGCCATTACACCTGTCGTTCATAGAAGGTGGTGGCGGCTACAAGCTGCAATTGTTGTACAGCCTGAATGGCAGCGACAAATTGCCCGTGCCTGCATCCTGGCTGATGCACTGAGAATGTGATAACTCCTTTTATTTACATACTATATTATGGCAAGACTTAACTTACTGGAAGAAACACGTTTTGAAAAGCTGCCGGTTACGGTGTACTCCGACCGTAGTACGGCTTCAAAAGAAGTAGCCCGCCGCATTGCTGCCATCATCACTGCCAAGCAGCACCGGGGCGAAGCGGCCGTCATTGGGCTGGCGACCGGCGATACCCCCATCAACGTGTACCAGGAGCTGGTGCGCATGCACAAAGAAGAAGACCTCAGCTTTGCAAACGTCATCACGTTTAACCTCGATGAGTATTACCCCATGCAGCCAGATGCGAAGCAGAGCTACGTGGCGTTTATGAACGAGCACCTGTTCAACCACATCGACATTGACAGGTCGAACATTCACATTCCCGATGGCACGCTGGCGCAAAAGGACATCACCACGTTTTGCCTCAATTACGAGCGCAAGATTGAAGCCCTCGGCGGTCTCGACCTGCAGGTACTCGGCATCGGGCGCACGGGACACATCGGGTTTAACGAACCGGGCTCGGCACCCAACTCGGGCACAAGGCTGGTAACGCTCGCCGACCTGACAAGACGCGACGCTTCGCGCGAATTCGGCAGCAAGGAAAATGTGCCTGCCAAAGCCATCACCATGGGCATCGGCACCATTTTCAAAGCCCGCGAAATCATCCTGATGGCGTGGAGCAAAACAAAGCGTCTATCGTCAAAAAAGCGGTGGAAGGAGAAACTGTCGGCATCGGTGCCCGCCACCTTCCTGCAACTGTCAGATAAAATTGAATTTGTGCTGGATACCGACGCAGCCAGCGAGCTTACCCGCTTTGATACGCCGTGGCTGGTGAAAGACTGCCAGTGGGACGGAGCAACTGATTAAAAAAGCCGTGATCTGGCTGGCGTTTAAAGTGGACAAACCCATTCTGAAACTCACAGAAGACGATTACAACAACCATGGCATGAGCCAGCTGGTGGTGCAGAACAGGACCGGCTTACAACATCAACATGCACATTTTCAACAAACTGCAGCATACCATTACCGGCTGGCCGGGCGGCAAACCCGATGCCGACGATTCAGCCACCGGCCGGAAAGAGCGATACCCGCTACAAAAAGAGTGATCATTTTTTCGCCCCACCCCGACGACGACGTGATTTCAATGGGTGGCACCTTCATCCGCCTCGCAGATCACCAGCACGATGTACACGTGGCCTACCAGACCTCCGGCAATACGGCCGTATGGGACGACGATGTCTTGCGCTATATCGAATTTGCCATCGACTTCAATAAGAGCCTGGGCAAAGACGAAAGCGAACTGCAGGAGCTGTACAACAGATGCGGGCGTTTATGGAAAAGAAAAAACCCAACGAAATAGACATTCCGCCGATGCTAACGGCCAAAGGGCTGATCCGCAAAACGGAAGCCATTGCGGGCGCACGGTATGCAGGCTTGAACGACGACCATATTCACTTTATGGCGCTGCCGTTTTACGAAACGGGAAAAACAAGAAAAAGCCCCGTAAGCAAAGTAGATGTGGAACTTACCAAAGAACTGCTGCAACAGGTAAAACCGCACCAGGTATTTGCTGCCGGCGATTTTGCCGACCCGCACGGCACGCACATCGTTTGTTTTAAAATCATACTGGAAGCGCTCACACAACTGCGTACCACCGAAGAGTGGGCAAAAGACTGCTGGCTGTGGATGTATCGCGGCGCATGGCACGAGTTTGAGCCTTACGAAATAGAGATGGCTGTACCACTGTCGCCACAGGAAGTGATCCGCAAACGCAACGCCATCTTCAAGCACCAGTCGCAGAAAGACACGCCGGTTTTTCCGGGCGATGATTCGCGCGAGTTCTGGGTGCGTGCTGCCGAGCGCACCCGCGAAACGGCGAAGATTTATGACAAACTGGGACTGGCAGATTACGAAGCCATGGAAGCCTTTGTGAGGTGGAAGTTTTAGGGAAAATGTTCTGCCGCAGATAGCGCAGAAAGGCGCAGATTGTTCTGAAACATAACAGGCGTGCGAGGCAGCAATGCACCGCACGCTTTGCTTTTTATAATCTCATTTGTTGAAGCAAAATCTCAAATCTTTTTTTTCAGAGAAGTGGTATTAGCAGATAAAACGAGTTGCTTTTTACCCAATATTGTTTCTCCGTTTCAAAAGCTATTTTCCCTAAAGAAAGACAATCATAAAAAAGGTGCGAAGTAGTTATGCTTCGCACCTTTTTTATGATTGTCTCTTTGTATTTAACAGCGCCTTTCCGCGTTATCTGCGGGGTACAGCTAAACAAATTTTACGGCATATCCGGCACCGTGATCTTATTGTTCACGCGGTTTACATCGGCCAGGCGCATGCTGGGGTCTATTTCCACTTCCCTGACGTCTTTCACCGGTTTGTCTAACGTAAACGAATAGTCAGGCTGCGTCCATTTCCATTCTGCGTGGGGACAAACGGAGGTTGTTTTCCGCGGGTTTGCCACCATACATCAGGTTCATGGGATGTAATGCATTTCCTTCGTACCATCTTTATAGGTGACCAATACATCTACCGGCATGGGCATGTTGCCCAATGCGTTTAACCGTATAACTGCGTTTTGCCATTCTACGTATTGATATCGCCCAAGGCATAATCGATGGTTTTGGTGGTATATACCCAATATTCTTTGTACCACTGCAGCTCCATGCCGCTTACTTTTTCCGCCACGCGGATAAAATCGTTGGGATTGGGATGTTTGAAACGCCATTGGTTGGTAATAAGCCAGTAAGATTTTATCCAGGTTTTGTTCACCCACAATATAACCCAGCTGCGCCATAAAAATGCAGCCTTTGGATAAGAAGCAACGGAATAGGCATAGTTGGTATTGTAATGATCGGCATGGGTGCTCATCGGCTCTTCCATCCCGCTTTTTACCAGGCGGAAGTAGGAGTTGTAAGTGCCTTCAAACGGAAAGTCGTCATCGCCATGCAAATGATTGGTAATGCGGCTTTCGGCATAGGTGGTAAAGCCTTCATCCATCCAGGGGTATAAGACTTTCATTGGTGCCCATCATGCCCTGGTACCAGCTATGCATCCATTCGTGGATGGCAGTGCCGATGCTGGCATTTTTTATCAGTGTCGCCATCGGGTATTCCATTCCGCCATCGCCACCTTGTATAAACGAATAATTTTTATATGGATACGGCTCCAAATGTTTTTGCAATGAAGGGATATGCCATCTGAACAGTATCGGCCAGTTGCTGCCATTGCGTTTCCAGCGAATCTACCTTTTTGTAAACGATGTAAAGCAACGGACCGTTAGCAGCCTGCCGTTTGATGATTTTATAATTCGGATCGGCAGCCCAAACAAAATCGTGCACATTTTGCGCAGCAAATTTCCAGGTTAATGTATTCGCCGGTATGTTGAAGTAGCTTGTTGCCGGTTCCATAACCATGCCCTACTTCATCGGCATTTTGCATGGTGCCGCTGCCTGCCAGCATATAATTTTTATCGATGGTGATATTCACATCATAATCGCCCCACACGCCATAAAATTCACGGGCAATGTATGGGTTGGCATTCCAGCCCTGGTAATCGTACTCCACCATTTTCGGGTACCACTGGCTCATGCTGTAGCGGATGCCTTCTGCATTATCCCGCCCGCTGCGGCTTACCTGCAAGGGAACCTGCGCATTGCAAACTAACATCCATGCTCGTTTTGCTGTGTGGTAAGATCGGTTTGATGACAGGGTTACTTCCAAGATGGTTTCATGGTAAATAAGTTGTTTGCCGAACGCCGTTTATCGTAATGGATTTTACACTGTCGAAACCAATTTCGTGCGGTGTTAATTTACCGATGCGGTCTTTGACCCGGCTCATCCCAATCGCGAACTTCGTTGCCGCTGCTGTCGGTTCCCAATACTGTTTTGCCCAGTTCGCGGCTGCGCTCATCCATCATGCTGTTGGGCTGAAAAGCATTCCAGTACAAATGAAAAAATAGCCGGTCTAACGTATCGGGCGAATTGTTCCAGTAATCAATTTTTTCAGTTCCGGTAAACCGGTTTGTTTCTACATTCATTTGTACATCAATGTTGTACGGATGCGCTGCTGCCACCGGTCGGGCTGGGCAAAAGCAGCTAAAAACACACAAACCAACCATCAGCGAATAATGTGCCAATTTGTTTCATATGTTAAAAATAGAGGATGACAATAAAAAAGCCCCGAAATTTCGGGGCCACTGTAGTAATAATTAGGTTTTCTTAAACGTTAGAGTTTCTTTTTCCAGCTGTCCGGACGGATTGAAATACAAATATTTTTTCTGTATGCCATCTACTTTGTCAACATACACACGGTATTGTACGCTTTTATCGTTTTTGACAATCATGGTCACTACGTCGCCGGTTTTCCATTCGTCGGGCGAAGCGTATTTGCTTTTGCTCAGCCCTCTTTGATGGCGGCGGGTACTTCTTCAAAGCTCATTGCTTTTTCGGTTTCCAGCCATTCCCCTTTAGTATTGAAATCGGCAGACATGTTGGTACCGTTGTCTTTAAAATCGCCCGGAAATAGGTCAGGCGATCTTTCCATTCGAGATCTTTGGCATCGGGAAATTTTGCCTTGAAGGCATTGGTCACGTCAGACGGCACTTTTCGAAACTGTGCCTGCGCGCTCTGCCGGCAAAGAGGCACAGCAAGCATGGGGATGAGTATTTTTTTCATGGTTTTATATTTAAGGTCAACAGGTAATAAATAGTCGTGCCAACCTTCCGGGTGGCAATGTTTGGGGCTACCGGCAACTACTCCAATCTCAACTTCGGTTCGGGCTACTAGCACTAGCCGCCACAACGCCATCGCTAACCATCCTTAAAGTAAATGCGCACATCCCGCAGCCCATTGTTCCATGTAAAAATCAGCACGGCAGCAGATAATGTAAACAATGTTACCATTTTTCAAAATACACGTATTGTTTACGCACTTATTGATCAATGCATATTAAGAACACATCATAAATGCCAATTCCGTATTTTTTTGAGTGTATTAAAGGATTATCACCCTCTTTTATTAACAAAAGTGTATAAATGCCCACCCCCCAATTATTGGGGATTTGTACTTAAATTTGGAGTAACAGTATTCAATAAACCAAACATATTTTGACAGACACTATTATTAATCTCGAAACGGTAAATCCCATTGAATTTTTTGGGGTCAATAACCGCAAGCTGGATCTTCTGAAAAAGAAATTTCCATTGCTTAAAATTTTGTCTCGCGGCACTCAGATCAAACTGAGTGGCGCGCCCGAGCAAATAGACCAGGCGAAAGAAAAAATTGAGTTCGTTGTGCAATATATGGAGCGCAACGGCGACCTGAGCGACAACTATTTTGAACAGATTTTAGGTGGCGATGATGCCGAAACGATTGACAATTTTGTCGACCGCAATCCCAACGACATTCTTGTTTTTGGTCCCAACGGCAAAACGGTTCGGGCACGCACCGCCAACCAGAAAAAGAATGGTGCAGGCTGCCGACAGCAATGATATTGTGTTTGCCATTGGACCTGCCGGTACGGGTAAAACCTATACGGCTGTTGCACTTGCGGTACGGGCGTTGAAAAACAAACAGGTAAAAAAATCATCCTCACACGCCCCGCGGTGGAAGCAGGCGAAAGTCTTGGCTTTTTGCCCGGCGACCTGAAGGAAAAAATTGATCCGTACCTGCGCCCTTTGTACGATGCGCTTGACGATATGATTCCTGCCGACAAGCTGGGATATTACATGAGCACCCGCACCATCGAAATTGCACCGCTCGCTTACATGCGCGGTCGTACTTTGGATAATGCGTTTATCATCCTTGACGAAGCGCAGAACACCAACGACCTGCAGCTGAAGATGTTCCTTACGCGTATTGGCGCCAATGCGAAAGCCATCATTACCGGCGACCCGACGCAGGTGGACCTGCCACGCAACATGCAAAGCGGTTTGGGCAAAGCCACCCGCATTCTCCGCAACATTGACGGCATTGCACACATCGAGCTCGATGAAGAAGACGTGGTGCGTCACCGCCTCGTAAAAGCCATCATCAGGGCATATGAGAAAGAAGGCCAGGATGTACAGAATCCGCAAGGCGTTCGCCCGTTGCTGAAAAAAGAAGACAAAGGATAAAAAAATGCAGATCATAAAAAAGCCGGTTAGTCTACTGACAACCGGCTTTTTCTATGCTGTAATACAGGTATTTATTTTACCAAGAAAGCTACGTCCATATCGCCCCAGAGCAGCTGCACCCGGCCATCGTTGTTGATCACGTATTTCAAGCGCTCGTTGAAGGTCTTTCCTTTCGACTGCATGGCGGTTACCTGCAGGGCATCCTGTGCCATGTTTTGCTTGTAGCTGTATGCACCCCAGGTATTCCAGGTTTTGTTGAAGATAAACGTCCATTCGCCGCCATGTTTTTTGGTAAACAAGGCATACCGGCCGGCGGGCAGTTGTTTACCCTGGATGGTTACGTCTTTGCTGAATTCGATGGTGGTGGCTTCGTTGGCACCGGCACGCCAGACCGAATCTTCATGTGGCTCCAGTTCTTTACCGATGGTGCGGCCTTTGATGGCCGGGCTGCCATAGGTGATGGTAATGGTAGCACCGTTCACCATCGCCGCAATGCTGTCGCGCGGGCTGGCGATGGGCGCTTTTTTCGCGGTATCGCTAATGTTGGGCGTTGGCTGGGCAAACGTCTGTATGGCAGACAACATTGCTATCAAAGCAAATACTGCCGTTAGTCTATTTTTCATAATGTACATTTTTATGCAAGATTAATGGATTGTTGTTACATAGCATGGCAGAACAGGCCGGAAGGGAGCATTGTTGGTTATTGTTTAACGGTGTGTAAACAGGTGATAGATTAGCCCTGCGAAAACAAAAAAGTGTCCATAGCGCCTGTTACCAAGGCCCAGTTTTCGGGTCCCATCGTTGCTTCATCAAGGATCTGGTGATGAAAAGTTCCTTTCCTGCCCTGCCTGTCACTGCCCAGCAGGATGATTGTATGTTGGGTGAGCTGAAAAGCAGTAACACACGATTGCAATTTCCGGATACTGATCAGTTCGTCCTTCGGGTCAATGAATACCAGCGTGGGGATGTTTGATGCGCGGAAGCCGGATCTGTGTAGCGCATGAAGATGGGCAAATAAGATTTTGTACACCAGCAGCGGCAGGGAAGCGTTGGCTTTGTATTCTTTGGGAGAATAACTGGGCAGTTGCTGTATGCCTGGCAAAAAAAACAGCAGTTTCAACAGGTTGCAACGCCGCCGCAGCGCGATGGCAGGCGCAATCAATACCTGCTTTTCAAAGCTGATGCCACCGTTGGACAAGGTCATCATCGTTTGCCCCAGCAGCGCGCCGAGCGAATACCCCAGGAAGTATAGCGGCACGGCATGACGGATAGATGCCAGCCGGGCAACAGCATATCCTGCCAGCACTTCTTCTTTCCAGGTGGCAGAAGTGACTTTGCTGATGGGTAGGGAATGCTCAAAATGCCCTGACAGCTTTACAAGATAAACAGCTGATCCGCGGCGGTTGAGCCAGTGAATGAACGCCAGCATGGCCGCCGGTTTCAGGTTTAGCCCGTGTATCACCATCGTGATGGCTTTTGTTCGCTCAGCCGCGGGGTAATGATCTACCATGACCTGCAACTTACTACAAAGAAAGATTTGCCAATGTGGATTCTTCTTTCCAGCAACCTGTTTGTGGTAGTTGCTATCGTTTTGATCTAAAAAAGGTATCATACCCTTTCAACACAATCCTATGACCAGGAGCCGATCTTTGTACTGGCGGGATTGTTGCATGGAAAAAACGCCTCACGCCCAACAACAAAGAGGCGATTTATACAATTTTGATTTTGATCATTTTCAACTAACAAACAAATGAAACGACGCATTTTTTTATCCTTCCTGTTTTCAATAACCTTGCTGTTTGCCCAATCACAACGGGTAATGCCGGATCGTATTCCCGCGCAGGGCGGCGACATCAGCATTCAGCCCATTATGCACGCTTCGCTCATCGTGAGCTATCACAACAAACACATTTACGTTGATCCTGCCGGTGGCGCCAGCTTGTTTGCCGGGTTGCCTGCCCCCGACATGATTTTGATTACCGACATTCACGGCGACCACCTCGATTCGGCAACACTGGTTTCCTTCAACGCGAGCCACGCCATCTTCGTGGTGCCACAGGCCGTTGCCGACAAATTGCCGGCTTCAATTGACAAACAAAAACGGTGGTATTGAACAACGGACAATCTACGAAGCAGGAGAGCATCGGCATCGAAGCCATCCCCATGTACAACCTGCCCGAAGCGCCCGACGCGTTTCATACAAAAGGCAGGGGCAACGGCTATGTGCTGACGATTGGTGGCAAACGTATTTACCTGTCGGGCGATACCGAAGACATTCCTGAAATGCGCAACCTGAAAAATATAGACGTTGCGTTTGTGTGCATGAACCTGCCTTATACCATGGACGGCAGAACAGGCGGCAGAAGGCGTACTGGCATTTCAGCCCAACATTGTATATCCTTACCACTACCGCGGGCAGGATGTAAACACCTTTAAAACATTGGTAAACAAGGGAAACAAAAACATTGAGGTAAGACTTCTCGACTGGTACCCGGCAGCCAAGTGATAGATTGCCGTTAATTTTTTTGATCCAACACACAACATCACCCGGGCAATAACCATTCAATCCGTTATGACCCGGGTGATGTTGTTTAAAAGTAGTGACTCAGTTTCAACAAACACTTTCTGCAGACTATATAGTTGAATAACATGCTCGACTGTGATTTACAGGCCTGCTGTTTCCAATGCTATACCAGGTGTTGAAAAATGTCTTTGATCTTTTCTTTTTGCTCCATGTAAGAACTCATGGCAAACGTATTGTTGGTTTTTTGCGCCATGGCGTCTGCCTTGGCTTCATATTCTTGCTGCCGGGCTGCATTTTGTTTGTAATGATAGGCTTCTGCCATTGTCAGCAGTACCCAGATAGCATCGCCGGACTCACTGAAACCAGGGTCAGCTTCCCGTTGCGCAGCCGTTTTCAACACCACATTGCGGATGTAGTCGGCTTTCAGCATCATGTCTTCCTTGTCGGTGTTTTCGTCCGTCATCAGGCTCGCTTTTTTATACAGCACAAAGGCGGCATTGATGCCGTTGTAATAATCCTGTTTGTATTGGAATCCTTTGTCGTAACTGAGGATGGCATTGTCGAGATAGGTGGTGTCTTTTGTCAGTTCATACAAGCGCTTGTTGATGGCGCCGCTCAGCCCGAGCACTTCTATATCCTGGCTTTGCAACGGCTTTAGTTCGTCGAGGATGATCTTTGCATTTACGAGGGCTTCCAGTTCATTGGGTTGCTTCGATTTGTAGGTACAAAGTGCCTGTCGTGAAACAACAAGCGGCACGTTGTCTTTCAGTGCCATGTTTTGCGAAGCCATGCTGCGCGCGGTTTTCAGCGCTTCGAGAGCAGTCGCAAAGTCTTTGTTGTTCTTCGCTGCCTCGGCTTTGTTCATGATGTCGGCAAACGATTCGGTATTGGTGCCGGACTCGGGTGCATTGCTGCTTTCCATTGCGCTGTTTTTGTTGGAAGTATTGAGCAATTCCTCTTCCAAAAAGGTAAAGACAGGACTGTCATTTACCGGCGGATCCTGGCTAAGCAGTTTGGTTACCGATTCGGTCAGGTACTTGCGGAAGCGCTCTACCTCGCGGTAAGGGATGCCTTCTTCTGAATGCGTATAGGAATGGATGACAAACGAATGAACATCGAAGGGTATGCTGCTCATCTGTTCTTTTTCGCAGATCATGATGGTATGCAGGGGTTTCAGTGCGTGTCGCACGCCCAGTTCCCACATCACGTTGGCATTGAGGGTAGAAATATCGGCGATCGCGATGTCGGCATTTTTAATTTCGTGCAGCATCAGCCGGTCTATGCTGCCGCTTACGTTTTTGTCTATGGCGCGGTAGCAGGGAATGTTGAGTGCATCAAAAACGGGTTTGATGAGCACCGTGTAGGTTTCATCGAGATCAAGCAATCTTGCCTTTCCGTTGATGTAGCTTGTTTTTTTACCATAACCAATGATGACAAAGCAATTTTTAGGTTCCATGACAAGGTGTTTTTGAAGGTAACGGATGACTGTTGCCAACCTGAAGATAACTGAATTATTGGTAGCCTTCTCCTTCCCAAACAATCTTTCGATCCGGAAAAAAATAAATTACATTTATACTTCACCAACTCTTTATAACATGATCACTTACATTGAACTTTGGACAGCAAAACAAGCCTGGCGCAACCTGCCGCAAGACGACAAAAACAACTACATGACTTCGCTGGGACCTGCCATTCAGCAACTGCTCGACAACGGCGTACAGATTGTTTGCTGGGGCAGCAACGAGACATTTACCTTCAACCGCGTTGACTATGATTATTTCGCCGTGTGGATGTTTCCGGATACGGAAGCGGCACAAAGCTTTGAAAAAATGGTATCTGAAGCGGGATGGTACAACTACTTCGACCAGGTGAATGCCATGGGCACTGCCACGAGCCCGCAGGAAGTGATTGGCAAAATGCTGGCGGGCTAACGGTTTCCACAGGTTGCAATTGCCAAAGCTGCCGCTGTTGATAATGAAACAAACTGATGTTTTATTATCAACAGCGGCAGTTTTTTTGGGGCGGGGTTTCGTATTGATAAAGCTTTGCAGATGTCTTTTTTACCTGCGCCGGTTTGCGCTATCTGCAGGCACTGCTATTCTCATTTGATCCACTCCTTTTTTAAATTGCGATTGCGCAGCAAATGATCTATTACCTTCTTCGCTTTTCTTATCTTTCCTCCTTATCCTTACTTTATGAAAAAACTCCTGTTTGTCTCTTGCTGCTGCCTGTTGTTCGGCGCCGTTTTTTCGCAGCCTTCGTTTATCAAAGACAGTCTTGACAAGTATATCAAAACTGGCATGCAGGATTGGGCGATACCGGGACTGGCAATAGCGGTGGTAAAGAACGACAGCATCGTGATGATGAAGGGATATGGCGTCGCCAACATAGACACCAAAGAACCCGTAGATGAGAATACATTGTTCATGATTGCCAGCAACAGCAAACTCTTTACCGGTACGGCTTTGGCGCAACTGGACGCTGCCGGCAAACTGTCGCTCAACGACCACATCACGAAATACTTTCCGTGGTTTGAAGCCTATGACAAAACTACCACCGGGCTGGTGACCATCAAAGACATGCTGGGTCATCATTTGGGCACCAAAACTTTCCAGGGCGACTTTACATTCTGGAACACGTCGCTGTCGCGCGATTCGGTGATGTACAAAATGCGCTACCTGGAACCGGTGGCAGGCTTCCGGGCTTCTTATGGCTATTGCAACAGTTGTTTTCTAACGGCGGGACAAGTGCTGCAGCAGGTCACCGGCCAGCCCTGGGAAGTGTATGTATATGACAGCATCCTGGCGCCGCTGCAAATGACCAATACGCATACCCTTAGTGGTGGCATGATCAACATGCCCGGCGCCGCCACGCCCTACACCAATGTCTCCACCGGCACACTCTCCAAACTGCCTTATGACAACATCGATAACATTGCGCCGGCAGGCAGCATGATCAGTTGTGTGAAAGACATGAGCCACTGGCTGATGATGCAGCTCGACAGCGGGCGATACAAAGGACAACAAGTGATGCCGTGGCGCGTGCTGCAACAAACGCGTGACGTGAATACGTTGATCAGTACAGGTTATAACAAAATGCTGAACAGCCATTTTGTAACCTATGGATTGGGCGTGTTTATCCGCGACATCAACGGGCGGCAGGTGTATTATCATACCGGCGGCGCAGATGGTTTTGTGTCCAATACCTGCTTTGTGCCGGAAGAAAAATTGGGCATCGTGATACTCACCAACAACGACAACCAAAACTTTTTCGAACTGCTCCGGATGCAAATCCTGGCGGCTTACCTCAGTCTCCCTTACGAGAATTACAGCAAGCAGGCTTTGCCCCGCTTCCGGGAGGATGCGCAAAGTGCCATCAATCGTGTCAACAAACTGAAGCAACGGGTAAAAGGCAATGCGCCGCCACTGCCGCTCCGCAGTTATGCCGGTACTTATCACAACGAGCTGTTTGGAAACATCTACATCCGTGTAACGGGAGAACAACTGGACGTGAATTTTGACCATCACCAAAAACTGACGGCATCGCTGCAGTACATGGACGACGGCGAATGGCTGCTCACATACAACAGTGCCGCTTATGGCGTGTTTCCCATTCGTTTTAAAATTCAAAATAATACGGTACAATCAACCGAACTCAGGGTCAGCGATTTTATCGAGTATGATTCTTATACGTTTGTAAAGACACAATAGGTAATAAAAAAAACGACCATGAACAGGCAGCTTCCTCGCTGCCTTATTCAGCCGTTGACGGGTTAATGATGATTTTTACTTCTTCCACTTTATTGGCGGGAAAATTGGCACAACTGGAATGCTCGCGAATCACGTCTGCACTTTCAGCTTCGTGTACGCAGTAGATTTTATCCTGCGTTACATACGATTCCACCCATTTGTAAGGCTTGCCCAAAACAGACATGACGGAAACCGATGTTTTGGATATTGCCTGCAGTTCTTCTGCAGTCATATTGCCTGCGCCGGGCAGGTCTCTTTCAATGATGAATTTTTTCATGGCAACATTGTTTTGTAAATTCAAAAGTAGGCTGGCAAAAAGGTGCGCAACCACCAATGGTTCCCCATTTTGCGCCAACGCATTTCCTATTTTAAAATTCCCATCTTTACGGCTGCGGCAACGGCTTTGCTACGCGAGGTGGCATCCAGCTTAAACAAGATGCTGGAAATGTGGTGATCAACGGTTTTTGCAGAAATAAACAGTCGTTGGGCAATCTCTTTGTTTTGCAGTTGGTCTTTCAGCAAGTAGAGAATCTCCAGTTCGCGCCCGGTTAGAAAAGCAGCGTTGGACCGCGTAGATGCCCGGATGCCCCGTGGAATATTGGCAATGCCCAACTGTTTCATTTCCTGCTTTAGCTTTTCGAACACCGCTGCAGCGCCCAATGCCTGCACCATCGCAATGGCAGTTCTTTTATGGTCATCATTTCCTTCAAACAACAGGAGTGCCTGCTCGTAAGGACTGCCGCACCTTTCCCAAAAAGCAGCTGCTGCCAATGCTTTGCCTGTGCTGCTGCTGTCGTACCCTTCTACTCTGCGCTCATTGTTGAGCGCACGTTGCCGGCCGGCTTTCTGCAACCAAAAACAGTATTCGGCTTTTTCAATGTTGATGCTGTCATGCAGCAGCAGTGCTGACGTTTGTTCTACAGCCTCAGTACCGATAACCGATTTCCCGGTCAGCCATTCATACTCCAGCAAGGCAATCATAACCGGCAAGATTCGTTGCCGTTCTTCTGTTTCAAAAGCAAAGATCTGTGCTTCCTTCAACAGCGAAAGTGCTTCCTTATCTCCCCGCCGCAGATTGATTTGCCAACACAACCAGCGCCGTCACTTTGACAATGGCGGGCTGCGTTTCGTTTGCCAGCAGGCTACCTGCCAACGTATATGCTTCTTCCCAGTTGCCTGTTTCCAGGTTCAGCCGTCCTTTCCACGAGGTCATGTATGCCGTCCAGGAATGGAGATCCTGCTCTTCGCAATACCGGTCCTTCTTCCAATGCCAGTGCGGCTTCCGGGTACTGTTTGAGTTTCACCCGGTTGCTCGCCAGGTTGGTATAAGCGCGGGCAGCGTGTTCGTGATAAGCGTGTTGCAAGGCAATGTCCAGGCTCTGCTGCAACATAGCGACGCCAGCCTGCCCCGTTGCCGCATCCAGCATCTGCACGGTGCCTACATTGTTCAACGCATGAGACAGGATTTCCAGGTTGCCCAACTCATGTGCCATCGCAATTGCCGGCTCTCCCCAGCGGATGCAGTCTGCCGGCTCGTCAGACAACATTTTCAATTGCGACAGGTTGCTGAACGCCATTGCTTTTGCAGAAGAAACAGGTTGGTTTGCCAGTAGGTCAATGGCTTGTACCGCAAACAGTTCTGCCTGAGCCCGGTTGCCACAAAACCACCACAGCCGTGACAGGAACCGCAGGCAGTTGCCTGTTTGTTCAAAATCAGTTGTTTGTTTTCTAAGGTGTAAAGTTTTTTCGGTAACAGTGATGGCTTCTGTTATCTGATTGCTGAGATAGCATTCATAGGCATATGCTTCGTACAACTGCGCCAGCTCGTTGGGATCGTTTTCGTCCACATTATCAATCGCCGTCAGGTATAGTTTTGACGCTTCTTTGTGCGAACCCAGCGTGGCAGCTTTGCGCGCGGAGATCAGCGCATATTTTGCCACCAGCTTTTTTTCGCCCGCATGCCGGGCATAATGCAAGATGCGTTCTACTTCCCCTTTTTCTTCGAAAGATGGCAGGAACAAATCCAGGATCTTTTTGTTGAGTTCCATGCGTTTAAACGGTGTCAGCGATTCTTCAATGGTACGGCGGTACAGTTCGTGTTTGAATACGACTTTATCGTTCTGCACGATGATCACGCCAATGGCAAAACAATGGTTGATCTCCCACGACGATTTAATTTCGGCAACCCGTTCTATCTCCAGCCCTTCCGGCATGATGGACCAGATTTGCCACGCATTTTTAGTGCCTTCGGCCTGCCGTTCGTACACCGAAAGGATGCTGTCTTTGATGTTGTCAGGTACACCGGGGCTGTAGCTTGCCAGTATTTCATTGACATAAAAGGGATTGCCTTCGGTGACCTCGTACACCGTTTCTCCGCTGACTCCTTTTTGCGAAGCCATCTCCATCACCGCGTCTTTTGACAAGGGCGGCAACACCAGCCTGGTAAACGAATCGGGTGGCAATTGCCCCAATACACTTCGCAACGGGTGACGGGAATGAATTTCACTGTCGCGGTAAGTAAGAATGAACAAACAGGGCAACCGGTCGATCCGCCGCACAAAAAACTTAATGAAGTCGAGCGTGCCTTCATCGGCCCAATGAATGTCTTCAAATACAATGAGAAACTTATCCTTTTTCGATAGCAACTCCTGGAAAAAACCGGTAAACAGTACGGAACGTTCTTCAGTCAGGGGAACTGTCCAACGTTCTTTGTTCACCTGCCAGAGCACATCGTATAACGGCGCTAACGGACGCGGGGTAAACAAGTCATCGCAGGCACCCATGTAAATGCGGCACGCAGCTGCCTGCTGTTTGCAAAACGCTTTTACCAGCGCGGTTTTGCCAATGCCGGCTTCGCCACACAACAAAATGCAATGACCTTCGCCACCTGCAATCTGCTCAACATGTGTTTGCAGCAATGTCATGAAGCTATCTCTTTCCACCAGCGCCATATTGCCAACGATTGAAACGAAAATGGGGTGATTGGTCAAATAAAATAGGGAGAATCTTTTACAAGCTGCAGGTCGCGATCATCGTGCTTTGTACCTGTAATAAAATTATCAAATAAAATTAAAACGATTCGTTATGAAAATCTGCTTGTCATTTTTCCCGCTCGCGATGTGTGCTTTTGTTACTCTTCATTCGGCTGCCCAAACCATCCACACACCGGTTGACGCCGGTAAAAAACGGTACATAGATGTGCACCGGTTAACACCGGGCAGCGTAACTTTTGAAGAGGTGGCGAGGGCGCATGCCAAAGACCTTGCCGTTGAAAAACAATACAACGTGCATTTTATTAATTACTGGGTAGATGAATCGCAGGGTTTGGTGTATTGCCTTTCTTCGGCTGCCGATACGAATGCAGTGAGAAAAACGCACGCCGAAGCGCACGGTTTATTGCCTGCCTATACGATGGAAGTAACCGAAGGCACTGCCGCCGCGTTATCGGGCAACAAAGACATGTACCTCGACATTCATCAATTGGGCGCCGGCAATGTGACTGCCGCAGCCGTAGCTGATGCACACAAAAAAGACCTGGCTGTGCAAGGAAAATATGGTGTCAATTTCATCAACTATTGGGTAGATGAAAAAAATGGCGTGGTGATATGCTTATCCGAAGCCAGCAATGCAGCATCCGTGACCGGCACGCACAAAGAAGCGCATGGATTGGTGCCAACGGACATACAAAAGGTAAAACAGGGTGAATAAAACAGATTGGTGAACTGGCGTGTTTTGGATAGTGGTAATGAAGTAACAAGCATTTCCAATCATCTATCACTGACCGTTCAAGCAACAGCTGTCAACCACTCATTTTTGCGTCATTGCTGCATGCTGATACAAGTAAGTTACGGATAAAAGGCACAGTGCGGTTACACCGTTTGCCAAGCTGCTTTCATCGATTAAAAACCCGGATGAATGGTGCAATACTTCTCCCGGTTGTTTGCCGGCTGGCAACGCACCGGTCTGGAAGAAAAAACCCGGCACCTGTTGCGCAAAATAAGCAAAGTCTTCAGCACCCATGCCCGCCGGCACGATGGAATGTTGCTTCTCATAATTGGTAGTTTGAGGATTGGCTGCTGATGCGTTGATACGTATTGAATGTAGTGATGATAAATACCGGAACAAGTGGCAGATTAATAGTGGTTGGCTGGCACCGTGTACCGAAATGCTGATCCATAAAAAAAGCCACTTACGGTTTATGGTAAGCGGCTTTCACTTTTGGTTATTGGTTCAGTAACGCGTTAATATTCTATTCATTCATGCCCGGGAGCCGTGAAGATAAGTGATACAGAGAAAAATCTGCCTATTTTTTTATCACTTCTTTGGCTTTGTTGCACACATTTTCTACTGTAAACCCAAACATTTTCATCACTTCTTCGCCGGGTCCGGATTCACCAAAACGGTCAATGCCGATAACCGCACCTTCGGCAGTCACCCATTTCCACCAGCCCATGGTAATGCCGGCTTCCACCGCTACACGTGCATGGTTGGATGGCGGCAGCACCTCATCGCGGTATGCTTTGTCCTGCTGGGCAAACAGTTCCCACGATGGCATGCTTACCACGCGGGCTTTGATGCCTTCGCCTTTCAGTTGTTCCTGTGCCTGCACGGCAAGGTGTAGTTCAGATCCGGTGCCAATGAGGATTACATCGGGCGTTCCGCCTTCGGCTTCGCTCAGGATATAAGCGCCTTTCTGTACGTTACCGGCAGCAGGGGCAAATTTTTCCTGGTCAATATTCGGCATTTTCTGGCGCGACAGAATAAGGGCAACAGGTCCTTTCATTCTTGTCATGGCAATGCGCCATCCTTCGATGGTTTCGTTGGCATCGCCGGGGCGGATCACGGTAAGGTTGGGAATGGTGCGCAGGGCAGTTACGTGCTCTACCGGCTGGTGCGTAGGTCCGTCTTCACCCAGCCCGACGCTGTCGTGGGTAAATACATACGTTATGGGCGCTTCGGTAAGTGCTGCAAGGCGAATAGCACCGCGCATGTAATCGGAAAAAGTAAGAAACGTCCGCCATAGGTGCGCACGCCGCGGTGAGACGAAATGCCGTTCATGATGGCACCCATGCCATGCTCGCGAACGCCAAACCATACGTTTCCATTGTCGTAATGACCTGGCTGAAAGCTGATATCGCCTTTGGTAGGCATCTCGTTGGAAGAAGCAAGGTCGGCAGAACCGCCCAGCATCCAGGGTACATTTTTCTTAATCACATCCAGGGCTTTGCCCGATGCCTGACGGGTAGCCAGTCCTTCACCGGCTTTGAACACGGGCATGTCTTTGTCCCATCCTTCGGGTAGCTTGCCGGCGTAGTTGATCTTCAGTTCTTCGCCTTCTTTCGGATATTCTTTGCAGTAAGCTTCAAACAGTTGTTTCCATTCAGCATTCAGCGCAGCGCCTTTTTTCCCTGGTTCCAGGAAATGTTCTTTCACTTCGGCAGGTACATAAAAGGTTTCGTTGGGATCCCAACCGAGCGCTTCCTTGGTTTTCTTCAGGTTTTCTTCTCCCAGCGGGCTGCCATGCACTTTGCTGGTTCCCTGCATCGGGCTGCCAAAACCAATGATGGTTCTTATAGAAATAATGGTAGGCTTGGTGGTTTCTTCCTGTGCTTTGCGGATGGCGTCTTCGATTTCATCTACATCGTTGCCGTCTTCTACACTGAGGGTTTGCCAGCCATAGGCGTCAAAGCGCTTCAGCACGTCTTCGGTAAAAGCAAGATCGGTAGGTCCATCGAGCGAAATTTTATTGTCGTCCCACAGGAAAATTACTTTTCCCAGTTGCAAGTGCCCCGCGAGCGATGCGGCTTCGGAAGCCACGCCTTCCATCAGGTCGCCATCGCTGACAATGGCATAGGTAAAATGATCGAACAAGGTGTAGCCGGGCTTGTTGTAGCGCGCAGCGAGGAAGGCTTCAGACATGGCAGAACCTATGCCGTTGCCAAAACCCTGCCCCAATGGACCGGTGGTTACTTCAATGCCATCGGTAAGCATAGACTCCGGATGACCGGGTGTTTTGGAACCAATCTGGCGGAAGTTTTTGACTTCTTCCATAGGCAGATCGTAGCCATAGAGGTGTAATAAACTATAAAGAAGCGCCGAGCCATGACCGGCCGACAAAATGAAACGATCGTGATTGGGCCAGGCAAAGTCTTTCGGATCAAAACGAAGAATTTTACTCCACAGGGCATAAGCCATGGGAGCGGCGCCAAAGGGAAGTCCGGGATGGCCGGAGTTGGCTTTCTGTACGGCATCTACGGACAAAAACCGGATGGTATTGACACTAAGCTGGTCAATCTGCGTTGCCGTTTCTGATAAAGTTTCGTTAGGCATAATGAGCGTGTTGTTTGTTTTGAAGTAAATAATTTAATCAAAAATTCTTACCTGAACCTGTATTTGATTGGCAAGTATATAAAAAATATGGGCTGCAATCTATTTCCGGCTGATGTTTTAATGCTGAATTTTTATAATAAAGCAATTGCACCTGTGCACCCGGCGATCAAATGTAATAAAAACACTTATTCCCGGGTACAGTTTTTTTGCCAAATCCACAATAACCGGTCGCTTCTCCGACAATCGAAGACTGTCAGGTCTTCGCTTTTTGATTGCCGTCAATGCAATGGTAACACATCTGGCACTGGCAAAGACAAGGTACGGGCTTCTGTTGAATGAAGTACACCGAAATATAACCTGCAAAGCACCCTGAACTGCTTCTTTGGAACACTTATGGCAAGTGAATCAGTGAACAGCTGATCAATTCTGCAAAGAACTGGTTTTCTGAAAAAATAGTTGACTTACCATGTGAAGTCCCTTTACGATAATTATTTTCGTAACAATTTTTTGATCTGGAAAAGAGATAGTATGCAAGGTGATAATCAGAATCCAATCAAACAGCAGGTGGATACAAGCGAAGAAAGTCATATACCGCGCAGCAATCCTGAACTGAAAAACATCAATGAAGCCTTGCGAACGTCGGAAGACCGTTTTTTGTCAATCCTCAACCAATCGGGAACCGGCATTGTGGAGTGTGACATTGGCGGCAACTTCACTTATGCCAACCGGCGCTTTGCCCACATTGCCGGCTATTCGCCCGAAGAATTGTACCGCATGAAGATGCAGGACATCCTTTATGCCGGCGACCAGGATGAGTACCAAACCAAATTGCAACGCCTGCTGGTAACGGGCAATGGCTTTGAAACCGATATACGCTGTACCGGCGCAGGTGGCCAACTCACCTGGATACACCTGAATGTGACTGCGCTGTACGACCTGCATGGCAAGCCGGCTTCCTATATCGCCATGGTACGGATGATAGACAAACAACAGGTGCCGCTGAAAGAATGGAAAGAAGAACGAAACCTCAATATCCTGGATAGCATCACCGATGGATTCTTTGCCGTCAATCAACACTGGCAGATTACTTACATCAACAAAGTAGCTGAGCAACTCAACAACCGGTCTCCTGGCGAACTGATCGGAAAAGTGCTTTGGGACGAATTTCCGACCCTCGAAGCATCGGAATACGGGAAAATGTACCGCAAGGTAGCCAACGAAGGCGTAGCGTCCACCGTGATCGCCCGCGCCTCGCGCGACCAGCAGTGGTATGAAGCACATGCCTTCCCGGCAAAAGACGGCATTGTGGCCTATTTTAAAAACGTAACCAAACGCATTGTGGCCGAAGAGGCGCTGCGCAAATCGGAAGAAAACATGCGTACGCTGTTCAATACCATTGATGAAGGTTTTTGCATTATCGAAATGATGTTTGACACCGGCAACCAGCCTTACGACTACCGGTTTGTGGAATACAACCGCCTGTTTGAAGAAATGACCGGGCTGTATGGGGCCATGGGGAAAACTGCCCGCGAACTGGTGCCCAACCTCGAACCGTATTGGTTTGAAACCTATGGAAGAGTAGTCCTTACCGGCGAACCGGTTCGTTTTGAAAACGGCAGCGAATCCATGAACCGCTGGTTCAGCGTTTATGCATCGCGCATTGGTGATGAAGGCAGCCGGCAAGTAGCCCTCGTATTTGCCAACATTACCCAACGGAAACTGATAGAGCGCGAGCAGGAACGCTTTCTTGCCCTCGGGTCAGACCTGCTGGTGATTACCGGCAATGATTACCGCTTTATCTGGGTCAGCTCGGCATGGGAGCGGGTATTGGGCTATTCGCTGGAAGAACTCACCAGCGTGGGCTGGAAACATTTTGTACACCCGGACGACCTGGATGCTTCGCTGTCGATGGCAGAACAAAACTTCCAGGGCGAAGAATGCTTTGCCTGGGAAAACCGTTTCCGCCACCGGGACGGTTCTTACCGCTGGTTTAGCTGGAATGCGAAACCATATCTTACCGAAGGCGTTTTGTATGCCGTAGCAACTGATATTACCGACCGGAAAGAAGCCGAAGAAGCCCTGCGCACCTCTGAAGAAAAATACAGCGCCATCATTCACCAGGCGACGGCTGGCGTAGCCGAAAGAGACCTGAGCGGCAAACACCTGTTTGTCAACAAAAAATTCTGCGAAATCACGGGCTTCAGCGAAGAAGAACTTTACCAGCTTCATTTTTCCGATTACATCCATCCCGATGACCTTGACCGGTATCAACAGTTGTTTCTTCATACAGTAACAACCGGACAACCATTCATCAGTGAAAAAAGGATCATTTGCAAAGACAAAACTGAGGCGTGGATTACGGAAACCATTTCCGGCATCTGCGATGCACATGCCACACCGCAAAGCATTGTATCGGTGTGTATAGACATCACAGACCGCAAGACCATAGAGAAACAAAAAGACGAATTCATTGGTGTTGCCAGCCACGAGTTGAAAACGCCCGTTACATCTGTCAAGGCATTTGCCCAGGTGTTGAAATTCCGGTTTGCACAAGCCGGCGATCACCAGTCGGCAGAGATGCTGCAAAAAATGGAAAACCAGATCAACCGGCTCAATGTGCTGGTGCAGGACCTGCTGGACGTAACAAGACTGGAAGGCAACCGCATGGAATTTCGGCGCGAAGTGTTCAACTTCCGCAGCATGGTGCTCAATACGGTGGAAGAAGTGCAGCGAACCCTTACCTCGCACATCATTGTTTGCGGCAACATTCCCGAAGTGGACATTTATGCCGATCTGGAACGAACCGCGCAGGTATTGGTCAATTTTTTTACCAATGCTGCCAAATATTCGCCCAAAGCCCGCCAGATCATCGTATCGGCATTCGTTGAAAACGACTCCGTAACCTGCTCGGTGGAAGATTATGGCATTGGCATTCCTGTTGAAAGCCACCAGTATATTTTTGACCGGTTTTACCGCGTTACCGACCACTCGCGCAATACCTACCCGGGACTGGGACTGGGCTTGTACATTTCTTCCGAAATCATCCGCCGGCAGGACGGAGACATTTGGTTTAAAAGTTCGGTGAACCAGGGGTCAACATTCAGTTTCCGGTTACCTTTATACCATCAATCTTAACCCTTATGTATAAGCGCATCATTGTAGTGGAAGATGATGTTTCTATTGCAGAAGTACTCACCATCATTCTGGAACAAGAATCCTACCGCGTGGAAACGTTTACCGACGACTCATTTATTTCCGGTTTGCTGCCCGATATGCCGGGACTTATTTTGATGGACATGTGGCTGTCGGGAATCAATGGCAAAGACATTTGCCTGCAACTGAAACAGGACCCTCTGTACACGTCCATCCCGGTGATCATCATGTCGGCCAACCGCGACATTCATCTTCATGCGCAGGAAGCCTGCGCCGACGATTTTTTGGCCAAACCTTTTGATGTGCTGTATTTGATTTCCCTGGTCGCAAAATATATGCTGCCGCCGGCACTTCCCCTGTTGTTTTTGTTTTTGTAAATGATATTTCCAACGGTAAATCTACCTGAAGCCGGTATCCCGGTTTCAACAGGTGTTTGCAAACGTCTCTTTTGCCTGCGGCATGTGCGCCACCTACAGACAATCAAATTAAAAATGGATACCCAACTCCACAGGCAGCCGGTCTTGTATGGCACGGTATTTCCTTTTTACAGGGTATTGTTTTACCTATAAATTATTTGTTATGCCAAACGAAAAAACAGATTCACTGGGTTTCTCTACCGAAAATCCCGATCAGCAAAGAGACATGGCTGCCAAAGGCGGACCAACAACAACCTTGGGAAAAGCGGATGCAAAACATGTGGCGCCTACGCCTGCATCGTCTGATACGCAAACGCAGATAGCTGCCGAAAGCGACAACAACAGCAACGATGACAACGAAACCGTAAGACAGGGCAATTGATCCTATCCTTTTATACAAACAAGCCGGCGATCCCAGATTGCCGGCTTGTTTTGTTTATCGCTTATTTTTACGGCATGAATACGACGATCAGAAGAGCGAAAAGAGAAGACTGTGCACAAATGTTGCAACTGGTACACGAACTGGCAGTGTATGAACGTGCCCCCGACGAAGTAACAGTAACACTGGCGCATTTTACAGACAGCGGTTTTGGCGAAAAGCCGGTGTGGTGGGCTTTTGTAGCCGAAGAAAACGGCAACATCATTGGCTTTGCGCTGTATTACATTCGGTTTTCTACCTGGAAAGGTCAACGCCTGTACCTGGAAGATTTCGTGGTAACCGAGGCGGCGCGCGGCAAAGGCATCGGCACGCTGCTGTTTGACCGCATTGTGGAAGAAGCCAAAGAAAAAAACTTTAATGGCATTTCGCTGCAGGTTCTCGACTGGAACGAACCCGCTATCAATTTTTACAAAAAATACAACGCTGCCATCGACAGCGGCTGGCTCAATGCAAGCTTCGTGTGGTGATTGGTATAGTAAGATGTATACAATAATATTACGGCTGTCTGAGTAAAATTTGCTGCCTGAAGTTTGTGATTTGGGAATTCAGGATGTTTCGAAATTTCACTCATTATTCAAACCCACTGAGTTAACCAATTTGCTATGTAAAACGGTTGTGCAAATCAATAAAAACTACTACCTAATACTCATCTACCTGATACATCCTACACTTTTCCAAAATTTAATTCAGCACCGGGTTTTGGCTGGTCATCAGTTGTTCGTCTTCTTTCACTTTTTTCTCCCATTGCCAGGCGGTGCGCATCATATCTTTTAAATCATATTGAATTTTCCAACCCAATTCATCGACCGCCAGTTGGTTATTGGCATAAATGGCTACCACATCGCCGGGACGGCGGGGTCCCAATTTGTAATTGAGTTGTACGCCCGATACTTCTTCAAAGGCATGAATGGCTTCCAGCACCGTTACGCCATTGCCGCTGCCCAAATTAAATATATCGCAATTGGTTTGGTTTTTGTTGTTGTGCAAATATTCCAACGCCAAAGTATGCGCATGTGCAATATCGCTAACATGTATGTAATCGCGCACACAACTGCCATCGCGCGTATCGATAATCGGTACCCCACACCTGTCATCTGCGGCAGTTTGCCAATGGCAGTTTGGGTAATGGCAGGCACCAGGTTTTGTGGTTTGCCCAGTGGCAATTCGCCAATGTTGATGGATGGATGCGCACCTACGGGGTTAAAATACCGGAGCAAAATGGCTTTGATTCCGGTACACTTTTACAAAATCCTTAATGATCTCCTCGCACATTTGCTTTGTAGCGCCATAGGGCGATTCCGCTTTTTTGGTAGGCGTAGCTTTCAGTAACGGGAATATTGTCGGGATTGCCATATACCGTGCAGGAAGAAGAAAATACAAAATTGGGTATGTTGAATTCCTTCACGCATTTCAGCAGGTTGATGAGTGAATACAGGTTGTTTTCATAATACATGATCGGCTCGGCAACCGATTCGCCAACAGCTTTGTATGCTGCAAAATGAATAATGCCGGCGATGTCTTCATTTTCCTGGAAAACGGCGAGCGTTTCATCGAAATTTTTTAGATCTACCTTGTAGTTCTTCAGCTTTTTACCGGTTATTTTTTCTACACCATCCAACAGGTAAGTTGGTAGAGCGCGAATTGTCATCTATCGAAATTACTTCGTATCCATTTTCAATTAAATCTACCACTGTATGCGAGCCGATGTAGCCGCAGCCGCCGGTTACCAGTATTTTTTGCATTGTTAATTAAGTTTGTGCAAAATAAGTAAAAAATGGGTAACCTTTCCCGGTTTCAGCGGTATCGAAAAAATGGGGTAAAGCACCCGTTTGCCGATGTTAAACTTATTTTCTATGTATTTCTTTTACAGAAAACGGTTGTGAGTTTTGTGTTCCATGCAGCTACAAAAACTTACTTCACTTTTTTCTGCTTGTTCATCATGACGTTCCAGCTGTTGCCGGTTCGGCAGTTGGGCAGCATGCTGTTCAGAAGCCAGCTCACCGAAGAATTGCCGCATGCCGATACAATGAAGTGAAGGATTATAAAGACCAGCTCACGTTTAAAAAAGACTTCATTTTCTTTCACGACCAACCCAAATCATTCATTTTTTTCAGTCAGCCATCGGTCAATACATCCATTTCAGTATTGAATTGCCCTCCCGGCTCGCCGGTGAGATACATACTCCTCCGCCAAACTGAGGCTTAATTTTTCCCATTTTTTCTTGTCCTCCTTCGTTTTCGAACGGCTGCCGTTCTGTAGCGCTATGATTTTTTTGCAAACCTCATTTTGAAGACCTTTTTATCCGGCTACCTGCACCACCAAGTGCATTTGCCGGGTTTGTCAGATACATTTATTTTAATTGATTATGAAAAATATATTTAAACTGCCAGGAGCCGATTTTCCGGCTTCAGTAGTCGTATTTTTGATAGCCTTGCCTTTGTGCCTTGGCATTGCGCTGGGTTCGGGCGCACCATTTTTTTCCGGGCTTAATTGCGGGTATTGTAGGCGGTATTGTTATTGGCAGCCTCAGTGGCTCCCAGCTGAGCGTTAGCGGACCGGCAGCCGGATTGACCGCCATTGTGGTTGCCGGCATTGGCAAAATGCCGGCATATGAAGCTTTCCTGCTTTCCGTAGTGATTGCCGGTGTATTCCAGGTTATTCTGGGTACGGTAAAAGCCGGTGTATTTGGCGATTATATTCCTTCCAGCGTTATCAAAGGCATGCTTACCGCCATTGGTATTATCCTGATTCTCAAACAAATTCCGCATTTGGTGGGTTACGATAAAGATTACGAAGGCGATTATACATTTCAGGAAGGCAGCCAGAACAATACGTTCAGCAGTCTTTCCAGTGCTTTTAGCCGCATTACGCCGCTGGCAGTGATCATAGGCGTAGTTTGCCTGGTGGTGTATATTGTGTGGGATAAGGTGTTGACCAAAACAGCCCGGTTTTTCCAACTGTTTCCGGCACCGCTGGTAGTTGTGATCTGTAGGTGTGCTGATGAATATCTTGCTATACGAACGGTACATCCTTTCATCTTGAAAGGCTGAGCACATGGTAAATATACCCGAAGGCAGCCTCAACCGGTGAGTTTGTTTCGTTTTTTACGCTTCCCGACTTTAGTTACTTTGACCTGCCGGTTGTATGGACAACCGGTGTTACCATTGCCATTGTTGCCAGCCTTGGAAACGTTGCTGAATATTGAAGCCGCCGACAACCTCGATCCCTACCGCCGGGTAACGCCCACCAACCGCGAGTTGAAGGCACAGGGTATTGGCAATTTGGTTTCTGGGTATGATTGGCGGATTACCGGTAACTTCGGTGGTGGTGCGTACATCTGCCAACTTAAATTCGGGCGCAAAAACAAAAATGTCGGCAATATATCATGGTATTTTATTGTGTTGTGCGTGGCGTTCATACCATTTGTTTCTCAACCTGATTCCACTGTCGGCATTGGCTGCCATACTTATTTATACGGGTTTTAAACTGGCAAAACCTTCTATTTTTACAGAACTGTATAAAAAAGGATCCGACCAGTTTATTCCTTTCGTTGCTACGGTAGTCGTTATTATTTTTACCGATCTGCTGATAGGTATTACCGATTGGGTATTGCTATTGGCATCTGTTTTTCATCATCAGGAGTAATTTCAAAACTTCGCTGTTGGTAGTGAATGACAGCAACCGTTATTTGTTTCGCTTCCGGAAAGAGATCTATCTTTCTCTGAACAAACCTTTGCTGAAAAGAAAACTGGAAGAAATACCTGCCAATTCGTTTGTGATCATTGACATTACGCGTGCCGATTTTATTGACAAAGATGTTACCAGGCGTAATCAACGATTTTACCAAGCATGCGCACTTGAAAAACATTTCCATAGAGGTAAAACGCAGCCTAAACAGGGTATCGCACCAGCAAATTGTACGGACCAAAGAACCCCAACCGGCAGATGCAGTGGTGTAAGAATGGATCTGACAACACCGGCCCCATACAACGATGATAACCGCTGTTGAGAGGCAATGATGTTTGCGCTGCGAACCAAACATCCGGTTTTCATTTTCGCTCCTGACCATTGACTTTGTAATTTCTAACTCAAACAAATAATCAACATGACTTCATACGAAAAATTATTGCTGGAAAACAAAGCCTGGGCAAAAGAAAAAGTAGAAGATGACCCAGAATATTTTAACCGGCTTGCACATTTGCAAACACCGGAATTTTTGTGGATTGGCTGCAGCGATAGCCGTGTACCTGCCAATGAAATTACCAATACGCAACCCGGTGAAATTTTTGTACACCGCAACGTTGCCAACCTGGTGATCGCCACCGATGTAAACCTGTTAAGTGTGCTGGATTATGCAGTTAACCACCTGAAAGTAAAACATGTAATTGTTTGCGGACATTATGGCTGCGGAGGCATTAATGCAGCGCTTAGCAATAATGATTATGAACATGTGCTAAACATGTGGCTTCGCAATATCAAAGATGTATATAATTTGTACGCAGAAGAACTGAGCGCGATTCAGGACAAAGAAGAAAAATCGAACCGGCTGGTTGAATTGAACGTCATTGAACAGGTAAACCACCTGCGCACGTACCTCCATCATCCAGCGCGCCTGGAAAACATGAGCAACGCCCGCATTTGCATGGCTGGGTATATGGATTAAAAGATGGAAAAATCAATCCAATTTTTGAAATGCCGGCAGGAACGGAAGTGGAAGATGTATATCACTTTCAGCATATAACACGGAAAAATACATTTGCAAAAGCCATTACAACAAACCTTTAACAAGCATCTGCCAGTTGGTAGGTGCTTTTTTTTATGATATTTGCAGTCAGGTGGTTATAGTTCCTTATCGGCCGAAAATGCTTTCTTTATCTTATCGCAGAAATCGGAATTGAATCATTTTCTCGGCAGCCAATATCATGTTTCTGAATGCGTTTGCGTTGCTGATGCCATGACCAATGATTACAGGTTTGCCAACGCCTAATACCGGTGTGCCGCCATAGTTTTCGTAATGAAAACGGTTCATGTATTCGTCTTTATCGAGATTTCGCTGCACGGCAATATCGTAAAACGATTCGGCCAATTTTAAAATTACATTGCCGGTAAATCCGTCGCACACAATTACATCGGCTTTATCGGTAAACACATCCCTGCCTTCTACATTGCCAATAAAATGGATGGCGGAGTTTTCTTTTAACAACGGGATAGGTGCTTTGCGATAAAATATTGCCTTTGCCTTCTTCTTCCCCTACATTTAACAATCCAACGTGGCGGGATTGTCTATGCCCAAGATGTGTTCGGCATATAAACTGCCCAGTATGGCAAACTGGTTTAGTTGCTCGGGTTTACAATCGGCATTTAAGCCCACATCTAGCAATAAGCCGGTAGCACCGTTTATTTTGGGAACAATGGTAGAAATGGTGGGACGCAACTACACCTTCGATAGCTTTGATGGTGTACATAGTACCAACCAGCATGGCGCCGGTATTGCCCGCACTCAGGAACGCATCTATTTTTCCGCTGGCCAATAAGTGAAAACCAATGGCAATGGAAGATTGTTGTTTTTCTTTAAGCGCTTTGGTAGGATGCTCGTGGTAGCCAATTACTTCCGGGGCATGAATGAGCCGTAGATCGGTGGAAACAGCCCGTGCTGGCTCAATCAGGGGTTGAACCTGCTGCTCATCACCAATACAAAATAAAGTTGCCGGCTGTGCATTGGCAGACAAATACAGTTGTAAACCCTTTACGGCTTCGAGCGGGGCATAGTCGCCACCCATCATGTCCAATCCAATATTCATAGCCGGCAAGCTAATGATATTGCTGAAAAAATAAAAGGCTTGCCTTATGCTTTCAGCGGTGCTTTTTCAGATACAACTTTTCCTTTGTAGTACAGTTTTCCTTCACTCACATGGGCGCGGTGACGCACGTGAATTTCGCCGGTAGTGCTGTCTTTGCTCAGCGTTACTTCTTCCGCTTTATAATGTGTTCTGCGCTTTGCGCTGCGTTGCTGCGAGTGTCTGCGTTTTGGATTTGGCATAACCTAAAATTTAAAATATCTAAAAATGTTTATTGTAAGTTTTTGAACTGATCCAAGCCTTTCCATATCGGATTGGGCCTTTTTCCGAATCTGTTTTCCATCTGTTCCAGCTTCTTCAGCACATCTGGGATTACAGGTACTTTTCCCTTCGGCATCGTCAGCGACAATATTTTTGCGATGGGATGCTCAGGTTAATAAACTCGTAAATCCAATCGGCTACATGCAGGTGGCTTTCTCGTTTTACTGATGTAATACACATCCGGATCTTCTTCCTGCTCATTCATTTTCTGCGGCTCATCCACCATCTTTACCACGATGTTGAATTCATCCCAAAGCCGCATGGTAAGCGGGTTTCCGCAACGGTCGCAGGCAGCATCGGCCGTTCCATCTATATCAAACTTCAGCAGCATAAACCCATTTTTTTTTTCCAGTGCCAGGCTTTACTTTCGCCGCTACATTGGTAAAATCCTGCTCGCCGTATGGTGCAAAGAACTTGTCGTCTATTTCGTATTGAAACTCGTGAACGCCCGGCTTCAAACCCACAAACGGAATCTCAAATGCTCTCCGGTTATTCATGGTCACAAATTAAGGGTGGCAAAGGTATAGTAAAATGCAGAAGCGAACAAAGCTAATTTCGAAGTGGTATTTTCTTTCACAAATTATTTGGGCGGGCACGTCTGAAAACAGATTTTTGCAGCAAAGTGCAATCTTTTTTTACGATAAATGCTGTTCCGGCAGGCATTGTTTAAAATTTTCGTTGCAAAACGACGTTATGATAATCGCGATTTACAGATCAGATTAACATCAGGTCACCTTTATAAAAGCTATTTCAACAGGCAGGAGCATTACAAAACATCTGCAGCAAACAGAATTGATGAGATGACATCTACATCTGTTGCTTTCTGAAACCAAACCAAATGCAGTAATGTATAAACCAATATCCCCGGCAGACAACCATCGTCCTTATGACCTTGTCATTTTTTCCAACTCGCGCTGGGATGATGAATATTCCTCTTCTGCTTTTTCACTTGCGAAACAATTTGCACTCACCCACCGGGTATTCTATATCGATTTTCCGTTTACGCTCAACGATTATGTTACAAAGCAAAAATCAGGGTCGGCCATCCGGAAAAGAAAACGCGCCCTTTGGGGAAGGTCTCCCTATATCAGAACCATTGACGGACTTCCGGAACAGTTTAAAGTAGTGACACCGCCTTTGGTATTGCCTGTCAACTGGCTGCCGAAGGGCAATCTCTACAATTGGTTGTCTGCCATCAACGACAAGATTCTGAATCGAACCCTGAAAGCCTGTATCAAAGACTGCCACATAGAACAGTTTGTCTTCATCAATATTTTTGCTCCTTTTTATTTCCGGAATATGCCGGCAGCCATTCGGCCGGCATTGCAAATTTATTATACCGTTGACGACATATCGCAGGAGCGCTACATTGCGCGGCACGGCACCTACCTCGAACGGGCCGCGATGCAGCAGGCAGACCTGGTGCTTGCCACTTCGCACGAGCTGGTGCGGCTGGCGGCTGCCGTTTCCTCAACAGTGCATTATCTTCCCAATGCAGCCGATACCAATCTGTTTAACAGGGCTGCCTCTTTTGCCTTTCCAAAGCCTGCCGAACTCGCCGGCTGCCATAAAAAAATCATTTGTTATACCGGCAACATCGGCACCCGACTCGATTACGAATTGCTGCAACTGATCGCCTCCACCAACCCTGACAAATGCCTGCTTCTCATCGGTCCGCTTAGTACAGGCGACTATCAAAAATATGCACTCGACAAAATGCCAAACGTGATCTTTACCGGCCCCAAAGACATTCGCAGTTTGCCTGCCTACCTCTACCACAGTCATTGCACCATCATCCCGTTTGAATACAGCACCCTTACCAAAAGCATTTACCCGCTGAAAATCAACGAATATCTTGCTGCCGGCAAGCCGGTTGTTACCACTGCCTTTTCCAAAGACATTCTCGAATTTGATGATGTAGCCTATATCGCTGTCAGCCAAAAAGATTTTTTGCAACAAGTAAACCTTGCCATTGCCGAAGACAATGAGGAGAAGAGAAACCAACGAATGCAGCGGGCACGGCAAAACACCTGGGAGGCACGCACCCGCCAGTTCTGGCAAATTGTCAATAATCACTTCAACAAAACAGAAGAAGCCTGAACAACCAATGGTTGCACAGGCTTCTTTCAACATTATGGTTGGTCTTATTTTAGTTTGGTATTCTAATCACATCGCCAAACTTCCTGGCTTCTTTCAACATTATGGTTGGTCTTATTTGGGATCCAGCGCTGTTTTGATGCGTTCGGCTACATCCAGCAAATGATATTTACTCATTTTGTCGGTGGTACCGGGAATGGCAGACGCAATTTTGCTGCGCAATGCGGCTAGGTGCGCTCTTGCAATGGACGTTACATCCGACGTTTTCACGCTGGTATTGCCCAGTGAAGCCAGCGACCCGAACGAAATGGTGATGCCGCCCGTAGGGGGATTCAAAATATTGATCAGCGCCTCCACATAGGCTTTCTGCAGGTTGCGGCGGTACATATCGACCGGCTTTTTGTTCGCCAGTTCGCTCCAGATGCCTGTTTCCGCATCTGTAAGCATTTCATCGGCAGTATATGGCTGCTGGTTCCGGAAGCGGTAGCCGCTATACACCAGCCGCCCGAGCCGTGAAGCAGACACGAGGCTGTTGACAGTATTGATCTGTATGCTGCCGACTGCATCTGCCGATGAGGGATTGTTTATTTTGTTCAGAATGTCATTGTTCCAGCAGCCACGTGGGCGTCGTAAACAATTGCTTGTTGAAGAATGCGATGGCTTCTTTCTGCGTTGCTTTAGGTGTGGGCATGTACACATCGCCGGCTTGCTCCACGCTTTTGGGCACTTCGTAAATGCCGCCCACGTTTTTCAATACATGATACACATAGCGGTTATACTGAATGGTGAGTTGCGAATACATGTCATCGAGGTTTTCATACACATCGGCTTCTTCTTTTGTCCACTCAGGAAGTTGGGGTAAAATACGCTTCAGGTTTTTGATGCCGTATTCACTTGCTTTCATGCTGTTGTCGCCCAAATCTTCTGTTTGCGAATGTGGATCGTAAGGATTGGTTTCGGTGCCAAACCAAAGACGGGGATTGGCTTTCAGGCTGTCAATAATCCATTTGTTGACGATGTTTTTATCCTCTGTTTCAGTTTTGCCCCGCTGTTGGCGTAGCCCCATTGAATTGCCCATTTGTCATAATCGCCGATGCGGGGAAACAGCCCCGTTTCCGTAATGTGGTCTTCAGGCTGCGCCACGTAGTTAAAACGGGCATAGTCCATGATAGATGCCGTGTGCCCGTGTGCTTCCACCCAGGTTTTGTCACGCAGTTTTTCTACCGGCGTGGTGCTGCTGCTGCCCATGTTATGCCGTCAGCCCAGGGTGTGCCCGATTTCGTGCGAAGACACAAAGCGAACCAATTGACCCATCAACGAATCATTAACTTCATTTTCTGGCTTTCGGGTCAACGGCGGCAGTCTGTATCAAATACCAATCGTGTAACAAGCTTCATTACATTGTGATACCAGCCAATATGACTTTCCAATATTTCGCCGGAGCGCGGATCGTGCACATTGGGTCCATACGCATTTTCAATATCGGAGGCAAAATAACGAACCACCGAAAAACGGGCATCTTCCAGGCTCATGAGCTGTCATTTCCCAGGGGCCATTCCTTAGCCATGATTGCATTTTTAAAACCGGCTTTTTCAAATGCCTTCTGCCAGTCGTTGATGCCTTCAATTAAATAAGGTCGCCATTTTTTAGGTGTAGCGGGGTCTATATAATATATAATAGGCTTTTGAGGTTCCACCAGTTCGCCGCGTTTCCATTTTTCGGCATCCTCGGGTTTGGGTTCAAGGCGCCAGCGCACTACGAACACGTCATTTTTTGTTTTTTGCTGATCATCTCCATACACTGTATAGTCATCCGCAAAAAAACCAACGCGCGGGTCAATGACCGTTTGCCATGGTTTAGATGGCAGCATGATAAATGAGTTGTTGATTTCCAGGGTTATGGCACCGGCAGCGCGGCAGCCGGGAATGTGGTGGAAGGAAAAGGGCTCGCCGTGGTACCGCCAAAGCCACCGCTGGAACTAAATGTTTTCACAGTTTTTACTTCTGTATTCAGCGGGAAAGCTGTTGATCTTATCGATGTAAGAACGGTCGCTGATTATACCCGACAAATTGTAACTTCTTTTATGATAGGGGTTGATGCTCACCACCTGGTTATCACCCCGGAAAAAATCGGTAACATCTATCACCACGCTGGCAGAATCTTTCCCTGTAGTATCTTTTCCAAACGCTTTAATGTCGAAAACGCCGGCAATGGGGTTTTCGTTGGAGTTTTTGACCGCTTTGTAAATTTCGCTGCCTGAGTCGGCTATGTTTATGGTTGTAATAACGCGGAGGAAATATATTGTTGTTGGGACCTTTTTCCCACTCCACCGTTTGCTGGTTAGCCAGTTCGCCACCATACACACTGCCGCCACCGGGTACGTGGCTGTAGCGGGTCACGGCAAAATCTCTTTGTTCAGCAAACTGTCGGGAATTTCAAAATACCACTTTTCATCCACTTTGTGAACGGTGAACAAACCATGTATTGCTGATGGCTTTTCCCGTAATCACTTCTGCATACGGTTTGGGGGCACCAATTTTTTGGGGAGGCAACCGTTTGGTGGTATCGCCGGCTGGCGTGGCCCGGGAGCTTCGGAGCTTCTAGAAGTTTGCGACTTTTTTCTTGCAGCACAACCTGCAAGCATGCCGGCTATTGCCAGCAGCATCCATACTTTTCTCATATGTTGTATTCTGTTTCACGTTTTAAACGCGATGAAGATAATGTGGCAAACCGAAATCGTCCGGCAGTGTAAGGTGAACACCTGTATATTTCCTGTTAAAAGTGAGAGGGTGAATGGTGAAGGCTGATTTTTCACCCACCAGGGGATTCATGCTGGCAGCGGGTATTGCATCTGAGATGTTGATCTTGATTATTTTCTCAATGGTGGAACATAGTAGTGTAAACAAAACAATTCCCTTAGTTCATAGGCTTATTGTTACATCCATACAGATTATCCCGAATTGCCCGTTTGGGCGCTTCAACATTGATCACGGCGTATCATGGAAACAGAAATAATTTCCAGCAAACATTGATCAAAATAATATATTTTGCAAAACAGCCAATTCTAAGTCCAATTATCGAACCGGATATTGCCTATTGACACATTTACATTTTAATTGATTGATCATGAGTAACATTGAGAATGAGCGGCTGTTGCACTCCAACAATAATAAAAACTGGAAAAAATGGGGACCTTATCTCTCCGAACGGCAATGGGGAACTGTAAGGGAAGACTATAGCCCCGAGGGCAATGCCTGGAACTTTATTAACCATGACCTTGCCCGCAGCTATGCCTACCGCTGGGGAGAAGAAGGCATTGGCGGTTTTTGCGACAGCGACCAGGTGCTGTGCCTGGCGCCGGCTTTCTGGAATGGCAAAGATCCGATCATAAAAGAACGGCTATTTGGACTTACCAACGGCGAAGGCAACCATGGCGAAGACGTAAAGGAACTATATTTTCACCTCGATTCTTCCCCCACACATTCGTACTGCAAATTTTTGTACAAGTACCCGCAGGCAGCTTTTCCTTATCAGGACCTCGTAGACAACAAAACAGACGCGACCGGTTAAGCCCGGAGTTCGAATTGCTGGATACCGACCTCTTCAAAGAAAACCGTTATTTCGATTGCTTATATTGAATATGCCAAAGAGGATATCAACGACATCCTTATGAAAATAACGGTGTACAACCGGGGACCCGAAGCAGCCACCATCCATGTACTGCCACACCTCTGGTTTCGAAATTTCTGGAAACACAATCCCCGCTTCAGCAAACCCGACATCGTTTCGGTTTCGAGCAATTGCCTGCAAACCAGTCTTCAGCCGCAACGGCAGTTATTATCTTGTATCATGAGAGGTGGCGAACAACTGTTTTGCGAAAACGAAACCAACAACCAGCGCATGTACAACAGAGCCAACGATTCCCCTTTTGTAAAAGACGGAATCAACAATCATGTTGTTAACAAGCAAAATTCGGTCAATCCTGAAAAAGCAAGGTACCAAAGCCGCCATTTGGCTGCAGCGAAAATTCAGCCCGGCGCTGCGCCAGCTATTTAGGATACGGCTAAGCAAGCACCAATTGGAAAAACCCTTGGCCGACTTTGACGACATCCTTACCACTGCGCAGGCCGAAACCGATGAATACTACGAAAAGCTTACGCCCAAAAAACTTTCCCACCACACAAGCCGTCTGTTGCGCAGCGCCATCAGGCGGCCTGCTGTGGACAAAACAGTTTTATTACCTCGATGTGTACAAATGGCTTTTTGGCGAGCCCAACGAAACTCCGCCCTTCCGCAACCTAAAGCGAAATTATGACTGGCAACACCTTACCTGCCGCAACATTATTTCGATGCCCGACAAGTGGGAATATCCCTGGTTTGCGGCCTGGGATCTGGCTTTTCATGCGGCAACATTTGTGCACGTGGATCCCGTCTTTGCCAAGCAGCAATTGCTGCTGGTATTGCGCGAATATTACATGCATCCCAACGGACAAATTCCCGCTTACGAATGGAATTTCAGCGATGTAAATCCGCCGGTGCATGCCTGGAGCGTGTGGTATGTGTATGAAGCCGATAAGAAAAAAACCGGAGTGCCCGACTGGGATTTTCTGGAACGGGCCTTTCAAAAACTGCTGATGAACTTTACCTGGTGGGTAAACCAGAAAGATGCCAATGGTACCGATATTTTTGAAGGCGGCTTCCTGGGGCTGGATAACATTGGTGTGTTTGACCGCAACCACATGCCGCCCGGCATTAAAAAACTACAGCAGGCCGATGCCACCAGCTGGATGGCGATGTATGCCATCAATATGCTGCGCATGTCGCTGGAACTGGCGCAGCACAACCAGGCTTACGAAGAATCGGCCGCTAAATTTTTCCGGCATTTTCTCAACATTGGCTGGGCCATGCACCACATTGGTAAAAAAGACATTTCGCTGTGGGACGATCAGGATGCTTTTTACTACGATGCCATTCAGTTTGAAAATGGCACAAGCCAGCGGTTAAAAATCCGTTCGCTTGTGGGCATCATTCCGTTGCTGGCTGTGGAGATTATGCACATGGCAATGTGTTTAAAAACCTGCGGGAATTCAATACCCGGCTGGAGGTTATCCGGCTCACCCGCCCCGATCTTACCCGCATCATTTCCGATATTGAGAAAAAGAATAAAGATGGCAATTACCTCTTTGCCATCATGATAGGCGACCGGCTTGAATGCCTGCTGAAACGCCTGCTGGACGAGGCTGAGTTTTTGTCCGATTATGGCATCCGGTCGTTGTCGCGCTGTTACAAAGACAAGCCGTATGTGTTTGGCTACCAGGGAAGCAAGTATCCGCATTCAGTACGAACCCGGCGAAAGCTCCAGTGCTATGTTTGGCGGCAACTCCAACTGGCGCGGACCCATCTGGTTTCCGTTGAATTATCTTATCATCAATTCGCTTCGCAAATATTACCAATATTATGGCGATAGCTATACCTACGAGTTTCCGGCCCGATCGGGCAATAAGCTTAACTTGAAACAAATTGCCAACGAACTTACCAAACGGATTGCTGAAAATTTTTGAAAAAAACGATACCGGGTAAATTTCAATACCACGCCAGCCAGCACACCTGCTGGGCCGAAGGAGCATTTCAAAGATCATCACCTTTTTTACGAATTTTTTCATGGCGATACGGGGCAGGGGTTGGGCGCATCGCACCAAACCGGCTGGACGGCATTGATCGCCAACCTGTTGTTGGAAATGGATGAAGACGAATAGCGCACTGTTGACTTTTTTACGCGAAATATTTTGACCACAAAGGCAAAACTGGCTGCGAAAATTATTTTTCCTTTGAGATAAACAAGTGCCAGCTTCCAACCGTTCGCAAGTACGCCTTACTCACTTTCCTGCAGGTAACGGAAGGTTTTGGGATCTGCCGACACCGAACCATCAGCGGCAAACACCAGTTCGATAAGCGCTGTTTTTCGCCAGCCAACTTTGGTATTTGAAAAATGGGTGTGAAATACATAAAATAGCTTTCCGTTGCCCGTTGGCAGCAAATCGCCGTGCCCGGTGCCGTTGATACCGAGCAATTGCCGGCTGATGACGGGGTTGCCGGTCGCTTTCGTCCACGGGCCCATTCGGCGAGGCGGCTGTAGCATAGCCCATGGCATAATCGGGATTGCGGAAATCGTTGGCGGAATAAAACAGGTAATACAATCTGCCGCGTTTCACCACCGCCGGGCCTTCCGATACCGTCCACGATGCCGGCTGCGTATTCTCCCACGGCTGCACATTCTCAGCTGCGCTCAAACATTCTGTGAGGGTATTCTCTTTCACCGATAAATTTTGGGTGAGTTTTTCCACAAAGATGCGGTTGCCGTTTTGCAGCCTTACATGATACAGGTAAATTTTACCATCGGTATCAAAAAACACGAAGGGATCAATCTGTTTCACCTCCGGTTCTAAGGGCTTCACCTCCGGTTGGGAAAACAATCCCTGCGGGCTGTCGCTGCCGGCGATGGCAATGTGCTCATTGGCGGTATAAGCCATGTACAACCGGTGACGGTAGGCAAACACCTGCGGCGCCCAAAAGCCATTGTCTCCATAGGTATGCTCATTTGCGAGCAAGGCAAATCCATTGTTGGTTTTCTTTCGGCGCCAGTGCAGCATGTCTTTGGATGAAAAAACCAAAAATCCCGAATCGGCATTCTTGTCGTTGGTGCCGTACAGATAATAGGTATCGCGGTAGTGAAAAATGGTAGGGTCTGCCTGATACAGGTAAGTTGCAGTACCCACAGATACCCCCAATTGCCGCTGCTGACGGCAGGCGGCGAAAAGCAAGGGAGCCAATATCAGCAAGGCAATCAACCGTGGCATCAGCAAATGTTGAAATGAAGAAATGTTTGGAACCACCACCACAAAAGGTTTGAAAGTTTACGAAGTGGAAAAGATTTCTTTTTGGAACAACCTTTTTCTTCACAGCCCTCATCTATCAAAATTCTTTGGCAATAAACACTTTGTTGCGCTCTTTCAGCTTGTCGTCTTCAAACAGTTCAAAGTTGAACCAGCCGGCGTGCAGAAAATTGGCTTTGTCTATCATCAGCTCGGTTTCAGCAACGTGTTTCAGCGTAAACACCGGCTTCTTGCTGTCGTCTTCATACACGCGCAGGGAATACCGTTTTTCTTTTGCCTGCGGCAATTTCAGGGTCACCACACCGCTGCGGTCGGTAAATAAATAAACCGAAGCGCGCCAGGCACCATTGTACACGTAAGGCTTCAGCAAAATGGTATCGTTGCTCAGCAGCAACAGCGTGTCTTTGGTATGCGCAAAAATAGAATCGCGGAACGTAAGGAACTGGCTGTATGGAAGCTGCGCCAGGATGGTATCTGCCGACTTGAGCGTAACGGTGTCGTTGGCAGCGGCCAGTTCTTTGGCTATCGAATCGGGCAGCAATGCCGGCGTGGCTCTTCTGGTTTTTGTAAAAAAATAGGCGTTGCTGCTCAGCATGTAAAAAATGCGGTAATACACTTTTACACCCGGGTAATAAGATTCGATAAAGCCGTTTTCGGGCAGTTCGGGCGAAGGCGTGGAAAACACGGTTTTCCAGCCGCGCAGGCTGTCGTAAGAGCGCTGCACGTTCACTTGTATCAGGTCTTCGCCAAAAGGGTTTACCCAACTAATGCGCACCCGGTCTTTGCCCAATACCTGCAACCCGAATTCCGGGAGCGCAGCTTTCATTTCCTGTGCCTGCAATGAAGAAAACAAACTGCTGCCAATAAGGATCAATAAACATAAAAACAGTGCTCTTGCCAATACTTTCACGGTGTAGATAACAATCAAATTAGGATGTAGAAATAAATCAAATATAGGGTGCGCAGTTTTCATCAAAAAATAAGCGCGCCCGCTGGCAGCGACAAATTGCCCTGCAACCCACCGGTATGAATGAACAAGAGCCGGCTGCCCGGCGGAAAATGTTGCATTGAAATTACCTTTTCCCGGATGTGGTACAGGGCTTTGGCGGTATATACAAAATCGGTGGGCAACTGGCAGTCGCGCCACAGGCTGTTCATAAATGCTAACAATGCGGGCGTGTATTTGGCGTAGCCGCCAAAATAATGGTCGTACAGGATGTCGAACGGCTGCCCTTGAAGAGAGGTGGGCAGCAATTGTTGTATTTCCTGTCGAATGCTCACGTTGTTTTTCAAGGCGCTGACACCCATAAACGTTTGGTGCGGCAGCGCATGGTGCAGCAGCCCGGCTAGCGTGGTGCCGGTACCCGTTGCGCAAACGATGTGCGAATAGCTGTCGAAATGTGGCACCTGCCCGATGATGTCTGCAACGCCTGCGGCACCTTTTTGCCCATATCCTCCTTCGCCTACCCAATACACGCCGGCAAAACGGCGTTGCAACGCTTCTTTGTCGCGGTATTCGCCACGGCTCACGAAGTGCAGTTGCATGCCGTATTCCTTTGCCTGCCGCAATGTGTGTGACAGTTGTTGCGGCGCTTCGCCACGAATGATGCCAAGGCTGCGCAATCCTTTTTCGCGGCAGGCAAATGCCGTTGCCACGATGTGGTTGGAAAAGGCGCCGCCAAACGTAGCGAGTGTGGTAGCACCGGTGGCGACAGCTTCCTGCAGGTAGTAGCGCAGCTTGAACCACTTGTTGCCGCTCACGACGGGATGCAGTTTGTCTAACCGCAACACGTCGAGCGTAACGGACGGTGGCAGCCAACCAGGCTGAAGGCTTTGCAATGCGATGGCGGACTGGTTCATTTGCGGTTTGATAAAATGCACTTGCTCGCTACTATGCTTTGGGTTAGCTTCGCAAAGTTTAAAAATAAAAAATTATGCAGCCAACCTTGGTAATTCTTGCAGCGGGCATGGCCAGCCGCTATGGAAGTATGAAACAAACACAATCGTTTGGCCCTTCGGGCGAAACCATTATGGATTATTCTATTTACGATGCGATACAAGCCGGCTTTACAAAAGTGGTATTCATTATCCGGGAAGATTTTGCAGATGCGTTCAAAGAAATTTTTGAACCAAAACTGGCCGGAAAAATCAAAACCGACTATGTGTATCAAAAGCTCGATGCTTTTACCGGTGGATTTGCAGTACCTGCCGACCGGGTAAAACCCTGGGGTACAGGACAGGCAGTACTTTGCTGCAAGGGTACGGTAAACGAACCGTTTGCCGTCATCAATGCCGATGACTTTTATGGAAAAGATGCCTTTACCAAAGCATACCAGTTCCTCACGACCAACGTAGCAGAAGATACCTATGCTGTGCTTGGCTATGAACTGTCGAACACGCTGAGTGAAAACGGCAGCGTGAGCCGTGGCGTCATCAGCACCAACGACAACAACGAACTGACCGGCATCGACGAGCGACTGAAGATCTATCGCAAAGACGGCAACGGCATCGTGTATGAAGACGGCGACCAACTGGTGCCGCTGGAAGAAGACACCAAAGTGAGTATGAACTTTTTCTGTTTTGCACCCGGTTTCATCAACCTGTGCGAACGACTGTTTACTGAATTTTTGGAAAAAAATCCCACCGATCCGAAAGCGGAATTCCTCATGCCCAAAGCAGCCGACCAATTTATCAAGGAAGGACTGGGCAAAATAGAAGTGATCCCGACAAGTGCCAAATGGTTTGGCGTTACCTACAAAGAAGATGCGCCCGTGGTAAAAGCCAGCGTGGAAGCATTGGTCAACAGCGGCGAATACCCGCAAAACCTGTGGGGCACCGAAGCATAGAGGCAACTGAACGTTTAATAAATTGAAAAAGCCAAAGAGAAAGCAGCGTGCTTTCTCTTTGGCTTTTTTGGTATCATGTCAAGATAAATGGTTGACCACTAAACGGGCTGTAAACAGTTAAACCGAAAATTCCGTTGAGCCAACCGGGTAATAGCGCCCGTATCTAAAACGAGCGACATCCACTTCTCACCCGCTTACCTTGTCACCAGCAGCTTTACCTGCTTTTCTTCACCCGTGGTGGACATCACTTTTACAATGTACACACCGGCACCCAACGCAGATGTGTTGATGGGGAAAGAGGTAATACCCGGTGCTATGACTGCCGCATACACCCGGCGTCCCTGCATGTCAAACATCACCAGCTGGCTGGCAGAAAAACCGGCGTCGAGCAACAAGGTGGCCCGGCTCACCGCCGGGTTGGGCACAATGAGAATGCTGCCACCGCTTCTGCTGAATGCTACCGGCCGCACCGGCGATGTTTTTACTGTTGTGCCGGCTGCATTGACCATGCGGATGCGGTAATAGTTGACGCTGCCTGCAGGATCTGTGTCTGTATAGGTATAGTCATTACCACTGCCGGTGGCGGCTACCGTTGTCAGCACCGTATACGTTAGGCTGTCCGTACTGCGTTCCACCACGAAGCTGGCTACATTGGCTTCGGAAATGGTGGACCAGCTAATCAACGCCGACGAATTGTTGACGGCAACTGCGGTAAAATCGGCAAATGCCGGCTGCACCACGCCCGTACTATCGGTATTGTAGATGGCCACTTCTGCATTGGCCATATTTTTCCCCGCATTGCTGATCAACCCGATGCCCTGCAACCCGCCGCACCCGTTGGTAACGGTAATGTCATCTACATACCAGCCTTTATAGGTAGTGCCCAGGTCGTTGTACATCCGGAACCGCAGTTTTACCACCTTGCCTGCAAACGAAGACAGGTCAATGGAAGATTGAATAAAGGCAGAGTCGGTAAGGTTGCCGGTAAATGCCGGCCAGGGCGTTGTTCCGTAACTCGTGTCTGCCGGTTTGTATTCATAAATCACCCCGTTGTACCCGTTTTGAATAAAATAAGGCGCGGCGCTCGTCCAGTTGCTGCCGTTGTTGGTAGAAATGTCTATCATACCGCCGTCGTAGCCCGCTTCGGTAGAAAAGTAATGCCGGAAAGAAAGGATAGACAGGTTGCCCGGCACAAAGGCAGCCGATACCAGGCTGAAATCCGATGCGGCATCGGTTTCGGCGGCATACCAAGATTTGGTGGGGCTATATGCCCGTAGGCTGCTGCCGGCCCACTGCGTTGTGCCTCTTACCGCCGAAGAAACAAAACCGCCCGTGGTATGGTTGTCGCGGTTGTCGTAGATGGTCGTATCACGGGTACAGCCAGCATTGGGGTCGGGCAACAGCGTAACGCTGAATTCCTTCAGTTGTCCCAGCGCGGTAAAGGTGCTTGCATCAAAGGTTACAATGTTTCCCTGTATCGTAGCCGCCGGGTCGGTGGAAGCCACCGTAAAACCCGCCGGAATGGTATCGGTAAGCTGATAACCAGTTGCCGGCAACTGGCATTCGCAGCTAAGCGTGATTTTGGTGGTAAACTGGTCGCTGACAATCGGTAGCCGTTGTTTCTGCATCAGCAGTACGGGCACATCAAAAGCAGCCGACTGATCGTTGGTTTCAAAAGAAGACCCCTGCGTGGCGCTGATGCCCATGCCGCGGCGGGCAAAGGCATTCCAGATGGTGCACTTGTGACGTCCGTTGTACAAGATAGAATCTGCCGCGAGGATGGCATCGCGCGAGTCGAGGAAACCCGGGCTGCAGGGTTGCAGTTTTTCCCCTTCCATAACCAGCCGCAGGGCTATTACGTTGCCCCCCGTACTGTTGGCGTCGTACAGGTTGGCGCCGATGCTGTTTTCCTGTTTGATGATAGCCCAGGTCATGTCCCATAGAGTGGCGCACCAGATTTCACCGATGTAATGCACTTCCCCGTCAAACCTTGGGACGTTGGCATATGTGTGCGGGTTGATGGTCATGTTGGTGCTGTAAGGATAGGTGCGGATGCCATTGCCCGGAGGCGCTTCACCGGCAATGTAGGTACCAATGGTGCGGCTTTTGGCAGAATCGGCCATCGTGGTCTTCGACCAGTCCTGCGTCATCATCAGGGCAAAATAATCGCTCCATCCTTCATCGGCTTTCTCTGCATTGTCGAGGCAGCTTGCATTGCCGCCGGTAAGCCGGTGGGAAATACCATGACCATATTCATGACAAATGATGCCGTTGTCAAAATCACCGTCCAGCGTTGGTGCACCGGTGAGCGTGGCAGTAACGGTGCTCCCGGCTTTGATGGCGCCCGACAGTTTGCTGCCGTCATCGTATGAAATCATCACAGCGGGGATAGTAATACTGTTGTCGGTGCCGCCCATGATGATGAGGTCAGAACCTTTGGTATTCACCATAATGACGGCTACCGCGCCCGCTTTCTGCGCATTTTTCACTTTGGTGGTGAAGTTGCAGGTGCCCCGGTAGATTAGCGCGATTTTTCCTTTTACATTGGCAGCCAAGGTGTCGGAACAAGCCAGGGTATCGGCTGTGTACAGCACTACGGTATCGAAAACGGGACCTTTGCTGATGAGTTTGTTGGCAGTACTAAAGCCACTTTCCACGTTGTTGTAGCTTCCGGCAAGATTAGCCGGGGTTTGCACAATGAGCGATGGCGCGTTCACAGCATCCCACAGGTACATCTGCATTCTGCCGCTGTTGCCATCGGCAGGAGTGCTGAAATTGGCATTGTTGGTGCCGCTGCCGTCCTGCGATTCTGCCAGCACCGGGTCGCTGCCGGCGCCGCCCCTGCCCAGGTTGCTGACCTGGAAGTTGCCGGCCGCTTCGGTAAATCCGTATTGGTACATGACATCGTGCATGATATTGTTCCAATAAAACAAATTGATGATGGCCGCATCCCGGTTGGCAGCCAGGGAAGCCGACTGGTCGAAGGAGGGAACCGATTTAAACGTCAGGTTGGGCAGCGGTGTGGAAGACGCAACGGTGGTGCCGGGCGTATTTTTGTTGGCGCTGTCGTTGTAGGCAAACACGTTGTTGCCCCGCGTGATGTTGTAGGTAGTGGTTCCGTTGTAATGCCAGCCATAAGTAGTCGCGTTGTTGTTGGCGCCTGCTGCCAGCCAGGGGTCGGTGACAGTGGCAAATGCATTGATGTTTACATTTTCAGAAGGATAAGGAATAACATAATAAGAAGCAGCCGCAACATCATTGGGTGGCGGCGCCAGGTAATTGCTTGTTTGCCCAAAACCTGCTGCCCCGTTCTGACCCGTTTTTTCGCTGCCGGGCGCTTTTTCGTACACCGTCCAGTTGTCTTTGTTAATCACCTGCCCGTTGCTGGCATCTACCCTAATGTTCCACCAGTCGGCAGAGTTGGCGACATCAATATTGACATTCCACGCCAGGTGCAGGTTCCGCAGGCTGTCGGCTGCCCAGTACAATTCCACTTCGATGTCTCTTTTGGCAATGCCGTCAGCCGAAAAGAACAGCGTACGCGCATTGCTATTGTTTTTGAGTACGGGAGCAATTTTTTTCACCGCTGGCAGGCGCAGGTGCCCAATGGCTTTGGCAACCGCGTCGGCCGCCGTGACAGCAGGCACCACACTTTCGGAAGGCTGTTTTTGCTTTGGCAAAAAATGCCCCGCCGTATAAACCAACCGGTTGTTTTTAAACGCGACCGTCACCATCTGGTTGTACACCGGTAATCCTTTGTATTGCTGTTGCAGGTAAATGTATTCGATACCGCTTGTGTTGTCTGTAAAGGTTTTGGCAACGAGGGCTTTGCGGATATCTGCAACCGGGATGCCGATGCTGCCGGCTACAGCAGCCAACTTTTCTTTCAGGGACACCTCATTTGCCACCTGGGAAAATGCAGTAATGGCAAAGATAAAAACGGTAAGAAAAGCTACCATGACCCGCGTCGTCAAAAAGTTCCTGTACATACAACAATTATATTTCTGAAAAGTAGTGATTATTGGCAAATAAGATGGCAAAGTTTTACAACCTAGTCACACCGGTTTCAGCCTTCGCCAACGTCGTTTAATTCTTACCGCGAACCCGGCAGGTTTGAATCACCAAACGTGTTGAATGCCATCGCAATAGCATCCTATCAGCGAACCTGGCTATCGTACCGTCACAGGCAGGGCAAAGACGACAAATCAAGTTTAGCTTTATTCTTGCGATCTTACCCATTACATCAACATACGTAATCTCATGACAAACCGTTCGGATATCATCATTATCGGCGCTGGTGCCTGCGGGCTGATGGCCGCCAGGGAACTGGCTGCCACCGGGAAAACAGTAACAGTGCTGGAAGCAAACAACCGCGCCGGCGGCAGGATTCATACTTTGCACGAAGCCGGCTTTGAACATCCGGCCGAAGCCGGTGCCGAGTTTGTTCACGGCAACCTGCCCGTTACCCTGCAATTGCTGCGCGACGCCCGCATCCCCTATACAAAAGTAGAAGGTGATATGCTGCGCAATACCAATGGGCGCTGGCATACCTCAGATGAAATGATAGATGGCTGGAGCGACCTGATGCAACAGATGAACAGCCTGGAAAAAGACATGACATTGACACAATTTCTGAACCTGTATTTTTCTGAAGAAAGGTACAGTGCCCTTCGGCAATCGGCACTGCAGTTTGCACAGGGTTTCGATGCGGTAAACCCCGATGATGCCAGCGTGCTGGCGCTGCGCTGCGAATGGCAGCACGAACAGGACGATATGTACCGCGTCAACGGCGGTTATGTACAACTGGTAAACGCCTTGCTCGCCACCTGCCGGCAGCAGCAGTGCCGGGTTGCATTTGACAAAGCCGTTACCCTGGTTGAATGGACAACCGGGGAAGCTACCATCACCACGCATACCAACGAACGCTTCCAGGCATCACAGGTAATCATTACGGTGCCGGTGAGCATCCTCGCGTCTTCTGAAAGTACGGAAGCGCGCATCCGCTTTTCACCCGCATTGCCAACCGTACAACAGGCGGCGCAAATGATTGGCTTTGGCAACGTGATTAAAATTTTGCTCCGGTTTTCGCACCCGTTCTGGAACGAATACAAAGATGCGCTGTTCTTTTTTTCGGAACAACCAATCGCAACCTGGTGGACACAGCAGCCGGCAGCATCTCCGATGCTGACCGGCTGGCTGGCGGGTGGCCACGCAGATGCATTTGCCGGTAAAGACAATGAAACCCTACTGGAAACGGCTTTGCAATCGGTGGCGGAAATGTTTGGAAAACCGGTTGCCGACATCAAACAATGGTTAACGGCCTCGCACATTGTGAACTGGCAGCAAGATCCGTTTGCACAAGGTGCTTATTCTTACAACAAGTTACTTTCGGAAGCAGCGAAACAGGTGCTGAACCAACCGGTGGAAAACACGCTCTTTTTTGCCGGTGAAGCCTTGTATTCGGGCACATCGGGCGGCACAGTGGAAGCAGCTTTGGTGAGCGGGATGACCGTGGCAAAAAAAGTGCTGGCGGTATAAGCATTGGAACCATTGCACCTGGCTGCCGTGTGCATTATGTTTCTGGTAAACACAACGCTGCCTATGCTTAACCGGCCGGGGGTTGAAAATGCTCTCTTAATAAGGAAGCCATTTCCGGATTATTTGCTTGTTTTTTAAAACATACCGGTCATTATCTTTACCCGGTAAACAAACGATGCCATTTGCCATGCCACCAATGCGGCTACACAGATTGCTTTTTCATCATCATTACCACACATCCATGAAAATTATCAAAATTCTGATCATTTGCCTGCTTCTGCAAACCGGGCTACAGTTGTCTGCCACTGCCCAAAAACAATTCAAAGTATTGCTTGTAACCACCACCCGCGGCTGGCACCACGAATCGCTGCACGCCGGCGTGCTGGCCATACAGGACATTGGTCGAAAAAACTTTTTTGACGTGGTGCTGTGGGAAGACCCAAGCGGTTTTACCGACAAATACGTCGCCCAGTTTGCTGCGATCATTTTCCTCAATACCACGGGCGATATCTTTGATTCGGCACAGCAAAAAGTAATGGAGCGCTTTATTCAATCAGGCAAAGGATATGCAGGCATTCACAGCGCGTCCGACACGGAATACGACTGGGACTGGTACACGAAACTCGTGGGCAGAATGTTTCACATTCACCCCACCATTCAAACGGCACAGCTCAACATTCTTGATTCTACGTTTCCGGGTTTGCAGGGATTTGCCAACAACATGCTCTGGACAGACGAATGGTATGAATTCGGACCCGAAAAAACGACCGGGCTCAATTATGTGCTCGCAATCGACGAATCTACTTACAACCCGAAAGCCGACTGGGTGCGCGTGAAAGGCGAAGGCATGGGAAAACTTCACCCTATTGCGTGGTATCACAACTATGACGGCGGACGGGCGTTTTACACGGCTATTGGTCACATGCCTACCGACTTTAGCAACGAAGCCTTTCTAAATCATTTGTATGCCGGCATTTACTGGGCAGCTACCGGTAAAAAATAAATCCCATTCTGCACCCAGAAGACAGGAGAGAAAAAAATCGAACTGTGCTACACGTGACAGCAATTGGCAGGCATAGCTGATGTTTTCCTTTTTTTATCAACAAGCATTGCCTGCTGTTCCTGAACGGATTGACATACCACCATCATCAACACAAATTCTTACCATATGCAACAACAGCAACTGATCAGCCTCATCAACCGGATGTTTGCAGAAATAGAACAACTGATTCCCGGTTACCTGGAAAACAAAGAAGACGAACGCATTGCCAACGGCAACTGTGCAGCGTGCATCATAGACGACAACGGCAACATATATGGAAAACTGTATGGTACTTATCTCATCCGGGCACGCGAATCGTTTCGTGTGGCGTGGACCAAAGCGAGCCAGGTATTGATTACCGGGATGAAAACCGGGGAATACGAAAAAAAGTTTTTTAACAACGAAGTGGAAGACTGCGGCATTGAAGTGCCCGACCTCATTGGCTGGGAAGGTGGTCAGCCCCTGACGTTGAAAGATGGTACAAAACTATCGGTGGGCTTTAGCGGCATCCGCGGCATTTACGACCTTGAAATCATGGTAAAAGCGTTGGCAGCCGCCGAAACTACCGGAACGGATGCGGAAGCAGACAGCCAACCGTGAAAAGCCGCTGTTGTAATCAAACAATGAAACTAGGGCAGGCAAAAAACAACCCTGCGAAAACAGGTGTGCGTTGATTGTTTGGGTAAGGAATGTGGGGACCTCTCCACAATATTGCGGGCCGGAAACTGAACGGATAAGAAAAAGCCTGCTGTATCAGCAGGCTCATTAATTTTCTTGACTCCAACTACCCCTCACCATTTTTTTCGCATCATCATCACCGGCAACGATTTGGTGGCAGGGTATGAGTGTACAGCGTTAGACTGGACAGGAGTTGTTCAAAATGTTATTGCCAGCGCACTTTGAATAGGGGATAATGGCGGGTCGGTGGCCGGTAAGCGCAGGGAAAAATCGACTGGATTATTGAGTGGGAGACCTGTTGTTAAGCCTTCTTAGGGTGCGAGGGCTAACGCTTTGAAGTACAAGTCAAAATCATCTTTATATGGTAGCTGAAAGCGACTACAGAAATCGTGCGTAGTGAATACTAAGGCAGTACCAGCTGTATATGGTTATAAGCTACGGCAAATCGAATAGGAAAATATAGGCACCTGCAAGCTACTCAGAAGTTGCGTGTAGGCACAGCCATACGCGCAGTTCCAGCGGCTTCTTTGCTGGTATCAAACTACGCCGAGTAGGTGTAGCCAGCGGGTGCAGGTGAGGAAGTCTACCCCTTCTTTTTTGGGTATAGTTTGCAAACCCGCATGAGGAGGGAAAGGTAAAGAACAAACTTCAACTAACATTGCAACACATGCCGCACTGTCCCTTGGCTAAAGCACACTAATCCCTGAAAGGAGACATTGCAGAGAAGTAAGATGAAGAGACTAAGATTTCATCACTTCTTCACCGATTTTGAAGTAAATTTTAAGCTCTTTTATTGCATAGAAGCATGTATTTTTCGTTCAAAGATGCAGCCAACCGAAAGTAACTAATATGACCACTATGCATTCCCTGAACCGTTTCTTAAAATACGCTATCGTTTGTTGTAGCATTTTTATAAGCTTCAGCCTGCAGGCTCAGGTGATTCATACCTATGCAGGCCATGCCGGGCAGGGAGCGTATCGTGACGGCGACGCCGCTACAGCCCAGTTTAATCTTCCGATGGGCATGGCATTCGATAAAGAAGGTAACCTCTACATTGTTGATGGTGCGAACAATGCGATCCGGAGAATAGATGTTGTCACCAAACAAGTAACTACCGTTTTAGGCATGGGTAACAACTATGGCAACTGCCGGTTAAGTGAAGCTCGGCTGACAGGTCCCCGTGGTATTGCCATTGATAAAGCAGGAAATCTCTACATTGCCGATGCCAGCACCTACATCAGGAAGGCAGACCTTGTAGCGCAAACTGTGACCACCATTGCCGGAACACGAGGAGTAGTTGACGATTTTGTCGGGCTGGGTGATGGCGGACCAGCGATCAATGCTCATTTTGATAATCTTATGGGGCTTGCTTTTGATAGCAAAGACAACTTATACATTGCTGACATGCTGAATGGCCGAATCCGGCGGATTGATGCAGAAAGCGGCATTATAACCACGTATGCCGGCAATAATTCTGACCGCCCGAATTCACTTCCGGCTCCAACCGTAAACATTGCTTTAAACCAGCCGCTCAGCCTGGCTTTCGACTCAAAAGACAACCTGTATCTGCCTAACCAGGGGTTGATCCAGAAAATTGATGCTTTAACAAAGGAGGTAACCACTCTGGCCGGCAGCCTCTACAACAAGAGCTACTCCGGAGATGGAGGATTGGCGGTAAACGCTACGATGTCTCCCTTAGGCATCGCCATTGACAAAGACAACAATATCATTTTTGCCGATTGGTCTAACCAACGGGTGCGGAAAATAGATCAGACAACTGGCATCATTACCACTATCGCCGGCAATGGAACTATTGGCTATGCCGGTGACTGCGGACCTGGGCCGATGGCGTTGTTAAACTGGCCTTGGTCAGTAGCCACGAGCAAAGGGGGCAATGTTTTTTTCACCGAACTATACAACAGTATTGTACGGGAAATCACCAACGACAAGCCAAATCAAATTACTGGTTCGGGCAAGATTTGCCTGCCCGGGTCTGCAACGCTGGAAAATGAAGCAACAGGTGGGGTATGGCAATCATCCAATCTACTGGTAGCTGCCGTAGATAACAACGGGAGAGTTACCGGAGTGTCAGCCGGCTCAGCAAATATCCTCTACACAGTCACTATTGAGGGTTGCAGCAATACCGTCGCCAGCCATACTATCGCTGTGGCAAACCTAGACGCAAGCGGCGCTCTCCTTTCGCAGCAAACAGTCTGTATTGGCAGCGAAGCAAAGCTCACTGCATCTGCCGGCAATGGTATCTGGACGAGCAGTGACCCCCAGGTCGCTTCAGTACGCAAAGGGGACACTATGACTGCCTTGACTAGCGGAGCGTCAGACCTTCGGTATATACCAGAGGGCGGCTGTACTGTTACCGATAAAGTATCGCTACAGGTAGTCGCGCCGCAAAATCCCTCCCTGGGCAACGACACTTCTTTTTGCAGAAATACCTCTTTTGTACTTCAGCCCGGTAGCGGGTTTCTTTCTTACAAGTGGAGCGATGGCTCTGCTGAGGATTCGCTTTCGATAAAAGAAGCCGGCGTTTATAGCGTAGCCACAACCGATAAACACCATTGTACCGCTGCTGATACAGTTGAAATTACGGCTGTTTACGAACCCAGCTCGTTCAGCTGGTTAAAGCCCTCATCCCTGTGCGAAGGCTCAGCTATAATACTATCCGTGCCCGACCATACGATATCAGCATTATGGCAGGACAACTCGGCTGGCGCAAGCTATACCGTTACGAGATCGGGGATCTATTGGGTAAGCATTATTGATGAAAATGGTTGCGGGAACAGCGATACTTTTGTGCTTAACAGGGTTATTCCCACACCTCGCCATTTTTTGCCAGCTGATACTGCCCTCTGTTCATACGAAACATTGGTTCTTGCCCCCAACCTGCCGTTTGCCAATTATGCATGGTCTACCGGTAGCACGGATGCCTCGCTTACCGTGAATAAGAGCGGTCTGTACTCACTTCATATAACCGATGTTAATGGATGCAAAGGGAGCGATACCATTGCAATCAGCGCCAAAACCTGCCTCAACCGCATCTTTTTCCCAACTGCGTTTACGCCAAACGGAGACGGCAGGAACGACCGGTTCAGACCAGCCCTGGATGGACACCTGCTCTACTTTACCATGAGCGTTTTTAACCGTTGGGGAAAGGTAATTTACAGAACAACTGATTGGAACAACGGTTGGGATGGCACACTGCAAGGCATCAGGCAGGATGCCGGAAGTTATATCTGGGAAATTACCTACCGGCTGCCGGGCGAGAACAAAAAAACGGAAAAAGGCATAGTGGTACTGGTTAACTAATATCAGCAGAAACAGTGTATAACCTTTCTGCTTTCTTCTCCGCAATGTCCTGCGGAGGAGACATTGCGGAGAAGGGATGAAAGGATAAATCGGCTGGCACTGCGCTTAGGATTTACTACGCAGTGCCAGCACATCACTACAATATTGAGGGTTTGAGACTGTGAGGAGAAAGGAAAAGCCTGCTGAATAAGCAGGCTAACTAATTTTTTTATTCATGAAACTAAATACCTTCACCGCTTTCTATGATATCATCATCGCCGGCAATAACTTGCGTGGCAGCGTATGAATGTACAGCTTTAGACTTGACAGCAAGCCTTACAGAACGCAATTCGTTTCCAAAGCCATGAATCGTTTGTTCAATAATACTGGCTCGCTCCAGAGAAGGCAGTTTGATGCCAGCCGCATATTGTGCCATAAGGGAGCGATTGATGCCTGCTCTATCTGCCAGTGCGGATAAATTCAGATAATTTTTCTCTTTAAAGAGCGCCGTCAGGTCGTACAGTAACTCAAGCTGGTAACCGGCAGGATGCAAATTATACATCGTTTGTATAACTGTTTGCATTTTACTGGTAAGCTCCTCAATTGTATCGGCTGAATCAATCAGCAAACTGCCATTGTATTCTATGCGTCCCCAAAGTTTATTGCTCTTATTTTCTTTTTCAACAATCAATTGAATAGTTGTCGTCATTTCTTTTGTTTCCATTGTTTTATAATTTGATGAGTAATACGTTTATAAAGAATTAAATTTTAAAGCCGGCTTTTATCAAAATAGCATTTAATGTAGCTGGAGGAATCTCCCTATGGTGCAGAGGAATAGAAAGAAATTCACCCGGTTGCATTTTCGTTGAGTGAGTGAATAATTTGGTCTCTCCTATATTGCGCACTTCTGTCCACCCGTCCTGGGTTAAAAAATGTATGATATCAATAGGTGACATAGCCATATGAATCGGGTATTACATTGACAGGGTAACAAATTCGCTACCAATCGTCATTATGTACGAAATAAATGAACAAATCTGATTACGCATACGATAACCTTTTTATAAAATGATGCTTGCATAATCCTGTACAAAGACATTAATAGTCAGGGTTTGTTTACTATATGGGGTATAGACGAGGGTTTTAACAAACGAACAGAATCGTTGGCAGTAGTTTGTGTGTTGCTTTGCATGATTACCGTTTGAGGCTCCGAAAATAAAATTTCTTTAACCTTGTCTGAACATACGCCGGCTACATATGTAATGATAGCGACAATATACCAGAATCTTTTAGGAACGGATTCTATCCATTCTTTTCGCTTAGCTTTGGTTTCCTGAGCTTTATGATATGCCATGCTTTTCCAGCCTTGTCCCTTAGAAGTAAGTCGTGTAGTAAGTCTATCCCCTTGAAAATAAAATTCGATAAGCCCTTTTTTCATCAATTCATCTTTCACAAACATGATAGAGCGATATGGTAAACCATTGCTTTCTTTCATTATTTCGTCAATTACAAAATCGCGCCATTCAAAAACACCATTATCCCTTTTGTGTAAGAGAATTATATCATCAGTTAGTTTTTCTTGTTCCGGTGTCATAAAAGAGTAGTTTGAAATAGAATAAAGTAATCAGTTATTTGTTCCTTCACTTACAAAAAAGTGATTCTATTACTTACAAGAAATCACAATAACTATCATCCTTTTGATAAATAAGCAATTGAATAATTGTTCCATTTTCGACATTTTAAAATAAAGGTAACAATTTTATTACTCTTTTTCAAAATTAAAATGTTATAAACCTGATTAAGAAGCAATTGGTTGATTTATCTAAAATCAACCCGGTTGCGGAGATCAATCATAGGGCAATACCCATACCTCATATCACCTCATTTTGTATTGATCTTTCCAGTCCTTGGAAATCGCCCCTAAACTCAGCGTAGCTTATCACAAGCAATAATGCTGCTGGCACTGTGCGTAGTATTCACCACGCACCACTTCTGAGGTAACTAGCAGTTGCTGTATGAAAGATGATTTTGCATGTACTTCAAAGTGTTAGCGCACCTCCAATAAAGATTTTAGACAAGTCTCCCACCTGCTAAACAATTCAACATTCCCTCAACCAAAATATTCCCGAACATCTCCGCCATCCCAATTCCAAAACTTTCCGCCACAAAAAAACTGCCCCTGTGTTACGAGGGGCAGTGAGATCATCGATAATAAATCGGCTAAAAAGAAGGCAGTGAATAATTTACAACTGGCGCAACTTCAGTTCTACCCGCCTGTTCAGCGCACGTCCTTCTTCGGTATCGTTGCTGGCAACCGGCAATGACGAACCATATCCTTTGGCACTCAGGCGGTCGGCTTCAACGCCTTTGCTTTTCAAATATTTCTGAACCGATTCGGCACGGCTCTGCGACAATTTGTTGTTGATGGCATCAGAACCCGTATTGTCGGTATGTCCTTCAATGTCGAGCGCGAGGTCGGTATTGCCTTTCAACAAGAGAGCCAGGGCATCCAGCGCTTTGTACGACCTGCCCAGCAGTTTGGCACTGCCGGTGGCAAAAAAGATCTGGCGGGCAGTGGTATCCACCTTTGCCTGCATGATCTGTGCTTTTTCAGGGCAACCATTGTTGCGTGCCGGGCCAGCCTCGTTGGGGCATTTGTCTGCTTCGTCATTCACACCATCACCGTCCGTATCCGGGATGGGGCAACCGCTGTATTTGACAGTACCAGCCTCGTTGGGACATTTGTCCACTTCATCATTGATGCCATCGTTATCGGTGTCGGGAATGGGGCAGCCACTGTATTTTGCCAAACCGGGCACGTTGGGACATTTGTCCACATCGTCTTTGATGCCGTCATTGTCGGTGTCGGGAACCGGGCAACCATTGTATTGCGCCGTGCCGGGAACCGTAACGCAGGAGTCCATCACATCTATGATGCCATCGCCGTCGGTATCGGTAACCACCGGCGCCGGTTTTGGCGCGGCTTCCCGGCGGCTGGTAAGCGCACCACCTACGCCGATGCTGAAGTTGAAATGGTCGCTGGCATTTTCGGTGATGTGGAGGCGGTATTGTGCATTGGCCATGACAACGATGTTGCTTTCGCCAGGTCAAACTGCAAGCCCGCTCCCAGGGGTGCATAAGCGGCAAAATAACTGCCATCATACATAGATCCGCCAATACCGGCGTGCAGGTAAGGCACCACGATGTACTTGTCGGGAAACAATTTGAAATTCAGCCCGGCATCGGCCTCTTACCAGCAGGCTTTCCTTTCCCGACTGCATGCGGTTGCGAAACTTGTAATCTACAAACGTAGCATCGGCTCTGCCCGAAAAATCAATGTGGTTGGTGATGCCCTGCAGGTATTGAATACCCAGGGCCAAAATTGAGGTCATTGGCAGAAGGCAGGTTGTTGGCTACATCGCTGATGGAATGATGACGCCAATAGTCCGCCGTGCTGAAATCATTGGCGGCGAAATGAATCACCAGCGTAGGCCGTTTCTTGTAGTCCATCGTAGCCGGGATGTTCGACTGTGCAAATGCCAGGGAAGCAATTGCAAGCAGCCAACTGAGCAGTAACATTCTTTTCATATCTGTTTGTTTTAACATTAAAATTTTGATTTGCGGAGCAAACCGTTTTTGTATTTCTAAAATGGTGTAATCTCTTCTGCTTTCACCCGGATGAGTCCTTTGTTGATAAAATCGAGTTGTTTGGCTGCCCGCCTTGTTACATCGGCCACCTGCCCCAGCCGTTGCACCGTTTTGCTCATGCGGTCATTGATGCGTACAATCACCGATTTCCCGTTTTTCAGGTTGGTGATCCGCACCCAGCTATTGAGCTTAAAGTGGTTGCTGGCAGCTACCATCTGGTTGTGGTGAAAAATTTCACCGGTCGCAGTTTTGGTGCCTTCCATTTGATTGTGGTAAAAACTGGCCACGCCATACACCACTTTGGTATGATCGTAAAACGGCTTGTTTTTTTGCCCAATCCCACACCCCACCACCACAGCAACATCCCACACAACAATACCAGCTTCTTTCCGCCAGTGACAGAAAGAACACCACGGGTTGCTGGTACAACCGGTGCACAGGTTTGTTTATAATGCTGATCTGTATACATTGGCAAGGCAGTTACGCCCGGTAACACACAACGGGTTACCACGCTGGTGTTTGTAGAGTACCGGTAACGGGGCAAGATGCAATCTGAAGTACCCGTAGTTGTTGATAATCAATCACCAAATGGTTTCTAAACCGCAATAATTTTCAATAAATATGCCAACAACAGATTACAATCTCCGGGAGATGAGTTGTTCCTGCATCATCAGGTCAGTGATGACCATGGCGGTAACGGCTTCCATTACCACCGGCGCACGAAGTGCAATGCAAAGGTCGTGGCGGCCTTTTACGGAAAAATGTTCTACCTGGTTCGTTTCCCGGTTCCAGGTCTGTTGGTCTTTGGGGGTGGAAGAAGTGGGTTTGATGGCTATGCGATATACCAGTTCGTTGCCGTTGGTAATGCCACCGACAATGCCGCCGGCGTGGTTGGTTCTTGTTTTCCCGCTTTCGTCTTCAATGGCATCGTTGTGCTGGCGCCAAACATGCGGGCAGCCGCAAAGCCGGTTCCAAATTCAACACCGCGCACCGCCGGGATGGCAAAAGCGGCATGTGCAAGCAGCGATTCGGCACTGTTGAAAAACGGTTCGCCCAGTCCGATGGGCAGCCCGCCTACGCGACATTCCACGATGCCACCAATAGAATCTTTCTGGTCAATGGCTTTTTGCAATCCTTTTTCCAAATCTGCTTCGCCGCCAATTTCCAAAATCGAAGCGGCAACGCCGATGTTGTGATACTGTAAGAGTTTTTTGGCAATCACGCCCACCGCTACCAGGCACACCGTGAGCCGCCCGCTGAAATGCCCGCCGCCGCGATAGTCTTCGTACCCGCCAAATTTTTTGCTGGCGACAAAATCGGCGTGACCGGGACGCGGCACCGCCCGCTGTTTGGCATAGTCGCCGCTGCGCGTATTGTTGTTTTCGAACAGGATGGTGATGGGTGCACCGGTGGTTTTGTCGTTGAACAAGCCGCTTTTGAAAATGGGCAGGTCGCTTTCCTGGCGCGGCGTGGTGCCTTTTTGCGTGCCACCTTTGCGGCGTTCGATGTCTGCGAGAAAATCATCTGCCGTCAACGGCAGACCGGCAGGAATACCGTCAATGTTGATACCAGCGCTTTCGCCATGCGATTCGCCAAAAATATTGATGCGGAACATGCGACCAAATGAATTCATATGCGACCAACCCAAACGGGAATTTTAAATGAAAGTAGCCATGGGGAAAAATGCAACCCGCCGCCAGCACAAAGAAACGCAGAAACGATGAGTATTGGCAAATGCCCTGCAAAGTCTTCGCCATTTCTGTAGTTGTACGACCGGCAGCTACAAGCGCAAACCATACGCTGCAAAGGCTTCTACCGTTGCTTTGTAGTCCGTATGCACAATGCCCTGTATGCCCAGTGATTCTGCAATCTGTACAAACATGTGCCGGTCTTCGAGGTACAGCGTTTCGGCTGGCTGCACCTGCGCAATGTCAAGCGCAATGCGGAAAATATCGGCATCGGGCTTGCGGAAATGCACAAAAGAAGACGAGATGAAGAAGTCAACAAAGCTGTTGAGCCGGAAAGTGTTGATGCGGTATTCGTTCAGCTCGCGGCCTTCATTGCTCACCACGGCAATTTTCAGGTTGTATTTCTGCTTCAGCTTTTTCAGCAACGCAATCATGTCTTCATACGGCTGCGATTGTTCAAACATAAACTGCCGGAAATCGTCGGGGGTAAAATTTCGTTCTTCATAAAACACCACCCGAGCCAGGTATTCATGCAGCGTTAGTTTGCCCACTTCGTAAGTATCGAAAGTCAGGTGATGCCGTTCTTCCATTTCTGCCGCGTCAAGCTGAAAAATGTCCACCGCGCGGGCACGTGCATGACGATCCCAGCCGTTGGTGAGAATTACGCCGCCGATGTCGGTAAGCAAAGTTGTGATTGGTTGATTCATATCCTGTGTTGAAAAGTGAATGAAACCCGCGTAGCATTGGGCAATTCCATTTTTATCATGAAACGAACGATGCCCCAGCTTTTATAAGCCATCGACCGTTGCACCCAACTTTAGCAGATGCTGGTAAAAATTCGGGTAGCTTTTACCAATGGCGCCTGCTTCTTCAATGGAGGTTTCACCGGTTGCACGCAATGCCGCCACGGCACAAGCCATGGCAATGCGATGATCGTGCCGCGAGTGCACAGGCGCGCCTTTGATTTCGCCGCCGCCGTGTATGATCATAAGATTGTCCTGCAGTTCTATGTTCACGCCCATTTTCCCAAACTCATCCTGCAGCGTCAGCGCCCGGTTGCTTTCTTTGTGGGTAAGGCGGGTAACGCCTTCAATCACCGTTTTGCCATCACAACAGGCAGCCAATGCCACGAGGGGCGGAAACAAATCGGGGCAGTCGGTGGCGTCAAACTGGAAAGCCCGCAGGGGAGCGGGACCTACGTCTATCTGGTCTGACTGGATAGACAGCTTGCAACCGCAGTCCATCAGCGCCTGCAACACAGCTTTGTCGGCTTGGGTGGACGCGATGTCCAAACCTTGTACAGTGAGGTTTCCTGCAATGGCACCCGCCACCAGCAGAAACGCACCGCCGCTCCAGTCGCCTTCCACCGTATAATCAATAAACGTATCGGTGATGGCAGCCGGCGCTTCGGTAAAAGCAAACGATTCGTATTGGTGATTTACCGGCACATCGAGCTGAAACGCTTCCATCACTTTCAGCGTGAGGTCAACGTAAGGTTTGCTTTTGAGGTCAATGACTTCAATGGCTACGTTTTGCGCACCGGCGGCGGCATACGCCATCAGCAAACCGGTCAGGAACTGCGAACTGAGCGAGCCGTCAATGGTAATGTTTTTGGGTGTCAGCGGTCCATGCAGCCGGATGGGCAGTTTTCCACCGTTGGAGGTAATGCGCACGCCCAGTTGTGGCAGCACTTCATCAAAGAAATCCATTGGGCGCGTCAGCAGGCTGCCTTCGCCGTTGATGGTCATCGGTTGCTGGCTCAGGGCAACGAGCGGGGCAAACATGCGGATGCCCAAACCACTTTCCCCGCAGTTGACGGTATCACTTACGGGACGAATGCCTTCGCTTACGATTTTCAAAGATCCATCATCCTGCTGCGCAACGGTGGCGCCCAGCGTTTGTATTACCTGCAGGGCAGCTTTGTCGTCGTTGCTGATGCCGGGATTGCGCACAATGCTTTCGCCTTTGCGCACGAGCGCGGCGGCACAGGCGCGCTGCATCGAGCTTTTGGATGCCGGCGCATAAATGGTTCCTGATATTGTTGACGGTTGTACGGTTACTTTCATATCCACAGATCCTCGCGGAGGATGGTTTTAGCAGCTTCTTTTTTCAAGAAAATTGAAACCTGTATGTTGAACAAAATGTTGTGTTGATAAATGTGCCGGGCGACGAAGCCTTATTCCGCTGCGGAAACGGGCGGCAGGGCGGCTCTGATGTCTTCGATCGAAAGCGGCTGCACCACGGCTTTTCCTATTTTTTGCAGCAATACATAATGCAGTTCTTTTTTGATTCTTTTTTTATCCGACATCATGTTGTGCACCGCTTTTTCCACATCAAACGAAAGATACGTGGGCAAACCATATTGGTTGAGAACCGTGACCAATTGTTCAGTTGCTTTAAAACCGGTGTATTGTTCGCTGATGTGGGCGGCTACCACCATGCCAATGGCGATGGCAAAACCGTGCGGCAACGCGTAATCGTTTTCGATGGCGTGGCCAAGTGTATGTCCGAAGTTGAGCAGTTTGCGTTCGCCCTGTTCAAACTCGTCTTCTGTTACCACCTTGCTTTTGAGCAGCGCATTGCGCTGAATGAGCTTGTTGAGCAGGGCGCTGTCTTTTTGAAAGGCAGACAACTTGTTTTGTGCCAGCTGTTTGAACATCGCGGCATCTTTGATGGCGGCATGCTTGATGATTTCGGCAAAGCCATTGATCCATTCCTGTTTGGGCAGCGTTTTCAGCAGCGAATAATCGTACAGTAAAAAAGTAGGTTGCCGGATGAGGCCCACCATATTTTTATACACGCCCACATCTACCCCGTTTTTTCCACCGATACAGGCATCTACCATGGCGAGTATAGACGTCGGTACAAAACCGCAACGGATGCCGCGCATATACACACCGGCTATGTAGCCTGCCATGTCGGTAACCACACCGCCGCCTACGCCCACGAGCGTCGTTTTGCGGTCGGCGCCAAGCCCGATCATCTGTTCGATGACGACGTCAACAGCCGATTGGTTTTTGTGTTGTTCGCCGGCTTTCACCACGATGGTTTGCCAGCCCGAAAAGCGTTTTTTGTTTTTGGCAAAAATGTGTTCATCCGTCAGCAGAATGGTGCTGTCTTTTGATGTCAGCGTTTCGAGGTATCCGAACGAAGCATCGAAGTAAAAAGTAGTGGCGGAGGAGGAGAAAAGAATGTGTTTTTTGGTCATGTTCATATCATTTAGCCACCGGTCTTGTTGTCCGGCGCTAATCCATCATTGAGAATGTTGCACAGCGTGGTCAATGGCTTCCAGCAGCAACTGCTGAATGGCAGTGATCATATAATTGGTTGTATTGACATCGCTGTAGAGGTAATAATATTTGACAGCCTGTGTAAGATCGTTTTGGCGCAGGTGAAAGAGCAGCCTGGTGAGCCAGAAAGCGGCAAGGTCCCTGTCGCCGGGCGGTTGCGTTTTGTACAACTGTGTAATGTCTTCCTGCGCATAGATGTCTTCAAACCCCGGTGCGGGTACTGGTTGCAGCAGGTTGGCAAGCGCGAGATCCAGTTTGGCCAACGGGTACACCTGCAGGTCTTCCAGCTTTGCTTTCGCCAGCGGCAGCAGGGCGCCGCCTGCAATGCACGCTTTTTCAAAAATGCTGGAAACAATGAGGAGGTTGCTGCCATTTTGCGCCAGCAATTGACCGCAATATTCCTCTTCTTCGCTTCCTGCCATGTCTTCCTGTTCCAATGCCAGTCCTGCCGTTTCCAGGTATTCGTCTTCCTCTTCTTCCGTAATGCCGCAGGCGATGGCTTTGCTGTTGTCTATCCACTCATATTCTTCGCTGTCTTCGATATCAATCCCAAAGAATGCAGGTTTTTGTGTGCGCAGGTTGCGCAGCGCTTGTTCCGTTTTTACCGTTAGCTGCTCGCGGTGCGTCAGTTCTGCTATTTTTTGGGCATCCGACAATTCTGTTTCTTCCAAAAAACGGGCAGCCACCGGCGACAATTCGCCCGGTTCATAATCGTCTATCCGGCTGCCACTGGCTTCTTCATCCTCATCATATTCGTTGTCGTTGGTCAGGCTGCTGATGGTGTAGTGAAAATTGCCGTCGCCGGCATTTTTCACAAGTTTTGCCAGGGCACTGCTGTACTCGCCCGGATGATCGACCATCAAATGCGGCAGACCTTCGTCATCGCCCACCGCGATGTCAATGATGGGTACGGCGTCGGTGTCTTCTTCAAGGATAAAGCGTGTAATGGCAAAGTCGGCAGCAGGTTCTATCCCAAACTGTATTGCAAACTCGTAGCCGGCATATACAATGTTGTGGGCGAGGTTGTAATCGGCTTCTTCAAATACTTCTTCCATACCGTCAGGAAACCGATCGTAGATGTCTTCTTCAGGCTCGTTGAAAAAGAAGAATGTATCTTTTACGCCTAGGCACAACAAATCGACGAGATACACGCCGGCTGTCAGGTGACCATTGACATGCCGCCGCATGACGATAACATTGGCGCCGGACGTTTCCTGCCAGTTTTTGCTGATGAGGCATTTGTAAACAGGAAGCGTGCGCGCTTTTGTTTCAATGTACTTCCTGGGAGATAGCTGTCCAGTTGCCATGATCGCTGTTTATTAACCTTTGTCCAATCTGCTTTGCCATTGCTGTCGCGGCGGCGGTTGATGAGCACTGTCTTTCCGGCAATCAGGAGGGCGACAAACTAATCGTTCATCACTTTGTTCTGATGGTTGATGCTTTCCATGTGCACCGCATCGTAGTATCTGGTGATGAAGTCTTTGCTCAATCCCAGTTTGTTGGCTTTTGCGGTAACGCGTTCCAGTATTTCGTTCCAGCGGTTGGTTTGCAGGATGGTGATGTTGTTTTCTTTTTTGTACTGGCCAATCTTATCGGCAATCTTCATGCGTTCGCTCAACAGTTGCATCAGTTCGTCGTCGAGATGGTTGATCTGCTGGCGCATTTTTTCCAAAGCGGCATGGTCGGCAGTAGGTACGTCTTCTTTGCGCCATTGAATGTTGCCGAGCAGTTCGGCCAGTTGTTCCGGCGTAATCTGCTGCTTGGCATCGCTCCAGGCATTGTCGGGATCCATGTGGCTTTCAATGATGAGGCCATCGTAATCGAGGTCAATGGCTTCCTGTGCCACTTCCAGCAGGATGTCGCGGCGGCCGCAGATGTGCGACGGGTCGTTGATCATCATCAGTTCCGGGTTGCGGCGTTTCATCTCGATGGCGAGGTGCCACATGGGCGCATTGCGGAATTGTGTATTGCCATAGGAAGAAAACCCGCGGTGAATCAACCCGATTTGTTTGATACCGGCTTTTGCCACGCGTTCCACCGCGCCGAGCCACAGTTCGAGGTCGGGGTTGATGGGGTTTTTAATCAGCACCGGCACATCCACGCCGCGCAGGGCATCGGCGACTTCCTGCACGCTGAACGGGTTTACCGTGGTGCGGGCACCAATCCACAAAACATCTACATCAAAATGCAGGGCATCCTGCACCTGTTTGGCGGTTGCTACTTCCACCGCTACGGGCATACCCGTCAGTTGCCTAGCTTTCTGCAGCCATGGCAGACCTTTGGTGCCAATGCCTTCAAAAGAACCCGGCCGGGTGCGGGGCTTCCAGATGCCGGCACGCATGATGTCCACCTTACCGGTCTGCTGCAGGCGCGTGGCCGTTTCCAATACTTGTTCTTCGGTTTCCGCGCTGCACGGTCCGGCTATGATCAATGGACGTTTGTTCCATTTTTCCTGCACCAATTGTTTGGCGGGTGCTGCTTGTGTCGCTTCCATGTTCGTTTGTTTATGTTGCTGTTGAATGTATGTGTTGAATGGTGGTTTCGTTACTACATTCAACAAATAACGTTAATACTGCGTGTTGACAGCAGGGTTGGATTTTCCCTTCCTGCTTTGCCGTTACCGGCTGTTGGCATCGTTCATCCGGATTCTTCTGCCTTTGAAATTTTTACCGTCGAGCGCCCGGATCATCTGTGGCGCAGCGCTGCGGTCTATTTCTACCCAACTGTTCATTTCCTTCATGTCTATGCGCCCGAGCACTTCTTTGCGCAGGTCGCTCATGTCGAGGATAAACTGCAGAAAGCTGGCTTTGTAAAATCCATCTTTGGTACCGAGGTTTACAAAAAGGCGCAAGGTATCGCCACCGCCTTCTGATGAATGGCCTTTATCGCGGAAGCTGCGGTCGCTACCCCGGCTGCGGCTCTGGTCGAAAGAACCGGCTTCGCGGTTGGCTCTCTTGTCGTCGCGCATGTTGAGGTCTCCAGCGTTTTCGTAGTATTTTAAAAACCGGTCAAACTCCAGTGCAGCTACGCGTTTCAGCACTTCTTCCTTCGTTACGTCGGCAAAGCGTTCTTCGAGCATGGGCACATAGGTTTCGTAATCGCCGTGGCTGATGTCTGCCTGCAGCAGTTTGTCCATAAAATAGAAAAACTGTTTGCGGCAAACGTCTTTCCCGCTGGGGATTTCAAGTTTGTGAAATGGCGACTGCACCATGCGTTCAATCTGGCGCAGCTTGCCGATTTCGCGGCTGTGTACGATGCTCATGCTGATGCCCATGGCGCCGGCGCGGCCGGTACGTCCGCTGCGGTGCGTGTAGACTTCCACGTCGTCGGGCAATTCGTAGTTGATGACATGGGTGATGTCTTTCACGTCAATGCCGCGGGCGGCGACGTCGGTAGCAATGAGTAACTGAAGGCTTTTGTCGCGGAACTGGCCCATCACTTTATCGCGCTGGCCCTGTGTCAGGTCGCCGTGAAGCGCATCAATGTCGTATCCTTCACGGGTTAGTCTTTCGGCAATGTCCTGCGCGTCGGCCTTGGTACGGGTAAAGATGATGCCGTAAATGCCCGGGTTGAAGTCAATCAGCCGTTTTAGGGCTTCGTAACGCTGGTGCGAGGAGGTAACAAAATACTGGTGGTCGATGTTTTTGTTGCCGGTATTGGCTTTGCCGACCGTTATTTCAAACGGGTCTTTCATGTATTTCTTGCTCACTTTCCGGATCTCGGCAGGCATGGTGGCGCTGAAGAGCCAGGTACTTTCGCGCTTGGGCGTGTTTTGCAGGATAAATTCGATGTCGTCCTGGAAACCCATGTTGAGCATTTCATCGGCTTCGTCGAGCACTACGTATTTGATCTGGTCGAGGTTGATGGCTTTTCTTTCAATGAGGTCTATCAAACGTCCCGGCGTAGCCACGATGATCTGCACGCCGCGTTTGATGTCGCGGATCTGGGTACCGATAGAGGCGCCGCCATAAACGGCTACCACGTGAATGCCGCGTATATGTTTTTTGAATAACCAATTTCACTTACAATCTGCATGCACAGTTCGCGGGTAGGGCAAACCACCAGCGCCTGCGGATATTTTTTGTCTTCTTTGATCAGTTGTAACAGGGGCAGGCCAAAGGCAGCCGTTTTTCCGGTGCCGGTTTGCGCCAGCCCAATCAAGTCTTTTGTACCGCTTAGCAATACCGGAATTGCTTTTTCCTGTATCTGTGTAGGATTCTCAAAGCCCAATTCGCTGGTAGCCTTTACCAGCGGCTCGGATAAACCCAATTCTCCAAATGTTGTCATTAATCTGTTTTAAATTTTTGCAAAGGTAGTTTATTGAACCCTGACGAAACGGTGATGAACAGGTTTTGCCACGATTTTATCATTGTCAGGATACAATGTTGTGTATGCTCCGTGCTGTTTTGCTCTTTGTGCCGGATTCACTACTTGATGATTTTCTTTATTTTATTTGCGTTTTCGATCAGTTCCTGCAGGTAACCAATGTTTTCCTTTTCGAGGCAGGCTTTGAACTTTCGCAGCTGCGAAATGTGTTCGTTGAGTACATCGAGCACATTTTCGCGGTTTTGCATAAAAATGGGTACCCACATGGCGGGATTGCTTTTGGCAAGCCGCACCGTACTTTCAAAACCGGCGCTTGCCAGCTCGAAAATGGCGTTTTCTTCTTTTTCTTTTTCCAGTACTGTGTTGGCCAGCGCAAAAGAGGTAATGTGTGAAATGTGGCTCACATAGGCCACGTGTACGTCATGATCTTCGGCGGTCATATAAACGAGGTACATGTCGAGGGCGCGGTACAGCTTTTCGGCCATGGTCACCGCATCTTCATCGCTGTGTTCTTTGTTACAGATCACCGTGGCTTTGTTGCGGAACGCGCCATGGATAGCGGCTTCTGGACCACTGTATTCTGTTCCCCACATGGGATGCGTGGCTACATAACGGCCACGTTTCGGGTGTCCCTGCACTGCATCAATGAGGTTTTGCTTTGTAGACCCGGTGTCGAGAATCACTTGTTTGTCGGCTTTGTCCAGCAATTGCGGCAACAATTCTTCACAGGCGCTGACAGGAATGGCTAAAATCACTATGTCTGCTTTGGCAACCGCTTCGTCGAGCAGCAAAACTTCATCTACCAGTTTCAGGTCCAGTGCTGTCTGCTGGTTTTTCCGGTTGGCATCTACCCCGATGATGTAATCTGCAAAACGGTTGTCCTTTAGCGCCAGAGCCATGGAACCACCGATTAACCCAACTCCGATAATCGTAACCGTCATGATGTATTGTATAAAAAATAGAATGTAAACGATCTTGCTGCTGGCATTACCCGGCCGGCGTTTGTTCTTTTGTTTGTTTGATCCGGGCAATGGCTGTTTCAAATGTCTCTACCGGTGCACACAGGCTGATGCGGATGTAGCCATTGCCGGCGCTGCCAAAAATACCGCCGGGTGTGATGAACACCTGGCTGTTGTACAACACTTTGTCGCTCAGTGCATACCCGTCCCGGATGCCGGCAGGAATTTTTGCCCACATAAACAATCCTGCCTGCTCCTTTGAGTAAGTACACTGCAATAAGTCGAGCAATTCAACCACTTTTTTCCGGCGCTCTTTGTAAATGGTGTTGACGCTGTCGTACCAGTCGCGGTGCAGCCCCAATGCTTTGGCAGCCGCCAGTTGCACGGGCAGAAACATGCCGCTGTCCATATTGCTTTTGAAGCGCAGCACTTCGTCGATGCGTTCTTTAGCGCCACACAATACACCGACGCGCCAGCCCGCCATGTTTTGCGATTTGCTGAGTGAATTCAATTCTACCGCTACCTCTTTGGCGCCTTCCACGCTCAGCAGGCTCATCGGGTTATCGTTCAGGATAAAGCTATACGGGTTGTCGTGGCAGATGAGGAGGTGGTGCTTTTTGCCAAAAGCAACGATTTGTTCAAACAATTCTGTTGTTGGCAACTGCCCGGTGGGCATTTGCGGGTAATTGATCCACATCAGCTTCACGCGCGACAAATCTCTTGTTTCCAGTTCGGCAAAGTCGGGGAAATACCCGTTTTCTTCTTTCAGTTCGTACCCGACGCTGATGCCACCGGCCAGCTTCACCGCGCTTTGGTAAGTGGGATAGCCGGGGTTGGGCACAAGGGCTTCATCTCCTTCGTTGAGGTAGGTCATGCACAGGTGCATGATGCCTTCTTTGCTGCCGATGAGGGGTAAAATTTCGGTATCGGCATTCAGTGTCACGTCATAATAGGTTTGGTACCAGCTGGCAAAGGCGTTGCGCAACACCGGTGAGCCTTTGTAACTCTGGTAGCCATGTACCCGGGGCTTTGCGCTTTCTTCCTGCAACACTTTTATTACATCCGGATGCGGTGGCAGGTCGGGGTTGCCGATGCCAAGGTTGATGATGTTTTTTCCTTCTTTGTTCAGTCCTTCAATTTCCCTTAGTTTTTGAGAAAAATAATATTCGCCGATCCCTTCTAAGCGTGTTGCTGTCTGCATGTTGCTGTTTTTTAACCCAATGAAAAGCAAGGAAAACTGTTTGCCGGTGCCGGAACCTTTTGCCGGCGGCTGATGTGTGCCCTGTTTTAATCTTTTGAAACCATGGTTCCGCTTTTGTATATGCCGTAGATTTTAACCTCTTCGGTCAAAGGTTTTATTCTTTCAATCACGCTATTGAATTTGTCAATGTTGTCGAACTCCATATCGGCGTGAAAGCTGTATTTGAAATCGGTGCCGGGGATAGGAAAGCTTTGCAGCTTGCTCAGGTTGATGTCACCGTCTGCAATGGCGGTCAGTACTTTGGACAAACTGCCTTTTGAGTGGTTGGTGTGAAAATTTACCGAGGCTTTGTTGGCATCTTCCACCAGTTCTATCTCGCCTTCCCGCTTCAGGATCAAAAAGCGTGTGTAGTTGTTTTTCATCGTGTGAATGTTGGGCGCGATGATGGTAAGACCAAACAACTCGGCTGCCAGCCGGCTGGCAATGGCGGCAATGTGCTTGCTTTTGTAAGTATGTATGTATTTGGCGCTCAGTGCAGTATCTTCTTTTTCCACCAGCTTCCAATTGTGCTTGTCGAGGTAGGTGAGGCATTGCTGCAACGCCATGTAGTGGGAATGCACTTCGCGGATGTCTTCGAGTGCAACGCCGGGATTCACCATGAGGTTTTGCCGGATGTGCAGGTAAATTTCACCGGCAATTTTCAGGTTGCTTTTCTGCAACAGCGTGTAATTGGGAAGAATGCTGCCGGCAATGGAGTTTTCAATCGCCATTACGCCGCCGACGGTTTCCTTTTTGTTCTGCGCCGTTTTGATCACTTCGCGAAAGGTGTCGCAGGGCAGCACTTCCACCGATTTTCCAAAAAACTGACGGGCTGCTTCCTGGTGAAAAGAACCTTCGTACCCCTGGATCGAAACTGTTGTTGCCATAGATCAGAAAATAAAAATCCCGGTCTGTCCAGACCGGGATTTTATATTGATAAGTTAGTGTTTACTCTTTTGCAATACAACCCCGGCTTACTTGGTAAAGTAAAAAAAGAAAAAGTAAAAAGAGGTGTATGTGCTTGCTGTGTTCATTATTGAGGCATCAAAAGTAGAAACTATTTCATACCGGACAAATTTTTATTTGTATAGAACAAAAATAAACTGCAACGTGCCAATCAACCTCACCCAATGAGCAGGAGTTGAAACAAAGCATTGTTACCAATGCTTTAGTCGTTGCGCCGCTGTGGATCAACCAGTTATTGCCGGACCATGTAGGAGCACATTATGGCTGGCTGCGCACAGCGAGGTTGTGCCGGAACGGCCTGACGCCGGCTTTTGTGTAAATGTTGGTGATGAATTTCCCGATTTCCCTGCCTTGTTTTTGCCCTTCCACCACTGCGTCGCGGAAATGAATGCCGCCATAAATGCGCGAAACGGCGGCTTCTTCGGCAGCACTGGCAAACGAAGAGAACGTTCTTGCCGGTAATCCAAACAATTCTTCCGAATCGTCGCGGAACGCGAAGCGATCGCCCAGCAGGTAACTGAGTACAAGGGACGCGGTGGTGGAAATAACGCTGTGCCCGCTTGTGTATTCGGGAAATGGCGGCGTTTGCAGCAGCGGCTGCCATTTGCTGTCAATGTATCGCACGATGTAGGTTTCGGGGCGAATGCGGTTCGATTTGGTATTTTTCGTCCCAGCAACTGATGAAGGCATCCATCAAAGCACAGGCGAGGTAAGTTTCCGTTGCAATGTGTTCATCAAAACTCAGTCCCGCCTCTTTTGCGGCGATGCTGCCGATGGCCATCCAATGACCGCCGGGACTGATTTTCTTAAACCCGATGGACATGTGCCCGGCTGTTTCTACCGCAAACGGGTTGCAATCCCAAAACGAAGCTGACGGCCAGTTCATCTGCAGTGGGATGTTGACCATACTCATACACTTCCTTTGCCAGCGCAAAAAACTCGCTGCTGCTGTCTTTGCTAAATGGCGTAGGCGGTGCCGGCGCAAACTGGCTGCACGAATCGAGCATCAGCGGGCGCACCGTTTTCCAGTTTGGCTCTACCGGCTCGAGATAAGCCGGCGGCGTTGGATACCAGTAACCATCGCCCTTTACGGGCGTGTATCGCACCCGTGTGCTCAACTGGTTGTAATGATCTGTTTTGACAAACTGAAGCACCTGGTTCATCACTTCTGTTGCCATGGTTATGGAAGCGTCGATCGTTTCTTTCGGGATTCTTGGCGGCTGATAGCCGGCTACAAAAGCGGCTTCATCGTTTTCCATCATATAGCCCGAGGGCAACAGCTGCCGGCCGGTTTCCAAAATGCAATACAAAGCAGCAATGCGGTAATCGGCGCCCGGCCAATGAGGGAACGGACACCGGCACATAGTTGTTGATAAACGTTCCGGCAGCGGGCAATATCTTTGTTTTGCGCAGTGACAATGGCATAGGCGCCAAGCATTCCATATGCATAATAACGGCAGGCAGCCGGCGGATTCACCACATCGTGCATCATGACGCGCGACTGTGCAAACACCGACGATTGTATGAGCGAAGCAAAATCAACCGGTTGTTTTTGTTTTTGCGCCAGCAAAACAGCCGGCGGCACCAAACCGAGACACAAAAAAAGAAAACGAAACTTCATGCTGCTACTGTTTTAGGGAACCGAATAAAACTGCAACGGCTGGTTGTTGACGCCGATCAGCATATACTTTTTTTGACCAATGGTCATTACGGCGCGTGCTTTTCACGTCGCCCAATACCGTTAACCCCGACTGAACCTGGTTAGTATAAGCAAAATTCCTTTTCCGTCGCCTTGCAGCAAGCATCCATAGTTGGCGTCCATGCTGCCAATTTTGAACCGGTTGTCTGTTTTGTTGCCCAGCAGCACCAAGTCTGGGTTGCCATCATGGTTCACATCTTCGCTAAGATGTTGGTAACTACCGGAAACTGGGCTTCTACGGGGAATGGCAGGGCTTCCATCCTGCCGTTTTTATTCAGAAAACAAATTGTTTTGGTTTGCGTTGCCGTCAGCTTTTTCGCTTTCTCCAATTCTTCCTTCGAAAAAATGGTGTGAATGTCCGCATCGGCATAGGCTTTATACGAAGTAAATTTTTTTCGCATCGGATAAATCTGTTCGTTCAGCTCGTCGCGGCTTACAAAGGGATAACTGCTGTCTTTGAAGTAAAAACAAAAAAACGGATCTACCGAACCATTGTTGTCAAAATCGGCATAGTACAGTTCGGCAGGTTGCTGTTGAGATGCATTGATCTGCGTGTTCAGGCCCGATGTTGCCGGCAATGATATCCGGCTTGCCGTCCTTGTCGACGTCGGTTACCAGCACCGAAAACCAAAAGCCGTATTGCGGTTGGTAAAATAGCGGCTGTTTCATCCACAAAACCAGTGGCCGTGTTTTCAAAAAATCATGACCGGCATCATTTCACCACACAGCACAAGATCCGGTTTGCCATCGCCGTTCATGTCAGCCCATTGCGCAGCCGTTACCATCCCGATGTTGTCGAATGGTGTTTGGGCAGTGGTAAAATGTCCCGTTCCGTCGTTGGTAAGCAAATAACTGCGTGGCGCATTGGGATATTGCCCCGGCATTACCCTGCCACCGACAAACACATCCATGTCGCCATCATTGTCAAAATCGCAGGGCGCGCACGCACGATTTGCTGCTGGCGCTTACTGTGGGCAGCGCATGTTTATCACGGTAAAATTGCCTTTGCCGTCATTGAGATACAATTCGTCCTGCAGCGACGATGGTGTTGGTTTCAAACAAGGAATACCCGCCATTGGCAAGATAGAGATCGGGAAAATGGTCGCCGTTGGCATCGAAAAATGCGGCAGCAGCGGCGGCAGAAGTGGTTTTCGTCACCAATAACGCTGGTCTGCTGCTAAATCCGCCATTTGCCTGCTGTACCCATTCCGTTGCCCGCTTTTCTGGTCGCCCTACACAAAAATATCCTCAGCCCATCGCCTTTGACATCCCCGTCTGCCAACATCGGGTCCCGTTTTCGAATACATGGACAACATCAGCGACTGCCGTTTGAAATCATTTTCGGTGAAATCCTGGTGCGCATACGGTATGATGGCGGGCTTTTTTGAAAAAAGGATTTACAGCCTTCACGTTACCGGAGTCTTTGCGGCGGATTTGCCGGCTGGCACAAATAGTAAGCGATTTATTTGGCAGAACCACTTCCGCAACTACTGTTTTTCCACCGGGAAACACTTTACCCGCATGAATCGACTTTGTTTTGTTTTCCAGACCAAAATGAAGCGCAATGCCGGTTGCAGGACAGGTAGCCGCGGTTTGGGTTGACTTCCTGATACTGCACGTTGCCATCGGCATACACATACACTTTGGCACCTACTGCCCCGCTGTTGGCCGTCACTGCCGTTTACCTGGATGCTGAGAAAAGAATTGCCGGATTGTTCCCGGCCGAGTTTTGATATACAGATGCTGGCAGCATTGATGTTATTGACCACCAGGTCCAGGTCGCCATCATTGTCCAGATCCGCATACACGGCGCCACTCGATAATAGAAGGCTGCGTAAGTCCCCAGTCCTGTTGTTTTTTGGTAAATGTGAGGTCGCCATTGTTTTGAAAGATACAGTTCGCAAGCTGGTGAACAGGCATCGCTTTGATGAGGTCCATCAGCAGGACCGGTTCTCTGTCCATCGCTTTTTTGATTTTGTAATCGCCCCAGTATCTCAGGAAATCTTTGTTGGTATAATCGCGCAAGTAACCCGATGTTATGAAAAGGTCTTTGTAACCATCATTGTCAAAATCGGCAAACAGGGGACTCCAGCTCCAGTCGGTAGTTGGAAACGCCGGCGAGTTGTCGCAATTTCGCTGAATGTTCCGTTGCCATTGTTGAGTTGCAGCATGTTGCGCATGTATTGCTGTGCAGATCCTGCGACTGCATGAGCTCAAACGATTCGTAGTTTTCCTGTAACTGCAATGTTTTTGCCGCTTGTTGTCCTCCGGCAGCATGTCCAGCGTCATCATATCTGGCAGGGCATCGTTGTTGAAATCTGCAATGTCAACGCCCATCGAAAACTGCGACAAGTGGCGGAAGCAGTTGTTGGCTATCGTCCTTAAAAGTCCGTTTCCTTGTTGATGTACAGTAATCGGATTCGTTGTAATCGTTGGTTACATAAATATCCTGCCACCCATCCTTGTTGACATCGGCAATGGCCATGCCCAACCCGAATGTGAGTGGGTATTGGTGAATTCCGGCTTTTTTGGTCATGTCGGTAAAATGGTTCTTATCGTTGCGAAACAGCTTGTTGCCGGCAAATGGATCGGCTTCTTTCCTGTATCTCTGCAACTCCATATTGTCCATTTTCTTCACATTGTGGTTGAGGAGCAACATATCCAGGTCGCCATCGTTGTCGGCATCAAAAAAAGCTGCCTGCGTGCTGTAGCCTGCTTCATCCAACCCATATTGCTTTGCCTTTTCCACAAATTTGAGATTTCCTTTGTTGATGTACAGCTGGTTGCGGCGGGCATCGTCGGCTAGCTTGCCCGAATAGCAGATATAAATGTCCAGCAGCCCGTCGCCGTTTACATCGGCAATGCGTTACGCCCGTTTGCCAGCTGTCTTTGCGATTCAGCTTTTCCGGCTGATTTGGTAATGTCTTTGAACTTCAATCCGCCAAGGTTCAGGTATAGTTTGGCCAATTTTTGGTTGGCGGTGAACACCAGATCCTGCAGCCCGTCGTTGTTCAGATCGCCAACGGCTACACCACCGCCGTTGTAGAGATATTCATAAGAGAGAACGTTGAGGCTTTCGTCTTCGTTGATCACATTGTTGAAATGAATGCCTGTTTGCTTTGATGGCAACAGTTGAAAGAGAGGCTGCTGGCTAAAGGCAGTCTTTTGTACACACATCCCTATGAGAATAAAACAGGGAGCCAGTAAACGGTGGTAAAAAGGTAATCTCATAGTAGACACAAGTAAGCTAAGCAGCAGAGGGGCAAATTAAGAAATGATAAGGATTTTAGGCGAAACAGTACGTTAATGTTGCCTTTACACATAACAAAACAGGCTGCAATGCAGCCTGTTTTGAGGGTATTAATAAACTGTAGCAATCAAAACTATTGAACATCCCACCAAACATGGGTTGTCCATGTATCAGCACCCTGCCGGCTTACTGCTTCCTGGTAGTTGGCAGTATTGAGGATGGCCTCGGAAAGCGGATAAGGCTGGCGGACCGGAATCATGCCTTGTGAAAAATTACCCGTGTAATTGACCGGCGTTAACACAGGGTAATCGGAACGGCGCCAGTTGGTCCAGGCTTCGCTGAAGTTGAGGAACGAACCACAGGTAGCCCAATATTGTTCGTTGATCATCTGGAGTGAACTTTCGGTTGAGGAAGCATCCAGCGGATTGGCGGCTGCATACGCCGTAGCGGTTGTTTCGCTAATGGTGGCTGCGCTGCCATAAACAGACAAGGAAGTCAAAGCACCTGCTACCGCATTGGCATAGTGAGCAGCGGCTGTGCCACCTACATTGAATCCTCTTACCACAGCTTCTGCCAGCAGAAGTTCTGTTTCGGGATAAGTGAGGATGAAGATGGGTCCACTGTAATTGCCATAGATACTGGTAGTAGGTCTTGAGTATTTACCGATTGGCGTAAAATCGCTGCCGCTTCCCGTGCCACCCGGATACGAAGGAGAGGTAGAGATATCGGTAGCACCATTATTGAGGTCGTAGCCATTGGGCAAACCCATCTGAAGTGATGGAGTAGAGATACCTGCCAAACCTACGTTCTGGTTGGCAGCCAAACCATCCTGCGGCACTTCAGCAATGATGCCGAGGCGGGGATCGTTGGTTTCCCGCAGATAATCAATGAAGGTTTTGCTCCATCTTACCTGGTAAAAATCAGCAGGTGTAGTGAGGTCGCGTGCATAGTCGTTTCTGTACCCGTTTGCGTTGTCAGCCATCACGTAGGCATTATCAGCCACGCTGGCAAAAACACCCGCAGCTGCCGCTTTTTCGGCATAGGTTTTTGCCATGGCAGGGTCAACTTTCACCAACCGCATTGCCATTTTGAGCATCAGCGAGTAGCCAAACTTCTTCCATTGTGCCACATCGCCTTTGTAAGGCAGGATGTCTGCAGAAGGTTTTGCTTTGGAAGCATCCATGCCATTCAGCGCAGCTTCCAGGTCGTTGAACATATTGGTATATACCGTTTGCTGAGGATCGTAGGCAGGTTGCGTGATGCCCGCTTTTGCCTGTAAGGCTTCCGTATACGGACAATCGCCATACATGTCGGTAACATACATGATGCTCATCACTTTGACGATGGTGGCAGCGCCTGTAACGTTCACCAGTTCAGGATTGGAGCCGGCGACATTGATAACCTCATTAGCAAGGCTGGCAGCCCGGTAGCAACCATTCCAGCTGCGTCCCATGTAGTCGGTGGTACCGCTTGATGGAACATATTTGTCTGCATTGGAATAATAGTTGGCGCCTCCTGACGAGGTAGACGCTATGATTTGCGCCCACCCGCTTTGAAACAGCATCGGTCCGTTGTAACCCATTGTTTGATCTACATACGTCCACACACTGTTGGATAAAAAATAATTCGGATCAAATACTTCGGGTGAAGCTTTCGTGGGATCTGTATTGATTTGTTCGAAATCTTTGGTGCAACTTCCAAACCCCAACGCAACAGCCATCCCAATATATATCAGTTGTTTCTTCATGTTATTAGTTTTTGAATTTAAAGTTTGCATTGATACCAAATGTTCTGGTAGAAGGCAGGCTAACACCTTCGATACCTGAATACCGGATGTTTGAACCAAACGTTGCTTCGGGATCAATGTTTTTGCTCTTTCTCATCAGGATAAACAGGTTACGACCGACAAGTGATAACTGAACAGAGCGGAACAAAGGAATATTTCTGAATGCATTTTCTGAAATAGAATAGCCCAGGGTAAGCTGGCGGAACTTGATGAAATCGCCATCTACCACACTGGTGGACGTAATCTGCTGTGCCACAGCCAGGTAATAGGCTTGGGCAGTAGCCATGGTAGAGTTGGCAGAACCATCATCTTTTACACCGGTGGTAATGCCATCTCTTCCTTCGAGGGTCAGTTTGTTTAAACCCCGCTGAATGGAAGAAGCTTCGGTAGCCGACAGAATTTTGTTGCCAAAGTTGTAATCAACGAGGAAAGACAGCGTAAGCGCTTTGTAATTAAACTCGTTGTTGATGCCTCCAAAGATTTTGGGCAACACGCTACCCATTTTAATCAGGTCGCCTCTTACCGGCACCCCTGCTTCATTGACCACGATGTTTCCTTTATCATCTTTCTTGTAGTCGTATGCCAAAATCTGCGGGCCGGCATAGCCTTTTACAAAGGCAGTATAGGCACCACCCGGAACAGCTCTGTAGGTTCCCAGGTTTTGATTTTTGCCTTCTGCGTCTGTTTCGAGAATGATGTTTTTAACGGTTGTAAAGTTGCCCGTTATGTTCCAATGGAAGTTTTTGGAGGCGATGGGCGTACCCGTAACCTGCAATTCAAGTCCCGAGTTTTTGGTAGAACCGGTGCCTACAAAACCACTCGTAAATCCTGCAGCCGGGCTGAAGGAAGCAGGCATGATTTCATTTTTGGTTCTCCGGGTATAGTACGAAACGTCTAATCCCAACCTGTTGTTCAGCATTTTTACTTCTGTTCCTATTTCAAACTCTCTCAGTAAAAACGGCTTCAGCAAGCCACTAGGCAGGTCGGTGCTGAAGGTACCCATGGGAACGCCGTTGAGCGGGCTACCCAGCGAATAGTACAAAGCAGTTCTGTATGCTTCTGTCAACTCGCCGCTTGTGTTGGCATAAGATATCCGGAGCTTTCCATAATCGAGATGAGGGATGTTCAGCAATTCTGAATACATAAAACTCATCGACGCCGATGGAGTGAAGATGGTATTGTTGTCAATTGGCAACGTCGAGTAAGCATCGTATCTGCCTGTAGTACTCAGTGTAGGAGTCTTTTGTACGAGAAATCGACTGAGTAATACGCCGAATTCACTGCCGTTTGTCAAACTGGTAATTGTCACCCGGGTTGGTACTCACATTTCTCACGTTGCTAAGTGTATACAAGTACGGGATAATAAACTGAGATCCGGCAACCCTTACACGCTCGTATTGATTTTTGCGAATGTTGCCACCGACTACTGCATCAACATTCAAATCGGCGATTCGTC
>CAWGWV010000037.1:0-131576 GCA_963826385.1 uncultured Chitinophagaceae bacterium | reverse complement strand
GAAGGCTTGAAAGGACCTCTGGGTTGCCTGACCAAGGCCCGTTATGGTATTGCTTGGGGTGCGATCGGCGCAGCAATGGATTGCTATCATACGGCATTGCAATACAGTAAAAACGCGTGCAATTCGACCGACCAATCGGCGGTTTTCAGTTGCAGCAAAAAAAACTGGCAGAAATGATCACAGAAATAACCAAAGCGCAACTACTCGTGTGGCGGCTGGGAATATTGATGAATGAAAACCGTGCCACACCGCAACAAATTACTATGGCAAAAAGAAACAGTTGCGAAATCGCCGCCAACATTGCACGTGATGCACGGCAGATGCTTGGCGGAATGGGCATCACCGGGCGAATACAGCATCATGCGCCACATGATGAACCTGGAGAGCGTGATCACTTACGAAGGAACACACGATGTTCATTTGCTGATTACAGGAATGGATGTGACCGGGCTCAACGCGTTCAACAAAATTTGACCATTCAATACCATTATTCCACATCTACTATTTCATGACATCTGTTGACAATAAACCAACATCTACCGGGCAAAAAATATTTCCTGATCGGGGCCTGATGGGATCTGGCAAAACGTATTGGGCACAACGATTCTGCCAGTATCTTTGCAAATAAAGACTGGATCGACCTTGATCCAGCAGATCGAAAAAGCCACTGACATGACGGTCAAAGAAATTTTTGCCACTGAGGGAGAAGATTATTTCCGGTCAAAAGAACGCGACACATTACGACAACTTTCTGTAGTTGAGAACCTGGTGGTTGCCTGTGGTGGTGGCACGCCTTGTTTTTTCAACAATATGGAATGGATGAATGAAAACGGCATTACCATCTGGCTGGAACCGGAAGTGGACGAAACCGTGGCGCGCCTGAAACGCGGCAAACTCAAACGACCGCTCATCAGCCATCTTGATGATGAAGAATTAAAAGAATTCGTAATTCAGAAAACGGAAGAACGGCTTCCCTATTACTCCCTCGCTAAATTTCACATCCAGGCAAAGGACATCAGTCAGGAAACATTCACACAACTTTTTTTACATGCATAAAGGTTACTTAATCATCGCTGCCTGTGGTGGCGCACTCTCTGTCATACTCGGCGCTTTCGGCGCACATGCGCTTCGCAAACTTGTGCCGGAAGACGCGTTGCAGATTTTTGAAACGGCAGTGCGTTACCAGTTTTACCATGTGTTTGCACTTGCCATCGCAGCCATATTGTTTGGTCAGTATCCCAACAACTACATCAGTTGGGCGGGCATATGTTTTGTGGCGGGAACCGTTTTGTTTTCGGGTTCGTTGTATCTTCTTACGTATGCAAAAGCAATAGAATCTTCCTCTTTTTCGTGGGCAGGTCCCATAACGCCTTTGGGTGGATTGTTACTCATTGCCGGGTGGATGTTGCTGGTGCTGGGCATTATTAAATAATGTGAATCCAAAGTTGATTCCTGATGATTCGCTTTACTGCCAGCATCCTACAATTTTCAGACAAGGGAGAAAAAACGGGTTGGAGCTACATTGATATTCCGGCCGATATCGCCACGCAATTGAAGCCTGGCACCAAAACTTCTTTTTTGGTAAAAGGAACATTGGACAGTGTTGAAATCAATGGCATCAGCTTGCTGCCGATGGGCAACGGTCATTTCATTTTGCCCTTGAAAAAAGAGCTGCGTACAAAACTTCGCAAACAAAAAGGATCCATGTTGCAGGTTGCATTGGCAGCCGATGAAGTCGCGTATCAAATCAATGAAGACCTGTTGATTTGTCTGTCCGAAGCGGGCAACGAAACACTGCAAAGGTTCAACAACCTGGCAGCTTCCCACCAAAAATATTTTAGCAAATGGATTGAAAGTGCTAAAACTATCCCTACCAAAGCCAACCGCATTGCACAAACCGTAGATGCAATGGAATGCAATTTATCTTACAGCGAAATGATCCGGAAAAACAAACAAAGCAACCGCTATTGACAAATGACTACCGGATCAGTGTCACTGTGCCGGTGTAAGGAATAATGTTTTTGTCACATACGATTTCGAGGTGATAAATATAAATACCGGTTGGCAGGTAAAATCCTTTGTACATGCCATCCCATCCGTCTTTGGCTACATTGGTAAATACATCGCGCTTATGGTAAACCACTTCGCCATTACGATTGAAAATGGAAAACGCCAGGATTTTGTTGGGCGCATAGCTTTTCGGGTAAAAATAATCGTTCTTGCCGTCATGGTTGGGTGTAAAAGCAGTCGGAACGAAAATGCCTGATTGGTCGCACATCAACAGGATTTTCACTGAATCTTTGGCACTGCACCCCTCAGCGGTAGATGCCGTTGCTACGTAAGTGCCGGCAATGGTAGCGGTCAACACCGGTTGCGGGCAAGTACTGCAATTGAGACCGGTTGCTGGCGTCCAGGACCAGTTGACAATGTCGGGTGTACCAATACCTGACAAGGTCGTTTGCATGCCGCGGCTAATGGTAATCACGGAATCGGCAATATTGAAACCCGGCAATGGGCGAACCGTAACGGCAATGTCTTTGGAATCGGTAAAACACTGCCGGCTGTCAGAACCCGTTACGGAGTATACAGTATTTTCAACAGGCAATGCGGTTGGATTGCTGATGGCTGCATTGCTAAGGCTTTCTGCTGGCTGCCATTGGTAATGATCAGTCCCGGTAGCCTGCAATTGCACCCGGTTTCTGCTGCAGACAGACAATTGATCCATCGCTACTGCGATCCATTCTTTTTCCTGTACATCAATGAAAACCGTATCTGAACCGCTGCATCCTGCGCCGTTTTTCCCCGTCACGATATAATTGACGGTAGCAGAAGGGGTTGCGATCGGGTTTGTGCACTCGGTACAACTCAGGCTGGCATTCACTTGTTGCCAACGGTACGTATCGGCACCAGACGCCGTGAGCAACAGGCTGCTGCCGGCACAAACAAAACTGTCTCTGCCCGCGTTGACGTTTGGCATTCCGCTCACCACAATCAAATGCTGGGCAGTATCGGTACAGGCATCATAAACAGAAGGATAAACTTTCACCAAATAAGAACCGGGTTGTGCATAAATTGACGTTACGGAAGCTCCGGATTTAGTGTCGCCATTGCCCAAATCCCATTGCAGTCCACTGGCACTGCTAAAATCAGACAAGGTAGCGGATAAAGTAATTGTTGAATTGACACAAGTCATTGACGGCGCGGTCAATTGGATGATCCGTTTCTCGGGTATGGCAACATCAATGGTTTTGCTGGTTGAAACGGAACAACCCGCCTTGGTCGTGACGGTTAGTGTTACCTGGTAATTCCCGACGTTGTGATACGTATGTAACGGGTGTTTAGCGTAGAAGTATTGTCGGCAATGTCTCCAAAATTCCAGCTATAGGTAGCCACTTCATCATTGTACAGCTGTGCAGTGGCGTTGAACGTCACCAAAGCCGAATCGCAGGATTGGTCAATAGTATAATTAAAACCAGGCATGACGCCATACGTACGGATGGAGTCATTCGCCATGACAGAATCGCTGCAACCCACAGCATCGGTTATTTTCAGTTGGGGTAAAAAATTACCACCGGTAGTGTAGCTATAGCGGTGCATATCCTCATTCACTTCCTTGCTTTTGCCATCACCGTATGACCATACTTTTGAAACAATGTCATGAAGGAGGTCAGAGACACTTTTGTCGGTAAACGTTACCGCTGATGGCAAACAGTCATCTGCCTGCGAAGTAGAAAAAGCAGCAACCGGACCGTACACATGCACCGGCTGATCGGTGTACACCGTATCCGTGCATTGATTGGTGTATTTCACGATGACATAAGGATGATAATCACCACTTTTGGAATAGGCATTTTGAATGCTGCTGTCATGAAGAATGAGCTTTCCGTCATCGGTATGCCAGGTATAATCGGCGATCAGGTCAGACGAACCTGCTGCCGTCATGTGAAGGGTGTCATTGCGACAAACAAAATTTTTATCCGGAGATACTTCTATCCGCGGTTTCTCTGCCACTATTGTTATCAACGCCGTGTCTTTGCTGATGCATTGATCATTGGCAGTTGTGAGAATTACCTGGTACTCACCTGAATTGTTGTATGAATAGGATGGATTGGCATCGTTGGAATGGTTGCCATCCCCAAAATCCCAATCCCACGCAAGCGGTTGGTTGGAATGATCGGTAAACTGAACATTCAGCTGGTTGGAACAATTGTACGCAAAGGTGAAGCTGGAAATCGGTGGTTTGGTATTGATAAAATTTTTTATGACATAAGCCGGTGCGTTACAACCTTTGTTGGATACATACAGCGTAACATCTGAAAAACCTGTTTTGGTGTATTGGTGAGATGGATTTTTTCCACTGCCGGTTGATCCGTCTCCATAATGCCAGTTCCAGGAACTCACGTTGCCAACGGTTTTGTCAACGAAATGAATGGTGGACGATGCGCAGGCTTCGAGACTATCGGCTGTAAAACCAGGCACTGGCATCGTGCCTGCCGATACTGCCTGGAACATACTGTAAGACCCGGTACAGCCATTGACGGTAGTAACCGATAAAGAAACCGTGTAATAACCTTCGTTTTCATACGTATGTGAAAAAGCAGCGCTATTCAAGTGCTGACCGGCGTCGCCGGTATTCCAATCATAACTTGCCACCGGGTCAGGAGATTGTATATTGGCGGAAGCCGTTACAGACACCGGGATACAACCGCCTTTTGGCAATGACGCAAACCCGCTGATGACCGGCGGACCGAGCCGCACCAATCCATTTTTGGTGAGCGTATCACTGCAACCATCGCCATTGAAGGCAACGAGGGAAACAGAGTATGTTCCGGCTTTGTTGTACGTATAACCAATGTTAGTTTCCTGCGAAGTGTTGCCATCACCAAACATCCATTTGTAAGTATTCGCATTGCTGCTCTTGTTGATAAAATCAATCGTTACGGGGAAAGTGCAACTTTGCAGGCTGCCACTTTCGGAAAAATTGGGCACCGGCTTTTCTTTTACCGTAACTGTTTTTTCGGCACTTTGGGTACAGGTTCCAAAACCAGCAACCATCTTAAGAGTATAATCTCCGGCAATCGCAAAACTACGCGTCAGGTTGCTACCCGTTCCGGCGCTCACCCCATTTACATACCAGTTTACTGTCAGGGGCAATGGATCAGAAGTACTGCTAAACGTAGCCGGCGCGTTTTTACACACAACTGAAAAACCTGAGAACGATGCTTTTACATCCCCTACCACGAATGGTTTTGTGATGCTGTCGCGGCATCCTTGTGGTGTGATGGTAGTGAGTGTTACGGAATAAGTTTTTTCAGTAGTAAAGGTGGTGACGCCAATAGGCTGGGCAGAATGAGCACCGTTGCCAAAATCCCACCGGTAATTCAATGTATCTTGCTGATTGTCAGGTGTAAAGGTTACTACCGAAGGTGCTTTGCACACATTGTCGTACATGTAACCAAAACCCGCTTTGCTACTGCCGGTAACGGTTATGGTCTTGATGACAGAATCCTTTGCCGAGCCATTGCTGATGATGAGTTTGATATGAAAAATACCGCCTTTGTTGAAAACCACTGATGGATGCTGCTGCATTGAAGTATCACCATTGTCGAAGTCCCACTCCCATTTGTCGGGATTGCCGGTTGACACATCGGTAAACTGAACCGTTACGGGTGCACAGGCATCAGGTACCGGCGCCAAAAAATCGGCATGAAGCTGAGCGTTGGCGCTTCCAAAAAAGAAAACAAGAAGAACAATGAAAGTTAGTTTTGCGTGCCGAGACAATGCCGTTTGGTTTTGATCTGGATTCTAAAATTTGATATCCACTGCAAATTAAGATATAAAGTTATTTGTTGTTTAAAAGGATGATTATTTTTTAACCATTCTTCCGGCATGCCCGTTTCCTGCGTTATTCAGCAGCAAGATGTATTTCCCTGCATTAGCGGATGGCTTTGATAAAATCCGACACGAGATAACCCAACAGGCTTCCAACGGCATCCATTTGGTGTGGTTCACCGGTTCTCTCTTTTCCTTCCGCAATGTGGAGGTAAGCTGTTTTTGACTGGCTGGCTGCGAGGTGCAGGTATTGCCGGGCGTGCAGGGAAGAAATGCCGTCAGCCTGTCCCATGATTCCCTGTATTGCATCAAGATCGAGTTCTATTCCGCATAGTGTGTCATTGGTAAAATCCACCGCATGCCGTACGGCTTGCTCAAAACTTTGTTTCTGGTGAACGTAAATGTCTTCGTAAGTAATGAAGTCGAAAAACGGATCGTTGGCCATATCAAGCCAGCAATTTTGCGGCAGCAGGTTTTCGTGCAGCCCCACCACACAATATTTTTCCAGGTATCCATCTTCATCGGCGTAGCGAAAAGCGTTTCCGCTGTGACGACCTGCCATCGGGCTGTATTCTGCATGTGGATCAAGATTGATGATGTTGATTTGTGCAATGGGCAACAAACCGGCTTTGTGACAACCTTTTGCAGCGCCTTTGATGCATCCATAAGCATTGTGATGACCACCGCTGATGACGATGGGTATCTTTTGGCAGGCAGTAATCAATTTTACAACCTGTTCCACCGCATCGTCTATGCTGTTGACACTATGACGGTAGGCTTCAATCCTTTCTTCTGCATTGCCTGCGTTGCCTTCGATAACCTCAGCCACGCCGGCAAAGTTGAGATGACCAAGCAGCAACACATCGCTGCCATCAAAAAAATCGTTGCTTTGAAAATTGAGAAAACAGTCGAGAAACGCATTCCAGGCACTTCCCACGCCTCCTTTTCCATAATTTGCCCGGATGCCGATGTCTTCCGGAACGCCCACCAATACAAATTTTGCTTTGCTCTCCTGTACCGCCTGTTCTGTATTGGGAAATGCCGCTACCGTTTGAATCACCTCCCCGATTTTGGTTTCAAAACGGCGGACGCGCGTCATTCCGGCAACCATTTCTTTGCTGTATACTTTCAATCGTTGGCTAAGCATGCACTATGATTTTATGATGGAAAAATAGAAGCTTTATGATACGCTTTCAATTACTGTAGCAAGGCAATCATTGCGAATAGCCTGCAAGTTGCACCAAAACTGTGTTGCTTGCATTATTTTTTCTAAAAACGATCCTGCAGTTTGCTGTCAACCTAATTTCCGGCAACCGCTTTTTCTTTTCCTATAAATCTATAAGCCACCACATCGTTCAGAATGTGATGGCTTACGTATTGCTTCATGATCGTATCCGGATCGCAATTGATTTTAAGCGGGGAAAACGGCGGGTTATTTCTTGTTGAGCCGGTTAAATGCTTTGGGAAACGACTCCTTGATTTTGTTGATCACTTTGTTAACGGTAGAACTGGCTGTGGACAATTCTTTCAGAAAACGGCGCACATCTTTTACGTCGTTCAGGTAATATTTGGCTGCCGACATTTGATTTCCTACTTTGATGGTCAGGGCTTTGCCGGCAAGTGCGGTAAACATGTCTTCATCGGTCGTGTCATCGCCGATCGCCAGTGCAAAATCGTAGGGTTTCCGGTTGATGTACTGCAATGCCGACTTTCCTTTGTTGGCTTCCATGCTTTTGATTTCTACCACCTTATTGCCGCGCAGCATGTGCAACCCGAGATCGGCAACGGTATAGCGCAAGGTATTGATCAGCTCAGCAGCCCGCTTTTCTCCCAAATCATTTTCTGCACGGCGGAAATGCCAGACAAGTGAAAATGTTTTTTCTTCGATCAGCGCCCCCGGTGTGCGTTCGGTATAGTTTTCCAGCACCGGGTAAATGTCTTTTTTCCATACAGAAGACAAGCCTTTAACTTGTTCCCATTCCATTCCTTTTTCCCGGTACCATACGCCATGCTCGCCGATGAGGTGAACGGGCAAATGACCAAACCAGTCGTTCAACTGTTCGTGCGACCGGCCGCTGATGATGACAACGTCGTTTTCTTCATCGGCTATCAACCCGTCGAGAATGTGAAACAATTCCTTATCTGGATTTGCCTGCGTGGGCGTTTCGGCAAAACTGGTGAGCGTGCCGTCGTAATCGAGCAGCAGCAACCGGTTGTGCGATCGTGCATATTTTCCCCTCACGTAATCGTTGAGACGGGAACTGAGATATTTTGTTTGTAGTGCCAACTGACGATTTTTCACTTGTTTTAACTGGTTCATGAAGACATTGACCCAATTGGTGACATTGTAGCGTTGTACAAGATCGCGCATGGTTTGCATTCGTCTCCGCTGTTCTTCCAGCGGCATGGTAAGTGCCGTTCCAATGCTTTCGCTCATTTGATACACATTGTTCGGGTTTACGATCAATGCATCGATCAATTCTTTGGAAGCCGGCCATTTCGCTGAGAATCAAAACCCCATCAGCATTTCTGCGGCTGGCAATGTACTCTTTACACACCAGATTCATGCCATCACGCATCGGGGTTACAAGGCACACTTCGGCAAACTGGAACAATGCCGACAGTTCTTCTATCTTGAACGACCGGTAGAAGTAATGAACCGGCGACCAGTTATTGGTGCGGAAGCGCGAGTTGATGTTGCCCACCAGCTTGTCTATTTCATCGCGTAGGTCGCGGTATTGCTGCACTTTGTCTCTCGACGGCACCACAATCATGTACAACGATACCAGCTGCAGGTAGTCGGGATTGTTTTGTAAAAAAATATCGAAAGCCTGCAGTCGCTGCAATATGCCTTTGCTATAGTCCAGGCGGTCTATTGACAAAATGATGCGCAGGTTAGGAAAATCCTGTTGCAACTGTGCGATGTTTTCCTGTACAGATTTGTCGTCAATGAGCTGGTCGAATTTTTTATCGTCGATACCCATCGGAAACGACTCTACCACGATGGTCCGGTTCTCGCAGGTGAGCATGTTGGCACTGTAGGTAATCTGCAAAATGCGAGATACCGAAATGAGGAAATGATGCGCATCGTCGTATGTATGAAACCCAAGCAAATCGGCACCCAGCATGCCATTGAGCAGTTCGCTGCGCCAGGGAATGAGGCGAAACAACTCGTACGACGGAAAGGGAATGTGTAGAAAAAATCCAATGGTCAAGTCGGGCACCTGTTTTCTCAACAATGTAGGCAACAACAACAATTGGTAGTCGTGTACCCAGATGACATCATTTGGTTCGGCAACTTTCAACACCGCATCGCAGAATTTCTGGTTTACACTTTTGTAATATTCCCAATACGTCGTTTCAAAATTGGCATAGGTAGACATGTAATGAAACACCGGCCACAAAATTTCGTTGGAAAAACCTTCATAGAACTGGGTGATTTCCTCAGCCGATAAAAACACCGGCAGCAGCTTGTCTTTACTTAACTGTTTGGTGATGTCATTTTCTTTGTCCGCGGGCACATCGAGTCCCGGCCAACCGATCCATACACTTTGTTTGTCTTCCGAAAAGATAGAACTCAGCCCCGTGGCCAGCCCTCCTGCCGCAGTCGTAAACTGGTAAGCGCCATCTTTTTCAACGGCTTTTACCGGCAGGCGATTCGATACGATGATTGTTTTGCTCATTCCGTTATCCTTTTCAAATGTTCTGTCGCCCGTAAGCGACTGATTCTTATAAATATGATTCTATTCGATAGTGCTGCTCCAACTTTCAATACCATCATGAAATGTGTGCGGCAAGGTAGATGTCAATGACTTCAATGATGTTTTTGTGCATGTTGTTTTTATACCGGACGATGTCCGTTGCGGCAACCCACAGGATGTCTTCTATGTCTTCATCTGCCTGCGGCACCAGTTGCTGCGGGCCGTTGACCTGCATGGCATACCAATGTGTTTCTTTGGTCACGTCTTTCATCAGCCATTTGTCGAAATAATCGTGGTAAGTGGTGTGCACAAAAGCTTTCAACTCCACGTTCCGCAGCCCGGTTTCTTCCTCTACTTCCCGCACCGCGCATTGCTCGATGGTTTCACCTTTGTCAATTTTACCTTTGGGCAAGTCCCATACCTTTCGTCTGAATATAAGTAAAATTTCCCGGTTTTCATTTTCTACGATTCCGCCCGCTGCAACGATTGTTTTTTTCCTCATCAAACAAAAATAAAACATTCTCTCCGCAGTCATCTTTGCACAACTATATTCGCATGGTCAATGCAGTAAATCACAAAACCGGTCATTGACTTTTGTAATTCCTCAATACCATTTTGCATGAACAGCGCCAACGAAAAAGCCATTGCCGAAAAATTATTGCAGGTAGGTGCGGTAAAACTGAGCCCGCAGCAGCCATTTACCTGGGCCAGCGGGTGGAAAAGTCCCATCTATTGCGACAACCGCAAAGTCTTGTGGTTTCCGTATATCCGCGATTTTATCAAAAGTGAAATGTGCAATGTATTGTTCGAACAATTTGCCGATGCTGAATTGCTTGCAGGTGTAGCCACCGCGGGCATTGCATGGGGCGCTATGGCAGCCGACCAACTGAAGTTGCCCTATATTTATGTTCGTCCCAAACCAAAAGAACATGGGTTGGGCAACCAGATAGAAGGTTATTTCGAACCAGATCAAAAAGTGGTCATCATCGAAGACCTTGTTTCTACCGGCAAAAGCAGCCTGCAGGTGGCCGAAGTTTTGCCAGGCAGGCAGGCTTGAACGTCATTGGCATGGTATCTATTTTCAGTTACGGCTTCGGACAGGCTACAACAGCTTTCAGTGAGAGCGGTGTAAAACTCATTTCACTTACCTCCTATTCATCGTTGATACAATTGGCATTGGAAAAAGGAATCGTGCCGCCCGAAGTAGAACACATCCTGATGCAATGGCGCGAAAACCCGGCTACCTGGAATGGTGCAGCACAATAATATTTCTTCGCCCGCTATATTTTTTACAAAAAGATAAGAGTATAAAAATCGGATGGCACCTTCATTCCGTTTATATTAGTGCTATGAAGAAAATCTTAGTTGCCATTTTATTGTTCGGAGGTATGAAAACAGCTTCGGCACAGGTGATGCAGGCAAAAGCACAGTACATCACCATTTCTATTCCGCAAGCCAAATGCTGGGAATGCAGGGACCGGCTGGATAAATATTTGCTGCGCGAAAAAGGACCCACCGATGATGCCGGCATCATCAAGTGGAATATCAACATGACAAGTGGCACCATTCGCATCCAGTATTTTCCCGACAGGATCAATGCCGATTATCTTCGCACCGCTATCAACAATGCCGGTTTTGATGCCGACAGCACCACCGCCACGGAAGACAGCTATAAAAAACTGCCTCCCATTTGCAAACGCGCAGCCGAAGGCGGCGGACAGCAAAAAGGGCAGCCACCCTGCAAATTGCCACCCAACGAAAGAAGCATGGTAACGGCACCAAAAGACCACAAAACCATTCGATAAATTCTGATTGAAACTTATATTTGCTGCGCAAAAAAACGACCGTATTTGATTTGTGATGTCGGCGGGATGTAGCGCAGCCCGGTAGCGCGCTTCGTTCGGGACAAAGAGGCCGCTGGTTCGAATCCAGTCATCCCGACTAGGCTTTTGCCCCTGGCAAAAGCCTTTTTTGTGTCCCTATTGCATGGATGATTCAATTTTTGCCGGCGACTTTCTCTGGTATCTTACAGCTTTGAACAGTTTCGCAAAATGGCTACATGGATCGTTATTTTGAGCAAGTGTTGCGTATGGGGAAAAGAACCAGCTGTTTGTCGCTTTTTTACAATGGCAACTGGAGAGATAAGTATAATTTTACTCAGCGAACTTTATTGCTGTGCCGCCAATTCTTTTTTAATTTTAAACCATTAACACCAACTTCCTGAACACAATCTGCATTGCAGGATGCATCTGAAAACAATTTTACCTGAATCGTTCAGCTAATACCCGCCTTTGCATACAACCTGAAAAGGCGGCCTCCGAACACCCCGTTTTCTATTTCATCACCTTCATTTAACCATCACCCCCCATCATGAAACACGTACGTTTATCAATCGCCGTGGTACTATTCAGCGGAATTTTCCAATCGCTTTTTCCCGTTCCCCCACACATCGCAGGCGCTTATCTGATGCTGTCGCAATCTGTTACCGACGGAACGCGAACTGAAAATTACAACACGCATCAACTGAAAATCTATACCGATCGGGCAGTTATGTATGCCAACCTGAACCCGCAGGATTCCAGCTCATCGTTTGGAGTTGGCTTTTACACCGAAAATGGAAACAATGTGCAGGAACGCATTATTTATGCAGCGTCTGGCAGCAATACCGACGATACGGTCCGAAACTTTACCTTGCACATCGAACCAACGGCTGATGGCTACAAACAAGTGATTCCCAACATAGATGGGGAAGGAAAATATACACTCACCGAAGTATATAAGTCAATGAGTACCGGTAAAAAATCGGCGATGGATGGTGCCTGGAAGCAAACCAAAAGTTACGAGGTGACCAATCACGACACCACGCAAAATCCGACGGTCATTCAATACAAATGTTATTATGACGGGCATTTTGTCTGGGGTCATACGGAACAATACGAAGGGAAGATGATGACGGCGATCGGCTACGGAAAATTTGATACAAAGGGTTCCGGAATAGAAGAAAAGATTGAACAATCGACTTTTTCCAATATTGTTGGCCAGGCATTTCAACTCAACATCAAAATGATGGGAAACGATGCTTTCCGGCAAACCATTCAATACTCCGATAGCACGGTAGGCGTGGAAGAATATACAAGGCTGCAATAAAATAAGCGCCGTTCGGTAATCAACCGTTTTCGGAATGGTGATTCAATTTCTGTGATTCGCATTATTTGTTGAATCCAATGCCCGGAGAGATCTATTGGCAAACAGGCTTCTATGGTTCCTGATTGTACAGTTATGTGTAGTGAGCAACAGTGACGAACAATTGCATCTTAACACCAAACCAACACATTATACATTCCAAAACTAGCCCGGTCAGTATCTTTGCAAAAATTGAGGAAATGAGCAAAAAGGAAAAGTGTTGGTGGCCATGAGCGGCGGTATCGACAGTACCGTGGCGGCTCTCATGCTGCACAAGGAAGGCTATGAAGTGGTGGGCATCACCATGAAAACATGGGATTATGCCACCAGCGGCGGCAGTAAAAAAGAAACCGGCTGCTGCAACCTGGACAGCTTCAATGATGCGCGGCTGGCGGCCGTACAGCATGGGTTTCCCCATTTTATTCTGGATATCCGGGAAGAATTTGGTGATTTTGTAATTGAAAATTTTGTGGAAGAATATATCGCCGGCCGCACGCCCAACCCCTGTGTGATGTGCAATACGCATATTAAATGGCGGGCACTGCTGAAACGGGCCGATGCATTTGACTGCGAGTTTATTGCCACCGGCCATTATGCCAATATATGTACAGCAACAACGGCAGGTATTGATCAGCAAAGGAATGGACGAAACAAAAGACCAGAGTTATGTGCTCTGGGGACTGCAGCAGGATCTGCTGAGCCGCACCTTATTGCCCTTGGGCAATTACCGGAAAACAGAAATCCGGCAGATGGCGCATGACTATGGCTATCCCGAACTGGCGAAAAAAAGCGAAAGTTACGAGATCTGTTTTGTGCCCGACAATGATTACCGCGGATTCCTGAAACGAAATGTCAGCGGGCTGGAAGAAAAAGTCACCGGCGGCTATTTCGTCAATAAAGAAGGCAAAAATTTAGGTCAGCACAAAGGCTATCCGTTTTATACCATCGGTCAGCGCAAAGGCCTGGATATTGCCTTTGGCAAACCAGCCTATGTTACCGCGATCGATCCGGACAACAATACCGTGGTGCTGGGAGATGAAGAAGACCTGGCGCAGCAAACAATGACCGTAACAAAACTCAACTGGCTGAAATACGATGGTGTGGAAGACGGTTGTCCTGTCATCACCAAAATCAGGTACAAAGACCGCGGTGCGGAAAGTTACCTTTACCAGGATGGTCAAAACATCATTGTGCGGTTTGCCGAGCCGGTCAAAAGCATTGCACCGGGTCAAAGCGCCGTATTTTATGAAGGTGACGAAGTGATTGGCGGCGGCATCATTCAGCGGGGCAATTGATGAAGACTGAATAAAAAATATAAGAATCCAGGTCAATTTTTTAGTAAAAATAACAACAGTTTTTATGTACGCTACGTTGCTTACCCGCCTTGAAGATGGCATCTGTACCATCACCATCAATCGTCCCGATAAGCTGAACGCGCTGAACAGCAACGTGTTGACTGAATTGGGGACTGCCATTGATGAAGTGTATGAAAATCCTGAAATCCGGTCTGCCATCATCACCGGACGGACAAAAAGCATTTGTAGCCGGTGCCGACATTTCGGAATTTGGTAAAATGGATGCCGGTATGGGAAAAGTATTGTCAAGCATCGGTCACCAGTTGTTCAACAGGATAGCAAGTTGCCCAAAACCAGTGGTTGCTGCAGTAAATGGGTTTGCACTTGGTGGCGGTTGCGAACTAGCATTGGCCTGTCATTTTATCTATGCAGCAGACACTGCGAAATTGGGTCAGCCAGAAATCAATCTTGGCGTCATCCCCGGTTATGGCGGCACACAAAGACTAACGCATTTGGCGGGCAAGAGCATCGCAATAGAATTGATGCTGACAGGAAGAATCATCAGTGCGGAAGAAGCAAAAGAATACCGGATCGTCAACCGCATATGCCCGGCAAATGTATTGTTGGATGAAGTAAAGAAAACATTAACCACCATTCATGAAAAAGCACCGCTGGCGGCTGCAAAAATCATTGATTGTGTCAATCATTTTGACAATACTGAAAAAGGATTTGAATACGAAATCGAACAGTTTGGGGAATGTTTTTCAACAGAAGACATGATCGAAGGAACCACCGCATTTATCGAAAAAAGAAAACCCGTGTTTAAAGGAAAATGAGATTCTACGCGGAGAAAAATTTCAATACGGCACGAAGAAGTATTGTAACCTGATTTTCAAGTAATCGGCTCTTTTTATTCAATTTCCTGCACAACTGACCATACAAACAGCCCGGCAATCAGTGGAAACTTTTCATCCGATCACCAGGCTGTTTTTTTATCTAAAATTGACTATTTCAGGCTGTTGATGATGGTTACAAATTCATCAGCGATCAAGCGATGCGCCGCCCACCAATCCGCCGTCTACATCGGCTTCGGCAAATATTTCTTTTGCATTGTTGGCTTTTACGCTTCCGCCATATAGGATGGGAATCTCATCGGCTGTTGCTTCCCCATATTTTTTCGCCAGTTCGCTGCGGATGAACGCATGAATTTCCTGTGCCTGTTCCTTGCTTGCCGTTTTGCCGGTTCCAATTGCCCAAATGGGTTCGTATGCAATCACGATGTTTTTCAATTGTTCGGCAGCTCAAATGAAATAAGGATTCTTCGAGTTGTTTGGCAACAAATTCGTTTTGGGTATTGGCTTCGCGAATCCGAGTGGCTCACCGCAGCAAAAGATCGGTTCATTTCATGTTCGAGAGCGATGTTAATTTTTTCAGCCAGCACCGCATTGCTTTCATTGAAATATTCACGGCGCTCAGAGTGACCAATGATAACGTAACTGATGCCGAGGCTCTTGAGCATTTCAGCAGACACTTCGCCGGTATAAGCACCCGATTTTTTGTTGCTGCAATTTTGCGCAGCTATAAAAATCCCGTTGAGGTCATTTATTTTTTCCTGCGCCATTGGCAGGTAAGGAAAAGGCACCGCAAATATGGCAAGCTGATGGTCGGCAAAGTCAAACTGTATTGCCGGTAATTGCAGACAATAGTTCTTCGCCTTTTTGCCAGCGTCAGGTTCATTTTCCAGTTGGCAGCAGCAATTTGTTTTCTCATTTGATTGTGTATTTATGGTAATTCGCGTTTCAAAATGATGATCATACTCCGGGAGGCGCCGTTGTACATCGTTGTATCATCTACCGTTGTTACTTCCCATCCTGCCTTTCCGAGTTGGTTCAGTGTATTGGTCAGTTCCTGAAAGTTTACCCGGCCGCCCCAAAACCAGCCTTTTACCGGCACGTCCAATACTTTGTATTCAAATCGTTTCATCGGTATCGTATAACTTGTCAAAGATATAGGTCAGAACTTTCTCTTCTTCAATTGATAAGGATTGATGTTTGAAATTTTTCCAATGTTGGATGTGTGCCAGCGCTTTGTCGATGCGGTAGCCTTCCCCATGAATTCCCCACGAAAAACTGCGCAATTTCACCGGCAGCAAGCCTTCGCCAAACACATTACAGCAAATGCCATAGACACTGCCGGTGTTGATAGACGAATTGATGGCAACGCGTGTATAATCGCCCATGATGACGCCGCATTTGTTGCCGGCATTGATATTTGTTTTGTCAAATTCACTCCATAGCAAGATGTTGCCTGCCGTATTTTTCAAGTTGCTGTTGCTGGTACCCGCGCCGAAGTTGCACCATTCGCCAATCACCGAATCGCCGAGGTAGCCATCGTGGGCTTTGTTGCTGAATGCCTGCATCACCACGTTTTTGAGTTCGCCACCTACGGTGCAATAGGGACCAATGGAAGTGGCTCCGTATATTTTCGTTCCCATTTTTACTACGGCATGATCTGCGATAATCAACGGGCCGCGCAGCAAACAACCTTCCATCACCACCGCATTTTTCCCGATATAGACTGGACCGTCGGATGCATTGATAATTGAACACTGAACAGAGGCGGACTCTTCTATAAAAATGTGTTCCTTGTTGATGAGTTGGTTGGTAGCCTCGGCACGTTGCAATGATCCTGAAGAACGAATCAAGTCAATGTCATTGCTCAAAACGGATTGATTACCGGACAAGATTTCGTGCGGATGATGAAGCCATTTTACATCTGGCAAAGACGTAAAATTCATAGCAGAATCTTCGAGTACCTGGTGCAAAGTTTTACCACCGCCTTTACAGGCAATGATGCCTTCGTTGTCTTCAAGCACGTCTCCCTGTTCCAATGCATTTACCTTTTCGATCAGCATGGGTGTAGGAATTGCACAGGCATTGATCCAGGTATGAATGTCTTCCGGGATGGATGCATACAAGCCTGCAGATAGCCGGCTGTTTCCACATACACTTCCTGTTGCAACAACCGTTGCCACCGTTCTTTTCCACTAAACAATCCATACCGAAGATCGGCAATGGCTTTGTTGTGAACAAGCGGGAAAAGCCTTGATCTCGATTGCGGATCGAATAAAACAACAGCCATACAGATTAAGATTCAATTAAAAATGAACGGTCAGAAAATGGAATATCCATCTAAAAAGTAAAGTTAACATTACCGTTGAGATTATCTGAAACCGAGTAATATTCAATCCCCTTATTTTTGTTTTTCAGCTATGAAAAATCTGATACGATCCGGCGTTATTTTCTCAATTGTTTGGAGTTTGATAAGTTGTAATTCCAAAGCAGAACAGCATCATGAAACCAAGCTTCTTTTATCACAACAACCGGGTTTTCAGTTCCGGCAATTGACCTCGGAAGAAGAAATTCAATACCACGATGCAGCAAAAACGTATTACGAAACACACCTGAAACAGTCGGGTTTCAATGGCAGCATCCTGATAGCCAAAAACGGGCAAATTGTATTTGAAGATTATACCGGTATGGCAAATTTTTCGACCAAAGATTCCATCAATCCCAATACACCGTTTCACCTCGCATCCATTTCCAAAACCTTTACCGGCACCGAAGTGCTGCGCCTTTGGGAACAAGGCCGCTTGTCGCTTGACGATTCCGTGCAAAAATTTTTTCCGCAGTTTCCGTACCGGGGCATCAATGTACGTATGCTGCTGTCGCACAGAAGCGGCTTGCCCAATTACCTGTATTTTATGGACAAGGATTGGAACAAAAAACAAAAAGCCACCAATACCGATGTACTCAATTACATGATCGCCTACAAGCCCAATGCGGATGCACCGCCCAACCGTACGTTTCACTACTGCAACACCAACTTTCTACTGCTTGCGCTGATCGTAGAAAAAGTAACGCAGCAGGCTTTCCCGCAATTCATGAAAGACAGCGTGTTTACACCGCTTGGCATGAACAGTACGTATATTTTTTCCATCAACGATACATCGAAGTATGTCCCTACAATGGTGGGCAATCGTCCTTACGATATTGATTTTCTCGATTGCACATACGGCGATAAAAATGTGTACAGCACCGTACGCGATATGTTGCAGTGGGATAAGGCATTGTACCAATTTTCGTTTGTTAGCAAACCAACCCTTGATTCTGCGTTTCACACCGCGCAGCTTTGAGCGAAACTCTATGCACAATTATGGTTTGGGTTGGCGCTTGTACAACAACGGTGCAGATTCGTTTGTGTATCACAATGGCAAATGGCACGGCAGCAATACCGTATTTACCCGCATGGTAAAAGACACCGCCACCATCATTGTATTGGGCAACAAATACAATAGCAACATTTATCATTCAAAAGACATGGCCGTGGTTTTTACCGGCATCAAAGACACTGCTGATTTCAAGGAATAGCAACACCTGTTTACAAAAAAACCCAGGCTGAATGCACGTTCAGCCTGCGTTTTTTGTTTGAAAATCAAACAAAATTTTGCCTCAGCTTCTGAGTAGGATTACTTGCCCGTTTTTCCATTTGATGACCGACGATGGATTGGCCGGCGTAACATCGTCACGACGATGTTCAGCGATATAGTCAACGCCTTTTTTTACCGCTTCACTAATCATTGAAAAATGAGTGGGCGATGGTTCGCCTGAAATGTTTGCCGATGTACTCACCAATGGCAACCGCAGCCGCCGGATAAGATGTTTGCAAAACGGGTCTTTGCAGATACGGATGCCCACGCTCCCATCTGCGGCCAATACATTATCTGCCAGCCCGATGGCATGCTCATACACTACCGTCACCGGTTTCTTAGCCTGTTCGAGGTAATCAAATACGGCAAGATCTGGCGATGCGGTGTATTTCAAAATGTCGCGTTCATCTGCCACCAGCACTACAAAGCTTTTGTTTTCCGGCCGTTGTTTCAGCGCAATGATTTTTTCAACCGCTTCTGTATTGGTCGCATCGCAACCGATGCCCCAGATGGTATCGGTTGGGTACAAAATAATACCGCCGTTGCGCATCACCTCGAGGCATTGCTCAACATCCTGTTCAAACGATAGCGTATTCATGGTTGTTTTCTTTCAGTAAAAGATCAATGGCAGCTGTTACTTTTTTCAAATCTAGTTGCAACAGGCACACCGGCAGCGGCGCAAGACGACAGGTATTTTTGACGCATGGCTCGCAAGGCAAGGTACCATTGCGAATGACGATGGCATTGTTTCGTTGAAACGGACCTGTATTGTGTTCGTTGCCTGCGCCGAACAACACGACCAGTGGCACGCCGGAAGCACTTGCGATGTGTGCCGGACCGCTGTCGCTGCTCACCATCAGCCGCGCATGTTGAATCAAAGTTACCAGTTCCGGGAGGTTTGTTTTTCCGGCAACGATTTCCACGAAATCCGGTTTGGGAAGTAGGTCCACCACGTGTTGCACATAGGAAAGCTCGTTGCTACTGCCAATAAGTTTGATGGGCAATCCATACGACTGCAACAAGGTAAGCAACTGTACAGCCGTTTGCACCGGCAATCTTCGCGAAACCGCTTCTGAATTGATGTTGAGGATTAAATAAGGAGCTGCGCCTGTCGTTGGGTGGTTGGGTAATTGGTTGCTGAAATTGGTGTTTCCAGCTGTGGGATTGTATCGGAACAACAGGTCTGCATATTCTTCCGAACGGTGCTTGTTCGATTGGCTTTTGGATAAGCATGAGTCAACAACAATCGCCTGCCTTCTTTGCGATATCCGATGCGTTGCTTTGCACCGCTTGCCATCGCCATAAGGGCTGACGAAAAGGAATCGGGCAATACAAAAAACACATCCACTGCCTGTTTCCGGGCAAGTTGTTTGCCAAAAGCCCACGCACCTGTAGCTCCCTTGTATTCTGTTTTGGAAAAGATGAACACGTCATTGATGTACGGCAGGTTTTGCACCAATGGTTCGAGCCCTTGTTTAATGACGACCGAAATGGTTGCCGATGGATACACTTGCCGGAGCAGTTGCAACATTCCCAGGCTCATCATCACATCGCCGAGCCAGTTGGGAAGTCGTACACAAATATGCATTCGCAAATATCCGTTTTATCAAAACAACAAAAAAAGGTCTTACGGATAAGACCTTTTGGTAACTAATAAAGTTATGTTTTTATTTTCCTTTGGCGTCCACATCGCCTTCGATTGTGAGGATGACCGGATCGGGAATTTTGGCAAATTTTACCGTTACCCTTTTTTCAAAATGTCCTTCTGCTTCTGCATTGTAGGTCACTTTGATGGAAGAGGATTTGTCTTTCATCATCGGCGTTTTCGGATAGTCCGGCGTAGTACAACCACATTCGGCTGTTGCTACTTCAATGATGACCGGTTTGCCGGATGTATTGGTAAAAGTAAACTCGGTTGTAACGGGCGTGCCTTGTTTTATTTTACCAAATGAGTGGCTTGTTTCGGTAAATTTTACCGGTGAATGTTGCCCGGCCATGCAGAAACAAAAGCGAGAACAAAAGAACGTCAGATAAATACTTCATATTGAATTTAATTCAATTAATTGGATGCTGGCTTCATTGCCCTGAACAGCAGCATTGGCAGGAGCTGCATTGTCGGGTGTTTCAAATGTTTCGCCATGAAATTTAATTTGTTTGCTTAAGCCATTTTCTAAAAATATCGTTACGTTTTTGTTAAAAGCACCTTTGGTGCTGCCGTTAAAACCTACTTTTATTTTAAACGTTTCGCCGGGTGCGTAAGGACCTGGCTTCCATACCGGGAGTGGTACATCCACAACCAGCCTGAACATTTTGCAATTTCACAGAATCGGAGCTGATATTTTTTACAGAAACTTCGTATTCAATTGGTTTTCCGTAAGGTATTTTACCCATGTCATGGTCAGCATCGGATATCTGTAAAACTTTAGCAACATCCTGAGCAGCGGGTTGTGTAGTAGCAGTTGCGTTGTAGTGAGTTTGTGCGTGTGCAGCCGCACGATAAAAGTAAAATGCGCTTAACGCTACCATCAGTTTTTTCATTTTGATTGTTTATTTGTTATGCAATATTATTCAATTATACTGCTGTAAAACAGCCCATTCCGTATCTCGCAAATCGCTTTACTAACATATATTTTAAGCCTATGGGATAGGCACTTATTCCAACAGGTTTAATTCTTTATAATATTCTAATTACCATTCGGTAAGGTTCACCAATTTCTTGCGGCAGTTGCATTGTCAATATCCCAGCCTTGTGTGGTGGTTCCATTTGTGATACAACGAGATACAGTACAGCAAGTGACCAAATTGTAATGAACAGCCTGCATCAAGTGCTTTCATTGAGCGACACCTCCGGTTGTTTACATTCTATAATCATCCAGGGCTTGCGCATGTTTGATAAACCACAATGTCGCATCGCTTTTTTCATTCCCCAATCCTAGGATTTCTTTTTCAACCGACAATCAACGATAAGCGGGTAACTTTTTAACAGCAATAAATACTGAACAATGTTTTGCCGCACCCATTCTTCCGGCGTAAGGCGCACCCATTTTTTTCGCATGCTATCGAAAATATATTCTTTGTCGTCTTGCTTTTGGATCGCTAATTCGGCTGCGGAAATTCAATCACGCAGCATGCAGCAAATCTACCGGGATGTTCGGGTATAGTATATTTGTAAAATTTTTGTGCGCTATGAAAACAAGACAGGATATTGTAAACAACTGGTTGCCGCGGTATACCGGCGAAAAACTCGACAATTTCGGCAGCTATATTTTCTCACCAATTTCAGCAATTATGTTCACCTGTTTGCCGAATGGAATAAACAAAAATAGTAGGGGTAGACAGACCTTACCAATGTGCCACCGCCAACGGTATTACCATCATCAATTTTGGCATGGGAAGCGCCGGCGCCGCTACCATCATGGATTTGCTGTCGGCCATCAATCCGAAAGGCGTTTTGTTTTTGGGAAAATGTGGTGGATTGAAAAAACGCAATAAACTGGGTGATCTTATTTTGCCCATTGCTGCCATCCGCGGGGAAGGTACATCAAACGATTATTTTCCTCCTGAAGTACCCGCCCTGCCGGCTTTTGCCTTGCAAAGAGCCGTTTCTACTACCATCCGGGAATATGAAGTGTTGATTATTGGACCGGCACTGTTTACACCACCAACCGGCGGATCTGGGAGCACGATGATGAATTTAAAGATTACCTGCGACGATAAGAGCCTATGCCATTGATATGGAAACGGCTACCATTTTTACCGTTGGATTTTTCAATAAAATTCCAACGGGCGCATTGTTGCTGGTGAGCGATCAGCCAATGACACCCGAAGGAGTAAAAACAGACAGAAAGCGATAAACTCATTACCAAGAAATTTGTAGAACGGCATTTACAAATTGGTATTGATTCTTTCAAACAAATGATTAAAAAACAACAACGGTAAGGCATTTGAAGTTTGAATAAATGATTCTTCAAGCTGTTTCAGCCGCTAACTGTGAAGTTTTCAAAATATTTGGTTTGGGCTCTGTGATTTGTAAGCTAGCTGTTACCTCAGCTATTTTACCTTCTTCCTGTTTCTGCATTTGCCGGCTGGTTAGGCGGCTTCCATCGTGGCTCCAGCCCGGCGGTTTTATAAAGTACAGCATTTTCGATACCAGGCGTAAGATCTTTCCGTTGCATATCTTTTTTAATGCCATCCCATTCATGAAAAACAATGGTTACTGCGTTTGGCTTTTCTGGGGTTGGGAAACAAGTCCATACTGAATGGGTTCGTATTCTTCAGCCGACGAATTCTTGCTGAAAAGTACCAAACATTTTATCCCACACAATCAAGAACATGCCCATGTTTTTATCAAGATATTTTGTGTTGCTGGCATGATGTACGCGGTGATGCGAAGGCGTAACGAACACATACTCCAGCCAACCCAATTTATTCACCAGCTCGGTATGCACCAGGGTTCCCCAAATTTGTGTTGCCGAATACATAAAAACAATATCAAGCGGTTTAAAACCAAAAAAGGCAGAGGCAAAAAATATATAAAACGGTATAACGGTTCGAAAACAGAAGACCGGAAACCGACCGAAAAATTCATGCTTCAGCTGCTGTGATGTGTTACATGTACGGCCCAAAACAAACGTATCTCGTGATCGAAACGGTGCAGCCAATAATACAAAAAATCTTCTAGCCAGCAATAACAGCAGCCAATACAGCAAGTGGATTTTGCAAGTGAACAAGCGAAAATGCTGGTAAACAGAATTGAAAAATAGCTAGATAAACAACCCTGAAAACAACATCAATACCTGTATTCAACAACATGAGGTACAGATTGGTAGCGGTGCTTTTTATGGTGTAAGCCGGTTTGTGTTGCAGGTGGGTTAAAATCAAGTTCGAGACCAATAATGACGAACATAAATTGGGGTAGAAATGAGAAGCAGCCATTATTCCCGTCACCGATTCCATGTTTTCTATCTTTGTAATGAACAAAGTAACAGCTTAATCTTAAAGTATTGCAAAATTGATAAACTCCTTCTATTTTTTTAGTTCAATTTTGCAGCATTATGGCAGATTTTCTTCAAAGCAACTGGCAAAAAAAATCATCTGATCATCAAAAAGATTACAAACGATTTTTACAACGGGCAGATAAAAATAAAGTGCTGAAAAAATTGCCGCTCTTACATGAAGAAGCTTTTGAACCAAATTGATTGCCTGAAATGTGCCAGCTTGCTGTAAAAATTATTCGCCCCGTTTTAAAACACCCGATATTAAGCGCATCAGCAAACACCTGAAAATGAAAGAAGGTGATTTTATAGAAACCTATTTGCAGCTGGATGTAGAAGGCGATTATGTAGTGAAATCATACCCCTGTCCCTTTTTAGAAGACAGATAATTGCTGTAGAATTTACGAATGTGCGCCCTTCCGATTGCGAACGGTTTCCCTATACCGATGAAGATGTGCTGATTAAACGCCAAAACATCACTTTGAAAAATTCCACCTTTTGCCCCATAGTAGTTTATGTGTTGGAAAAACTAATGGCTCCCTGACATATATTGTCTGCGAATGATCATCATCCGCTGCATTCAACCAGAGATCAATTGCTTGTTATCCATCAACACATAGAGAGCATCCGTACTTGTTAGCCCGGTGGAATTACATTTGCAGCGTGAGACATAAAAAACCACCCCATCATTTTACGAAGATGTTCTTGTTGAGAACGTTATGCTGCGGAAGGCAAATGCATCAGCCGGGTGAATGGCAAAGCCGTATTTATTGAAAATGCGGTTCCCGGCGATGTTGTTGACATACAACTATTCAAAAACAAAAAAGATTGGGCAGAAGGATTTCCTGCTGTCAGTTTAAAAAATATTCAGTGCCGAACGGGTAGACACCCTTTTGCGAACATTTTGGCGTTTGTGGCGGTTGCCAGTGGCAGCATTTGCCTTACGAAAAACAACTGGAATTTAAACAGCAACAGGTAATAGATAATTTTACGCGCATTGCCAAAGTTGAACTTCCGGGTATTAATCCCATCATCGGTTGTACCGAAACAAGTTATTACCGGAACAAACTTGAATATACCTTTAGTAACAAACGTTATGTGCCCGACGAGCGAATTTCAACGTTTAATAAAGAAGAAGCAGCCGCTGCCCATTATAAAAATGTAGCGCGGCTATCATGCAAAAGGTGTGTTTGACAAAGTGGTTGAAATAAACACCTGCCATTTGCAGCATGAGCCTACCAATGATATTCGTAAAGCCATAGCCGATTACGGCAAAAGAAAACAATCTTACTTTTACGATATCCGGCAACATACAGGCTGGCTTCGCAATGTGCAGGTTCGCATGACAGAAACGATCGAACTCATGGTGAATATTATCATTGGTTATAAAGATGAACAACATCAAACGCATTGAAACATGAATTGATTAACCACTTTCCCGGCATCACAACTTTGCTCTTTACCATCAACCCAAATGGAATGACAGTCTTTACGATTTACAGCCGGAGGCAGTTCAGGGAAATGGTTTATCTATGAAAAGCTGGAAGATTTTCTGTTTAAAATCAGTCCCAAATCTTTTTTTCAAACCAACAGTAAACAAGCCGAAACATTATACAAAGTCACACGCGATTTTGCTGAGCTTGGATGGTACCCAAACAGTTTACGATTTGTATTGCGGAACGGGCAGCATCGGCATATTTGTAAGTGAAGACGCAAAAAAAGTCATTGGTGTAGAGATGGTTGCCGATGCCATTGCCGATGCAAAAGAAAATGCAGCAATGAACAATATTGCGCATGCCGAATTCTTTTGCGGTGATGTGATCAATATCTGCAATGATGATTTTTTTGCCATGCACGGCAAACCCGATGTTATGATTACCGATCCGCCGCGGGCTGGAATGCACGAAAAACTGGTAAATAAATTGCTTTCTATAGCAGCACCGTTGGTTGTTTATGTAAGTTGTAACCCGGCAACACAAGCGAGGGATCTAGCGTTGCTGGATGAAAATACCGGGTTACCAAAATTCAGCCGGTGGATATGTTCCCACATACGCATCATATAGAAAATGTGGTACAGTTAAAGCTGAAATAAAAAGGATGTAACGTCTGAAATCTAGCAACAGAACGCTCAAAACATTGTCTTATCTAATTAAGAGTTTAATATTTTTATGCACATGACAGAATTCAGACCCGGAAGTTTTCAGATTTTACCTACCGCCATTAAAAACCTTATCATCATTAACGTACTTGTGTTTTTAGCACAAAGTATTTTGGGTGACAAACTTGGCTATCCCATTACCGATTTGTTTGCATTACATTGCTGGCAAAGCGATTTGTTTGAGCCCTGGCAGTTTATTACGCATTTATTTATGCATGGCAGCATCGGGCATATATTCAGCAATATGTTTGCCCTTGTGGATGTTCGGATCGATATTGGAAAATTTATGGGGACCCAAACGTTTTATAACATTTTATATCAGTCTGTGGTTTAGGAGCCGCCCTTTGCCACATGACGGTTCTTTATTTTGAAAATTCACACCTTTCACAACAGTTTAATGCCTGGATATTGCGCAACAAGATGCGTATCGCGAAGCCATCACCCAACGTATTGATGAAGCTACCCTAGGTGCTTCCGGGGCTGTGTTTGGCTGTTTTGCCGCTTTTGGTTTTTTATTCCCGAACACCTACATTTACCTGTATTTTTTCTTACCTTTAAAAGCAAAGTGGTTTGTAATATTATATGCCGGATTCGAACTTACGCAAGCCATACAAAACAGTGCTGGCGATAATGTAGCGCATGTAGCACATCTGGGTGGGGCTTTGGTTGGCATTTTGCTCGTTTGGTTTTGGAATAAAAACAACCGAAACAATTTTTATTAAAGCTTAACAGCTTGAACAAATATTTATAAAGAAATTTGAACTCAATTTTTATGGCAGTAATGCAACAGAATAAACGAAACTCCACTTTGCTTGGCTCTGACCGCAATGCGCTTGTTTGGCTGATCATCATCAATGCAGTGATGTTTGCATTGATCTATTTTGTAAAAATTGTCTTCTATCTCTCCGACACCGATATCATATTCTTACTAACAATGTGCTATCCTGGTTTGTTCTCCCTGCACAGGTCGACAAATTACTGACCCGTCCCTGGACAGTTTTCAGCTATATGTTTACCCACGAAAGCATTTGGAGTCTCATTGGCACGCTGTTATGGCTATGGGGGTTTGGATTTATCTTGCAGGATCTCACCGGCAATAAAAAAATCATTCCCATCTACCTGTACGGTGGCTTTGCGGGAGCGGTATTTTTCATCGCCACCATCTATACCTTTCCCGTGTTGCGGGCGAATATTGGCAACATTTACCCGATGGTGGGTGCCGGCTCTGCTGTGATGGCAATAGCTCTAGCTACCACCACACTCGCGCCAGGTTACCGTCTGTTGCCGATGATCAATGGCGGCATCCCGTTGTGGGTGCTCACACTTATTTTTGTAGCTTTTGATTATGCCACCATCGCAAGCAGCAATGCCGGAACTGCCGTCGCCCACCTTGCCGGCGCAGCCACCGGTTTTGTGTTTATCAAACAAATGCAGATTGGTAGCGACTGGAGCAACTGGATGAACAATAGTTTTGAATGGGTGAACAACCTCTTCAACCCTGAAAAAAAGTATAAAAAAAAACCAGTGAAGCAGCAGATTTTTTATAAAACGTCCAAAAAACCTTTTGAAAAAATCGCTTCCCGTTTTTCTCAGCAACGCCTCGACGAAATTCTTGACAAAATCAATGAAGACGGGTACGGTTCATTGAGCAATGACGAAAAAGACTATCTCAAAAAGGCGAGCAAGGAAGACCTTTGACAACCAAAACCGAATGAACAAAATCCTGAGGGGTTTATGGATAACTGCTTGTTTTCTGTTGGCCCTGATTTACCTGATCTCCTGTTGTAGCCAATTTATACCAGCCAGTGTCTTTAGTGAAACCGTTTTTTTAGCGCTGTTGTTTCCATACCTGTTTGCCATGGTCATTGGTGCCGGCATCGTCAATTTGTTTGTTCACAAAAAATGGGCGGTTGCCATGTTCCTGCTCCTTGTACCAGGGCTGTACAATTTTTTTCATGTGGTAGCGGTTTCGCCCCTGCATTCGTGGAAGATGGAAAAAAAGAGCGGCGCCATCCGCGTGATGAGCTGGAATGTTTCCGATTTTGTGAATCCGGCGTTGTTATCTGATCCCAAAGCAAAAAAACGAAAAGCCATTCTCAGTACCATCAGCGAATACAACCCTGATATACTTTGCCTGCAGGAATATTTTAATATTGATAGTTGCCGCGACCTTGGATCTGCCAAACATGAGCTGGACTCCCTTGGCTATCATTACATCGTGTTTTCGCGCGATTATGTAAAACGTGAATTTTACGGCCTCACGGAAAGAGGCGTGGTGATCTGTAGCAAACAACCGTTTACCGACAGCGGCAGGTTAAAGATCCGCAGCGATTTTCACCCCGAATACCTCGTGTTCGGCGATTACAACCTTCAGCAACGACCTGTCCGCATGGTCACGGCGCACCTTGCTTCTTATTACCTGTTTCCGGATTCTGCGCAGGGATATTCCGGCAAAAAAAGGGTCGCCAAAAAGTTATATACATACAAAAATGAAGTGCAGGAAAAGTTGCGGGAGATTGAACTGATGCACGATGAACAAGCAGCCTACATCAGGCGTTTTTTAGACACCAGTTCTGTCCCGGTTATTTACTGTGGCGACATCAATGCCACATCCACCATGTACAGCTACCGGCTGTTGAAAGGCGATCACCAGGATGCGTTTTTGCAGGCTGGCAATGGTATCGGCGCCACTTTTTTCAACATGGTGCCTACCTTGCGGATCGACATGATTTTTCCCGACCAGCATTTCGAGGTATTGCAAACAACGGTGGCATTGCGCAGGCTGGGCGACCACGACCCTATTATCACTGATGTAAAATGGCGGTGAGTGCAATTTAGTTACCGGCATGTTTTACTTTTACAACATGGCTGGTGCTTTGCGAACAATTACTCGACGCTTTGTTTATTTTCTCACCCTCATTTGTTGCGTGGTTTATGTAGCAGCCTGCCTGGTTCCGTTTATCAGTTCGGCAGAATGGTGGTTCATTGGTTTTTTGGGTCTTACTTTTCCGTATCTCGCTACCTTGCTCTTGTTTTCCATTATTTTCTGGCTGCTTGTAAAACCAAAATATGCCTGGCTTCCATTCATTATCCTGCTGGTAGGGTTTCAACAGCTGGGCGTTTTGTTTGCCTTGCATTTCAACAACAATTTTGACGCTGATAAAGCCGATTCGTCATTGAGAATTGTGGATTGGAATGTGGGCAATATGTATGGCCGAAGCAACAACAGCGACATTCGAAAACACAACCGGGTAGAAATCGCCGGAGCGGTGCTGAAACTAAACCCCGATGTCATTTGCCTGCAGGAATTCAATCATTCGGTGACCCAGGGCGAACAGGCAGACAATATCCGGCTGTTTACCGGTCAATATCCATATTATTATTTTTCGAAAGACATCAACCGAAAAAACGGGTATTACCAATATGGTTCTGTCATTTTTTCAAAATATCCCATCATTGACAGCGGTAAAATCCGCTTTCCCAATTACAGCTATGAAAGCTTGATCTTCGCCGACCTGAAGCTGGGAAAAGATACCATCCGCGTATTTACCTCTCACCTGCAATCTTTTAAATTCTCGGGGGCAGATTATGAAGGAATGGATCACGTGGCAGACCGCGACAAAGACGCTTTGCAGGCTTCGAGAAACCTCATTTCAAAAATGATCATTGCATTCAAACGGCGGGGAACACAGGCAGATGTCGTGCACCATACCATCAGCAAAAGCCCGTATTCATCTATCATGTGTGGCGACTTCAACGATGTTCCCAATTCCTATACCTATTTCCGTATCCGCAACCTGCGGCAGGATGCCTTTTTGAGAAAAGATTTTGGCATTGGTAAAAGTTACAATGCCCTTGCTCCTACCCTGCGCATTGATTATATACTGCCCGATACTACTTTTCAGGTACAGCAATTTGATATGGTGGACGAAGACCTGAGCGATCATTCGATGCTGGTGACCGATGTGTCTATCCGCAGGTAACATTGCTGCATTGTACAGTTCATGTCTTTTGATCACCCTTTTTTTGGCTCAAAAGATAACCCCTTCGCGCTTATCTTCGCAGTATGCTGAAAGTATACAATTCGTTGACCCGGCAAAAAGAAGAATTCAAGCCCCTGATAGAGGGATATGTCGGCATGTATGTGTGCGGTCCTACCGTAAGCGGCGAGAGCCATTTGGGTCATGCCCGACCATATATTACGTTCGATATTGTGTATCGTTACCTGCAATACCTGGGTTACAAAGTGCGCTACGTGCGCAACATTACCGATGCCGGCCATTTTGAAGAAGAAGGACGCGAAGCGGAAGACAAAATCAGCAAAAAAGCGGTGATTGAAAAACTGGAGCCCATGGAACTGGTGCAGAAATACACCAACCTGTATCACTGGGGCATGGAGCAGTTCAACACTCTTCCGCCCAACATTGAACCAACAGCTACCGGCCACATCGTGGAACAGATAGAGATGATCAAACAAATCATCCAGGACGGTTATGCTTATGAAGTAAACGGGTCGGTCTATTTTGATGTGAAAAAATATGATGAAGATTTTGCCCCGAAAGGATTGCCCTATGGTATCCTGAGCGGGCGTGTGCTGGAAGAAATGATCGAAACCACGCGTGAACTCGATAACCAGGAAGAAAAACGGAACAAAGCCGATTTTGCCCTTTGGAAAAACGCACCGCCTGAGCACATCATGCGCTGGCAAAGCCCGTGGGGCGTGGGTTTCCCGGGATGGCATATTGAATGTTCGGCGATGAGCACAAAATACCTCGGTGAACAATTTGACATTCATGGGGGCGGCATGGATCTGCAGTTTCCGCACCACGAGTGCGAGATAGCGCAAAGTGCCGTGTGCAACGGAACCATGGCGGCTAAATACTGGATTCACAACAACATGATTACCATCAACGGCCGCAAGATGGGCAAGAGCTATAACAACGTGATCAAACTGAGCGAACTCTTCAGCGGCGACAGCCCGGTACTTGAACAGGCGTATCACCCGATGACCATCCGGTTTTTCATTTTGCAAACGCATTACCGCAGCCCGCTCGACTTTAGCAATGATGCTTTGAAAGCTGCCGAAAAAGGATTGAAAAGATTGTGGGACGCATATGACAACTTAAAGAAGCTGGGTGAAACCGGCAACATTATCGAGAACAATACTCCACAGCCTGCTGCCGATGCGGAACTCGACGCCAAATGCCGCGCATTGCTCAGCGAACTCGACGACTTTATCAATGACGACTTTAATACGGCCAAAGTGCTGGCAAATTTGTTTGAACTGGTACCGGTCATCAATGGACTCAGAGACAAACACCTGCCCGCCAATGCGCTGAGTGCTGATACATTGCAATGGATGCAAACCAAACTAAAAACCTTCATTGAAGACATTTTGGGATTGAAAGACATCAAACCTGCCAACGCATACCAGCTCGATGGCATCCTGAATCTGCTGATCGACCTTCGCAAACAAGCCAAAGAAGAAAAAAACTACGTGACAAGCGACAACATCCGCAAGCGGCTTACTGCTCTAGGCATACAACTGAAAGACGAAAAAGACGGCACCATGAGCTACTCAATCGGGTAGCATTGCAACCTTTAACTGTTGAAAAGGCGAAAAGCATTTGGCTTTTCGCCTTTTTTGCTGGATGCGAATGATCGTTCGATAACGTTTATAACGAAACCCTTACAATCTGACTGTCAGTTGTTTTTCCTTCAATTTAATCATGAAAGATTGAATAACATATTTTAGCTTTACATAAGGAATTCATTTCTCGCATAAAATAAGTTAGCTATGAGAGGTGTAAATAAAGTAATACTGATTGGCAATCTTGGCAAAGATCCCGACCTGCAGTATCTTGACGGTAATATTGGAGTAGCGAAATTTCCGTTGGCAACAACAGAAACGTACAAAGACAAAGGTGGCAAACTCGTTTCACAAACCGAGTGGCACACCGTAGTGCTTTGGCGCGGGCCTGGCAGAACTGGCGCAAAAATACCTTCACAAAGGAAGCCTGATCTACGTAGAAGGCAGGCTGCGCACCAGGAGCTGGGAAGACAAGGAAGGCAATAAAAAATTTGCAACCGAAGTCGTTTGTGACAACCTGATCATGCTTGAAAAAAGAAACGAATTCAACTCCAACCAAAAAAACCTGACACACACAGAACCTGAAAATTTCAGCGGGGAAGAACCGCCACTTTCAGATTTGTCGGAAGAACTGCCGTTTTAACCTGTGCACAAAATGGGTACAACGTGTTCTGAATTAATAATTGGAACGCGCGGTTTATTTTGTACAAACCACTAATATTGTAATTAAATAATACCCTGCATTGGTACTTCTGTTCAGTTTGATCCGCTTACAAAGCATTTTACAGGCAGCCGCAATTGACAACCAGGGTATGACGGTTATGGTCATCATCCTGCTGTTGCTTTTGTTTCTTTCCTTCTCTGCAGCTGGTCTTGAAGTTGCTTTTTATTCGCTTAGTTACAAAGACATCAACCTGCTGAAAACTAAGCCACAACAGGCGTACAAGCGGGTGATAGACTTGCTGGAAGAACCCAAAGTGCTGCTTGCCTCTTTGCAAATAGCCAAGGTGGTTCTCAACGTGTTCATCGTTGTGCTCAGCAATTACATCATCAATTCGATTTTGCTCTTGTCGGGTGCAGGCGAGTTTCTCTTCAAGTTTGTGGTCATTGCGTCTGTCATCCTGCTCTTTGGCGAAATATTGCCAAGGCTATATGCCAATTACAACAGCATTCGTTTTGCAAAAGACTTTGGATTTGTGGGCGAAGCGCTCTACCTCATGTTCAACCGCATCGGTACCTGGATGGTGGGAAGCGCTGAAGCCGTGGAGAAAAAACTTGCCGGCAAAAAAAACAATTATTCCAGCGAAGAAATTTCTCATGCCATCGACAAAACGTATCCCGAAGGGAAAGTTGAAGAAAAAGACATCCTGATGGGAATTCTGAAATTCGGCAACATCAGTGTAAAACAGGTGATGCGTACCCGGCTCGATGTCAATGGCATCGAACTGCACCTTACTTTCGAACAGTTGGTAGCGCGCGTAGAAAGCCTGCACTACAGCCGGTTGCCGGTTTACAACGACAACCTTGACAAAATTGTTGGCGTAATCAACACCAAAGACTTACTGCCTTACATAGAACAACCTGAAGGCTTCAACTGGCACAGCCTGATGCGAACGCCATATTTCGTTCATGAGCACAAGCTTATTGAAGACCTGCTGCAGGAATTTCAGCAAAAACACATTCACTTTGCGGTGGTGGTAGATGAGTTTGGCGGCACCAGCGGCATTGTAACACTTGAAGATGTGTTGGAAGAAATTATTGGGGACATCCGCGACGAATTTGATGACGATGATGTGAACTACACACAGCTCGACGACAACAATTTTGTTTTTGAAGGAAAAATCATGGTCAATGAGGTTTGTAAAATCATGCACCTGCCCGACGAAACGTTCGACAAAGTGAAAGGCGAAAGCGAATCTTTGGCCGGGCTTGTACTTGAGATTGCCGGGTTTATTCCCGAAGAAAACATGGTGGTGTCTTCCGGCGATTTCGACTTTACAGTGCTGGAAGTTTTAAAAAAACGTTTGCAGAAAATCCAGGTCACCATCAAACCACAAACGGTCAAATAAGCGTTGATACCTGCCATGGAGCGGTTCTGTACATTCATATTATTCGCACCGGCGCACGGCGCTGACACAAACAACACCAATATTGAAACACCACGCACAATTCTGTTGGAAAATTGCATTCTCTGTCTTGCCTTTTACTGGTTGCCTGCAGCGAACCTTATGTTCCAAAACCTACAGGGTATTTTAGCATTGAGTTGCCCGAAAAAAAGTACAAGGTTTTTGATGAAGCTGGTTATCCTTACCGGTTCGAGTATCCCGCTTATGCAAACGTGGTGAAGGACACTTCATTTTTTGACAGCATTCCAGAAAACCCTTATTGGATCAACATAGATTTTCCACGCTTCAATAGCCGCATCTATGTGAGTTACAAACGAATTGGAAATTATAGTTTTCAAAACCTTGTGAACGACGCTTACAACATGACCAACAAACACACGACAAGGGCATCCGGCATCAATGACTCACTCATGAACACTCCAAACGGTGTACATGGCGTGTTTTTCAATGTAGAAGGCGATGTAGCCACCGCCAACCAGTTTTTCCTCACCGATTCCATTCATCATTTTCTCCGTGGCGCATTGTATTTCGATGCCACGCCCAACCAGGATTCGCTGCAACCTGTCAACCAGTTTATTGCTGCCGACATGAAACACCTGATCAATACGTTTCAATGGAAATAGCTGATTTGTTAAAGTGAAAACTGTTCAACAATCGTGATCACCATCTGCATTTACTGGTAAAGCCACACGCGCAACAGCGAAATGAGCTGATCTACATCAATGGGTTTTGAAATATAGTCGGAAGCCCCTGCCTGTATGCACTTTTCCCGGTCGCCATACATCGCCTTAGCGGTAACGGCGAGGATGGGCAAGTTTCGGTATTGCGGCATGTTGCGGATGGTTTGCGTAGCTTCGTAGCCATCCATTTCGGGCATCATCATATCCATCAGAACGAGATTGATTTTTGGGTTTTGCTTTAGTTGCTCCAATGCGTCTTTCCCGTCGGTAGCCGACAACACGTGCATTTTGTGAGCTTCGAGGGCTTTGGTGAGCGAATAAATATTTCGAACGTCATCATCTGCAATCAACACCGTTTTGTTTTCCAAAACCTGTTCGAGTGCGCTCAGCCTGCGTTTGTTGGATTTCGGTTTGCTGTGATCGTTTTCCTCCACGATTTGTAAAAACACATCGATTTCGTCCAAAATTCGCTTGTAGGAATTTGCCGTTTTGATAACGATGGAATCAGCCACCTGTTTAAACCGAACTTCTTCTGCTTTTGAAAGACTTTTGCCGGTAAAAATGATAATGGGCAGGTTCTCAAGTCCTTCTGTATTTTTTACCCGGTCGAGTGCCTCATACGAGTCTTTGGTAAACACTTTCATTTCGAGAACCACGCAGTCCGAACTGCCTTCCTGCAAGATGCTCACGGCTTCCGAAATATCCTGCGTACTTCTTACGTTGATGTTGTACGATTCCAGGAAATAGCACAGTGCCTGTGCATGTTTTTCATTTTCTTCAACGATCAATATTTTACGGGGTCCGCGACTAAGTGCCATTTCAATGCGGCTGAACACGTCGGGCATTTTTTCCAGCGAAGCCGCTTTGTCAATAAAATCAATGGCGCCACGGCTGATGCTTTCTTCTTTTTGCTGCAGCGACGACATCATGTGCACAGGAATGTGTTTGGTGGCGTTGTTGGCTTTCAATTCCTCCATAACCTGCCATCCGTCTTTCACCGGCAGCCGGATGTCGAGAAGGATTGCCGTCGGCAAATATTTCCTTGCAAGCTGAACACCTATGTCGCCGCGAAGCGCCACCAATCCTTTGTACTTGTTTTTGCGCGTAAACGAAAGCAGGATTTGAGCAAATGTTGCGTCATCCTCAATGATGAGAATGATCTTGTCGTTCGTCCCAATGTTGTGCCGGTCATCCGAAAGCCCTTCCGGGATTTCTGTTTCCGCAACTTCCATAACAGGGTGCGCTTCTGTTACTGCAGGCTTGTTCACAATGGCCATAGGTTTGACCGGAACAGCCGTTTCTTCTTTTATCACCAACCTGGCATCGGCAGGAATGGTGAGGACAAACGTACTGCCTTTGCCTGTATCGCTCGTCACCTGAATGTCTCCACCCAACAGTTTGGCCAGTTCGCGGCTGATGGACAAACCAAGTCCGGTGCCACCATATTTTCGCCTTGTAGAACCATCGGCTTGCTGAAATGCTTCAAACACCAGTTGTTGTTTGTCTTTGGAAATGCCGATGCCGGTGTCTTTGACGATGAATTGAATGCGGTTGTCCGCAGCATTGACGATGTCCATTTTTACGGCGCCACGCGCAGTGAATTTCAAAGCATTGGACAACAGGTTTTTCAATATCTGCTCCAGCCTCATAGAATCGGTATGAATCAAAGGCAGTATCATTGTTGTCGATGCGGATAGCGAAATCAAGTTTCTTTTCTTTTGCCAGCGGTGCAAACAATGCATTCAGGTTGTTCCGGATTTCCCTGATATTGACGTCCCTGAATTCAATCTTCATTTTACCGGCTTCTATTTTAGACAAGATCCAGGATTTCATCAATCAGCAACAGCAAACCATTCCCCGAAGTTTGTATCACGGTGGCAAATTCTACTTGTTCTTTCGTCAGGTTTTTGTCTGCATTTTCCGACAGCAACCGCGATAGCAAAAGAATGGAATTGAGCGGTGTTCTCAGTTCGTGAGACATGTTTGCCATAAACTCGCTTTTGTACCGGGTGCTGGCTTCAAGTTCATCGGCTTTTTTCTGAATTTCTAGGCTGTTTTCCACGATCAGCTGGTTCTTTTCTTCCAGTATTGCGCTGCGTTCTTCCAGTTCCTGGTTTGCTTGCAGCAATTCTTCCTGCTGCACTTTCAGTTCTTCTTCCGATACCTGTAGTTTTTGTGCCTGGCTTTCCAGATCCGAATTCAGTTGTTCCAGTTCGTGCTGCTGCACTTGCAGTTCTTCCGATTGTGCCTGTGTTTCGTTGAACAATTGTTGCAGTCGGCATCTGCTGCCGGGCACTTTCAATAGACAACCCAATGTTTGGCGAAACACGTTGCTGAAAAATTCTTTAACCACTTTTGTGATAAGGGGTAAAAGAGACTGTCTCTATCACGGCTTTCAACTCATTTTCCCACATGACCGGGAACATGATCAGGTTATCGGGTTTTACTCGCCGGCAGCATAACTGATGATGATATTGCTTTGCGGCAATGTTGTTGTGAACTAACGATGTTTTGGTCCATCCGCACACTGACCGATTAATCCTTCGCCGGGGGCAATAGTCCGTATTTGACGTGACCCGATAATGCCACTCCGGCCGTCAGGTGCAACGTCATTGTTATCAAACAAATAAATGGCTGCCGCCTGGCTGTTGGTATAGGCGGCAATCGATTGAATTATGATTGTTGGACAGCGTCGTTAAATCTTTTCATGCCAATCATTTTTTCATTCAGTTCTGCCAAACCGTTCTTCAACCATTCCCGTTTTTTGAAATCCTCAAACGAAGCTTCGAGTGCTACGGCCATTTTGTTCAGCGCTTCACGAAAGTTTGCCAAGGTTGTCTTTTCGGTTGTCTCTGACACGGATCGAATAATTGCCGGAAGAAATTTGCGAAGCAATGTCTTCAATAATTTCGATGCCGTTCGGTCACGTTGCTGCTCCGTTCTTTTCCAACTGATGTTGCAAAACGAGCCGCATATCATAATCGCTTTTTACTTTCCGGTAATAAAAGATTTGTAATGGGATGGCAGACAATGCCGTAAGGATGATGAATGACAGGCGACATCCACGACATAAATCGAAAAAGCCTGTGTGCGCGTCACGAGCAGGCGTTGTTCCTCATTCTGAATTTCATTGATCAGTTATCTTGCGTTTTCTCCACGATCTTCGCCCTTCCATCAATTGGATGCATCGATCAACGTACCTTTTCGTTGCATGGCAATGAGTTCCGACAGACGTTGCGCCGTCAGACATGAACAATTCCTTCAGCTCTTTGCAGCAATCTGTTGCTGGCTGTTGTTGTCATTGGTCAGTTCACGCAGCCGTGTGATGCTTTTGTGAATTTGTCTTTCGACAGTTTCGATAAGGCACTAAAAACGATTGTCGCCGGTAAGCAGGAAACCGCGCTGACCGGTTTCTGCATCTTTTAGCAAGGAGGCAATCCTTCAGCTTGCTGCATCACCAGATTGGTATGGTTTACCAATTTTGCCCGGCTGCTCAAGTCGGTAATGCTGAAGAAAGAAGCCACGGAACTGATGAGCAGGATGACCAAAGAAATTCCAAAGCCTCTTTGTAAATTTCGGATAAAGGAAGTTTTCATGAACGAACGTATGATGAATTTTTATGAACAACAAGGTAAACCGCGATGTTGGCGGTTGTAATAGATCAAGATTTTTCATCGGGAGATTGTACCGGGATGGTAAAATAAAATACAGACCCCTTGCCGATTTCACTCTCTACCCCAAAGTCGCCATTGTGCCGGCGAATGATTTCGGAACAGATGTATAATCCGATGCCAAGCCCCTGGAAACGGTTGGAAGAGGCTTCGGCCCGGTAAAATTTCTTGAAAATATTGGATTTGTTTTCGTGCGAAATGCCAATGCCGAAATCCTTACCGCCACGCGTAAGCGTTTATCAGTATACCGAAATGTGTATTTCACTTTGTTGTTTTCGGGAGAATATTTTATGGCGTTGCTGAGATAATTGATCAGCACTTGCTCCATGCGGCATGTCATCGGCGTAAATTTCAACTTTCGGCATCGCCTTTCACCAGGAATGCTGCAATCGCGGATATGTTTGTTTGACGATTTCAATGGTGTTGTGCGAGCATCGTCTGAAACGGGAACCAGCGTTTGTTAAACTTGAGTTTGCCGCTTTCAATTTTCGAAATGTCCAGCAGATCGGCGATCAGCAGGTACAGTTTGTCAATTTGCTTTTCCGTTCGTTCGATAAACATTTTCGCCTGCTCCTTCGATTCATCTTTGATGGCGGAATGCAGCAGATGTACGTACGCTTTTATAGCAGGTAGACGGCGTTTTCAGTTCGTGGCTGGCGATGCTGATAAACTCGTCTTTTTTATCAAGGGCTTTTTGCTGTTCTTCAATATCGGTAAATGTGCCTACCCATTTTACAATTATGCCATTTTCCATAATGGGAATTGCGCGCATCAAATGCCAGCGGCAAATGCCGGAGTCTCGTTTTAGTAATACAAACTTCCAGTTCTACATTTTCACCTTTTGTGATGGCTGTTGCCACAACGAGGTTATATCGAATTCAGTATCGGCAACTTCGGAAATTCGGTCAGCGTCGGCGGAATATTCGTACCAATGTTCGTTTACGAATTCAAGCGTGCCATCGGGTTTGGCAGTGAAAGCAATCTGCGGAATACTTTCGAAGATAGATTGCAATTCGCTGTTCCGGTCTTTCAACTGCACCTGTACTTCTTTGCGCATTCAATCTCTTCTCGCAGCGAATTTTGAATCGCGTTTAACGCCTGCGTTTGTGTATATAGCTTGTAAAAGGTTTTTACTTTTAAAATTAGAATATCCGGATCGAAAGGCTTGGTGATGTAATCGATAGCGCCCGATGCATAACCTTTTGTGATGAATTTTTTTTCAACATTCACTGCAGACAAAAAAATGATGGGAATGTCTTTTGTTTTGCTGGTTCCGCTGATGGCTTCGGCAACTTCAAAACCATCCATGCCGGGCATTTGCACATCGAGTATAATTAGAAAATAAGCGTTCTTCAGAATTTTCAGTAGGGCTTCCTCACCCGAAAAGCAGTATCAACCCTGAAGTCGTTTATTTCAAGAATTTTTTTTAACGATAATATATTTTCACGCTTATCATCTACAATTAATATCATGAAAACAGGAGATGGGATAAAGTTTGAAAAAAGTAAAATTAGAAGAATTGACCTGAGACACAAAATGTTATCGGTACAGGCGGCTGTATTTGTAGTCGTTTGCCGGTTAAAAAATCAATTGATTACAAAAACGTTACGAAACAATGGTGGTTTCCCAAATATGCGTTTACCACATGATGAATGATTGTAAAATATTTTACCTTGTGGTCGATGTACTGCCTGAAGATTGTCACTGCCATATTATTCTGTTTGGTTGCGCTGCCCGCGTTTGCACAATATTACCTGCGTGGTCAAGTAAAAAACACACAGGGACAGCCACTACCGTTTGCAAAAATCAGGCTCAATTCCAAAGGTGCTGCCTTGTTTAGCAGCGGATCAACAGGCGGCTTTGGCATCCCGCTGTCGCAAAAGACGGATTCCATGACCGTGATGCTCGACGGTTACGAAACATTGACTACGCAAGTCTCTGCAATTGCTTTCGAAAACATCGTGCTGAAACCGCTGGAAGCCCTCACTCAACACAAGCGGCAGCGGGCTGATCATGATGACTAAAAATGTTGGTTTGCAAAAACCAACGACTACCACGGCTTTCGGTGCAGAAACTTACACCTCGCTCATCGAAAATGAATTCACCCAAACAGCTTCTGCGGCTGAAACAAGCATTGCGCTCAACATCAATTGCGCCTCTTACAGCAATATCCGCCGGTTTCTCAACATGGGCAGTACCGTGCCGCCCGACGGGGTGCGCATCGAAGAAATGCTCAATTATTTCAACCTCAACAACACGCCAAAACACGAGGCTGGCAGTGATTTTACATTCGACACCCGATATACGACCTGTCCGTGGAACGATTCCAACCGGTTATTGTTCATCAGCATTTTCACCCCTTCCCTGAAGCTGCAGCAAATACAACCTGCCAAGTTTATCTTTTTGATTGATGTCTCCGGGTCGATGGACAAAGACAACCGGTTGCCGCTGGTGCAGGCGGCTTTCAAACTGCTGGTCAACAACCTGCGGGAAGTGGATACCGTTGGCATTGTAACTTATGGTGGCAAGGTGGGCATTGCACTTCCGCCTACTTCCGGTGCCGACAAAGACAAAATCATACAGGTCATAGACAGGTTGCATGCAGAAGGAGATACGCCCGGTTCTGAAGCCATACAAACAGCCTACGACATGGCGGAAACCATTTATAGCGCTAGCAGCAACAACCGCGTAATCCTGGCTACCGATGGAGACTTTAACATCGGGCAGACCTCGGACAAAGAACTGGAAGCCATTGTTACCGCGCACAAACAAAGCGGTATTTACCTTACCTGCCTTGGCACCGGCATGGGCAATTACAAAGACAGCCGGCTGGAAATGCTTGCCAAAAAGGGCAACGGCAATTTCGCTTACATAGACAACATCCAGGAAGCGCAAAAAACCATGGTGACAGAATTTACAAAAAATATGTATGCTGTAGCCAACAACGCATACCTCAACATCCGGTTTGACCCGGAAACAGTCAAAAGCTTCCGGCTGATCGGATACGACAACCGGAAAGATGCGCTGAAAGACACCATGCTGATGGAAGGCGGCGAACTGGGCAGCGGGCAAAGCATCATGGCGATTTTTGAAACAGAACCAGCAGGCAAGCACGATCCCCACATCGCAGACATCAACTTTCATTACCGCTTGCCGCAAAGCAACCTGGAAAAAACAGATCACCTGGTAGCAAATCTGGATGCAATTCCATTGGATTCGGCTGAATCGCGCATCCGGTTGGCTACCGCCATCAGCATGTTTGGAAGCATGCTGAAACATTCAAAATATTCCCCTGCGATCAACTGGGATACCATTGCCAACCTTGCCCGCAACTCGGCAGATCCGGGTAATGTGTTGGAATCTGAATTTGTTACATTGATCGACAAAGCCCGGCAGATTTATGTCGATACACCCGAAAAGAAGAAAAAAAAGTAGCGTAGCATCGAATCGTTGGCCATTCATTTTCCTTTTTTTTGATTTTCCTTATTCCAACAGCCACTCTTGTATCATCTTTGTCATTTAACCATCATGACGAAATTGAGTGTAAATATCAATAAAATCGCCACGCTGCGCAACAGCCGCGGCGGCAATAATCCCGATGTTGTTAAAGCCGCTATTGATGCACAGCTTTTTGGTGCCGATGGCATTACCGTACATCCGCGACCCGATGAACGGCACATCCGGTATACACGATGTCCGAGACATCAAACACATCATTAATACAGAATTCAATATTGAAGGCAATTGTACCGAACAAAAGTTTGTAGAACCTGGTTACTGGAAATAAAACCTACTCAGGTGACTTTAGTTCCCGATGCGCTACGATCAAATCACCAGCAATCATGGATGGAATACGATTGAACACAAAGAATATCTTAACAACTATCATTGGCACTTTTCATTGGCAGGTATAAGGGTAAGCATTTTTGTTGATCCGGTTATAGAAATGGTGGAAGGAGCTGCTGCCACCGGCACCGACCGGATTGAGCTATATACTGAAGGATATGCAAAACAATTTTTGATAATCCAGACCAAGCTATTCAACCCTATGTATTGGCGGCAAAAAAGGCCCGGGCACTGGGCTTTGGTTTAAATGCCGGTCATGATTTGGATTTTTACAATCTCAGGTTTTAAACAACAAATTCCCATGCTTGATGAAGTTTCCATTGGTCATGCGCTTATCAGCGATGCGCTATATCTTGGTTTTGAAAACGCAATCCAGATGTATAAACGACAACTGGGACAATTGAACCGTTGTCCGTATGTTTTTTTAAAATTCATCCAAAAAAGAAATGGTTGAAGTTAGAATTCCCTCGACCACTTCTGTAGATCAACAGACATTTGACCAGCCTTGTATGATATTTTAGACGGTAAACTTAATACCCTGCGCAAGAGGCAAAGCAGTACCCCAATTGATGGTATTGGTTTGCCGGCGCATGTAAGCTTTCCATGCATCAGATCCGCTTTCGCGGCCGCCGCCGGTTTCTTTTTCACCACCAAAAGCGCCGCCGATTTCCGCGCCGCTGGTGCCGATATTTACATTGGCAATACCGCAATCACTTCCATTGTAAGATAAAAACTGCTCGGCTTCGCGCATGTTCAGTGTCATAATAGATGAACTTAACCCTTGTGGCACACCGTTCTGCAGGGCAATGGCTTCTTCAAGTGTGTTATATTTCATCAAATATAAGATGGGTGCAAACGTTTCGTGTTGCACAATTTGCCAATCAGTTGTCCACTTCCGCAATGCAAGGCTTTACATAACAGCCGCTTTCATATCCCTCACCGTCCAACACGCCACCCTCCACCACAAATTGCCCGCCTTGTTGCTTGCACTTCTCAATCGCTTGACAGGTAGTTGTTCACCGCATCTTTGTCTATCAACGGTCCTACATGGTTGCTGCTATCCAGGGGATCGCCAATGCGAAGCTGCCGTAGGCATGCTTTCAATTTTTCTTTAAATTGAATCATATACAGATTCATGAATGATGAGACGGCGCGTGGTGGTGCAACGCTGCCCGGCAGTACCCACCGCACCAAACAAGCAACCAATCAGCGACATGTCCAGATCTGCATGCTTCAGTGATGATGATGGCATTGTTGCCGCCGAGTTCAAGAATGGTTTTTCCCAACCGTGCAGCGACCTTGCTGCCAACTGCCTTGCCCATTCGGGTGGAGCCTGTAGCAGAAATGAGCGCGATGCGGCTGTCTTCACACATCCATTCACCCACCGTTTTGTCGCCCTGCAGCAAACAGCTCACCCCTTCCGGTACGTTGTTTCGCTCAAAAACGTCTGATACAATGTGCTGGCAGGCAACGGAACACAACGGTGTTTTTTCGCTTGGTTTCCAGATACAAACATTGCCACAAACCCATGCCAGTGCTGCATTCCAGCTCCATACGGCAACCGGAAAATTAAAAGCGGACATAATGCCTACAATGCCCAGCGGATGCCATTGTTCATACATGCGGTGCTGCGGGCGTTCGCTGTGCATGGTAAGCCCATACAACTGCCGCGACAAGCCCGACGGCAAAGTCGCAGATGTCAATCATTTCCTGCACTTCACCCAATCCTTCCTGCAGGCTTTTGCCCATTTCATAACTAACCAGTTGCCCAAGCGGTTCTTTGTAATGTCGCAACGCATCTCCAATTTGCCTGACAATATCGCCACGCCGCGGTGCCGGCAACGATCGCCAATATAAAAATGCATCCTGCGCTGCCTGTACGATGTTTTGGTAAGTATCACGTTCACAAGCTTGTACGCTACCGATCTTGAGGCCATCCACCGGTGAAAATGATTCAATGGTTGTGCTGCCGCCATACCAGGAACTACCGGTTGCATTGCCCTGTTCTTTTTCGCGGATACCCAGACGCTGTAGAAATGTTTGCATAAAATTCATTAAAGAGTTGCAAGATAAGAAACAACAACCTGTTGCGATGTCGCTGCACCCGGAGTTGAGTGCATAAAAAAGCCGGGAATTACTTCCCGGCTTTTCGTTTATCAGGCATTTGAACAGTTACAATATATCCGCCAACGAATTGGACCTGATGTGCAGGTTACTGAGCATTTTGATTTTTACAAACGCATACAAAAATCCATTGAGTTGCTCCTGCAACAATTTGCGAAGATCGCCGGTGATCAGGTGGTCATTCAGCAATTTTCTAAACTCGCTGATCAGGCTTTTTTCTATGTGAACGCAATCTTCCAACACTTTGTCGAGGTTTTCTTCCGACATTTCCTTTTCGGAATCTTCATTTGCGCAATGATAATCGGTAAACATGTTTTCATTGAAGTCGGCATGCCGGTTCAACACCTGCGTGTGCAGAGACAATTCCTTGTAAAACTGGAACGACTCGGTCGCCATTCCAAACACCAGCATTTGCGCTTTCCTGTCGCTGCATCGACGGCAATCCGTTGAAATGCTTTGTTGGCATTCTGTAAAGAAAAAATGAGCGCGCGGATTTTACTGACGATAAGCGCGGTTTGCTTATTGGTCTTGTTCGTTTGGATAAATGGATTCATATATTGACGGTTTTAAATGTGCCGGTTTCAGATGGTTTTCCCTTCCAAAAACATTGAATACATTAACTCCAAAATCTCAAATGATCCTGTTTCTCAAAGATGTGTACAGCGGGGAAAACTCAACAAAAAGCAACGAAATGAATAGCAACAATGTTCCTATAAAGTTAAGCATGTAGAAATTAATACACAACTAATATTTTGCTAAAAAATATATTTTAATAATTACATGAATTTCAATGTATAGGTACAAAATTTGGAACTTCCTCAACCTAAAAACTACACTATGTTCAAACCCAGCGAAATGACCAGTTTGTCTGAAATTTTAGAGAAGCTGCGTTTAAAAAAATTAGATAACGAATTCAAATGCACAGATAAAGGTTTTACGGCAGGCAAAAACAAAAATTATCAACCGGAAGATTTGAAAATCATCAGAACGTACCGTTTTGAAGGCGACTCCGATCCTGCCGATTCCAGCATTCTTTACCTGATAGAAGCAAATGACGGGCTCATCGGGTATAGTATGGATGCTTATGGCATGTACACGACACACGAAGATGATGATGGCTACGATAACTTTATCCGCCAGATTCCCGTAGAAGAGCGCGACGAACAATTGATTTTCGAAGTGTAAATTATTTTAAAATTGGAAAAGCAGGGTCAATCAATGAACCCTGCTTTTTTATTTGATTGACATGAACAGGGTTTCGTTGACTAAGCCAATATATGGTTTTGACTGATGTTGTCCTCCTGTTTTAATCAAAATATTACTTAATCAATATGAAAACCGTAGGAGTCTGTTCAACTTTACTCGTCTCCGGTTCATGAATTCACAAGATCCCGATGCAGAAAACGGATATGATTACTCAATTGTCAAAATCGCGGTTCCGGTGATAGTTACCGGGCGATGTGTCGAGGAAAAAACCATACGCACTCTCATGAAGTGAAAACAATACTTTTTTCAGTTGTTCTTCCAACTGATCTGCCACCGGTTCTTTGGCAGTTAATTTTTTACCCGTCAGTTTCACCACTTTGCCATTACTGCTCACCTCCTGTTGATTCAAAGGCTGCAATCCACTGATGGCAATCTTCCAATCGTCTTCAGCTTTGAATTTGTATTTGAAAAAGTAAACGTATCCCTTGCCAACAATGGTGTTTATCAACTGGCGGTCGATCAGTTGCAGTTTTTGAAACGCGTCTGCTGTTTGGTCGGCCAGCAATACCGATTTTGCCATGGCTTCCTGGTTGTGCGCACCCGCCGGAAACAAATCCTTTCGGTGAATTTGTTCCAGCCGGTCAAGCAGCAATGCACGATACTTCTCATTCGCCGACAGGCTTTGCAGAACGCTGTCCGGTAAAGGTTTGTTGTTTTTCAGCAACAAGACGGCTGCTGCCAATTGCATAGCCGGGTTGTGCGAACGGAGTTGTTTGTCAAAATAAAGTGGCACCGATGGTTTCAAATCATAAAATGGCATTAGGAGTGCAGAATACAATCGTACCTCTTCATCATTGGTATCAGGGGTGTTTTGAAACGTAAACCGGTAGTTAAGAGTCGAGTTGCCGTTCTGCTGCTGGTGTTCTTTTTCCATCGATTTTTCATCGTTTACCTGCATCTTTTTCATTTCTATTTTGGCTTCAAAATAAATGCGGCTGAAATAAGTTTCATAATCTTCAGCATTGATCAGGTTGCTGTTTATCAATGTTTCAAGCAGGTTATTGACGGGCAATTTGTAATCGTCTATGTTTCCAAGTTGCAGCAATGCCGGAAACACCTGTCTTGTCAACTGTAAAGAATCGCGCAGCAGCGCAAAGAGGTTGTTGTAGTCGTTTTCATCGTCAAATACCGGCGGATCTTCTGTAAGGATTGTTGCCAACAATTGGTACGCCTTCCCGGTGTGCAACCTTGCCAATGCCAGCACAATTTCATTCTGGAAAAACGCAGTATCGGCGGTTAGCAGGTATAACTGCGACAACAAACGGAGCGAGGAGTCTGCACAGGTTTCGTTGTCGATAAAACCCAATTCGCGGATCAGTTTTCGTTTCGTGTCAAAATAGTTATGGTCACCGTAAGTTGCATTGTCAATGCATTGATGCAACTGCGGCAGAGCATGACAGTCTAATTGCACATCAGATAGTGCATTGACCGCAATGTTGTGGGTTAGAGAATCGCCACGTTGGTAATCGTTGAAAAACAATGCCTGTTTATCTGTAAACACCGAAACGCCATTGCTATACCCATCGGGTCGAAAGGTGTTGAAAAACGTCTGGACAAACGGACTCTGAGCGCTCACCGTATCCTGCAATGCCGTAACCTGGTACATCCGGTTTTCTTTCAACAAAAACAAAGTGGTGATTTGCCGAACAGTATTGGTATCAAGAAATACAAATTTGTAACCGCTGCAATCATTACCCAGTCTGATGAATTCTTTCGACCGGATAATGAACTTTTTATAACTTGACAAAGGCAATTCCCCCTTCCAGAACGTTGCCGAATCTTCCCGATAATAATATTTGGGAAAAAAAGTACAGGTTACCAAAACTGCTTCCCCGGTTGAGTCGTTGCTGAAAAAAGCTGACTTTACCCGGTTGCGGTAGCGGTTGCCTGTTTGCCCGAAACGATTGTCGTTTGCACCGGCTGTCATATTCACCAGGAATGTATCCAATACCGGGATTACCGGAGTCTGAACGGTGAAGTGTAAGGCCGCATCGCTGAACAGCGCCACATCCGGATAATGAAAACGGGTGAGATGAAATGAACGCAGGAACGAAATTGCATCGTCCTTTTGATGGTTTGCGGTAACAGTTACCAAATAATAATGAGGACCACGAAGGATGGCTTTTGCGAACAAGGTACTGCCATTTTGCAGGGCAAATGTCATGTCCAGTGTTCGATATCCATCCAGCATTCCCGGTTTCCGGCTGATTTCCTTTACTATCAGTTCGCTACGTTTCAGGCTTTCTTCCATCAGTGCAAGGTCAAAACTGTCTTCTTCCAGAAACCGGTAATTGTTCACCGTTTTTTTCCAGACAGTATAGCAAAGCCCGGTAGAAGTGTCGATGGATTCATATTCCAGCCGGTTGATGTTGTCGCGGTTGTGGGTGTTGAGGGAAACCAATAGTTGTTGTGGAAAAGAGGCGCTGAAACCGGCTACCTCGCTGACAACTTTTGCCGGAAGATGAAAAGGATATTGGACTTGCAGGGAAGAAAAAAGGTATCGGCTTCGCTGCCATTTACATAGTTGTCGTTGCCGCTCATTTTGCAGACAATGATTTCAAATGGCGTAATGATAAGATTATACCGCTGCAAATCGCCGCGACGGGTGCGGTTGGTGATGTCGAGTACCGGGTAACCATTTTTTTGCAAAATTGTTTTCTTCAATATTCTTCCCGGGATGTTTTCATACAACAGGCTGTCGGCTTTTTGTAACGTTTGATTTACCGTTTGCCCCAACATACCAGCATATGTCTTTACCCGGATGACAGAATAATACGTACCATTTTCCATATCGGCATATTGCCAGCTATCGTTGTTGCTGCCCGGTTCGGAACGGTGGTACAACGGCCCAGGCAACTGCATCGAAAGGGTGCCATCGTCTGTTGTCACCTTTTGAAACATTACCGGGAATTTCAGGTTGTCTATGGCTGCTTTCCTGCCTGCATTCCGGTCCTGCATCTGCACCGGCCGCAGGTGATATCCTTTTTGACGAAGCAATTCAATTACGCCGCGGGGTCCCGGCAAGTGAGCGGCACCAACGCCGGCAAACAAAGAATGCCGTTTGAGAATGGTATCTATCGAATGGGCTTGAATTTCGTTTCGACGGTAAAGAAATTTTTCAAGAAATGCAGGCGAATCGTATTCAAATTGTTCAAGCGAATCGAGCAAGTCAAGATCGCCCTGCCGGTACGCCAACTGGATCTTTTTTTCGATATCGTACAAAGATTCGCCATTGGTATCCCGCTTTTTCCGGTTGCGGTCCTGCATGGCATCTTCGTACGCCTCAAATACAATGCGTTGCGACCCATAATAATCTTCAACGCCGGCGGCTTGTTTGCCCAGTTTTTTTCCTGTCTGGTAAATGTACAAATCGAGATACGTGTTTTCTTCATAATCTTCCTGCGCCTGGGAGCTGCGATACAGCAAGCCATTCACGACCATTGGCTGATCGGTGAGCGCTTCCGCAAGCCGGTTTTCGTAGTTGTCGGGTTGAAAAGATCGTTCGTTCAGGTACTGGTTAGCGCCATTGCGCTGGTAACGTTTGATGTTCTGCTCGGCTTCGTTCATCCTCACCATGTCCTGCTGCCAGTAATAAGGGTTTTGTTCAAGCGCCACGACATCACATTGCTGGATGGCATCATAAAAGGAATCGCTGAGATGAAAAGCCATTTTGCTGCTCACATGCATGGTTCCAAACAGGTACGACGGTTTTTCCATACCATTGCCCGTGATTTCCCACAACAGGCTGCCGTATTTTTTGGGCTGCGCAAACAAAACAACAGGGATCAGAAAACAATAAGCGAAAAAGCGACCTCGATATCTCATCTTTTCTCACAAAATTGATAGTTGCCAACAGGTGGATTCACCTGTACAAGCTACTACTTTTCAGCATACCCTGCAAAAAGCCGATGGACAAACTGACGTACCTGTTCGCAAACTGGAACGAACTATTGATCACCTGTTGAAAAAAGGTGATCAGTCACGTTTTTTGCCAAAACTTCCATCGCCAGTCCATCATAATTGCCGCTACTCATCAACAGCAGGTTGGCATTTTGATAATTTTGTACAATAAGCCATTGCCACAATTCATCTTTGTCATTCAGCACCACGAGATCATTTTTATTGAAACCTGCTTTGATGTCTTCATCGTGAAGCATTGGCATGCGTTTCAATTCCAGCGCATGTTTCGAAAAATAAACAATGGCAGCATCGGCTTTGTCCATCGCGTACTGATATTGGGAAAGAAAATTTTTGTTCAGGCTGCTGTAGGTATGTAATTCCAAAACGGCAAACAGCTTACGGCCGGGGTATTGTTGCTTTACTGCGTTGATGGTCGCCTGCACTTTACTGGGTGCATGCGCAAAATCCCGGAACACGCAAGTGGAACTATTGTGTGCCAGCACTTCAAGGCGTTTGGCCGCACCGGTAAAAGAAGCAATGGCTGTCATAAACTGTACCGGCGAAATGCCATAAGCGGTAGCTGCGAGGAATGCGGCGTGCAGGTTCAGCAGGTTGTGATCGCCAAACACATTGAGTGCTGTTGTTTCGTTGGCGAGCGATACAGTAGTAACGCCGTTCTCAATCGTGTGGGAAGGCAAGCCATAGGGCAGATAAGCAATGTCTGTTCGTTTGTTTTCATTGACCAAAGTCCGGAGCACTTCATCGGTTTCATTGTAGATCAAGGTGCCGCCCGTTTCGATTTTCCGGATGAAAATAACGAACTGCTCGAGGTAAAATTCAAACGTTGGAAATACATTGATGTGATCCCAGGCAATGCCGGTTATGATGGCGATGTGAGGGTAGAGAAAATGAAATTTCGGTTGTTTTTCCAATGCGCTGGCCGGGTATTCATCGCCTTCGCAAATGATAACTGGCGCATCAGTGATGTTTACACTCTGGTCAAATCCGCTGAGCTTTGCGCCAACTAGGTAATCAAAGGATTGCCCGCTTTGGCGGAACACGTGCATCAGCATGCTGGTAACGGTAGTTTTCCCATGGCTGCCACCGACCACGATGCGTGTCTTTTGTTTGCTTTCTTCAAAAATAAATCCCGGAAACGAATAAATTTTCAAACCCAGTGCACGGGCTGTTGCCAGTTCCGGGTTGTCGTCTTTGGCATGCATGCCAAGTATCACAGCGTCAAGCCCCGCATGTATGTTTTCAGGAAACCAACCCATTTGTGCAGGAAGCAAATCGGCTTCACGCAGGTTGGATGCTGCGGGTTCGAATATTTCATCGTCGCTTCCGGTGATCTGGTAGCCTTTCCTGTGCAAAGCAATCGCCAGTTGGTGCATCACACTGCCCCCAATCGCAATTAAGTGAATATTAAGCATTTTTTAAATTCAAGTATTAAAAAAGGAAATTAATTTAGCGCACAATAACAGTAAAAATTTCCGGAACTAACGCTTTTTTATGAAAAAATATATAGCAGGATTTGCATTGGTAATCACATTATCAGGAATGTTTTCGTCGTGTGTAGGCGCACGCGGGGGTGCAGCAGATTGTCCATCTCACGATCCCTATTACTTTAGAAGATAGCAAAAGGCATAGATTTTGAGCTGGGTTGGTCATGAATTGGATTAATATTACCGGCAAAGAACAACTTACAGACATACAACGGCTTTCTTACGAACGGCCACAAGTGATCTTCAAACACAGCACCCGCTGCAGCATCAGCGGCATGGTGTTGCGACGGCTGGAGCGGGAAGGCAAACCGGAAAATATGGATTTTTATTACCTGGATCTGATCAAATACCGGGACATCTCCAATACCATTTCCCAGTTATTCAATGTGTTTCATGAATCGCCGCAGGTGTTATTGATCAAAAATGGGGAGTGCATCTACGACGAAAGCCATTACGCCATTTCTATGGATTCGCTGGAAGAATTCAAACAAAAATAGAAGGTCTTATCCTCTGTGTTCAGCCTGCTTTTATTACATTGACTGTCACCATCAGTTGTCCAATGTGACGCATGGTATGTTCCGCTGCGTGAAACAGCAATCCTATAAGCGTGGACGGAATTCTCTGTCTACCTACCCATTTTGCTCCTGTTAATTGATCCGTATCTGCAGTCTTCAAATATTCCAATGCCACAGTAATCTGTTGATTCACTTCATTAACAAGAAAAATAGTTGTTATTTCAGGATTGTGTTTTCCTTCCCCCGAAAGATAGTCCAGTTGTTGTTGAGACAACATTTTGCTATCTGCATAGGTAAACAACCTGTCCAGAACACCTTTGATGTGTTGAAGATGAAAGGCCGGCGATGCCATGCCGGCAGGTTGATCCCATAACTTGTCTTCCGGAAAAGACGCCATGGCGTTTTTTATTTCCATATTTGCCTGCAGCAAGGCATGGGCAACCGGCTGCAACAATGCAGGTATGGATGGCAACGCCCCGCGAAGCCAATATTCGGTTTCGTGTTCTTTCATTTTCTTATATCTAAACTGGTAAATAAAATGGTGCGCCGAAAGACGATCTCCTCAAATAGCTTATAGATATTTGATGGGGTTGCGGCGGGCTGACAGGATATAATTTTTGATATTGAGCCAGAACGCCATGACCATGTAAACGATGATGGGTGATCCCATGGTAAGAAACGTAATGTAGATAAACCATGTACGGATACGGGAGGTGGCAATTCCCAATTTGTCACCGATGGCAGAACATACTCCAAACGCCTGCCATTCGAGGAAATGTCTCAACTTGTTCATACATGCAATTTAAGAAGTTTTTAGAAATGCAGGAAAACTCGTTTTATAAAAGAACGTTTTGCTGTAGATTTGCAACGCCTTTACGAATTAAAATTGTCACCAAAAAAATGTTTAGACATGGCTTTTGACATTGAAATGATAAAAAAGGTGTATGCTGAATTACCCGCGTAAAATAGAAGCTGCCCGTAAAACGGTTGGCAGACCTCTTACTCTTGCCGAAAAAATTCTTGTACTCCCATCTTCACTCCGATCAATCCCTACAAACTTTTGAACGTGCAAAAAACTATGTTGATTTTGCGCCCGACCGCGTAGCCATGCAGGATGCAACGGCTCAAATGGCACTTCTGCAATTTATGCAGGCGGTCGTCCGACCGTAGCGGTACCGTCTACGGTACATTGCGATCATCTTATCCAGGCAAAAGTCGGTGCAAAAGAAGATCTTGATATTGCCCTTGAAAAAAATAAAGAAGTTTATGATTTCCTTTCTTCCGTGTCCAATAAATACGGCATTGGTTTCTGGAAAGCCGGGTGCAGGTATCATTCACCAGGTAGTGCTTGAAAATTATGCATTTCCCGGTGGCATGATGATCGGAACCGATAGCCATACGCCAAATGCGGGTGGACTGGGAATGATTGCCATTGGTGTGGGTGGTGCAGATGCCTGCGATGTGATGGCGGGCTTGGCCTGGGAACTGAAATGGCCAAAACTCATTGGGATCAAACTCACGGGCAAACTCAGCGGCTGGACCAGTGCAAAAGACGTGATTTTAAAAGTAGCCGGCATCTTAACCGTGAAAGGTGGTACCGGTGCCATTGTAGAATATTTTGGCGAAGGGGCTGACAACCTCAGTGCTACCGGCAAAGGAACCATTTGTAATATGGGTGCCGAAATTGGTGCCACCTGTTCCTTGTTTGCCTATGACGAAAAAATGGCTGCTTATCTGCAGAATACCGAACGTGCAGACGTAGCCGAACTGGCAAATGGCATCAAAGAACATCTGCGCCCGGATGAAGATGTGTATAACAATCCGAACAACTTATTACGACCAGGTAATCGAAATTGACCTCGATGAACTGGAACCACATGTAAACGGACCTTTACACCCGGATTTAGCCTGGCCGATTTCAAAATTTGCGGCTGCCATTAAAGAACACAACTGGCCGGAAAAGCTGGAAGTAGCTCTCATTGGTTCCTGCACCAATTCTTCTTATGAAGACATTTCGCGGTCGGCATCTTTGGCCAAACAGGCAGCTGAGAAACACCTGCAGGCTCATGCCGAATTTACCATTACGCCGGGTTCAGAATTGGTAAGATATACCATTGAACGCGACGGTTTGCTGGAGACATTTGATGAAATTGGTGGAGTTGTTCTTGCCAATGCGTGCGGACCCTGCATCGGTCAGTGGGCGCGGCACATGGAAGACCCGACCAGGAAAAATTCCATTATCACTTCGTTCAACAGGAATTTTGCCAAACGCAATGATGGCAACTCCAACACGCATGCGTTTGTCGCTTCTCCCGAAATTGTTACGGCTTTTGCTATAGCCGGCAATCTTACCTTCAATCCTTTGACCGATACATTGAAAAATATCAAAGGGGAAGAAGTTATGCTTGATGAACCGGAAGGATATGAACTGCCTCCAAAAGGTTTTGCAGTAGACGATCCGGGTTTCCAGGCACCTGCTGCCAACGGCAAAAACATTGAAGTGAAAGTATCGCCCGACAGCGACCGTCTGCAATTGCTCGAAGTATTTCCGGCATGGGAAGGCACCGACCTTAAAGGTTTGCGTTTGCTGATCAAAGCAAAAGGAAAATGTACCACCGATCATATTTCCATGGCTGGTCCGTGGCTCAATTATCGTGGTCATCTTGATAATATCTCAAACAACCTGCTGATTGGTGCGGTTAATTATTTCAACGAAAAAACCGACACTGTCAGAAACCAGATTACCGGCGAATACGGAAGTGTTCCTGCCACGCAACGGGCTTATAAAGCTGCCGGAATCGGCACCATTGTGGTCGGTGATGAAAATTATGGCGAAGGATCTTCCAGAGAACATGCAGCCATGGAACCACGGCATCTGGGTGTACGCGCCATCCTGGTAAAATCGTTTGCCCGTATACACGAAACCAACCTCAAAAAACAAGGAATGCTGGCACTTACATTTCCAACAAAGAAGACTATGACAAAGTTCTGGAAGATGATGTGATTGACATCAACGGGTTAACGGATTTTGTTCCGGGCAAACCATTTACCATTGTATTGCATCATAGTGATGGCACAAGCGATAGTTTTGAAGTAAACCATACGTATAATGAACAACAGATCGAATGGTTCAAAGCCGGAGCTGCGTTGAATATCATTCGCATGAAATTCAACGGATAATTCAGTTGTTGGTTTGTACAACTCATAAAAAAGCCGGTAAATGATTACCGGCTTTTTGTATGCAATGGATTGAATTGGTTTGTTATGGAAGAACTTATGCAATCACATAACCATCAGGCAATACGGCGCCTTTTTTTACTACGATTATGCCTTCTTTAATGGTATACAAAATGTGGTCAACGTTCTGCAGGTGTGACCCACCAACGATTCTGACATCATTGCCAATGCGGCAATTTTTATCAATGATCGCGTTTTTTATAAAACAACGTTCGCCAATGCCAAGTTCAGGAATTCCTCGCTGCCGGTTTGCCTGCAATACTTCCAGGGTTTCGTAATAATCATTCCCCATTATGTACGTGCTAACTATGGTTGTACCATAACCAATGCGGGCACGGACACCAATTAACGATTGCTCTACCCGGTTTGCGAGAATGATCGACCCTTCAGCAATTACAGTATGTTCTAAAAAGGTACCACTGATTTTAGCGGGCGGTAACATGCGCGCACGGGTATAAATTGTATTGGGCTATCAAATAAGTTAAATTGCGGCAATGCATTGCGTCAGCGCAATATTGGCTTCAAAAAATGCATATATATTCCCGATATCTGTCCAATAGCCTTCGTATTGGTAACTGATTACTTTGTAATTATTGATAGAGCTTGGGAATAATTTCTTTACCAAAATCTTTTGCTTCCGGAAATTCGTCTTTCAACAAGTCTTCAAGTACGCTCCTGTTGAAAATATAAATACCCATTGAGGCGAGATAATCTTTACCTGCAGACTGCATTTGCTCGCCGGTATCGCTCACCCAATCTTTATGCAACTCTTTCGATGGCTTTTCTATAAAAGATGTGATTGAATTTATCGTCATCGGCTTTCAAAATACCAAAATCACTGCATCGTTGCTATTAACCGGGATGGTTGCAATGGTGATGTCGGCACCTTTATCGACTTGTGATTACTGATCATTTCGGCAAAATCAATCTGGTAAAGCTGGTCGCCGCTTAGGATCAACACATATTCAAAATCAATGTTCCCGATATGGCGAACGACTGGCGAACAGCATCGGCTGTTCCCTGGAACCAGTTGTTGTTGTCCGGCGTTTGTTCGGCAGCAATGATATCAACAAAACCTCTGCTGAACGCACTGAAAGAATATGTATTCTTGATGTGTTTATTGAGTGATGCCGAGTTGAACTGCGTCAACACAAACATGCGGTGATACTGGAATTGATACAGTTGCTGATGGGAATGTCAACGAGCCGGTATTTACCGGCAATGGGTACTGCAGGTTTTGAGCGGCTGGCAGTTAAAGGATACAAACGTGTACCTGCACCACCACCCAATATTACGGCAACAACGGAGTTAGATAGTGAAAACATAGTAAACTGTTTTATTTTAAACTTTGGTATAAGAGAATGTATTGTTGTACAGCATTTTCCCAGCTGTTATCAATCTGCATCATGTGCTTGCGCATGGCCGAGAGTTGTTCTTTGCGCTGATACACTTCAAAAGCCCTGCCAACAGAATGGATAATGTCTTCCAGATTGGCATGATTGAAGCGTATGCCCCAGCCTCCCGGTTCGCCCATGTCTATCACGGTATCGCGAAGCCCGCCGGTGCTTCTCACCATGGGTACGGTACCATATTTCATGGAATACATCTGGTTCAGACCGCAAGGTTCCACGCGGCTCGGCATCAGCAGAAAATCGGCGCCGGCATACATCAGGTGGCTGAGTGCTTCGTTGTAGCCTATCATTGAATTGTAAGCGCCGGGGAAATACCTGTTGAGCTGTCGCAATTGCCATTCAATGTGCGGCTCGCCGCTGCCCAATATCAGAAAGCTGATGTTGTGACTGTAAGCATACATACAAGACAAAATCGCATCGGGCAAAACATCTGCGGCCTTCTCACCTACCAACCGTCCGATGAAAACAATCAATGGCTTGGTGCTATCGAGACCAAAACGTTTGCACAATTCGAGCTTGTTTTTTTCCTTGCCTTCATCTACCGTTTCTTCGGTGTATTGGTTTTCCAGGAAGCTATCAGCGGCTGGGTCCCAGACATCAGCATCGATACCGTTGAGGATGCCCATGCACTTTCCGCGTTCGTATTCAAACAACGCTTCGAGTCCATTGGAATTCCAACGCAGTTCTTCCAGGTAACTCCAACTGACCGTAGTGACTTTCCATGCACATTTTACACCACTTGCCAACGGATTGATGGTGTTTTTCCATTCCAGCATCCCGCTTTTCCATTGGTCGAAATCGGGCAGCAAATGACTATTGTGCCAACCCATCCAGCCCTGGTATTGTGCATTGTGAATGGTGATCACCGTAGGTACACTGCTCAGCATGTTGTAGGCGTAGCAATGTTTGAACATAAACGGGATTAAGACCGGTATGATAGTCGTGGCAATGCACCACATCGGGCTTGTGCTGCCAATGACTGATCCAATCGGTAACAGCGATCTGGAAGCCCACAAAACGCTGCATATCGTCGCCATAACCATAGATCTTGTCACGGTCAAGCAACCCATTGATGTCCACCAGGAACAGGTCGAAGCCCAATTTGTTGGTTTCTTCTTTGATGATGGTGTAATCAAAATACCAATCGCCCATTTTGGCGCGGCCTTTAAAATCAACAATGAATTTGTTTTCGTACAAAAACTTTGTTTTGTACATGGGCATTACCACTTTGGCGAAGTGTCCCATTTTTACCTGGTATTTTGGCAAAGCACCTACCACGTCTCCCAAGCCGCCGGCTTTTGCTACCGGATAGCATTCTGCTGTTACGTGAACTATTTCCATAAACTTAGAGATTGATTTTAAATGGCTTGTCAAATTTTACAAATAGAAACGACATACCCAAATAAAGATTTGCTTTTGACGAAACTTCATTGTTGCTTCATATAGCGTTGAAATATAGACAACTTCGTTCTGAATGCCAAACCAGATTTTTAATCATTCGGTAGCCAATCAATTTTCTACTTGTATAGAGCGAATTGATTCAGCAAAAAATGCCCGGCATTCTGGAGCCGGGCATTTGCTATTAAAGAAAGTTTTTATTCTTTGATAAACATTTTCTTTTGTACCGATTGTCCCCTGACAATCAGGAAATAGGTGCCTTTTGCCAATGTAGTAGTATTGACAGAGAAGGTATTGGTTCCTGCCTGTAAAAAGATGGATTGTTGCTGTACCATCTTTCCTTTCATATCCAGTATTTGTATGGATGCTTTTTCTGTTTTACTTTGTTGTAGTTGCACATACAAAATATTGGGTACCGGGTTGGGGTATATTGCAAATGGCTGATGAATGGAAACATTAATGGGCATTGTTTTACTATACGAATACCTGCCATCGGCATCTACCATTTTGAGGCGATAATAATTCATTCCCATGTTGGGCGATTTGTCAACGAAACCATAGCTTTTTGTGATGCTGCTGTTGCCGGAAGCGGCAATGGTTTGCAGGTCTGTGTATTGAACTCCATCCCAACTGCGCTGAACTTTGAAGTAGCTGGTATTGACTTCACTTGTTGTTTGCCAGCTGCAGTTGACGGTGTTATTGTTGAGTACTACGTTGAAGTTAAGAAGAGTGAGGGGAAGTAAACCGGTGGTACAATCGGGAAACAATGGAACGGTATATTCACTGCAATCGTATGATTCAGTTAGCCAGGGCGTAAACAAAACCATGTCACTGACTACTTCTCCCCCCACCGGATTGGTTTTGTGATTGGTAGGTCCTAAAATGCTATTCCACCAACAATTGGTAGCGGTGACGGTATCGGTTAAGCTCATATTTTTGACAGCAAAATTGGCATTGCTGACGAAATTGGCATTTGTAATATTAGCCTTTCCACTTTTAGAAAAGATACCACCAGAATTGTTGTTGAAACAAGTGGCATCAATGAGTGGTGATGCACTTTGTATGGTGATTCCGGTACCACGGATGTCCTGGAATATGCAATTGGAAATATTGGTACAATTGGATGCAATCCGGATGACAGCAGTTGAATCCTTTACTTTGTTTCTCCCATACCCAAGTTCATTGAAGGTAATGTATTTGAGCACGGAATTGACACTCGTACTTTCAATAATTACCGGTCCGCTGATATTATTGCCTTCGTAATAACCATCAAGCCCATCAGCACCGGGTCCCTGGAAAGTGATGTAAGTTTCTGCTGTTCCCTTTGCGATCAGTGTCCCTTTTACATCGAGGAACAAACCACCATTGCTCATTGCCGGGAACTTTAACGTTACACCCGGTTCTATAGTTAATGTTCTGTCCTGAGATACCGTTAAACCTTCGAGTAAGCGGTAATCGTAATTGTAACTTGTGAGTTTATCATCCTGCGACATGGTTAAGTTGGACGTAAAACCAATGTGTAACGGACTATTGGTTTGATCCAATTTCTCCATATTATCCAGTTCAGTTATCACATCAAGGTAATCACTGTTGGAAAAAATATTGTTACTAACTGCACCACTCGTATTTTCAAATTTCAGGGCTACTCTATTGGTACTAAAATTATTGCCGATAACCGATTCTTTGTATGAACTTTCAAACAAAACCCCAGTTCCCCTTGTATTCTGAATGATACAATTGTTCACGCTGCAATAACTTGATTTTACATCAATGGCTGCGGTTGCATCGTTCACTTGATTTCTTCCATACCCCATACCATCTATCAAAATATATTGCAAAACAGAACTGGTGCTGGAACCCGGACTTTCAATAATTACCGGTCCGCTGATATTATTGCCTTCGTAATAACCATCAAGCCCATCAGCGCCGGGTCCCTGGAATGTGATGTAGGTTTCCTCTGTTCCTTTTGCCATTAATGTTCCTTTTATATCAAGGAACAAACCACCATTTCCTATAGCCGGGAATATCACTTTAACACCCGGTTCTATGTCTAGTGTTTTACCGGAAGGAATGGTCAATCCTGCCAGAACCCGGTAGTCAATATTGTGTGCTTTCAACGTATCATGGGCTGCTTTCATAACAAGGTTGGCAGTTAATCCAATGTGAAGCGGGTTATTGTCTGTTAGCTTCGTCAGGTTGTCCAATTCAGTTATAACGTCGAGATAGATATTATCTGTGAACTCATTATCTTTTACAAAGTTGCTGAGGTTTGAAAACTTTAAACCGACCCGGTTATTACTAATCACATTTTTTGAAAAATTAACAAAAAACTGATCCCGGAAAAACACACCGGTTCCCCTTACATTTTTGATGATGCAATCGGTAAGGGTACAATACCCCGAACGGATACTAATGGCTGCTGAGTCATCAGTTACCTTGTTTCTGCCATATCCCATCCCATCAATCAATACATGCTGCAAAATGGAATTGGTACTTGAACTTTCAATAATCACCGGTCCGCTGATATTATTGCCTTCATAATAACCATCAAGCCCATCAGCGCCAGGCCCCTGGAATGTGATCATGCTGTCTTCTTTCCCTACTGCCTTGAGCGTTCCCTTTATGTCGAGCCACAAACCCCCGTTACCTTGCACGGGGAAAATAACCTTTACACCGGGTTTAATGGTTAAAGTGGTACCGGGCAAAACCGTTATGGCTCCTATAATGTTATAGGGACTACCGTTGTAATCCCAGGTGCCACTGACATTGCCGCTGACATTTGTAGCCATCAGGCGGGTCACGAACAGAAAACAACATAAAATAACAATCAACTTCCTGTATAAGGATGGAGCATTCAACTGAAACATGATTTTGTATTTAAGATTGAAAAAGGATTTGCCAAGTAAGCGTCTTAACAAATGTTGTAGTGTAAAATGAACATGACTTTGTTAGGGATTTGTATAAATATTTTTATTGTTTACTTATATCCTGTTAATTGACTTGTAAATTGATATACATAAAAAAAGCCACTCCCATTTTCAGGAAGTGGCAGTCACCAATTCAGTTATCAAATCAATACGAATGCAAAATCCTATTTCTTTACCCGGATTATCACCCCTTCATCACCTTCCAGGCTGATGGTGTTTTCTACATACTGTCCTTCCAGTTCGGCAGACGAAGCCAGCACTACATCGCCGGCGAAGGCGAAATGGGGAGGCGTAAAATAGCAGGGACGGTGCGTTAAATTGAGCAGTATTAAAAACGAATCAGAAACTTCCGACTCCCGCAGGTAAGCAATCATCTGCGAATCGGAATACACGGGTGTATAATTACCGGCATTCAGCGCGGGTTCTCTTTGACGCAGCTTGATGAGGTTGTGATACAACGCAAGCATGGAATGCGGGTTGTCTTTTTCAGTATCTACATTTTGCCTTGTATAACTCTTGTGTATCCGCAGCCAGGGTTTGCCTTCGGTAAAACCCGCGTTGACTTTGTTGTTCCACTGCATCGGTGTACGGGCGGGGTCGCGGCTCAGGTTTTTATCCGGCATGTTTAGTCCCTGCGGATCCTGCACTTCTGCAAAAGGAATGGCGACATCGCGCATCCAATTTCATCCCCATAATAAATGGTGGGCGTACCGCGAAGGTCAGCAACAGCATGGCGGCAATACGTGCCTGCTGCACACCCACGCGGCTCGTGATGCGTGGCTGGTCGTGGTTGCCCAGCACCCAGTTGGGCCAGCTTTGATCGGGCAAGGCACCTTCATATTCATCGATGGCAGCAGGCAATGTCGCTGTGCTTTCCAGGGCAGCGACAGTAACTGAAAATTGAATGGCAGGTGCGCGCCATTGTTGTCAACACCATAATACGCCACCAGCTTGTGGATGGGCAGGTAAATTTCGCCGATCATCATGCGCTCGTCATATTCGTCCAGCACTCTGCGCATCTTGCTACACGATGTCGTGCACTTCGGGCTGGTCGGTGGAATACACTGGCAAGCAGCTGTTCGTATGTTGCCTGGTGCGGCTCGTAGTCAGGATTCACCGGTTAGTCGCGAAGGTGCTCGTCCTTGACCATGTGCCACATCACATCCACCCGAAAGCCGTCCACGCCTTTGTCGAGCCAGAACCGCATGTACGTTGAGCATCGCTTCCTGTACTTCCGGATTGCGCCAGTTGAGGTCGGGTTGTTCTTTCAAAAATGCGTGGTAATAATACTGTTTCGTTGATTCATCCCATTCCCAGGCACTGCCGCCAAATACACTCAGCCAGTTATTGGGTGAGCCCCATCAGGTCCGGCATCGTGCCAGATGTACCAGTCGCGTTTGGGATTGTCTTTCGATGATCTGGATTCCAGAAACCATGGATGCTGGTCGGACTTGTGGTTGGGTACGAAGTCGAGAATGAGTTTCATGCCGTGTTTGTGAGAGCCGCTCAGCAATTCATCAAAATCGTCCATCGTTCCAAACATCGGGTGAATGCCCGTATAATCGGAAATGTCGTAACCAAAATCCGCCATGGGCGAAGGATAAATGGGCGATAACCACACTAGCAGTCACGCCGAGCCACTGCAGGTAATCGAGCCGCGACAAGATGCCCTTGAGGTCACCGATGCCATCGCCATCGCTTCCTGGTAACGAGCGGGGATACATCTGGTAGATAATCCCGGTTTGCCACCATAATAGTTGTTGCTGCATCATAAGAATAATTTTTGGGAACGGATAAATGGGGCGTAAAGAACGTGCCAAGATAAAGGATGCACGTTGGCGACCTTTTCAACATTCAAAAATTTGCAGGTTCGCGTGTTGTCAACTGTGAACGATTGACAGTCAACTTTCAAAACAACGGCCTTCAAATTAAGCAGGCAATCAAATACTGAGCTATGTGTTGTGGTAGAAAATGTAGGTAATTGAGATGCTGGATAAGTAATCCAATTCATCATTACTCCGTATTGACTTTTGTTTCACCGGCTACCGTTCGAAGCCTTGCAGAAAGGATTGTTCTGTTTTTCATACCCGATGGTGGTGGGTTCGCCATGACCTGGATAGACGACGGTTTCATCAGGCAATGTAAACAGCTGTGTGCGGATGCTTTGCAATAATTGGTTGGTATCAGACAAGGGAAGATCGGTGCGTCCTACGCTATCTTTAAACAATACATCGCCAGCAATCACAAAGTGTTGCGCTTCGCAATAGAGGCTGATGCTGCCTGGTGAATGACCCGGCGTGTCGAGCACTTTCAGTACGTTGTCACCAAAAGCAATGACATCGCCGCCTTGTATAAAATGCAGGTTCCCTTTGTAATCGCTAAACGAAAGTCCGTATCGCTGTACAGATGCATTGGCATGTTCAAGCAGTAACTTTTCGCCGGGTGCAGGTACAATTCCAATCCATATTTGTCTGCAATGAATCTGTTGCCAAAAACATGATCAAAGTGGCAATGCGTATTCAGAAGTTGTATTGGTGTATAATTTCCGTCTTTCAAATGCTTTTGTAAAATTTCTTCTTCGGCAGTAAAGTAGCATCCCGGGTCAATAATAAGGGCTTCCCCTTTTTCGTTGGTGAGAATGTACGTATTTTCCTGAACGGGATTGAAGGTAAATGCGTATATATGAATCATGTTATGTTACTTTTACAACCTGTTTTAGTGCTAACTTTAAAATTTTAAAGACCGGATATGCAATGTAATCGCTTCTTGTTTAGCGTACTCATTTTTCTGACTGTTTGCTTTCCTATTTTTTTATCGGCACAGGTGAATACTGTGGATTATGGTAAAAATCGTATTCAATACAAGAAATTTCAATGGAAATATTACCAGACGCCCAACTTCAATACCTACAACAACCAGGGTGGCCTGGAACTGGGAAAATTTGTGGCGCAGGTAGCAGAAGAAGAACTTAAATCACTGGAAGATGCTGCCGAATATTCGTTGCAACGCAAAGCCAACATTGTCGTGTACAATACGTACGATGAATACCGCAGCAGCAACATCGGGCTGGGGATTGACTGGCAAAATTCTGGCGGACTCACCAAGCTGGTCAACAACAAAATGGTCTTGTACTTCGATGGCAACCACGAAAACCTACGCATGCAGGTGCGGCAGGGCATTGCGCGGATATTGGTTGATAATATCCTGTTTGGCGACGACATTGGTGAAGTGGCCAGCAACGCAGCACTGCTTGATTTGCCCAAATGGCTCACCGACGGATATGTCGGTTTACTTGCTGAAAACTGGAGCACCACGCTCGACGATCAACTCAAAAGTGCCATGCTCAGCGGTACCTACAACAACTTTTACCAGTTTGCTTTTCATCAACCCGACCTTGCCGGGCATGCCTTCTGGTACTACATTTCAGAGAAATACAAGAAAGAAAACGTTACTTATTTTTTATATCTCGCACGATTGTATAAAAACCTGAATACCGCTTCGCTTCGCATTGCCAAAAAGAAATTCAAACCCGTGCTGGAAGACTTCATGCAGTATGAATCAGATAAATATTACAAAGACATCCACAGGCCGCCGCAATGCGCCAAAAGGCAAACTGAGCGTGGTGGAAGAAACCACCAAAAGCGATTTCTTCCGCTTCAATGGCAATCCCAACCCGCGCAACAATTCTTACGCCGTGGTTGAATTTACCAAAGGCATTTACCAGGTAAAATATGTGGATAATTTTTATGACGAACATGTGCTGCTGAAATACGGTGTGCGCACACAGCAGGGCGACATCAATCCCAATTATCCCATCCTTGCCTGGGATGGCAAAGGCTCCCGCTTATTGGTGATTTATTGGAAAGACGGAAAAAAATACCTCTTTGTGTATGATGTGATTGCAGGCATCAAACGGTTCCGGCAGGAAGTAACCGGCTTCGACCAGATTCTCGATGCAGGTTTCATGCTCGACGCAGGTACCCTTTTGTTAAGCGCCGTAAAAAATGGACACAGCGATATTTTTACCTACAAAATAGACAATGGCAGGGTAAAACAAATAACCAATGATGTGTACGACGACCTCAATCCTACAGTCGTGGCGTTTCCCAACCGTGTAGGCATTATTTTTTCTTCCAACCGTCCCGGACCTGATGCAATCAGCAGCGATACGTCTTTGCCCAGCCGTTATCCGTTCAACATTTTTTTGGTTGACATCAACAACAACAGCGAGCTAAAGCAGATCAGCCAGCTTACCAATGTAAAGTTTGGAGATGCGCGCTTCCCCATGCAGTACAACACCAACCATTTTACTTATGTGAACGATGAAAATGGTATTGCCAACCGCTGGGCAGGTTTCTTTACCACGCAGCGCGAAGGATTGGACACACTGTGGTATGTAGGCGACCAAATATTGCGCAATCCCACTGGTATCGAGCTTGATTCTACGCTGGCAGCCTGGCAGAAAGACAAACCCGATAGCGTTAGTTATTTCCAGGTTTACAAAGATTCAACCTATACATTCCCCATCACCAATTACCAGAGCAGCCTGCTGGAAACCCGCATTTCGGGCAACAACGGGCAGGTGAGCGAAATCAGGCGTGAAGGAGAATTCAAATTTTTATACAAGTTAAAACCAGATTCGCTGGCCTTGCGCCGGCGCAACGTCAACCCCCGCCCGACAGACTACATCAAGCAATTGCTGATTAAGGAACGGTTGTCGAAAGGCGCGTCAACCATTGCACCACCGGTGGACAGTTCGGAAAACAAACCCCCTGCGCAAAACATGTTTCAAAACGAGTTTGATGACGAAGCAAAAGATTCATCGTCTGCCGTGCCTGCTGCCAAAGAAATAGCCGTGGCACCACCGAAAAAAACAGGTGTCCTGGCAAATGCAGGTTTGTTCAACTACGGATTGAAATTCAGTGCAGACTATGTGTTGGCGGGTTTCACCAACAACGTTATCATCAACCGTTACCAGCCTTATGGCGGGGGCAATGGACCGATCCAGTTAAATAATGGCAACAACATCAGCTGGATGTTCCGGGTAGGTGTGAGTGACGTAATGGAAGACATCAAGCTCATTGGTGGTTATCGTTTTGGCAGTAGCATTCGTGACAAAGACGCATTTTTGTCGCTGCAGAATTACCGCAAACGAATTGACTGGGGAATTACCTATTATCGCAGCAACGTCAACAATTTCCAGGGCTTTTACAGCTATTCATCCTACATTGATTCGACAAACTCGGCATCCAAAGCCGACCTTGCAAACAACCTAGTTACCAACCTGTACCAGGTAAATGCGTCATTTCCTTTCGACGAAGTGAGAAGCCTGCGCCTGACGGTTGGTTTGAGAACAGATAAGGGCATCCTGAAACCGTATCCGTTTTATCCTCCTTCTTTACCGGTCAAAGATTCTGTGGCCAAAACCATCATTACGCGGCTGGAATATGTGTATGACAACACCATTGCACCGGCGCAAAATATATGGAACGGGCTGCGCTGGAAAATCTATGCCGATTTCTGGTCGCCCACTGGCAAGACAGCCTTGAAGGGTAAGCACATTTTCAATGTTGGCGCCGACGCGCGGTATTACGTTCCCATTTACCGCAACTTCATTTGGGCGGGTCGTGCGGCAGCCGATTTCTCGATGGGCGAAGCGAAAGTGATTTACTACATGGGTGGTGTAGATGGCTGGGCGTTTGGTCAAAAATTCAATGCATTCCCAAGACCCAATCCTACTGTACCTTATGCGTTCCAAACGCTGGCAGTGAACATGCGTGGATACAACCAGAATTTAGCAAATGGCAATAATGACCTCATCATCAACAGCGAATTCCGCCTGCCGGTTTTCACGACTTTCTTTAACAAACCAATCAACAACGCGTTTATCCGCAATTTCCAGTTGGTACAGTTCATTGACCTTGGTACGGCATGGGATGGTACGGTGAAAAACATCAAACGTCCCACTGAAGTATATACCGATCCGCAGTCGCCGGTTTCTGTACGCATCAAAGCGGGTGGTCTCGGCCCTTTGGCAGGTGGGTATGGCTTTGGTGCGCGGAGCACACTGCTTGGGTACTTCGTGAAGTTTGACCTTGCGTGGCAGATGAAAGGTTTGTTCAAAGGTGGCCCGGTTTCTTACGTGGCATTGGGACTGGATTTTTAACCAATACAATGGAAGGGTTGACTAAACAGAGAGAACAGTGAATGAATGAACAGCCCAGAAATAATCGCTAAAAACATATTTGATACCACTCAGTTATCGTAATAAAGAAGAAGCCGTTTCCATAAGATGGAAACGGCTTCTTCTTTATTAATAATTATCCGAATGGCATTTTCAGTATCACACTTGTGTATTCATTCGAATGAAATGGCTTTTTTTTCCAACAATCCACTCATTTTCGTCCTGATCAGCCTTCTTTTTTCACGAAAACAAACCGGCTCCTGTCTGCTTTGTAGATGTCGTTGAAAAAAGAAACAAGGTTGTTATAGGAAGATGAGTCATAAGTTCCGGCCTTTAATTTCAGGTACCGGTAACAGGCAACTTCATTGTTGTCGATGGAAAAGCGGATGCGGTAATCACCAAAATCATTTGTCATCTCTACATCTTTTGGTTTGGCTTCAAGGGTATATCCCTGCGGCAATGCAATGCGAACCGTATCGAAATGCGTAAAGCTGTTGTGCAACAACACATTGTATTTGCGGTCGTCGTCAGGGAGCAGTTTTGTGCCACTTTTGGTTAATACATTGGGCACCAAAAACAGGCGTTTGCCGGAAAGGGTCGCATAATTTTCGGCTGTCAGTTTCAACGTTTCGTCAATCACCGGTTTGGCAGATAGCTTTTCCTTGTAGTCGAAAGAAAGAATATCGTATGTAGGAATGTCGAACGATTTTTTCAGTTCGTCCAGTTGCTCTTTTTTCGTTTGAAAATGAAGAAGCCGGTGCAGGTCGTCCTGTTCCAGGCATTGATACGTAGATGCAATGTCAGCGGTAAGTTTGCCCGTTTCGTCAACGACGGCAACGATGTTGCGTGCCTGCCGGTTGTCATCAGCAGTATAATATGTGGTATTCACGATGTGTCCTCCGTTTTCATCCACCATAATCGCCTGCCGGTTGCCGGTAAAATTGCTGATGTAGGCGGCGGGCAGCGTTTGGCTTGTGCATTCGAGCCAGATGGTATCGTTGGCCATTGGCACGCATACCGTTGCATGGTTGAATTGATTGGAAGCGAAGCTTTCGTACAACGGGCGAACCGAAGCTTCTCCGGCATTGATGAGCGTATAACGTGCTGTGATACCAGCCTCTTTCAACAATGCCACCATGTAGTTTGACAACGCTTTGCAATCGCCATATTTGTTGTTGTACACATAGTTGGCATCAAAAGGCTGCCAGCCGCCAATGCCAAGCTGTACGCTGATGTAGCGGGTGTTTTGCTGTAAAAAAGTGTACAGCGCATTGATTTTTTCGGCCGGTGTTTTCAATCCGTCCGTTAGTTGGTGTACCTCGGTTTTCACTTTTTCAGGCAACGCACTTCTGCCTTCCATGAGTTTGTTGATGAACAAACCATAGTTTTTCCAGTTGTCCATGTTTCCTTCATAGCCGCCGATTTTGAAATTGGATGGTGCGAGCACGACACTCGTCACCAGTTCCTGCCACGCCGGTGCGTAAGGTTCTTTGAGCTTAGCCGTTACGTTTTTTATTTCCCAGGTGTAAGTTTTTTTACCATTGACCTGCGCAATCACCGGCTCGCCGGGATAATTCAGCTGGCGATAATGAAACGTGTAGCCCGCTGGTGTTATCACGGTGAGTTTGCTGTGTTCTACCGCTATCATTTCGTTTTCCTGCGGCAACCAGTATCCGAGAGAGAAAATGCCATTTTTTTCGTCCTCTTCTTCATACTCAACCGAATAAGGATAATCGCGGCAATAAAAATTGGCTTTTTTCAACCGGTCGTCCCCCATCAGCGAAATGCCATCAAAAGAACTTTCATCTGTGAAGTCTTTCGTTCTGAGGTGCTTTTTTTCTTTGCCGGCAGCATCGTACAATGTAGCCGAAATGGAATTGATGGTATTGAACTTATCGTACCAACTGGTGTAATCGGCATATTTGTCGCCCGCTTCATTCAGGATGGTATTGATATAATGCGTGTAAATTCTTGCTTTGTCGGGCGAAAAAATTTCTACCCGCATTTCATCGTAGCGACGAATTACGTTGGCGTTTTTCAACAGCGAATCGGGGATGCTGCCAACGGGATAATCTGCTGCGTTGCTGTCTGACAAAAGCGCGACAACGGCGCATATACAGCAGGCAATTTGTTTTGTGAACATCACCGGGTTATTTGATTTTTTTGAAAACAATTTGTTCCGACTCTTTTTTGACGACATACGCAAAGAAGTCGCGCAGTGTTTGGTAATCTTCTGGATCGTAAACGGCTTTTTTCAACGACACTTTGCAGTGCATCTGGATTCGGTTGTCGTTATTTACAATCAGGTATTCGAACATTCCTTCGTCCTCGTTCAGCTTTACCCTTGCCGATTTTGGCAGTTCATCTACCTCGTACCCCTTGGGTACTTCCATGCTCAAAACATAATTTTCATCCCAGCAATAAGGCATTTCTACCGGGTAATACCGTTCTGCCGCTACAAAAGGATTGTCTTTTTGTTGCTCCGCCAGCATCGGGTTGAAGTATATGAGATCTTCGTCTTTGGTTTCCAATGCAATGTCGTATTTAATTTTCAGCTGTTCGTCCAGCACTGCCAGGTTTTCGATCTCTCCCTTGTCCATGCGGATGTCTTCGTTGTACACTTTTTTTATGCGGCTGAAAAAATCACTTTCGCTGGTTTTGGAAATTTCGCCCCGTAAGGAAATGGATTCTTCATATCCTTTGGTTGATGTTACGGAACCGACCATTTTCTGGTCTTTGTCGTTGATGATCAACACCACCGTTGACTTGTTTTCCTGGAGCGAATCGGCGCAGAGGTATGAGCATGGGATTTTCCGGGTTAATGACCCGCACAAACCCGTTGTAACATTCTGCTGCGAGATGATTGAAACCAAGTTTGTTGTTCGACGCATCGAGCAGGTAAGTTTTGTTATCTATGTTCACATAACTGATCACATAATTGAATCTCGACAATATGGGATACATTTCCAACGCTTTGCCATGTTCACTTGTGCTCAACAATGCCGGGTGTGTTTCCAAACCAATGCTATTGTACATGGAAGTGAGCAGCATGTTGATGTCGGCAACCGTTCCTTTTTTGGCGGTGTACGTTTTTCGCAACGGCTGCGATACATAAAACGCTTCGGTTTCGGTACAGGAGAAATTGTCGCGCACGTATTCATAAATTTTTTGCGCTTTCTCCAACATCGTCGTGGCACCGGCGGTGGCAATTTTTATATCGTCGTCATAAAAATTATTTGCCTTTGAAATGTTGGCGCCAAAGTCTTCATCTTTCATCAATTCGGTGGCCACTTCCTGCCAGTTGTGCATGATGGTTTTGCGCGGTACATCCGGAAACTGGATTGCCGACAATTGAAATTCTATTTTCGACAGGTGATTTTTCAGCGTGGTCGTGTAGCTTTCGAGCTTTAGTGCCGGAACATTTTTCGCAGCCCAGATGTGGTTGAACACAATGGTATTGGCAGAATAGGTACGGGAAGAACTTGACCCATTGCCGTCCACTACGTTATAGGTATCGCGCTTGGTGACAATGGTGTCAATGGCAAAGGGAACATAACCCTGCCGTAAAAATACATAATCGAAAAAATCAGGAATGCTGGTGTCGTATTCGCTGTACAACCGCGGGTACTTTCCCTGGAAAGTCCAGGAAGGAAGGTACAACCCCGGCGTATTCAGCTTGTACGAATATTCAATGATAGAACCCTCGCGCAGGTTGGGAAAGGTAAACTTGTTGACGGTATATTCGCCGTCTTTTTCTTTGAATATATCTGACTTGTCGAGTTTGGTTACCACTACTTTCCCGTTTTCGATATTGTAGGTAGCGGCTTCAAAATCGGTCATCTTTTCCACTTCGCCGGTTGGTGGCGTATGCACGTAAATAGTGACTTTGCCAAGGTCTGAAAACGAATTTTTATTCATCAGCCGGATGCGTTCGTGAACGGTATGCACGACATTGAAAAAGCCGGAGGTATTGCCGACAAAGGCAGAAGTTCCGCCATCGTACAGAAACACGGCTTCGGCAGTGGAATCAATGGAATAGGCAGTGGAGGAAAATTCGTCGGGCATTACGTCTCCGAATGTGCAGGTAACGCGTTCGGCAACCGTGCCTTTTTTCTTTTTTTGCGCAAGCAAACAAATGCTAAATAACAGGCAAAACGCTGTCAATACAAGGAGTTTAGGCTTCATAGCAGTAGTTTTACAAAAAATTATGGTATCACAATGATAAAGTATTTCTAAAATTGAACAAAGAAGAAATATATTATAATTTTATTAAGAATACAGCCCGGCGGCTGGGATTTGATTATTGCGCCATCGCGAAGGCAGAAGAACTGACCGAGGATGCCCGACGGCTTGAAAGCTGGCTGAACAAAGGCATGCACGGCAGTATGAAGTATATGGAAAATCATTTTGACCTACGCATCAATCCTGCGCGGCTGGTACCCGGCGCTCAATCGGTAATCTGCCTGATGCTCAATTATTTTCCTGAACAAACCCAACAACTTAATACCCCAAAGATTTCCAAGTATGCGTATGGCAACGATTATCATGAAGTAATCAGGGAAAAACTCAACCAGTTTTTATTTTTGTTGCGCGAAGAAATCGGCGACATCAACGGGCGTGGATTCATCGATTCGGCGCCTGTACTGGAACGAGCCTGGGCACAACGCAGCGGCTTGGGATGGATAGGCAAAAACGGCAACCTCATCAGCAAGCAAAGCGGCTCTTTTTTCTTTATAGCCACGCTCATTACCGATCTTTCGCTTACGCCCGACGACCCGTATGCAAAAGACTTTTGCGGCAGTTGTACGCGGTGCATCGACGCCTGCCCTACCGATGCCATTTTGCCCGGCAAAGTGGTGGATGGCAGCCGATGCATCAGCTATTATACCATTGAACTAAAAGACATGCTACTGCCCGGTGAGATGAAAGACAAATTTCAAAACTGGATGTTTGGTTGTGATGTATGCCAGGATGTTTGCCCATGGAACCGCTTTAGCGCACCCACTGCCGAAACCGCTTTTACGCCCATTCCCGAAATACTCGATTTATCGACACAGGAATGGAAAGCGATGAGTGAAGAGGCATTCCGCAAAGTGTTCAAACATTCACCGCTCAAACGCGCCAAATACAAAGGCATTCAACGGAACCTGCATTTCATTTCGGGCGATAGTGATAGGAATGAATGAACGGTTGATTTGCTTTCATACTCCCGCTTTCTTTCAGCAATGTCATGAAGTAATAATTACACCGTGACGAATTGGCAATAAAAAACCGGTAAGGAAATGATTCCTTACCGGTTTTTTATTTATCCTGAAAAGATGGATCTGCTTATTGTTTCAGGAACGTTTTGCTGATGGTTTTGCCATCGGTAGAGATGCTGAGAACATAGGTTCCGCGGCTCAGTGAAGCGACATCAATGTCAACCTTGCTCAGGTTATCGGTTGATGGCAGGTTGATTGTTTTCACCGTTGTGCCAGATGCATTGCGGATCAGGATTTCTTTACCTAACTTGTCTGTTGAACGAACCATCTGATCGAACAGCAGGTGCAACACATCGTGCGCCGGATTGGGATTGAGCCTGAAACCAAGGTTGTTGATCACTACGACGCTGCTGAAGGCAGCTACACCGTTGCGGTCATGCTGGCTAATGCGGTAATAGTTCTTGCCGTTGAGTGGGTTCTGATCATGGAACTGGTATGCCATTGGAGAAGCAGCAGCAGCGCTACGAACCGATACATTGCCAACGGATTGATAGTGTACACCATCTGCTGATCTTTCTACTTCATAATAAGTAGCTTCCTTCTTTTGGTTGTCTACATCCCATGTCAGATCTGAAGTAGTGGAGGAAGTAAGACTTGCCGTAGAGTTCACCAGGTTTGCCTGCAGGCTGATGTCCTGGGCTACTTTATCGGTTGACACCTGCATCAGTTTTTGACCTGCATCTTTGATCAACACCAGGGAAGCATACGGTTTCAGATTGGTGCTGTTTTTATACTTTTTACCAGTGGCATCGTAATAGTCACCATCCGGCAAAGAATATTGTTTGTTTTCGTCCGATGCGTTGTAGAGAAACTCGATGTAGTCGTCCAGGGTTGGTATATGTTACATTCGGCTTCCTGCAGGATGATGTTGTCCATCCACATATCAGAATTTGCCTGGCTGATATCCAGTTCAATGGATGCGCCATCAGTACTGTTGGCAACGAAAGCCAGTTGGTTTTCTTTGCGGCTTGCAGCGATGGGCACTTTTATGCGGGTAGTCAGGTCGTAGTTTGGAAAATCTTTTCTTCTCAGGTAAGCTTCCAGCAGCCGGCCACCGGTAGCACCCTGCAAAGAGAACGACAGCAGGTAAGATTTACCCGCCGTTACAGAAGACATCAGCGGCAAGGTAAGCATGATGTTGTTGTTCGGCGAATAGTTGCGCGCAGTCACCTGCAATGTACCCGCATCCAGCTTGTTCGGGTTCCAGGATGTGGACACATCGTTGAAAGAGGAATAGCTCGATACGTCGTTTACATTCTGGGTAAAATAACCATTGGAAAACTTGTTGATGTTGGTCGCATTGGTATATGTAAATGAAGGAACATCGATGGGGCTGGTTTGCGAGGCGCCATCAAAACCATATTTTGACTTCCAGGTGTCCAGCGTTTCGTAAGAACCGGAATAAGTATTGTTCCCGAATGCTTCGTGAAAAAACATATAGTTGTCATCGATCGGGCGGCAGTAATAGTTGTTGTTGATGTTGCCAAACTGACCGATGTTGTCGCCGGAATAGCTGGCCAGGTTGATGGCTAAACTGTGTGGCGGTTTTGGAAAACATGATGTTGTTGGTAATGGTCACATTGCTCACTGGGTTATTGGTACGCACTCCCAGCAATTGTTCTTTACCATTGTTGAACATCGTATTGTTGGTAATGCTGTTGTTGGTGGCATTGTGATTGAAGATACCAGCCTGTCCGCAATTGGCGGCTGTATTGCCTGTCACCGTCATATGGTTGGTGTTGTCATCGAGGTAAATGCCCTGTGTAGGGTTGTAATCAGCATTGTCAGTGCCGGCAATAGCGCCCATGCCGTTGATTACAATGTTGTCCTGGATGGTTTTGCTATTGAAAATGGTGTTGTCGCCAAGACCCTGACCGGTATAAATACCTCCACAGTCGTCAATGACAAATCCAAATGTGTTGACGAAGTTGTTTTTTACCGTGCTGTAATCGCCTTCAAAGTGAATGCCGTTGGAGCCGGTACTGTCGAGTTCGTTGTACTGAATCAGGTTGTTGTTTCCATGTACAAAGATTCCCTGGTGATTATTCTGTTGCTTTGTCCCATACCCGGACTATACTACCGGTATTTTAATGATGTTGTTTGTATCAACGCATTGTTACAATTCCAGTATAGATAAATACCATTGTTGTTGGTATTGCTGATTTTGGAATTGCTGAGTATAAAATAATCGGAGCTTAGTGCCTGTGCTGCATTGATACCAGAATAGCGAATACACAATTGTCGACTGGTAATATTGCTGGAATTGGTCAGGTTGGCTGCGATAGGAATTGGCGCCCTGTGAATGCAATGTTGTCAAAATCGATATAACGCTGAAACGGGATGTTGGCAAGGTTTCCACGTTGCTGGCTTTCACGCTGTAAGAATTGGGATCGTTGTTGCTGAAGTACATCTGCAGTTTGCCCCGGCTTTTGTCATAAAACCATTCGCCGTCTTCATCCAGTGTGCTGGTATGGTTTTGAATAAAAAATCCGTAGTTGTCGTAAATCTGGTTTTGCGAAGCAATGTCGAAACCGATGGTATTGCCTACATAATAGCTAATGCGGCTTCTGTCGATTACCCAACGGTTTTTGCGAACCACAATTTCACCGCCAGTCCAGTCGGGATAACCAGTAAGCTGGTGGCTGGTAATCTGGTACAAGCCTACGTGCGAGTCAATGTTGAGGTAACCACCGTCGGTTGCGTCGCTGTTCGGATACCTGCCTTGTGCCTGCAATTGGTTGTTCACCGTTACGACATTGGCAGTACCTGCATTGGGAACAGAAAAATCGGCTTCCCATACATTGTTTCTAACCTGGCTCCAGCCTTCCAGTTTCATAAAACCAGTGATGATGGGTTTGAACCCGGAACCATACGCGCCAAACGTGATGGGGTTTTTATCGGCACCGGATACGGTTACGTTGATGCCACCATAATAACTCTCGCCTCTTTTGAACAATACTTCATCGCCGGGTCTCAGGATAGACATAATGGAATTCAGCTTCCCAATGGTTTTCCACGGAGAAGATGAACTCTGTGCTTCCTGTGCCGTCCGGGAATCATCACCCTGTGAAGACGAAAAATAATACGTTGCTGCATTGACTGCCACGGTTAGGTGCAGTAGAAGAATGGGTAAAATTAATTTTCTCATATTAAAGTATATCAACTTTTAAAAATTCAGGCATGTATTGGTTTCGGTTATATTTTGAGTTTGGTGTTTTCGAACCGATACATACCAAATTTTTGGCGCAACCGTTTGGCAATAATTATTCCAAATTTTAGAAAGTGGATAAGTTTGGGGAAGATTTTCCAAAAAGGGAAAGTACTTACAATTTACAATACACTAATTTATAATTGATTGGTTAATAAATAATATTATTCATTTAATATATTTCATTTGAATTAAAATCACTTATTACACTTGTTTATTGTTGGGTCGAATCTGAATATTTTGCCCAAAAAATTCCCTAATATATTTTATTTTATTATTCGTGCCAATGGATTTCAACAGTTATCCATCCGGCATAAATTATCTTAATTTATCCATTGTTGATAGAATTATAACCCGATTGGCAGTCTGCATGATTGTTGTGGCAAACCTAATATATTAGGAATTTTTTTATAAGTTTAGAAAATACATTTCAAAATTGGTTCTTCGCTTCGTTTCCAGAAGAACATTTTCTGTAGTTCATGTCTTCTGCGAACTGTCATAAGACCGTTGTTTAATCAAAAGAAGAAATGGATTTGTAAGGGAATTTTTTGAAAGTGAAACGTACACAGATGCGAATGTTTGAAAATAATCACTTACTCTTCCTGTCTGTATACCATTTGTCCTCCATTCTATCGTTATTACAGACAATACCTGATTGTTAAAGTATCTTTGTAGCAGCTATGATGTGTAAGCGGTTATTTTTTGTTTGGCTCCTGAACATGGTTTGCTTCATTGCTGTTTGTCAAAACACCTACCTCACCGGCACCGTTACAGACCGTCAAAGCGATGAACACATCCCCTTCGCTTCTGTTTTTTTTGTGAAAGATGGACGGGGAACCTTAACCGATTCGCTGGGAAAATTCTCACTGTACAAAGAAGGAATCGCTCAAGATGACTCACTCCGCATCCTGAGCGTCGGATACAAAGGGATTATCATTCCTTACAGCAGCCTCCTGGATTCTGCTTCTTTACTGGTACAACTCGACGTATTGCCACCCGCCAACGAAGCCACGGTGAAAAGCAAATACAACCGTGCCCTGTGGTTTTGGCACAAAGTGATTGAACAGAAAAGCAAGAACGACATTCGCCAGTATAACAATTATTCCTACGAAGTTTACAACAAACTGGAACTGGACATCAACAACGTGGACAAAGACAAATTGTCAAATCTTCCCGTCATCAACAAGCTTGGTTTTGTACTGAAGTTTGTAGATTCCACGTCAGAGGAAACACCGTATTTGCCTGTCTACCTCACCGAAACACTTTCAGATTTTTACAAACAGCGACAGCCCTACCGCACCCGCGAGGTGATCAAAGCCACCATTACCAATGGCATCGAAAATCAAAGCCTGATCAAAAACCTGGGCAGCACGTATCAAAATGTGAATGTGTACGACAACCTGATTCCCGTGTTCGACAAATCGTTTGCCGGCCCATTTGGCGACAATGCCGATCAGTTCTACAATTTCAAATTGCTCGACACGCAGTATCTCAATAAAAAACGACTGGTTCATTTTTCTTTTTCCCCCAAACATCCCGGGGCTACTTTTTTCAATGGCGACTGCTGGATCAACGACACCTCGTTTGCCATCCAAAAAATCACCATGCGGCCGTCAGCTGATGCCAACATCAACTTCATCTCCGGTCTTACCATTATTCAGGAATACAAGCTGCTCAACGACAGCACCTGGTTTTTGTACAAGGATAAATTTGTAGCCGATGTAACGCCGCTGGGCAAAAAACAAATCAGCTTCAAAGGGCGAAAAACCACCACTTACCACAACGTCATCATCAACGATCCCTCTGTGACCGACGAATTGGAAAAAGGAAAGGGTAGCGAAGTCGTGGTGCTGGAACCGGATATTCTGAACAAACCCGATTCTTTCTGGCAACAAAACCGCCACGAGCCGCTTAACAAAGATGAGCAAACAGTCTATGCCGTTCTCGATACGCTCGAACACAACCAAACGTTTATCCGCTATCGCAATGCCTTACAGTTTATTTCTACCGGCGTCAAAGACATCGGCAACCTCCGCATAGGTCCCTATTTTTACTGGTACACCAGCAACCGTTGGGAAGGCACGAGGTTTCGTTTCGATTTGTCCACCAACCGGGGTTTCAACGAACATCTTTATTTGCACGGGTACCTTGCCTATGGTTTTTGGGACAATACTTATAAAGGACAGGCAGAGGCTATGTACCTGTTTTCTCGTTCGCCCCGCAGGTATGTGAGGATTTCTTATAAAAAAGATCTTGACAACGGGCAAACTTATTACGACCAGCTAAGCAGCGACAACCTCTTTGCTTCTTTCCTGCGCAAGCCGGGAATTCCGGCAAAATACCAGACCATCGAAGACAAACGGATTGAATATTATACGGAAACCCACAACGGGCTGAGCCTTTCCACCCGGTTGTTTAACCGGCAGTTTACACCATTGCTGAATCTTCCGCCCAAAGAACTGTTTCCCGTAAAAACCGGTGAACCACTAAATAGTTCTGCTATCCAGTTAAGGCTGCGCTATGCCTACCAGGAACGTACCTACGAAGAAAATTTTGACCGCTACACACTTGGCAGCCAATACCCGGTAGGCGACCTGACTTATACTCACGGATTCAAAGGGCTGCTCAACAGCAGTTACCAATACGACAAAATAGAGTTTACCGTTCACGATTACCTGAAGCTGACACCTTATGGCGAAGTGTATTACAATGTATTTGCTGGAAAAGTGTTCGGCACATTGCCATACCAGTTGCTCGGCATGCAACCCGGCAACGAATGGTATTATTACAGCCGCAATTCTTTTAACCTGATGCGCCGTTTTGAATACATCACCGATCAATATGCTGGTTTCAACGTCGAGCACAATGTGGGCAGCGGCATTTTCCGGTACACCAAATGACCCGCAAAATGAAATTGCGCCAGTTTTGGGAAATCAAAGGCGTAACGGGAAATCTAAGCGATGCCAACAAACAACTCAATTTCGTAGGCAATCATCCTTTTAAATCGCTGGACAACAAATTGTATCTGGAAGCCGGCACCGGTATCGACAACATTCTCAAATTTTTCAGGATCGATTTTATCTGGCGTTTGCTACCCACCCCGTTGCCCGTCAAAACGGCAGACCGTTTCGGTGTTTTCTTAGGCTTCCGGGTTAGTTTGTAGTACGAACGAATTTGTTTGGGCGACAACTCATCATTGGGTTCTGTGTTCCATGCGATTTTGGGCTACATTTGAAGTCAGCAATGATAACTCCACAAACCATACAACAGATCACAAGCCGCATAGACATCATTGATGTGGTGGGTGAATTTGTGAAACTGAAAAAAAGAGGGTCCAACTATCTCGGACTCTGCCCGTTTCATGGCGAAAAAACGCCATCGTTTACTGTTTCGCCGGCAAAAGAAATCTACAAATGCTTTGGTTGTGGCAAAAGCGGCAACTCCATCACCTTCCTGATGGAGCACGAAAAATACAGCTACGTCGAAGCGCTCAAATGGTTGGCCGCCCGCTACAATGTGGAAGTTGAAGAAACCGAGGTGAGCGATGAAAAGCGGCAACAACTGCAGGTGGCCGACAGCTTATACATCATCAATGGATTTGCGCAGAACTATTTTGCAGAGCAATTGACCACCACAGAAGAAGGCACCGCCATCGCGCTCAGTTACCTGACAGAGCAACGTGGTTTTACCCGGGAAATCATTGAAAAATTTGGACTGGGCTACAATCCATCAGCCCGTGATGGCTTTGCCAAAACGGCATTGCACAATCAATTCAACGCCGACCTGTTGCTGAAAACCGGGTTGGTTGTCAGCCGCAACGACGAGTTGGTGGACAATTACCGCAACCGCATCATATTTCCCATTCACAACAATACCGGCAAAGTCATTGGCTTTGGTGCGCGGGTTATTGGCAAAGCCGAAAAAGCACCCAAATACATCAACACGCCGGAGAATGAACTCTATGTAAAAAGCCGTATTCTCTACGGGTCACCGTTTGCCCGGCACGCGATAGACAAGCAGGACGAATGCCTTCTTGTAGAGGGCTACACCGATGTCATCAGCCTGCACCAGGCGGGCGTTGAAAACGTAGTGGCCAGTGGCGGCACATCGCTGACAGCAGACCAGTTGCGGCTGATCAAAAAATTTACCAGCAACCTCACCATCATTTACGATGGCGATGCTGCCGGTGTCAAAGCAGCCTTGCGCGGTCTTGACATGGCGCTGGAAGAAAGCCTGAACGTGCGGCTGGTATTGATTCCAGACAAAGAAGATCCGGATAGTTATGTAAGAAAAATCGGCAAAGGGGCTTTTGTTGAATTCATCGCGGCAAACAAAAAAGACTTTATCCTTTTCCAGCTGGAAGTAATGATGAAAGATACTGCCGGCGACATCAACAAAAAGAACGATGTGGTGAACCAGGTGGCGGAAACCATCAGTAAAATAGACAAAGCCGAAGACTTTAGCAAACAGCAGGAATACATCCGGCAATGCGCCGGGCTGCTGCACATAGATGAAACCGGGCTTACCACGCTTGTCAACAAATACAAGCGCGACCGGGTGAGCAAAGACCAGAAACGCCTGCCTTTTGACGCAGTGGAGCCATCCGCGATACCCGCTGCACTGGTGCAGGACAACATCGAGCTGGTGATACACGGAGACGACCTGCAGGAACAAAGTGTGTTGCGGGTGCTGATGGAATTCGGGCTAAACCAATGGGACGACAAGCGCACCATTGCACAATACATTTTTGACGAACTGGAAGGATTTGAATTTGAGAACCCGCTCCTGTTAAAATTATACGAATTGTATAGCCAGCAATATGCAGATGGACTGGAGCCTACCACCAAAACGTTATTGTACAGCGAAGACACTCAACTGCGCGACCTCATTGTTTCCATCACCATGTTCCCGTTTGAACTAAGCAACCGCTGGGATGAAATTGCAGACAAAAAAAACATTGTGAACCGGGATACGAGCCACGACGATGTATATAAAAGCGTACATTATTGTAAGCTGCGCAAACTGAAGCGCATGTTTGAACAAAACCAGCACGACATGGAACGCAGCACCTCTTTTGACGAACAAATACAACTGATTCGCGTTCACAAAGAGTTGAAAGCGATGCAGGAAAGAATCACCAAAGAATTTGGAACCGTCATTTTCAAATGACTAATTCAGGTCTTTGGTACTGTAGCGGCCCAACATATAAAAATAAATGCTGCTGCAGAACATTTCAGATGCCCTGGCATAAGAGAAAACGGCAGTGTGTGAAAGGCTTTCGATCAGTATGGCATTCAACCAGCCCGGATGGGTAAACTGTTTCATGAAACATTGGATTTGAATTCAAATATACCCCTGCTACAACTGGTAATTCATTAAAACAAGATTAAATTAAACCGGTGCGACTTTTTTCAAAATTTAGCTTCCTGTTGTATCAAAACAGGAGCTACCAGCTATGTTGACAGCAAATAAATCGCGAACTTTGCAAGCTAAGTTTTTGGAAAGAAACAGAGTTTACTTTTTGAATGAAAATATATCCCGAATCAGCGGTCGCCCAGTTGGAATTTGACAAGGTAAAAACATTGTTGTCGGCACACTGCCGCACCGAATTTGCCCAGGACAAAGCTGAAAACCTCCGCATTCATACGCACAAAGATTACATAGAATTGGAATTGCAGCAAAGCCACGAATTCAAGATGCTGGTAGCGGCAAGCCATTTTTTTCCCATTGATTTCACGCTCAACATTCACCGCGATATCAAGTTGCTCAGCATTCCGGGCAGCATGCTCACCGGCGAACAGTTTATGCAGCTTCACAAGCTGGCAGAAAATGCGGAAGCCATTTTCCGGTGGTTCGATGCCGACCGTCGATCTGCGTATCCTGCCCTGGCAAAAGTGATTGAAGAAAAACATTACGAAAAAGCCATCATCGCCCTGATGGATGAAGTGCTCGACGAAAGCGGCAACGTAAAAGACAATGCATCGGAAGCCCTGCAAAAAATACGCATGAACCTGTATCGCCGACGCAACGAACAACGACGCATGTTTGAGCGCGTGGTGGCAAAGCTGGCAAAAGCCGGCTACACTGCAGACATAGACGAAAGCTTCAGCAACGGGCGGCGCGTAGTTGCCGTATTCAGCGAATACAAACGGCAGGTAAAAGGCATTTTGCATGGAGAAAGCGACAGCCGCAAAACGGCATACATCGAACCGGAAGAAACCATCGAACTCAACAACGAAGTGTTTTCCCTGGAAAACGATGAACGAAAAGAAATTGTCCGCATCCTGCGAGAATCTTACCAGCCGATTATCGGTATTTGCGCCGCTGCTGCAAACGTATCTTGATGTCATTGGCGAATTTGATTTTATTCGTGCCAAAGCCAAACTGGCATTGGAAGTCAATGGCAATTATCCCAATCTTGTTGACAAGGCAGTGATTGACGTAAAAGATGCCTACCACCCGCTACTATACCTTTACAATAAAAAAGCGGCAAAAACCACCATCCCCATCAACCTGACCTTGCTTGACAAGCAACGCATCCTCATCATCAGCGGGCCCAATGCCGGTGGTAAAACGGTGACGATGAAAACCATTGGTCTCAACCAGATGATGCTGCAAAGCGGGCTGCTGGTACCGGTGCATCCGGCTTCGCAAATGGGCATCTTCAAGCAATTGTTCATTCACATCGGCGACACCCAAAACCTGGAATTTGAGCTGAGCACTTATTCTTCTCACCTCTTGCACATGAAGCATTTTATTGAAAATGCCAACGGCAAAACCTTGTTTTTCATAGATGAATTGGGCAGTGGCAGTGATCCCAACCTCGGCGGTGCTTTTGCAGAAGTAATATTGGAAGAACTGGCGCGCCGCCATTCGGTGGGCATCGTCACCACGCACTACCTCAACCTGAAGGTAATGGCCAACCATACGCAAGGCATCCTCAATGGTGCCATGGCGTTTGATGAAGTCAACCTTCGCCCTATGTACAAACTAATTGTAGGAAAACCGGGCAGCAGCTATACGTTTTCCATTGCCGAACGCATCGGGTTGCCGCAACACCTCATTAACCGGGCGAAAAAACTGGTGGATGAAGACCATTTCCGGTTAGACAAATTGCTGAACCGCACCGAACAGGATTTGCAACACATTGATAAAGAAAAAAAGGAACTCAACCGGTTGTTACATGAAAATGAACGGCTGAAAAAAGAAATGGAAACGGTGATGGACAAAGAGCGACATCGCCAGCAGGTGGAAATTCTAAAGCAGCAAAATCTCATTACCGAAGAACGCATTGCCAACATGAAGGAAACAGAGCGGAAGCTGAAACAAATTGTGCTGGAATGGCGAAAAGCAGAGAACAAGGAAGAGGTGCAGAAACAAATTCAGAATTTGTTGTTCAAAAAAAACGAACAAAACCTGAATAACAAACTTGCCAAAAAAGCTGATAAAAAATACAAGGAAATTGAAGAGGAAATCAAACCGGGAATGAAGGTAAAAATGAAAAAAAACCACCAGGTAGGTGAAGTAAAAGAAATACGCGGGCGACGTGCCATTGTACAGATCGGGCTGCTGCCGATGAATGTGGAAATTTCTGATTTGGTGGCGGTGGAAGAAAAGGAAACTGCCTGACCTGCGAATAGCCTAAAAATAAAAAAGCTGCCTCTAGAAAGAGGCGGCTTCTATCCAAAATCCAACGCTTACATAGCGGGTGAAACAAACCCCCATTTGTTTACACAACCTGCTATCTCCTGTTAAGCGAAGTTCGTTTGCGTGCCCCGGCGTTGTAGTGCAACACCACACGTGGATCTCCTGGGCACGATCATCTCTTTACCTGATTTTTTTGACTGGAAAATAAGTTTGTCTTAGAACGGAAAGTACATTTCGATTCATTGGATTTGATATTGGATTTTAAACCGGAATTCTTTGATTTTGCTGCATTTCTGCAACGACACAAAAGTAAAATCGCATTGGCAAAAATTTGCCTTAAAATCACCTATAGTTGACTTAAAAATAATACATAAATATTAATAAAGATTTATGATAATTTCATTTATACGCAGGTTGTAATGAGGAGAAAAACAAGTATTTGTTTGCTGATAAAATGCATTTTGCGCCAAATGAATCTTATTCTTTAAATAGTTTGTCTGCGATCCGCAAACTTTTTTTCAGTCTTGGTCCGGGCATTAGTCGTTTGGCTATATTCAACCTGTAATTGCCGGTTTGCAAAGCGTAAGACAGTTCCGTTTTGCGGCACCGAATGGGACCTTGTCGGCAACCCAACTGGCACTCACATTCCAGGTTCTGCCATTGTAACCAGCCGCCAACCGGTAAACGCGTTACCGGCAGTAATGTAAACCGGTTCGCTTTGTTGATTGTTCGCAGTTTCATTGTAAAATTGCAGTTCAGGTATTACGGTTAACGAACCGGTAACAAACAAATGTTGAATCGCGACCAATGTATAAGCATAACCAATTCCGGGACCGATGCTGAAGAATGCATTCGGTTTATCCTCACTCCTGTCACCGAAGCCTGTCATTGATGTTGGCACCCAATGCCTATCGGCTTTAATGATCACCATAATAAGCTTCACCACCCGCGTAACAATGTGCCAGCCGATTTTTTCTGCCATTCATTCTGAATCATGGCAGCGCGGTAAGAAAAACTGTTTGATTAAAAATGCGATAAGCCGATACGCCAAACAAGTTCACCTTGCATCCGGGCCGTTGTAATAATAAGACCTGGGGTGGCTTTGCCGCAAATCCTTTAGCCAAATGATAACCTTTATACAGCTGTCCGTAAAAATCAATTACTATGGCTGGTTTGTAAAAATGACCCTGCAAGTCCATATATTTTGTATCTCCTTTATTTTCATCCTTGTTTAAAAACGGAAACCCATAAGCCAGGTTCAGGGAAAAGTTGTGATAGGTAGCACCTACACCCATATTGAAAGTCGTATTTGGATGTAACGCAAGTCTGTAGCTGTTTTGCTGCTCAGGATGAACGACGTGTATTTTTGAGAAAAATAAAACCTGCCGGTTATGCTTCCGGGAAAATATTCATAATAAGCTGTATCGTTGCCCCGGGGTTGTTTGCGCACAATGCTTTATTCAATATAAGAAAAAGAATATCCATAAAAAAGATAACACCGCATCTTTTGCACGAAAATGCTGATAATATATAGTTGAATCATTGCGAAAAGCCCGCCAAACATTTTAAATTACTTTGATTCATACGCTACCACCTATTGGAAGACAAAAGCATCATTTACCTTAGGTTGTTTTTTACATTCTCCTGCAACCCGCAACTTATGCTCAAAAGGGCGCAACCCGTCATTTCGAGTTATTCCCTTGGGAACCGCGGTGGATTGAACGAAAGCAATTTGTCAGCATATATGGTAGCTCCTGTTTCATCTCATCAGTTTGTTTGCCTTGATGCTGGCACTGTTTACACAGGCATGCAAAAAGCTATTGGGAATCGTTTGTTCGAAAAAACGGCCACGATGTTATCGCCAAACATCAAAGGATACTGTATTTCACATCCTCATCTCGATCATGTGGCTGGGCTTATTTTAAATTCACCATCCGATACCGACAAAAACCATTTATGGAACCCAGCTTTCTGTTTCAGATCGTATTCAACAACATTATTTTTCCTGGCAAACCTGGGCAAACTTTGGCGACGCCGGTGAAAAACCCAGTTTTGCATAAATACCATTTATAAATTGGATGAATAAATAGTAAATAGCTATTCGAAGGAACAGGTATGTTTGTAACCGCCTTTCCGTTCAGCCATGCAACCCTTACCAAAGCACGGCTTTTTTGGTACGGAAAGATAGCAGCTATTTATTGTACCTGGGAGATACGGGAGCCGATACCATTGAACATGCGTCGCAACAACCTTAGTTCTATCTGGAAAGGTTATTGCACCACTTATCAAACTACAACAACTTAAAGGCATTTTTATAGAAGTATCTTATCCGAATGAACAACCATCACAATCAATTGTTTGGTCACCTTACGCCCGCTTTGCTAATGCACGAAATGCACAACCTTTCAGCCATTTCCGGGGAAGAGCGCATTGCAAATTTAAATGTCATCATCACGCACATGAAGCCCGAAGGAAACAATGAAGTACAAATCAAGCGGAAATTGCTCAAAGAAAATGCACTTCAGTTACAGTTCATTTTCCCGCACAAGGGCATGTTGATTAATTTGTAAATAAAATGCCCGCTGGTGTGCGGGCATTTCTGTTGAAAGTTCAATCCATGTGTTGATAAAAGAAAAATGTTGACGAATTGTTCAATGCGCCAGCACGCTTTTTATCAGCCACGAATCAATTCAACAAAGGCTTTTTCATAGGTTAACCCAATAATGAGTTAGGTCAATAATCAACGGAAAATTATGCCATCCAAACGCATCGAACTCAATCAAAGTGGTAAATATTTGATAATTGTTATCATAGCATCGATTGGTCAATATGTCAAACGTTGAAAGCTTTGTCAACTTCATTTTTTGTAGTACTCTTTACCTTTAGTTGCACACAAAAAAAAGCCCCTGAAACATTTGTTCCCGGGGCTTTTCTTTCTATTTATTTGCTATCGCTGGTCAAACGTCTTTGCCATGGCATTGTTTGAATTTTTTACCGCTACCGCAAGGGCAGGGATCGTTGCGACCGATTTTTTGTCCCACTTTCACTGGCTCCTGTTTGGAAGGCGCCGTAGGTTCAAAATAATCGTTTTCATTGGCAGCAAAATCAGAACCGGCAGCTTCTACCTGTGCTTTGTTAGAGCGCATTTTGCTCATGTCGGTTTTTTGCTCCCGCGCTTCGCGTGGCGGTACTTTTTGCTGTTCGCCGGGTATTTCGGAATGACACAGGAAATTGACAATGTTTTTATTTACTGTACTATCCATTTGACGGAACAACAAAAATGCTTCCTGCTTATAGATCACCAAGGGATCTTTCTGTTCGTAGTAGGCGGTTTGTACACTTTGTTTCAGGTCGTCCATTGCGCGCAGGTGTTCTTTCCAGGCATCGTCAATAAAGCCGAGGGTAACTGTTTTTTCGAGCGACTGCACCAGTTCAAGGTTGTTGCTGGCAATGCCTTTTTCAAGGTTGGTCAGTACCTGTATCATGCGCCTGCCATCGGTAAACGGCACCACGATGTTTTCGATGTGCGCACCCTGCGTTTGCCGGATGTTTTTGAATACCGCGAGCGACTGTTGCATGATTTCGTTGCGGTGGGCCTGGTAAGTTGGCAAAAGCTTCGCGGTACAGCTTCTCGGTAAGGCTTTGCTGGTTTTCACTTGCAAACTGGTCGGCGTTGATTTCGGTATCAAGTCCAAAATTCACAATCACTTCCAGTTTAAAACCTTCAAAGTCATTGCTTTCTTTGAAACCGGTCACCAGCGATTCAGCTACATCATAAAAGGCGTTGTCAAGATCAAGTGCCAGGCGTTCGCCAAACAAAGCGTGGTTGCGCTTGGTATAAATTACCGTCCGCTGTTTGTTCATCACATCATCATATTCCAAGCAGGCGTTTACGGATGCCAAAGTTGTTTTCTTCCACTTTCTTTTGCGCGCGTTCAATGCTTTTGGTCACCATGCTGTGCTGTATCACTTCACCTTCTTTATAACCGGCAAAGTCCATCATTTTGGCAATGCGTTCGCTGCCAAACATGCGCATCAGGTCATCTTCCAAGCGATACAAAAAACTGGGTAGATCCCGGGTCGCCCTGGCGACCTGCACGACCACGCAACTGCCTGTCCACACGACGGCTTTCGTGCCGTTCCGTACCTACAATTGCCAATCCGCCTGCTTCTTTCACACCGGGTCCAAGCTTGATATCCGTACCACGGCCGGCCATGTTGGTGGCAATGGTTACTGTGCACTGGCATACCTGCTTCAGCCACAATTTGCGCTTCGCGGGCATGTTGTTTGGCATTCAATACGTTGTGCGTTGAATTTGTTTCTGGCGCAAGCATGCGCGACAACAATTCACTCACTTCTACAGAAGTAGTACCCACCAAGCACCGGGCGGCCGGCATTGCGTAGTTCTTCAATTTTGTCAATGACCGCATTGTATTTTTCGCGTCGTGGTTTTATATACCAAATCCTGCTCGTCGGTACGGATAGCTTTTACATTGGTAGGAATGTTTACAACATCCAGTTTATAGATGTCCCACAATTCAGCAGCTTCTGTTTCGGCAGTACCGGTCATACCCGCAAGCTTGTGGTACATGCGGAAATAGTTCTGCAAGGTAACGGTAGCGTATGTTTGCGTAGCATGCTTCAATCTTCACATTCTCCTTTGCTTCTATCGCCTGGTGCAAACCATCGCTGTAACGCCGGCCATCCATAATACGACCCGTTTGCTCATCTACAATTTTTACCCCGCCATCCATCACCACATACTCCACGTCTTTATCAAACAAGGTATAAGCTTTCAACAATTGCTGAACGGTATGAATGCGATCGGCTTTGGTAGCGTAATCCTTTAAAATGACTTCTTTTTTATGGCGCTTTTCATCAGCATCGGCAGTGGTTTCATTGTCGATCATCAGCAAGGTCCACACCGATATCCGGCAAGATAAAAAAGTTGGGATCTTCACCAGATTCGGTAATCAGGTGAATGCCCTTATCGGTAAGCTCTACCGAATTGTTTTTTTCATCGATATAGAAATACAGTTCTTCATCAGCCTTGGGCATTTCGCGTTGCTGATCGGCGAGGTAATAGTTTTCTGTTTTCTGAAGTTTTACGCGAATGCCGGGTTCGCTCAAATATTTGATTAATGCGCTGTTTTTTGGCAAGCCGCGGTGCGCACGAAACAAGTGCCAAACCACCGTCTTTCGGGTCATCGTTGCCTTCAGCTATTTTCTTTTTGGCTTCATTTAAAAACGCATTGATAGCACGTCGCTGCGCTTCCACCAGTTGTTCAATACGGGGTTTTAGATCAAAAAACTGCTGCGTATTATCGCTGTGACCAACCGGGCCGGAAATAATTAGTGGTGTACGGGCATCATCAATCAATACGCTATCCACCTCATCCACCATGGCATAATGGTGTTTTCGCTGCACCATTTCGGATGGGTTGTGCACCATGTTATCGCGCAGGTAATCAAAACCAAATTCGTTGTTGGTACCATAAGTAATGTCGGCCAGGTATGCGTTGCGGCGGGCAGCCGTGTTGGGCTGGTGTTTGTCAATACAATCTACCCGCAAGCCCAGCCATTCAAACATGGTTCCGTTCCATTCGCTATCACGGCGGGCGAGGTAATCGTTCACGGTTACGATATGAACACCTTCACCGGCAAGTGCATTGAGGTAAGCCGGCAATGTAGATACAAGTGTTTTACCTTCACCGGTTGCCATTTCGGCAATTTTTCCCTGGTGCAAAACGATACCACCAATGAGCTGCACATCGTAGTGAACCATGTTCCATGTAATGGGGCTACCCGCAGCATTCCAGGTATTTTTGTAAATAACATTTTCGCCTTCTATCCGGATATAATCTTTTTTAGCGCCCAGCTCGCTGTCAAGCTCAGTGGCTGTGCTACCAGTTCAGCATTTTCTTTAAAGCGACGGGCGGTTTCTTTCACCACCGCAAACGCTTCGGGTAAAATTTCTTTCAAGATATCTTCAATCTTTTTATCCCGTTCTTTCCGGATGGTATCAATGTCTTTATAAATGGCATCTGCTCTTGAATATCGTTTTCTTCCAGTTTTTCGGATTGCGCTTTCAGGTCGGCGATTTCATCGTCCGAATGTTTCAAATGTTCGGCAATGCGTTACGAAATTCGATTGTTTTTCCGCGAAGCTCGTCGTTGGTAATGGATTGATATTGCTGAAACCATTCGTTGATCTGGATTACTAATGGGTTGCACCAGTTTGATGTCCTTTTCCGATTTATTACCACCCAGCAATTTGTTTAAAAAACCTAACATATAAATATAGTTCGTTGTTAAATGAATATTGATTGTTGCCTTCAAAAAAGATGCTATGCCCAAATAAAAGCCACATTGTCATCTCCGGTAAACAGTAGCGGGCGAAGTTAAGATATTTGGTAAGGAGATAAAATGCCGGTATTGTAAATGGTAGTTAAAGCTAACTGCCCTGTCCATCGAACTGACAAAACAGGATGCTGTATCTCTTTGAAACAAAACAAATTCTGACGTTTGTGTACAGCGAAGCATCTGTGACAGATAATGCTGAAAAACACAAACGGCAGGAATGAATATGACAAAACTTGAAACATAAGCTTATTACCAGCCGCCACTGGCACCGCCGCCGCCGCTGCTGCCGCCACCAAAACCGCCGAAGCCGCCTCCGCCACCTCCCCAGCCACTACCGCCGCCGCCCCACTCCGCCACGGCTGCCCCTACCCATGCTGCTGCCCAAGAAACTGCCCAAAATAAAGGGACCTAAACCACCATAACCACGACGGCTCGCCATACCGCCACCGCCGCGACCGCCACCGCGGCTTATCAAAAAGATGACAATAAAAATGATGATGACAATGCCTAAGCCAGCGCCACCGCCTTTTTCGTTGCCATCAGTTATTATCACGCTGGCGTTGCACATGGTATTCACCGGCTGCCGCTTTGCTTAAATCGGTTACCGCTGCGTTTAATCCCTGAAAATAATTATCGGTACGGAAAGGAGGGAACAATATCATTTTCTATAATGCTGTTGGCAGTAATATCGGGTATAGCACCTTCCAGTCCGTAGCCAACTTCAATGCGATTTTATGATCGTTAATAGCAGAAACAATCAATACACCATTGTTGGTTCCCTTATTACCAATGCCCCAGGCGCGAAATAATTTTACCGAATAATCTTCTATCGGGTAATCGTTCAGCGAATTCACCAAAACAATGGCTATCTGGTTGCTTGTGCTGTCATCCAAGCGCTACCAGTTTTTGTTCGAGTATTTCCCGTTGTTCGGGCGACAAAACGCCAGCTATATCGTTAACCAATCTTGGCGGGTTGGGTCGGGCAGGAATGTTTTGCGCACGAAGAGGAACCGACACTTACTGCCAAATGAGTGACAGTACTGATTATTTGACCGTATAAAAAAAAGATTTTTTCAATTCTGGAATTCATTTAGCAGGAAACGGTGGATCATTATTTGCCAAAAACAATGTCATCGGGCAGTTCATTTTTTCGCCCCTTTATCATAAGGAAAATGATGATGCAAGGCTTCACCAATTTGAAGCACCGAGTTGCAATGCCATCAACCAACTGCTGCCTGCCTAAAATGCTGAAGCATTGCCTTTACTGTATTTTCCCAGTATGCCTGCCCTGTTTTTGCATGAATGCCGGCATCGGCAAAAACGGCAACCTGCCTTCTTTGATAGCAACATAAACAAGCACTGCATTGCGCAGTGCGGTGTTGTCCATTTTCAGTTAAAAAATATCTCCTTGGCACTGTCCAACGCATCCATATAGCTGCAATTGCTTTCTACAAACACACGCACTTCACCGCTTGTTTGCTTCTCCGCGTTTTGTATGGCTTTACAATCACGGCTTGCTGTTCGCTGTCGAACAAATCGGCTTTCTTTTGCCAGGGAAATAATTTTCAAAGGCAGACGTTATTTATTTGTTATCGAAATTAACCGATGGCGCTTTAGACGCTCCGGGATCTGCCTGAAACGGTTGTTTTTGTGAAAATCGAAACCAACCTGCATACAAGTTATTGGGAAACGTACGGATGGTGGTGTTGTACTCCTGCACTGCTCATTATAATCGTTTCCTGCGCAACTGCAATGCGGTTTTCGGTGCCTTCCAGTTGTGCCTGCAAACCGCTGAATGCATCGTTAGCACGCAGGTTGGGATAATTTTCTGTAACAACCAGCAAACGACCCAATGCCTGCGACAATTCGCCCTTGTGCTGCCTGAAATTGTTCAACTTTTTCAGGTGTTAAGTTATCAGGATCTACCGCATCTGGGTAGCGGAAGCTCGGGCTTTGATTACATTTTCAAGGGTGGTTTGTTCAAAATTAGCTTCCCCTTTTACTGTGCTTACTAAGTTAGGAATGAGGTCGCTTCGGCGCTGGTATTGTGTTTCCACGTTCGACCATTTTGCTTTTACATTTTCATCCAATGCAACACCTTTTTTCTGAAACGATATTGAGCCACAACCCACACAACCGCCAATCAAAACTATGAAAGCCACAATCACAATTAACGCTAGGTTTCTTGTTTTCATTTGTTAAATTGTTTTGTAATGATTAACAAAGTATAATCCAATCCTTTAACACTGACAATATTACGGCTCTTTGCGAGGTGCCGGTTTGTATTTTAACACAGAATGACAAACGGCAAGGATGCTTCAGGCAAGGTGTATTCGAAAAAACATAAACGGGAATGGCAAGGCCTATCTGCCATACATTCATTCAACACAAAAAAACTTTTTTTGACAAGCGGCAAGTTCATACACACCAAAATTGCTGAATGTTCAATAACCGCCAGGATTCGAAACCGAAACAAATAAAAAAACGCCGGTGATAAACCGGCGTTTTTCGTTATTTGGCGTTGATGGCTGCAATGCCCGGAAGTTCTTTTCCTTCAAAATATTCAAGCATCGCCCCGCCACCGGTGGATACATAGCTGACTTTGTCGGCAAAACCAAACTGGTTGACCGCTGACACACTGTCGCCACCGCCTACGAGCGAGAAAGCGCCTTTTTCAGTAGCTTCGGCAACGGCCGTGGCAATGGATTTGGTACCATGCTGAAAACACTGCATTTCAAATACACCCATCGGGCCGTTCCACAAAATGGTTTTGGAATTGTGAATCACTTTTACAAACGTTTCGCAAGCCATCGTACCAATGTCGAGCCCCATCCAGCCATCGGGAATGTTGGTGCTCAGCGAACTGGAAATGTTGGCATCGTCGGCAAACTTATCCGCAATTACCGAATCGGCAGGCAGGTGAATGCAAACGCCTTTTGCATCGGCTTTTTCCAGTAAGTCGAGTGCCGTTTGCAGGCGGTCTTCTTCGCACAGCGAATTGCCGATTTTGCCACCTTTTGCTTTCATGAATGTATAAGCCATGCCACCACCAATGATAATATCGGTCGCTCTTTCCAGCAGGTTTTCAATGATGAGGATTTTATCAGACACTTTGGCGCCGCCGATGATGGCGAGAAATGGCTTTTCGGAGCCGTGGAGCACTTTTTCGGCACTGGCAACTTCACTTTCCATCAGCAGACCAAACATCTTTTTGTCGCCAGGAAAAAATTGCGCGATCACAGCCGTAGAAGCATGTGCGCGGTGTGCTGTTCCAAAAGCATCATTGACATATACATCGCCGAGCCGGCTTAACTTTTCAGCAAAGGCTTTATCGCCTTTTTCTTCTTCTTTGTAAAAACGAAGGTTTTCTACTAGCAATACTTCGCCGGGCAGTAAGCTTTTTGCCATTTCAACCGCCTGGTCGCTGATACAATCTTCGGCAAACTTGACCGGCGCATTGCCGAGCAGGTCAGACAAATGCGAGACCAGATGTTTCAAGGAATATTTGTCGGTGGGCCCGTCTTTCGGACGACCAAATGACTCATCAGTACCACGCTGCCGCCATCGCTGATGATTTTCTTAATGGTAGGGATGGCAGCGTCATGCGGGTATCGTCGGTGATTTCAAATTGATCGTTCAGCGGCACGTTGAAGTCAACGCGGATAAGGGCATTTTGCCTTGAAAATTAAAGTCGGAAAATGTACTCATGGTGTTGAAATAAATGATTGTAAAATTTGATTTGGCTACAGAATGTCTGCTGGCAGATAAGCCACAAAATACATACCCCACAACGCCACACCAGCTTTCTGCCCGCTATACCGTATTGGCAAGGGATTCAATTCTGCAATACGGAATGGAGCCTGTTTACAAAATAAAAAACCGCAGCTGTTACTACTGCGGTTTCTATTAGGTGAAAATAATTATTTGCTGATTAGCTTGGCAATGTACTGAACCGTGCGTACCAACTGGCTTACATAGCTCATTTCATTATCGTACCAGCTAACCACTTTTACCAATTGCTTATCGCCTACGGTTACCACTTTTGTTTGTGTAGCATCGAACAAAGAACCGAAGTGAATGCCAATCACATCGGTGCTAACAATTTCGTCTTCGGTGTAGCCAAAGCTTTCGTTGCTCGCGGCTTTCATGGCAGCATTCACTTCTTCAAGCGATGTTTTTTTGCTGCAAATGGCAGTGAGTTCCGTTACAGAACCTGTGATAACAGGCACGCGTTGCGCACCGCCATCAAGCTTGCCTTTCAGTTCGGGCAATACCAGCCCGATGGCTTTGGCAGCACCGGTGCTGTTGGGAACAATGTTGGCAGCAGCAGCACGTGCACGGCGCAGGTCGCCTTTGGCGTGTGGCGCATCCAAGCGTATTCTGATCGTTGGTATAAGCGTGAATGGTAGTCATGCTGCCGGCTTCGATGGTAAAGGCATCATTCAATGCTTTTGCCATTGGGGCAAGGCAGTTGGTAGTGCAGGACGCACAGCTGATGATGGTTTCGCTGCCATCCAGAATATCGTGGTTTACATTGAAAACAACGGTCTTCAAATCGCCGGTAGCAGGTGCAGAGATAACCACTCTTTTAGCGCCGGCTTTCAGGTGCGCTTCGGCTTTGGCTTTATCGGTAAAGAAGCCGGTGCTTTCAATTACCACATCTACCTCATGATCGCCCCAGGGAATTTGAGACGGATCTTTCTGTGCATATATTTTTACTTCTTCGCCATTTACAGTAATCGAATTTTCGGTAGAGGTTACTTCGCCTTCGAAGCGACCCTGTGCACTATCGTACTTTAGCAAATGGGCTAATACTTTAGGACTTGTCAAATCGTTGATGGCAACTACATCAATCCCTTCCATATTATAAATCTGGCGAAATACAAGGCGACCGATGCGACCAAAACCATTGATGGCAACTTTTACTGTGCTCATGTTTATAGTTGTTTGTGTTTTTGAAAAAGCACCGCAAAAGTAGAATTATTGGCAACAATTGCGAAACAATTTTTGCAGTTGCTACAAAACAAAACTGATTTGGCAGCGCCTGAAAATGGAACTCCGGAATCGCTATTTACATTGATCGTCAACCCAAATGCAAACCCTTCTTTCCACACTTTATTGTCATGGCAGCAGTTTGCGTCTTATTTTTGCACTCTTTTACAAACCGTGTTTCTTTTTTCGATATGCAAATCATTCCATTGTCAGAAGGTGCCTTTACCATAGACAAAAGCAAAATTTTCGTTCCGTTCGATACTACAGCTGATGATCTTCAAAACCGGGCTACGGGCAGCTTGCTGGTAGAAGTGGTGCCCTTTGTGTTGAAAACCGAAAACGATATCTTGTTGTTGGATGCGGGCCTTGGCTTTACGAACAACAGGGAGTTGCAACTGCACCAAAACCTGCTTGCCAATGGCATTGCACCCGGCGATGTTACGAAAGTGCTGATGACGCATCTGCACAAAGACCATGCAGGCGGCGTGAGCCGGAAAGATGCGCTGGGCAGTTATACTTTGTCGTTTCCCAATGCCACCTATTATGTACAACAGCAGGAGCTGGAATTTGCCCTCGACACTGGTTTTCCATCTTATATGGCGGAAGAACTTTCGATCCTGCACCACCATCCACAGGTAGTGACATTGAATGGCAACGGCATCATCGGCGACAACATAGATTACGAAATCACTGCGGGGCATAGTCCGTTTCACCAGGTATTTTGGATCAAAGAAAACAACGACATTATTTTCTTTGGCGGAGATGATGCGCCACAATTACAACAGATGAAAAATAAGTTTGTGGCCAAATACGATTTTGACGGAAAAAAATGCATGCAGCTACGGCAGCAATGGTGGCAGGAAGGCAGGGAAAACAACTGGACTTTTTTGTTTTACCACGACATCAAATCTCCCGTTGTGAAAGGTTCACCTAGCATAATTGAAAACGGGTTATCTTTATCGTTATTTTATCATATTTATCCATACAGCAACTGTTAAGTTAACAAAACTTATATAGATTTGCTTCTTTAGAAATTCATGGAATACAATACAGCAAGAAATTACCTGAGTATGCGCGAATATGGTCGCCATATTCAAAAAATGGTGGATTACCTTTTGACGATCACCGATAAAGAAGAACGGCAGCACCAGACAAAATCGGTAATCGAACTAATGGGTTTTCTGAACCCGCACCTGAAGAATGTAGAAGACTTCCGGCACATGCTGTGGGATCATCTTTTTTTCATCTCCGATTTCAAATTGGATGTGGACAGTCCGTATCCGATACCACAAAAAGAAACCTATAAAGCGAAACCAGACCCAATGGGTTATCCGAAGCGGTATCCCAAATATTCACACCTTGGCAAGAACCTCGAAATCATTATCGACAAAGCATTGCAGGAAGACAACCCGGAAAAGAAAGCCGGCTTTGCCAATGCCATCGCTTATTACATGAAGTTGTCGTACAGCAACTGGCACAAAGAACTGGTGCATGACGATGCCATCCGCTCCGAATTGAGCGCCATGACCAAAGGAGAACTTGAATTCAGCAATACGCCCTACATCAAACACCGTGTTCAAAACTTTGAGCGCGATGATTACCGTCCTACTGCCAAACGTGTATTTTCGGGACGCGGAAACAGCAATGCAGGTGGCAACCGTACCGGCAACCGCAATGACAACATGGGCAACCGAAACGACAACATCGGCAACCGCAGTGACAATATAGGTAACCGCAGCGACAACAGGGGCAACAGCTTTAATACCACACAACGCAACAATAACGGCAACACGCGCGACAACCGGAATAGTGGCAACAACAACCGCAACAACAACAATAACAACAACCGCAGCGGCGGTAATTTCAAAAAGCGGTTTTTGTAATCAAAATCATTTTAACAGGAAAAGCCAACTTTATGTTGGCTTTTTTTATTTTCGTTTCAAACACAGCATTGATATGGCTTCATTCAAAGTAAAAGGCGGGGTAAAACTACAGGGCGACATTGCGCCGCAAGGCGCAAAAAACGAAGCCCTGCAAATTGTTTCGGCAGTATTGCTCACGAAAGAAAAAGTGGTGATTCGCAACATCCCCGACATTACCGATGTGAACCTGCAGATAGAACTGATGGCAGAAATCGGGGTGAAAGTAGAACGCATCGCCCGCGACATTTGCTCGTTTGAAGCCGCTGATGTAGATCCCGAATACCTGGGTTCGGAAACATTCCGCAAAAAAAGCGGCCGCCTGAGAGGGTCGGTCATGATTGCCGGACCAATGCTGGCCCGTTTTCAAAAAGCCTTTATCCCCAAACCCGGCGGCGACAAAATCGGTCGCCGGCGGCTCGATACCCACATCATCGGGTTTCAAAAGCTGGGCGCCTCTTTTGTTTATGATGATCACAACAGTGTGATGCAGCTGACCACGCCACAACTCAAAGGCACGTACATGTTGCTCGACGAACCCTCAGTAACCGGAACGGCCAACATTGTGATGGCAGCCGTACTGGCAGAAGGCGTAACAACCATCTACAATGCAGCCTGCGAACCTTACCTGCAACAGCTTTGCAACATGCTCAACCGCATGGGTGCCAAAATTGCGGGCATTGGCAGCAACCTGCTGACGATAGAAGGCGTAACATCGCTCTCCGGCACCGAACATACGATGCTCCCCGATATGATAGAGGTTGGAAGTTTTATTGGGTTGGCGGCTATGACGCAAAGCGAACTCACCATCAAAAATGCAGGGATCAGCCACCTGGGCATCATACCCGAAAAATTCAGGCAACTGGGTATTCAAATGGAATTCCAGGGCGATGACATTTACATTCCTGCACAGGAAGTCTATGAGATTCAACCGTTTCTCGATGGCAGCATTCTCACCATCTCCGACCATCCCTGGCCGGGACTTACGCCCGATTTGCTGAGCATCTTACTGGTAACATCCACGCAAGCCATTGGTTCCGTTTTGATTCACCAGAAAATGTTTGAAAGCCGCTTGTTTTTCATCGACAAACTGGTGGAGATGGGCGCGCAAATCATTCTTTGTGATCCGCACCGCGCTACGGTCGTTGGTCTGGGAAGAAAACACCTGTTGCACGGCATCACCATGAGCAGCCCGGACATTCGCGCAGGTGTAGCTTTGCTCATTGCTGCCATGAGTGCCGACGGGGACAGCATTATTCAGAACATTGAACAAATAGACCGCGGTTATCAGAACATTGATACCCGACTAAACAACCTGGGTGCTGAAATCAGCCGCCTGGGATAATGTGGTTCCAAATCCATGATAATGAATAAATATTAGATTTTACCAAGGCATTTGCCTGTTCAATAAATTGTTACAAAGGTGTAAAGTATGTGTGGATTCAGACAAGAAATCACTGATTTGCAATTCCTCTGTGATCGTACACCTTATTTACCTAAACACAATGATACAGGCACAAAGATTCATTCGTATATTTAAACAGTTTCTTAGCGTAAACTTTACCAATTTTGATCCTTCTGTCATCTATCAGGTTCATTTGATATAACTCAAGATCAAGCGTCTCCCAATGCAAAAAGAATCCGCAACCACCCGGCAAATTGCTTCCTATATTTTTTCCGGTTCGAATACAATGGTTGGTGTTTGCCTCACCATCATTACCTTGTTTCGCATCATGAAAACAGGATTGCAAACATACGCTGATGAAGTGCTGGCTTACGATACATCTATATTCATCATAGCTTCTCTCTTATCTTACATCGCCTTGCGAAAAACAGACAACCAGTTGATTGAAAAAATGGCAGATATCTTCTTTTTTACCGGTATGATTGTATTGTTTGTGGTTGGGCTGATGATCATTTATACAACTTATTAGGATGCCGAAACAAAGTGCCGGCTTATTGGTGTATCACCACGATGAAAACAACACGTTAAAAGTGCTGCTGGTGCATCCCGGCGGACCATTTTATACCAAAAAAGACAACGGTGTTTGGTCGATCCCGAAGGGCGAATACAACGAGGGAGAAAATGCATTGGACGTTGCCAAACGGGAGTTTGAAGAAGAAACGGGCAACAAGATTGAAGTAAGCGAATATTTGCCGTTGGGCAATATTACACTAAGAAGCGGCAAAGTGATTACCGCATGGGCAGTGCAGCAATATTTTGAAACACCATTTTTGCAAAGCAATGTATTTGAGATGGAATGGCCGCCAAAATCGGGAAAGAAAGCCACGTTTCCGGAAACCGACAATGCCGCTTATTTTACACCTGCCGAAGCCAAAATAAAAATGTATGAAAGCCAGCACCCGTTCATAGACAGGCTATTGCAGTTGCTAATGTCTTGAAAGCGGCATCAGGCATTGGTTTTCTGATGACCGTCTTCCGATATTCTTTTTTCCTTTGCATCCTGCAAAAAGTCGGACGCAAAGATGAATTCGTTGAGCCGTTTGTTTTTACTGTAAATGATGTCGTCCTTGGTACCTTCCCATTGCTTGCTTCCTTCGGTCATGTACACGATGTTGTCACCAATTTCCATAACGCTGTTCATGTCGTGCGTGTTGATGACGGTAGTCATGTTGTATTCGATAGTGATTTCGTGGATCAGTTCATCAATCAGCCCCGACGTCTGCGGGTCGAGTCCTGAATTGGGTTCATCACAAAACAAATATTTTGGATTCAACACTATCGAGCGTGCAATGCCCACGCGTTTCATCATTCCACCACTGATTTCAGCAGGAAATTTCTTGTTGGCATCTTTCAAATCCACTTTTTCAAGCACTTCGTTCACGCGTTTTTTCCGCTCGCGCAATGTCATGTTGGTGAACATTTCAAGCGGGAACATGATGTTGCTTTCCACAGTTTTGGAATCAAACAAAGCCGATCCCTGGAACAACATCCCTACCTGCTGGCGCAACAATTTTCGTTCGTCAAAATTCATTTGCACCATATCCTTCCCGTCAAAACAGACTTTGCCTGAGTCGGGCTCAAAAAGTCCGACCATGACTTTCATCATCACCGTTTTACCACTGCCGCTAGACCCGATGATGAGGTTGCATTTTCCTGTCTGCATCGTCAACGTAACATCGTTGAGAATCCGCTTGTCACCAAAGCTTTTATAAATATTTTTCAGTTCAATCATAGGGATGGTTTTGTGGCAAAGTGTTACAACACTTCCAGCTGGTTTTTCAGTAAATCTTCAAACTCATCACGCTTCCTGATCAGCTTTGCTTCCCCGTTGATCACCAGCACTTCTGCCGGTTTTAACCTCGAATTGAAGTTGCTGCTCATCTCAAAACCATACGCGCCGGCGTTGTAAAACACCAGGTAATCGCCTTCGCGCACTTCGTTGATTTTGCGGTCCCAGGCAAACGTGTCTGTTTCGCAAATGTTGCCCACCACAGTATAAATACGCTCTGCTCCGTTTGGGTTGCTGATGTTTTCGATGCGGTGAAACGCATCGTAAAACATCGGGCGGATCAGGTGATTAAAACCTGAATTGATGCCCACGAAAACAGTGGCGGTGGTTTGCTTGATGACATTGGCTTTCACCACGAAATAACCAGATTCGCTAACCAAATATTTCCCGGGTTCAAACCATACTTCCAATTTCCTGCCGCTTTCCTTTTCGTATTCCCGAAACGCTTCTGACACTTTGGCGCCCAGTTCGCGCACATCGGTAGCCAGTTCAGATTCCTGGTACGGCACTTTGAAGCCGCTGCCAAGGTCAATGAATTCAATGTCGGGAAAATGAGTAGCCATGTCAAACATCACTTCCAGTCCCTGCAAAAACACGTTGATGTCTTTGATCTCGCTGCCGGTGTGCATGTGTAGCCCGTTGACATGGATGTTGGCCGATTTCACGATGCGTTCAATGTGGCGCATCTGGTGAATGGAAATGCCGAATTTGCTGTCGATGTGCCCGGTTGATATTTTATAGTTTCCACCAGCCATGATGTGCGGGTTCAGGCGGATGCATACGGGATAACTGTTGCCATACCGGTTGCCAAATTGCTCAAGAATAGAGATGTTGTCAATGTTGAGATTGACGCCCAGGTTTTTTCCTTCTTCGATCTCGGCAAAGTCAACGCAGTTGGGAGTAAACAAAATGCGTCCCGCTTCAAAACCGGCACGCAGGCACAACTTCACTTCGTTGATACTCACACAATCGACATTTGCGCCCAGCTTGTGCATCAACTTCAGGATGTTGAGGTTGGTCAATGCCTTGCAGGCATAAAAAAACTTCGCGTTGCACTGGCTGAATGCCTGCTGCAATTCACTTAATTGCTGTTCTATTTTTTCGGCATGGTAAATATATACCGGTGATCCAAACTCGTTCGCAATGTCTGATAGTTGCGTGTTTGATAATGATTCCAACATAGCCGCGAAGATAGTAGGAAACAGGAATTGAGAAATGAATGAACAACAGAACGATAAAAGTGACTGTTAATGTTGCAATTCTGCGGTGCTGTTTCCCGATATTTGTAACCAAATATTTTAGCAATCGCGCCACCAGTCTCCATATTACAGTCACCCATCGAATACCTGAAGGGCGTAGGTCCGCTGCGGGGCGATATGCTGCGCAAAGACCTGAACATCTTTACCTTTCGCGATTTGCTGGAGCACTATCCCATCCGGCACATCGACAAAACGCGTGTCAACCTCATTGCCTCCATCACGCCCGAAACTGAATTTACGCAGGTAAGCGGGCGGTTGCTGTCCACTGAAATCACGGGAGAAAAAAGAGCCCGGCGCTTGGTGGCACAACTCCGCGATTCTTCCGGCATTATTGAACTCACGTGGTTTCAGGGCATCAACTGGATTGAAAAAATATTGAAAGAAGGCGAGTTTTACCTCGTGTATGGAAAGCCTTCTTTTTTCAATGGAAAAATACAGATTACACATCCCGAAGTGGAACTCATCAGCGATGCAAAAGCCGATGGAAAGGCTTTTTTGGAGCCCATCTATTCCACTACCGAAAAACTGAAAGTCCGTGGCCTGAACGGGCGGCAGATCGGCAAGCTCACGTTTGCCTTGTTGTCTCAATTGTCGGAAAAAGACCTGCCGGAAATCATCCCCGAACACATCCTGACAGCGATGAAGCTGATGCCACGGTACGATGCGTTTCAACAAATCCATTTTCCCCGGTCGGTACAACATTACGAAGAAGCATTGCGGCGGCTGAAGTTTGAGGAACTTTTTTTGGCGCAGGTGCGCCTCAATCTTATCCGCATCAACAGAAACCGGAACAGCAAAGGAATCGTATTTGAAAAGGTAGGCAACCTGTTCAACCAATTTTACAGCCAATACCTGCCATTTGAACTCACCGGTGCGCAAAAACGGGTGGTGCGGGAAATCCGCAACGACACCGCGCATGGTCACCAGATGAACCGGTTGTTACAGGGCGATGTGGGCAGTGGCAAAACCATCGTGGCTTTGCTCACCATGCTGCTCGCGGCAGACAACGGCTACCAGAGTTGCCTGATGGCACCAACGGAGATATTGGCGCGTCAACACTACCTTGGATTGCAGGAATTGTTGAAGGAAATGCCGGTCACCGTCGGGTTGCTCACAGGCAGCACGAAGACAAAACAACGAAAAGAAATTTTGCAACAGCTGGCAGATGGTTCTTTGACGATGATTGTAGGCACACACGCCATCATCGAAGACAACGTGGTGTTTCAGAACTTGGGGCTGGCAATCATTGACGAGCAGCACCGGTTTGGCGTAGCGCAGCGTGCCCGTCTTTGGAACAAGGCAAGCATTCACCCGCACATATTGGTGATGACGGCAACGCCCATCCCGCGCACATTGGCGATGACGGCTTACGGCGACCTCGATTACAGCGTGATCGACGAATTGCCGCCGGGTAGAAAGCCAATAACCACTGTTCACCGAAGCGAAATGCACCGGGCGAATGTGATGGGGTTTATCCGCAATGAAATTGACAAAGGCAGGCAGGCGTATGTCATTTACCCGCTGATCGAAGAAAGTGAAAAGCTGAGCTACGAAGACCTGATGCAGGGGTATGAGCAGGTAAAAAGTTTTTTCCCCGAACCCAAATTTTACATCAGCATGGTGCATGGCACGTCAACCTCCCGACCAGAAAGAACTGAACATGAAGCGCTTTGTAGAAGGGGACACCAACATCATGGTGAGCACAACGGTGATAGAAGTAGGCGTCAATGTTCCCAACGCCTCGGTGATGGTGATCGAAAGCGCAGAAAAATTTGGGTTGTCGCAACTTCACCAGTTGCGCGGACGCGTAGGACGGGGAAGTGAGCAAAGTTTTTGCATACTTTTAACCGGGTCCAAAACAGGAAACGATGCCAAAGAACGTATACATATCATGTGCAGTACGAATGATGGTTTTAAGATCGCTGAAAAAGATCTTGAACTGCGCGGGCCGGGTGACATTGAAGGAACTAGACAAAGCGGCGCACTAAACTTAAAACTGGCTAGCCTCGTAGATGACAAAACGCTGTTGGTAAGCGCACGGTCGTTTGCAGAGAAAACAGTGGAAGTCGATCCCTATCTTTCTTCCGAGCCAAACCAGCGCCTGCAAGTATTTTTACAGGTACAACAAGGCAAAACGGCCTGGAGTAAAATTTCCTGACTGATGTGCTCTCTGACATACATTTTTGAGTACCTTTTGCAATGAAAATTTAACCGGTTCTTCAATTAAACAAAATCAGGTTTACAGCGTCAACTGCAGATTTTTCCAAATATTTTTTTAGCAACCCGATTGTTGCCCCAACCTAACTGTTTTCTGAGGATGTAAAGCACAACAACCTGTGCATGGTAAACCACCTGCCGGTTTGTATCATTTTTGGAAGCCAACCGGCTTCAGCAGTGAATGAGTATTAAATTTGATAGTGTAACCAGGCGGTGAGAATGTATGGTGAACGATGGATAATGCACAGCCAGGCCTGTAACGACATAGAATCATGAAAATCAGTAACTTGAAAATCAGTATAGTTTTTTCTGTTGTTGTCTTTTTATTTGTTGGATATACCTCGCAGGCACAATATATACAATTTATAGAAAACAAAGGTCAGTGGAACAGCCTGGTAAACTTTGCAGGCGAATTAAATGGCGGCGGTTTTTTCCTTGAAAAAAATGGCTACCGGGTGTTGCTCAACAGCCCGGAAGACTGGCAACAGATTGCCGATTATTACAGTGCGCACAATGCCGATTCCACAACAGCAGAACCGGTAAAAAAAACAGTTCCCGCCAGCTTTATGCCTGCTCAGCCTGGTGATGGCGGCGACTCTTACCAGCCACAGAAATTTCTGCTTCACTCCCATGCCTATGAGGTTACATTCAGCGGTGCCTCTCCAGCTCCTGAAATCGTGCCTGACAAAGCATTAGACATGTACAACAATTACTACATCGGCAACGACAAAAGTAAGTGGGCATCGGGTTGCAAAATCTACCAGGCGGTTGTTTACAAAAACATGTATCCCAACATTGATGTCCGTTATTATACCTACAACAACCAGCTCAAATACGACATCATTGTACATGAAGGTGGCGATGTAAGTAACATTGTGCTGGAGTTCAAAGGCGTCAATGGTCTGAGCCTCAAAAAAGGCAACCTGGTGGTAGCTACTTCACTTGGCAATGTTACCGAATTGTCGCCTGTATCTTACCAGACTTCGGCCACTTCAAAAGCACCGGTATCGGTCAATTTTGCGCTGAGTGGCAATACAGTCCGGTTCAAAGCCGGCAGTTACGACAAATCAAAAACGTTGATCATTGATCCGACATTGATTTTTTCCACCTTCAGCGGCAGCACATCCGACAACTGGGGATATACGGCAACCTATGATGGCTTTGGAAACCTATATGCCGGCGGCATTGTGTTTGGATCTGGTTTTCCTACAACGTTGGGCGCATTTGACCGCGAATTTTCCGGCGGCGACCAGGCAGAAGGAAATGGTGGCATTGACATCGGCATTATCAAATTCAACAAAACAGGCAGCAGCATTTTGTACGGTACTTACCTGGGGGGTGATGGCGATGAACAACCTCACAGTCTGGTGGTAGATGGTGACGGAAACCTATTGATTGGCGGGCGCACTTCGTCAGGAGATTTTCCGGCAACCGTAGAAAGATATGGCCCGGCAGGCACCAATACAGCCATCGATATTTTTATTGCAAAACTCAACAGTACCGGTGGTTTGTCTGCTTCGCGCCGCATTGGTGGCAGCCAGAATGATGGTGTCAACATCCGCCCGAAATATGTAGGCGCCAAAGGAATCGTGAGCCTCAGGAGAAACTACGGCGACGATGCCCGCAGTGAAGTGCTGGTAGATGCCAACCGCAATGTGTACCTCGCTTCCTGTACGCAGTCTTCTGATTTCCCGGTAACCGACAATGCGTTTCAAAAACAATTTGGCGGCGGCGACCAGGATGGCGTCATCATCAAAACCTCTCCTGATTTGAGAACGATTTTATTGTCCTCTCACCTTGGCGGAACGGCGAACGACGCCGCTTTTGTATTGGCCTTGAACCCCGCCAACAACAACATTTATGTGGCAGGAGCCACGGTTAGCAATAACCTGCCGGACAAAGAACAACAGCACACCGCCATTCAATACCTACAATGGTGGTGAATGCGATGGGTTTGTTTCTGTCATTGACAATGTGACCTACGAACTGCTCAAGACCGCTTATTATGGAACTTCCGGCGCTGATCTGATTTATGGAATCCAGTTTGACAAATTCGGTTTTCCGTATATCATGGGCACTACCACCGGCGCGTGGAGAGTAATGAATGCAGCGTGGAGCCAGCCAAACGGTAAGCAATTTATCAGCAAACTGGAACCTTCCCTCAATAATTTTGTTTATTCTACTACGTTTGGCAAAGGCACACCATTCCCGATATTTCGCCCATTGCCTTCCTCGTAGACCGTTGTGAAAACGTGTATGTATCCGGGTGGTCGGGCGGCATAATGGGATGGATTATCAAAAAGGACAAAGTTCTTTGGGTTGTTGATCCCGGCATCACCCCCGGCGCCCCGCCCTATCAAAAGCACGACTGACGGATCTGATTTTTATTTCTTTGTTCTGGAACGAAATGCGGTGGCACCGTTGTACGCCACATTCTTGGGCAGGACAAAGGCTTGGGCGACCATGTAGATGGAGGTACCAGCCGTTTCGACAGGCAAGGGGTCATTTACCAGGCCAGTATGCGCCAATTGTGGCCGTGACGTTCGGTTTCCGACCACCTTGGGTGTCGTGGCGCCCAACAACAATGCGAACAATGGTTCCAAATGCAATCTTGCTGCTATCAAAATCGCGTTTGAACTGGCAGGCATCGGGAATGGCGTGCGCGCCAGTATTGATGGCAGAGCCTACGATACCACGGGCTGCGTGCCGCTCACGGTGGAATTTGTAGATACACTGGCGTTGGGAAAACAATTTGTCTGGCGTTTTGGCGACGGTTCTCCCGATACCACTACCCTTACAGCCAATGTTTCGCATACCTATACCGAAGTGGGCAATTACCGGGTGCGCTTAATTTCGGTAGATTCTTCTTCCTGTAATGTGTCTGATACCGCATATACGATCATCCGGGCACGGAGAGACAAAGCAGAACTGTCTTTTTCATCCGACAAAATACCTCCCTGTACTTCCTTGGCGTACCGGTTTACCAATACTTCGGTGGCGCCACCGGGCAAACCATTCACCAACCAATCTTTTGTGTGGGATTTTGGTGACGGCACCACGGAAACCGCCATTCAGCCTGCACCGCACACGTATGGTGCAGAAGGTACTTATATCGTGAAAATGATGTTGGTGGACACCAATTATTGCAATGCGCCCGACGAAGTGGTGGATACGGTAAGAATTGCCTCGAATGTGAAAGCACAGTTTGAAACCCCGCAGGCTGGCTGTGCCCCTTATGATGCCGTTTTCAACAATACGACGTTGGCAGGCAGTACATTCCTTTGGAATTTTGGCGATGGCACAACATCAACGGAAGAATATCCAACACACCGGTACGAATTACCTGGCAGTTACTCCGTTACCCTAACAGCGGTCGATTCGTTTACCTGTAACATCACCGATGTTTCGCCTCCGTTCACCATCATCGTGAGTCCCGACCCGGTAGCTGATTTTACATTCGCGCCCATCCCGGCTATCAACAATACACCGACTTCTTTTTACAATACTTCAACTGGTGCAAACCGATACAAATGGATTTTTGATGACGGTGATGAACTCACCACGGCACAAAGGGATTCCGTCATCAGGCATTTGTATGTGCGTACTGATACATTCAATGTGCAGCTCATTGCTTTTAACCAATATGGCTGCACCGACACGGCAACGCACGTGGTGGCATCGGTAATAACCCCGCTGGTGGATGTTCCCAACGCATTGTCGCCGCTGGGCGTTAACCGCATCATTTCGGTAAAAGGTTTTGGGATAGACAAAATGGATTGGCGCATCTACAACCGCTGGGGTACCATGGTGTTTACATCCACCAGCCAGAAAGTAGGCTGGGACGGTACTTACAAAGGAGTGCTGCAACCGATGGAAGTTTATACCTATGTGTTGAACGTCGAATTTTCTGATGGCACCCGGTATCAAAAGACAGGTGATATTACCCTGATTCGTTAAAGCGAGAGACTATGAAACAACATGTTGATTATCTGAAATACAGCTTGTGTGTCCTGTTGTTTTTTTCACTGCAACACATTCATGCGCAGGACTTACATTTTTCGCAATACTTCAATACGCCGTTGCTGGTAAACCCTGCCAATACCGGGTTTACGCCCGATGTGGACTGGCGTGCCGGTGTCAATTACCGCAATCAATACTCGAGCCTGACCACCAATCCATACAAAACCATGAGTGCATGGGGCGATGCGCAATTGTTCAACAACCGGTTCGACAATGGCTGGATGGGCATTGGAGGCGCCGTGATGAAAGACGTTGCAGGCGCCGGGAACCTGTCGTCCACAAGGGCTTACGGTGCTGTTGCCTATCACCAGATGGTGGGTATGGCCAGCTTGCTGAGTATAGGCTTCAACGTTGGTTACATCAGCAAAAAAGTAGATTTTTCAAAACTCACTTTTGATAACCAGTGGAACGATTTCGGGCAGTTTTTTGACGTCACCATTCCGTCGGGTGAAAATTTTGCCTACAGTCAGGTGGCTTATTTCGACCTGCAGGCGGGGCTGAACTATGCTTATTTTCCCAACGATCAAACTTATCTCAATGCCGGCATGAGTATCTCGCACCTGAACCGCCCGCGGGAAAGCTTTTTTTCCAGTCAGACCATCAACAGTAAGCTCGATGTACGCTACACTGCCTTCCTGAATGCTGCCTACAAACTGAATGACCAATGGATTGTAAACCCAAATGCGTATGTGAGTAAAATGGGCAATGTTTATGAAGTGGTGGGCGGCATCAATGCAAACTACAACCTGAGTGGCGATGGCAGCCTGCAAGCCATTGGAGGCTTGTATTACCGCTACCAGGATGCTGCCATACCGATGGTGGGTTTCCAGGTGAACGACTTTAAAATCACTGCCAGTTACGATGCCACTACCTCGTCTTTGGGTTCGTACAACAACCGGTATGGCGCCTATGAAATTTCTTTAATTAAAACGGGCACGTACAGCAGCGGCGGAAAAGAATTAAAATGTCCTGCCATCCGGTTTTGACGTTAACGGCACATTGGTTTGGTTATGCATTCTAAAATTCTTGGTTGACACAACTGCAAACTACGCTTGCCAGTGCTATTCAATTAGAAGAAAACTGTTTGATAGCAACAACACAAGCATTTTAATAGACATGCAACATATGTGGTGGACAACCACTGGCAAAGTGCTTTTATTAGATGCGGGAAACATACAACCGCCACGGCTGGGAAACAATTGTCTCCTTTTTGCTATTTTTACAATCCATGGAAACGAGGGACGAGGAACGTTTTTACAAGCCGTTACGGGTTGCCGGAATGAGACAGGAAGCAACGGATTTTTACACCATTCGTTTTGCGGAAGAAGACGCTGGCAGAATCCGTTATCAGTCCGGTCAATACCTCACGTTGGTACATCAGTTCCGCAACACCGAGGAGCGGCGTTCTTATTCCATTACTTCTGCGCCGTCTCTCGGGGAATCCTTGTGCATTGGCGTAAAACGTATTCCCAACGGTGTGTTTTCCAGGTACCTCGCAGACGACCTGCATCCCGGTAATGTTGTCATGACAACGGGCGCAGCAGGCCTGTTTGTTCTACCAGCAGATGTAGAAACGTGTTCCAGCATTTACCTGTTTGCCGCAGGCAGTGGCATAACTCCCATTTACTCTTTGTTGAAAACAATATTGCATGTGTATTCTGCCATCAAGGTAATGCTGGTCTATAGCAATCATTCGCCGGAAAGCGCTCCTTTTCTACAACATTTGCAACAATTGGCTATTCAAAATCAACAACAGTTTACGCTGCATTTGTTGTTCAGCAACCAACAGGATATTTACCGCGCACGGCTGCACCGCGATTTGCTGTTGCGCCTCGTTTCACAACAACAACAACCGGGTTCGGGTTTGTTTACTCAAACGTTGGCGTATGTATGCGGTCCACTCAACTATCGCCGCATGTGCCTGTATACGTTGCAGGAAGCAGGCATTCCGGAACCGAACATCAAAAAGGAAACTTTTGATACGTCACTACCGGTTGTAGTGAATGAACCGCCCGATAAAACCACCCGGAATGTGGAAATACACACAGGTGGCAACGTGCATCAATTGACGGTACAATATCCCGATACGATTTTGAAGGCTGCGAGGAAAAAAGGCATCTTGTTGCCCTATAGCTGCGAAGCGGGGAAATGTGGCAATTGCAGCCTTTGTTGCACCGGTGGAGAAGTATGGATGTCTTACAACGAAGTGCTCACCGCGAGGGACATTGCCAACGGACTCGTGCTGACGTGCACAGGTCACCCCGTGCATGGCGATGTCGTACTTCGGGACTAACGGAAATGGAGCAATTGCATGCACTTGGAGGCTACAACAGTGTGCTTGGCAGAGAATCAGTAAGTTTGCGATATGTTTTCGTTGTTCAAAAGCAAAAAAGTAACGCCGGATTTTTCTTTTTTGGGTGCCGACATGCACTCGCACCTGCTTCCCGCACTTGATGACGGGCTGCAATCAATGGAAGAGACCATCGCTTTTATTCAACAGTTGCACAACGCAGGTTATCAGAAGCTTATCTGTACGCCTCACATCATTTCTGACCTGCATCCCAATTCACCAGCTACGATTCTGCCACGGTTACAAGAAGTACAGGAACAGGTGGCTGCGCACAACATCCCGGTTGTCATTGAAGCAGCGGCCGAATACATGGTGGATCTTGAATTTGAAGATGTCGTCAAAAGCGGCGAACCGTTGCTCACTTTTGGAGAAAATCATATCCTGATCGAAATGAGTTACATCGCACCGTCGCCCAATATCGAAAGCGTGATTTTTGAGCTGTGTATCAAAGGGTTGCAACCCATTTTGGCACATCCCGAACGATACAATTATTATCACCAGACGTTTGACAAATACCAGCGGCTGAAAGACCTTGGCTGTGTGTTCCAGGTCAACCTGTTGTCGCTTTCAGGATATTATGGAAAACAGGTGAAAACCGCCGCGGAAAAGCTATTGAAAAGCAACATGATCCAATTTGCCGGCACTGATATGCATCACGAAAAACACATGGATACCCTGATGCAACTGGCTACGCAAAAAGACTTTTATGATTTGCTAAAAGGCGCAGATTTGCAAAATGTAACGTTGTTGTAAGCAATCGTATTATATCCTCAGGCATATCATTATCTTCTGATTGCAAAGTTTGTCCGGAACGCATTTTGCCCATAACATTTCATTCCACATTCCGGCCGTTGCTTGGTTCAAACGAGTGCATGCACATCAGTAATGCCAAACGGTTGTGAGATGTGACCTTATTGTATGGCATTACTTCCATTTGATTATTCGCTCGATTTTGAGACCATTAATTTCAGGCAACAGCCGCATTTGTACCGGGTAGGCAAAGGCGAGCAGGGTGTCTTGTTGGTGCAACCTTACAAAAGCGAAATACTGCCACACTGGACATTCAAAACGCCGGTACTTGCCAGGATTTCAGCTGATGCCATCCTGTCAATGTTTTACCAATATAAAAATGACCACGACTTTGTGGGCATGGACATGGCAAGAAAATTTTTGCAAATGGGCTACACAAGGTCAAGACGATACGCCAACCACAAGTCGGGTAAAAAATACAAGGGACCGGTGCCGGACGATAAAAAAGGACAAAGTGGTGCACACGGCAGAAGCTTGTTGCCCAACGAACCCGACGAAGAAAAAGCAAAAAGTGCTGCCATTTTTTATGATGCCTGGCAAACGGCAAAAGCCGATGAAACATACCAGCATTGGCTGAAGCAACATAAGACACAAAACACCTGACAGAAAACAGCTTTTGATCGCATCGCCTCCTGCCCTAACCGATTTTCTGTTAGCTTTGCCCGCACTAAAATAGACTTGATATGCGGCCGATACAAATGGTAGATTTGAAAACCCAGTATCAGAAAATAAAAGCAGAAGTGGACAAAGCGGTGATAGACGTGCTCGAAAGCACCGCATTCATCAACGGTAAGCCGGTGCAACAGTTTGCCGACTCGCTGGCAGCTTACCTCGGTGTAAAGCACGTAATCCCTTGTGCCAACGGCACCGACGCATTGCAGATTAGTATGATGGCGCTTGGACTACAGCCCGGCGATGAAGTGATCACGCCATCATTTACCTATATTGCCACAACGGAAGTCGTGGCGTTGCTGAACCTCAAGCCGGTATTTGCCGAAGTGGATCCCAAAACATTTTGCATCGACATCGATTCGTTGCGTCGCTGCATCACTCCCAAAACAAAAGCCATTGTTCCAGTGCATTTGTATGGGCAGGCCGCCAACATGGAAGCCATTATGCAGGTAGCCAGCGAACACAACATACCGGTGATTGAAGACAATGCGCAAGCCATCGGCAGCGACTTTACGTTCAGCAATGGCACCACCCATAAAACCGGTACCATCGGGACGATTGGTTGTACGTCATTTTTTCCATCCAAAAACCTGGGCGCTTACGGCGATGGTGGCGCAATGTTTACCAACAATGACGACCTGGCGGCAAAACTGAAAATGATTGCCAACCACGGGCAGCAAAAACGGTATTACCATGAAGTGGTCGGATGCAATTCACGGCTCGATACGGTGCAGGCGGCTGTGCTCAATATCAAACTGCGCGAACTGGACAATTACATTGCCGCACGCCGGAAAGCAGCTGATTACTACGACACGGCGTTTGCCAATCATCCTAAGATCACAACACCATTCCGCGCGCCTTACAGCAAGCATGTGTTTCATCAATATACGTTGCTGATTGAAGACGTTGACCGCGACGGGCTGGTGTCGCACCTTGCTGCTAAGAACATCCCGGCAATGATCTATTATCCTGTTCCGGGGCACCGGCAGGAGATGTTTGCCGCCTTCAACAGCGCCGATGTAACCCTCGAAGTCACCGACTGGCTTACGCACCGTGTAATATCATTGCCCATTCATACCGAACTGGATGAAGAACAACTAAACCATATTACAACCACTGTTCTTGAATTTGTAAACCAATCACCAAGCAAGTAGTTATGTCAAAACCACTCATCGCCGTTACCGGAAAAAATGGACAATTGGGCAGTGAACTGAACAATCTATCCGCCTTGTTTACGGCTTTTGATTTTCATTTAACGGACAAAGAAGACCTGGACCTTACGTCACAGGAAGCGCTGGAAACGTATTTTGCCACGCATCAACCGGCGTATTTTGTCAACTGCGCAGCTTATACAGCAGTTGACAAAGCGGAAACAGACAAAGACACAGCCTTTCTCGTCAATGCCACTTCGGTTGGGTATATCGCAGCATTGTGTCACCGCTACAATACGGTGCTGATCCAGATTTCAACGGATTATGTTTTCAACGGCGTGGGGCATGTTCCGTATAGTGAAGACGACGCCACCGACCCGGTGAACCATTATGGCTACACAAAGCTGGAAGGCGAACGGCAGGCATTTGAACACAACCTGCACACCATCATACTTCGTACTTCCTGGGTATATAGTGAATACGGGCACAATTTTGTAAAAACAATGCTCCGGTTGATGAACGAACGCCCCGAAATCAGCGTTGTTAATGATCAGCACGGCTCGCCGACGTATGCGCTGGATTTGGCCAATGCTATCATGGCCATCATACGGTATTGCCAGCAATCGCCGGTGCCATCGGGCATCTATCATTTCAGCAATGAAGGTCCTATTACGTGGCATGAGTTTGCCATGGCCATCAAAGAAATGACAGGCTCCACCTGCGTAGTGAATGCTATCCCGAGCGCACAATTCCCGACACCAGCCAAACGGCCTACGTTTTCGGTTTTGGACAAACAAAAAATACAATCGGTCTTTTCCATTAAACCCAATGACTGGCGCGAAAGCCTGAAGAGTTGCCTGGAGAAAATGGGCGTTTTTGTTTCGTAAAATCAAACTGGCAAACAGAAAGCGGGGGAAGTTCGAAGGGTGTAAGGCAATGTTATACTTTCACAATAAGATTACTTATGCCGGCGGAGTGTAACGTTATTTTTCTTTTGTACATTAAACTTTATCAATTTGTAGCGGTTATCGGTTAGTCCGCTTATTTTTATCACAACTCACCATTCATGAAATACGTTATTTACCTGTTCATGTTGTTTACTTTTTTATCCTCCTGCAACCGCATACTGAATCCTGGAAACATCGGCAAAGCCAAACGCCCAGGTTCTACCAGGGTACCAACCGGTGGCAATGCACCTGAACCCTCCGGAAAGGAATCACCACTGGTTGCGAAAGCAGGCATCCAACGGTATTATCTTGATGTAGATGGCACCACCCGTACCTATTTGGTACAATTGCCAACTGGTTACAACCCGGCTAAAACCTATCCGGTGGTTTTCTTTTTTCATTCCATCCGCGGCAAAGACACCAGTTGGGTGAACAACCGCGGCGCAAATACTTATGTAGACAAGTTTCAATACATCGCCATCTATGCGCAGGGCGCCAACGGCGGCATCTGGAATGTGGGGGGCAATTACCCGCTGAAACCGGTCAACGAACCACACTTTGTGGAAGCGATGTACAACTGGCTCAACAAGAACGCGAAAATTGACAGCAGGCGCATAACCGCCATCGGCACGTCCAACGGCGCAATACTGCTGCATTATCTTGCCATTCAAACCAATATTTTCTCTGCCATGGCACCCATTTCCGGTTCACTATATACCAATGAAATGAAAAGCAGCGCCAAACCCATCGCGCTACTGCAGATACATGGCCAGCTTGACAAAACCGTTCCTTACAACGGTGGCTACAACAAATATGACTACACGTTTTTGAGCGCAGAAAGCAGCGTGAAAGCCTGGGCAGAACAAAATGGCTGCAATGCGCAACCCAGTGTGTCTAACCTGCTGAACAACAAGGTAGTAGCTTATACCTACAACAATTGCAAAACAGGTAAACCCGCTGTGTTATACAGCCTGCCCGGTGTGCCGCACAAAGTGATGCAAAACATAGATGTGGATTGGTTGTACAACCAGATATTCGACTTTTTTGCAAAAAATACCTAGCCGAATTTCTGGCATTTCTTTTTAGAAAAGATTTCAATGATCATCCTTTAGTTCAATACTACTTTATCGCAACACCTGTGATTATCCAACAATGCACAGGTGTTGTTGTTTAGGTGAGCCTGTACCAAACATGTTTGGTTTGATCCGAAATATAAATACAAGCAAATTTGCATTGATGAATTGAATCATGAAGTAAAGCCAGCCGGTGGGATTCAATTCTGACAGAAGATAGCGTAATGAACAACAGGTACTAATGAATAGCCGTGAACAGAAATTCACCACCATCACAAGGACAATGAGAGATTGAACCGATAATAGGTTGGCAACATTGAAGCTTCATCTCTTTGAGGATTGTTTAGTAAACCGGAGATGTCACCGGGGATTCTTACCTGTATATAAAACAATGATGGTCATTAATCCTAAGTTGGAACTACTGCTGGTTTCCCGGATTCATCCATGGAAAAAATATGGAAAACTTATACTGCCCAAAACCAATAATATTGCTGTATAAAATGCAAGCTATGAAACTAATGAAACAAAATAACACTTCTTATTCGCCTGCTTGTTACTTTCCACATTGGTACAGGCACAACCCGCCAAACGGGTCATGCGACCCGGAGACATTTACCGGCTGCAGTCAATAAACGACGCACACGTTTCGCCCGACGGCAAATGGATTGTTTATAGCATCAGCACCATCGACTCGGCAAAAGACAAACGCAACAGCGACATCTGGATGACAAGCTGGGATGGAAAAGAGAACATTCAACTCACCAACAGTCCCAATAGTGAAAGCGCTCCGCGCTTTAGCCCCGATGGAAAATACATATCGTTTATTGCCAAACGCGAAGGCGATAAAAGCCAGGTTTTCCTGCTTGACAGGCGCGGCGGCGAAGGCATTCAGCTAACAGAAGCAAAAGGCGACCTCGAAGGTTATGAATGGAGCCCTGACGGTAAAAAATTAGCACTTGCCATGCACGACGCGGAAGACACCGCAAAAAACAAGACGCCCAAGCCGTACATCCTGCGCAAATATGTATTCAAAAAAGACGTCAGCGGGTATCAGCTCGATACATTGCATACACACCTGTATCTCTTTGACGTGGTATCCAAAGCCATGCGCCCTTTGACGAAAGGAAATTTTGACGAAGGTGATTTTACCTGGCGTCCCGATGGCTCACAGCTTGCATTTGTCAGCAATCATAGCGACGATCCGGATCTCAATGGCAACAGCGACATTTTTATTGTGGATACATCAGCAGGCGCTATGCCGCGGCAACTCACCACCTGGACAGGCGCCGACGCCAATCCCGAATGGAGTGCCGATGGCAAATGGATCGCTTATCTGCGCACCACGTCGAGTTCGCTGTACGAAATGTACGATCAAACCAATCTCTGTGTGTTCCTGCTGCCGGTGGAGAGCCCAATGTTCTGACAGCTTCGCTCGACCGTCCAGTAAGTGGCGAGAAATGGAGCGCTGATGGCAAAAGCATTGCAGCGCTGGTTTCTGACGATATGCAACGCTATGTGGCGTTGTTTGACCCGCAAAAAGGTACAATGACCAAACTGGCGGGCGGCGACCGTTCGTTCAGCAACATTGTGCCCGTGCCCGGCGGCAAATGGCTGGCGTCAATGACCAATATGCAAACGCCAACAGAACTGTATGCGTTGGAAGGCAACGTGGCGCGGCGCATCACTACGCTGCAAAACAAGTTTCTCGATTCGCTGACGCTGGCTGAAGGTGAAAAAATTGTCTCTACCAGTAAAGATGGCACCACCGTTTCGAGTGTGGTATATTATCCGCCCGGTGGCGGCAAAAAAAACCTGCCTGCTATTTTTTACATTCACGGAGGACCGGTGGCGCAGGACGAATTTTCGTTCGACCTTACTCGGCAAATGTTTGCAGCACATGGCTATGCTGTTGTCGGTGTCAACTATCGCGGCAGCAATGGTCGCGGAGTAGAATTTACCCGAACCATTTCGGGCGATTGGGGCAACAAAGAAGTAATGGACATCCTGGGCGCCTGCGACAACCTTGTAGCCAAAGGCATCATTGATTCTTCACGCATGGCAATGTCGGGATGGAGTTATGGCGGCATCCTGACCGATTATGTCATTGCTTCTACCCAACGCTTCCGGGCGGCGAGCAGCGGCGCAGGCGTAGCGGCACCCCTGTCGTTGTTTGGCGTTGATCAATACATCAACCAGTATGTGAATGAAATCGGCTTGCCATGGAAAGAAGGAAACCTGGAGAAATATCTCAAGATATCGTATCCGTTCCTGCACGCCGACCGCATCACAACACCCACTCAGTTTATGGTGGGCGAAAAAGATTTCAACGTACCGGCAGAAGGCAGCGAACAGATGTACCAGGCATTGCGCATTTTGGGCATTCCGACCGAACTGTTGATTTATCCCAACCAGTTTCACGGGTTTACGCAGCCCAGCTTTATCAAAGATCGCTACGAACGATATTTCAACTGGTTTGATACCTACCTGAAACCGGTAGCGGTAACTGCCAAACAATAAATGATTGGGTGCAAAGGCTGCCTTTTCCGGCAGCCTTTTTTATTAGATACGCCTGTGCTACGTCACAAAATAAATTGACCCCATATCAATATGATTTTAGCGTAGGATAAAAATATTCCTGTAAAGAAAACATGGAAACATCCGTCCAATTATGAAGTGATTTTGTAACAGCCACTCTCCTTTTCTCCGCGATCAATTGTATTGGATTTTTTGCATAACCGGAACTGATCACTTATGCAAGCAAGCGGATGGAACATCCGGAGCAGGAATGGCAATACTTCAACAACCTGTTATTGGTTACCGAGGAAGCAACATCGCACCCCGAAACGGCATTGTTGAAACACAAAATCAACAGATAACCCAACTGAATTACAGTCGCTTATCGGACAAAGGATAATGTTTACTTTTAAACAAAAAACAAGCTTACATGAGAATCAGCATTATCAGCATACCGGTACAGGACCAGGAAAAAGCATTACAGTTTTATACCCAAAAACTCGGTTTTGTTGTGAAACTCGACCTGCCATTGGGCGGTGGCAACCGTTGGTTAACCCTGGTATCCGAAGAACAACCCGACGGCCCGGAATTGTTGCTGGAACCCTCACCGCTTCATTTTGCACCCGCCAAAACTTACCAGTCGGCATTGTATGATGCCGGCATTCCTTATACGCAATTCAATGTAGGCAACGTAGAAGAAGAATACGAACGGCTAACCAGTTTGGGAGTGTCGTTCAGCGCAAAACCGATGGATGCAGGCGCTGCCAAACTCGCCGTCTTCAACGACACCTGCGGCAATTACATTCAATTGGTAGAGATGGTGTTGAAATAGAATAATGGCTTCTATCCTATCCTGTACAATGCAATTTTTTTGGCAGGACAATGCGCCAGTTTGCGTCCTTATCAACACCGCATTCAGCAACCATAAACCCCAAAAACAAGCGGTGATAAACGAGGATTGTTTCAGATAAAATAGAAGACAGATGGATGGTGAGAAACTCGTGAAATTCTGTTATGTATTCTTTTGAAAAATAAGTTGCCAGCATATGACGCACGCCACCTGGGATTCAATACAACATATCCTTGGACATCAGCTATATCTGCGGGCAATTTTCAATGGGATACGCTACAAGAAATTCCCTAACTACAATATCAAATATCAAATGCAGACAAGCAGTTGGGAACTCTATGTTGGTAGAGAATTAGAATCAATTTCACTAACGAATTTTTTTCTTTTTTTATAGTACAATATTCATTAATATTGATTGGCGGTTGCAAACGTGAACACATTAAACGATTGGCAATTGTCATTTATTACTTTCTATAAAGCCACAGGAATTCAATAAAGATTGATCAACTGGCCTATTTCGAAAAGCTTACTCATTATCAACATTTAAGATGGTAGAGAAAGTACACACATTCATATCCTATTCTCATAAAGACAGAGACTTAAAAGATCTCTTTGTTAGCCATTTGTTTACATTGATTCGTACCGAAGGTATAGAATTATGGACTGATGATTACTTAACCGGTGGCGAAGAATGGAGACAAAGCATTAACAACGCTATGAGGTCAGCAGATTTGGTATTGTTGCTAATTTCACCAAATTTCATCATGTCAGAGTATTGCTATAATCAAGAATTGAAAGAGGCAATACTTATGCATCAGAATCGAAAAGCCATAGTAGTGCCGGTAGGATTAACCGAAGTAGATATTACTGATACTCCATTTAGCGAATTGCAAATGCTTCCATCCAATCCCACTTTTGTCAATAAATGGAAAGACCCTAATAGTGCTTTTGTTGATGTGATTGAAAATTTGAGAAAAACATTATCAACGCTGGTAATAGAACTGAAAAACTGGAACCCGGTTGCGCGTAAAGAAGACATCCGGAGATTGATAGAAATGAACAATTACGAAGGTGCCTGTAACCGCCTGTTCGACTTTGTTGAAGATTTTTCGAAAAACGACCGGTTGAAATATGCAGCAAGCGATGTGATCAGCGATTATAATTTTATTAAGAATACGATTCTGCCTCAAATGGATAAAAACTCCAGAGAATACCTGAAATATGTTACTGCCTACCGGAAAGAAATCAAACCATTGAAAGATAAAATTTTTGAATTGCTTGACAATGTTTTTCATGAACTGAAAGCTCTTGCTGCTTGATTAACAGTTAGTTTTTACACATTATGAATCGTACAATTGACTATAACTTCATCAAAGAAACCCTGAACCGGGATTTTTTGAAGGGCACAGAACTCTTTGTTGAATACATAAACTTAAATACCAATGACGAAAAATATCAGTCAGAAGCAATTTCATTAAAGTCAGAATTTGATTTGTACGATGGACAGGTTGAAGTGCAGCAAATTATTGTGGAAGAAATGTTGCAAATGGCAGAAGAAGTGGAAAAGGAAGTTACGAAACATACGGAAGTAGAATTGGTTGAACAAGAACTGAAAAATGTAGAAAACTTCTGGCTTGAAAAAAGGGCACCCAAAGAAATCATTTTCGAGTGTAAAAACATTTACAAGAAATATAAACGTACCAATTTCACACTTAAGGATATCAGCTTAAAACTCAAAACGGGCGAGATCACAGGCATTGTTGGTGAAAACGGTAATGGCAAAACCACCTTACTCAAAATCATAGCCGGCGAATTGACTCCTGATAGAGGTAAATTGGCTTATCCAGCGATAGAACAACAGCAACGGTACACCTTGCAATGGCAGTACATTAAAAGACAAGTTGCTTATTTGCCACAGGAGTTGGGAAGATACCATGGCAGTGTGCTCAGGTCGGTACAATATGCAGCAGCGATTCATGGTATCAGGGGCAAACAAAATATACACGAAACAGACAGCATAATCAATCGGTTGGGATTGGGAAATTACAGAACGGCTACGTGGGATGATTTGTCGGGTGGTTACAAATTACGTTTTGCGCTGGCTACCATATTGGTATGGAAACCAAAAATGATTGTGCTCGATGAGCCATTGGCGAACCTTGATATCAATACACAGATCAAAGTGCTGAACGATTTATGGGACTTATCAAAGAGCATCAAAAACCCGATAACCGTCGTGATGAGCTCTCAGAATATTGAGGAAGTAGAAGCTGCTTCAGATAATATGATCGTTCTGCGCGAAGGAATGATCAGGCTGAATTGCGATACCGAAAGTATTGGCGAACACCGGCAAGAAAATCAATTTGAGTTTAAATGTTTTGAAACAACAGAAACACTAAAGGAGAAGTTGAAATTCATTGGGCAATATTCATCGTACAATAACGGGTTTACCTATTACATTACACTACCCCGACATTTTTCGCCCCAACAATTTTTAGCTTATTGTGTACAGAATGACATTGAAATCAATTATTTCCAGGATATCAGTACATCCACAAAAAGAATCATTGTTCAAACAAACCCCGTGACATGAAAGTGACAGCCCTATTCAACAGGATGATTGAATATTTGATCACCAACAAACCCCATCTGTGGTTAACGAAGTTTTACATTTTCATACCACTTACCCTTTTTTTAGGCTTGCTTTATTTCTATATTGGATCATCTCTGCCGCTTGTTAGTGATCTTACGCTTGCTATCATTATAACCACCTCGCTATCCATTGTCATTTTTATTTTACTACTCATTTCACAACGATTTTACTTTCATCCGGCTTTCAATCGGAGGCAGTTGAGTAGCATATTTGTTATCAATTACATTTATATATTCATTTTTGCTTTTTTGGTTTGCCTTATTCCAGTAATGATCTCTTTAAAAATACAGGCGATTGATGATGATTTGATACACAGAGATTTAAATAAAATCAGGATCGGCATGTTGAATTCCGACTACATCAATCTGATAAAAAAAGGAGAGAAATATTTAGATTCTGTACAAAACAATCCTCATGGCGAAGAATTTCAAAGGCTGACAGACATTAAAACAAATAAGTTTATCAACTATGAACCCGGACAATTCACAGATATTCACGATTCAGTGTATTCTACTGTGTATTCAGACACAAGTACCAATGCTTTGGATGATGATTACATTCCGAGAGATTCATTCCGTTTCAATGTTTTTGAGCGAACATTAAATGATATGCCATTCGACACGATACAATCTATCAAAAAAGAACTCAATACTATCCTAAAAAGATATGGATTTTCATTCTTCAAAAACAATAGCAGTGATATCTACGATTCAAGTACTATTAAAATTAATAATTATTTCGATTTAATTAATGAAGAGTCATTGAGGTTATACGAAAACAAGAATATTTTTCCATCAAGTGAATCAGGTCTCATACTTTTTATCTGTATTGAATTATTCTTTTTATTTAATCAATTTGTTTTTGTAGTAATAACCAGGATAGATTGGAATAACTTTTTATTTGCGTTGTTTATAAGCTCGCTTTTATTAGGGGTATTTATATATATCAATGCTATAATTTTGTGGAATGATGCATTTTTATGGTTTTACATCCCTTTAATATTGCTATTAATTCCATTTTTTCTGATTCGTCTGAAAAAACAGCGACAAGCTACATTCTATCAACCCGATTTATTATTCACTTATTTCATTAATATAATCATTCTACCGTTGATAGCTATATCAATATATTCGCTTATTACATTTGTTTCTGAATCTGATGACCTTATATCAATTTGGATATTGAATGGTATGTGTTTGGTTGCGAATTTAACCTTCAATTACTTTTCAAATAATAGATTTAATTATTTTATTAATAAACCCAAATCGTGATTATTTGCTATTCAGCAATTTAATTTTTTTGTCTTGCCTAAAACTAAAGATTCTTAAAATAAACATCCATCGCAACATTTTCATAGCGTAAATGCATTTAGAATGCGCAAACATTTCATATCGTCAACTAATAATATTAGTTTGTCATTTATCGGCAAGCATTAAACGTGTTTCAGATTAAAAAGTATGAAACGTCATAAGCTAATGATGAATTACGGTCAAGTACAAGCATCATCGAATAATACAAGTTTTCGAGGTATTGTATAATGGAGTTTAATTTACCAACTTTTATCTCGTAATGATGAATAACCCCAACCTGAAACGGTTTGCCTAACGTCATAACCGATACCTGTATCTTTGATGTTTACAACTGAATCGGAAGAAACGATATTGCCTGATGAAATACTGTTTATACTTTGTTCTCTTGCTTCCCTTGTGGTTTTCCTGCCATACCCAACGGGATTCTTCAACGGCCAAAAGGAAGATACAGCCATTAACCAATGGGTAAAACCAACCGGCAAAGACAGCCTGCTGTTGCTGACCGACCGACCCCCCAACCTCGAAACACCTTTGAAATGGCTGAAGCTGGATTATACACCCAACAACGTTTTTTTTGTACGCTGGCATCTTGCGGGTCTGCCTGATTCGGTGAATCTCGATACCTTTCGCTTACGCATCAGGGGAAATGTAAATAAAGAAATAGCGTTATCGGTCTCTGATTTAAAAACAAAGTTTCAACCTTATACCATTGCCGCGGTGTGCCAGTGTTCCGGCAATTCGCGCAGTTTTTTTGATCCGCGCGTACCGGGCGGTCAGTGGAAAAATGGTGCCATCGGCAATGCAAAATGGACGGGTGTGAAATTGAAAGATATTTTAGACTATGCCGGCACAAAACCCGGTTCGAAAGAAGTAAGCTTTAACGGGCTCGACAAACCACCATTGCAAACGGTACCCGATTTTGTAAAATCGTTGCCATTTGCCCGCGCAAATGACGGCGAAGTGATGGTCGCTTATGAAATGAACGGCGAACCTTTGCCCCTACTCAACGGCTATCCGCTAAAACTGGTGGTGCCCGGCTGGTTTGCTACGTATTGGGTGGGTATGCTGAGCGACATTGTAGTGCATACAACACCATTTGAAGGATTCTGGATGAACAAAGCCTACCTGGTTCCCAATGGCGAGCCGGATGGCAATGAGCGTCCTGATGCATTGGCAAAAGACCTTCTACCCATTACTGTAATGAATGTACGTTCCTTGTTTGTGGCACCCGAACCCGGTGAGATGTACGATCCGGAAAACCGGACAGACATTCAAGGCATCGCACTTGATGGTGGTGCCGGCATTACCAAAGTGGAGGTATCGGCAGACAGCGGCACTACCTGGCAGCCAGCAAAACTCAGTACCGATTTGGGAAAATATGCGTGGCGTCACTGGCATTACCGCTTTATGCCACCTGTAAAAGGAGATTATGTATTGATGGTAAAAGCCACCAATGCGAAAGGTGAAACACAGCCTGCGAAACAATGGAACCGCAGTGGCTATATGCGACAACGAAATTGAATCATTATCCTTACAAGCTCAATGATATGCAAGCCTGCCAATTTGAAAATTGATTGTTATTTGATCTTCTATATTGCATTGGCAATCGGATGTTCGGATGCTACAACCAACCGAAAGCCACTTGCTGCGGCTACAGCACCCAACCTGCAGCAGGTAACCATCACGTTGCCACATGCATCGGGTTATGAAACCTATGAGCGCAATTGCCTCATTTGCCACTCGGCAAGCTATGTGCAAAATCAGCCCCCGCTGCCCGAAGAAAAATGGAAATCCATTGTTACCAAAATGCAGAAAACCTTTGGAGCGCCCGTCAGCGATTCTGCAGCGCAGGTGATTGTGCAGTACCTCGCAACGATAAAGGGAAAAAGATGATTCTTTGGGAAAAGACTTTAACAGGTGAGCATATCGATGTGTAACTGCAACGCAGTAATGTGAAGGCTTAAGAAAAGTTTTAGTATTGTGGTTGTTACCATGTAATGACGATAATACGGAAAATCAAAAGATGCCTGCTTCGGGATTCGATGCGCGAACCTTCCTGGAAGATAGCGTTAATTTGATGCTTCCCGATTAATGTTGATTTCGTATTGGCAGGTCAAACAGCTATGTATCCTACTTTGAACTGCCCTTCGGTACTTGTAAAACATCCGGAATGACCAGCAGCGGATGTTTACGTTCCGCAATGCTGAGCGGCAAATAATGGTAGCCACGAAATTATTACAGATCATTGGCTAATGAAATCAACAAAACAGGAACCTGCTGGTTAAAATGGCTTGGTTATGAAACAACGCACGACAGTATCAATTTGCACAACAATTGTATTGCAACAAACTAACCTGGCAAACACGGAAAGACTACAGTAAATGTGGTACCGACATCGGGCTTGCTTTGTACAAAAACCTGCCCGCCGAGGGATTCAATCTGCATTTTCGTTACATACAACCCCAAACCTTTTGCATTGTTGTGTTTGTGAAAGGTTTGGTACAGACCAAATACTCTGTCGCCTACTTTTTCCAAATCCATTCCCTGCCCGTTATCGGTTACAGAAAGCGAAATTTTGTCGTCTTTACGCCAGGTCGCTACACTGATTTTAGCTTTCCGGTCTGGAGACCGGTATTTCAATCCATTCGAAATAAAGTTATGCAAAATGCTTTCGATGTACACTTTCGGAAACGTAAGTGCCGGCACCTGCAGATTGAGCACCAGTTCTGCTTCTTCGTTGCCGGCGTCTGTATGCAGACTTTGCCATTCTTTGTGAATGATGCCTGTAAGATCTACTTCCTCGGAAAGCAACTGATCTTCCAGTCTCGTTTTGATGATCACATTCAAATCGGCAAGCGTTTGCTGCATGTTCTTTACTACGCCAGCAATGTCTTCCATTACCCAGGCAGACGTTTCTTCACTGGGTTCATCTTTATAAATACTGCACAGCACTTCAATATTTCCCATCGGTCCCCTCAGGTTGTGGGCCATGATGAGCCCGAAATCTTTCAGCTCCTTGTTTCTTCGGTCAAGGTGTTGTGCATTGGTTTTCAGTTGTTTGTTCAACTGTAGCAATTGATTAGCCTGGTTGCGCAGCTGAATAGCGGTGATATCTTTTACAAAGATGCTGACAACATCAATTTCATTGATGCTCCAGGATTGCGAAATGCCTTTGATGATTTCTTTCCATTTCTCAAACGACTTACGGGGATGAATGTTCAGGTTGCCATTCAACGCAGGCTTTACCGGGTTGCCGGCCAAATGCGGGTTTCTTCGATTTCGGGTTTGAAAAACAAAAGATACTCACGGTTGTATCTTGACATTTCAAAAGCCATCAAGCCACTGGCAATGTTGGTATACGACTTTGCCTCATCAAACAACTTTGAAAGCGAGCGGGTGGTAAAAATTTGCTGATCGGTAAATTTCATGAGCCAGTCAACCAGGTTTTTCACCTGGTCAACTGTTGGACCAACACCAAACGTATACACTTCCTCATTTATCACCAGGGCACCGCCCGTACTGTCTGTAAAACTCAGCAGGCTTTCCTCATTTTGGGCAAAGATCGATGTCACATCTGCATTTGTTTGCAGCTTTTCAACAACAGCCTGCATGTTGATTTTAAACGCATCGTATTGCTTTGTATCCTGCCTTTCCTGAACAGCAGCCACCGCAGCAGCAAAAGTCTGCGTCATCAATTCGCACAACTGCCGTTTCCAGATGCTGGTAAATACCGGCGCCATACTGTGACAGGTAATGATGCCCCACAGTTTGCCACTGACCAGAATTGAATACGAGATGGTGGCCGCTACCTGCATGTTTTTCAGATACTGCAGGTGTATTTCGGAAGGATTGCGAAGCTCAGATTTCAGGATGTCTGTTGGCGCCTGTGTTGTAGGATTATAATAAGGGATGATATCGGCTGCCTGTGCATGAACGTCGGGTATGTGCCGAACCGTTTTTTGCACAAACAACGCTCTTGCCGGCTCCGGGATGTCGGTAGCCGGAAAACGATGCCTCAGGAAAGAGCCCATGTTTCCTGCAATGCTTTCGGCAAATACTTCGCTGTGCCAGTCGTTGCCAAATTTCATGACATACACCCGGTCAAAGTCCAGCACCTTTCTTATTTCTTCGGCTACTACTGCACCCAGGTCATCCAGTTGTTCAATTCTGCCCAACCGGCGTTGCAGTTGGGTGAGTAGCCGGTTGTGTGTTAATTTTTCTTCATCGGAACAATCGCTATAGGGTTCACATTCCAGTATCAGTTTTCCTTTGGATTCGTAACAAAATTCAAAAAAAGAGAGGCCGTACAGCATGAGCACGCCCGGGGTGTTGTCGTTGCCTGTTTTGGATAAGATCCTGGTGGCAAAGTCTTCGTTGTTGCTGTTGATCAGCGATGGCAGGTGCGTATCCAGCAACTCTTCCGGTAATGAAACGGGTAAATACGAGTTGATGTTGCTGCTCACCTGTTCTACCACGAAAGTGTCTGCATTCAGGATCATCAAAAATCCGTGCGGTTGAATGCGCCCGATCAAATGAATTGGTTCAGAATCGCAATTGGAAAGATTGACTTTAAAGTCTTTATAATTTCGCATAGTTTGTATTTACATGTAAACAACAGGGATTAGAGCACTTTCTTTTACACCTACACCTTTTTATTACGTATTGGAAAATTTAGAAAAGCCATTGGTGGTGGTGAAATTTCAATTTTACATTGTAAGTACAAGAATGAAAGATTCGCTGTCGCGGTGAATCTACGAAAAATTACCCGGCGCTTACTGAATGAGTTATACAACGTAGAAATTCCATCCCAGGAAATGGACGAATTACCTGCCCCTCTCCTGATACCGGTTATTGAAAACAAAGCCGCCAAAGGATAATCCGGCGGGAAGCACTCCGAAGTGTTTTGGTGTTTGTTGAATAAGAATGTACATCGCACCGAGTGTGTAGCCCGCCTTTTTAAAGAGTGGAGTTGAATAACAAAGAAATACAGAAGTCTATTGTGAAAAGTTCAATGTCTGAGAAAAAATGATCATGTTCGCCCCTGTCAAGTAAGAATTGGAGTTCGCAAGGAACCGGGCTGAGCGTTCTTTGTTTTTGTATGTTTTGTTTGATTGAAGTTTTAAAATTTGGCAGGTCACCTTGCCTGACAGTCAACCGGTCAGGCATTGCTGCAGGTTAAATGTTTTATAACGTGTTGCCCGAAACTATTACATAGCATTGATTGGTATTTGAAGATGAGAATTGAAAGCCTGGAATGATTTGTCCAACCGAAACTGAACTTGCCTGTGCGCTGACTAGTACTGATTTTGGTTGACTTGTTTTAGTAATAAATCCTGCTATTGGTTGTTGAGAATAATTCATCCTGAATAAGGTTGAGTTTTTAGGTTGTTTGCCGTGTGTGAGCAAAAATGGTTGCTGTTGCTCCCTCGCTATAGCAACGATTATTTTAAATTGCCTAGATTAGGTTTTTACAATCGTTACCTTCTTTTTTTGGGTGGTTAATAATAGTTTTCTTATCGCAGTATTTGAGGTTCTTTTTGAGGGTGTACGTCTTCTGGTTTCGCCAGTTGAGACTGCTGTTTCTTCGCCTGAAGTTGTAGATGGTGACGGGTGCTAAGGAGCGATCTTTTCCCACTCCAGATACTTCTCCAAAGCCTCTATTTTTTGCTGCAATGCTTCGGCTGAATGAAACTGTTCGGCGGCTAGTTATAAATACCTTGGCGAATCATCACCTATTTGCAGTTGGTGGTGCGGCTGATGCCATACTTTTCGGCGTGCTTGCGAAAGCCGCACCTTGCGTTACCTACTCCTGGAAAACCTGTGTTTGTAAGTTCATAAATGGTTGAGGTTTAGTCAACCTATTTCAGGACGAGACAGTTTGTCCATTAAAGGAAAGTTTGTCGTTAAAAATTGCCTACGTTTTGCGATTTGGCGTCATTGGGATATTTGAAAAACGTCAGCCGACAACTGAAGCCCAATATTGTTTGAAAAGTTGAAGATAACAACTAAAGCTACATTAATAATGTCCTCTCGAAACCGAGACTGATAGCGAACTGCAGCCGATTGGTTCAACGTTCTGCCCAATAACGCCAAGCCCCACGTAAGCAGCATTTTTTATGTTTTGTCCTTGTTTAGCCAAACTACTTTTTGTTCCGATTTATGGTCCTGTCCAATAATGTCTTTGTAAAGTTCAGGTCGCCTTGCATTTATGTATCGGTATCCGCCTGATTGGTCAAGCTTATCGGGCGTTATTGTCGCTGTCACAAAACTATCTTCAAATGAACGGCATTCGGCAATAACATCTCCAAATGGATCAATGATCATAGAACAACCATTTTTCAGTTGATCATCATCCATGCCAATCGGATTTGAAAAAATTGCATAAACCCCATTGTCATAAGCCCTTGCTGGTAGCCATTTCATCAACCAGCCCCTGCCTTTCATCCCGTCAAATTCCAAACGTAGAGAAGTTGGGTCGGTCTCGCGGTTTTCCCAAAGTTTAGGGTCGACAAAACCCGCACCTGGTCTGGTCGATGGCGTACACATGGTTACGTGGGGCATAAAAATAATGTCGGCTCCCAAAAGTCTTGTAGCTCTAACATTTTCAATCACGTTATTGTCGTAACAAATCAAAATCCCACATTTCCAACCAAAAATTTCAAAAACGCAATAACTATCACCAGCCGTCAAATATGGATTTATGAATGGATGCAACTTTCTGTATTTTGCTACCAGTCCGTTTTTGTCTACGCAAACATAGGCTTTGAATAAATTATCGTTTTCGTCTTTTTCAAATAGTCCTGCCAAAACAACGATGTCGTATTGTTTTGCTATTTCGGTAAGTTTCAAAATACTCGCTCCATCAGGAATAGGTTCTGCTAAATCAAGCATTTGTTCTTTTGAAAGACTTCGTGCAAATGTGTATCCTGTAATAGAACATTCATGAAAAGCAATAACATTTGAGCCTTCCCGCGCTGCTTTTTTTGCCAGGCGTTCAATAACCGAAAGGTTATAACTTTTGTCCCCACTTTTGTTCTCGAATTGTGCTGTCGATATTTTTATGCTGTCCATATAGTAATGTCTGTTTTAAAATTGCTGCCTACGTTAAAGTGTTTATGAAGTTGTGGCAATTGAAAAACAATAAGACCAATTAACCACAAAATAAAAATAGCAGTTTATAGTTGAATGCTTAACGTCCAGCCACAATTTTATAAAGACACTGTTTGCTGAATACCTCCTTGTTTTATAATTGTACATACACAATTGGATATCAAGTTTTTTTTATGCTCTGTAGTTTATCAAAAGCAATGCGATTGATATTTAAAAACGGACTTCTTATCTGATACCAAAAAGTTTGTTTTTTGTCGGAATCAAATTCCTTTAATCCATAAGTGATGCTTTTTACAGTTTTGTACTTGTAAGTGCCAAAAATTCTATCCCATAATATAAATATATCAGCAAAGTTAGAATCTGTATAGACTTGATCCTGCTCATGATGTACTTTATGTTGGTTGGGTGTTACAAAGACCCATCCTACTGTTTTATCCAACCATGTTGGGTAATGTAGGTTTGAATGTTCGAAGAAGAAAAAAATATTCAGTATAAAAAAATAAAGTCCCAACGACAACACATCGGTCCCGAACGAAGCGGTTATCAGAATGAATCCAATTGTAAATACAAATAAGCCTTCGATTGGATGAACCCTTAAGGCGGTAGAAGCGTCCACCGTGGTATCACTGTGGTGTACCCTGTGAAAACGCCACAAAAATGGATTCTTATGTACCCCTCGATGTATCCAATAAGCCGTAAGATCGTATATTGCCACTCCGCATAACAGCTTTACCCAAAAAGGGATTTGCAATAAGTGAAACAGACCCACGTGTTTATTGTTGAGCCACTCTACGCAGGTAACCGGAAAGACTGCAAAAAAAATATTAGGGATAATAACAGTTAGCCCAATTAAAGCGTTGTGAAACAGATGTAGCGGTCGATGTTTAAAAGTAAAAGGTTTAGTTTGTATTTGCTCGAGTAAATAAAAAATAAAAATTAAGCAAAAGGTAATATAATTAGGATCGATATTGAGCAAATCATTTAATAGTTTCATATTAAAGGGAATTTAATTGTGTCTATTAAGGTATGAAATTTAAATCGACTCCTTATGTATTACCATAACCCAAAAAGGTCCTATGTTTCAGCTAACGAACAGGTATTGCCGATGGTTGGGTATTTATTGAACGTCTAGCCTGGCAACTGAAGTTGAATTTAGATAAAATTTTTAAGATTTGTTCTCCTGCTCAACAGAATTTCGTCAAGCCGGGATGAAGAGGTTAATGATTTGCTGCCGATTGCTCCAACGTCCCGCTCAACTATTGGCAATACCCTTGTTGGGCGTTCGTTTTTTAAGTAGTTATTGGGTTTATCCTTACTTGTCCTCCAACAGCTTTCAAAACTTTCAATATTGTTGAAAACTGAGGTTTGGCTCCTTCAGACAAAGCTTTATATAAGCTTGGTCGACTAAAACCTGTTTCTTCTGCAATTTTAGTCATTCCTATTGCTTTTGCAATGTGTCCGATTGCTGTGATTATTTTTGAATCATCCCCTTCTTCCAGGACCGCGTTAAGATATTCTGCAATCATTTCGTTGTTGTCCAAATAATCTGATATATCAAATTTAGATGTTTCCATTTCTTTATTATTTTAATTTATTCCAAATTTCTTTAGCTTTTTCAATGTCTTTTTGTTGAGTTGATTTATCTCCACCGATAAGCAAAATGATAATTTTTCCCTCCGTTTGTTTAAAATAGATTCTGTAACCTTTTGCGTAGTTGATTTTTAATTCACTGATTCCGTTTCCAACTGGTTCACAATCTCCGAAGTGTTCTTCGGTTTCCAACTTTTGGATTCTGAATAAAATTTTTGCTTTTGCTCTTAAATCGTTTAGTTTTTTCAACCACTTGTCAAATTCAATCGTTTTCTCAATAAAGTACATTTTTCTATGTATTCATTCGGATACGAAATTAACAAGAATGTATGAATGAAGTGAAGTGCTTTTAGAGTAGTACATTTTTCAGCAAAATTACGCACAACGAACAAGTATTGCCGATGGTGGGGTATTCATTTAACGTCCAGCCTGGCAACAGAAGCTGAATGTAAATACAATTGTTTAAAGTTTGTTCTTCTGCTCAACAGAATTTCGTCAAGCCGGGATGAAGTTGATAATGATATGCTGCCGATTGCTCCAACGTCCCGCCCAACTATTGGCAATACCCTTGTTGTGCGTTCGTTTTTCTATGTGTCAAAAGTAAGAAAGTAAGCCTTCTTTTTGGGTTTGTCATACCATAGATACCAATAAAGGTTTTTTTCTTGCTTACTAAACGGCTTTGCTTTGTTTATAAAAGCTGTGTCCCACCAAAAGGTTGGTGAAGAATTTAGTCCACCGCCAAAACTTGTTTCTGTTTTGTCTTGTTCTAAATCAAATTCTTGCTTAATCTTTTCTATTGTACTGTCATTGCATTCAAATGCTAAATAATAGGATGCATCAATTCCTAACTCATCGGCATATGCATATAGATTATAGACATCAGGTGTTACTGGAAAACCGAAGAAATCAGCAAATATTTTTCTGTTCGCCTTAGTGTCTGCTTTATCATGATTATAATTCGTAAACAACTTATTAGTTACCTTTTGAATAGCGGCATTCTTTTTCTCAATAATTTTCGCTTTGGTTTTATCAACGATTTGGTCTCCTTTGCGCTTAATTCTGTCACACGAAAAAACTGTCAACAGTAAAGAAACTATCAAAGTTATGTCTATTAGAAGTTTTCGCATATTCGCTCTAGGTGGTTTCAATGTTCTATTGCAACGCTGTCACCAAATTTAATGTTTTATTGGAAACTCTTTTTTTGTTTTAAAAAGTGATGGTTTTTTTGTGTTAAAATGAGGGAAGGTTTTTACACTTCCCATCACTTTTCAAAAGCCTGTTTGTTCGCTGTGGTTTCCAATCTCCAGCCACACAGGTAAACGATTTTAGTTCATTTGTTGTCAGTATCATTTCTTCAAAAACTTCTTTGGGAGTTCGGTAATCAAGCACATGTCTTGGTCGTTCATTTAGCTGGTTTTGTACTTCTTTTAAACGTGCTATAGGAATGGTACTAAAGTCTGTTCCTGCAGGAAAATAGTCTCTTATTAATCCATTGCTGTTTTCATTGGTTGGTCTTTCCCAAGGGCTGTAGGGATGAGTAAAATAAACTTGTATTTTAGTGTTCTTTGTAAAGAGTTTATGCTGTGCCATTTCGGTACCGTTATCATAGGTCATTGTCTTTTTCATTTGTGCTGGAATTGATTTGAATTCTTTTTCAAAAGCCTTGCGTACTGTAGTAGCATCTCTTGCCTTTAGTGGTACGATGATGATGGTGCGTGTGGTTCGCTCAACCAGCGTCCCTATTGCACTTGAGCGTTCTTTGCCCATCACGAGGTCACCTTCCCAATGCCCTGGTATAAGCCTTCCTATTACTTCTTCGGGGCGTTCATCTATTCGTATAGGGTCTTGTATAGTAGTTCGTTTATCAGCACCTCTGCGCACATTGCCCCGTACTTTCTTTTCTGCCGCAGTTCTGATATAAGCAGGCTTTTGAGTTCCTTTTTACAGTGCAGATAAATGTATAAATAAATGGCTTCGTGAGAAATTTGCATGGCTTTCTTTTGCTGGAAATCTTCTTTTTAAAATGGTATGTATCAGCCAGGGTGACCACCTTAATTTAAGCTTGTCCAAGACATATTGTTCAAGCTCCCCGCACTGGCTTATTTTAGTCTTGCCACTACGGCGGTTGCTAACACTGCCAACTGAAAGGCGTTCGCCTTCAAAAGCCCTATAGGACCTTCCTGCCTTGTTTATTTACCTCGCGGCTCACAGTGCTTTTACTGCGACCTAAGCCCTCACTAATCTCGCTATAACTCTTTTTATGGCTTAGTAATTTTTCAATCTCTATCCGTTCAATAAAGGATAAACGACCATACTTTTTTCCCATCATACAAGCTAAGATTTTTAGGCTTAGCGTTGCGTTAGATTATTGAA
>CAWGWV010000036.1:0-148551 GCA_963826385.1 uncultured Chitinophagaceae bacterium | reverse complement strand
TAGAACGGGAAAAGCTCAAAAACCTGGAAGAATCACAAAAAAGAACAGTGATGTTCGGGCAAGTCATTTTATATTTCATCCTATCCATCCTGCCAACGATTTACTTTAAAAAGGCTGCTTTTTCTGCATCAATTTCTTTCTCCCATCTCGAAATAATGAGCGTGGCGCCGGCATTGCCGATGATGTTGGTCAGCGCTCTGGCTTCGCTCATGAACCGGTCAATACCCAAGATGAGTGTAAGCCCGGCTACCGGCACATGACCCACGGTGGGCAACGTGAGCAGCAAGCGTGATGAAACCGCTGCCCGTAACGCCTGCTGCACCTTTTGAAGTGAGGATGAGCACCGCAAGCAACGTGATTTCCTGAGACAGGGACAATGGGGTATCGGTTGCCTGCGCAATGAATACCGCCGCCATCGTCAGGTAGATAGATGTGCCATCAAGGTTGAACGAATACCCTGCCGGCACCACCAGCCCCACAACCGGTTTGGAGCAACCGGCGCTTCCAGCTTTTCCATCAGCGGCGGCAATGCCGACTCGGAGGAAGAGGTGCCCAGCACAATGAGCAATTCGCTTTTGATGTAAGCCAGCAGTTTGAAAACATTAAATCCAAACAATTTCAATACGCCGCCCAACACAACAATGATGAACAGGAGGCAGGTGAGGTAAAATGTAACCATGAGGCTCGGCCAGTGGTTGCAACTGCGCGATGCCGTATGCGCCGATGGTATAGCTCATTGCGCAAAGCGCCGAGAGGCGCGGCTTTCATAATAAAGTGAATGACGGCAAACAACCCTGCGACAGCGATTGGATAACGGATAGCAAAGGTTGCGCGCGGCTGCCAATCTTTGACAAACCAAAGCCAAACAATACCGAGAAAAAAAGCACCGGCAACAGGTCGGTTTGGGTAAATGCGCCGACAATGGTTTCGGGAATGATGTGCAATAAAAAATCGCTCACGCCGGCAGGCGCTCGGGTTTCGATCGCTATGGCCGATGCATCCAGGTCAGCCACCTTGATGTGCATGCCCGATCCAGGTTGGATGGCATTCACAAGCAGTAAACCGATAATGCAGGGCCATTGTTGTCATCACTTCGAAATAGAGGATGGCTTTGAGACCTACGCGGCCTACTTTTTTCATGTCGTCCATCCCGGCAATGCCGGTTACGATGGTGCAGAAAATCACGGGCGCTATCATCATTTTGATGAGCCGGATAAAAGCGTCGCCCAATGGTTTTAGCTGCTTCGCAAAATCGGGCGCAAAATGACCGAGTACAATACCGGCAATTATGGCCACAATGACATAAAAATACAAGGACCGCGCAAATGCCTTCATGCAGCAAGTTTACATCAGGTCACTCAACTCCAGCCAACGCAATTCTTTTGATGCAATTTCGTTGGTGATATCACCAATGCGGTTGCTCCAGGTACTAATCTGTTCATACGAAATATCAGTGTTTCCCAATCGGGTTTCCAATTGTTGCTTTTCAGCTTCCAGGTCAGCAATCTCTTTTTCCAGCATTTCAAACTCGCGTTTTTCCTTGTAGCTTGGCTTGCGTTTTTCTTCTGCAATAGACGGCGCATTTGTGTATGATGATTGCCCATTGCTTTTTGGTGCCGGCATTTGCGCCTGCATTTCAGCCAGCTTTTTCCGAAATACGATATTGTGTGTAGTTGCCGGGAAAATCAATCACCTTCCCTTCTCCTTCAAAAACAAACAAGTGATCAACCAGCCGGTCCATAAAATACCTGTCGTGCGATACAATGAGGATACAACCCTGCGAACTCGGTCAAAAAATTTTCCAGCACACCCAATGTTGGCAAATCAAGGTCGTTGGTAGGTTCATCGAGAATTAAAAAATTAGGATTGCGGAAGAGAATGGTTAGCAAATGCAAACGCTTTTTTTCGCCACCGCTTAGCGAGTTCAGGTAAGTGTATTGCTTATCAGGCGGGAATAAGAAAAGCTCCAGAAACTGCGCTGCGCTTAAGCTTCCGCCTTTTGCCAAGGGAAAACTTTCGGCAAATGTTTTTACGTATTCGATAACGCGCATGTTATCTTTTATTTCCAAACCCTGCTGCGAAAAGTTGCCAAAAATAACCGTGTCGCCAATATTTACTTTGCCGCTATCGGCAGTGTTCCAAACCTTGTAAAATATTTAAGAAAGGTAGATTTGCCAACCCCGTTTTTACCAATTACCCCAATGCGTTCACCTTTGCTAAAAGTATAATCAAAGCCTTTTAGTATGGGCTTTATCGCCATAGCTTTTGTATACTTTTTTCATCTCTACTATCTTGCCTCCCAGGCGGCTCATTTTTACACCCAATTGCAATTGCGCATCTTCAATTTTCTGTTTTGCTTTGGCTTCTACTTCATAAAAATTATCCTGCCTGCGATTTGCTTTTTGTAGTACGCGCCTTTGGTTGCTTACGCATCCATTCCAGCTCTTTGCGGTATTCGTTCCGGGCTTTGTCTATACTAGCCTGTTCGCTTTCCAAACGGGCGGCTTTTTTCTCGAGATAGTTTTCGTAATTGCCTGTGTACACATACATATTGCTGCGTTCCAGTTCCCAAATTTCTTCAGTAACAGCATCTAAAAAATAACGGTCGTGGGTAACCAGCAGTAACGTAATGTTTTCTCCGCTTAAATAATGCTCCAGCCATTCAATCATTTCAACATCCAGATGGTTGGTAGGTTCATCCATCATGAGCAAGGTATGTTTGTGCTCAAAACCAATATCAATAAGGGTTTTAGCCAGTGCCACCCGTTTACGCTGACCGCCGCTTAAATCTTTTGCGTTTTGTTGTAGCTGATGAATGTTCAGCTTTGCCATAATTTGCTTCACCTTTGCTTCAAATTCCCACGCATTCAATTCATCCATTGCCGATATGGCTTCGGTTATCATCTCCATCATTGTTGCGTTTCCTCTGCTTCTTCATACATGCGTATGGCTTTCATTACGGGGTGGGCGGCATGAAATATATTTTCGAGAACGGTTTTGTTTTCATCCAATACCGGGTCCTGTTCAAATAAGGCAACCGTACATCTTTATGAATCCACAATTTGCCTTCGTCGGGCGTTTCTTTGCCCGATAAAATACGCAGCAAGGTGCTTTTGCCAACGCCATTGCGGGCTACCAGTGCTATTTTATCGCCTTCGCTAATGTGAAAAGTAATGTTATCGAACAAAGGCGTAATGCCAAAACTTTTTGTAAGTGCTTCTGCTGAAACGTAATGCATGCTGCAAAGATAAGTCCCGCCTTCCCTTGGCATACTCTTACATTCTTGCCAAACTTATCGTTGTTCACCGGTAATTTCTGATGTTGAGGAATTGCCGACCTATAAAAGAATGACACTGCCTTTGACTGCTCATATAATTTAATGTTAACGAAAGGTAAAATACCAATATATTGTGTTTTAAAATTTGTAACGCATGAGAAAACTTTATCCATTGTTGCTCTCGCTTTAATAGCACTGTCATATTTCGGCAAATGCTCAAACCATTACAAAGCGCATTCAGGAATTGAAGGATTTGTATCCCCAGTATGTTGCTTTTGATGTTAAAGATGCTCCCAACTTCATCAGAGGTGCAGTTGTTGTTCAAAACAAAAAAGACAAATTCGAAAACAATCTGCTCTGCTCATAAACAGTTTGCCCGATGCAATAGGGTTTACCCATTACCGGTATCAGCAGGTAATAAATAACTTGCCTGTAGAAGATGCTGTGTATGTAGTGCATGTAAAAGGAGGCAAAATTTTGTCGGAAAACGGGCGTTGGATTCAAAACCTTCCTGCTTGCTTGTCCACTGCAGCCTCGCTTAGTGAAGCCGTGCTTTGCAAAAATGCATTACAATCGGTTAATGCAACTCTGTTTACCGATGGCAGGATGGCAGCCGAAGAAGCTTTTCTGAAAAGCGAAACGGGCAACGCTACAGCCACTTATCTTCCAAAAGGCAAACTTGTGTATTTTTCCGGGTACCGATGAAGTAATACCGAAAAGCTTACGCCTTGCCTATAAATTTGATGTGTATGCAAAAGAACCTCTATCGCGCCAGTATGTTTTTGTAGATGCGCAAAGCGGAGAAATTCTGGGTAAAAAAGAAATTATCCATACGGTGAATGGCACAGCGGTTACAGGTTACAGCGGCAACCGAACTATACAAACCACAAAGCAAGGATCGGTATATGTTTTACAGGAAAGAACCCGTGGACTTGGCATCGGCACCTATAACCTGAAAAAAGGAACCAACTACAGCGCCGCCACTAATTTTAATGATGCGGATAATTACTGGAATAATGCGAATGCAAATAAAGACCAGTATGCAACCGATGCCCATTGGGGCGCTGAAATGACTTACGATTTTTACAAAAACTACTTTAACCGGAATAGCATCGATGATAATGGTTTTGCCATTAAAAGTTATGTGCATTACAGCCGCAATTATTTTAATGCATTTTGGGATGGTGAAAAAATGACGTATGGCGATGGTGATAAATCAGATAATTATTTACCCCTTACTGCACTCGATGTATGTGGTCATGAAATAACGCATGGTTTAACATCTTTTACAGCAAACCTCAATTACAAAAACGAGTCGGGTGCAATGAACGAAGGCTTTAGTGATATTTTTGGAACCTGCATTGAGTTTTATGCTCGTCCCGAAAATGCAAACTGGCTCATTGGCGGCGATTTTGAAACCATTCGCGACATGAGTAATCCCAACGCTTATTCGCAGCCCGATACATACAAAGGCAAATATTGGGCGAAGGGTATATTGGCTTCGTTAGATAATGGCGGTGTGCATACCAATAGCGGTATTCTTAACTTCTGGTTTTACCTGCTCAGCCAGGGCGGCAGCGGTAAAAATGACAAAAACATAAGCTACAATGTAAGCGGTATAGGAACAGATGCAGCGCAGGCAATTGCGTACCGCACTTTAACCACTTATCTGGTTCCAACATCGGTGTATAAAGATGCACGCAGCTACTCTGTTTTGGCGGCAGCCGATTTGTTTGGTGAAGGATCGAACGAAGTAAAACAGGTAAACAATGCCTGGGATGCCGTTGGTGTAGCAGCCTCTGCTTCTGTCAAAGACAACAGCAGCAGCCTTATTGTGAATGCTACCACTTCACTGACTGCCTCACCCGTAACGGTGAATCGCCAGTATCCCAACCCGGTTCGCAACAGCTTTACGCTGGAGTTTGCCAGCAGCAGCACGCAAAGCAATACCCTTTCAGTATATAGCCTCAACGGCGCCAAAGTATTTCAGAAAACTATCGCTGTCGCAAAAGGAAATAACGTAGTCAACATCACTTTGCCACAGGTTGCCCCCGGCACCTATCTCATCAAAATGAACAATGAGAAAATCAGCACCATCCAGGTGGTGAAATAATTGGTTTTTTATTGATTTTGATACACAAAAAGAGAGGCTGGTTTTTAAAAACCAGCCTCTCTTTTTTGTGCCAATTGAGCCGTGAAAACGATGTCTTATTTCAGTTCCCATACCAGTGCACTCGCACCCAGGATGGCAGCATCGGCTTCTTTCAGTTCGCTATAGATGAGCTTCACTTTGTTTTGAAAAATCGGCAGCAGGTTTTCTTCCATGTGCTTCTTGGTAGGTGCCATGATCAGATCACCGGCTTTGCACAATCCGCCAAACAAAACGATGGTGGAAGGAGAGGAGAACATCACGAAGTTTGCCAGTGCCTTGCCCAGGATTTCACCTGTATAATTGTAAATTTCATTGGCCATTTTATCGCCCTGCATCGCGCAGTCGTACACCACGCGGCTGTCAATTTCATCAAGCGGGTAATTGCGCAGCAGGGTATCTTCTTCGGGGTATTTTTCAATTAATTCCAGTGCCGTAATGCGAACGCCCGTAGCGGAGGCATAGGTCTCCAGAGAACCCTTGCATGTGTACCAGGATGGTATCGCCCGCCGGGGATAATGATGGTATGCCCAAGTTCGCCAGCAAAGCCATCGTGACCATACACGACCTGGCCGTTAATGACAATGCCGCTGCCTACACCGGTGCCTAAGGTAATCATGATAAAATCGCGCAAACCTTTTGCCGCACCATACATCATTTCACCCACAGCAGCTGCGTTGGCATCGTTGGTAATGGCACAGGGCACGTTGAATTTTTTGTCATCAGGTCGGCCAGCGGAATCATGCCTTTCCAGATGAGGTTGGGCGCATATTCAATGTTGCCTGTGTAATAATTGGCATTGGGCGCGCCGATGCCGACACCTTTGATGTAAGCTTTGCCACCCACATGGTCGATGGCGGGTTCTACAGCTGCATATAACTCGTCGAGATAATCTTCTATTTTTTCGTTTTTGCGTGTTGAGATGGCGCCGCGGTATTTGATTTCACCACGGTGATCAACGATGCCAAATACTGTGTTGGTACCACCAATGTCTATACCCACAGCTAGTTGCTGCGAAACCGGAATGGTTTCTGGCTGGTACTTGTTTTTTGTGTTTCCGCTGTCGGTACCTGTATTTGAAGGTTGTGAAACAGGAATCATATCTGTTGAAAATTTATTAGTTGGCAAGAATGATTTTTTCGGTTGTTTAATGGCCTGCTGCTACAGGTTTGTCGTAATCAATGCCCTGCTTGCGCAGGATGCCTTTTGCCCGGATGGCAAAATACGCCAGGTAAGCAAAGCAGCAAGCGCCTACCACGTAGCTGTACTGGATGCCCACGATTTTGTCGGCAAACCAGCCCTGTAATGCGGCAATGAATCCACCTCCCATAATCATCATGATGAGGTAGCTGCTGCCCTGGTTGGTATATTTTCCCAATCCGGCTACGCCCAGTGTAAAAATACAAGGCCATAAAGTGCTGCAGAACAGTCCAACGCTAATGAAGGCAAACACGCTTACGAGACCTTCGGTAAGCATCCCGATGACCAGTGCTGTTATGCCCATCAGTGAAAAGATCAGCAGCATGGTAGCCGGGTTTCCTTTGCTCATCACATTACCCAAAATCATTGCAATGATGACAACGGCATAAATGTAAAAAGTAGAAACATCGTGGCTGGCAATGGTATTTACAATCAGGAAAATGGCAAAGGCAATGTATGGCATCACAAAGCTCAATAATTTTTTGCCCCGGCACTGATGTCAAATGCATCGGCAGAGTTGGACCACCGTCCCATCATTAGGCTTGCCCAGTACAGAGAGATGAAGGGCGCGTTCATGTCGTTGGTAAATTCTTTGGCACCGCTAGGTGCAGCGACTTCATTACAAAATGACCGTTCAACACTTCGAGGTGCTGACGGAGGAATTCAGGCAGGTTGCTCGCAGTGGCTACTTCAACGCCCACGTATACAAAGATGCCAATCATGCCCAATACCAGTTGCGGATATTGCAAGGCACCGGTTCGCGTGGGATTTGCTAACCGTTTTGTCGGCCCATAAGTGGGCGATTCTTCAATCTCCAAAGCCGGATCAGGTTCAGTATTGATCTGGTTGGGAATCGAAGAAAATTTAAAGAAAACAGCAACGACGATAAAAGCGACGCCAAGAATGAGATAAGGAATTTTGACATCGGTGATGCTGGCTTCGGTATTGCCGCTGCTGACCGAACCAAAGATGGCAAAGCTTACAAGCAAGGGACCAATGGTGGTGCCAAAATTGTTTACGCCGCCTGCCATGCTCAGCCGTTGCGAGCCGGTTTGCGGATCGCCGATAACGATGGCCAGCGGGTTGGCTGCTATCTGCTGTAGCGAAAAGCCGAGGGCCACAATAAACAAAGCAGTTAGCATCAATGTAAATGATGCCGTATTGGCAGCCGGGTAAAACAACAATGTGCCGATGGCAGAAATAATGAACCCGATGGCGATGCCGTTTTTATACCCCATTTTATTGAGAAGATCACCGCCATTTTTGGATATGGGAATGTAAATGATAGAACCCACCGTGTAGGCAATGTAAAAAGCCATGGCTACCAACTGGCTCTGCAATTGCGTTAATGTAAAGGCTTTTTTAAAAACAGGTATCAAGATGTCATTGCTTGCAGCGACAAATCCCCAGAAAAAGAAAACCGTAATAAGGGTTCCAAATTGTGACCAATTTGTTTTTTTATTCATAATCGTTGGTAATGATATATGGTGAGCAAAAATAAGAGGGTGAAAGTAATTAGTTTTTGTAGTGAAACAAAATGTTTTGTTCACCTTCAAGGGGTTCTCATTTCAAATGTGCATTGCTTATTTTGTCAGACGAAAAACCCGCTGCTTCAAAATGCTTTTGTGAGCAAACCAGGTTACCGGTTATAATGAATATAAGTGTTGCAAATGATTTTAATATTTGCTGTTTAATAAGCAGGTACGGGCAAGCCAATTGAAACAAACGAATGGCACAACTTGCCTAAATACACCAGATAAAAAATGGTGGACGTATGGCAACATCTGGCAGTCCTGTAATGATGTAAGTATATAGTATCAGCGGATCAGCACCACGGTTCCTTTGTAGCGAAAATGTTCGCCTGTATCGCAGATCAGGTCGGCAATGAACACATAGGTGCCTGCCAGCATGTACTTGCCATTGTGCATCCCGTCCCAGCTTGCCGACAAGTCGTTGACATCTGCATTGCTGGTTTCAAACAACATGGCTCCATAGCGGTCGAAGACGGCAAAATGTTGCACCAGTTTGATGCCTTTTCCCTGGATGGCAAACCGGTCGTTCAGCCCGTCATTGTTGGGTGTAAATGCCGAAGGAATTTGTATGCCACTTGCATTGCACACAATCGAAATGTGAAGACTATCGAAACTGCTGCAACCTTTGGCGGTAGTAGCTTTCAGGATGTATTCGATTTCAGCCCTTGGTGTAACGAAGGTAGTGGGGCAGGTGTCGCAACTCAAATAGCTGCCCGGTGTCCACTGCCATTGGTCGATGTCGCTGCTGCCCGTTGCCGACAGTTGAATTTGGTTGCCTGCAAATGTTGTCTGGTCGGGCCGGCTTCCACCAGAGGCAGTGGCGCCGTGATGACCTGTACAAAAGAAGTATCGGTAAAACAGCCGATGCTGTCACTTCCCGTTACGGTGTACAATTGCGATGCATATAGCGAAGTGGTAGGATTGGCAATGTTGCTGTTGCTGACATTCTCGCCCAACCAATGATAATTGTAAGCGCCTGCCGCATTTAATTGGGCAATGCTACCGGGGCAGATAAACACGGGCGATGTCGCCGTGAGCTGGAACCGCCGCGTAACTGCAACATCAATAGAATCCACGCTGCTGCAACCGGCTTCGTTGGTCACCTTTACCCGGTAAGTTGTGGTGCTGTCAGGATACACCACCGGCGTGCCGGTATTGGAAAAAAGAATGTTTCGCGCTGGTGTCCAGGAGAAAGTGACACCATCATGAGCCAGCAATTGCAGCGAATCGCCTTCGCAAAGCTGCGCCGTTGCCGGTGAAAGATCAATGATTGGTTTGCCATTTACCTGTAGGTTGTGCCAGGCGGTATCAAAACAACCATTGTCGTTGACCACCAACAAAATGGAATCGGTACCCGGCGTACCAAAGACCACGGGTTGCGGGTTTTGCAACGACGACGTATCGCCGTTGGGAAACTGCCATTGCCACACAACAGGACGATTGGCTTCGCCGGTAAAAGAAACGAGGTTGCCTTCGCACACATTTGATGGTCCGCTAATGCTTGCTACCGGCATGGGCTGTACGATGATGGTATCCCGCGCAATGTACGTACACCCATAGGGCGATGCGCCACTAAGTGTTACTTCATATTTCCCCGGTTGGCTGTACATGAATTGGGTAACTTCTGTATTGGCCGTGTCTTTTGCTTTGCCGGTTCCAAAACGCCAATGATAGGTGAGGGGCAATCCCAGTTCATCTTTTGCTTCGCTGACGATGGTGGGGGTAAAATAAAGTTGCGATGATGCGCAGGAAGCTTGTGTCATTTTATTGATGGACAAATGAAGCGTATCTATCACGATCGGCTGGGTAAGGAAAAAAGGAAACTGGCAATTGTTTCCGTCTTTCACGATGAGGGCAGGCGTATAGACGCCCGGTGTCAGGTACCGGTGCGAAGCGGATGTATCCGAATTATTGGTCAGTGTTCCATCCCCGAAGTCCCAGGTAAAGATCTGCGTATTGGCAGATGTCGCTGAGAGCGTAATCTCCTCTGCGCCGCAGGCAAACAATTTATCGGTCACCAAAGTAGCATAGGGACCTTTGATGGTGATCATTTCAAAAACAGAATCTACGCTGCCATCTAAAAAATAGCCATACAAGGTTACTTTATAAATGCCTGGTTTTTCATAAATGTGGCTGGCATTGTCGAGGTTGTCAGCTGTATTGCCGTCACCAAAATCCCAGCTCACTTTCGTGGTGTTGATGGATTGATTGATAAAACTGGCGATCACCGGCGGGCAACCGCTATCGGGATTGATGTACGTGGTGTTATAGGTAAAAACGAGGTTTGGATTTTTTATGATTAGAATCCGGGTAACGGTATCGGCACAACGTTCAATGTTGTTGGACGCAACAAGGGTAACGGTATCTACACCCTGTTTCAAATACCTGTGTACCACCGAATCTGCAAATTCCTGTTTGTTCAACACCGTTCCGTCCCCAAAATTCCACGTATAGGCATTGTCGAAAAAGTTGGTATTGGTGATATTGGTTTGGTTGTAAAAAAACACATCGGTTTGCGGAAGCGCCGGGTTCTCTGAAATGGTAAATGCAGCTTTTGGTCCTTTGGCAATCAGGATGCCTTCCTCCGCCGAAGTGGAAGCCGTGCAACCATTGGCATCGGTGATGATGAGTTTTGCTCTATAGGTATTGGGATCAACGTATTGGTGAACAACGTTGTTTCCCTGTGTGGTTACCTGCGAAGAGCTGTCGCCAAACTGCCATTCCCATTTCGTGATGGGGACGTTGTGGCTTGGCTTAGAATGATCGGTGAAAACAACCGGCGATTTGAAACAAAAATTGTTGGAAGCGGTTGTAAAAGCGGCGGTGGGTCCCAACGCTGTAAACTGGATATAGTTCGTGGTATCGGGGCAATTGAAATACCGCGAAGTGGTGATGATGCGCACTCTTGTCTGGTTCACATTCAGTTGGGTAATGTCTACCCGAAACGGGTTCTGCCACGGATTTTCATTGATCACCATTGATCCGCCAAACAGGCTTCCGTCACCGTAATTGGCTGAGGTAAGATCGTAATCCTGTTCGCCTGTCAACACCGTATAAGGGTTTGGCTCCATGCCCGAAATGAGGGAGTGCAGCGTATCGGAACTGCAAAAAGTAGTGATGGCAGCCGATAACAAGGGCGTTTGTTTCAGCAACACTTTTACAGAAACAGAATCGGTAACATGACAATTGCCGTTGGTGGTCGTTAATTTGGCAAGGTAAGTACCAGATTGGGTGTATTCGTGCTGCAAAAAAGTTTGCGGTGTCGTGTATGTGTACAGCGGGCTGCCATCGCCAAAATCCCAGCTAAAACCGGTGGCTTTGCGGGATGCATCCTGGAAGGAAACCAAGCCCCGGCTACCATTGCAGGTATTGGAGGCACTGGCAATGTCGGTGAAAGGTGGCAATACAGTGATGTAGTTTGTCTTTGTAACGGTATCCCGGCAGCCATTGTTGTCAATGATCAGCGATACAGTGTACATCGAGTCGTTAAAATACTGGTGCGAAAAAGGGGTAGATGCACTGCCATACACATCCGGGTCGCCAAAGTTCCAATAGTATGTGCCGGCAAGGTTACTGCCCGATACGATAAACAAAACCGGGTTGTTGCCGCAGATGGTGGTGCCCGGTGAAGCGGTGAAATCAAACTCCGGTTTTTCCAAAACATGGATGCTGTATTGCGTTGTGCCCTTGCAGCCGCTTGCTGTGGAATATTGTAAGGTCACGTTGTAATCGCCCGGAGCGGTAAAAGTGTGTTCGGGTTTGGAAACGGTAGAAACAGGGCTTCCATCGTCAAAATTCCATTTGAAGGCAACGACGGTGTCATCGGTCAAGGCAGAAAAAATGGTCGTCATGGTTTCGCAACCAAGGTTGCCTTCCGAACTCTGGATGGCGACGGAGGCTTTGCGAACGGGCACCGGCTTTGTCACACTTGTCTGGCAGCCATTGTCGCCGGTTGTGCGCAACGTTACGTTGTACAAACCATCTGCCGTGTACAGGTGCGCCGCCGTCTGCCGGCGCCGGTAAACTGCCCGCTACCGGTGAAATCCCATTCCCAGCCGGTGGCATTTTGGGTAGTGTCAGCAAACAGCACGGTTACCGGCGCGCCGCAAGTGCCCTGCAGGTCAAACGTAAATCCCCTGGTATCGGGTGATTCTTTTACCGTTACCGTTTTGGTGGCTGTATCGGGGCAGGTTTCATACACATTGGCAAGCTTTACTTCGTACGTGCCGGGAGCCGTGAAGATGTATTGCAACTGAGGTATCTGCGTATTGGGAACCACTGTGCCATTTACCAGCCATGTTTGTGCCGTTGCGGCTGGCGAACTGGCATCTGTAAACAACGCTGCCGTATTCTGGCACAGCAAAACGGGAACATTGAAATCGGTATGGAAATCATCTACATTGAGGTATTTGCTGAGCACTTTTTCAGATACGCAACCATCTGCATTGGTAACAGACAGTTTTACGGAGTAAGTTCCCGGCACCTCGTAAGTGTGCGTGGGCTGCACGTCCGTAGCGGTGTTGCCATCGCCAAAATCCCAGTTGTAGGTGAGTGGCGTGGCACCTGAACTGGTATTGGTAAAAGAAACCGTTTCCGGCGACGTGCAGTACACCGTTTGGTCTGATTGAAACGAAGCGGTAAGGGCGGGCAATACTTCGATCAGCGAAGATTTCGACAGGGTGTTGTAACAACCGTGGCTGTTGGTAACCGTCAGGCTCGGGCTGATGACTTTGGGAATGGTATAGGTATGCACCAGCGAATCGGTGCCGGCGATTGCCACGCCATCACCAAAATCCCAGGTATAGATGCTGATGGTCCCGTCGCCGGGCGTAGAATGGCTGACAAACGTAACGTCGAGCGGAAGACAGCCCTTGGTAACGTCCACCGAAAAATCTACCACCGGCTTTTGATACACCGTTATCTCCATCGAATCGGTAGAAGTGACGATGCCATCTGTTACCGTGAGTGTCACCGTATAAATGCCTTCGTCTTTGTAAGTGGTACCCGGGTTTTTGAGCGTTGAACTATTGGTGTTGCCGAAATCCCAGTTGTATATGGCAGCCGGTGAAAAGCCGGTGGACGTATTGGTAAAAGAGATGGCAAGCGGCGAACAGCCTGACGTTTTATCTGCGGTAAAATGTGCCTGTTGCGCTGCGGCAGAAAAGGAGGCACACAAGCACATGATCAATAGATAGAACGTTCTCCGCAGTGTCATATTCACAATTAGTTCAGTTTCTTTTATTCAATTCGATCTAGTTTGTCGTTTGCCGGTACAACCAATGGTTGAAAATGGCCGCTGACCGTTAGACCGCAATGGTATGGGTTGCAGATTGGTTAAACCAACAGGAAGCAACGGGGCATGAAAAGGGTGAACCATGGCTGTCAAATGTGATGGCAACCATGCAACAATTATGCTAAAGAAAAGGTTTAAAAGTGTCATCGGGTGAGTTGTATGGTGAAAGTACAGGTTTTTAAAATTAAAATAAATGGCAACCTGACGATTGGTTGTTTCACCATGCCAAATGGACAAACGGAACGAAACAGGGGGATTTGGAAGCATGATTTTACCTTTGGCCAAAAAACTGGTTGTGACAGCAAATGAATAAATTTGACCGGCTGCCCCTTTTTCAAAAAGTTCCTATGCAAAAGAAAAAAGAAATTGATGTCATCGATAAAATCCTGGAAGCGTGTTACAAGAGCGCACAATTCCCCTTGTTCATCATGAGCCTGATGCACCAGTACGAAGAACGTGGCAGCCTGAGCAAAAAGCAGTTGCAGGGATTGTTTTTCAAAGCAGAAAAAGTGGAAGACATACCTGCCAACTGGCTGGCGACTTTGCAGGCCGTCATTGCCAAAATGCCCAACCGCTACAAATCGGAAGCGGTGGCTGTAACAGCGCCTGTATTTACCAGGGATGAAGAAGCCGGCAAACTGATCAAAGACATCCTGGACAAATACCCGCATCACAAACGGGTAGTTTTTTTGCAATCCAAATACGATAACAACGAAGTGCTGAGCCCGGCTGAAATTGCTGAACTGAAAAAGTTTCAAAAGCTGCTATTGTAAAACGAAGGATTGGAAATCAAACCAATTTTGTCCCAAAACTGGAAACCGCTTTCCCTTTTAATTTTCGATAATTTTGTGGAAACGATAGTTCTATGAAACGGTTATCCATCCTAGTCATTGCCATCTCCGCTGCTTCCCTTGTGTTGTTGTCCGGTTGTTCCAAAGAAATTCAGCCGTCTCCTGTGGCAGATGCCTCGCGGCAAGCTGACATTGCTGCAACAGCAGAAGAAGGTACGGCAGCCAGTTTTACCAAAAAATACGTCATTGAAGAAGGGCATCATTATGCCAATGGTGTTCATTTTCCTCCCTTTCTTGGAACATCACTGTTTTTCACTGCCGGGTTCGACAATTCTGCCATTTACAATTTCACTGATCCCAAAACCAAATATGACCAGAATACGCTTTATGGTTTTGCCGACAATTACGGCAAACACCAGAAGTTCAGTGCACGATTTGGCTGGCGTTGGTTTGATGGCGAACTGCAGATTTCGGCTTATACCATCAACAACTCAGTGCCTACCATTGTACAAATCGGCACAGTCGCGATTGGCACGGCAAACAGCTTTGGCATCGTGGTGTATGAAGATCATTATGATTTTATCCTCAACGGCAATACTACCAGCCTGCCACGTGCCAGCAATACACCCATGGCTGGCAATTATAAATTGTTGCCTTACTTTGGTGGTAATGCCACTGCGCCTCACCGCATTACTATCCGCATCAGGGAAAATTAGATTTGCCCCTCCTTTATTCATCGTCCCTCTATCTCTATGTTGAAAAAACAATTACCTGGAACCTGATGGTGCCATCCGATGGTGAAAAGCGTTGAATGCATTATTACCGGGTGGTTTTTGGAGTGATGAGTGCCAAATTAACAACCCGCCTACAATAAAGAAGAGCAAAACAAGGCTGATTTCATAAATTCGCAGCTTTAAATATGCGCTATGGCGCCGGCCAACCTGTTAATCTATTGTACACTAAACCGGTTGGCTGTTGCCGGCGCGCAGGAATGGTGCGCAAAGAATGAACTATACCTTATCTACTTTTCATGTCAGAAAAAACTGATCCGGCTTCAACGTTTACACGGTTGCAAAACCGTTACCGGCTGGTGGTGATGAACGATGATACCTATGAAGAAATCACCACTTTCAAACTCACGCGGCTAAGTGTGTATGCCGGGCTGTGTACACTCTTTGTATTGCTGCTCGGGCTTACCATCACGTTGTTTATGCTTACACCACTCAAATATTACATTCCCGGCTATGGTACTTCGCGGCAAAGCAAAACCGAATTGCAGGCTTTGAAAATCAGAACCGATTCCCTCGAACAGGCAATTCAATACAAGGACCAGTACCTGAACAACATTCGAAAAGTGCTGGTGGGAAATACCGATGTGGTAAAAGATACCGTTTCGATCAATGTACCCAAACCCGATATTTCTCACGATTAGCGCTGATATGGACAAAGAACCCCGCAACAAAAACATCCTTGTACAGTATTTTACCTTTGGCTGGCAAATGATCACCGCGCTGGGCATTGCCGTTTATCTCGGCATCCTGGCCGATCGCCGGCTACACACTACCATGCCCCTGCTGGTGTGGATATTGCCCTTGCTTGTGATTGTGGGCATGATGGTGAAAGTAATCAAGGATACAACAAAGAAGTAAACCGATGACAAAACTGAAGCTTAGCAATACTTATCTTCCGCTGGTATTTATTTTTGTAGCAGTGAATGCGCTCTGCGTGATTTTTAACAACAAGCTGGATGAATGGGGCGTCAACCACCTTGTGGTGCAGGGTGCCAACCTGCTGCTCTTCCTGCTTATGTTTACCAGTGCTTACCTGCATTTTAAAGCGCTGTACAAACCCAATCCCCATGCTTTTTTGCGAAGCGTATTAACAGCTACTGTTCTCAAACTCTTTGTGATAGCCGGGGCAGCGGTCATTTACCTGCTGGCGGCTGGCGAAAAGAAAAGCGTGTATGCCATTATCGCCGGATTGTTGTTGTACATTGTTTACACAACTGTGGAATTGAGAGGCATTTTCAAACTGAATAAGCAGACCAACAATGGCGCGTCATGAACAGCCGATGCACGCATTGTCGGCTTTTTTGCCGGACAATAGTTTTGCGTATGTCGCAGAATACCTGCACCGCTACAAAGTGCACCTCACCATTACGCGGGAACGAAGTACGTTGCTGGGCGATTACCGCAATGCATACAAGGATAAAAATCATCGCATTTCCGTCAATGGTAACCTGAATAAATATGCCTTTCTCGTCACGCTGCTGCACGAACTGGCGCACCTGCTCACGTTTGAGCAATACAAACACACGGTTTCGGCACATGGTAAAGAATGGAAAACCATTTACGGCAGCCTGCTGTCGACCTTTGTTGAACACACTATTTTTCCGGACGACATCAAAGCGGCATTGATGCAATCGCTGAAAAACCCTGCAGCCAGCAGTTGCGCTGAAGAACACCTGATGCGCGTATTGCGCCATTACGATGTCAAAAAAGAAGACGTGTTGTTGTTGGAACAATTGCCCGCCAATGCCTTATTCCTCACCAAAGACGGAAGGCAGTTTGTAAAAGGCGACCGGCTGCGCAAGCGCTACCGGTGCAAAGAAATTGCTACCGGCGCCCTGTACCTGTTTAGTCCCATTCATGAAGTGAAGCCGGTGCAGAACTAGCGCAATACCTCGTTTATTTTACCAAAGCCTGCCGCCTCATAAAGCTGCTGGTGGTTACTTCGTTTAGCTGGTATTCCGGGCAAGCCCCTTTTTGCGTGGTGATAAAGGCTCCCAGCTTGTTGGCAAAGTCAAGGATGTGTTCGTAGGGAATTTTATCGAGCAGTTGAAAGATAACGCCAGCGAGAAAAGAGTCCCCGCTACCCACTGTATCGGCTACGCTTACCTGGTAGCCATCATGACTATACAGCGTTCCTTTCACTTTCAGCAACGCACCTTCGGCACCTTTGGTAACAACAACGGTTGAGATGTTGAATCTTTCCTGCAAAAAAGAAATGGCATCCTCTTCATTCTCATACATCTCGTACCAACTGGTAATCAGTTTAAGTTCGGCTTCGTTTAGCTTTACGATGTCTGCCTTGCTCAATAACAGTTCTATCAGCGGCTGGTTGTAATATGGTGCACGTAGGTTAATGTCGAGTACTTTTGTGTTAGCTGCATCAAGCAATTGCATCAGCGTCTGGCGGGTGGCGGAACTGCGGGCAGCCAGGCTTCCAAAAACGAAATATTTGGCTTCTCTCACCAATTTGCCCAGCGAATCATCGTATACAATATTGTCCCACGCCACATTCTGAACAATGTCGTACACCATTTCGTGGTTGTCTTTTTGCAGCGCTACCACTGTACTTGTAGGCAATGCATTGTCGAGCTGAAGGTAATCGGTGCAGATTTGTTTTTCGGTCATCACGCTCAGCAGTTCATTGCCAAGGGCATCTTTGCCCACGCGCGAGATGACGGCAGGATGTTTGCCCAGTTTACCGAGATGATAAGCTACGTTCATGGGAGCACCACCAGGCTGCCTGCCGCCGGGAAGGAAGTCCCAAAGTGTTTCTCCGAAGCAAACAACGGGGTGGATCGATTCTGTGGTCATGGCAAATGGGTGTGTTAGAGATAAACAATAATACCCAATGTTAAGCATAATTTTTTATTATCCATGCTTTCTGACATAACTGCATAGTTATTGAGAAATAGTCGGGTAAGAATGCATATATTTCCAGTCACGAATTGCTAAGTTGTCAGCTTCTACGACAGTCTTCGTCAAACATTTGTTAATTGGAAAACCCCTATCAATAGGCAATCCTTCAGTGTCGTTTATTTGCTATTGAAAAGGAATAGAATTTGATTTACTAACAAAAAATAAAAGAACAAATGAAACTCAAAAGTGTATTTCTTGTAGTGTTTATCAGTGCCGCTACAGCCATTTTGAGTATGTGGGGTTACAACCGGTATTATCAAAACCAAAACTCCAATATTCAAACTGCCAATGGTAAACTTCCTGTCAACTATGCTGGATTTTTTGGTACCAATGCGCCGGGTAGCACGGTAGACTTTACAGCCGCCGCTTCTTCAGCTACGCCTGCTGTCGTGCATATCAAAACCAGAACAAAAGCAAGACAGGTCACCAATAATCTTCCAAAGACCAGAAGTCCGTTTTCCGATTTCTTTGGTGGAGGTGACGATCCGTTTAGTGATTTTTTCAGCGGTCCACGTGTGCAAACCATTCCCGAGCAGCGAGCCAGCGGTAGCGGCGCCCTCATCAGCGATGATGGCTACATTGTTACCAACAACCACGTTGTGGAAGGTGCCGATGAAGTGAACGTTACGTTGTCTAATAAAAAATCTTACAAAGCCACCGTAATTGGCACCGACCCAAGCACCGACCTTGCTGTTATTAAAGTAGACGCGAAGGACATGCCTTATATGGTGTATGGCAACAGCGATGATGTAAAGTTGGGTCAGTGGGTATTGGCAATCGGTTACCCGCTTTCGCTTGATGTCACCGTAACGGCTGGTATCGTAAGCGCCAAAGCGCGTTCTATCGGTATCAACAAAAGCAAATCGCCGGTTGAATCGTTCATACAAACCGATGCGGCCGTAAATCCCGGCAACAGTGGCGGACCGCTTGTCAACACCAATGGCGAACTCATTGGGATTAACTCTGCTATCGCATCGCCTACCGGTTCTTATGCAGGCTATTCTTACGCCATCCCGGTTAACATTGTTCGCAAAACCGTTAACGACCTGATCAAATATGGTGCGGTGCAAAGAGGTTATCTTGGCTTGTCGTATGCTTCAGAAAACCTGAGCGAACAGCAGAAAAAAGCTTATGGTATCAAAGATGGTGAAGGCATTTTTGTTACCGGCGTTGCCGATGATGGTGCTGCCAAACAGGCGGGTATCAAGAAAGGTGATTTTGTTACCAAAATCAATGGCAATTCCATCAACAACAGTGCAGAACTGCAGGACCAGCTTTCCCGTTACAAACCAGGAGATAAACTGACCGTCACCTATCGCAGAAACGGCAGTGAAAACACCACGTCGGTAACGTTGAAAAAAGAACCCGGTTCCTATACGCAGACCGCATCGGTATCGCTCAACGAAGTGTTGGGTGGTGAACTGGTAAATGTAGATGAAGCAACCGCCAAGAAAAACAACATCTCCGGTGGTGTACAGATTAAAAAAATCAACGACCAGGGCATTCTCAAAGGCAGCCGTATTTATGAAGGATTCATTATCCTGAGTGTAAACGGACGGGAAGTAAAAAATCTCGATGACCTGAAAACGTTACTGGCAAATGCAAACGGTACCGTAAAACTCGAAGGCATCTACCCGGGTTACGAAGAAACCTATGCATACCCGCTCAACCTTGCCAACAGCGATGGCAACGACAATGAAGACGATGGTCAGTAACTGATCGGTTTCGTTCAATAGATCAAAGCGGCTACACAACTGTAGCCGCTTTTTTTATGTAAATAAGCAGCGTTTGAGAAATGAGGGCAGCTGTTGGAAACATAAATGATTTCTTCTTTGCGGTTGACCTTTGTGAAAGGAAATTGATCATACAACCAGCCAGCCAGCCAATGTTCGCGAATTGAAACCAATGCTTAGTTCTTTCTGTCCCAATATCAACCCCGACCATCCCACAAAAACTTCAAAATGAAATACAGGATGCACTTTCGTGTTTGTAAGTCAACCATTAAAAGTGAACCTGACGAATTGATAAAACTGGCAGTGATGATGCATTCCCGACAACCTTTAGCCCGCAGGTAGATCATTCACCGGATGTCCTTTCAGGATGTGTCATTACCCTAAATCAATATTCTCCCTGCCGGCAATACAGTACATCAGGACGGACATGCTTTGTTGAAAAGTTTGAAAACGATCTTGCTACGCTATTAATACCCTGACCTTTGATTACAAATAAGGCTATTGTACACCGTGCAATAGCCTTATCCATTTGTGCAAGTGCTTCCTTTTCCCTTTTTATTCTGTTGGAAATGGTTGCCGGTTGAGGTAACCTGTTTTTCACAAGCACGTGGAGACTTCAATGTTTGTTACCCAAAGTATGAACCCAAATGGCTGATGTGCCCGTTTAAGGGCGTGGGGCTGTTACGTCTATGGCTCAGGCAATCTTACAGCCTGTATCAATTGGTAATTTCATTTAAACACAGTGCGAATCTATTATACTGAAAATGAATTTTTTATAAAATTAGCACCGGGTTTTTCGGTTATCTGTCCTGCGCATTTTCAGGTAGGCGCAGGATTTGCTTACTGATATTCCCAAAGGAAGAAACAGCTGGAAAACAATACCGTCCTTGCTGGTTTTTTCACCCAAACAAATAAACACTTTTACAATGAGACGATTACCCGTTTATCTTTTACTGGATACGTCCGGATCTATGACCGGCGAGCCGATTGAAGCTGTGAAGAATGGCGTACAGGTAATGATTAGTTCCTTACGTCAAAATCCACAAGCCATCGAAACCGCATTTATCAGCATCATTACATTCGACAGCAGCGCACGGCAACTGGTTCCACTCACCGATCTTGCTTCTTTTCAGATGGTTGACATCAAAGCTACGGGCACCACTTCTTTGGGCGAAGCGTTGAAACTGGTTTCTACTTCCATTGACAACGAAGTCACCAAAACCACCGCTGAACAAAAAGGTGACTGGAAACCACTCGTATTCATCATGACAGATGGCATCCCTACAGACGACTGGCAAAGCGGGCTGGAAGAATTTAAAAAACGCAAAACCGCATTTACGGTTGCGTGTGCTGCCGGCAGTGCAGCCGATTCTAACCTCTTGAAGCAAATTACCGACAATGTAGTCAGCCTAGACACCGCCGACAGCCAAAGCATTTCCAAATTCTTTACCTGGGTTTCCGCATCTATCGGCGTGACTTCTACAAAAATTGAAGATGCCGGCAAAGAACTGAGTGGCATCAACGAACTGCCACCGCCACCTGCTGAATTGAATATTGTAACCTGATCCTGATTGAAATGCTGCTGGCAAAATGTACGGAAATGACAGATGTAAAAGAGTTTGTAACAAAGCTGTTCAAAACCAACCACCTCACCATTGCTGCCGGTAAAACAGCCGCGTTGGATGCTTTTGTAACCAAAGAGAAAAACGCGGCTGTCATCAACGCAATCATTCAACATACCAATGAACTTATGGCAAACTGGAAACTTGAGGAACGGGTAACCGAAATTGTTCAGCAGCCTGTTCGCGTTGTAAATGGTGCTGTGGGCAAACCTTACGAAACAACTTTCGATTTTGATAAGTTGCAATGGAGCGATATTGCGGATTTCACCTTCGTGGGTTTATCTGACATCGGGCTGGCGTATGATGCCGAACGCAAACAAATAACCGGAACGCCTACGCAAAGCGGTGACTTCAACATCATCTTCCAGTTTCGGCTCAACGGCGAAAGTGAAGAAACGCCAGTTCACCAGAAAACAATGCTGTTCATCATTAATCCCGATCCCAAAAGCTTGTGGAAAAGCATTGACAGCGATCAAACCGATCCTTACCGCAAAGATGACAACGTAACCCAATTTGCAACATTGGGCGACCGGTACATTCTCGTTTCGTCACGGCGCGGTCGGTCGCATGCCAACATCGGATCTTTCCGCGAAGATGATTTTGCGTTTGCCGAATTGCCAGGTGGCTGGAGCCTCGTGGTGGTAGCCGACGGTGCCGGAAGCGCCAAACTTTCCAGGAAAGGATCGGCAATTGCATGCCAGTCGGTGGTTAATTATTTTTCTGATGAAACGGTAGCTTCCAATCTTCAGGAATTCGATGCCCTGCTGGACGAACAGGACAATAAAGCTGGTGCTGAGGCGCAAAAAAAAATTACCCATTTTGTGTATCATTTCCTGGGTAAAGGCGTGGTAAAAGTGCACAACACACTCCAGGAATTTGCAAAGGAAGCCCGCATTGCGCTAAAAGACCTAAGTTCAACACTCATTTTTACCTTGTTTAAAAAGTACAACACGGGTTACGCTTTTTTGTCGTTTGGCGTTGGCGATTGCCCGATTGCAGTAGTGAACAAAGATGTGTCTGAAGTTACGCTCCTCAACTGGCTGGATGTGGGCGAATTTGGTGGCGGAACCCGTTTTATCACCATGCCCGAAATCTTCAAAAGTGAAAAATTTTCCACCCGGTTCAGTTATAAATTCACCGACTCGTTCTCTTACTTGTTCCTGATGTCTGATGGCATTTACGATCCGAAATTTGTGGTGGAAGCCAATTTGTCCAACATTAAAAAATGGCAGGAATTTTTAGCTGACCTGGCTGGAAACAATGAAGACGGCGTAGCTGTAACATTGGACCCTGACAACCAACAGATAACAGAGCAATTTTCGAAGTGGATGGACTTCTGGAGCGCCGGTAACCACGACGACCGCACCCTGGCAATTGTGTTTTAGCAGGACGCTGCAAAGCAATGCCGGTAAGGTTTTGCTAACGAAAGGCAATGCAATATCAGGTGGAATCACTTACAGCAAACTGTTTAAAAAGACTTCATTTAAAATATTTGTGTGAGTTACCAGAACAATATGTCAGGCAAAACAGGAACCGTCATCAGGCAGGCAACGTCCCTGATTACGGCTGGTAAAACGTATGAGTACGTTGACAACGGCGAGCCTATGCGTGGGGGAATGAAAGATGTATATTTTGGTCCGGGAAAAACCTACGTGGTGGCATTGTACCGCGACAAGCAGGACTACAACTCGCGCGAACGTCTTAAAAAACTGGTTACCCAATATTACGACAGCTTTTTCAACCGCGAAGGCGGCGAATATTACAAACAGTTGTATTGCTGGCCGACCGATATGGTGGAAGTAGATGGCAAAGTAGGGTTGATAGTGCCTGCCTACGACCGGAATTTCTTTTTTGCCAAAGGATATGCAACCAGCGACGGCATCAAAGGAAAAGAAAAGCAGGGTTTGTGGTTTGCGTCTGCCAAGTTCAGGAACAAAGGATTTGCGCTGCGTCTCGATGACAGCGAACTGGGCAACTGGCTCAGCTATTTCCAGATCTGCATTAAAATAGCGCGTGGCGTAAAACGACTGCATGCTGCCGGGCTGGCGCATTCCGATTTGTCATATAAAAATGTGCTGATTGATCCTGTTAGCCGCTCTGCGACCATCATAGACATTGATGGATTGGTGGTGCCCGGTTTGTACCCGCCGGATGTAATTGGCACAGCCGATTTTATTGCGCCGGAAGTATTGGCCACCAAGCATCTGCCGCTTCGGGATGCTGCCCGCAAACATGCCAACCGCACCACCGATCTTCATGCACTTGCCGTAATGATTTATATGTACCTGCTGTACCGGCATCCCTTGAAAGGCGGCAAGGTAAATTCGCTGGACACCGAGCAGGACGACCTGTTGTCCATGGGTGAAAAAGCCCTTTTCGTTGAACATCCGACCGATGCATCGAACCGTCCGAAACTTGACCAGGTGTCGAAATGGACATTGCCCTGGGCAGATGTCAAAAAACTGCCTTATTCGCTGACGGGACCTTATTTAAAATCCTTGTTTGACCAGGCATTCATTACGGGTTTGCACAATCCCAACCTGCGTCCCAATGCCGATACGTGGGAACAGGCATTGCTGAAGACCACCGACCTGATGCAGCCATGCAGCAATGCAACATGCGATCAGCGATGGTTTGTGTTTGATAATACCACGGCGCCCAAATGCCCGTTTTGTGGTACAGCCGTCAAAGGCACTGTGCCGGTCCTCGATTTGTATTACGAGTTTAAGCCTACCGTTTGGAAACCGGAACATCACCGCCTCATGGTGTACAACAACCAATACCTGTTTCAATGGCATGTAAACAGGAATGTGGTAAGAAATGAAAAGCTGACGGATGCGCAAAAAATCCCGGTTGGTTATTTTACCTTTCACAAAGACAAATGGGTGTTTGTAAACCAGCTGCTTCATTCGCTGAAAGACCTGACCGACAACAAAGACATTCCGGTGGGGACGATGGTTGACATTACCGATGGTAAAAAATTGTTGTTGTCAAAAGAAGAAGGCGGAAGAGTAGTGGTGGTCACCATGGCAAACAAATAACTGCATGTAACTTAACTACCTGTTATCTCATCAAATGCGGACTCAAAATTGATTGAGGGAGAACCATTGTTTCAAATAAAAACCTTAAAATAAACTACGATGAAATTGAAACCTGCCGGCATCATTGCAATCCTGTTGATCATTGCGGTGCTTGCCTATTTTGCCTTGAAACCAAGTTTACATGGCTCCAACGACAGCGCGCAAGTGGAGAACAACTCCTCTGCACCGTCTACTGTTCCCGATGCTTCTGCAGCTGCAGATGAGCAAAATAAATCTGCAACTACACCCGGAAATGAGGAAGCAGCACGCGCGTTCAATTATACACCTGAAAAGCCGCAGAACGGCACTTTGCGCGGGGTGGTGGAAGTAGGCGCTACTGGTTTTAATTCTTTCGTCATCAACATGGATGCACAAAAGCGGTGGGAGATTGTATCGAAAGACTTTGGCGAATCACTCGCGTATGAAGGACTTGCCACCACCGACGACATCCGTGCCGGATTGAAGAAATACCTGGCTTCGATGTTCGACAAAGGTGTCAGCAGCCGCAACATGCACTTTGTCATTTCGTCTGGTGCCCAAAAAGAACCCAAAACCATTACCATTGGCAACGAGTTGAAAAAAATGGGCTACGTGGTAAACAATGTAACCGCCGAGCAGGAGGCAAAATTTGGATTTACGGCTACGGTGCCGCCAGCGTTTGCCGACAATTCTTTTCTCGTGGATATTGGTTCGGGCAACACGAAAATTTCATGGCAGGAAGGCAATGGGTTGAAAAGCCTGGAACTGCCAGGTGCTAAATATTATGAACATGGTACATCGGACGAAGCGGTTTTTGAGCAGGTAAAATCGGCAGCCTCCGCTATTCCAACCGGCAAACGAAATGTGGGTTTCATTTTGGGCGGCGTGCCGTTTACCCTTGCCAAACAACACCGTACGGGCGAAGAAAGATATACGGTATTGAAAGCGCCAGCTTCTTATGATGCGACTGATAAAAAAATGGGCAGCCGGGCTCAACATTTATAAAGCCATTGCGGAAGCGACAAATACCGATACGTTTGTGTTTGACTGGGATGCTAACTTTACCATTGGCTTTTTGCTGAGCCTGAAAAATAGTTGATCCATGAGTTTCCTGAAACAGTTGCTGACACCCTTTGTTGAGTTTGAAGAAAACCAACCAAAGAACAACGATCCCGCCAAACAAGGGAAACCTGCACCGCCGCCGCAGCCGGCGCCCGCAGCGCCGGTTCCAACTGAACATCCGCTCATCAACGGTAGTCGTTCTACCGCGCCGGAGGTGGAACAAATTCCAACGTATGCACCTTCCGGAACGCTCTCGGCACCGCTGCCCGAACACGTGAACTATTTTGAAAAGCTGATAGAAGACGCGAATAAAACACTGCCTTCTTTCCAGGGGATTGATTACAAAGAATTCATCGACAGCAAGCTTGACATTGATGACATCCAGGACGAAGCCATCCGGTATCAAACTGCATTTAACGTGTTGAAGAATTCAGGTTTAACAAAGGGAAAATTGCTTTCGACAGGTCAGGAATACCTGGATTTGATCGGGCGGGATTTGAATGCTTTTCAAAGTGCATTTACGGTACAATACGGCAAAGAAGTGCGCCCAAAAGAAAAGCTCATCCAGCAGAAAGCCGAAGAGTTGCAGACATTGACGCTGCGCATCAATGCACTGAAAAGTGAGATCAATGGTCTCACCCAGGAAATCAATCTTGCAAAAGACAAGCTGAATACCACCAAGAATTCTTTCTTATTAGCCGGCGAAAACAAACAGCAGGAAATACAGGCGGAGTTGCAAAAAATTGCGGCTTATTTTTAATGGGCAATTCCGTTTTGATTTATCATGATGTAAAAGAATCGCTCCATTATCAAATCATAAACTTATAGTTGTTTACAGACAATTTCTATTTCGCATATCAGGATACAGAAATGCCAGCCCAAAATTTTATGGCTGGCATTTCCATTTATCGTCAACATGGTTTATCAAAAATTCAACTGCGCCTGCATCTGCAACAAGCCTTTCTCAGCCCGGATTGAAAGATGATGACAGGCCTGAGAAAGCTTCCCTTTTGCATTCGGATTCCCGCTAACTGTGCATCCTGAGTTCTGTTTTTTCCCTTCAAAATATTTTGAGCAAAGAACAGGGAAACAGCATCTCATTTTGCAACTAGAAAAGGTCATGCAACATCACAAAATTTTACTGCTTTTTTTACCTCGACAGAATTTTTAGATTCATACCATTCAGGTTTTCTAAGCCCGTCAAATCCGCTGTTTGCTAAGCCAAATATTTTGCGTCGAACTGACCTTCTTTTGGTAGTAAAAATCAACCGGTTCACTTCGATGTATCGAGCTAAAAAACTGTTCAACCTGCTTTCCAAATAACTGTTCCCAATAGCAAAAGCCAGCATGAATGAGATGTCCTTTTCTGACGTCTTGCTGTCTTTCGCAGCCCTATCCCTGACGGTAGCTTTGTGTTATCAAATCAAATAAAACAAACAAAATGAAAAAGAGTTTTTATGCATTCCAGGTGCTGGCAGTGATAATCGGTTTACCCTTTATCTTATTAACTGATTTAAAGCGGGTTCCTGCTTCCATGCCAACTGTTGTACACACTCCTGTTGTTGCCGAGATTGCTGAAGTTTCGGCTTCCTACGTTAAGATCAGTGCCATTTCATCCATCATCAATAACAACAACGATCAACAATGAATCTTAAAACCATAACCTTGCTGCCAATCGGCATTGCTGCGCTGTTGCTGTCTGCCAGTTGTTTTGCCCAATCTACGCCGGCAAACATCCTGGGTGTTTATTGGAGCCCGAAAAAGGATGCAAAATTAGAAATCTATCAAAAAGGCAATCAATACTTTGGTAAGACAATCTGGACAGCAAATACCAGGAAAGATGAGAATAATCCTGACAAATCTTTAAGGCAAAGGAGCCTGTTGGGCATTGACCTCCTGACCAACTTTGTGTTTGACGACGGGGTGTATAAAGATGGTAAAGTGTACGATCCTGATAATGGCAAAACCTATAGTTGTAAACTTACCAAAGAAGGAAATAACTTGAAAGTAAGAGGATATATCGGACTGTCTGTATTTGGCAGAACGGAAATCTTTGAACGAGTAAAATAAACAAACCGGTACCCAATCATTTAATCATTCAACTGTATTTTATGAAACTGCTTTTTATCACTATTGCTTTGATGATTTCAATGGCAGCCAGATCGCAGGTAACCAAGGTTTCATTGCAAGCCAGCGGACTAACCTGCAGCATGTGCAGCAATGCCATCAACAAAGCTTTGAAATCGCTTGACTTTGTGCAGACTGTGGAAGCTGATATCAAGACCTATACCTTCCAGATATCGTTCAAACCAAACAGCCGGGTTGACTTTGATAAAATACGAAAAAAGGTGGAAGGTGCGGGTTTTTTTGTTTCAGAATTTGTTGCCTACGTCAATTTTGAGAGAGTGCAGATTGCAGACAATCAACCGGTTACTGTTTTCAACAACACCTTTGTTTTTGTTAATCCGAAAGCGCAGGAATTATACGGCATCAATAAATTGAAGATCGTAAACAAAGGCTTTACCGGTTCAAATGAAACGACTTTTCCCGCATCCTCCGGTTCAACTTATCATGTTGCTCTTTAATCGTCAACATAGGCGATCACCATCAAATTTCACTACCGTGAAAACATGTTGCTTAACCATCTTCTTGTTTCTTTCCACCTTGTGCAGGGCTCAGGAATTGTTCTCTTACACCGAGCCGGCAAGTAACCGTGCTAAAGGCAGTGTCGGCTTCCGGATCGACAATACTTTGATGGACGAACGCAATACCTCAAGGATCAATTACCACCTGATCCCGGAAGTAATGGTCGGGCTTTCAAAAAAAATGATGGTGAACGGAGTCTTGTTTTTTAGCAATCGAAGTGATGTGTTCCGGGCAGAAGGTGGCGGATTGTATACCAAATACCGGTTGTTTAGTAACGATGCCGTTCAGCAACATTTCCGGATGGCACTTTTTAGCAGGATCAGTTTTAACAACAGCGACATACACCAGGAAGAAATTGAAATGAACGGGCATAACACAGGTGTGGAAGCGGGTTTCGTGGCAACCAAACTGGTACGGAAGGTTGCCCTATCTACCAGCATGTCCGTCGCGAAAGCTACCGATAACGGAAACCATAATAAGTTCATTTACGGATCAGAAAATAGCAAAGCGGTTAACGTCACCTTTTCTTTCGGTAAGCTGATGTTGCCCGGGGAGTACAAGACGTACCATCAAACCAATGTCAATGTAATGGTTGAGTTCTTGCACCAGGTCAACATTGCCTCCGGCAAATATTACTTTGATATCGCTCCTGTCGTACAAGCCATTTTCAATAGTCAAAGCAGGGTGGATATCGGATATAGAAGAGAAGTCAGTAGTCATATGATCCGGACGGCACCCAACGGATTCTTCATCAGGATTGAGCATAATTTATTCAACGTATTCTAACCCTTTCTTTGTCTTTCTGCTACTCCGGGGATTCAAATAACATCAATCATTTTTTATGAAACAACAATTGAACAGGTTACGCCTGGCAGCCCTTCTTTTGCCCTTGCTGTATGTTCCTTCTGTCGTACAGGCTCAAACAAATCCGCTACACAAATATGTGAATGAAGGGCTGCGGAACAACTTCGTATTGCAGCAACAAAAAGCAGATATACAAAAAGCCATGTACTCATTACAATATGCGGAAAGCTTTTTAAAGCCTTCCGTTTCGTTCCTGGGTTCTTATCAATCCGGGGCGGGTGGCAGAAGCATTTCGTTGCCGGTGGGCGACCTGATGAACCCTGTGTATGCCACACTTAATCAACTAACAGGCAGCGATAAATTCCCTGCCATTGCCAACGTAGAGCAGGATTTTATTCCCCAAAATTTCTACGATGCAAAACTCCGGACCACCATACCGATATTCAACAAAGAATATCATTACAATCGCAAAATACAACAACAAAAGGTAGTGTTGGAACAGGTTGAAATGGATGTATACAAGTTGGAGCTTGTAAAAAACATTACTGTTGCCTATTACAATTATTTGTACAGCCATAAAGGTCATTGAGATTTATGAAAATGCCTTGAAGTTGTCAAATGAAAATTTGCGAATCAATGAACGTTTGCTCAAAAATGGGAAAGGGTTGTCTGCGTATGTTCTTCGTTCACAAAGCGAACAGGAGACCAATGAAGCCCGGATAGCAGAAGCAAAAACAGCGGCTGAAAATGCAAAGCTTTATGTCAACTTTTTATTGAACAGAAACGAAGAAGACAGCATAGAAATCACGGGCAATTTATCAGATGAATTCAGTCATGCAACTTCACTGTTAACCAGTCAGCCCGAAGTTGGCAACCGCCCTGAAATCAAAGCACTGAATGAAGTAGTAGCCATGCATCAAACGAACATCCGATTGACCCAAAGCAACTGGCTGCCGGCGTTGAATGGCATCGTGGACATTGGATCACAAGCGTCTTCATTCAGCTTTACTTCACAATCCAAATATTACAACATCGGCATTCAATTGGAGATGCCCCTGTTTACTGCCAACAGAAATTCAATCAAAATCAAACAGGCGAAGCTTGATAAACAGAAAGCAGAACTTACGATTTCCCAAACGTTACAGCAATTCAACCTCTTGGCTGTATCATTGGGTAATGCGCTTACAACCGCCTGCCGGAATTACCAATCTTCCATTGAAAAGAATAGACGCTGCTGCCAGTTATCAAAGATTGATAGAACGTGGATTTCGCGAAGGCATTAATACGTTCATTGAAGATCTTGATGCCCGGAATCTGCTGATCTCTGCTCAACTGCAAACCAACATCAACTATTATCAGGTATTGATTGCCGCCGCAAATCTGGAGGCAGCAACCGCCTCATTAACCTATTAATTCAACCATCATGAACAAACTTTTTTTGGCAACAGCGTTTGTTGCATTATCAATTATCCTGAATGCCTGCCACGATGCAAGCTCCTCTCCGTCACGCCAGGTTCAGGAAGTAATCCCGGTTAAAATTATACAACTGCAACAACAAACTGTTCAACAGGAAATCCAGGCTTCCGGTCAGTTTACCACCGAAGATGAAACCTTGCTTTCTTTTAAAACAGGCGGTATTGTAAACCAGGTTTTTGTGCATGAAGGTGACGCCATTCGCAAAGGGCAGCTGTTAGCAACCTTACACCTCACCGAAGTAAATGCACAGGAGCAACAAGCCAAATACAGCTATGAAAAATCGCTGCGGGACTATAACCGGTACCGCCAGTTGTACACTGACAGCGTAACCACATTGGAACAACTTCAAAATGCACAAACCGCGCTGAATATTTCATTGCAACAACTCAATGCCATTCGCTTCAACCAAAGTTATTCAGAGATCAGGGCGGCAGCCAGCGGGTTTGTTTTGAAAAAATTTGTCAATGGCGGTCAAATGGTAAATGCAGGCGACCCCATCCTGCAGGTAAACGGTGCCCGGCAGACTGCATGGATTTTAAAAGTTGGAGTAAGTGATAAAGATTGGAGTGCCATCAAACCGGGCAACAAGGCGATTGTACAGACAGACGCCATACCAGGCAATCCCATAGAAGCTGTTGTTTTACGCAAATCAGAATCCATTGATCCGGCTACAGGGACGTTTACTGTCTGTTTGCAAATCAAAAGCAAGAATATGGCAAGCATTGCCGCTGGTTTGTTTGGAAAGGCAACGATATATCCCCCGGTTACAACAGCAGCCTGGACGATTCCTTACGATGCGTTGATCGATGGCGATGCCAGTGGCGCCTATGCATTTGTTACCAACGATTGTAAGACAGCAACAAAAGTAAAAGTGAAAGTGGCAGCTGTTCAGAAAGGAAATGTAACCATCAGCAGCGGGTTAGAAACAGCCCGGGCTTTGATTGTTTCTGGAAATGCCTACCTGAAAGAAGATGTATCCATAAAAGTTGTTCATTAGTCAATCTTGTATTATGAAAATTTCTGAATACGCAGTCAAAAATTACCAGTTTACGCTCATCATGTTTATAATGGTTGCGGTTGTAGGCATAGCCACCATTCACCACATGTCAAGGTCAGAAGACCCCGAGATTGATTTCCCAACTTTTCCGATTGTAGTCGTGTATCCCGGTGCAAGTCCGAAAGACATTGAAGAATTGATCGTGGATCCAATCGAAAAAGAAGTTTATGGTTTGGATAATATCAGGCAAGTCAGGAGCACAACCAAAGATGGATTGGCCATCATACAGGTAGAGTATAAATACAACAGCAATGTAGATGACAAATACCAGGAACTTGTGGGCGAATTGAATGCGCTTCGTTCCCAACTGCCACAGGGTATAGCAAGACTGGAAGTCACACGAACCCGTCCTTCAGATGTCAATGTGATTCAACTGGCACTGGTGTCAGAAAACGCATCAAGGTCTAAGTTGAAACAGGCGGCTGAAGACCTGCAATCGGCTCTTGAACGAATACCTGCACTTAAAAATATTGAGATACAAGGGTTGCCGGAACCAATCGTCAGGGTCGATTTGCAACTGGACAAAATGGCGCAAATGCAAATACCTCTGCCTGCCGTAAGCAGCAGTCTCGAAAGTGAAAATCTAAATATTCCGGGTGGAGTGGTGAATGAAGGAAACCGATCGTTCAATATCAAAACCAGCGGTCACTACAAAGACATTGATGAGGTGAGCAATACAATCGTCTGTAGCAGGAATGGCAGGAATGTACTGCTGAAAGACATTGCTACCGTGTACAAAGATTTTGAACCTGATAGTCACATCACCCGGTTGAATGGCAATCGCTGCGTATGGGTAGTGGCTGCACAAAAAGCCGGTGAAAACATCAGTGAAACACAACAAGCTTATTTGCCGGTAATAGCCAATTTCAAAAAAACTTTGCCTGCAAACATAGATATGAAACTGTCTTTTGACCAGGCAAATCATGTAAACAAACGACTGGAGGGACTTGGAAAAGATTTCGTTTTCGCCATATTATTGGTTGCCATTACGCTGTTACCGTTAGGCTTGCGGGCGGCTTTTGTAGTGATGATTTCCATACCGTTGTCTCTTGCTTCGGGTACGGTGCTGATGAATGCCTTAGGCTACAACCTGAATCAGTTGAGCATCGTTGGCTTGGTACTTTCATTGGGATTGCTGGTAGATGACAGCATTGTAGTGGTAGAAAATATTGAGCGATGGATGCACGAAGGCCATTCGAGGAAAACCGCAACCTTAAAAGCTACCAGCCAAATTGGTACTGCCGTTTTGGGTTGCACTGCTACCTTGATCATTGCATTTTTACCCTTGCTGTTTTTGCCGGAAGCGTCCGGAGATTTTATCAGAAGTTTACCTGTTGGCGTCATTTGTTCCGTTATTTCCTCTTTGATCGTTAGTCTGACCGTTGTTCCATTTTTATCCAGCAATTTGTTGAAACGCCACTCCGGTCACCCCGATGGCAATTTGTTCATGCGTGGTTTAAAAAAGCTCATTGGTGGCAGTTACAGCCGATTGCTGGAGTATGCCCTTGAAAGACCGGTAATTACGATTGTGGTTTGTCTTGCCATCTTTGTGGGTGCGGTGCAACTGATACCTGTTGTAGGTTTCAGCCTGTTTCCTGCCTCTGAAAAACCACAGTTCCTGGTGAATATCAACACACCCTTTCAATCAAACCTTGATTATACCAATGCCATTACAAAACAGGTAGAAAGCGACTTGAATGAGATACAGGAGATTGAATATTTTTCATCCAATGTTGGTAAAGGCAATCCGCAGGTGTATTACAATGTGTCGCAGGAAAATGAACATACCGATTTCGCGCAGGTATTCATCCAGTTGTACGATGGCACCAGTCCTGCAAGAAAAGTAGAGATCATTGAAATGCTTAGAAAGAAATATTCAACTTATGCCGGTGCAAAGATTGTAGTGAAAAATTTTGAGCAGGGTCCACCAATCGCAGCACCGGTAGAAGTCAGATTGTTGGGTGAAAACATAGATACCTTGAGGATGTTGGCTGCAAAGGTGGAGGACCTGGTAAAAAAGACAACAGGAACCATCTATACTACCAACCCGGTGCGCAATTTACAAACCGACATACACGTATCTGTCAACAAAGACAAAGCGCAAACGCTGGGCATGTCCATGTTGTATATCGATCAGGCAATACGCTTTGCCATAGCCGGTATGGAGATTGGAAAATTTAATGACGATGCGGGCGAGGAACAAAAAATTGTACTCACAGTTCCACGTTCCCTGCATGCAGATATGGGTGTGTTTGATGCCTTGTACATCAACAACAATGCGAACGGTTCTATTCCTTTAAAGCAGGTAGCTACGTTAGAATTCCAGGCTTCACCGGTGAGTATCAATCACCTTGACAAAACGAGGACTGTATCGATCAATGCATTTGTACAGGAGGGATTTTTGAATGACAACGTGATTGCAGCAATCGTTGCTCAACTAAACAACATGAAATTCCCCAATGGCTATCGTTATGAGATGGGTGGCGACGTAGAAAGCCGAGAACATTCGTTCGGCGGGTTGGGTACCATTCTCCTGATTACGTTGTTCCTTTTCATCGCCGCATTGATACTGCAGTTCAAAACATTCAAAAGCACCCTCATTGTTCTGTCCGTGTTGCCTTTGGGAATAGTGGGTGCCATATTCGCATTGCTCGTAACGGGCAATTCTCTTTCTTTCATCGCAACTGTTGGTATCATCGCCCTGGCTGGCATTGAAGTGAAGAATACAATTTTATTGGTTGATTTTACCAATCAACTTCGCAGGCAGGGCGTTTCCTTAGCAGCAGCGATCAGGGAAGCGGGTGAAGTAAGATTTCTGCCCATTGTGTTGACGTCGCTTACCGCAATTGGGGGATTATTACCGGTTGCATGTTCCTCCAACCCGTTGGTCGCTCCACTGGCAATTGTTATGATTGGTGGTTTGATTAGTTCCACCATTTTGTCAAGAATCGTTACACCGGTGGTGTATCAATTGATACCGCCACCGGTTGATACCATGGATATCAACGAAAAGGAAACCCCGGCGAGGTTGCACCACGTGGACGAGGTTTAACGCAATGGGTTACAAGTGTATGTGTTGCTTGTCTTGTTCTGACTGGTTTTCGTCTTTACCAGGCAATCGGCTCAAAATATCTTTACAAGATCAATAACAGGTTGTCACCAACGTCATCAATCATGAAAACATTCGCTTTTATCATTCCCCCAAATGTAGAAATACTTGACCTTGCCGGACCCGTGCAGGTGTTCACAGAAGCCAAATTTTATGGCTATGAAGTTTCACTTGAATACTATTCTTACAAGGAGGAAATTATCAGCACTTCGGGGCTGCCTTTCTGTAACCTCAAAAGCTACAAAGAAGCCTCGCTTACCGAAGGAGATTATCTCTTTATTCCCGGCATGGACAATAACTACATCAGCAGTACGGCTTTCAAGGCAGAGCACGCCTTTTTCAAGTGGATCAAGGCGTGCGCTGATCAAAAAGTGTTTGTATGTTCTATTTGCAATGGTGCCTTTGCATTGGGGCATGCAGGTCTTTTACGGGATACAGAATGCACTACCCACTGGCGAAGAATTGAAGAAATGCAGGCAGAGTTTCCTTCCGCCAAAGTGATTTCCAACATTCTTTTTAAAAAAAGCAACAACATCTATACGAGTGCCGGTATCAGTGCAGGAATTGATCTTGCATTGGCAATTCTGGAAGAGCTGAAAGGGGCACTGTTTACGCACAAAGTAGCGAGGGGGCTTGTCGTGTATCACCGGCGAAGCCACAACCATACACAAAAGAGCATTTATCTTGATTACCGCAATCACATTCACCCAGGCATACACATCGTTCAAGATCATCTGATTGACCATTTGTCTGATGACAATTCGATAGAAGACCTTGCTGAACTGGTAGCTATGAGCCCAAGAAATTTGAGCAGGGTATTCAAAGAAAAAACTGGCACCACCATACTCGAGTACCTGACATTGCTGCGCCTGGAATATGCCAAAACAATGTTGAACAACCCTGAATTCACAATCGAATACATCGCCTCCAAATGCGGTTTCAAAACTGCCAGGCAATTACAAAGAATTTTAAAAGCAAACCAAAAAAATGAAAAATAAAAAAACACTTGTTGTAACCATTGCCGTTGTAACTGCTTTTGCTTTCCTGTTCAATGCCTGTAAGCCCTTGCATGAATTTGGTACCATGCCTGCTTACCAGGGAGCAACCAACTTTAAGTCTCCAACGCCGGCATATGACAGTTCGAAGAAAACGGTAGTGATCATTGCAAACAACAGCGGTACTGAGCTCTTTGATATGTTGGCACCATATTACCTTTTCAATGTTACCGGTAAAGCCAATGTGTACATTATCGCGAAAGACCCATCTCCGGTCGTTGTAAAGAAAGGCTTGTACATACTTCCGCAATACACATTTTCCGGTTTTGATGCCCAACGTCTGAAGCCCGATGTCATGGTCATTCCATTTTTGTCTGCTGCTGACAGCCTGCATCAGGATCCGGTGATTGTTGATTGGATTACCAAACATTATACACCCGAAACCACCGTATTAGCTGTTTGCGATGGGGCGGCTACTGCTGCAGCCACAGGCATTTTTGATGGCAAACCTATTACGGCACATGCATCGGATATGCAGGGCATCAAAGCAAATTTCAGCAAGCCATTGTGGACCAGCAACACCAGCGTCGTAAACAGTGGCAACTTGTATAGTACAGCTGGTGTTTCCAACGCAACGGATGGCGCTTTACTGGTGATCAGCAAATTATTTGGAGAACAGGTAATGAAACAAGTGGGTGCAGGCATTTCTTATCCCCGTAAGTATTCAACTGTTGAACATCAAAGCAATACTTTTACATTCAATGATAAAGTGTCGATCGGAAAAAAAATTCTTTTGCACCACAACAAAAAGATTGGCGTTTTGCTTAATAATGGTGTGGATGAATTTGTTCTGGCTGCCATTCTCGATACCTACAACCGTACCTTTCCAAAGTCCATTGAAAGCTTCTCCGCCAATGATGAACCGGTACAATCCAAATTTGGATTAACGATTATCCCGACTGGAAAATACTCCCTAAGCCGACTTGATGAACTTCACGTGACTGATACAGCCGCCACTTCTGAAACCGTGCAGCAACTTACCAAAAATGTCAATGTAGTAAAATACGACAATGTCAAAAACCAGTACCCGATAGATGTTTGTCTTCAACGCATTAAAAGAGATTATGGCAGCCGGTTTGAAAGGGTTGTAAGGCTAATGCTTGATTATAATTAGCCAGCAGTCCATTGTTGTAAAAGCAGCTTGATTTTAGAAAAAAAATGGTTTGTCAATAGCCATACTTGTCTTTCCAGTGCGATTTTAAAAAACGCCGCATTTCTTCCTCGCGTGCATTTTTACCAGGCGTATAAAAGGCGGTGCCGGCTATTTTTTCGGGTAGATATTCCTGCTCGGTAAAATTGCCTGCAAACGAATGCGCGTACTGATAGCCTTTTCCATAATCCAGCTCTTTCATCAGCTTTGTAGGGGCATTGCGGATGTGCAACGGCACAGGAAGATCGCCATGTTTCCGCACGGCTTCCAGCGCATTGCCAATGGCTTCATAAGAGGCATTGCTTTTTACGGAAGAAGCCAGGTAAACGGCACATTGCGACAAAATAATTCTCGATTCTGGATAACCAATTTTAGTCACCGCGTCAAACGTTGCATTGGCCAGCAACAGTGCGTTCGGGTTGGCATTGCCGATGTCTTCGCTGGCAAAAATCAGCATGCGCCGCGCTATGAAACTCACTTCTTCGCCAGCTTCTATCATGCGTGCCAGCCAGTACACCGCGCCGTTGGGATCGCTGCCCCGCATGCTTTTGATAAACGCGCTGATGATGTCGTAATGTTGCTCGCCCTGTTTGTCGTACAGCGCCACTCGTTTTTGCGCCACCTGCATCACAAAATCGTTGGTGATTACAATGTCTTTCTGGTTGCCGGCGGCGTTCACCACCAGTTCCAGCAGGTTCAGCAGTTTTCTTGCGTCGCCGCCCGATATAGTCAGCAGTGCCGTGGTTTCGCGGAGTTCGATGTGTTTTGTTTGTAAATACAGTATCCTGTTCAATGGCATGTTGCAAAAGCTGCAACATCTCCGGTTCGCCCAATGCTTTCAGAACATATACCTGGCAACGGCTTAGCAATGCCGCGTTCACTTCAAAAGATGGGTTCTCTGTCGTGGCGCCAATGAGCGTGATGGTCCCGCGCTCCACGGCGCCGAGCAACGCATCCTGCTGACCCTTGTTGAACCGGTGAATTTCATCAATAAACAATACGGCACCGGGATATTGTTTTGCCGATTCTATCACTTCCCGAATTTCTTTTACCCCGCTGCTGATGGCACTCAACTGGTAAAAAGCAGCCTGTAAGGTGTGGGCAATGATATTGGCAATGGTTGTTTTGCCTACACCGGGCGGTCCCCACAAAATCATAGACGGAATACGCCCGCTGTCAATGGCGGTGCGCAAAATACTGCCTTTGCCCGTCAGGTGTTGTTGCCCGGCAAGATCGTCTAACGACGTAGGGCGTAGCCGTTCGGCCAATGGAATTGTTGTCTTCACAGCCCGAAAAATAAAACAAAACCGGTAAACGGGCGGCGCCGTTTTTTGAATGAAAAAAATATGATGAATTGTTATAAAGTTTAGCGGAACAGGGGAGTGGATGCAGGAATTGAATGCTCTTTCTGAGCAGGTTGAAAAGGACAAGACAGGAATTCAATTCAGGAACCGCAGATGATTTTTTTCGAACAGGCATTATCCCTGCTGTCCATGCAGTTGTTGGGAAGGCGTGTGTTGATGCATGCCTAAAATGATTTCCCGCCTGTATTGTTCAGGCAGCCATTCGTTTCCAGGAAATACTCAGGTTGCAATACTGATGATGCCATTGTTGCTGGCGAGCTTTTTTTCATATTGCAAATGTTGAAACACTTTCCAGAATTTGTTCCGGTGAATGCTTTGTGATGCCAGTTTCAATTGGTTGATGTTGATGCCACTGGCCGGGATGTGTTGCAAAATGTGATGGCTGATGGCTTCAAATTCTTCCTTGCTGATGTGGAGGCTTTTTTGTTGCAGGCAGTTGTCGCACACGCCGCAGGGTTGCACCGCATCGTCGCCAAAATAGCCGGCAATGTAGCGGCTGCGGCAGGCATATTCGAGATCCAGATAACCCAGCATTTTTTGTATGCGATGCGCATATTGCCCGCGTCGTTGCAGGTATGCCTGGTTGTTGATGTTCAGGTATTTTGCCGGTGCACGGCTGTGCATGAAATGAATCTGCGGTGTTTCTTTCTGCAGCTTGTATTGGACTATGCCAAAGGCCTGCAACTGCAACAGTTGGTCTTTCACAATGTCGTCATGCACTTTCATCAGGTTAGCAATTTGTTTTTCATAAATCGAAACACAATTGTCAAAAATATCCGGATACGTGCGAAGCAGGCATTTGATGGCCGGTTCCAGTTCGGGATGGCTTTGTTCAAACACGGCAAGGTTGTTTTTATCGGTGGTAAACATCAACTGTGAAGGCAGGAAAATGTTTTCGTGAAAACCAAGATAACCCTCATGTTCCAGTGCCTTTAGGGAATGAATAACAAGCGAAGGCTCGAGCCGGAAGTTTGTCAAAAAAGTTTTCATGTCAAAGTCATAATACATGTCTTCGCCGTTGCCAACGGGAATGCCGAGAAAGTCTGCCAGGTGCTGATAAACTTCCTTGATCTGCGGTATGGAAGGAAAGCGCAGGTCGGGCAATGCTTTCAGTTCCGATGCGCTTTTGCTGTTGTAGAGCAAGACGGCAAAGGCGCGCTTGCCATCCCTGCCTGCACGGCCCGCTTCCTGGTAATAATTTTCTAGGCAATCGGGAATGTCGTAATGCACTACGGTTCTCACATCGGGTTTGTCAATCCCCATACCGAAAGCATTGGTGCAAACGATCACCCTCGTGCCATTGTTGATCCATTGCTGCTGCTTGTCGCTGCGTTCCTGCTGCGAAAGACCGGCATGGTAAAAGTCGGCGCTGATGTGCTTGTACGACAACAGGGTCGCCACTTCTTTTGTTTGTCGCCGGCTTTTGCAGTACACGATGCTGCTGCCTTCTACTTTTTGCAAAATTTCTGTTAGCTTGTTGATGCGGCTATCGTCTTTAAACACGCTATACGAAAGGTTTGCCCGTTCAAACGACTGGCGAAAAAGGTGGTTACCTTGTAGCTGCAGTTTGTCTACGATGTCTTCCTGCACAAGCGGTGTGGCCGAAGCGGTAACAGCTAGCACAGGCACATCATAATCGAGCTTGTTTCTCAGCTTTGCAATCCGTAAATAAGGGGGACGAAAATCGTAACCCCACTGCGAAATGCAATGCGCTTCGTCCACCGCGATGAGGTTGATGTGAAGGGCATGAAGGTATTCGTTGAAGACATCGGTTTCCAGCCGCTCGGGCGAGAGGTACAGAAACTTACAATCGCCATAAATGGCTTCCAGCAAGGTTTGCCGCACTTCAAAGGGCGTCATGCCACTATACAATGCCAATGCAGGAATGCCCTTTTTACCGAGATTTTGCACCTGGTCTTTCATCAGCGCAATGAGCGGCGTAACGACGATGCACAAACCATCTTTCAGCATTGCCGGCACCTGGAAGCATATGGATTTGCCACCGCCGGTAGGAAACATCGCCAGTGTGTCGTTGCCATCGAGCACCGATTGAATGATCTCTTCCTGCCTGCCGCGGAAAGCCGTGTGTTGCCAGTATTGCTGAAGAATGGAGAGCGGCGATTGCATAAGTCTAAAAATAATGGTTTTTATACAACCCGCTTCCAACGCAATGCAATTGAATTGACCGCCAGCACCACATCACTAAAACCCATCAGCAATGCGCCAATGGACGGACTCAAAAAACCCATTGCAGCAACAGGAATGGCGATGATGTTATAAGCAAATGCCCAGGCAAGGTTGCCTTTGATCGTACGATATGTATGCTTGCCCAATCCTAATGAAAGCGGCAGGTTTTTTAAACCGTTATTTAGTAAAACCACCTGTGCGCTTTGCATTGCTATCTGCGTGGCATCGCTCAGCGAAATACCAACAGTTGCTTTGGCCAATGCCGGCGCGTCGTTTATGCCATCACCAATCATCGCGGTAGGTTGCTGTGCGGATAACTGCGTGATGACTTCCAGCTTTTGTTCGGGTGTTTGTTCGGCGATTACGGTATCGATTCCCAACTGCCGGGCAACGTGTTCGCATTTGGTGCGGCTGTCGCCGCTGAGCAAAATGGTGGCGATGCCTTTGCTGTGCAGGTATTGAACCACTTCTTTTGCTTCCGGGCGCAGGGTATCTTCCACGTCTATCCAGCCGAGCAGTTCGCCATTGCGAAGGATATAAACATTGTGCGTGTCATCATTCGTGAGGTGTGCTGCTGCTTTGTAAGACCCGGCAATGTATTCGTTGTTTTGTTTGTCTTTTGCGATCATGCCCCAGCCTTTTTTCTCTTCGATGGTAGCCCAGCGGATATCGCCTTTCATTTTCCATTCTTTGGCGATGGTTTTTCCGATCGGGTGGTTGGAATATTTTTCGAGCGAAAAGGCAATGCGCTTCAATTCATCACTGCTGAGCGGCTGTATCTCGGTTGAAATGCCTATGTTTTTTGTCGCTGTTTGCTGAGGCTCTCTGGGGAAGGATTGTACGACTTGGAGTAATGATTCTGCTGTGTCCGATACCCAAAAACGGGTGATGGAAATTGCGCCGGTGGTTAAGGTTCCGGTTTTATCGAAAACTACTCTTTTTATATCTTTAAACACTTCGAGGCTGCGTGCGTTTCTGAACAACACGCCGTTTTTTGCGGCTCTGCCCAAGCCAACGGCAATGGCAGCGGGCGTAGCTAATCCCATGGCGCAGGGACAGGAAATCACGAGCACCGCAATGCTTCGGAGCAGGCTTTCGCCCACACCGACAGACGCAATAAAATAATTGCCCAAAAATGTAAGCAGTGCAATGCTGAGTACGCCTGGCACAAAGATGCCGCTGATTTTATCGGCAAGTTGCTGAACGGGTGGTTTTTCGGTTTGCGCTTTTTTCACCATGGCTAATATCTGGTTCAGTACCGTATCGTCGCCGGCAGCGGTTACGTAGGCTTTCAGCGTGCCATTTTCCACCATGCTTCCACCAATCAGCCGGTCATTCATTTGTTTTAAAACCGGCTCACTTTCCCCGCTGATGATGGCTTCGTTCACGCTGGCTTCGCCCCACAATACTTTACAATCTGCGGGCACCTGTTCGCCGCTTTTGATCAGCAACAAATCACCGGATCGTAAGCTGCTGCCTTCTACCGGGAAGATCAGCTCTTCGTGCTTGTCGTCGTAGGCAATCATGTTTGCCATCAGCTTTTGCGAAACGACTAATTTTCGCAATGCCGACTGTGTGGTTTCCACCGATTTGGCTTCGAGCCAGTTGCCAAGAAAAACCAGCGTAATAACAGTCGCCGTGGTTTCGTAAAACATATATTGTTCTGCCTTGCCCGCAATGGTGCCATATAAGCTGTACACAAAAGAAGCTACCGCTCCAACTGTAATGAGCAGGTTCATATTTGCCACACCTTTCAGCAGGCTTTTGAGAGCGCTTTTACCAAAAAACAACATGCCCGTTACAAATACAGGGATGGTTAATGTTAGTTGCACATAAGCGTTCATTAATACCGGAACGTGCAGCCCCAGCATGTGCAGCCACAATGGCAATGTAAACAGGAGACAAAACAAAAACCTTTGCAGGTGATTTTTAAAGATAGGCTTGCGTTCGTCTTGTTGATCGCCTTGCAGCACGCGAAAGCCAAGACTGTTTATGCCGTTTTGCAAAGTATGGTTGCTGACTGTTCCGTTTTTATCGAAACTCACATCACCGCCGATGAAATCTACTTTTATATTTTTTTGTCCTTGTTTGGCAAGATATTTTTCTACCGACATGGCGCAGCCGCCGCAGTGCATGCCCTCCACTTTCCAGTTGATCTTTTCTTTTTCTTCCACTGTTATCCCTTTTTTTTACCTGATTGTTTTGTAGCAAAGTTACCAACATTGCATTCCTATCTCTATTTGGGAAGCAGCTATCTTTTCAGACCTGTTGCAAAAAAACGTTGTTCAACAGGTTATGTTGAAATATAGCAGACCAGGATTAAAAAAATATGTTGCGCATTCGGTTTATTCTAAGTAGTTAAGCTATACGTTTAATGCAGGTTAGGTATATCTTCTAAACTCTAGTGTTGGAAGTGAATTTACTTATGGCTATTCTTTCGCAGAATATTACGGTGAAACAGGAAAAGACAACTTTATTTGAACCTTTCTTGGATTGTAAATGCATTTGAGAAGAACTACATCTTCAATCTGTCAATCTTAAAAACTATTTCGCTTTTGCCGCTGTCTTTTATCAATACATGATCTGGTGATGATAAAGCCCAATAGAACATAATACTTTTCTTCTACTTTTTGAGATGATTCATTACTTCTTGACTACAATTCCCATTTTTTATTTTACAACAGTTTGGTTCTACATTGTTCGTGTACTTATAGATTTGCACGATGAAGCTGACATTTACCAACAATGAAATAGCGACTGCGGCGCAACAGCTTTGGGAATATGGACAACAACACCTCGTGTGGGCGTTTCACGCGCCAATGGGCGCCGGGAAAACAACGCTGATCCATACGCTGTGCAAAGACATATTGATGGTCACCGGCAGTGTCAACAGCCCCACGTTTTCCATCATCAACGAATACCAAAGCCCGGTAGCAGGCACGGTGTATCACATGGATTGGTATCGCCTCAAAGGCGAAGAAGAAGCAGTTGCCGCCGGGGTGGAAGACTGTTTGTTCAGCGGCCGGTTGTGCCTCGTGGAATGGCCCGGCATAGCGCCTGCCCTGTTGCCGCCGCATACCTTGCACCTACACATTGAAATAACCAGCGAAACCACCCGCCTATTAAGCACCGCATAGATGTTGGGATTTCAGCTAAATTTGCAAGGCGTACAAACAAGGAATCAAACAATCTGGATGAAAAATTTTGCTCATTTTCAGTAAATGGTCGCACCAGATTTGCACACAATTGTTTTACCAAACAACTAAAAATTTCTATTCTGTCTCTTCATTCACCTTCTAAAAGCATAAGCAATGCCTGTATCCAAGCCAGTTGTTAGCGGCTCTTTTTCATACGAAACGCTGGAAGAAAAATTAGACATCAAGCCGGCGGGCGAAAGGCTGCAGATTGGCATTCCCAAAGAAACGGCGTTCCAGGAAAACCGCATCGCGCTAACGCCTGATGCCGTCAACGTATTGGTCAACAATGGTCATGAAGTTACGATAGAAACCAAAGCCGGCACCGGCAGCAACTACCTCGACCAGGATTATTCGGAAGCCGGTGCCAAAATCGCTTACGACAAAGAAGCCGTTTACAAAGCTCCCATACTCATCAAAAGTGCGCCCATAGTAGCAGAAGAATGTGCGCACCTGCAGATGAACCAAACCATAATTTCGCCCCTGCACTTGTCGTTGCTCAAGAAAGAAATCATCGAAGACATGATGCAAAAACGCATCACAGCGTTGGGTTTCGAAAACCTGAAAGACGACAGCGGTACGTTTCCCATTGTTCGCTGTATGAGCGAGATAGCCGGCAGTGCTGCCATGCTTATCGCGGGTCAGTATCTTGGTACTGCGAATGCGGGCAAGGGCGTGCTGCTTGGTGGCATCAGTGGCATTCCACCTACCAAAGTCATCATCATTGGCGCCGGCGTGGTGGGCGAATTTGCCACGCGCACAGCTCTTGCTATGGGCGCTTCGGTAAAAGTCTTTGACAACAATATCTACAAGTTGAAGCGGCTCGAAAATAACCTCGGGGTGCGGGTGTGGACGAGCGTCATTGAACCCAAGATATTGGCAAAACAATTGAAAACCTGCGAAGTAGCCGTGGGCGCACTCATTACCGAAAGCGGCAGAAGTCCCATTGTAGTGACGGAAAATATGGTGGCAGCTATGCGCAGCGGCAGCGTGATCATTGACGTGAGCATAGACCGCGGCGGATGTTTTGAAACCAGTGAAATCACCACGCACGAAAAACCTACCTTTCGCAAGCATGACGTGATTCATTATTGCGTGCCCAACATTGCGAGTGGCTTTGCGCGTACCGCAAGCCACGCCATCAGCAATGTGCTGATGCCGCTGCTGATAGATGCCGGCGACGAAGGCGGCATTGAAGAAATGCTGTGGCACAACATCAACCTGCGGCACGGCGTGTACATGTACAAAGGACATTTGACCGATATCTACATCAGCCAGCGTTATGATTTGAAATATACAGATTTGAATTTGCTGATCGCGAGCAGAACATGATGTTTGGACAATGTTTATTGATGATCATCCATCAACCCTATTCTCAGGATAGAATCTGTTCAATTTCGGTGGCAATGGCTTGCAGCAGCCGACTATCTATTTTTTGGATCCGGTGATCGTCGGGCGAAGCGGCGAGTGCTCTGAAATTGCCTTCATCGTCCCGTTCAAAATTGATGTCCACCTCATCTACGCAAACCTGTATGCGGTAACTATAGGCTGTGGTAAACAACTGCGCTTCAAAAGTGCGCTCACTGTTTTTATAAGGTACGGTAATGGTGAACGGATCTGTCATTGGATATAGAAAAAATCAACTGAATGGTGAACATTTACAGGTTGTAGGAAGGTTGTTAAAAGAACCCGGTTATACAGGCATATAAGCATTAACAAGTTGATAAATTTCCTGTAGTTCAAAAGGTTTGTGCAGCACGCCATCGGCACAGGTATCTTCATAATTTTCCAATGCCTGCGCATTGGCCGAAAACAAGATGACCGGGCGGTTGATGTAACATTCGTTTTTTATTTTTTTACAGACATCCCTGCCATTTTCTCCCTGAAGGTTTACATCCAGCAAAATGAGATCGGGTAAAGATTCGTGCAGTGCTTCGAACAGGGGTTTGGTATGTTGAAAAACCTTTACTTCAAAACCTTTTTTGGAAAACCACATTCTAAGGGCAAGCAGTATGTCATAATCATCATCTACAATAAATAATTTCCGCACATTCTAACTGTTTCGCAACAAATACAATATATCATGCCAAATGCAAACGATTGCAGCAAAGTAATTGTTAGTTTGACAAATGATGATTGATTATATTCAAAACTTCATCAAAGTCAAATGGTTTGGGGGATAAAGTCGTTGGCATGAGCTTGATGAATTTATTCCTGCGCAAAGATGGCTACTGAAGTCAGGTGGATTCTGATGGGGTAACGATACCTCAGTTTAAGGTAGCCGCATACAAAAGTACCCGGTTCAGAGCCGCTCAGTTGGATGTTGATCAACATGATATCAGGTACCGTATGCGCCTAAGCATAGAACAATTTTTCTGCCAGATTGAATGCATGAACTTCAAACCGATGTCTGTGAAACCAGATTTGTAAAACAAACAATATATGAGTGTCATCTTCCAGGAAAAAATATTTGTCATGTAATGTTTGATAATGCTTAATAACACAACTGCAGTCAGCCGGGCAATGAACTGGCAGAAAATTGTTTTGCATTTTCAAGACCTGGAGGTTCTTAACAGGCTTTTAATTATTCCAAAATCGGCACATGGTAGTCACAAATTTCGTTTGCCTGTTCAAAACTATGTCAAAATTTTCATTGTAAATCAACTGTTTGTGAAAGCAGTAAAAAAAATAGTAATGAAAATACTTGGAAATCTGAACCTGAAATGGCTACCTTTGCAGCCATTTTTAAAAACCCGGTGGGATAGCGCCGGTATTACGTAAACAAATAATACAATGAGTAAATTACATTTCACCACCAAGCATGCGAATGCGGCTACCGTTCAGCGCAACTGGTATGTTGTGGACGGTACTAATCAAACCGTTGGTCGTATGTGCGCACAGATCGCAGCCATTCTTCGCGGTAAGAACAAGGCTTATTACACCCCGCACGTAGATTGCGGCGACTATATTATTGTTACCAACGCCGACAAAGTTGTTTTCACCGGCAACAAGTTCGAAGACAAAATGTACATCAATTATTCTGGATATCCCGGTGGTAAAAAAGAAGAAGCAGCCAAAGACCTGCTGCACCGCCGTCCGGAAGTCGTTATGGAAAGAGCCGTAAAAGGCATGTTGCCCAAAAATCGCCTTGGCCGCAAGATGTATCACCAAATTATTTGTGTATGCCGGTACCCAACATCCACATACAGCACAGCAACCCAAGGAATTGAAATTCTAATAACTGTAATTAACCTAAAAGCTGTTGGTCAGCGCTGACAGCAAAAGATACAACAATGGAAAAACAAAAAAATGCAGTCGGTCGCCGTAAAGAAGCTGTAACCCGTGTTTTCTTAACCCGCGGTGAAGGCAAAATATTGGTGAACGACAAAGACTATAAAACATACTTTGCTTTGCCTTACCTGCAAAACCAGGTAGAAGCACCTTTGCAAACCATTGAATCATTAGACAAATTCGATGTAAAAATCAATGCTACCGGTGGTGGATTGAAGGGACAGGCAGAAGCAGCCAAACTCGGCATTGCCCGTGCATTGCTCGAAGTGAACCCCGAATATCGCCCGGCGTTAAAAGCGGCTGGTCATCTCAAGCGCGATCCGCGTGGTGTGGAACGTAAGAAATTCGGTCACAAAAAAGCCCGTCGCAGCTTCCAGTTCAGCAAGCGTTAATCCCTTTGCCGGTTGCCATGTTGTGGCTGCCGCTTTCGGGAAACCGGGAACCTTTATTTTTTCAAATACATTTATAATCATATACTAATGGAACAAGTTCCTTCTTTACAGCAGCAACTGCTTGATGCCGGTGTTCATTTTGGTCACCTGCGTAAGAAGTGGAATCCGAAAATGCTGCCTTATATTTTCGCAGAGAAAAAAGGCATTCACATCATCGATCTGAACAAAACGGTAGATCACCTGCAGGAAACAGCAGCTGCCATGAAGCAGATTGCCAAAAGCGGTAAAAAAATCATGTTTGTAGCGACCAAAAAGCAGGCAAAAGAAATTGTCAGCGAGTGCGCCAAACGCGTGAATATGCCCTATGCTACCGAACGTTGGTTGGGTGGTATGCTTACAAATTTCAACACCGTTCGCAAGAGCGTTAAGAAGATGCAGAGCATTGAAAAATTGTTGGGTGAAGGCACTGCCGAAAACCTCACCAAGAAAGAAAAACTGACCTTAAGCCGCGATAAAGAAAAAATGGAAAAAGTTCTGGGTGGTATTGCTCAACTCAGCCGTTTGCCGGCTGCTCTTTTCCTCGTCGATATCGGGCACGAGCACATTGCTTTGGCCGAAGCCAAACGCCTTGGCATCACCACCTTTGGGATGGTAGATACCAACAGCGACCCCAACAAGGTTGACTTCGCCATTCCTTCCAACGACGATGCGACCAAATCCATCGCCATCATCACCAACTACATCACTGCCGCCATTGCCGAAGGGTTACAGGAACGTCAGCAGGCGAAAGATGAAGATGTAGAAGAAGTGGACAACGAAGCCGAAAAGAAAGCAGCCCGCCTGCAGGCAGAAGCCGAAGCAGAAGGTGGCCGTGGTCGTGGCGAAAGAGCTCCGCAAGGTGGCGGACAGCCGAAACGCAGAATACCGGGTGGTGTTTCCCGTCGTCCGGGTGGTGCGCCAGGTGGTGGCAGTGGTCCCCGCAGGTAATCTGTTTGCCCGCACAGCAGGAATACTTCATCACGCAGCGTAAAGCTACAACGTCACAACACCGTTTTCAGAACATTGTGATGAATACGGTTCGCTGTTGTGACCATTCAAATATCATCAACCAAACACATCCCAACTGCCAAAATGGTTGGGTTGTGTGTTTTACATAAGCCTGCATTGCGTCTCCCGGTAATGCAACAACTTACATTTATTTCAAAATTGCCCATGCGGGAGATGGGATGTTTAAATTATTATTATGTCAACGACTGTTCAGATAACTGCATCAGAAATCAACAAACTCCGCCAGGCTACCGGCGCCGGAATGATGGATTGCCGCAAAGCCCTAACAGAAACCGGCGGCGATTTTGAAGCTGCTATTGACTGGCTGCGCAAACAAGGACAGAAAGTGGCTGCCAAACGCAGCGACCGCGAAGCCAAAGAAGGTGTTGTAATTGCACAGACAACCGCCGATAACAAAGTTGGTGTGATTGTTTGCGTTAGTTGCGAAACCGATTTCGTTTCTAAAAACGCAGATTTTGTAGCATTTGTTCAAAGCATTGCGGATGCCGCCATTGCCAACAACGTTAAGAGCGCTGAAGAACTGAAAGCAGCTACTGTAAATGGTGCCATAGTTGCCGATCTGATCAACGACAAACTCGCCGCCATTGGTGAAAAAATAGATGTTACCACGTTTTGAAAGAGTAGAAGCTGCATATGTTTCTTCTTATATTCACGGTGCCAACCGCATTGGTGTTTTGGTTGGCTTGAGCGCTGATGCGCCCGAAGCCGGCAGAGATGTGGCGATGCAGATTGCAGCCTATGAACCCGGTAGCAATTGATGAACATTCCGTACCTGCCGAAACCATCGAACGCGAAAGAAACATTGCCACCGAACAAATTCAGCAGGATCCGAAAATGGCTGGCAAACCTGCCGACATGATTGCCAAGATCGCAGAAGGCAAACTGAAAGCTTATTTTAAAGAACAAACATTGCTGGCTCAGCCTTTTGTAAAAGATGGCAGCAAGAGCGTTGGCGACTACCTGAAAACAGTAGGTTCCGACATTAAGGTATCTGAATTTAAAAGAGTTGCTGTAGGATAGTTATAGCAGTCAAACAGATTTAGGAAAAGCCCGGCAGTTGCCGGGTTTTTTTTTGTTTCTACGAATGTCAAAAAAGATTAAGCGAATTCAAAAGCTTAATTTAAGTCTAATTAAAAAATATTAACAGCAAAGTGTGTAGATTATACTTTGTTGTATTATATTTGAACAACTTAACAGAGCGTACAAGAAACCAAAACTGTATGTACCAAAACAACGACGTATCAAACGTGCATCCAAACCATTATCCATCCTCCACAATCGATAATTATCAGGAAGTTGAAGCGGAAAATAATATCTCCCGCCGGTTAAAAGCCGATCGCGAAGCTTTCTTTGCCAAAGAGCGGTTCAAACTTCACCAGGCTGCGCCGGACGAAGGGGTTAGCATAGAAATATTGAAAAAATATATTCAAAAGAAATATGGAATTTGAAATCAAGATCAAGCCGTTGGTGTTGTTTGACCTGGAAGATAAAATTCACAGCAAGGAACAACAATCTGCAGGAGCCGGCAGGCAATTTTATCAGCATTTTCTTTCCGACCTTACCACATTACAGTCACATCACGATCAAAGGGCACCGCTTTACCAGTCGGTAAAGGAGTTTACGGCTGTACAATCTACCTGTAAGCTGTTTTACATGGTGAACGGTGAAACAATCTACATCATGGGATTGTTATAGAATACCCGTTACGTTTATTCTTTGTTCTTTGTGTCTATCACAATGGTTACCGGTCCATCGTTCAGCAGGCGCACTTTCATATCGGCACCAAAGATTCCGGTTTGTATGCCTTTGCCCATATCTGTTTCCAGTTGCCGGCACAGGAGCTCATACAAGGGAATGGCTACACCGGGTTTTGACGCCCGGATGTAAGACGGTCGGTTGCCTTTTTTCGTGCTGGCATGCAGGGTAAACTGGCTGATGATCAGGATGTCTCCGGCCACGTCTTTTACGCTCAGGTTCATCACGCCCTGGCTGTCATCAAATAGCCGCAGGTTCACCACTTTATTGCTGAGCCATACAATATCCTCTTCGCCATCCGGGTCTTCGATGCCTACCAAAATCAGCAAGCCTTTTTGTATTTCGCCCACCGTTTGTCCATCCACTGCCACACTGGCTTCTGTTACTCTTTGTATCACCACGCGCATGTACCGACTATTTTTTTACTTTTATAAAAATGAAGATAGAGATAACGCCTGAAATTTTCTTTCAAACTGCCCGCAGCGGCGGCAAAGGCGGGCAACATGTAAACAAAGTGGAAACCATGGTAGAAGGCAGGTGGCTTGTAGCCGCTTCGCAGCTCGTAAGCGAAGAACAACAGCAGACCATACGACTCCGCTTGTTCAACCGCATAACAGCTGATGGTTTCCTGTTGGTAAAATCTCAGCAGGAACGCACCCAATCCGGCAACAAAGCGCTGGTTGTCAAAAAAATAAACGAGCTGGTGAATGCGGCTTTGCAAAAGAAAAAAGCCCGCATTGCTACCCACCCTTCCAAAGCCGCGCAGGCACGACGTGTAGAGGGAAAGAAAAAACAATCGGAAAGGAAAGACAACCGCCGGAAAATGAAACCATACCAGTACTGATGAAGCTTTTTGTTCTGATTTTTTTACTTGTAGCCATGTCAACGATTGCTTTTCCGCAGTCTGCCAGCAGGACCATTGACATCCAGTTGACATTTCAAAATATGGTTGGTGATCAGGTATTGCAAACGGGCGATATCTATGTCAACCAATGGCAGGAACCTTTCCGGGTGAGAAGTTGTAAATATTATGTTTCGCATCTCCGGCTGATCTATCAAAATGGCAACATTTACAGTTTGCCCGTACTGCCACATCTTGTCAATGAAGCCGACAGCAGTTCAAAGCAGATTTCTGTTACCGCCCCAGCCGGCAACATTCGGTGCATCCGGTTTTTACTGGGCGTAGATAGCAATGCCAATACGCAAGGCGTTCAAACCGGCGATTTGGACCCTGCCAAAGGCATGTTCTGGGTTTGGAATACCGGCTATATCATGGCAAAACTGGAAGGCACTTCCCCGGTGTCCAAAGCGCCGGGAAAAGCATTCGGTTACGACATTGGTGGATTTAAAGAAGGTGAAAATACCGCCCGCATCATCACGCTCGCTGTTCCATCCTCATCCATCCGGAAACCGGCTTCCTTTGTAGTCTGTGCCGATGTTGCAAAATGGTTTTACGGGCCAAATAACATTCGCATCAGCTGACCAGCCGATGTGCCATTCGCCCGGCACACTTGCCACACAGATTGCAGACAATTATGCTGCTATGTTCAGCCTGAAAATCGCCCGGTGATCTTGTCATTTGACAAATAGCCCCGACCTTTACTGTCATGGCTTATTCATCGCTTGCGCAATGCCTGGCTGACCTCGAACATCACGGACAATTGGTGCGGATAACAGAAGAAGTGGATCCTTATCTTGAAATGGCTGCCATTCACCTGCGGGTACACGAAGCGGGCGGTCCTGCCTTGTTGTTTCAACAGGTAAAAGGATGCAACTACCGGGCGGTTTCCAATTTGTTTGGTACACTTGAACGAAGCAAATTCATGTTCCGCGATACGTTTGCCCGTATCCAACAGTTGATTCAATTGAAGAACAATCCATTGTCGGCACTCAAACGTCCGTTGGCAAATGCCGGAGCCGCCTTGTCGGCTTTGCATGCACTGCCGCTTAAAAATCCGTTGACAAAACCTGTTCTCTACGAAGAAATCAGCATTCACCAGTTGCCGTTGATTCAACACTGGAAAAGAGACGGCGGTGCTTTTGTCACTTTACCGCAAGTGTATACCGAAGACACAGAACGTCCCGGGATCATGAATGCCAACCTGGGCATGTACCGCATACAATTATCGGGAAATGATTATGAACCGGATAAGGAAATCGGGCTGCATTACCAACTGCACCGGGGCATTGGCGTTCATCAAACCAAAGCCAACAAAAAAGGGGTGCCACTGAAAGTAAGTTGTTTTGTTGGCGGTCCGCCATCGCATACTTTATCTGCAGTAATGCCGTTGCCCGAAGGTATAAGTGAAATGACCTTTGCCGGTGTTCTTGGGTGGCAGACGTTTCAGTTATGCTTATCGAAGATGGGTTTTGCATCAGCACCGATGCAGATTTTGTCATTACCGGTGAAGTATATCCCGGGGAAAATAAACCTGAAGGACCCTTTGGTGATCACCTTGGCTACTACAGTTTACAGCATCCTTTTCCTTTGATGAAAGTGCAGCAAAGTGTATGCGAAACGCAAAAATGCCATCTGGCCATTTACTGTTGTAGGCCGGCCACCGCAGGAAGATACCAGTTTTGGTCAGTTGATACATGAGATTACCGGCGATGCTATACCCAACGAAATGCCGGGTTTGAAGGAAGTGCACGCAGTAGATGCTGCGGGTGTGCATCCTTTGTTGCTAGCCATAGGCAGCGAACGGTATACCCCTTATATGCCTGCAAAACAACCCGCCGAAATTACTTAACCATTGCCAACCACATTCTTGGTACCGGCCAATTAAGTCTTGCCAAATTTTTATTCATTACGGCAGATGATACAAATCAGCATTATCATACACACGATGTGTCAGGTTTTTTTGGATACTCTTTTCCAACGGATAGATCTTACCCGTGATGTTCATTTTTACACCAATACCACTATAGACACTCTTGACTATTCGGGTACGGGTCTGAATAGTGGAAGCAAAGTGGTGCTTGCCGCATATGGAGAAGTTATAAGAGAGTTGGTAAAGAAGCGTTGCCCGGCTTTAACAAATCTCACGGGGTTTCTACAATGCCAAGGTTGTGATGCCGGGAGTAACCGCTTCTTCAAACTAATCCGCTTTCAACACCTATGAAAACGCCCAATCAGAATTGGAAGAAGTTGAATTATCAGCTGGTTGATCGTACTGGCACGATATTGCCGCATTGCCGTTTATTGTTGTGTGCGATGATGCAGTTTTCGCTGGCTGATACGCTCAATAATTTTATCTTGGGTCACATTATACAAGATGCAATCCGTCGCACGACATTTATGGCATTGAATCATTCACCGAAAACAAACATTGGGGATGCAGGGGAGCCTCATCATTGATGCGCGGATCAAACCTCACCATGCGCCTGTTTTGGAAAAAGACGAAGCGACCGAACGGAAAATCGACCGGTTGTTCGACAAAGGCGGCAGTTTGTACAAATTGACTGGGAGATGAAAAAATGAAGGAAAGACCATTGATTGACAAGAGATAACCATCCTGTTGCTGATGAATGAATGGCAACAAATGTTGATTATATCTTCTTCAAACACATGAGAGAAAGATAAGGGGAATTGCTTTGACAGCGACCATGTAAACAGAAATTAAGCTAGATTTAATCTATAAAACCGGTAGGGTTACCGCTACGCATTGTATTTTTATTCTGCAGATTATCCAACTGCATTGTTGAACACCTTGATAATGTCCCTGTAAAATTGTAGTGGTCCAATATGAACGAACGATACAAGACAATCGTCATCATTGATGATGATGACTGTAACAACATGATTTTTAAAATCACCATTAAAAATTTGTGCAAGCCTTTGCCCATCGATATCCGCGATTTTCTTCACCCGATGGACGGGCTGGCTTACCTTGAAAAAGAAGTGTTGGCAAATCAAAAACCGGTAGTTTTGTTTCTCGACATCAATATGCCCGTGATGAATGGCTGGGAAGTATTGGAACGATTGAACCTGTTTCCCCAAACCGCCAAACCTTTCCTGAAAGTGTTCATGTTTTCTTCTTCAATGGATAGTACTGACAGGAACAGGGCCATTGCAGACCCGATGGTTCACGATTACATTATAAAACCGTTGAACACAACAATGACCTGGCTGAAAAATGAATTGCTGGAAGTACAATCTGCTTCTTATTAGCATCGCTGGAACAACACCGTTCACATCTTGTCGCTGAGATGTTTTTTTATGATTTTCCATGTTACCTATGAATGAATTTCTATCCACGATCCGTTTATTTGAGCATTCCCATTTTTATTACATCATTTGCACCGGCATGGATGGCAATTACAGGTATGTAAATACCAATTACGCACGCAGTTTCGGATATGTTGATGATCAGCTTGTTGGCAAACCTTATCATATCACCATGCATCCGGATGACCGGAAAGTGTGCGAGGAAGCCTCTTTCAAATGTTTTCAACATCCCGGTAAAATGTTTCCTGCCACCATCCGCAAACACAATGGCAAAGGGGGATATATCATTACCCAATGGGAATTCAAAGCCGCTTTTACGGAGAACGGGGAGCCTGAAGGTGTCTTTTGTATGGGCTATGACATTACAGAACTGGACAAGTCGAAAGACCTGCTGAAACAAATCGCTTTTCAACAGTCGCACGTGGTGAGAAAACCATTGGCCAACATTCTCGGCATTGCGAACATCATCAGCAAAATGGAAGTTGAAGACACCATCAAGAACCTCGTGGACATGCTGGCGCAAAATGCAGCAGAGCTCGATGAAGTGGTGAACAACATTGTATACAAAACGCATGAATAACGAAAGCCGTTTCCCGGCTGTTCGCTCGCCCCGTATTTCAAATGCTGTGTATTTATTTCAATAAAAAAAGCAGGGTTGCCTATCAAGACAACCCTGCTTTTTAATGTTAGCACTCTATTGTTTACCAAAGGTTTTTTGCAGCGTCGTGCCATTGATGTTTACAATCAATTTGTACAAACCCGAAGGCAGGTTGCCTACATACAAACGATTGTTTTGCAAGGTAGAAACTACGCCGGTACTGACGGTTCTGCCGTTGAAATCGATCACCCGGATGTTGGCTTTTGCATCAGCCGGCAAACCGGTGACGGTATAAAGCAGCACACCGTTGACTACCGGGTTGGGCACAATGCTCAGCGTTGCTTTCGAGCCGTTGAACTGCAGACTGATGACGGGCGAATAAGTAAACCTGCCATCCATGTCAATCATTTTCAACCGGTATAAAGCAATGCCATTGGTGCCAGCCAGCGGCACATCGCTCACCGTATATGTTTTGCCGTTTCTGCCACCGGAAGCAATGACTGTTGTCTTTTTGATCCAGTTGCTGCTGGTGGCATTTTGTTGTTCGATTTCGAAACTGCGGAGATGGTCTTCTTCTGCCGTCGCCCATTGCAGCGTGGTTGTATTGCCATTTTTATAACCATTAAAATACAACAGTTTTACAGGAAGCACGAGGTTGCCAAGTTGTGCCCTGATTTCCCCGCCGGGATAAGTCGTAGTGTGAATATTGACATACGAATAACCCATGATCATGGAATCGGCAAATGCTGCAGAAACCATCCCGCTGCCATTGATGGTACCGTCAATCGCTGCCGTCACATTGAGCGGAACTTCAACCGGTCCGTTAACGCCTGCCTCGCCGCGGTGAATGTGGCCTGCCGTTGCAGGCGTTGTCAACCCGCTAAAGCTACCGGTTACAAATACGCTGTCTGATGCCCTGTCCAGCAATACAGTTACCGTACCGGTGGCAGCAGACAAATTGAATGGAACCTGCTGTGCACCATTCAGGTTACCGTTGAAGTAAAAGGCATCGCCGCTTGTAGTGGTGAGTTGTCCCCTGAGTTCGCCATCCGGAAATTCAGGCGTATGCACATTGACGTACATCATGCCATTGAGTAAATCCATTTCTTCAGCATCAGTAATGGTATCGGTTACCGTTAATGTACCCGAAAATCCACCGGTCTGATTGAGTGGTATAAGAACCGGCGCGGTTTCACCGGGCATGGCTGGCGAATGAATGTGAGCTGCCGTGGCCTGTGCCGACAGGTTTTGATAATCGCCTGTCAATTCAAGGATATTGGATGTTGCGTTGTATTTTACTATGACGGTACCGGAGCCGGCAGAGCCATTCGGCGGTACTTCCTGGCTGCCTTGCAACGTAGCTTTGAGGTAATACATCCCTGTGAACATCAGGATTTGTCCCCTGATTTCTCCGGTTGGATACAAGGCGTTGTGAATGTTCACATACGACATTCCATTCATCATCTCTGTAATAAGGGTAGAAGAAGCGTCGCTTGCCACATGGATGGTGCCACTAGTTGCCAGCGTTACCACGAGCGGGACAGCAACCCCGGCATTTTCGCCTGGCATGGCTGGTGAATGAATGTGAGCTGCCGTGGCTGGTGACGACAAGCCCGAAAAACTACCGGTGAGAAACACAGAATCGGTACCCATGTCTGCCAGGATGTAAGCGTTTCCTGAAGCCATCGATCCATTTGGTGGCACCTGCTGCGCTCCCTGCAGTCGGGCTGCGAAAAAGTGAGATTGTGTACTGGTGGACGTGGTAAGTTGCGCCCTGATTTCCCCGCCGGGATACGGGCTGTTGTGGACATTCACATACCACAAACCATTCATCAGGTCGGCAGCTTCATCATCGGTGATGGTATCGGTGATTGACAATGTGCCGGATGTGCCACCCGATAAAGTAAGCGGAATCAACACCGGTGCATTCACGCCGGCTGTTGCCGGACCATGAATGTGGGCTGCAGTGGCATCGGCTGTTAAGCCGGTATAATTGCCCATTAGAGTGAGCACGTGGGTCATAGAATCGTAGGTTACTATCACTACCCCGCTGGCAGTCGAAAGATTGGCAGGCACTTCCTGCGAGCCTTGCAACATGCCTTTGAGATAAATTTGCGACTGGGCAGTAATGGTAAACAAAATCAGGACAAGGAGAGTAATACTTTTTTTCATAGGTAGCCATTGGGGAGTGAGGAAATGTGGATGAATGATTGATACTACAAAAAATATTCCTTTTATTACTGATATGATTAAATGGACTGATTCCGCATCCTGGCTATATAGTTAAATGCCTGTAATTCTTTAACTTCCGCTCTTAACCATTCCTGAATGAAATTTACTTGCCTGTTGTTCCTGTTTCTGTTGCCCTCGGTTCTTTTTGCGCAGCGATACAAAAGAATCCACAACAAAGCCGTATTGATCGATACACACAACGATATTCTTTCTACCTGTATAGAAAAGGGATATTCGTTTGATGCTGATCTGAAGGGGAAAACGCATTCAGACCTGCACCGGATGAAGAAGGGTGGGGTAGATGTACAGGTGTTTTCGGTGTGGTGTGATGGTTCTTATACCAACGGAGCAGCCTTTGCGCGGGCAATGCGTGAAATCGATACGCTATATGCCGCGGCGGCCCGCCATCCGCGGCAAATGCGCATTGTAAAAAGCTGGGACGATCTCGAACAGGCGCTCAAACAAAAACAGCTTGCCGCTATGCTGGGCGTGGAAGGCGGTCACATGATGGAAAACAACCTCGCTTATCTCGATACCTTTCACAACCGCGGCGTGTGCTATATGACACTGACATGGAACAACTCCACTTCCTGGGCCACAAGCGCAAGAGACGAAACCCGCGATTCATTGCTGCAGCAGCCAAAAGGACTGAGCGATTTTGGAATACAGGTAGTCAAACGTATGAACGAACTCGGCATGATGGTAGACGTAAGTCACGTGGGTGAACAAACGTTTTGGGATGTGATGAAGACGACGACAAAGCCCGTGATTGCCTCGCACAGCGATGCCTATGCGCTGACACCCGTACCCCGCAACCTGAAAGACAGCCAGATCGTTGCCATTGCCAAAAACGGTGGCGTGATTGATGTCAACTTTTATCCCGGATTTGTAGACAGTTCCTTCGAACGAAAATCGGTTGTTTTCAACGCGCGGCACAAAGCGGAGCGCGATTCGTTGCTGGCAGTAAATCCCGAAAGCTATTATGCCAGCGATTTTTTATACAGCAAATACAAAAACGAAGTGGAAGAAATGCGCCCGCCGCTTAGTTTGTTGATCAACCACATTGACTACCTCGTGCAGCTGGCAGGCATAGATCATGTCGGGCTGGGTTCTGACCTCGACGGGATTTCCTCCACACCGCAGGGCATCAACGACATCACCAATTACAATTTGCTCACCAAAGCATTGTTGAAAAGCGGATACAAAAAGAGGGAAATCAGGAAAATTTTGGGTGGAAATTTTCTGCGGGTTTACAAAGCCAATGTTGGGAAATAAAACAAAAATACAATGCTGTTTCAACCATCAGGTGCTTACAATGGAAACCCGTAAGTCTGGATGGCGGACAACATTTTTGGATACAATAAATTGCAAATCATGAAACTGATTACATTAACAATAGCATCCTTGAGTATGATGATGAGTACGATGGCACAACAAACAAAGCCCGGCGCGTTTTCCGGCACTTATCCTGCTACCAAAACGGTCGAGCAGAACGATGAATTTTTTGGCACAACCGTCAGCGATCCGTATCGCTGGCTCGAAAACGATACGGCAGCAGATACCAAACATTGGGTACAGCAACAAGTGGCGGTAACACAAAATTATTTGGGTCAAATTCCCTTCCGCGATGCCATTAAACAACGGCTGACCGAAATCTGGAATTACGAAAAATATTCAGCGCCGTTCAAAGAAGGCGACTACACTTATTTTTTTAAAAATGACGGGTTGCAAAACCAATCCGTCCTGTACCGGAGAAAGATAGACGGCAAGCCGCGAAGTTTTTTTGGATCCGAATCAATTTTCAACCGATGGCACCACGTCTTTGGCTGGAATCAATTTTACCAAAGATGGTTCCTTGCTCGCCTACCAGATTTCGGAAGGCGGCAGCGACTGGCGCAAAGTCATTATCCTGAATGCGCTTACCAAAAAACACGTTGACGATACGCTAACTGACATCAAATTCAGCGGCATTGCCTGGAAAGGCAACGAAGGCTTTTATTACAGCAGCTACGACAAGCCGAAAGAAGGCAGCCAGCTATCGGGAAAAACACAGATTCACAAACTGTATTATCATAAGCTGGGCACAAAGCAAAGCGAAGACAAGCTGGTATTTGGCGGCGACAGCTACGCCGCGCCGCTACATTGGCGCGGGCGTTACCGAAGACCAGCATTGGCTCGTGATTTCAGCAGCCGAAGCTACCTACGGAAACGAGCTGTACCTGCAGGATCTTACCAAAGAAAATGCACCCATTGTTCCCATCGCCAACGGCTTTGAATTTGAGCAGGATGTGGTGTACAGCAATAACGGTAAATTGTTTATTTCCACCAACCGCAACGCACCCAACCGCAAACTGGTGGTGACTGATGGCGCAACCCCCACACCCGATCACTGGCAAGACCTGATTCCGGAAACCAAATTCCCGTTAAGCGTATCTACTGCCGGCGGTAAGCTGTTTGCGCATTACATCAAAGACGCTGTTTCGGAAGTAAAGCAATACAACCTCAATGGCAAACTGGAGCACCTCATTCATTTGCCAGGCTTGGGCTCGGCGGGTGGATTTGGTGGAAAACAAGAAGAAAGCGTTGTGTATTATTCCTTTACTTCTTATGTATATCCTTCCACCATTTTCCGCTACGACATTCCATCGGGAACGTCCACCATTTATAAAAAACCAGGCATCCGATTCAACACCGGCGACTACGAAAGCAAACAGGTATTTTACACGTCGAAAGACGGTACCAAAATACCAATGATCATCACCTATAAAAAAGGAATGCAGCTAACCGGAAAAAATCCGTTGATGCTGTATGCGTATGGTGGCTTTAACATCAGCCTTACGCCCGGTTTCAGCGTTAGCAACGTGGTGTTTATGGAAAATGGCGGCATCTATGCGGTTGCCAACCTGCGCGGCGGTGGCGAGTATGGCGATGCCTGGCACAACGCAGGCACGAAGCTGCAAAAGCAAAATGTGTTTGACGACTTTATTGCAGCAGCTGAATACCTGATTAAAGAGAAATATACATCAAGTGATTACCTCGCCATTTCGGGCGGCAGCAACGGTGGTTTGCTCGTTGGTGCCTGTATGACGCAACGCCCTGACTTGTTCCGGGTTTGCTTTCCTGCCGTGGGCGTGCTCGACATGCTACGCTATCACAAATTCACCGCCGGTGCAGGCTGGGCTTACGATTATGGCACCGCCGACGACAGCAAAGAAATGTTTAATTATCTCTATCATTATTCCCCGGTTCACAACATAAAAAAGGGAACATGCTACCCCGCCACAATGGTAACCACAGCAGACCACGACGACCGCGTAGTGCCGGCACATTCATTTAAGTTTGGCGCGGCTTTGCAGGCTGCGCAAAGCTGCACAAACCCTGTATTGATGAGCATTGAAACCAAAGCCGGGCATGGCGCAGGCAAGCCCACCTCAATGATAATACAGGAACAGGCAGACAAATGGGCATTTTTGTTCTATAATATGGGGTTGGGTTATTTATCCAAATAAGCAATAAAAGATGATTGTCGCAGAAATGTTGAATAAAAAAACACCCGGTTCAGTGATTGATCCGGGTGTATTGTAAGAAAGAGAAATGAACTTTTTTATGGCTTTTTATTTCCTGCAAACACAATGAGCTTTTCCGGAAAAGGAGAATATCCATGATATCGTGCAACGCCATATTTGTCGGGTAACAGGTTCTTGGAGTGAATGGTATAACCAAGAACAACGATTTTTCCATCGGGTTGCACATCCGCGTATTTGGCAGTGCTGTAATTGGTAAAAGCGGAAAACTGTTGGCCGTTATTGCCAAAGCTGCTGTCGGCAGTGCCATCATCATTGAAGGCTGCAAGTGCCACCTGTTGCGTTCTGTTCGGGGTAAGTATAGATCCATAAGCAACAATTTTGTCATGGTTAACTCCGGTTAGCAATACACCTTTAACAGAACCGCTGTCTTTGAAAACAGGTACATAGCCCTTTCCGGCAAAACCATTGTCAAGTGTTCCGTTGTTGTTCACTTTTACCAAGACAGATTGAATGTTCTGGTAGTTTTGTAGCCCGGCCGTGCATACGCCAATCAGTTTCCCGTCTTCCTGTACCGCGAGATCATTGATTGAATAAAAAGATACGAATGGTGGCAACGGCGCCGAACTGTTGAAAGACGGATCTATATTGCCATCTGCTGTATAACGATCCAGTTTGTAAGCGTGCAGGCTTTCCCAATTTTCGCCACCGGCGACGATCTTATCTTGCGCCTGCAACGCAAGCGAAGCATAGATTCCCTGGTCATTGTCCACCACTTCTCCTTTGTTGCCAAAAGATTCATTGAACTTACCTTTTCCCGTAAAACCTGCTAAGTAGGGATGAACGAACCGATTGTTGACATCTGTCAGTACTTCGCCGCCGGCCACGATGTTGCCATTCGATTGGATGACGGCAGCATGAATGGTAGGAAAACCAAAAGAAGGGCGGTAGATGGTGGTGCCGCCATTGCCAAACGTTGCATCTATTGTGCCATTGGGCAAAAAGCGAATGAGCGCCACTGCTTTTTCGTACGATCCGTATTTAATATAAGTTCCGAGAGCGAGGAGTTGATTGTTGGGTAGCAATGCAACGGCACCAAGTGACACCCCGTATTGTTCTGGTGAAGTATATCCGGGGAACAGGGCATAAGCGCTGCCTTTGTTTCCGTAAGTCGTGTCCAAAGCACCATCAGCCGACAGCCGTTTCACAACAATGGTATGAAAGCCATTGTACAATCCATTCCCGGAAATGAGCAATTTTCCATCAGACAATGCCGTAACGAACGAATAATCCTGCACAGTTGATGTATCGGGAACAACGCCTTTGATTCCAAATGAAAGATCGGGCGTGCCGGGATGTTGCGCCTGTGCTGCCTGGGCAACAATCATCAACAGCAGTAAGACATAAATATACCGGCTACAATTAAGCAGCAAAGGAATAACAGGTTTCATAATCTAAGTTGAATGTGTGCCCAAGATAACCTCTTAGTTCAAATTAATTTGCTCCTTTTTTTGAATAAATTATCAGAATAATATGCAGACCGGTGGGTATAATACAATAACTTTTTCAAATAGTCGCTTACTTTCGTGCGATAAATCAACGATATGAAGCGCCGATCTTTTGTAAAAGCCTCTTTGTTTACAGGTTCTCTTCCTGCCATTGCCACTTCAGTATTTGCCAACGGTACGGCATTGGAGAAAGCTGCTGCCCGCGAATATTACGAAATCAGAACTTATACGTTGCAGGATGCTGCACAGCAAAAAATGGTGGAAGATTATTATCAAAACGCTGCAATCCCTGCGTTGAACAAATTGGGCAGCAAAAACATTGGTGTCTTCACCGAGCTAAAGCCGGAAGGACAAACAAAGCTATATGTCATTATTCCGTATGCGGATATTGAAGCCTTTGCGGCAGTACAGGAAAAGTTGATGAACGATGCTACTTACCGATCGGCTGCTGAAGCTTACCTCAACGCGCCTGCCACTGCGCCGGCGTACCAGCGCATCGAAAACTCACTGTTGTATGCCTTTTCAAAAATGCCCAACATGAAAATAGATAGTGGCAAGCCCCGCATCTTTGAACTGCGTCGCTACGAAAGCCCAACCGAAGCGGCAGGTAAAAAGAAAATTGAAATGTTCAATACCGGAGGCGAGATCGATATTTTTCTCAACAAAGGATTGCCGCCTGTATTTTTTGGCGAATGTCTTATCGGCGACAACCGTCCGCATCTTACCTACATGCTGCAGTTTGATGACATGGCAGCGCACGACAGCGGCTGGAAATCGTTTGGTACAAGCGACGAATGGAACAAACTGAAATCGGTGCCCGACTATGCTGATGCAAAACTCATTTCCAAAATCACTTCTACCTTCCTGGTTCCTACAGCCTTTTCGCAGGTATAAATACATCATTGAATGAGAGGAAGATGTTGCGATGCACATTCGTAGCTTCTTCCTCTTATGCTTTGTGCCAACGGCGCTTGTACCATGCAGTCTTCAATATGTCCCATGTACCATGCATTTGTTCAATGCCATGGATCTACACATCAGGAGACAGCAGCGATTCGATTTCGGCTAATTTCCCCGAAGCAATAAAGTATTCCTTGTACCGGGCGTCGCCCTGTTGCGAACGGCTTTGAATCAATTCTTCGTTTGCATTTTTCCACGCAAAACATTTTTCGTTGATGGATTTGAACAACTGGCTGCGCTGGCTTTTCTGGCTGTTAGGGGTGGCATTGGTGAGTCCGAGCAGCCTGTTCAGTTCATCTACCGAAGTGGCAATGCCTTTCCTGCTATTGCCCGCAATGAGCTGAATGACACGCCATTCTTTTTCGGTAAAAACAATCGCGGGCTTTGCATTCAACGGTTCTGACACAGCTTCCGGGACCAGAACGTTTGTTTCGGGTGTGCTGATGTTGGTAGCGGGTTGTTGCTCCGGGTTTAATGGTGTCCGTTTGCTCCGTTGCTGTTTCTTTTTCCGGAACAGCAATCCCGCCGACGCGAGACCGATGGAGGTGATGGCACCGGCAACAATGGTCATGGTAAAAAATGGAGTAACCGGCGACGTATATAGTCGGATTTCCGATTCAATAAATTCGTTCCTGTGCAGCTGCATAGACTGCAACCGGTTCTCTGCAATGTTGCCAAAATAAAGAGTAGAATCCACGCAATAATATAGATTGTTGGTTGGGTGCTGAAACAACACCGACCGTACACGGTTTTCTATTTCCTGCGGCAAATGCAACAGCTGGTTGTGGCTGAAGTCGAGCAACAGGAATTTATTGCCAAACGTGATGAGTTGTCCCCACGGCGTGAACGCAATGTCCCGGACAAGCGATATTTTGTCACTGAAATAGCTGTTCAACGTGCCTTTCACAGACCATTCTTTCGTGGACAAGTCGAGGCAGCGAACGCGGTAGTCAAATGTTTCGTCATTCAGCAATGGCTGTTTGACAGCCTGGTTTCGCTGTAATGAATATGCAATGTACAACATGCCTTTTTCAGGGTCGTACCATAGCATGTTGTCGTTTTCATCCTGCATCAACACCGGTACTTCTTCGTTTAGCGGCACCACGTCCCAGGCGTGTGCTTCGGGAACATAAGCGCGCAGCTGTCCATTGATGCGCCATATGCCATAGCCACCAAGCGAATAAATGGTATCGTGATACACAAAAGGAAATGAGCCAAAATTGTAACCAAAGACAATGGTGGAATCTAATCTTTCCGGTAGAATGAACCCGTCGTTTTGCCGGAGATGATACAGCCTGCCCGTTCCGTTCACAAAAACAAACAAACCATTTTTGGTCTTCAAAAGTTGGTGGGGAAACGTGTTGAACGGAGAATCGGTGATGTTGAAAACGGTACTATGCCAATTGACGTGTACCGGACGGTCGGTGGACATCAATGCATTCAACGGAGAAAGGGAAGGAATATTTTGTGCAAACCCGGTTGCAAAAAAGCACATCAACAGGGAGAACAGCAGCCATTTTCCACAGTTCATTTTGGTCTATCGTGATTTGGGTGGTCTGCGTAAATATAAAAGTTAAAAGCTGACAGGAGAAAATATAAAACAGCAACATGTATAGATCTCTGAAAATAAGCCATTTCCGAAAAGAGCAAATAGGTAAATAGGTTAAAACCAAGGATTATGACAAATCTGTTTACCTGTTTTCCCAATATCGAAAGCCGGCGTTATATTTTTGAACCATTCAACCTTACACCCTTTTTTATTGATGAACCAAAACAAACCATTGCGTTGACCGGACTTTGCCGGAAACGCACCCATCAAAAGCAGCATCAATTCAAAATTTTAAAAAATCAGATACGAGGAGGCTTCCGAAAGTGTTGAGAAAAAATGTTTTTTAAACAGCAAACAAATGTGTTTGTCAGCCGATTCCATTATTATTCAATCATAACCAAACCAATTTTCTCATGTCTCAGATTCTTCGTGACAGCAGCGGCAGAACCATTGCAGAAATAAGACCTTACGGTTCCGGCCTGATTATTTATGATGCCAGCGGCCGAACACTCGGCACTTATCATGAAGGGCGCAATATTACCTACGATGCGAGCGGCAATACCGTAGGTACGGGCAACCTGCTGACGATGCTGATCAGGTAGAGAGATTTTCGATTGTTTGATTTCGGGTAGCCGGTTTTGCCGGCTGCTTATTATTTCATCCACCATATCCAATCATCACTTATTGTTGTAACTCTACATGGTTTCCTTTTTTCAATTCGCCAATCCACATTTGAGCCTGCTTGTATTCTGTATCCTGTTGCCCCTCGCCTGGGCAATGTTATTGGATAAAAAATTCCAGACACGTTCTGCCTTCACGTTATCGTGCCTCTTGTGTATGTGTGTGGCAGGTGTGTTGCACTTCGATCGAAAACTCGATGTCTCCAGACTGGTAAAAAATTTTTGTATCCGGATGCAACATCTGCAGCACACAACGTATGCGCAAAGTTGTCTTATCTGGTGTTTCATTGCGCCGGCTGTGGTGACAATGGGCGTTCTTTTGTTGCCTGGCAAAACAGGCAAGCCCGGCATCAAACCTGTTGCCGATGTAAAAGAACTTTCACATGGCTTAACATAGATCGCATTGCTGTCTATACATTCCAGCCATAGGTAACGTATTCGTTATTGAAAGAACCGTCGTCATATAAGTTCACCATGGCATAACCATTTTGGGTTGCATAGCGTTTGCCTTTCCACCAATTGCCCGAAACGGCGCCATTGCTGATGTAGGTAACACCATTGTACATTATTTGTTCGTTAAGATGGATGTGTCCGCTGAGGCAAACTTCACATTGGGATGCTGGTCAAACACCTCGATGATGCGCGCGGCATCTGTGTGCATCGAACCCATGCCCAGCACATATCCCTGCGGATCGCCTTTCATTTTGTTGTCCACCACCACCGTTGCCGCCGATACAATGGGCACATGCGATACCACAATCACCGGTGTGGTGGCGGGTGTGGCAGACAGGTCTTTTTTCAGCCAGTCGTATTGCGCTTCATCCAGCAGGCAGTGATACCAGCTGCCGTCGCTTTTGGGCTGAATGCTGTCAAGTACAATGAAGTGCCAGCCGGCTTTGTCAAAGCTGTAGTAAGGCATGTCAAGATTCATTTTTTCCTGTGCATATTTTTTCCCGTACAGCGGGTCTTGTTTTTGACCAAAGCCCCAGCAGTCGTGGTTCCCGATGCAGTATTCAACAGGCAGCGAATTGTCTTGAGCCAAAATATTTTCCCACAGTTTCCATTGTGTTTCCACGCGGTCTTTGGGCTGTTTCAACGCATCGAAAATGGAGTCGCCGCCACTCATGATGAATGCAGGATGATCTTTCTGATTCTGTACATGGTGGAGGCATTTGGCAAAACCTTCCGGCGCCAAGAGTTCCGGTTCGAGGTGCACGTCGGTAAGGTGGGCAAATCGCAAAACCCGCTTCGGTTCGTTGTTGGTTCTGGCAAAAGAAGAGAAACCGGAAATGCTGCCCAACAAACCCAGCAAGCCTGTTTGTTTGATGAGTTGTCGTCTGTTTATCATGGTATTTGGAATTGCTATCGCTAATATAAGCAAACCATCCGTGGCATGGATACATTGATAAGAAGATAATGATTTGTTGATGCCAACAAAAAATGCCTGATAAGAGTACCAGGCAACAGACACATGAGAAAAGCTTTCGTCTGCAAATGTTGCCATTCAAAATTACCTTTCGGTAAACAACAGGTTAAGGTTCCAAAAATTTCATAAAAAAACGCCTGACAATTGAACATTGTAAGGCGCAGAATAACCGCTGCAGGATATGTTTCCATATGCCGACAGAAGGATCACATCAAGTTATTATTGTAGATTAGTTTGCCAGCCTCTCTTTTTTCTCCGGCAATTGTACAAATTCATCCGCCAGAGAAGCGAGTGAAATGTGATGGGAAAGATTAAGATTTTCGATGTCTTCATCAGTGATTGGCTCATGTGGATTTTCCATGTGATGCCTGATGAGTTCGCGCGGCGTAAAAGACGTCTTTTTCTTAGTGAATGCTTGCTGCAACGATAAATTATTATGCATATTTTCCATAAATAATAATTCTTGTCTGTTGGCAAAATTATGCCATAGTTATTCCAAAACAGAATTGTTTCTTTCGTTTTAATGTTGTAACATATTTTACTGAAGGTGAGTTTTACAGGTTGATAAATTTTTCCGCCTCATCTTTCTGTCTTAGTTTTCAACGCATGAGCAAGCAACCGGATGGCACCTTAAAAAAAGTGCTGCAACCCATTCATCTTTGGGCATTGGCCGTTGGACTGGTGATTTCGGGAGAGTATTTCGGCTGGAATTACGGCTGGAATGTTGCCGGTACCGTCGGTTTTCTCATTGCAACCTTGCTGGTAACGGTATTGTACATCACGTTTATTTTCAGCTTTACCGAACTCACGACGAGCATTCCGCATGCCGGCGGACCTTTTGCCTATGCTTACAAAGCGTTTGGCGCCATAGGCGGTTTTATCGCCGGGTATGCTACGTTGGTCGAGTTTGTCTTTGCCCCGCCGGCCATTGCTTTTGCACTGGGTAGTTATGTGCATTTTCTCCACAGTGGCATCCCGGTGATGGCAACCGCCGTTGCCTGCTATGTTGTTTTTACGGTGATCAATTTATTTGGCATCAGGGAATCGGCCGTGTTTAACCTGGTGGTTACCATATTGGCAGTTGCAGAGCTGCTCCTTTTCATCGGCATTGTATCGCCGCATTTTGAAACCGGTAATTTTTTGCACAACAACCTGCCCTATGGCATCACCGGTGTTTTTGCGGCATTGCCGTTTGCCATCTGGTTTTACCTTGGCATTGAAGGCGTAGCAATGGTAGCAGAAGAAGTCACCGATCCGCAACGCAACATTCCCAAAGGCTACCTCTGGGGCATTGCTACGCTGGTGTTGCTGGCACTTGGCGTCATGGTATTTTCAGGTGGTATCGGCAACTGGCAAAGTCTCAGCACCATTGATTACCCGCTTCCGGAATCCATCAGCATGGTGCTGGGAAAAGGAAGCGGTTGGACGAAAATATTTGCAGGCATTGGTTTGTTTGGCCTCATTGCATCATTTCATGGACTCATTATCGGCTATTCACGGCAGATCTTTGCACTCTCAAGAAGCGGGTTATTGCCACACCTGCTGAGCCGGGTCAACACAAGGTTTCAAACACCTCACTGGGCATTGATGGCGGGTGGCGTAGCAGGCATCATTTCCCTGTTTACCGGCACCACCGATAAGGTCATTATTGTTTCAGCACTTGGCGCCGTGGTCATGTACATCATCAGCATGCTGAGCTTACTGGCACTGCGCCGGCAGGCAAGCCACCAACCCGTATTTCGCACCCCGTTTTATCCCTGGTTTCCGTTGATTGCATTGGTATTGTCGGTGGTTTGTCTCATTGCCATCATTTGGTACAATCTCATGTTGAGCCTCCTGTTTTTTGCAGCATTGCTTATATTGCTGCTGTTGTTTGTTGTTTCGGGAAAACACAAACAGCCGGTAAGTGATGCTTTGCTGCTTGCCGAAACGGAAGCCATGTAAAGCAACGGATAGCAGCGGGCACATCAGTAGCAAGCTGAACACTACAAACACAATAGCCGGTTATCATTTTGGCAAAAAACTTACTGAACAAATGAGTTTGTATCAACACACTGTGCGACACCGGGCTTATTCCTTCCGCGATCTCAAAACGCTGATGGCAAAGGCAACGCCTTATCGCAGTGGCGATGCGCTTGCCGGCCTGTGTGCTGATAGCTATGAAGAAAGAATCGCTGCGCAAATGTGTCTTGCCGATGTGCCGCTGACCACTTTTTTATCCGAAGCCCTCATTCCGTATGAACAGGATGAAGTCACCCGATTGATCTTAGACAATCATGATACTTCTGCTTTTCAAACCATTCGTTCGCTAACGGTTGGCGGGCTGCGCGATTTCGTACTGAGCGATGAGGTGGATGCCTCTCTTTTGCAGCAACTGCAATTAGCTTTTACCCCAGAAATGATCGCGGCAGTAAGCAAGATTATGCGCAACCAGGATTTGATCCTGGCGGCAAAAAAATGCACGGTCGTTACTCGTTTCCGCAACACCATCGGGCAGGCAGGACGCTTCTCCACGCGACTTCAACCAAACCACCCGACCGACGATCTCAAAGGCATTGCAGCGGTCATCATTGACGGCTTGCTGTATGGTAGCGGCGATGCGGTAATCGGCATCAACCCGGCAACCGATAATCCCGCCCATGTACACCAGTTGTTACACCTGCTCGACGATGTGATACACCGGTTTGCCATCCCTACGCAAAGCAGCGTATTGTGTCATCTTACCACTACACTGCAGCTTGTGAAAAAAGGTGCGCCGGTTGACCTTGCTTTTCAGTCCATTGGCGGCACCGAAAAAACGAACCGCAGCTTCGGCATTCAGCTGTCGCTGTTGCAGGAAGCGCACGAAGCAGTGCTGTCGCTGAAGCGAGGCACCATCGGCGACAATGTGATGTATTTTGAAACGGGACAAGGATCTTCCCTTTCTGCCAACGCAAATGAAGGCGTGGATCAGCAAACCTGCGAGGCTAGGGCTTACGCGGTGGCACGGCATTTTAAACCTCATATTGTAAACTCGGTTGTCGGTTTTATTGGTCCTGAATACCTGTACGATGGCAAACAGATTATCCGCGCGGCACTCGAAGATCATTTTTGTGGGAAGATGCTGGGTTTGCCCATGGGCATGGATGTTTGTTATACCAATCATGCAGAAGCCGACCAGGACGATATGGACAACCTGCTGCTCTTGTTGGGCGCTGCCGGTTGTTCGTTCATCATGGGGGTGCCAGGCGCTGATGACATCATGCTGAATTACCAATCTACATCTTTTCACGACGCGTTGTATGTGAGAAAAGTGCTGGGTTTGCGCCCGGCGCCCGAGTTTGAACATTGGCTGATGCAACAGGGATTGATGGATGACAACGGAACACTGCTGAGCAATGCAAATTTTAACCGGAAACTGATCCAAAACGTGATTGGTTAAATGATTGCCATGTGTGAAAAAAAGGACATCAATGTGTATTCCGGTTTGGCTTTACTGAAGCAATACACGGCTGCCCGCATTGCGCTTGGCCGCACCGGCGTATCGGTGCCGGTAAATGAACTGCTGCAGTTCAAAATGGCGCATGCCCATGCACGGGATGCTGTGTATTCTTTGCTGGATAAAAATCACCTGCAAGAAGAAGCAGACAACCTGAACCTGGCGTATTGCTGGCTGAAAAGCAAGGCAACCGACCGGCAGGTGTATTTGCAGCGACCCGATTGGGGAAGACAGCTGGACGAGGCTTCGGCATTGCAATTGAAATCGTTGCCGGCATACCCATACGATGTGTGCATCAGCATTGCGGATGGCTTGTCGGCCACAGCTGTTAACCATCATGCGATGCCGGTAGTGCGGTGGTTATTGTCCTGGTTGGCTACTGCAAAATTAAGTATCGCACCGCTGTGCTTTGTGGAACAGGGGCGCGTGGCAATTGCAGATGAAATTGGATCGTTGCTCCATGCGAAACTGTCCTTAATCCTGATTGGTGAACGGCCGGGATTGAGCTCGCCGGATAGTATGGGGGCTTACCTGACGTTTGCACCAACCGTTGGGTTGACGGATGAATTGCGAAACTGTGTGTCAAACATCCGGCCCGAGGGATTGCATTATGCGGCGGCTGCTGAAAAAATCGCTTATCTCATTCGTGAGGCTTTCCGGTTGCAACTGACCGGGGTATTCCTCAAAGACAACAGCAGCACAGATTTGTTGCCCGGTGAATAAGCAATAAGGTGTTCGGATGGTCTCACTTTTTATACGAAAAAGGCTACGCCATTCCTGTATTTAACCAGCCTGTCGGTAAGCCCGTTGTATCTGCCATTGATTTTTTTGGTAATCAGTTTGTACTGTACCAGGTTGTTCCCAGTATCAATAGACTGGTGAATGTCTATCTCGTCTGCAATGTCATTGAGCTTTCTTTTGTCCCAAAACCAACCGGCGCTGAGTACCGAATACTTTAGTTGTTCCGGCGTACACAGGGTAACATTTTTCCCACCCAATTTTTCCGGGTGGGTAATGAAATCTTCCCCAAAACTATCGCTGAGCGCTTTATAATTGAAGCGCCCGGTGATTTGTATCAAACCACGGCCTTTGTATTTGACACCATCGCCCGCTTGGGTATTGCCAAGGTCTTTGTTGTTTTCATACGCTTTGCCGCTGGCCAGTTCTTCGGTGTAAAACAACTGCCCGCTTTCGTGGCCAAGTTGCGACAGGAAGCACAGGCGGCGGATGGGTGAATTGATCTCATATCGCTGGCAGGTATCGGCAATAAAAGGCTGAAATTTGAGTGCATATTCTGTTCTGGCACCCGTAGCTCCTTTGATCTGTGCAAGCGCGAGCCCGCCAATGACCGGCGGCGCTTCTACGATTTTTACCGGCACATCGGGGAGAGTGCTAACAGCGCCGCTCCAGAACCAGGCGCCTTCGTTGGTATAATACCATTTGCCGTTGTTTTTAATTTTTTCTCCATCGTTGGTAAAGCCATCATATGCCAGCTGTATGTTTGTTTCAACGGAACGAACTGCGGGTAAGGCTGTACCAGGTTGTGAGCGCAGGTTGGTGCGGAAAATGGTAGTCACTTTTCCTTTTTCTTCAATTTTCACAAACCCTGCAGGTGCAACAACGGTAGCGGCCCCTGTGGTACCGCCTGCCAGCGCAATTAGCCGGTTGATATCGGCTTTGGGTCCCGGGCAGGTTTTCAGGGAATAAATTTCGTGATGACCAATGATGTGGTTGCGGTCGGGCGGGATGTTCCACCGGGTGCAGATTTCTTTGATGAGGGCTGCGCTGGCGTCGTACATCTCAGGCGTCCAGTCAGACAGACCGGTGCCTTCATGCTCTATGCCGATGGTGTAATAATTGGGATTGATGTACTGGTTGCGCCCTGCGCTTTTGATCAGCGACCAGGACGGCGCGTTCACACGTCCGGCATGCCAGGCGGTGTCTTTTTCCGAAACATAGGCGTGTACTTCGCCCTTTTTCCCAACGCCATAATGGGCAGAAACAGAGGATGCCGGATCACGGAACAAACTATCGGTGCCGGTAAGATTTCCTTCCATCACATGTATCACAATGGCTTCGGGTTTGTAGTTTTTCCTGCCCTGCGAAAAGTGAGGACTGCCAACAGAAATGATGTTCATAAGTATGGTTTTTATCCTTGAGCAATGGAGGAATCGGCCGCTTCGTCGGTGACGATTTCGGGTTGTGTGGTGTCGGTGGCAGCAAACGCGCTGTCTTGGTTTTGTGCCGCCATCGGTTTTTCAGAAGCGGTTGTTGCCGGCGATGGTACTTCTGTTTTTTCGCTGCTTGCAGATGGTCTGGTACCCGCGGACCTGAGACTCATGAATTTGGTAAGCAGATCGAACCAGAAAGGCGCACCCAATGTCAATGCCAGCGCAGTTATGAGCCAACCCAATAGCGAACGAACGCCATCGAATTTGTCATATACTGTTGGCGACAGCGTTTGCACATTTCGGTTGGTTGTTGCCAGTTCCTTGCGAAGAGAGCCATTGTTTTTATCTGTTTCCAGTTGATCATTCAGCTGCTTTTTTCGTTTCACAAGCGAATCGTACCGATGATAACCTGCACTTGTATGCCAACCCATTGCCATCACGCCATTCGATTGGTCAATGTCGCTTCTCACTTCCTGCATTGCCGAATCCAAAATCGGGTTCCGGGTAGTGAGTAGACGTCTGTTGTTTGTTCGGGAGTCGGTGGCAACTGATTCGGATTGTTGTTGCGGATGGCTTCTATCGCCGCACCATATTTCTGTTGCGATTGTGCTGCCAGCTGCACCATCTGTTCGCGTGCGGTCTTGTCTTTGGAAAGAATATGGTAAATCTTGATGGTGTCCACGTTTCCCCAGCAGGCAATGGTGAGCCCGATAAAGAACAGGATTCGCCTTGTTTGGCGTTTGTACCAGCCGGTAGCGCGATCCATAGTTTGGTTGTACCAACTCTCTAACGAAAGGGCAAAGGCGGTAATGTCTTTCTGCGAGTCGATGTACAACTGCCGGATATGGTCTAGCGTTTCAGGTTGTATCACCGCTGTCATAGGGCTGGTTTGACCAACGACTACTTCCGTTGTTTGGGTCTTTTGCTGCGTGGCAGAGAGCAAAGGATAAAGTGTTTTGTAAACGGCGAGCATTTGCGGCACCGATCCGTCATAGTCTCTGCCACGAAGAATTTGAATGACAGTGGCAGAAAAGTTTTCCGGTTCAATGTACGATGGTTTGCTGCGTAGGGTATTGGGGCTCAGGTATTTGATGGACGGATGTTTGTAAAACGCTTTTGCCAACGACGATTCGGGAAGTCGGCAGGCAATGTGGTGCCATTGCATTTGCAGGGTAAACAGGAAGCGTTCCCATACTTTGCCAATAACAGTCCGGCTCTTTAAATCGAGCGGTTTTTTGTCGTTCAGCATGATGCGGATGGCTTTTACAAGCACCGCGGCACGAAGGTTGAGAAAACTGGAAATAATTTCCTGGATGATGGTGGCCAGCAGGCTGTACAACAGGAAAACGAATACCAAACCAATGAATACATCGAGGGCAACATTGCCTATCATGATTGTTGTTTTTGGATGATCGGAAAAAATTGAACGTCAGCTAAAACCATCTCTGGAAAAATGCCCAGGCATTGTTCTGAAAAATATTCTGGATGATGGTATCGGCACCAATGATGTTGAACGCGTTTTTGAGCCGGGAAGCATGATTCTGAATGTAGTTGAACGCATGTCGTTCCAGGTATGATTTCAGGTCGGGGTATTGCTCCGTTGTCCAGAAGCTGTTCAGCGGGTCCACGATGCCGTCATAGTCAGAACCAATGCACAGGTTGCTCCAGGCAGGCAGGTTGTTGTCATCCAAGAGTTCGGCGATGTATTGAATCTGTTTCCACAGCAGCTCGCTCCGGTAGTGCATGATTTTGTTGCGGAACAACGAATGCCTTGTGCGCTTGATGGTTTCTTCATTTGCCAGCCGGCGCTCATCGAGCTGAAGACCAAGAATGCCATTTGATCTGACCATCAGCAGGAGTTCGTCATCATAAAAATTGATCTCGCCATTGTTGAACGTGTTACCAAGTTCGGGGTAATGGGAAACCGGGGTGTTCATATCGGGCAAGCCATTGGCAACTCCATGACTCATGAACACGGGAATGTTGGGATACCGTTCTTCCCGTATTTTGAAAAATTCCTGCCTGCCTTGTGGGCTCAGGTGTTTGATGTCGATGAGAATGCGCTTGCCATCGGTATTGTCGAGCAGGATGTTCAGCACTTCTTTGCCCAGTTCTGTGAAGCCGGTATTGAGACCCACACTTTGATCGCACTTGCCTGCAATGAGTCCGCGAAGGCTCAGGCTATGACCACACAACTCGTTGTAAAAGTGGTGCGAAAAGGAGACAAACCATGGTTTGTGCGTGAGGTTTTTCAAATCCCTCGCGTGCTGCTTTACCTCATCGGGATTGGCTTTCAGGTTGGTGGGGCTACGGTCGGGATCAATGCCGCAATTGAGGACATGCATGCCTTCTATGGATGGGATTACTGCCATGTTCAGGGGCTTGTTGTCTCCGTTGGCTACAATTTGTTCATTTTCTTCAATTGCCGCAGTTAACTCCCTAAAATCATTGACGATGACATATTTGTATTTGTTGCTGTCAATGGTTACGGGTTTGTTGTGCATTTGCTGCAGGAAAGAGAGTTCCTGTTTCAGATCGTCGAAATAATCTTTCATTCCCTGGATGGCATCGATACGGGGCTTGCCCAACTCGGATGCAAAATCCCCGAGGATGTCGCTGATGAAGCCTTTGCCCAGTTTGTTATTGAAAAACCATTTTTCAATACTTCCCAGCCCGACGGTTATTACCCACAGCCTGCCGTAAGAACCGGCGGTGAAATTGGTTTGGGAAAATTTGGTGAGGCTGCCAATGAAGTTGAGTAATTTGTCTGACAAGGTTGGCGGATTGTAAAACCAAAGTGAGGTTTTGTCATTGACGGAAGTACTTTGTTTGCCTGCATTGTTTTGGAAGGATCTGCCGAATGGTTTGTAGGTGGCATGCGTGTGCAGGTCAATGGAGAAATCGCTGTTGGGCATAACAGGAGGTTTTAAGAATGAAGCAATCGTTGTGAACGTAGTTTGTTCGCCTGGCAAAATCGAAGAAGAGAATGTTGGTTTGAGGTCATCAACCGGATGTTTCAGGTGGCAGGAACACAGATGACCAAAATCAAAGTAAAGAGCGGTGATCGTTTATTAATCAAACCTACAAATAATTTATTTACAAATCAGGGGAAAATTACCGGGAATTTGTACCGTTCTTTTCCCTGGCGGAAGGGTATAATTCCTTGCTGTGAAGTTTGCCGGATCGAAATGTAAGCCGGTATTCTTACGGGTTGCAATTGAATTGTCCTGGCAAACTTTTTTATCTTTTGCCCATAAAATATTTCTACCTTTATCAGGCAGACTTTTTTATAATTTGATTGCTTCGTTGTTGCTGTTCTTGTATCATTTCTTCTTTACGGCGTCTGTAGCCAGGATATAGTTTGTGTTTGTCTGCGCCATTCTGTTGATTCTAAAAATTTACCATTATGAATTACGATTATCCTCAAAGCGATTTGTCAAGAAGCGTATTGGGCGGTTTGTATTCCGGAATCGTGGCAACCATCATCAACATGTTGTTTGTGTACATTTACCGGTATCTCTCCGACTTCCAGGGTTTCAATGGATTTGATGTAACGGTGATCGTATTCGGTACGTTGTTGCTGTCGCTTGCCTGTGGTGTGATCTTTTACTTTTTTGTTCATTACCTGCAAAAAGGCATCCCATTCTACCGCGTAGCCGTGTTCATCATTACTGTGCTCATCGTGGTGCTGGGTTTAACGTTGAGGCGTTCACTTGAAGGAGAAGTGCCCATTGAATTCCGCATCATTGTGATCATTACGCAGGTAGTGATCGGGGGATTGGCTGCATTCCTGATTCCCTATCTTTTCCGCCACGATAAAATCATCAGTTAACCTTTATCTTCTGCCAACAGCAGGCACAGCCACACTTGTTCTATTCCCGGGCAAGAAAGCAGTTCTATGCATTGTAAGCAGGGCAGTTTGCCCATTGTTTCCCGGTACGATTGCACTTAATAAATTTTGTACGGCATTGTTCGTAATGTTCAGGAAAACTGAACCTTGCTGAAGTACTGTTTTCTGTTTCTGATTAATAATACCAGCCCTTGAATTTTCGTCCACTGCCAGCCCTCCAACCATGTTCAAACCCTTCTGCCAGCGGGATCGAATGGTAGGGTAATAGCGATTTTGTTAACTGAATCCTCCGGTTGAAATCGCTTTGCCCATCAAAAATTTTCTGCCTCAATTGTTGTTTCGAATCCACACCTGCCCAAAAACAATTGATGCATACTGGTGACTCAATCAAGCAAGCCGCAATCGAATAAAATAGTATCATAAAAATCAGGAATAATTACTCATAAGATTCATACCACACATTAGAAACACATAATCTGATTAGATAATGCAGGCAGGCATTTCAAGTTGTTCGAATTGATTATTTACCCAAAAATCTTCCTACTGCACTGCGCATGCATTTCTCACATGCAGCCATTGTTTGTTCCCCGCTTTTTCTCTATTTTTATTGTACCTAAATCATCATCTCATGTTCCCCAACCTTTTTACAAAACATTTCAACCATCCTTTGTCCTTATGTCTCCGTTGCCTGTTGTTCCTGTCTGTTTCCTGCACCAAAGTGAATGAGAAGGAAACTGTTGCTGCTTCTGCTTCGCAAAAAGAAAACAACACGGGAATCCTGGCAATGAATCACCCCAACATCATCCTCGTATTGGGCGATGATATCGGCTACGAAGTGCCCACTTTTACCGGAGGGCAATCTTACCAAACGCCCGTGCTCGACCGGATGGCTGGCAGCGGTATGCAGTTTACCAAATGTTTCAGTCAGCCCATGTGCTCGCCTTCACGGTTTGAAGTATTGACCGGCAAATACAATCACCGCAACTACTTCGGCGACTCGTGGTCGAAGCTTGATCTTTCGCAGCGCACCATCGCCAATATGCTGCAGGACGCGGGGTATGCTACCTGTATTGCCGGTAAATGGCAACTCGATGGCGGCGACAATTCGATTCACACCTTTGGTTTTGACAAGTATAGTATAACCGATCCTTTCAAAAAAGAAACCTATGAAAGAGGGGAACTGAACTTTTACAAAGACCCAAACATCTATCAAAACGGCAGGTACCTGCCAACAGTCGCGATGAAAGGCAAATATGGTGAAGATGTGAACCGCGACTACCTGTTCAGCTTTATTGATTCAAACAAAAGCCACCCGTTCTTTGCCATGTGGACGCCCAATCTTTGCCACGCACCATTTTCTCCCACGCCCGACGATCCCGAATTTGCAACGTGGGATCCGTTGCGCACACCAAAGAAAGGCGATCCTGCTTTCTTCCCGTCGATGGTGGCATATTTTGATAAAGAAGTGGGCATGCTGGTGTCCAAACTCAGCAGCTCAGGGTTGCTGTCCAACACCATCATCTTGCTGGCCATCGGCGACAATGGCACCGACGATGATATTGTGTCTCTGTACAACGGAAAACAGCAGCGTGGCGGCAAAGGCTATACCCACAGCCGTGGTACGCATGTACCCATGATTGCATTTTGTCCTGCAAAAATCAAAGCAGGACAAATCAATAACAACCTCGTGGATTTTACGGATATTTTGCCCACACTGGCGGGCTTTGCCAACATTCCCGTGCCTACAGATTATGGCGTTCTTGATGGGCTGAGCTTTGCGCCGCAGGTTTTGGGAAAACCCTATACACCCCGCAGCTTTTGTTTTGCCTATTATGATGCCAACCGTTGGGGACCCGATGACATACCGCCTTCCATTTATGCGTTTGATTATACTTACAAGCGCTATGAAGACAGTTTGAACAGTTTCTTCAATTATGTAACAGACATTAGTGAAAAAAACAGGATTTTGCCCCGCAACATGACACACGATCAACAGCAATCTTACGTCAACCTGGATAGCGTGATTCATGCCTATATTCCGTAAGAACCTACTGTGTGCAAATGGGATTTTTCTCTGTTCCGATGAAGCAATTCGTTTTTAACCAGTGTCTGATGTACATAGTGACGGATCTATTTTTGACAAGCCAAAGCAAGATACAACACGCTTTGGCTGTCGTTTTGTAATGGTTACTCGTATCAAAAATCATTCGCATGAAATTTCCCGTTGGCTATGCACTGTCATTTTCTTTTCAGCACCAGGATATTGATTGCTTTGTTCAGGGTGATCCGGCCGGGGAACTTTGCATCACCTGCCATCATCCCGTATTTGTGCAGCGATTCAGCGGCGGTACCAAATGTTTTGATCCGTTTGTATCAGCATTCTATATCCCTGATCCATCAGACGAAAACTACGATTTTTTCACCAACCTGAAGCTCGCGATTCTCAAAGCATCTTCCGAATTGCCACCCAGGGAATCATAGTGCGAGGGCTAACAATCGAACCGTCTTTTACAAAACTGTGCATCTGTGTGAATTCCCAGAACAGGTTTTGCACATACGCAATAAATAAGAATATCCTAACAGGCTGTTGTTTTGTATGGCACGTTTTTTCAATGTTGTAGCATACCATGAATGCTCACAACGATACGCCACCCCTTGACAACACACCACCAACCATTCAGGAGCAGGAGCCTGTGTCCATCATCATACCGGTAATTGAAGAACACATCGTCATCGACAAACAAACAGTAGAAACTGGCAGGGTGCGCATCTCGAAAGAGGTAAAAACCGAGCAGGAGCAAATCAACATATCGCTGCAACATGATGAATATGATGTTGAGCGCATAGCCGTCAACCGGTTTGTGGACCTGGTGCCTGAAGTGCGGAAAGAAGGCAATGTAACCATCATCCCGGTTTTAAAGGAAGTGATGGTCAAACGGGTATTGCTGGTGGAAGAAATCAAAATTACCCGCCATACCATCGAACACACCGAACATCATGAGGTGGCACTGCGCAAAGAAGTGGTCAAGGTCTCGCATTCGGAGCCAGCGGAAAACACAACCGACGCTGCTGGCTAAACAAAAATTTCGCTAATCTATAAATACCAGGAGGACACTATGAAACAAACAGTAATTGGTTTTTTTGACCAGTCATCCGACGCGCAACATGCCGTTGAACAACTATTGGACAATGGTTTTACCCAGGATAACATTGACACAACATCTGCCGCTGTTTACAACAAACAACACAATACCGATTTTGAACTCGACAATGACGAAGGAGAAGAAAATGGCATCACGCGGTTTTTCAAAAACCTGTTTGGTAACGACGATAAAGACGTGGACAAATACAGCCGGGTGGCAGCCAGTGCCGATACCATCGTGACGGTACATACCGACTCGATGGACGAGGCGGAAAAAGCATCTGACATTCTTGATGACAACGGCGCAGTGAATGTAGATGACCGGTACAGCAGTGCCGGCGTAGACAATGATCTGAACAACGATATTGATGAAACTGCTATAATAGACGAGCCATCCGGTGAAGCCAGGTTCAACGATTACAGCGCGGTGCCGTCTGCCGGTGGCGTCTTCAACGAAACGGCAACCAATGCCGATGCCTTGCGCGAAACCGATGAAGTACAGGATGACCTGAACCGCGAGGATACCAACAACCTGATGAACAATGTTGATGAATCCGACAACAAATCAATCCCCATAATCGAAGAAAGTTTTGAAGTAGGTAAGAAAAAAGTGCAGACAGGTGGCGTGCGATTGAAAAGCCGGATTGTAGAACGCCCTGTGGAAGAAGAACTTCGGCTGCGGCAGGAGTGGGTGAACATCGAACGCAATGCCGTTGACCGCCCGGCTACCGAAGCCGAACTGGCTGCCTTTACAGATGGCGAAGTGGAAATGATTGAAAGTGCTGAAGTGCCCGTAGTGACCAAACAGGCAAGGGTGGTAGAAGAAATCAGGTTGAGCAAAGAAGTGGAAGAACACAGTGAAACTGTTCGCGATACAGTGCGGAAAACAGAGGTGAACGTAGAAGAACTGCGGGCTGATAATACGAGTGGCAACGCTACTAACCGGACAGACAACTGATCCAACAACAGGAATAGTTTTTTTCAACAACATCGCCTCCTGTGCATAAGGGAGGCGATGTTGTTTACAACGTTTTTTGATGATAGTCAACCAACCGCTTTTAATCCGTCTTGATGGTTGAACTGCATTGTTATTTTTATGTCACTACTATTTGTCAATTATTGATGGCGTGCAACGCAATGCATTGTTTCACCAAATGAAAAACACCACAACGGGTGAACCTGTCATAGTGTTTTACTCAAATAGTCATGCAATCTAAAGACTACCCTGTTAATCAGGTTGGGTTATCTTTCGTCGGCTTCTTTGTTGGCTTCCTCTTCCGATTTATCGTTGTCGAAAGCTTCACTTGTACTCTGCATCAGGGATGACAATGGACCCTTCATTTGATCCTGTGGATCGGTAGTGTCCAGGGTTTCCGGATCAGGTTGAATGGATTCACTTTTCACTGCGTCACTTTCCCTTACATCCTTTACTTTGTCTTTGTCGTACTGTTCTGTAGCCATATCGTCGGAATTTTATAAGTCAAAAGAAATGATTTTGCAAATCATTTGCCACGATTGCCCAATGCCCGATGTTCGGTTCGTTTTTGATGGGATTGAGGCATTATCAGAAAACAGGTTAGCTATATTTTAATATTGAACTGTTGGTTGTACGAGGTGACAATTCGTAAATCCTTTTATGTTCCCGGTGATTTACGAATGCATCTCGGTGCTTGCTTCTGCGCCCGTTTTCTGTTGCAGATCCATTGCCACTTTCGCCGGCACAATCATTTCGAGCGCCGATGGCATTATGCTGGCTTTCAGCTTGTTGATTTTTCCGAGGTATTCACCATCTACCTGGAAGTGTGCTTTTCGTTTGGAGGTGATTTGTATAAAACCGGTCTGGTACACTTCCGTCTTAACGGGGTCGTAAGGCTGGTGTGTAATCATCATCTTCAGGATTTCTTTGAAAGAAATTTTTTTGATCACAATAATTTCGAACATGTCATCGGTCAGCGAGCCATTGGGATTGATGACAGCGCCGGTGCCGTACCGTGTCGCATTGGCGATTACAATCATTGCTGCTTTTTTTTGTTTGGTTTCGCCATCCACTTTCAGTTCTACCTGCAGGTAAGAATGGCTGCGCAATACCTGCCAGGTTGCTTTCACGTAGCTCCACATCCCACGTTTCTGGTACCCATCAAACTTTTTAATGACAAAAGCATTGAACCCGATGTCGCTGAGATGAATACACAACTCGCCATTGACATCCACGAGGTGGATCTTCTGGCATTCGCCGCTCACCAGTATTTCCATTGCCTTATCGGGATCGGCAGGAATGCCCAGTTCTTTCGCCATTCCATTTGCAGAACCGGCAGGTAATATGCCGAGCGGAAGCTGAACTTTCATACTGCACTGCGCTGCCAGTTTGACGGTGCCATCGCCGCCCACAGCAATGATTTTATCCGGCTGAAAAGACTGTATTTTCTCGTTAATGTCTTTGGGGTTACAATCGTCTGGCAATTCAAACAGATCTATGGAATGGGGCAGGGGTTCAAAATAGGCACGTATCAGCGCCTGCAATCTTTGTCATTTTTGCCCGAGTTTTTGTTCACGATAAAAAGTAATTTTAGCGCATTCTGATCCTGCATACAAACGGAAATTTATTTCGGTATTAAAACAATGATGGATGCAAACAAATGCTGGCAGCCGCTTATTTGTCAAAATTTACCATGGTTATGGCCATGCGCAAAACCTGATTGTCTTTGGTCATGTGTTGAAAAATAAACCGGCACACACAAGCGAACAATATACACACAACATCATGCCTAATATTGTGCGTTTGATCCGGTTGTTTATCGTAAAGCCGGTTGCCGGTGCCCGGTTGCGTCTCCGGTGGGGCAACCAACTGCAATACACCACCTCGCAGGAGGATGGTTTTTTTAAGTTTGAATGGCAAGCGCCTGAAGGTGTTAAAGCCGGATGGAATCGAATCACCATTGATTGTATAGATGAGCAGGACAATATACTCGGTACAGGCGAAGGGCACCTTTTTGTTCCCCACATTGCACAATACGCCTTTATTTCAGATATTGACGATACCGTGCTGGTGTCTCACTCTGCCACCATCTTCAAACGGTTGCGGCTTTTGTTTATCAAGAACCCGCATACGCGCACAGCTTTTCCCGACGTGGTGCAGCATTACCGCCTGTTGGCAACCGCGCAAGCCAGCGATGAAGTGCCCAACCCGTTTTATTATGTGTCGAGCAGTGAATGGAATTTGTACAACGACCTGATTGTGTTTTTCGATTACAACCAGCTGCCCAAAGGCGTGTTTTTATTAAACCAAATTAAAAAGTGGTACCAGTTGCTGAAAACCGGCAAAACAAAGCACGAAGGTAAATTGTTGCGGGTGGTTCGCATCCTGGAGGCATTTCCCAACCAACAATTTGTTTTACTGGGCGACAATTCGCAGCGCGACCCGTCCATTTACGCGACTGTAGTTGAAAAATACGCAGCACAGATCTTCGCGGTGTACATCCGGAAAGTGCATTTACAAAAAGAAATGGCTACGCGCAACATTTTGGCTGAGGTAGAAAAGAAAGGTGTGCACACCTGTTTTTACACCAACAGCACCGAAGCCATCGAACATTCGTACCAGATAGGGCTGATAACGCGCGACGAATTAGAGCCGAAACGGTAAAATGGCAGGCGCAAAAAATTGGCACCTGCAATCTCTTGAAAAAGATGTTGGGATGGTTGCTTCCATTCATTTTTGCCGGTGCAATACTATCAACTCTGTTCTATCTTTGCCGCGGCATGGTATACCTTACAAGAATTGAACATTTCAACGCAGCACATAAGCTGTACAATCCGCAATGGAGCCGCGATCAGAATGAAGCCATCTTTGGCGTTTGCGCCAATGAGAACTGGCATGGTCACAACTTCAATCTTTATGTAACCGTGAAAGGAAACCCGGATGCCGACACCGGCTTTTTGATGGATGCCAAAAAGTTAAGCAAACTGGTCAATGAGCGGATTATTGAAAAGCTGGATCACAAAAATCTGAACCTCGATGTTGATTTTTTGCACAATAAAATTTGCACCACCGAAAATTTAGCCATTGCGATCTGGCAACAGTTGTCCCCGCACCTACCAGATAATGCGCAGTTGCACAGCATCAAACTGTACGAAACGCCGAAAATTTTCGTCGAGTATTTTGGTGAAGAGTAAGCCTTCCGCAAGGTTGCCTGTTTTTAGCAGTATCATTGGTTTTTGTACAGTATTTTTGCCATTGATATAACGATCGTTGATTTGAAATCCTTCTTTGTGCAGGTTGCTTGGTCAGCACACTTCTGATGCAGCGCCGGCGGTTAACGTTCAATTTGTTTACAATAACTTATTTTACAGATGCCAGAAGTAGCGGTTTGCCGGGTAGAACATTTCAATGCAGCGCACCGGTTGTTTGTACCTGACTGGAGCGAAGCAGAAAATGCAGCCGTGTTTGGCAAATGCAGCAATCCGAACTACCACGGGCACAATTACCAGCTGATTGTAAAAGTTACCGGCGTTCCAGATAAGACCACCGGCTTCGTAATAGACCTGAAGGTGCTGAGCGACATCATCAGGGAAGAAGTGTTGCTGCGTTACGACCACAAAAACCTGAATCTTGATACCGAAGAATTCAGACACCTGAACCCGACGGCAGAAAACATTGCCATTTCCATCTACCAGTTGTTGAGAAGCAAAATAGCACCGGATCTACAGTTAAAAATTACATTGTATGAAACAGAAAGAAACTTTGTGGAATACCCAGCATAATGAAAAAACACCCATTGAGCTAAGCGATATTACCATTGATGAAATCGGGGAGGAGCATGCCAGCTCGTCGGTCAATACGCCGTTGAAACAGGATGCCTTTGACAAAAGCGACGACGAAAAAATAGCCATCATCGAACAGCATTTCGCTGCCATCATGGATACTCTCGGGCTCGATTTATCGGACGACAGTCTGCGCGGCACACCGAAGCGTGTAGCCAAAATGTATGTACAGGAAATTTTCAGCGGGCTAAACCCGGCGAACAAACCGGCAGCGACGCTGTTTGAAAACCGGTACAAATACAACCAGATGCTGGTGGAAAAAGACATTTCTTTTTACAGCAACTGCGAGCACCATTTTGTACCCATTTACGGCAAAGCCCACGTAGCATACATCAGCAGCGGAAAAGTAATTGGGTTGAGCAAACTCAACCGGTTTGTACAATATTACGCCAAACGGCACGCAGGTGCAGGAACGTCTGACCGTTCAGATTGCCAAAGAACTGCAGCGGGTGCTGAACACGGAAGACGTAGCCGTTATAGTAGATGCGCGGCATTTGTGTGTAGCCAGCCGTGGCATCAACGATACCAGTGCTGCAACCGTCACTGCATTTTATGGCGGAAAATTTCGCGAAGAGTCGGTAAAACACGAATTTTTGAAATACATCGAGATGAAAACCACCAATTAAAAGTGTTTTCATCCGGTTTGAATCTTTTTTTCTTTTTGTTTTCTATAAGAATTCCCGCTTTTTGTCATCTGTCTATTAACACCAAATGCGGTTTCATGGCATAGTTATTGGCAAGGGGCAATCATTATTCAAGCAAACAAAGAGAACTATGAAAAAGCTATTAATTGCAGGTGCATTTATCTTATCTGCCGCCGCCATCCACGCCATGGGAAACGATGATTCCAAAGCAGTTAGCGATCGGACGTATGTGATGGAAAGCACTATCACCGATACTGTGCCTACCGACACTACGAAGAAAGACACTTCTTTTTACGGTTCGCTGGCTTACAATGTTACCGACACCGTTCCTACCGACACGACGAAAAAAGACACGCTGTTCACTTCTGCCCTCGCATACCAGATGGCAAAAGACACTGTACCCGCCGATACAACCAAAAAAGATACAATGTTTATGGCTGCAGTTGCCTACAACATGATCTCTGATACGGTTCCTGCGGATACAACGAAGAAAGACACCACTTTTGCAACGTTGGCTTACAACCGTTAATTGCCTTTTGCATTTTTGTAAGTAAAACATCAAGCTTTTGCCATTCGCCTGATCGCAGCCGGCAAAAGCTTTTTTTATGTTGGTATTTCTTTTGGTTGTTGATTCTTGGTTGGCAGGCAACTTTATCTTTGCCCATTATATATGAGCCAACAGCGAACTCTCACCACCGTTCTTACACCACGTCTTCTGGATTTGTATGACATTCAGGACAGCGTAGTTGTAATCATTGATGTATTCCGGGCCACCTCCACCATCACTACCGCACTGTACAATGGCGCCGAAAAAGTGATACCCGTCGACAGTGTGGAGCAATGCAAAGCCATTGGCAAAAAATTAAACGCCATCACTGCCGGTGAGCGCGATGGCAAAATCATTCCTGGTTTGCAGTATGGCAATTCGCCTGCTGAATATCATCGTGAATTCATTGAAGGCAAAACGCTGGTACTCACCACCACCAACGGCACGAAGCTGCTGCACATGGCATTGGCAAAAGGTGCATCGGAAATTGTCACGGGCTCTTTTCCCAATCTGTCGTCGGTTTGTAATTACCTGATGAAAGTTGATAAGAATGTTGTCTTGGGTTGTTCGGGCTGGAAAGACCGTTTTAACCTGGAAGATACATTGTTTGCAGGTGCCGTGGTGCACCGGTTGCAGCAACATTTTACCGTGCACTGTGACAGCAGCATGATGGCCGAAGACATGTATCGCCTTCACAAAGACCAGCTATACCAATTTATCCGCAAAACTACGCATTGGCACCGGCTTGCAAGTTATGGTTTGGAAAAAGACCTTGAATTTTGCGTCACCGAAGATGCAGCAGATGTATTGCCGTTTTACCAAAATAATGAATTGGTTGCCTGGAAGAGCAGTTGAGGTAAGGGCAATAAAAAACAGCTTTGGAAATACCGAAAGCTGTTTTTTACGTTGTTCGTATCGGGCTTATTTTTCTGAAAGTGTTTTCTTGCCATCAAGCAGTTTTTGCTGAACAGCTTCCAGTCTTCTTTTCTTGGTATCGGCTCTTTTGGCTTCTTCTATCCAGCTTACAAAGTCTTTCTGATCATCTACCGGCAGCGATTTGAAAAAGTCTTTTGCCTTTTTATGTTTGACAAAAAAGATTTCCAGTTCTGCTGGCAATTTAATCAAACGCCTGTCAAATTCCTCGTTTTCTACCATTTCTTCTTCCCCGTTGGCAAGATTGAGCGCAGCAACATCCAGTTTTTTGAAGCAAATCGCCATCCATACATGATCCAAAGCTACCTGGCTTTCAATCTCATAATCGTGGTCTGACAATACCTGCCAGCTACAATCCCTGTTCAGGTCCGATGCAATCTTGCTGGTAGCTTTGGGATAAGCAATCCAGAGTTTGCTTTCGGCATGCAGCGCAGGAAATACGTCGCTGAGGATGGCACACATTTGATTTTGGTGAATGGCAAATAGCAGGGCGAAATCTATTTTCCTGCTTTTCAGTAGTGGCGTTACATTTTTAGCGTAAGGAAGCTTGGCAAATTGTTTTTCGATAGCAGAAGGAAGACCTTGTATAAGAACATTTTTTTCATCTTTCAGATTAAGCTTTTCAATCATACTTTGCATAGACATACCTTAAAATAAGCAATAAAACGGGAATGCAAAGGTATAAAAACCAATTGCAATAGCAATTGATATTAAATGTTTTTCTTACAAATAATCCTTAAAGTTTCGGCTATCCTTTCACCGGACGGTAATATTTGAGTGCTTCAGGCATCCATTGCTGCAATTTGCGGATGCGTGAAGCATCGCTTGGGTGATCGCTCAGGAAGATGGGAGTGCCAGCACCGGAACCCAATTTTTGCATCCGTTGCCAGAATGGAATGGCTTCCTGCGGGTTATAGCCGGCCATAGCGGCAAAAATAAGCCCGTAATGGTCTGCTTCCGTTTCCTGTCCACGTGAGTTGGGAAGTAATACACCGATCTGTGCTGCGGGTGCATAAACAGTATTGAAAATATTGAGATATTTTGGATTTGTGCTCAGAGCCACTCCGCCAAGCTGCTGTAAGCCGGCTGCCAGCATTTGTTGGCTGATGCGTTCGCGACCGTGACTAGCAATGGCATGCGTTATCTCGTGACCAAGCACAATGGCAAGACCCGCTTCGTTCTGTGTAACCGGTAATAAACCGCTGTACACCACCACTTTTCCACCGGGCATGCACCACGCATTGATTTCCTTGCTGTCTACGAGGTTGAATTCCCACTGGTAACCGCTCAATACATCGGCCTGGCCTTTTTCTTTGTAGAACTCTGTGATGGCATTGGCGATGCGCGAACCAACACGGCGCACCATTTCAGCATCTTTGCTGGCAGACGCACTCACCACTTTGCTTTCGCTGAGAAACTGGCGGTATTGTGATTTTGCTGTTTCCTGCAAGTCGCTTTCAGATACAAGTGCCAATTGGTTTTGGCCCGTAATGGCATTCCTGGAACAGCCGGAAATCAATAGTAAAAACGTAACGGCAAGAACGGATAAACGCATATGTTCATTTTTTGATTGAAGAGTCAATATCTATACCAATTGGTTGATATTGATGGCTTTGATGCAAAATGGGAAACTGGGTTTAATGCAGTCCGTTATTGCTGCCCCATAGCATTTACCTGAGTAGGGCGTAAGAGGAGAGGGACAGTAGGTATAAGGGATTGTAAAATCCTGTATGTAAAGTGCAGAGGAAATTTATTGTTTATCCGGTTGACGGAAAAATGAGGATAACAGGCTTGTTAAAGGATACTGCCACAGTTCGGAAAAATACAACAAGGTTCTGCTTTAAATGACCCATGCACATGCGGAATACCTGCAAAACAGGCAGTCGCCTGCCGTTCAGCAAAACTGCGCAATGGATGTTGTCAGGCTCAATGATCTTCGTGGAAACCAATTGTTCTGATCAGATCAGACTTTGGCGGAACAGAAAGCCAATGTTTTGGAGATAGAATAGTTGTTGTTCTGGAAAATCCGTTGAAAGCTGTCAGCCGTCATGTTGAATTTTTTTGCCCAATAAGCAATTTCCCTGGATTGGTTAAAATTGATCTGCGGATTGTCGTTTACTTTTTCCTTTCTTACAAAGTGTGCCATAGCTGTAGGTTTTATCGGTACATCAGGATGAATAAGCCAAACACTATGCCTATTCTTTTTCAAATGTATGCTTTGTGTGGTGTCTCCGACAAGTTTTTTGGATGAATTTACAATGAAGATCGGCGTGCATCTAAAAACAGCCTGCTTTAATAACTGGCTGGTTGTAAAGCATTACTGCCGCACAATTGTTCATCTGGCTGAGCAGTACATCGGTGTATGTCAATAACTTTATTGTTTATCATTTTCCATGCACATTTGAAATAGAACAAGTTACATCGCGGGCCTTTTTCAATGTATCCGGTCGCCGCGAAGCAACAAAGATTGCATTACTTCAGCTTCGTAACGAAGCCATTGCTGCCAACGGTTGCGCACTTTGTCTTTTTGTATGTATTCTTCCGCCAGGTCGATGAACAAGGCATAATGCCCGGCTTCACTTTCCATAAAACGCCGGTAAAACTGTTGCAGGTAAGCATCGGTTAATCCTTCGCTCAGGCGTTTGAAGCGTTCACAACTGCGGGCTTCCACCAACGCCATCATCAATAGCTGATCGAGCATTCGTCCTTCTTCGGTGCCTCCTTGTTGCCTGAACTGAACCAGTTTGTTGACATACTCATCTTTTCGTTGCCTGCCAAGCGGCAGGTTGCGTTTGCGCAGTTCCTGCAACACCAGCCGGAAATGTCCCCATTCTTCCGTTACAATGGGCGACAGTTCGTTTACCAACACCTCTTTGTCGGAATAATATTGAATGAGCGAAATGCAGCTGATGGCAGCTTTTTGTTCGCAATATGCGTGGTCAGAAAGGATGTGCTGCAGGCTCATTCCTGCCAGGTTCACCCATCTTGGATCGGTGGGTAATTCCAATCCCAATATGCTTTTTTGCGCTTCTGTATGTTGTTCCATGTATGTATTAAATATCGATCGAAAGGCAAAAATAAGCCACCGGGAAGATGCGGATGATAAATGAAAACAGCAACTATCAAACGAAGCGTGGTAAAGGTAAAAAAGGACTGGGCATTATACGCCGGGTATGGCGCTCAGGATGGTGTCTGTAATCAGGTTTACAAGGCTGTCGCGGAACTGTTCTGCCTTGATGGCTGCCAGCCCCGCTTTTTGCAACGCCTTCATTTCTACCAGGTCTTTTTGTGCCATTACCAGCAGTTCAAAGTCGTCCAGTGTAAGCGTACCCGCGGCGAGAAGTCCCGTCCATCGCTCCAACTTGTCTTTCATGCTGTTCAGCAGGTTTTCTGCATCCTGTTCTGCTTCTTTTTCAAAGGACTTAAATGAAGCTTTTGCCAGCACCAGTACATTTTTTTTCAGTTCGGTAAAGAGTTCACCAAAATTGATAGCCATAGACAAGAGTTTATTTGTTTAAAAAATTCAGGATGCCGGGGTTGGTAGATTGTATTTTTTGCGCTTCCAGTTCTGCAATCAGGTCGAATCCTTCGGCAGCAAGGGGTTTGAATTCGTTGATCAAAGCAGTGCTTTTGGTGCCTGTCCGTTTCCAGCTAGCGAGATAAGAACCCACAATTCCTTTTTGAGCCGTTGAATCCAGCAGCTTGTTCCACATGCGGATGGTGATGTCGTTTTTCGGGCGGTGCTTTTCATATTCTATTGCTTTTCTCATTTTGGAAACCACTTCATTCACTTCGTCTTCGTGCGACAAGTACGTGTCGGTAGATTCATCAATCAACGTCAACACATCTACTTTCAATGCAGTGGTTTGCGAATATGCAAACTGATCGTAAGGAGAGATGTAATGATTGCAGCCGGGCAACAAAAAGAATATCAGTACAACAAGGACTGTCAGCTTTGCCAGCAAAAATGGTTTGGTCATAGTATATATGTTTTAGGTGATTGGGGCGTGAGATGTCTGAAACGGTACAAGGTGTTAATTAAGGTCCCGTATCAAGAATTTCGATGGGGCATTTTCACAGATCTGCAACGCGGTTAATTGATCAGCAAGCGGAACCTTTTGTTTCGCTAATGTAAATCTAATTTGTACGCAGTTTTAAAATTTTTCGGGAAAATCGTTCATACCGTAATGCAGGAAATTTTTAAAAATAAAAAAACCTGCAACACAATATCATTACAATCCTTAATCGGTAAAATCCACGAAAAGGTAATGTTTCCGGCAACCTATTTTTTACCACTCAATATTCCATTTCCCGTAGTGTCGGCGCTTTAATCCAGGTAATTCCTACGACAAGCAAGGTCATGCAGCCACCAAACACCACTGAAGGAATAACGCCCATCAGCTTAGCTGCAACGCCGCTTTCAAATTGTCCCAATTCATTGCTGCTGTTGATGAACATCGAGTTGACGCTCAATACCCTGCCACGCATATGATCGGGTGTTTTCAATTGTGAAATGGTGCCTCTCACCACCACGCTGATGCCATCGAGCATGCCGCTGATCATCAGCACGGCAAACGACAGCCAGAAGAGTTTTGACAAACCGAATACGATGATGCAAACGCCAAAACCTGCTACGGCGTACAGCAGTTTCCTGCCTTGTTTTTTGCGGAGCGGAAACAAAGTCAGCAAAATGACGATGATGATGGAACCAAAGTCTGACGCCGCATTCAGCAGTCCGAAACCTTCAGGTCCAATGTGCAGGATGTCTTTGGCAAACACCGGCACCATGGCCACGGCGCCGCCAAACAGCACTGCAAACAAATCGAGCGACAGCGCGCCCAGCAGTTCTTTCGTTTTGTAGACAAAAGCCAATCCTTCGCGCACGCTATCCCAGGTACGGCGTTCGCCCCGCTCGTTGGCAGGTGGTTTTTTGCGCATCAAAGAAATCGTCAGCAAGGAAAACACAACCAGCGAAAACACAACCCCCAATGTGCCGGTAACGCCTGCATGGGCAATGAGCAAACCGCCGATGGCATGCCCTGTTACCGATGCCGACATGTAAGCCCCCTGGTTCCAGGTAGTCGCGTTTTGCAGCAAATCCCGGGGTACAATGTTGGCAACCAATACGCTGAACGTGGGACCCGCAAACGAGCGCACAATGCCGGTGCAAAAAACAATAACATAGATGAGCCGCGCAATGCTATGGTTGCTGAGGCGGTTGTGGGAATACCCGGTTGATAAAATACAAAACAAAAGGGCAGCCAGCGCATACAAAGAGATACAAATAAGCATAAGCTTCCGCTTTTCGCTGATGTCTATTACATGACCGGCATACAGCGCCATGCTCACTGCGGGGATTACTTCCGAAAGTCCGATGAGACCGATGGCAAATGGATCGTTGGTAAGACTGTAAATCCACCAACCCAGTACGGTGGTCAGCATCCGCATTGCCATGGTAAAGGTAAACCGGCACATGAGCAGGTTGCGGTATTCGGCGATGCCCACCGCTGCAAATGGGCTGACGGGTTTGTTGGTAATGTACTCTTCCGGTGCTGCCATGCTTTCGGTTTTTGGTAATCGGTTCGGTTGTTTTACAGTGTTACAAAATAGTTCTGGTCAAAGTCTTTTTCCAAGGCATCAAGTATCGCCTTAAGGTGAAGGTCGTTGCCCAGGAAATCGGCATTGTCGGCTTCTACAAAAATGGTTTTGATGGCGTGTTGCCTGATGTAGTTGGTATACGTGTCCTGTATGCTTAGCAAATAACTGTCGGGTATCTGTTGCTCGTAGCTGCGGTTACGCTTTCTGATGTTTTTCTGCAGCCGGTTGATGGTGCTGTGCAGGTAAATGATCACATCCGGGAACACCAGTTGCTGCTGCATGATGTCGAACAGCTTTTGGTACAACTTGAATTCTTCTTCGGGCAGATTGATGCGGGCAAACAACAAACACTTGGTAAACACATAATCCGATACCGTAATGCTTTGAAACAAATCGGTCTGGAAGAGCATGTCTTTCAGTTGCTTGTAGCGTTCCGCCATGAAAAACAGTTCCAGCGGAAACGCGTATTGCTTTGGATTTTCATAAAACTTTGGCAAAAACGGGTTGTCGGCAAACTCTTCCAGAATCAGGCGTGCGTTCAGTTTTTTGGCCAGCAGGTGTGCCAGCGTAGTTTTTCCAGCCCCTATATTGCCTTCTATTGTGATAAAACGATGTTGCATGAAGTTAGACGCAAAAGTAGGCAATTGTAAGACCAACTGTCACCGCAGCCCGATCACTTTGTTGTTTCCCTGTTTACAACTAATTTTGCAGCCATTGAAAAAAATAAAACGATTGCTGTTAATATTGTAGTCGTTTATCTTCACCATTATTGAAAAATCAAAAGAAAATATGGCATACGATGTTGTAGTCCTTGGTAGCGGACCGGGTGGTTATCCGGCAGCTATCCGTGCCTCGCAGCTTGGTTTCAAAGTAGCGATCATCGAAAAAGAAAGTCTTGGCGGCATCTGTCTCAACTGGGGTTGTATCCCCACCAAGGCACTCATTAAAAGTGCCAATGTGTACGACTATGCAAAGCATAGTTCGGCCTATGGCATCAACGTAGAAAATGCATCGCCCGACTTTGGCGGTGTCATCAAACGCAGCCGTGGCGTAGCCGATAAAATGAACAAAGGAGTTGCCTTTCTGATGAAAAAAAATAAAATTGACGTCATCATGGGTACGGAACCATCACCGGCAAAGGAAAAATTCAGGTGAAAGGCGCCGATGGAAAAGAGCAAACCGTGGAAGGCAAACACATCATCATCGCAACCGGTGGCAGAAGTCGTGAACTGCCCAGCCTGAAGCAGGATGGCAAAAAAGTGGTGGGGTACCGCGAAGCCATGGTGCTTCCCGAACAGCCCAAAAGCATGATTGTGGTAGGTAGTGGCGCCATCGGCGTTGAATTTGCCTATGTCTATAATACCATGGGCACCAAAGTAACAATAGTGGAATTTCTGCCAAGAGTGGTGCCTGTAGAAGACGAGGAAATCTCGAAAGAACTGGAAAAACAGTTCAAGAAACAAGGAATTGACATCATGACAAGCTCTACCGTTGAATCGGTTGATACCAGTGGCAGTGGGGTAAAAGCAAAAGTAAAAAAACAGGATGGCAGTTACGTAACGCTAGAAGCCGATGTAGTGCTGAGCGCCGTAGGTGTGGTGGCCAATATTGAAAACATCGGGCTCGAAAGTGTAGGAGTCAAAACGGAAAAAGGCAGAGTGGTGGTAGACAAATACCAGCAAACCACTATTCCTGGATTTTATGCCATTGGAGACTGTACGCCCAACCAGGCACTTGCGCACAAAGCCACCAAAGAAGGCATCAATGTAGCCGAATACATTGCTTTTGTAGAAAAGAAAACAACGCACCAACCCGAAGTCATGGATTATGCCAACATTCCGGGCTGTACTTATTGCACACCGGAGATTGCCAGCGTCGGCTTTACCGAAAAAGGCGCCAAAGATGCCGGTTACGAAGTGAAAGTGGGCAAGTTTCCATTCATCGCCAGCGGTAAAGCAACAGCTGCCGGCGCAACGGATGGTTTTGTAAAAGTGATTTACGACGCCAAATACGGCGAATTGCTCGGCGCACACATGATCGGCGCCAACGTAACAGAAATGATTGCTGAAATTTCAGTTGCCCGCAAGCTCGAAACCACCGCACACGAAATTTTAAATGCCGTGCATCCGCACCCCACCATGAGCGAAGCCGTGAAAGAAGCAACTGCCGTGGCGTATGGCGAAGCGACGGATATTTAATCAAATTCTTGTTAGTATTATTACAAAGCCTGTTGCGTTTATAAAGCAACAGGCTTTTGATTTGAATACACTTGAGTGGTGAAAATTTTTAAGTATTTCTGTTACGAAGAATGGTCGCTCACAATCTTCCATTGCCCGTTGATGTTTCGAAACAGCAAATCAAAATGACCTGTTGGCGTGTCGCGTTCGCGGATCAGTGTAAATTTTCCCACTACAAAAAAGTACTCCGGTGAAAGTTGTTTAACCAGCAGCAAATCAAACGACAGGATGCCCATTGCTGCTTTATTTGGATAGTTGCGTTTGTAGCGCGCCAGCGTGCTGTCCCATCCATAAGTAATGCCTTTGCTGCCAATAAACATCAGCGAATCATTGTTGGCGTAGCCTTCCATAAAGCCATTGATGTCACCGCTGTTCCACGCCACAGTTTGTGCCAGCAATACGTCGCGCACCTGTTGCTCATCCGATATGATTTGTGCTTGTAGCATTTGCACAGTTAAGAGGAGCATCGCCAGCACCAATAATTTCCGTTTCATCCGGTTTTATTTTTTTCGCCATAAATCTACTGAATCCACTGCGAACTTTAGCGCCACCGATGGGAAAATAGAATCGCATGTTCCTCTTTTCATTTATGTTCGCAGTTGAGAAAATTGAAGCACCGTGCGTTTAAAATCACTTGAAATAAAAGGGTTTAAAAGTTTTGCCGACAAAACCGTCGTCCGTTTCGACGAAGGCATCACCGGCATTATTGGTCCCAATGGCTGCGGGAAAAGCAACATCATTGATAGCATTCGCTGGGTGATCGGTGAACAAAAAATTTCTGCCTTGCGGAGCGAAAACCTGGAAGCACTGGTATTCAATGGCAGCAAAACGCGCAGTGCCAGCGGCCTTGCCGAGGTAAGCCTTACATTTGAAAACAACCGGCAGTTGCTGCCCATCGAATTTACCACCGTTACCATCACGCGCCGTTTCTACAAAAATGGTGACAGCGAATACCGCCTCAACGACGTGAACTGCCGCCTGAAAGACATCCACAACCTGTTTATGGATACCGGCATCAGCACCGACAGCTATGCCATCATTGAACTTGGGATGGTGGACGACATCATCAAAGACAAAGACAACAGCCGCCGCCGCATGCTGGAACAAGCTGCCGGCATCACTATTTACAAAACGAGGAAAAAAGAAGCCAAAGCAAAGCTGGAAGCCGCTGAGCAAGACATCAACCGCATCGAAGACCTGTTGTTTGAAATCAACAACCAGTTGAAAGCACTGGAAAACCAGGCTAAGAAGGCGGAGAAATATTTTGAAATCAAAAAAGAATACAAAGACATTTCTGTAGAACTCGCCAAAGCCTCGTTGCAGGGGTTTTCGGATACCTATAAAGACCTGAACGAACGGCAGGAAGAGGAAACCACCAAAAGGGATACACTCGATGCGGAAATAGAAACCGAAGAACAGAACCTGGAAGAAAGTCGAAACAGCTTTACAGAAAAAGAAAATGCTTTGCAAACCACGCAGCAACATTTCAATTTGCTGCTGCAGCAATTGCGCACCAAAGAAAATGAGAAAAACCTCGCCACGCAAAAGCTGCAATACCAGCTGGAACGCGAAGCCGGTATCAAAGATTTTTTGCAGGGTGCGCAGGGACAATTGACCTCCATCAGCGAATCCATCGAACATACGCAACAGCTGGCCGATGCAGAAAACGACAACCTGTACGAATTGCAACAGCGCGTTCACCTCGCCAAAATCGCGAACGATGAAAAGCGGGTGGTTTTTGAAGAAAAACGGAAAGAAAATGAGGTGTTGCGCAGCCAGTACCAGCAATTGCAGCGCGACCAGTTTGCCGCCGAAAAAAAAGTAGCCGTAGCCGATACCGGCATCATCAACCTGCAGCGCAGTTTTGCGCAGATTTCTGACGAGCAGCAGGGACGCGTGATGCAATTGCAACACCTGGAAGCAGACATCGAAGAAAAACAGGAAGTGCTGGAAGACAAACGCAGCATATTGCAACAGCTTCAGGAAGAACAGGACCGCATCAAACAATCGATAGCCGAAGCACAGGCAGAAATGGAAACCACGCGCAGCAAGCTGGCTGGCGATACCCGTGTGCTCGATTCCAAACGCAACGAATACGATCTGCTGAAAAGCCTCGTGGACAGCATGGACGGCTACCCGGAGAGCGTCAAGTTTTTACACAACAACAAAAACTGGAATTTCCGTTCACCAATTCTTTCAGACATTGTGTATGTACACGAAGAATACCGCGCTGCCATCGAAAACCTGCTGGATTCGTACCTCAACTATTACATTGTTCACACGCCGGAAGAAGCGTTGCAAGCCATTCACCTGCTGGACGAGAACAAAAAAGGCAAAGCCAATTTTTTTATCCTAAATAAACTGTCTGACGTTCGCCCAAAAGATGTTTCGCAACCCGGAAATACCATAGCCGCACTGGACATCATTGAAGTGGACGACCAATATGCAAAGCTGGCGGAATACCTGCTCGGCAATGTGTTCATAACCGAAAACGAAAATGCAGTTTCTGAAGAAGGAGCTGTGTTTTTGCACAAAAGCGGGCGCATGGTATATGGTCAATACACGCTTTCGGGCGGCAGTGTCGGTTTGTTTGAAGGAAAAAAAATAGGGCGCGCCAAAAACCTCGAAAAACTGCACGAAGACATCGTTTTTCAGGATGCGGTGGTGCAGGCTTCGCAAAAAGAAATCAAACATTTGCAGGGCGAAATTGTTGCTTTTCAGCAGCAACTGAAAGATACCGACATTCGGTTTTTGCATAACGAAATCAACCAGTTGGTCAACGCGGTGTTCATCATCCGGAGCAAAATAGAAACTATACACGCATCGCAGCAGCAGTCGGGACAGCGGCTGCAGGAAATAGACCTGCGGCTGCAGGACGAGCAGGAAGACATCGCCGACACCAGAGAAGCGTTGCACCTTCTCAACGACCGGCTGCAGGAGATGAGCGCCCGTATTGAAGCCGCAGAGCAAGGCAGCCGGGCAGCCGAAGAAGACTACCGGGTTGCATCTGCACAATACAACGAACTGAACCTGCAGCTGATGCGACAGCAAAGCAAAGTGCAGACGCTGAAACAGGAACTCGCCTACAAGCAAAACCAGCTTCACAACCTGAACACGCAAATACAATCCAACACCAGGCAACTGGAAGATTCTGCATTGCTGATTGGAGAAAGCAAAATGCTGATAGAAGAAACAGATGCTTTTTTGATACAGTTGCAAGCCGATAAGGAAACGGCGGAGCAGGAAGTGAATACGGCCAACAAAGAGTATTATCACCTGCGCAATGCTTTGCAGGAACGGGAAAGCGCTTTGCGAATGAAAATCAAAAGCCGCGAGTTGTCGGAACAGGTGATTGGGCAAATCAAAGACAAACTGAACGAACTGAAACTGCAACTTGCCGGAATGAAGGAACGGTTGCAGGTAGAGTTTAAAATAGTGCTGGATGAAATACTGGATCAGCCGCGCGAAAACAACATTCCGCTGGAAGAATTGCAGGCATCGACCGACCGCATGAAGAAACGGCTGGAGAACATCGGCGAGATCAATCCTACCGCCATTGAAGCTTTCATAGAAATGAAAAAGCGGTATGAGTTTATCTTGGATCAAAAAAACGATCTGCTGTCGGCAAAAACCAGTTTGCTGCAAACGATAGAAGAAGTGGAAACCAGCGCCAACCAGCAGTTTTTGGACACTTTCAACAAAGTGCGCGATCATTTTCAGCAGGTGTTCAAAGCTTTGTTTACCGAAGAAGATACTGCCGACCTGGTATTGGAAAACCCGGATAACCTGGCGGAAACGAGCATCGACATCATTGCAAAGCCCAAAGGAAAACGACCTTCTTCCATTTCGCAGCTCAGCGGCGGCGAAAAAACACTGACGGCAACGGCTTTGTTGTTTTCCATTTACCTCATCAAACCTGCTCCTTTTTGTATCTTAGACGAAGTGGATGCGCCACTCGACGATGCCAACGTGGGAAAATTTACCAATATGATCAAACAGTTCAGCAACAACTCGCAGTTCATCATTGTGACGCACAACAAAACCACGATGAGTACCGTGGATGTGATTTACGGCGTAACGATGCAGGAACCGGGTGTCAGCAAACTGGTGCCGGTTGACTTTCGAAATCTCAATTGACGTGTTTAAAAATGTAACGATATTATTCCTGGTCATTTACCCGCTGTATGTGTTGTTTTCGCGGCAACCTGATTTTTTTGACGGGGAAATGAGCCACGCCGTTATCCGGCAGCAATTCGATTCGGCAAGCGGTGAAAACGTCAGCCTGGCGGTGTATGCAATAGACCGGAAGACGTACCGGTTTGATGCGGCATACTCGTTCCGGCATTTTGCGGATGGTGAAAAAGTCAAAATCATCTACGAAGCGTCAAATCCATCGAGGGCAGCCGTCTATGCTGTGTGGGGATATTGGATTCGCTGGAAAGAAATGCTGGCAGTTTTGATCATGTTTGTAGTGGCTTACCTGATGGCTGCCGGCATCACCAGTCATCCCACGCCCGAAAGCCTGATTGAAGAAATGGAAGGCAGCCAGCCGCAACCGCGGAAAAGAAGATACGAGGACTAAAAAAGGCGCCCCGCCAAAGCGAAGCGCCCGTTCTTAACCCCTGCTGCAAAAAATTGTAACTAAAATCAATTCACAAACACAACTATACTCTGACGACAGTAGAATCGCAAGGTTTAAGTGCCGGTAAATTTTTTTTAGTCAGTTTCCCAACTTCCGGGCAGACACAAACATCAGCGGGCAGACGTTTTATTGATGTTGCTTGTAACGAGTGAAACCGAGGTTCCATTTTAATTACGAAAGCACGTAGTTTTTTGGCAATCGGCAAAGCAATGCCTTGCAGGAAAGGTTAACCCGTTTCCCCTCCTGCACAAATACATTGACAGCATCACTACCTGTTCCTGAAAAACTCAAACATCATCTGTATCATCCATCAGTTCGCGCTCAATTTCTTCCATTTGCACAATGTCCCACGCCTCGCTTTCGGAGGGGGTAATGTTCAAAACATCAATCAATGCTTCGTTTTTAACAACAACCATCACATCGGCGCAGACGTTGCAGAGAACAAATGATTTTTTATGATCATAAAAGTGCTGTTGCAATGAAGCAAGACTGGTTACCGCGTCGGAATCGGCTTTCAGTACGTTCTGAAAGTTGACGATGACATTGCCTTCTTCCGAGTTGATACACGAAGTGGCAGTTTCCCACAAATCGGCTGCAATATTGGCATTCATTGAATCTGATTCAGGCGTAATTACCGTAAATTTTTCCTTGGTATCAATTTTGAAACTCATATAGCTTTAAAGGATATTTTAACTGCTTTTAATCTTTGCAAAGTAACAGAGTTTAAAAATATTCGTTATAATTGTATCTAATTTAATACATCATGGATAATAATTTTTCAGCTCAGGTAAAGGAAATTATTTCGTTCAGCAGGGAAGAGGCGCTGAGGCTGGGGAATGATTTCATTGGAACAGAACATTTGTTGTTGGGACTGATCAGGGAAGGAGAGAATACAGCCATCAAAGTGTTGAAACAATTAAATGTTGATTTATACGAATTGAGGAAAGAGGTAGAACTTGCTGTGAAAGATAAAACCGGCAAAAACATAGCAAACATCAACAGTTTGCCGCTTACCAAGCAAGCCGAAAAAGTAATTCGGGTGACGGTGCTGGAAGCCAAAGCTTTGAAAAGCCCGTTGGTGGAAACAGAGCACCTCATGCTTTCCATTTTAAAGAACCGCGAAAACATTGCTACACAAATCTTAGGTCAGTTTGATGTTGACTACGATACCTTTCGCAACGAAATCGGTGTGGTGCGCAGCAGCGACCCGCGCAGCGAGTACACAGAAAATGACGATGATGATTTCGATGACGAAAAGAAAGGATTTTCATCACAGCAACGTAGCAGCAAGCAGGCAAGCAATGCGAAAAGCAAAACGCCGGTACTGGATAATTTTGGCCGAGACATTACCAAACTTGCCGAAGCCGGTTCGCTGGATCCCATCGTAGGCCGGGAAGAAGAGATCGAACGTGTGTCTCAAATTCTTTCGCGCCGCAAGAAAAACAATCCCATCCTCATTGGGGAGCCCGGTGTGGGTAAAACCGCCATCGTGGAAGGTCTGGCACTGAGAATCGTACAACGCAAAGTGAGCCGCGTGTTGTTCGACAAACGTGTCATCAGCCTCGACCTTGCCGCATTGGTAGCCGGCACCAAATACCGCGGTCAGTTTGAAGAGCGCATGAAAGCCATCATGAATGAACTCGAGAAAAACCGCGATGTGATTTTGTTCATTGACGAAATCCACACCATTGTAGGCGCAGGTGGTGCAAGTGGCTCCCTGGATGCCAGCAACATCTTTAAGCCCGCATTAGCGAGAGGCGAGTTGCAGTGCATTGGTGCATCAACGCTGGATGAATATCGCCAGTACATTGAAAAAGATGGCGCACTGGATCGTCGTTTTCAAAAAGTAATGGTAGATCCTCCATCCGTGGATGAAACCATTATGATCCTGAACAACATCAAATCCAAATACGAAGATTACCACAACGTTATCTACGACAATGAAGCGATAGAAGCCTGCGTGAAACTGAGCGACCGCTATATGACCGACCGCTTGTTGCCCGATAAGGCAATTGATGTATTGGATGAAGTAGGCGCGAGAGTGCATTTGAAGAACATCAATGTTCCGCAAAACATTCTTGACCTGGAAAAAAAGATCGAAGACATTAAGGTAGAAAAAAACAAGGTGGTCAAAAGCCAGCGTTTTGAAGAAGCAGCCGCCCTGCGCGATACCGAAAAACGCCTGGGTGAAGAACTGGAAAAAGCCAAAAATATCTGGGAAGAAGAAAGCAAACACAAACGTTATCCCATTGATGAAGAAGACATTGCCGAAGTCGTCAGCATGATGACGGGCATCCCGGTCAAACGCATGGTGCAGGCAGAAACGGAAAAGCTCCGCAAGATGCACGAAGACATGAGCGCAAATGGTGATTGGTCAAGACGATGCCATCAGCAAAGTGGTAAAAGCCATTCAGCGTAACCGGGTAGGATTGAAAGATCCGAAAAAACCAATCGGCACATTTATCTTCCTCGGACCTACCGGTGTTGGTAAAACAGAGCTTGCCCGCGCATTGGCCCGGTACATGTTCGACAGCGAAGACTCACTGATTCGCATAGACATGAGTGAATACATGGAAAAATTTACCGTTAGCCGCCTAGTGGGTGCGCCTCCCGGCTATGTGGGTTATGAAGAAGGCGGGCAGCTTACGGAAAAAGTGCGTCGCAAACCATACAGTGTTATCCTGCTGGATGAAATTGAAAAAGCACATCCGGATATTTACAACATCCTGTTGCAGGTACTTGACGACGGTATCCTGACAGATGGACTGGGTAGAAAAATTGATTTCAAGAATACGATCATCATCATGACCTCCAACATTGGTGTGCGCCAGTTGAAAGATTTTGGCGATGGAGTCGGTTTTGCCACGGCAAGCCGCATTCAGAACCAGGATGAAAACAACAAAGCGGTCATTGAAAAAGCATTGAAACGCACGTTTGCTCCTGAATTCCTGAACCGTATTGATGACGTCGTCATCTTCAATTCGCTGAACAAAGAAAACATCTTCGCTATCATTGACATCCTGATGAAGAATGTGTTGAAGCGATTGAATACACTCGGTTACAGCCTCGAACTGACGGAAGAAGCCAAAAGTTTCCTGGCAGACAAAGGTTACGATGTACAGTTTGGTGCCCGTCCGTTGCACAGGGCTATCCAGAAATACCTGGAAGACCCTTTAGCAGAAGAAATTCTGAATCTGAATGTCAAAAATGGTGATGTCCTGATTGCAGACCTGGATAAAGAAAATCAAAAAATCAAATTCGATTTTCGCAACAAGGAAGAAGCTGCGAAAGTTTAATTTTTATTATTTCATCAATTAATATATAAAAAAACCGGGTTTTCATACCTGGTTTTTTTATGCCCATATCATAATTCGTATGTTGTCAGGAAGACATACTTGACGTTCTTTTCAAATGGTAGTTGATGGTTTGCAACAGGTCGTTTACTTCAAAAGGTTTATGGATGAAGTCGTCGGCGCCATATTCAGCCATGTTCTTGGCAGTGCTTGGATTTGCCGAAAACATCACAATTGGAATGTGGCGGGTGGATCCGCGTTTTTTCAACACTTTACAAATGTCACGACCGTCGTTGCCGGATAACAAGACATCCAGCAAGATCAAATCCGGATGAAAACTTTCAGCTTTCTCATAAATTTCTTCCCATCTGGATAAGGCAACCACAGTAAAACCTTTTGTTTTGAAGAGAAGTTGCATTACTGCAAGAATATCTAGATCATCATCTAAGATCAATATTTTTTTTTGAGTCATCAGCTGTTCGTTCAGTATTGTTTACAATTTTATTAACATAAAACAATCTCTTTTACAAGATTTGGTTTCCATCAGGCAAACACAATTAAAGTGGAATTCAGTGTTGAAAACAATACGACACAATTCGGAGCAATAAAACTACTCCGTGAAACCTGATTATAGAGAATAATCCAAATTTCCGTACGCAAAAGTTGAATTGTAATTAAATACAGCGTATGCTTAAGATACTGTGATTCCTGTTGCAAAAATGCAGGCTAATTGTTAACATTCAAAACAAATTGTGAATTAAAATTTATGCGCAAGTATTTTTGATCAAAATTTTAAACTTTCGATTTTTTTTATTATTGAATAATCATAGCTTTGCCGACTTATGTATTTTCACCGCTCGCAACCTGTTAAGCAGCAATCTTCAATATTTACGTTTGGTTTTTTATCTAAAACACAATCCATTTTCTTGTTTTCGCAGCACCCTGTATAACGTTCGACAATGTTATGCACCCATTGCGTTGCCAGGAAATGTTTTGTTTTTGGCCAGGCTGAGAACCCGGGTAAGTTGAGCAGTACATAAAGAAAAACAACAGGCAGCTTGCAACTATCGAATATACATCTGCAGTTTACTTAAAATTGTAACATTAATATGGCAATTAAAAAAGACAATCGTCCCAGGGCCACTTTTTCCAAAATAACCATCGGGTTGGCAAGTCCCGACAGTATTTTGGAGCGCAGCTTTGGTGAAGTATTAAAGCCGGAAACCATCAATTACCGTACGTACAAGCCAGAACGCGATGGTTTGTTTTGCGAACGCATTTTCGGACCGGTAAAAGATTACGAATGTGCTTGCGGTAAATACAAGCGCATCCGTTACAAAGGCATCGTATGCGATCGCTGCGGTGTGGAAGTAACCGAAAAGAAAGTTCGCCGCGAAAGAATGGGGCACATCAAACTGGTGGTGCCTGTCGTTCACATCTGGTATTTCAAAAGCTTGCCCAATAAAATTGGTTACCTGCTGGGGATGAGCTCTAAAAAGCTTGAAAGCATTGTGTATTACGAACGATACGCGGTGATACAATCCGGTATCCGTGAAGACAAAGGTTTGCAACCGGGCGATTTGTTAACAGAAGAGGAATACCTCGATATCATTGATAACCTGCCAAAAGACAACCAGTTTTTGCCAGATGAAGATCCGCAGAAATTCATCGCAAAAATGGGTGCCGAAGCAGTTCACGACTTGTTGTCCAGAATTGATCTTGATAGCCTCAGTTTTACGCTTCGCAATGCTGCCGCGCACGAAACGTCGCAGCAACGTAAAGCAGATGCATTGAAACGCCTGAGCGTAGTAGAATCGTTCCGCGATGCTGCTACCCGGATCACCAATCAGCCACAATGGATGGTGATGCAATACATTCCGGTGATTCCGCCGGAACTTCGCCCGCTCGTTCCCCTGGATGGCGGTCGTTTTGCGTCTTCCGATCTAAACGATTTGTACCGTCGTGTCATCATCCGCAACAACCGGTTGAAACGACTGTTGGAAATCAAAGCACCCGAAGTGATCCTGCGCAACGAAAAGCGCATGCTGCAGGAAGCTGTAGACAGCCTTTTCGACAACAGCCGGAAGTCTAATGCTGTAAAGGCAGAAGGTGGACGTGCGCTGAAATCGCTGTCAGATGTATTGAAAGGCAAACAAGGACGTTTCCGCCAGAACCTGTTGGGTAAGCGTGTTGACTATTCCGGTCGTTCCGTTATCGTGGTAGGTCCTGAACTGAAAATGCACGAATGCGGTTTGCCAAAAGACATGGCTGCCGAATTGTTCAAACCATTCATTATTCGTAAGTTAATTGAAAGAGGCGTTGTAAAAACCGTGAAATCTGCCAAGAAACTGGTAGATAAAAAAGAAGCGATTGTTTGGGACATCCTCGAAAACATATTGAAAGGTCACCCGGTGATGCTGAACCGTGCGCCAACGTTGCACCGGTTGTCCATCCAGGCTTTCCAGCCCAGACTGGTAGAAGGCAAAGCTATCCAGCTGCACCCGTTGGTAACGGCTGCGTTCAACGCCGACTTTGACGGTGACCAGATGGCGGTGCATGTGCCCCTGAGCAGTGCTGCCATCCTCGAAGCACAATTGCTGATGTTGTCTTCCCACAATATCCTGAACCCGCAGAATGGCACGCCCATCACCCTTCCTTCGCAGGACATGGTTTTGGGATTGTATTACATTACCAAAGGAAAGAAAAGCATTGATGGCTTGGTGGTGAAAGGAGAAGGCAAAGCCTTCTACAGCCAGGAAGAAGTGCTGATCGCCTACAACGAAAACCAGGTGGACCTGCATGCCCACATTAAGGTGAAAACCAATGTGCGTGAGGGCGGGCAGTTGAAGAAAAAATTAATTGAAACCACTACCGGTCGGGTATTGTTCAACCAGTTTGTACCCGCTGAAGTGGGTTACATCAATGCACTCCTGACTAAGAAAAGCCTTCGCGAAATCATTGGCGACATCATCAAAATTACTGACGTTCCCAAAACGGCAAAATTCCTTGATGATATCAAACAGCTTGGTTTCCGCATGGCATTCCGCGGTGGTTTGTCCTTTAACGTAAATGACCTCATCATACCGGAAATCCGTAACGAATTGCTGGACCAGGCAAAAGTAGAAGTTGAAGAAGTGTGGGAAAGCTACAACATGGGGCTCATCACCAACAACGAACGCTACAATCAGGTAATTGACATCTGGAGCCGCGTGGATACCCGCATTACCGAAACGTTGATCCGTGAAATGGCAACGGACAAACAGGGCTTCAACTCTGTTTACATGATGCTCGATTCCGGTGCCCGTGGTAGCAAGCAGCAGGTTAAACAGCTCGCTGGCATCAGGGGATTGATGGCAAAACCTCGTAAATCCGGCTCTACCGGTTCTGAAATCATTGAAAACCCGATTCTGTCCAACTTCAAAGGCGGATTGAACGTATTGGATTACTTCATCTCTACCCATGGTGCCCGCAAAGGTCTTGCCGATACCGCGTTAAAAACAGCCGATGCCGGTTACCTTACCCGTCGTCTCGTAGACGTGGCGCAGGATGTGGTGATCAATGAAGAAGATTGCGGAACCCTGCGTGGCATAGCCACAACGGCCTTGAAAGACAACGAAGACATCATCGAGCCTCTGGCAGACAGAATCATCGGCAGAACGTCTTTGCACGATGTATTCAACCCGCTTACCGATGAAATGCTCCTTGGTGCAGGCGACGAAATTACTGTTGACGTTGCCAAAGCCATTGAAGAAGTAGGGATCGAAACGGTTGAAATCCGCTCTGTCCTTACCTGCGAAAGCAAGCGTGGTGTGTGTGTGAAGTGCTATGGCAAAAACCTGGCTACCGGTTATACGGCTCAGCGTGGTGATGCAGTTGGTATCATCGCCGCCCAGTCTATCGGCGAACCGGGTACACAGTTGACGCTCCGTACCTTCCACGTAGGTGGTATCGCCGGTTCGTCTTCTGTGGAATCTACTTTGCCAGCCAAATTCGATGGTACCATTCAGTTTGATGGTCTGCGTACTGTAGAAGCGTTGAACAACGAAGGTTCCGAAAGTGCAGATCGTTATTGGTCGCACCGGTGAAGTAAGAATCATGGATGTGAAAAATGACCGTCTCCTCATCACCAACAACATCCCGTATGGCGCTACGCTGAACGTGAAAGATGGACAGGTAGTGAAAAAAGGCGATGTCATTTGTACATGGGATCCGTTCAACAACGTCGTGGTATCTGAAATGAGCGGTGAAATCAAATTTGAAAACATTCTTGATGGATTTACGTATCGGGAAGAAGCCGATGAACAAACCGGTCACCGCGATAAAGTAATCACTGAATACGAAAGACAAAACCAAGATTCCGGTCGATCATTGTAGAAGGTGCGGAAATCAGAAACTATAACCTGCCGGTAGGTAGCCGCCTGATTGTAGAAGAAGGCGAAAAAGTAAAAGCCGGGCAAATCATCGTTAAAATCCCACGTACGCTTCGCAAGTCGGGCGATATTACCGGAGGTCTGCCACGGGTAACTGAATTGTTCGAAGCCCGTAACCCAAGTAACCCGGCCATTGTTTGCGAAATTGATGGTGTGGTATCGTTTGGTAACGTAAAACGTGGCAACCGCGAGATCATCGTGGAAGCCAAAGACGGGGTGGTTAAAAAATACCTCGTGCCGCTCACCCGGCAGATCCTGGTTCAGGACGGCGACTTCGTAAAAGCTGGAACAGCTTTGTCTGATGGTCAAACCGCTCCTGCCGACATCCTGTCTATCAAAGGTCCGTTTGCCGTACAGGAATATGTGGTCAATGAAATCCAGGAAGTCTATCGTTTGCAGGGCGTAAAAATCAACGATAAACACATTGAAGTCATCGTTAGACAAATGATGAAAAAAGTGGAAATCGTAGATGCCGGTGACACCCGCTTCCTCGAAGAAGACCACGAAGACCAGTTCGATTTTAACGAAGAAAACGACCGCATTTTTGATAAGAAAGTAGTGACCGAACCAGGTGACAGTGCAAAACTGAAAGCCGGGCAGATTGTAAGCGTTCGCGAACTGAGAGAAGAAAACTCTTTGCTGCGCCGCGCCGACAAGCAACTGGTGGAAGTAAGAGATGCACAACCTGCTACCGCGCAACCGGTGCTGTTGGGGATCACCAAAGCTTCTTTGGGTGCACAAAGCTGGATTTCAGCCGCTTCCTTCCAGGAAACTACCAAGGTATTGAGCTCCGCAGCCATTCAAGGCAAATCGGACGATATGCTCGGATTAAAAGAAAACGTAATTACGGGTCATGCAATTCCTGCAGGTACCGGCTTACGCGAATTTGAAAACCTCATCGTTGGTAGCAAAGAAGAGTATGAACTGCTCACCACTGCCAAAGAAGCTATGAGCTTTGATGATGAAGAGTAATGTCTTTTCAAGTAAATAAAAAAAGCAGGAAGGGTCACAACTTCCTGCTTTTTTATTGCCATCCAATGAGCCGGCAACAATTGATGACGAAACATTTTCTTCCGTTTGTCATCTTTCCGTGTTCACCTTATCAGTTGACAAATAAATGGTTGACACTTTTTTTCGAGAGGAAAAAATTAGGTGGCGAATGCAAATGAGATGTGACAACAACACAAGCGGCACAAGGCAGCCGGGCAACCATACAAATGGAAAGTACAACACCGCGATATTCGGCTGGTCAAATGCAAACTGCTGAAACGGAAAGGGCGCCGATAATATGGCGATGACAACAATGTTCAAAAGCAGGCACAGGCAAACAACATTCCAAAATAGAATCACTTTTGCTGGCAATGTTTTCTTAACATATCCAAAATAATACACCAACCCTGCCGACAATCCTGAAAACACATCAAAATTTCTTCCTTCAAACGTCATCAGTTGCGGCACAGCTTTGTTGAGAAACAGTAAATACAAAACCACTTCCACCGGGATTCTTACAATGTGAAGAGCGGTCAATATGCCGCTATCCATCCTGTCTATATACCTTTTGCCGGATTTGGTAACAAACAACAGCAGGATGAGCAACATTGGCGGAAGCACCAACAGCAAAAATCGGGGTGGAAAGGCTTTCGTGTCTGCATAAAATTCATTGTAACCAACAATTCCCTGAAGAGCAAGCCAGGATAGCAAGATCAACAACGTTTTTCCCGGTAATCTGGAAGCTTTGCAAAACAGGAAAACTGCCAGCACTGTTGTCACAACAAAGAGGATCGAGATGGAAAAAGGAGCCACTTTCATAAGGAGATCGGTATAAGCAGGAATACAATCAGGTTGGCGTCATTCTTTTCCCCATAAAAGTACGCAGATAATTTTGATCCTGTTCTGCAGCAAAAAGGTGATGCTGCCCTTCGAAAATTGCTGCACAAACAACTCCTGATACCTGTATTTTTACAAAATACATTACCCGCAAAACACGCATTGGTATGCAAACAATCGAAAAACCTGTTGCTGGTGAATTCAAACCGTTTACCGCAGCTTACATCAACCAGATCAAGGAGCCGATTTCTGTAAATGATTACCCGGTACTGTTTTCAGAAATGAAATCGTTTCTTCAATCCATTCCGGACCACAAACTGGAGTACCGCTATGCCGAAGGCAAATGGACCATCAAGGAATCGCTGGTGCACATGATAGACACCGAACGCATTTTTTCTTACCGCGCCCTGCGCATTGCCCGCAACGATACCACACCACTTCCTGGCTTTGACCAGGATGTTTATGTGCCGCATTCCAATGCCAACGCCCGCACACTCACCAATATTTTGGAAGAATGGGAAGCCGTGCGGCAAAGTTCTTATTTTCTTTTTGCTTCTTTCAACGATGCGGCGTGGAACCGCGTGGGTACATCGAGTGAACATCGGTTTGGGGTTAAAGCCTTTTTTTACATCATCGCCGGCCATGCACAGCACCACATCAACATTATCAGGGAAAGGTATTTGTCGTAAACATCAGCAGAATACGGGTGATGTCATTGTTTTTGAAACAGCAATACCAGCAGCCGGGGAATGCCAGCGCGGTTGTGGTCGTCAAAGTATTCTTTCAGCTCGATCAACCTGAAACCGTTTTGCGCCGCCGCCATGGTAAAGTCGGAGAAGTGATGGTTGAAACAGGGAACTATTTGTGTGCCTTGTTCGGTTTCAAACCGGGCTTTGCTGCCTGTATATTGCTTAAATGGATGCAACTCGCCGATGTACACATGCCCGCCTTTCGGCAGGTGTGCTGCTGCTTTTTCAAAAATTGGCGACAGATGTTCAATGTGTTCCAATACGAGGCTGAAGGTCAAAAGGTCATATGTTGTTTGGGCAAACGACCAGGGTTGCAAAACATCTGCCTGCACAAACTGAACTTTTGGTGAATCGATTTTGACTTTTGCTTTTGCCAGCATTTCTGCTGAAAAGTCTACCGCCGTAAGGTGTGCAGCATGTTGCAACAGCCATGTTGTGTTTTTACCCGTTCCACAACCAATTTCAAGACATTTGGAAAATTTAACGTCAGTCAGTATTTCCCGCAGCGCTACCGCTTCAAGGTCGCGGGTCGCATTTTGAATGCTGTCGTATTGCTGCGCCCAGCTATTGTATGCCTGTTGAGTGTTCATAAAGTTTGCAAAGCACGTTTTCAGCACAGGTTGAACCAGCGATGTAAAAATGAAAATCAAACATCACCAGCAGATATGGCAGGAAAGCTTTCGGAGGTTGTCGCACGACTCAACGGTTTCAGGTACAGAGGTTTGGAAATTCCTCCTTTCCGCGATTGTCGTTGTCAGTATTATCAGGTTGTTTAAACAACCATTTTCGTGATCGTTCTTTGTTTACTTCCTGTTCTGTAGTTGAAAATTTTTTTATACAAATGATCTTCGACGAACAAATCTGTTCACAGAGCAAACAAGCAAGTCATTTTCGCAAAGCATTTTGAATCGTGCCAAACCACCTTTGTTTGAACAAAAAAATACGACGAAAGAAAAGGTGTATGGAAAGATAAAATCGTTAAGATTGCTACTGCGCTCCTGACAAGATAAGTCAGCCAGGTTGTTGAAATAAAACGCCATCGTTTACCATGTGATCATTTCTTGTTTGTGGTTCACATGTGCTTAGGAGGGCTTCCCAAAGTTTTTACTGTTCCAGTCGAGCATGCCGCCGCTGAGGTTTTTTACGTTCTTATAACCCAGCATGTCAAGCATGTGAGCTGCTACACCGCTGCGGTTGCCACTACGGCAATACAGGATAATTTCATCTTCTTTGTCCCAGTCTTCAATGTCTTCCAGTTGCATGCTCTGCAACTTGCCCAGTGGCAGGTGCGTGCCGCCAATGTTGAATTCGGCTCTTTCATAGTCTTCTCTTACATCCAGCAGGTGCGGATGTTCGCCAGCATCAATGCGGGCTTTCAGTTCGTCGGTGGTGATGTTTTTCATAGTGTATAATCGTTGTTAGTTGTCGTTTTCATCTGTCATGTTGCCGGTGCTGTCCACAACGGGTTGAGTTACACTCAGGTATACGTCAATCACTTGCCCGGGATGAATCTTGTTGTTCCGGATGCTGCCGTCTCCCAATTTGGACTTCTCCTCTGGGTTTTGTTTATAAACAAATGCTTCTTCGGGCAGGCTGATGCCGGGGTCGGGAACAATGGCGCCCAGCCCAATGTTGAGGCTCTGCAGGTAGCTTCTTGCATCCGATAGGGTCATGCCGATTACGTTGGGAACATTCATCAGTAAGTTGCCTACGCCATCGCCCAAAATGAGCGAAATGCTGCTGCCCATGCTCACTTTGGTGCCTGGCGGCACATTTTTGCTGTTGTACAATTGTTCGAGCACAGAATTGCGCGCAATGTCAGGGCGATAACTCGTATCGCCCAGTTTCAGGCTAAGACTTTGCAGGTACATTTGGGCACTTTGAAACGAGAAGCCCCGCAGGTCGGGCATATCCACCATGGGTGCCAGCGTCCTGTTTACCGTCAGGTAAATTGTACGGTTCTTTTTTACCACTGCGGCTGCATCAGGCGATTGCCGGATCACCGATCCTTTGGCTGCCGTATCTATATACACCGAATCCACTACTTCTACTTCAAAGCCATCGCCTTCAAGCAGTTTGGTTGCAGTCGCAATGTTTTTACCGGTTACCGACGGCACCTGTACATCTTCGTTGTGGTGCGTAATGCGTTTCAGCGAATTGAAAAACAAGTACACAATCAGCACCAGCAGCAGCAGGGCAATGAGCAGGTTGGCTACAAATCCTAATCTCTTGATGGCTGTAAACAAAATAGGAAAACGTTAAGTGAATGAATGAATGAATCAGGCCTTCCGCTGAAGCGCCTGGTTGAGTATGATGGTGTAAAACTGCTTCAACGACATCCCGGTTTCGCGCACCTGTTGGGGTACAATGCTCGCCTCGCTTTGCCCCGGCACGGTGTTGATCTCCAGCATATAAGGTTCCGCATCGCGTTCGTTGTAAATAAAGTCAATGCGCACCACGCCCTGGCAATTGAACACCTCATAAATCTTTTTTGCCGTGTCGTTGATCTGTTGCTTTACCGATTCGTCCACGTCGGCCGGTGTCACTTCCATGCTCTTGCCTTTGTATTTGGCTTCAAAATCAAAGAAGTCTTTTTCGGTCAGGATTTCTGTCATTGGCAGCGGCACAATTTCATCACCGTTCCTGTACACCCCGATGGTGATTTCCCGGCCCTGTATAAATTCTTCCACCAATACCTGGCTATCTTCTTTAAAAGCCTTGTCGAGCGCCTCGGGCAGGTTGTCAGCCTTGTTCACTTTGCTCATGCCAATGCTGCTACCACCATTGTTGGGTTTTACAAAAACCGGCAATGACAATTGTTGCAAAATGGCCTCTGCCGATAGTGGTGCGTGGGCAAACAAATGCAGTGATTTTGCCACTTTTATACCAGCAAAAGCCGCCACCGCCACCGTGTAGCGTTTATTAAAAGTCAGTGCCGAAGTAGCCGCATCGCAACTCGTGTAGGGAATGTGCAGCATGTCGAAATAACCCTGCAGCCGGCCATCTTCACCCGGTGTGCCGTGAATGCACATCATGACGGCGTCGAAACGAATTTTTTCACCACTGTCTATGATCGAAAAGTCGCTCCTGTCCACTGCGCTTTTCATGCCCTTTTCGCTTTCATACGTCCAGCCTGCGGGGTTGATGTCTATTTTATACACATCAAAAAGGCTTTCGTCTATGTTGTTCTGCATCGTAATGGCACTCAGGTAGCTGATTTCTGCTTCGCCACTGTAGCCGCCCGTTACCAATGCAATTTTTTTCTTCATACGATTTACTATGAACGCAAAGAAATAGAAAATGTTTGATAAGCAAGGGTGAAGAATGAGCAGCCAAACACTTTACTTATCCTCACCAAACAATGGAAACCCGTTGATTCAATGAGCTGATAAACGGAAGCGTTGCCGGGGTCCGCATCATACATCACGGGTTGGCATTGCAGGGTGATAAGTTGGTAGCCAGCGCCTGTTACTCCGGTGTATCGCCGGTTGCGTCGCACACTTGTACGTTCGGGGCACAGGTGAGGCTTAGTGTCACGGGTTAACGGGAACAATAACTTTTACGATATCTTGGAAGCTATGAGTTACAACTGTTTTATTTGAATGAAGAAATCAGTTGCAGATCACCAGATCTGCGAGAAATCAATTTCCGCGGTGCAGTTTTTGGGAAAAGAGAAAGTAAACGTAAAGTCGCGGGCTGTTTGCTGCAGTCGATAACTTCCGTCAACATACTGGTACACTTCCACCAGTTCGGTGTCGGGCGATATGATGAGATAATAAGGAATGTGTTCAGCTTCGTACAAGGGAAATTTCACCAGCCGGTCTTTGTCGGCAGTAGCAGGCGATAGGATTTCTACTACGAGGGAGGGTGCAAAATCAAGGAACTTCTTTGCAATAGGCTGGCAAACGACCAATAAATCCGGCTGCAATACCGTGTCGTTTTTCAGTTTGTAATCCAGCGGCTGATAGGCTTTGCAATGTTTGAATTTTTTAAAAGCAATACCAAATTCAACCAATAAATCAGAAGCGATTTGCTGGTGTTTGGGTACCGGCAGCGGGCTCATAGCATAGGGAACGCCATGAATAATTTCCCATCTTCCTTCCCAATGTAGGTAATCGTCATACGTATAATGCGGTAATATTTTCAACGCAGGTTCCATGCTCATAAAAATAAACCAAATTACCCACAACAGAAACCTTATCCGAGCAGGGACATTTTTACCGAAACCGTGTCTTTCAGCAGATCACGAACAGCTGCGGCAATGCCGGCCGCATCATAACCACATTCCAGGTGTAGTTCTTTGAGTGTGCCGTGTTCAATGACTTTATCAGGAATACCAACGATTTTTACTTCGGCCGTGTAGTTGTATTTTGCCATAAACTCCAGCACTGCGCTGCCAAAACCACCGACGACGGTTCCGTCTTCTACGGTTACAATTTTGGTGTGTTGGGCAAAAACTTCGTGCAACAATTCTTCGTCTATGGGTTTTACAAAGCGCATATCATAATGCGCGGCATCAATGCCTTCTGTTTTCAGTTGGCGGATGGCAGTCGCAGCAAAATTACCGGGATGACCGATGGACAAAATGGCGATTTCCCTTCCTTCTTTCAGTTTTCTTCCTTTGCCGATCTGGAGTTGTTCAAACGGCGTTTGCCAGTTTTGCAGCACGCCTTCGCCGCGTGGATAACGGATGACAAACGGCAACTTCGTTTCATCAAGCTGTGCCGTGTACATCAGGTTGCGAAGTTCCTGCTCGTTCATCGGCGCACTGATAATCATATTCGGGATACAACGGAAATAAGCAATGTCGTAAGCGCCGTGGTGGGTTGGTCCGTCTTCGCCTACCAATCCAGCCCGGTCGAGACAGAAAATAACCGGCAGTTTCTGAATGGCTACGTCGTGCACCACCTGGTCAAAAGCACGCTGCATAAACGACGAATAAATGTTGCAGAACGGACGCAATCCCTGCGTGGCCAGTCCTGCGCTCAGCGTTACGGCGTGTTGTTCGCAAATGCCCACGTCAAAAGCACGGTCGGGCATCTTGTCCATCATCAGTTTTAGTGAACACCCGCTCGGCATCGCTGGTGTGATGCCCATGATCTTGTCGTTTTTCTCCGCCAGTTCTATGATGGTGTGTCCAAAAACATCCTGGTATTTGGGTGGTTGTGGAGTATCGTATTGTTTCTTATAAATTTCACCCGTTACTTTATCAAACAAACCTGGTGCGTGCCATTTGGTCTGGTCTTTTTCTGCCAGCGCATAGCCCTTTCCTTTCACAGTAACGATGTGCAGCAGTTTGGGACCCGGATATGTTCTTTAAATCGTGCAACGTATCAACCAGCTTCGTGATGTTGTGCCCGTCAATGGGACCAAAATACCGGAAGTTGAGTGCTTCAAACAGGTTGCTGCGCTTGCTTACCAATCCTTTGATTCCTGCTTCCAGCTTGCTGGCCATGTCACGCGTAAAACGTTTGCCCACGGGCAACATACCAAACATATTCCAGACATCGTCACGCAGTTTGTTGTATGTCTGTGAAGTGGTAATGTCGGTCAGGTATTCTTTCAGCGCGCCCACGTTGGGGTCTATGCCGATGCCGTTGTCGTTGAGCACGACCAGCATGTCGGCATCTGCCACGCCGGCATGGTTGAGTGCTTCAAAGGCCATGCCCGCCGTCATGGATCCATCACCGATTACCGCCACCGATTTGCGGTCTTCTTTTTTATACTTAGCCGCCATGGCCATGCCCAATGCTGCTGAAATAGAAGTGGAAGAATGCCCGACGCCGAAGGTATCGTATTGGCTTTCGGTGCGTTTGGGAAAGCCGCTGAGTCCTTTGTATTTGCGATTGGTGACGAAATTTTCGCGGCGACCTGTCAAAATTTTATGCCCGTAAGCCTGGTGACCTACGTCCCACACCAGTTGGTCATAAGGTGTATTGTATGCATAGTGCAATGCCACGGTTAGTTCTACAACGCCAAGGCTGGCTGCAAAATGACCACCATGCACACTAACGACGTCAATGATGTATTGCCGCAATTCGTCGGACAGTTGGGGAAGTTGTGTACGGTCAAGCTTTTTTACGTCGTCGGGAGTGTGAATGGTTTGCAGAAGCGCTCCGGGCGTTATCTCCATGTATCGATATTTGTGTAAAAGTAAGTAATGATGGGTAAACTGTCACCCCATATACGAGAAAAGCCCGACGGTAGCGAAGCTGATTACCGGTAAAATCAAATCAACTTATCAGTCGTCTTCGGAATCCATCTCCGGCATTCGCGAGGTATCATCCGGCATTGCACCCATGTCTATTGCATCAGTGCCCGTACTTTCGCGCAATTCTTTCATGGTGGCTGCTACCGATCCAAAATAACGGCTGAGTGTTGCAAGGCTGTTCTCTTTTTCGTTCACCGTACGTAGCTCCGCGTGCCCTTTGATGGCGCCATTTGAAAAATTTTCGCTCGTTGCATATACGTCACGAAACGTTTGGCGGGCGGGATCAAGTACTTTTTGGTTGGCCGAATCGGCGGGGAAATGCGCTGAGGATGGTGGCAATGTCCACGTAAAAAGCGGTGGAAGAACCTTTGGCTTTGTCGTACACACCGGAAGGCAGCGACACTTTTGCCGAACCGGATTGGTATTGCTGCAGCAATGCCGGGTTGGATGCAAACATGAGGCGTTTGGCATCGGAATACATGGTAAATCCGTTGGGATTTTCCGCCATGAAAGAAGGAACGTACTGTCCATTGGGCTGCTTTTCCATCAAGCCTTTGTTGGCAAGTTGCGCAATAATCTTGTCGTATTTTGCTTTGTCGCCGATGCTCGCAGAGATGATGATGTTGGCAGCCGGCGCATTGTATTTGTACCCTTCTATTTCTTTTTGCTCCATGGTGATGTTGGAAAACACTACGGCGAAATCCCCCTTGAAAGCCTGCGTAATGTCATCGAGCGTGAAGCCCTGGTTTTGTAAAAACTGGTTGGCAGTGGGCACAATGCCGATAAAATCAAGAATGGCAATGAGCAATTTTGGGTCAAAAGAAAAGAGCGCGAAACCGTTTGCCGCACCGGGATAATGATCCAGCAGGCTCAAGTCAACTTTGGGACCGGCATATTTTTTCAACGTATCCGACAATACTTCATTGGGATACGTGGTGATGTCCATGTCCACTTTTCCGTTTTCAAAATTGACGGTGCCGGCGGTGTAGGTATTTTTAAACAGGTCTGATGCTTTGCTCATGCCAATCATGGGAACCGTGGACAGCGCGCTGTTGGAATTGGACCAGAACAACAAATCGGCTTTGTTGCCGGCTGTTTTTTGAAATTGATCTACTGAAGCCAGCGAAGCCTCCTTTTTCTGGGTAAACAATAGGGTTAGTGCTTTTTGCGCGTCGGAAGCGGTAGCAGTTTGTTCTCCGCTTGTGGTATTGTACGCCATCACATTGTTCACGATGACTACATCTTCGTTCCAGCCGGCAACAAAATTGTTTTTCAAAATGGCATAGCTGAAACCATCACCTTTCTGTAGTTGCGCAGCCGGCATTTTTTTCTTCAGAAATGTTTCGAATTCGGCGGCTTTGTTCAAGATGGCTACCATTCCCGATGTAACCGTAGTGCCACTCATCATGCTGCCCGACTGGTTTACAAAGGCATAAATGTCTTTGCTCATGTCGATGCCCGACGTTTTGATGTCGTTTTCCGTCATCACAAATGCGGCGTCATCGGTAAAAGCCGAGCGCAACAGGGAATCGAGGCTGATGTTGCTGCCGGACAATTTTTTCTGCATCTGTTCGGGGTTGATGCTTAGCACCACCGACGCATCTTTTGGAATGTATTCTGTTTGTTCGGGAGCCGATTGTTTGCAGGAAGTAATGAATATGATCATCGCCAGCAGCCAGCCGGTAATCGCTTTATTGGTATTGAGCATGAGAGGTGATTTAACAACGAAAATATTCATTTCCTGTATAGCCCTGTTGCCGGCTGTCAAAAGGATCGTTCCAACACCCGAAAAACAGACTCACAGGTATGCCGGCATTTTAAAAAACTTTTTTGTCTGCGTTCATCAGCGGGAAACCAATGCAGGGCTGACCGATGGTGAATTCTATTGAAATTCCTACAATGACAATATCCGTTTCAAGTCTGCATCCGAAACAGTGAGCAATCCTACCGGTGGCAGCCGGCGGGTCAGTTCTTTCCAGTTGGTGTCTTCTGCAAAAATAGTTTTCAGCATGGGCAACGCTTCTTGCAGGTTGCCATTGTTGGCAAGCGTGATGGCAGTCCAGTATTGCATTTCCAGGTTACCGGGAAACATTTTCATGGCTGCGTTGTATTCGTTTTTCGCCAGTTTCATATCGCCTTTTTCTGTGGCAAGATCGCCATTGTTCATGTGACCGTAAGCTACCGACAAATTATACAACCGGCGCAGGTCAGGCAGTGGCGTTTCGCTGTCGTCCACCCGATTGCTGCCTTTGATATGCGATGCGTATTGAATACAATTTTTACCCGTAAAAGAAGCCACATTGCCTTTGCTGTCTACAAACGCCACCTGCCGAACTTCGCGGCTGCTGTCATTTTTCAATAAACTGTCCAGCGCCACGCTGGCTGAAAAACCTTTCTTCATCAGCGCCAAACCATTGTAGCCACGTCTATCGTTTTGTCGTTCCAGGGTTGTGTAGCGGTTCCCGGCACGAGCAGCAGGGCAGCGCTTTGCTTTCCGCGAATGTCACCACCGGCTTTCTGTGCTGCATCGAGCGCTGCGAGTACTCTTTCAGCCAGCGGTTTTCCTTCCGTCGTTTTGAAAGCTGTTTCCATCTTTTCACAAACTTCATTTGTCAACATCATATTGCTTTGCACACTAAAATTACTTCCTTTTATATCCGATGCATATTGTATGCAGCTTTTACCTGTAAACGACGCTACATTACCTTTCGCATCTACAAAAGCAAGCTGTCGCACTTCCCGGCCACTATCGGTTTTAACGAGGCTATCCATCGCTTGCTGCGCTGTTAAACCGGCTTTCATCAACGCCAAGCCATCGGGTCCGTACGATTTCTTAATAAACGATTGTGTAGCCACGGCTCCCACGCCGGCTGCTGCCCAACTAACCGATGTGCCAACGCTAAACCAATGGCTTTGAACGCCGACGGCCATCTCGCCGGTGGTCAGGTCCCGCGCCAACGATAGAGAAAGTATGTGCCAGCGGGGACGATGTTTCTATACACTTGCGCCGAAGGCGAGAAGCACCAAAACATGAGCAATATAGAACAGATTTTTCATGCGGAATTTGTTTGAAGTAAAAATAAAGGAAGTAAAGCGGATGCTGATCACTTAACCGCTTACCGAACGGATTGATGAAACGGCGCGAGCCGGAAAAGCGTATGATGGATTTATGGCATACATTTTACATGAAATCGGGAAACGAAAAACACGTAAACGAATTCATCTATGGAAAACACAACACAAAGCATATATGCTGAAAAACACTTTGATGCAGATGTTGAACGAGGTTTACGATGCATGGATCAATCCTGAAAAACTAAAACAGTGGTGGAAGCCTGCCGGCAACAAACTGGTGAATGTGGAAAATGAAGTTCGCGAAGGCGGCAATATTAATTATGAATTTGCCGGCGACAACGACGAAAAACTATTATAATAACCGGGCAGTATAAAGAAGTGAAACCCTCACAGAAATTGGTGTATAGCTGGGATTGGCAGGTGCCGGGTTCAGCCAAACTTAAGCGATAACCACTTTGAACTGACGGTTGAATTTGAAAGGAAGCGATGAACGGAAGTTCAATAAAAGTTCGCAAGCAAATGAAGATGAAGCAGAATCAATTCATCCCCGCAAAAAAGGCTGGGACGATGAACTGGAAAGCCTGCACCAATTTTTGGGATAAATCAATTCATCATTTCATTATAAAGCTGCCTGGAGAAATGCGTGACATTACCATGCAGCTTTTCTATTTCGATATTCTATGAGTAACAGTACACAGTTTACGATGGTGCAGGTGATGAAGATATCCCTCGATGAAGCCTGGGATTTTTTTAGCAGCCCGGCAACCTGCGAAAATTACCCCGGCTTATATGAAATTTAAAATTATTGGCGATACCTTTACAAAACCATGTACGAAGGACAAATGATTGAATACATTGTACGCCCGTTATTAGGTATTCCGTTGTACTGGATGACAGAGATTACACATGTGAGCGATAAAGCAATATTTTATTGATGAACAGCGCTTTGGCCCGTACCGGTTCTGGCATCACCAACATCATTTTAAGGAAACGGATGAAGGTGTGGAAATGACGGATTTGCTACATTATAAAGTTCCGCTTTTATGGGCTTGGGAGAATTGCCAATAAGTTGTTTGTGGAAAACCAGGTTTCAAAAATATTCGACTATCCGCTATCAAAAAGTGGCGGAGACTGTTTGGCAAAGCCTGATAATAACATTATCTATACTGAATGATAGCAAGTAATTGCTTTGTGCGAACTCTTTTTCTTTGCTGCTTCGCCAGCTCACTATTTAGCAACGGATGATGGAAACAAACAGCAAAGCTGCAAATGTTTGAAAACCGGTTGCAGAAAGTATACAAACATAAAAGCAAACTGGCACGGCGGCAAAACATTACTTGCTACCGCGTGTACGATCATGACCTGCCGGAGTTCCCTTTTTCTATTGAGTTGTATGGCAACCATGTGTATGTTGCCGAATACCTGCGCCGTCACGGCATGGAAGAAGAAGCACATGACGCCTGGATGAGTGAATGTCTGCAGATTATCAGCACTGTTTTAGATGTTGAAGTTGATCACATCTATACCCGCGAACGCCGCCGAATGAGCCATCGCAGCCAGCAGCAATATGAAAAAATAAACCTTCACAAAGAGTTTTTTACCGTTACCGGAAAATGGCCTGTCGTTTCTGGTAAACCTGACCGATTATGTGGATACCGGGCTGTTTTTCGACCACCGCATTACGAGGCAAATGGTGAGGGAAGAAGCCGCCGGAAAACGCGTGCTCAACCTTGTTTTGCTATACCGGATCGTTTTCGGTGTATGCGGCTGCGGGTTCTGCCGTTTCAGGTTACGTCGGTTGATTTGTCCAAAACATATTTGCAATTGGGCAGAAGACAATTTCGATGTCAATCAGTTTGACAAAAATAAATCATCAGTTTGTACATGCCGATGTAAAGCAATATTTGAAAACATTGTCGCCCGATTGTTTGATCTTGTGATCATGGATCCGCCCACTTTTAGCAATAGCAAACGGATGAAGGATTTTCTAGACATTCAGCGCGACCATGCCGAACTGCTGAACGATGTATTGTCTGCCACCGTCAACGGCGGCATTGTTTATTTCAGCACCAACCACAGCACGTTTGTATTGGATGCAGAAGATATCAAAGCAAGCACGATAAAAGACATTACCAAAGCCACAACGCCATTTGATTTTGAAGGAAAACTAAAGCGGTTTTGTTATAAAATATGAAATAAAATATAGAATGTCAATCAATCTAAAAGCATTTTTTTTCGAAGAAAAAATCATTGAAAATGTAAACCCGGATAACTGTTTTACTTACCGTGTTGGCTACCTTTCACGGGCGAGTGAGAGCAATTGTTCGTGCAGTTGAAGCACTTGCGGCAACAACAATTGCTGTTCATCATTGAACAACACAAAATCGCACAATTTCATCTTGATGCTTTCATCTATTTGTTTGTTGAGCCGTTGCAAAACCTGCTGCGCTCGTACTGTTGTCGCGCTTCATGACACGTTGAATGCGCACCTGTTGCGGCGCCGATACGCCGATGATGTAATCGAGATCTGCCGCGGAGCCTGACTCAAACAAAAGCGCCGCTTCTTTAATGACATAAGGCAGTTGTCTGCTGCGCAAACCAACGTTCTGCTTCGGCGATTGTAGCCGGGTGTACAATGGCATTGAGCGTTTCCAGCCGCGCCGGATCGGCAAAGACGATGGAAGAAAGATGCTGCCGGTTCAGCTGGTCGTTGACATAAGTTTGTTCGCCAAAAGCTTCGATGAGATGATGGCGCAGATCGGGGTCGGTGTTCATGAGCTGTTTGGCAATGGTATCGGCATCGAGCACCGGGTATGCCAAGCAGGGCAAATATGCGGGCAACGGTGCTTTTACCACTACCGATGCCGCCGGTAAGTCCTACGCGTAATGCTCTCGTTCATAACTGGTTCATTAAACAAAAAAGCCAGGAGCATACACACCTGGCTGATAAAAAGTTAAGATCACGGAGAAGATGATTATTTTTTGTCGGTAGTGGTTGGCCACCGGTTTGTTCAAAGCCGCGGTCCATTCGCTGCTGATGGCAGATTTTTCAATTTTCATGTACATGCCCGGGCTCACTTCCATCTGGAACGTATTGTCTTCGTTTACTTTGTTGATGGTGCCATGAATACCGGCGATGGTCACGATGCGGTCACCCTTGGTAAGGTTTTCCAGGAACTTCTTTTGTTCTTTCGCTTTTTTAGCCTGCGGGCGAATCATGAACAGCCAGAACACCAGCATGATGGCGCCAAGCATGATGAACTGAAAACTGCCGCCACCGGCTGGTTGCCCGCTGGCACTGGCGGCTATCAATACAGAGAGGTTGTGAATCATATAAATGTTTGTTTTGTATAAAAATGAAAATTTTACCTGGCTGCTGCCACCTGCCCGGTAAAAACGAGCGTTTTAGCAGACGGTAATGTATTGGTATTGACTGTAATGGATTTTCGGATTTGACCCGTAGAGCCATGGTTGCTGTCGAATGTGGCATTGATTTCTCCTTCTTTGCCGGGAGCGATCGGCGTTTTGGTAAAATCAGCTACGGTACAGCCACAGCTTGGGCGTGCGCCAGCAATGAGCAGGTTGTTTTGTACCTGTATTCAACACGTGGAAGACAATTTTAACCTGTTCGCCCTTGGTAACATTGCCAAAATCCTGTACAGAATCGGGAAAAGTTGCTGTTGTCAAGTTCGGCAGTCGCTTCCTGTTGCGCATTGCTGTTTTCATTGCCAGCCGGTTCATTGTTTTGGCAGGCGATGGCGGAGCAGGTGAACAAAAAGGCAATTACAGCAGTGGTGAATGAGAAAACCCGTTTCATGATGTGTGGTTTGTTTTGCAATTTACAGGCTTAACCGTTAGTCTTTTGTTTAAAATCGATTTTATGAATTTTATTATCCCTCATCAGTTCTTTGTGAATGTTGTCTAATATGCCATTGATAAATGCCCGCTTTGCTCAGTACTGTATTCTTTGGCAATGTCAATGTATTCATTGATGGTAACTTTGGTTGGGATGGTTTCAAAATACAGCAGTTCGCAAACACCCATACGCATTAAAATCATATCAATCTGCGCAATCCGTTCTGCATCCCAGTTCTTCAGTTTTGGTTTAATCAGTTCGGTAATGTACTCACGCTTATCGAGAGTAGTGGTAAGCAAGTCATTGGCAAATTTCCATTTTTCTTCTGTCATCAAACTAATACATCAAACCTGTTGGTTTTGCGAAATAACTTAAATCAATTGGCTCAGCATTTCAGCATCGTCCTGCCAGTTGGTGAAATGTTCTTCAATGTAAGACACAAACGTTCTTCTGGCATCATCAAATCGGTGAAAATATAATGCAGAATTTCTTTTTCCACATTCTTATCACTGCCTTTCACGCCGATATATTCTTTATAGATATCTGTCGCAGCCAGCGTATTGTACACTTTGCGGATCGCATTTTCATCGTCTATGGTAAGGGGGCTTACTGTTCTGCCATCAGGCTTTGGTAAGCCGGGCTTTCCTTTATCTGCCACAACAATTCGTTACCCGCAATTTTTGTATTCACATTCAGTCTTCGTGCGTCACCAGGTTTTGGGCAGCGCGGTTGCGGGCATCTATTTCGGCATAGCCTGCAACTTCGGTTACAAAATAAAGCAGGTAGATGAACAATTCCTGTGTCTGGTTGATTTGGTTGTGCAATGTTTTTGCCGGGACTCAGGTTCGCCGCATTGTCCTGTAACGACTCGGTAGCATATATTATCTGCATTACCTTCACACGTATATTTCTTCTGCTGATCATGATGCCAACAGTGAGTTTTTGCGGGCGCAAAGATAGGCGTTTCACTTTTGTGGGGGTCCGCTGATTGTTGATAATGCCTCGTTATTTTTTGCGCCAATACGGAACGTTTCTATCCTTTCTGCCGATCGATACACGTCACATTTTACATTTTGCGATTGCTAAAATATTTATCCATATGAATTACCGCATTTTTAAAGAAGTACAGGTTTCGGAAATCGGCTTGGGAACCTGGCAATTGGGCAGTGCCGACTGGGGAACTGTCAATGAAGAAGAAGCATTTGGCATTTTACAGCAATTTATTGAGAATGGCGGAAACTTCATTGACACTGCCGATGTATATGGCATGGGCATTAGTGAAAAGCTGATCGGTAAATTTTTAAAACGCAAGACAAAGCGTTGTTTGTGGCCACGAAACTCGGAAGAAGAAGCGATGCACCCAATGGTTGGACGCAGAATTTTACCCTTGATTTCATGCGCCGGCAGGTAGAAGCATTCTTTGAACACCTGGGGCTTTCAGCCAATTATTTTTGGAGCAACTGCACTGCATACCTACGGACGTGATGAGGAAGGGCGAGTGTTTAACAACCTGAGTACACTGCAAGGTGAAGGATTGATCAAGTATTGGGGCGCAAGCGTGGAGACATCGGAAGAAGCGCTGATGTGCCTTGGAGAAGAAGGCATGCTTCGTTGCAGATCATCTTTAATTTGTTCAGGCAGCATGTTGCCGATGAAGTATTTGCGAAAGCAAAAGAAAAGGGCGTAGCCATTATTGTGCGCGTGCCCTTTGGCGAGTGGTTTGTTAACGGGTAAATTTTCGGAGGAAACGCAATTTCGAAGCAACGATCACCGGAACTTCAATGCCGACGGACAAGCTTTTAATGCAGGCGAAACGTTTTCTGGATCGAATTTTCAAAAGGGTATTAGTTGGCAATACAAATGAAAGGTATGCTGCCCGACGAACAGATGGCACAGCTGGCTTTACGCTGGATCCTTGATTTTCCGGAAGTAACTACGGTTATTCCCGGCGCATCTAAAATTTCACAGGTGATCAGCAATGTAAAGCATCTACCTTATCAGCCGTTGTCAAAAGAACTGCACCAACAATTGCGCGACTTGTACGACCGAGATATCAAACCCGCAAATAGGGGGACATTATTGAGAATTTCCGGTTTACAGCATCTGCGCAGAAAGGCAGGAACCAATTTGTAACCCTAAATTGAGTGCGGATTAAATGAAATTTTGTCACAGCCAACAAAATAGTATTCCTTTGCGCTCCCTTTTGCTGCCATTATCCTGAAATTTTGACCTTCGCGGATTAGCATGGCAAGCAAATTGTACACTACGAAACATCTTTTTAGAAATTATCAATTTTAAAACAACAAATATGGCTGACACACTGAATGTAACTCCGCTTCACGACAGGGTAATTATTAAACCTGCGGCTGCAGAAGAAAAAACATCATCAGGTTTAATTATCCCCGACACTGCAAAAGAAAAACCTCAACGCGGAATTGTAATAGCTGCCGGTGCCGGTAAAAAAGACGAACCGGTAACCGTAAAAAACGGTGATACCGTATTATATGGCAAATATGCCGGTACAGAAATTCAGATTGAAGGTGTTGATTACCTCATTATGAGAGAAAGCGACATCCTGGCTATTGTTTAATTTGAATCCGTTTCGTAAAACAGATGCAGACATTTTGTTCTTTATTATTTAACGTTTAAAATCACAACCTGTTTATTTTCAGGTAAGTACTTCCACTTGTTGGGATTAGCAAACTTGATGTAATATGTCTAAACAAATCTTCTTCGATATCGAGGCAAGAAATAAAATGAAAAAAGGTGTTGACACACTTGCCAACGCCGTGAAAGTAACGTTAGGACCAAAAGGCCGTAACGTAGTTATCGAAAAGAAATTTGGTGCTCCTTCTGTAACCAAAGATGGTGTTACCGTTGCAAAAGAAATTGAACTGGAAGACGCCATTGAAAACATGGGCGCACAAATGGTGAAAGAAGTGGCGACTAAAACCGCAGACATTGCCGGTGATGGTACCACTACAGCTACCGTATTGCACAGTCAATCATCAGCGAAGGCTTGAAAAACGTAGCTGCCGGTGCAAACCCGATGGATCTGAAACGCGGTATCGACAAAGCAGTTGCCGAATGTTGTAAAAAGTCTTCGTTCTCAATCTCAGACTGTTGGAAGCGACAGCGATAAAATTGAACAGGTAGCCTCTATCTCTGCCAACAACGACGAAACCATTGGCAAACTGATTGCCGAAGCGTTTGGTAAAGTAGGCAAAGAAGGTGTTATTACCGTAGAAGAAGCAAAAGGTACCGATACTTCAGTTGATGTGGTAGAAGGTATGCAGTTTGATCGTGGTTACATCTCTCCTTACTTCGTCACCAACAGCGAAAAGATGGAAGCTGAAATGCAAAATCCGTCTATCCTGATTTACGATAAGAAGATTTCGACCATGAAAGACATTCTTCCCATCCTCGAAAAATCTGCACAGAGTGGTCGTCCGCTGCTAATCATTGCAGAAGACCTCGAAGGCGAAGCACTGGCTACGCTGGTAGTCAACAAACTGCGTGGTACGCTGAAAGTTGCTGCTGTAAAAGCGCCGGGCTTTGGCGACCGCAGAAAAGAAATGCTGCAGGACATCGCCACTCTTACCGGTGGTATCGTGATCAGCGAAGAACAGGGTTACAAACTGGAAAACGCTACCGAAGCTTACCTTGGTAAAGCCGATTCTGTAACCATCAACAAAGACAACACCACCATCGTAGGTGGTAAAGGTGTTGAAGACGATATCAAAGCACGTGTTAACCAGATCAAATCGCAGATTGGAACCACTACTTCTGACTACGACAAAGAAAAACTGCAGGAACGCCTGGCTAAATTAGCCGGTGGTGTTGCCGTTCTTTACATCGGTGCTGCTACCGAAGTAGAAATGAAAGAAAAGAAAGACCGTGTAGATGATGCCCTGCATGCTACCCGTGCCGCTGTTGAAGAAGGCATCGTGCCGGGCGGTGGCGTCGCTTACATCCGTGCGTCTCAAAATCTTGAAAACGTAAACACAATCAACGATGACGAAGCCACTGGTGTCGCCATTGTAAAACGCGCCATCGAAGAACCACTTCGCCAGATTGTGGCCAACTGTGGTTTGGAAGGTAGCATCATCGTTCAGAAAATAAAAGATGGTACAGGTGATTATGGTTTCAATGCCCGCACAGAAGTGTTTGAAAACCTGTTTGCTGCCGGTGTAATTGATCCTACCAAAGTTACCCGTATCGCTTTGGAAAACGCTGCCTCTATCGCTGGTATGTTGCTGACTACCGAAGCCGTTGTTGCCGATAAACCTGAACCGAAAGGCGCTGCTGCACCTGCCGGTATGCCAGGCGGTGGAATGGGTATGGATTATTAATCCTGAAACATTTTATCTATACGAACCCCTGTATCCGCAGGGGTTTTTTTGTGGTTGATAGGCGGAAAGACAAGCGATCAAGCCGGTTACGGGTAAATGTGACTGCCAAACGCCGATTGCGCTATTTTTGATATCGTCAAAGCTGTAATGTATGAGCAAATGGGCTTTTCTCTTTATCCTGTGTTGGCTAATGACAATACCGGTCAATGGTCAATCCGTTCAATTTGAGCGATTGTCGTGGCGGGATGCGCTGGCAAAAGCAAAACGTGAACACCGGATGCTTTTTGTCGAAATGTACACGCCATGGTGCACCTATTGCCGGCAGATGGAACGCAGCGTATTTCCGGCGGCAGAAGTAGGCACATTTTACAACGAACATTTCATCAATGTACGATTCGATGCCCTGACCACAGATGGTAAAAGCATCCGGAACAGTTATGTGCTTGGTGGTTTTCCTTCGTTGTTGTACCTCGATGAAAATGGGGTGGTGATCAGCAAATCGGCCGGTTATCTCGGGCCGGAAAAAATGGTGAAAATAGCAAAAGACGCTTTCCTGCGCTGGAAACAGCAGAAAAGCCAGGCGATCCAATCATCGCCGAAAGCTATTCCGGCTGGTCAAAACCAGCTCTCAGCCGACTGACAACACCACCTTTTTCATTTTTTATAGATTAATAGTGATTTGTTATGAAATAAAGTTTCTATAATTTCAAGGATTCTACTACATTTGCCAACTCTTTAAAAAATGCCCTTTTATGGGTTTGATTAAACAATTATCGAGATGTCTTATTTAACAACAGAAAGAAAGTCAGAGATTTTTTCAACTTTTGGCGGCAGCGCAAAAAATACCGGTTCTATTGAAGCCCAGATTGCGGTTCTTACCGAACGCATCAGTGGTATTTCCAATCATTTGAAAGGCAACAAAAAAGATTTTTCCTCCAACCGTGGTTTGCTGCAGTTGGTAGGCAAACGCAAGCGCCTGCTGGCTTACATGCAAAAGCATGACCTCCAGGGTTACCGCGCGCTGATTGAAAAATTAGGACTCAGAAAGTAAGCAGCGATGTTGTAACTATATTTCATTCCCAACTGGCATACCACCGGCTTGGGAATACTTTTTTATTACAAAGTAAGCAGCCTTCGCCATCATTTTTTCCATTCAAACAAACATGACAGTTGCAGCCTTCTCTTACCTGCATTGCCGTTCATGTTTTCAAAATTTATTTTAGTATATGCTAACTCAACCGAAGAGCGTAACATTTGATCTGGGCGGCGGACGCGAGGTTTCTATCGAGACCGGCAAGCTGGCCCGCCAGGCAGATGGTGCTGTTACTGTTAAACAGGGAAACAACATTTTGCTGGCAACCGTTGTTGCCAACAAGGAGCCCCGCGAAGGACAGGAGTTTTTTCCGCTCAGCGTAGATTACCAGGAAAAATTTGCATCAGCCGGGCGTATTCCCGGCTCATTTTTTAAGCGCGAAGGTCGGTTGAACGACTACGAAATTCTTACCAGCCGCATGGTGGACCGTGCTTTGCGTCCCTTGTTTCCAGAAGATTATTTCTGTGAAGTACAGGTAATCATCAACCTCATCTCCAGCGATGATGAAATCATGCCGGATGCATTGGCGGGTTTGGCAGCTTCTGCCGCGCTTGCAGTTTCCGATATCCCCATTAAGGAAATCATGTCTGAAGTGCGCATCGCAAGGGTAGAATGGCGAATTTTTCGTTAACCCAACCCGCAGCCAGTTGCAAAAGGCGGATATGGATTTTATTATAGCGGCGACGGAGAAAAACCTGATGATGGTGGAAGGCGAAGCCAAACAATGCAGCGAAGAAGACCTTGTAAAAGCATTGGAAATGGCGCACGAAGCCATTCGTGTACAGATCAAAGCACAGGAGGAACTAAGAGACCACGTGGGTGTTGCCGGTAAACGTGAATACAAGGCTCCCGAACAAAACGAAGCCCTGAAAGCAACAGTGACAGCTTTTGCCAAAGACAAGATTTACGAAATTGCCAAGAGTGGCTTAAGCAAGCACGAACGTTCCGCTTCCTTCAAAGCCATTAAAGACGAGCTGATCGCCAGCCTGGGAGAAGTAGCCGAAGAAATCCAAAAGAAATTAGCCAAAAAATATTTCAGCGACCTCGAATGGGAAGTGGTGCGCAACATGATTCTCAACGACCGCATCCGTCTCGATGGACGTCAATTAGACCAGGTGCGTCCGCTGGCAATGGAAGTTGATCCGCTGCCAACACCGCACGGTTCAGCCTTCTTTACCCGTGGCGAAACGCAGTCTATCACCACCGTTACCCTCGGTACACCGCTGGATGAACTGCTGGTAGAAAGTGCTGCACAATCTCATGAATCTAAATTTTACCTGCATTACAATTTCCCTCCGTTCAGTACCGGGGAAGTAAAAATGCTGCGTGGCCAAAGCCGCCGCGAAGTTGGTCATGGTAACCTCGCCATGCGTAGCCTGAAGCAGATGATGCCGGGCAACGATTATGCGTATACCGTGCGCGTGGTAAGTGACATTCTCGAGTCGAATGGTTCATCGTCAATGGCTACTGTATGTGCCGGTTCACTGGCGCTGATGGATGCCGGCGTTCCTTTGCCCAAACACGTAAGTGGTGTGGCAATGGGACTGATAACAAGTGCAGATGGCAACTACGCGATCCTTACCGACATTTTGGGTGATGAAGATCACCTGGGTGATATGGACTTTAAAGTAACGGGTACGCGTGATGGTATTTGCGGCGTGCAGATGGACATTAAAGTAGATGGACTGAGCATGGAAGTAATGCGCGAAGCGCTGGAACAAGCCCGCAAAGGCCGCCTTCACATTCTTGATGCCATGTATGAATGTTTACCTGAACACCGCGGTGATGTGAAAGCACATGCACCGCGCATGGAAAAAATCATTATCGACAAAGAATACATCGGCGCCGTTATTGGCCCCGGTGGCAAAGTGATCCAGGAAATCCAGAAAGAAACCGGCACCACCATCAATATTGAAGAAGTGGGCAACACCGGTGAAGTAAGCATCTTTGGTACGAAAAAAGAAGGTGTGGAACAAGCGAAAAGCTGGGTTGCCGGCATCGTAGCGGTTCCAGTTGTGGGCGATACCTACGATGGCACCATCAAGAGCATCAAAGACTTTGGCGCATTTGTAGAATTCCTGCCGAAGAAAGAAGGTTTGCTGCACATCAGCGAAATCAGCTGGAAGCGTCTCGAAACCATGGAGGGTATCTTCAAGGAAGGCGATAAGGTGAAAGTAAAACTGCTGGACGTTGATTCAAAAACCGGCAAATTCAGGCTGAGCCGCAAGGCATTGATGCCAAAACCGGACAACATGCCGGCGGACAAACCACCCCGTGATCTGAACCGTCCACGCCCGCAAATTACCCCCAACTCCAACCGCGAATCATAACTTTTGATTTGCTGATTGTATATCAAAACCCTGGCATTGCGCCGGGGTTTTTTGTTGAGAGATCCCTGCGTTGCTGAACGTAGTGAAACACAAAATGTTGTAGTTTTATTTTTTTCAATTGTCTGATATGAAAACATGGTTGGCTGCTGTATTTTTCTTCTGTATCACTTCATTTGCTTTTTCACAACCGGCTACTTATACACCGTCTTCTGCCAACATTGCCAACCGGCAGTGGTTTGAAGATGCACGGTTTGGGTTGTTCATTCACTGGGGACCTTTTAGCATTCCAGGTAGTGGCGAATGGGTGATGAACGAGCGAAACATTACCGTGAAGAACTATACCCGTCTCGAAGATTTTTTCAATCCTGTTCACTTTGATGCGCACCAATGGGTGAGTCTTACCAAAAGTGCAGGCATGAAATACATCACCCTCATTACCCGTCACCATGATGGCTTCAGCATGTGGGACACCAAGTATTCCGATTTCAACATCATGAATACGCCATATGGCAAAGACATTGTCAAACAAATCGCTGATGAGTGTCACCAGCAAGGCATCAAATTGTTTTTCTATTATTCCCTCCTCGATTGGCGCCGCGACGATTACAGTTACTGGACAGGCAGAACAGGCAAAGGCACCGGCCGCACTGTTCACGGCGACTGGAATGATTACATTGCGTTTATGAAAAACCAGCTCACCGAACTGCTGACCAATTATGGTGAAATCGGCGGCATTTGGTTCGATGGATATTGGGACCAGATGCCCAGCGACACTGCCAAAGATGCAAAGCCCGTTGTGGACTGGCACATGACCGAAATTTATGCCCTCATCCACCAGTTGCAGCCGCAATGCCTGGTGGGAAACAATCATCACATACAACCGTTGCCGGGCGAAGATTTCCAGATGTTTGAAAAAGATTTACCGGGCGGCAATACAACCGGCTTTGGTGGCGCTTCGGCTTCTTCCCTGCCGTTGGAAACCTGTGAAACCATCAACAACAGCTGGGGTTTCAACATTACAGATACCACGTACAAATCGAAAAAACAATTGGTGGATTACCTCGTAAAAGCTGCCGGCTATGGTGCTAATTTTTTACTCAATATCGGCCCGATGCCGGATGGCAACATTCAGCCGGAATTTATTGAACGTCTGCAATCGATGGGCAACTGGCTGACCGTTTATGGAGAAAGCATTTACAAAACAGAAGGCGGCTACCTGAAGCCACAGGACTGGGGTGCCATCACACAAAAAGGCAACACCATGTATGTGCATGTACTGAAAAATGTGGCTGCACCTCAGCTTCCTCAATTTCCTTACAAGTCAATCGGCAAAGTGTACCTGCTGAAAGACAAATCGCCGGTAAAAGCACAATTGAATGACAATACACTGCGGTTCGAAAACCTTCCACCGGTAACAGATGCCGAGCCGGATGTTGTCATTGTCATTGAATCAAAATAGATGTATGTATTTTATCAAGGCACCCTGGTGGTTAAAAAAAATATATCCTTCTTTTACATGGACAATGCCGTCAGCCGGTAAAGTTTTATACCTCACGTTTGACGATGGTCCTCATGAGAAAGCTACCCCGTTTGTATTGGACCAGTTGAAGCTTTACAATGCCAAAGCCACTTTTTTTTGCATTGGTAAAAATGTGGAGCTCTATCCTGCTTTGTACCGCAGGATTCAGGCAGAAGAACATGCCGTGGGCAATCATACCTTTCATCATCTGAATGGCTGGAAGTCGGGCGACAATGAATACATAGATGACATTGTAAAAGCTTCGCAACTGATCAAAAGCCGGCTGTTTCGCCCTCCCTACGGGCGCATAAAGAAATTCCAGGCAAAGGCGTTGCAGCGGCCGGATGGGAAAGTAGGTTCGCTGTTTTCCATTATTATGTGGGATGTGCTGAGCGGTGATTTTGATACAACACTAACACCACAGCAATGTGTTCACAATGTGTTGAAATATGCTGAATCTGGTTCCGTGGTTGTGTTTCACGATAGTACCAAAGCGTGGAGCCGCATGAGTTATGCTTTGCCTAAAGTGTTGGAACATTTTGCCCGTGAAGGGTATGATTTTAAAGCGTTGCCAGTCTACTGAACAGTCAAACACCATTAAACAATTTTAATCCATTGTCAATTGTTTAAAGCCGATTTTAAGGCAGGCAAATGCGAAAGCATTTTACTTTTACATCATCCAATTCACCAGTATCAATACCATGCTTAGCGTTCCTGTAAAGAAAATATTGTTCGATCAATCTCACAACAAAGGTGTTGATGTGAGGGTAATGGGATAAGATGCCGCCAGTGCTTCTGATTTAAATTTCCGGTTGTTGAAAAGTGAAGTTTGTCGGTTAAGTATTCGCAGTGCGGAATTTCATTAAAAAGAGCCGTACAATGGTCTGTACGGCTCTTTGTTGTATGTGATGCCAAATAGAATTTTAGCTAAACAATCCACCTTTTTTCAGGCTTTTTTTGCCTTCACCGATTTTGAAACCGTTGTGGTAAATTTCAATTTTGTAATTGCCGGTCTGGTATTGGTTTTCCTGCTTCCAGTCAAAACTTACCGGCGTGCGTTTTCCCTGTTCGTATTCACTGTAACTTTGCTGGTATAAACTTTCGAACCTTCGTCGCGGGTCTGGAATTCGCCGCTGCCGCTGTTTGGCAATGTTACCGGTTTGCCATCGGGGCTGGTTACCACCACATACAGTTCTTTTGTGCCACTGGGTGCAATGCGGTTTTCATCAAGGTCAAACGATACGCGGAACATGTCTGCACGTTTGGCGGTCGTAGTGCTTTTTTCCTTTCCATTGCCTTTTACATTGATAGCTGCAATGTTGATATTGGAAGCATGCAGCGTAGAAGCGACATCTGTCACGTGAGCTTTTTCCTCTTGTGAGGCAGCCAGGTTTTGCGACAACGATTGCGTAGTGCTGGTCAATGAATCGCGTTGTACAGTTAGCTGCTGGTTATTGGTGGTCAGCTGTTCATTTTCGGCCCGGAGTTGAGCAATCTGGGTTTCATAATCGTCTATGCGTCCGTTTAGCTGATTAACCAGGCTACGAAGCTTGTTGCGGTCGGCATTGGTTTTTTTGCTTTCAGAAGCAAATTCCTGTTTTATTTTTTCAATCTCGGCTTGTTTTTCCGAAAGTTTTCCCTGTAACTGCGTATTATTGCCTGTGAGTGAATCCATCCGCTGCAGCGCACTCTTAAACTCGTAATCCAGTGAATCTTTTTCAGAACTGGTCGTATTGTATTGGGTTTGCAACTGGGAGTATTGCTCGTGCGATTTGTTTTTGTCGTAAATGATGTATCCCCAGGTGAGCAACAAGGCGGCAATCAAAACGCCGTAAATCAGCTTGCGGTTGTCTTTCGGGGATTGCGGCTGTTCGGACGATGAACCCGCGCTGGCAGAAGGATAATTTGTGTAACTCATAATATTTGTATTTTACTAAAAACGAAGAACCAACTTGAATACCACACCACTAGATAAACTTTTTGTAATTGATATCGAAACAGTTCCTCAGTATCCGGACTATCATATGCTCAGCATCGAATGGCAAAAACGATGGTGGCAGAAGATAGCGAAAACTATACCAGAAAGCATGTCTCCGGAAGACAGCTATCGCCAGAAAGCGGGCATTTTGGCTGAGTTTGGCAAGATCGTTTGTATCTCCACCGGCTATTTTCATGAACGCAACGGCGAGTGGCTATTTCGTGTCAAAAGTATATATAATCATGATGAAAAGATATTGCTGCAGGATTTTTTGAAACTCAGTGACAAGTTTTGCGAAATGAAATCGGAATTTGGTTTTGCCGGTCACAACATCCGCGAATTCGACATTCCGTACATCTGCCGGCGGCTGCTCATTAACGGTTTCACCTTGCCGAAATACCTGTGCCTGCACAATGCCAAACCCTGGGAAGTGAACATGATGGACACCTTGCAGTGGTGGAAATTCGGCGATTATAAAAACTACATCTCGCTCGATTTGCTGGCGGGTGTAATGGGCGTTCCTACTTCTAAAACCGACATAGACGGCAGCATGGTGCAGGATGTTTATTACAAAGACAACGACCTGCAGCGCATCGTGGATTATTGCCAGCGCGACATAGAAGTGGTGGCTAACCTTTTACTGAAGTTTAACAATATACCTATGTTGCAGCAACAGAACGTTACCGTTGTTGCCTGATGTAAACAAGAACAGGCATCATTCACGACGCCTGTTGATATAAAATTCATTTTTGTTAACCGTTAATCGTTCGTGGATCATTCGCTGATGTTCAATTCCGGAATCTGGTTCAACAATTCCACTACGCCTTCCCGTTTCAATATCAGGTAACCAAGCCGGTCGTTGCTGATGCCTTCCTTTAAATGATAACTAAAACTCAATTGGTCGTTGGTGACTTCGGTTTCAAAATATCGAAACTGGATATTGGGATATTGCTTCAGCTTTTCTCCAATTTCGTATAAGTGGGTCGAAAGAATGAACAATGCGTTGGGCAATTTGCGCAAGCCTTCTATTACTACGGTGCTGCATTTCATCGCATCCTGCACATTGGTGCCTTTAAACAACTCGTCTATTAAAATCAGCCATTTTCTGCCATCACTGATTTTTTCAATTGTTTTGCGGATGCGCTGCACTTCATTGAAAAAATAACTTTCGCCATTGATGATGTTGTCCACTACCTGTATATTGCTTAGAATGCCATTGAACAAAGACAATTGCAGCCGCCGTGCAGGCACGCCCATGCCGAGGTGGGCGAGGTAAGCGCTTACGCCTACAGCTTTGATAAACGTACTTTTGCCCGCCATATTGGCACCGGTCATGAACAGGAAATTTTTATCGGGCGACAAGTTGATGTTGTATGCCACCGGTGTTGGCAGCAATGGATGATACAACTGTTCGGCATCCAGAAAAGGCAACTCGCTGTCCCTGAATTCGGGCATGCAAAAATGATACGTGTTGCAGGCGGTCGCCATGCTGATGTAAGCGTCAAGACTGTTGTAAATGTCGGTCAGTTCCAGCGCTTCCGGTTTGTAATGACGCCGCATGTATCCGCCAAACTGCAGAATTTGCACATAGGTAAGGGCTTTCGATTTTTCGCATTGCAACATTTGCTGCACAACCGGTTCATTGAGCAGGGAATGAATGCGGCTGCTCACGTTTTGCAGATAGGAAGAACGGGTATCAGCAATCAGTTGCGAAATGGAAAACAGTCCTTTAAAAAAATCAATGAAATGCGTAACTGAGTAGCGCGTGAGCGAAAAATCGGCACCATGAAACAGCTTGTATGCAAGACTGTTGACTGTATTGGCTGGTGCAGGCATTTCGTCAAGCGGCGTTTCGTAAAATCGCTCGATCACCATAATCGTCCCATTGGAAATGCTTTGCGGAAGCGAAGGAAGCAGATGCATCAGGCTACGGATGGTTTGCTGCGTTTCTTCTATTTTTTGAATGCTGTTGAACGGCTTGCTCAGCAATATGCGCAGCCATTCCTTGCCGCCGGTAGTAGAGGTGAAATTCAGTTTGTTAAAAATGGACAATTCTTCTTCCGCGTGAAAAACAGATAGGTCGTTGATGGTGGTTTTATCAGCCTGCATGTGTACGATTGTGTTTTGCAATAGTGGTCAGCGCATGTAGAACAACAGTGCATGATGATCAGCAAACTGTACACGGCTACCGTTGTACAACTTACCAATTATCTGTCAAACTGCAAACGCCTGCCCGTATAAGATTCGTTAAACATGCCATTTTCATAAACCAGGTTGCCATTTACAAAAGTATGGGTAACACTCGCCGGGAAAATGCACACCCTGCAGCGGGCTCCAGCCACATTTGTACAAAATATTGTCCGACGATACGGTGTACAGTTTATTCATATCCACCAGGGCAAGATCGGCGTAATAGTCTTCGCGGATAAATCCACGTTCTTTGATCTGGAAACAGGTAGCTACACTATGGCTCATCTTTTCCACCATTTTCTCAAGCGTTATCTTTCCGTCTTTCACATACTGCAGCATCAGCAGCATCGAATGTTGCACAAGCGGCAACCCTGCATGCGATTTGTCGTAGGGTTCGTTTTTTTCGTGCCAGGTATGAGGCGCATGATCGGTGGCGATTACATCAAGCCGGTCGTCGAGCAGCGCATTCCACAAGGCATATTTGTGGTGCGGTGCTTTGATGGCAGGATTGCACTTGATCAGATTGCCCAGCACATCGTAATCGTCGCTGGTAAAGTGCAGGTGATGCACACACACTTCTGCCGTTATGCGCTTGTCTTTCAGCGGCACCATGTTGGTGAACAACTGCAATTCTTTCTCTGTGGTGATGTGCAGGATGTGCAGGCGGCTGTTGTGTTTTTTTGCAAATTGTATGGCTCGGAAACTGCTTTCGAAACACGCTTCTTCATTGCGGATAATGGGATGATCGCCGGGATCAAACTGTTCTTTCTGTTCTTTCAGCCATTGGTAATTGGCTTTGATGATGGCTTCGTCTTCGCAGTGCGTAGCGATCAATAACTCGCTGTTGCCAAAAATGCTTTCAAGCATCAGCGGGTTGTTCACCAGCAGGTTGCCGGTAGAAGAACCCATGAATATTTTAATGCCGCAAACTTCGTTTTTTTTGTCATTCGTTTTCAGCACTTCATCAATGTTGTCGTTTGATGTACCCATGTAAAACGAGTAATTGGCCAGCGACGAACTCGCGGCGGTTTTGTATTTTTCTTCCAGCAGGTGTTGTGTAAAGACAGGCGGCACGGTGTTGGGCATTTCCATAAACGATGTAACGCCACCTGCCACTGCAGCTTTGGCTTCGGTATAGATGCTGGCTTTGTGCGTAAGTCCCGGTTCCCGGAAATGCACCTGGTCGTCAATGGCGCCGGGCAACAGGAATTTGTTTTCCCCGTCTATTTCGGTAACGGCGTGTGGCACGTGTATTTCGGCTGCTATCTTGCGGATGCGGTTGTTTTTAATCCAAACATCGCCTTGCGTGTGCTTGCCTTCGTTTACCACCGTTGTATTTTTGATAATGTATTCCATAGGTTGGCATGAGTGATTTGCAAGGTAATTATTGTTTGATGAATACGCATTGGCAGCTGAACAATTCATCAGGAATATGCTGAGTGACTGTTGACAGCCAGCTTCTTCATTCACTGCATGTGGGCCATTGTTCCGGGAAAGATATATTTGCAAACATTTGGACATGTGATTCGTGTTTTATTTTGGTGACATATGATGCAGATAATACCGGCGATAGATATCATCGATGGCAAGTGTGTGCGGCTCACACAAGGCGATTACAGCCAGAAAAAAGTCTATAACGAGCACCCACTTGAAGTGGCGCAGCAGTTTGAAGATGCGGGGTTGCAACGGCTTCACCTCGTAGACCTCGATGGTGCAAAAGCTGGCGCTGTCAAAAACTGGAAAGTATTGGAAACACTGGCTGCGCGCACGTCGTTGGTCATAGATTTTGGCGGCGGCATCAAGACAGAAAACGATGTCAACATTGTTTTTGATTCCGGTGCCAAGCTGGCAACCATCGGCAGTCTTGCAGTAAAAAACAAAGCTTTGTTTGTATCGTGGTTGCAGCAGTATGGCGCCGGTAGTTTTTTGTTGGGCGCCGATGTGAAAGATGAAAAGATTACGGTAAGTGGCTGGCTCGAAACCACCGATACCTGGATATACGATTTTATTGAAGACTACCGGCAACACGGCATTCAGCAGGTCTTTTGTACCGACGTAAGCAAAGACGGGATGCTGCAGGGCGCCGCAACAGATTTGTACAAAAACATTCTTGGCAAATTTCCTGATCTGTTTCTCATTGCCAGTGGCGGTGTCAGCTCGCTACAGGATCTCGACGCCCTGCAGGAAGCCGGCTGCAAAGGAGCCATCGTAGGAAAAGCCATTTATGAAGGACGCATCCGGCTGAATGACCTGACTGGTTTCACGCAGTGACGACTAGCATTCTGTTGCAAAGTTTGGTGGTTTCCACACAACGCAAACCCGGTGCGCTTTGTGTTTTTAGAAGGTTGGAAACGGGAATCCATTTTTCATTTTCAGAAGCGAACGAAACCCGGTTTTAATGACCAGGAATGATGTTGCAAACATCAGTTGATACAGGTTTCGGACAGCTTTCTTTTTTCCCAAATTTGCTTACTGTCCGCTGAATTTTTCATCCACTTCTTCCGTTTGATTTGTCCATTTTTTGCACAATTCTTGAGCAAGAGAATAACTTTCCTTTAGAATTTTTTTTATTTCACTTTGTTGTACCTTACACTTTATGATTGGACACCGTTTTATTCAATATGATCCCAACGAAAATGGGAAAACACGCTTTGAACAGTTACTCGACCTGTTCATGCAAATGCTGATTTATACCAGCGGTGATGTGGCGGAAGCGATGAAATGGATGAACGAGCTTGACAAGCAATATGGACTCACCGACGATGAGTATGGAATGGGCGATTTTATTGACGAGCTGAAGGAGAAAGGTTATCTGACGGAAGACAATGAAAAGGGCAAGATTGAAATCACTTCCAAAAGCGAACAAACAATCCGCAAACGCAGCCTCGAAGAGATATTTGGCAAGCTGAAGAAAAGCAAGCAGGGCGATCATACCACCAACTAAGCCGGGACAGGGAGATGAAATCAGCCCCGATTTTCGCCCTTTCCAGTTTGGCGATATGCTCGAGCAGATAGATTTTACCGAATCCATCCGCAATGCGCAGATCAACCACGGCGTAGATAGTTTCCAGATGCAGGAAGACGACCTGCAGATCAGCGAAACCGATTTTAAAGCGCAGACCTCTACCGTGCTGATGATCGACATTTCGCACTCGATGATTTTGTATGGCGAAGACCGCATTACGCCCGCCAAAAAAGTGGCGATGGCACTGAGCGAACTGATCACAGACAAAGTACCCGAAAGATACGCTGGACATTGTGGTGTTTGGCAACGATGCCTGGCCGATCGAAGTGAAAGACCTGCCTTACCTGCAGGTGGGGCCTTACCATACCAATACCGTTGCGGGGCTGGAACTGGCGATGGATATCCTGCGCAGAAGGAAAAACGCCAACAAGCAGATTTTTATGATCACGGATGGCAAACCTACCTGCCTCAAAATCGGGAAAAAGTATTACAAAAACAGCTTTGGTTTGGATCGCAAGGTGGTAAACCGTTGCATCAACCTGGCCGCGCAGTGTAAGAAACTAAAAATTCCCATTACTACGTTTATGATTGCATCCGATCCGTACCTGCAGAAGTTTGTCACCGAATTTACCGAAATGAACAACGGCAAAGCCTTCTTTGCATCGCTCGACAAATTGGGTGCGTTTATCTTCAAGGATTTTGAAAGCGGCAAGCGCAAAACGGTATATTGATAGTTGGTAAAAAACATTGAGGCTATGAAAATCTTAACCATACAGGTGCCAGACGATTCGGTAGCATTTGTAGAAGAGTTCGTAGAGCGGATTGGCGGGAGCGTGGAGACGAAGACAACTGAACTGCCGGCGAAAAAAGTATAAAGAAGTCGTCAAAGAAAAAAGAATTGTCTCCCACTTTTATGTTTGGCAAATGGAAGGACTTTGACATTGATGCCAGGAAACTCCGGGAAGAGTTATGGACAAGAAAATATTAGTAGATACTGACATTCTCATCAAATCTTATCGCGGAGAATCCGGCAAGTATGAGCAGCTACAAGGGATTCAACATAGGATTGCTGTTGCGGTTGTCACTGCAATTGAATTGTTGATGGGGGCACAAAATGCAAAGCAGCTAATCTCTATCCGTAAAGAACTAAAAACCTATTTTATTGTCCATTTTGATACGGAATTTCTGTAATCGCATACAATCTATTTAAAAAATATGCAGCAACGAAAAAGCTAAAAATAGCTGATGCAATCATTGCAGCAACTGCACTCCGGTATAAGCTAGAGTTATACACGGATAATAAGAAAGATTACGATTTTATACATGGTGTACAGTTCTACAAAGAAAAATAAGAAACGAAACACACAACAAATACGAATGAACAGACAACAGATAAAAACGTTAGGCGAGTTAAAGAAAAGCGGTTACCAACCAAAGAGCGTAAAAGAAGAAATCAGAAAGAATCTCATTCAAAAAATCAGGAGCAAGGAAAACCCATTCACCGGCATCATGGGGTATGAAGATACCGTAATCCCCGATACCGAAAGAGCTTTGCTGAGCCGGCACAACATTTTGTTTCTCGGCTTGCGTGGGCAAGCCAAAACGCGCATGGCCCGCCAGATGACCGACTTGCTCGACGAATACATCCCCGTGATAGCAGGCAGCGAAGTGAATGACGACCCTATGAACCCACTGAGCAAATTTGCCAAAGACCAGATTGCCGAATACGACGAAGAAACACCTATCGAATGGGTGCACCGCAGCGAGCGTTATGGCGAAAAACTAGCCACGCCCGATGTGAGCGTTGCCGACCTTATCGGGGACATTGACCCCATCAAAGCCGCCAACCTGCGCTTGTCTTTTGCCGATGAACGGGTCATTCACTACGGCATCATTCCGCGCAGCAACCGTGGCATTTTTGTCATCAATGAACTGCCCGATCTGCAGGCGCGTATCCAGGTAGCGTTGTTCAATATTCTGCAGGAAGGTGATATCCAGATCCGTGGGTTTAAATTGCGGATGCCGCTCGATATCTTGTTTGTTTTTACCGCCAACCCGGAAGATTATACCAACCGCGGCAGCATTGTAACGCCGTTGAAAGACCGCATTGAAAGCCAGATTTTAACGCATTATCCCAAAACCATTGAAACCTCGCTGGCCATCACCGAACAGGAAGCCGATGTGCTGGATGAACAAAAGGAAATAGTATCGGTAAGCGACCTTGCCAAACGCCTGATTGAGCAAATCGCTTTTGAAGCGCGCAACAATGAATATGTAGATAAAAAAAGCGGTGTAAGCGCACGGCTCACCATTGCGGCATACGAAAATGCAGTGAGCAGTGCCGAACGCCGCGCCATCATTCACAACGAAAAGCAAACGCAGGTTTGGATCAGCGACCTCGCCGGCATCATTCCCGCCATCACAGGAAAAATTGAACTGGTGTATGAAGGGGAACAGGAAGGCCCCTACCAGGTGGCTGTTAACCTGCTTGACAAAGCCATCCGCACACAGTTCATCACCTATTTTCCCAACCCTGAAGCGCAAAAGAAAAAACGCACTACCGGCAAACCTTCGCAACAGGCAAAAGCCGAAGATGAAAATCCTTACAAAGCCATTACCCGCTGGTTTGATGCCGGCAACCACCTGGATTTGTTTGTGGATATGAAAGATGCGGAGAAAATCAACTCGTTGTATAAAGTGGATGGACTGTATGGTTTTGTAAAAAAACATTTCCCAAATGCCAACGAAAAAGAAAACGCCTTGCTGATGGAATTTGTCCTGCACGGCTTGTCGGCGTATTCGCTCATCAGTAAAAAAATCATTGAAGGCAAAATTCAGTTTAAAGATCTGATTGGCAGCATGATGAACTTGGGGCAGATGAACTTTGAAGAAGATGATTTTAACGAAGATGATTACAGGTAAGATGTTGAGGTGATTGAAGGGTAGTTGTTGATGGTTGATCGTAGTGTCGGAATTGGATTTTGAAATGCAGCCACTTCCATTACCATTCATAAATTCACCCGTCTCCTCTGGTCTGATAATTGTTTTCTTATCTTAAAATCTTACATTATGGAAGATAAAAACACCAAGGTCAACGAGCCTACCAAAGATGCCATGAAGGGCTATGATCCCACCGACAGAGATTTTCAGCGCACACCGGCAGAAACAGATTGATTGATAAATCTGAACTCGAGGCTGAAAATGAACGAACACAAACAAGCCAATACAGAACCTAATAAAAGCAACATTAATTAGGTCTTAATCTTTTTACATGATAGCTGGTGCCTAATGAAGGCACCAGCTATTTTAATAAAGATTCTGATGGAAGAAAAATTTAATGAAGCCACCGGCAACCGTCCAGGAGGCGACCGACTGATCGATGCCCCTTTTGTTATTTCCGATCTGCAGGCACACATGAAGCAAATCACGTAAGAAGATGCGTTTTTCAAATATGACCGCAATGCCATTACACTATTCAAAAGCGATGGCGTCAGCCGTAGTACTCGTGGCTTGCGCTGACACCGGCGCAACCATGAACACGCCCGAACCCATCGGGAATGTTGCCATTGTTCAAGTATTGAGTGGCAACATTGCATGCATGGAAATTGAAGGAACTACTTCTACCGTCTGCAACCGGGCAGATGATCAGTTTTCATGCACAAAGCCACATACAACATCCTGGCAGTTGAAGACAGTTATTTTACTGTTGACTTATTATCACCAATGTTGTTTCACATTGTTTCCGTATTAGCCCCGCTGCAGTACAGCCGATTTTTTTTGCCTAAATTTCTTAGTGCAACAGCACTTGCAGCCTGGTTTTTCAATTATCACGTTGCTTGCTTTTTTCAGCAAAGCGTTAAAGCTGTCGCATGTTATCCGCTCACACGCTTACATTTGCGCAATTTGTTTTTCTATGCCAAAAGATAATTCCATACATTCTGTTCTTATTGTTGGTTCAGGTCCCATTATTATTGGTCAGGCTTGCGAATTTGATTATTCCGGATCACAGGCTGCCCGCAGCTTACGCGAAGAAGGCATCGAAGTGATTCTTGATCAACAGCAATCCCGCGACCATTATGACCGACCCGATGATGGCAGATAGAGTTTACCTGCTGCCACTAACCGTTGAAAGTATCGAACAAATTTTACAGGAAAACAAGATTGATGCTGTTCTGCCAACCATGGGTGGACAAACGGCTCTGAACCTGTGTAAGGAAGCCGATGAACTTGGCATCTGGCAGAAATACAATTGCGCATGATTGGGGTTGACGTGGCTGCAATTGATACGGCTGAAGACCGCGAAAAATTTCGGCAGCTCATGGTGAAAATTGGTATTGCCGTAGCTCCAAGTCATGTAGCCAACAGCTTTTTGGAAGGAAAAGAATTTGCACAACAAATTGGTTTTCCGCTGGTTATTCGCTCCTCGTTTACGCTTGGGCGGCAGCGGCGGCGGTTTTGTACACGATAAAAGCGAGCTGGATGAAGCATTGAAACGCGGGCTTGAAGCCTCGCCTATTCATGAAGTATTGGTAGAAAAAGCTGTACTGGGCTGGAAAGAATTTGAACTGGAATTGCTGCGCGATAAAAATGATAATGTGGTGATCATTTGCACCGTTGAAAATGTGGACCCGATGGGCGTTCATACCGGCGACTCCATTACAGTTGCACCTGCCATGACCTTGAGCGATACTGCGTTTCAGGATATGCGCAACAAAGCGATGCTGATGATGCGTTCGCTTGGGCAATTTTGCCGGCGGCTGCAATGTGCAGTTTGCGCTAAACCCCGAAACGGAAGAATTGATTGCGGTTGAAATCAACCCGCGTGTTAGCCGTTCATCGGCGCTTGGCAAGTAAAGCAACCGGTTATCCCATTGCAAAAATTGCTGCCAAACTTGCCATTGGCTATAAGCTTGGATGAATTGAAAAACCAGATTACGCAAACCACTTCCGCCTATTTTGAACCGGCGCTGGATTATGTAATTGTAAAAGTGCCACGCTGGAATTTTGATAAATTCAAAGGCGCCAACGATACGCTGGGCTTGCAGATGAAAAGTGTGGGAGAGGTGATGGCCATTGGCAGAAGCTTTACCGAAGCCATTCAAAAAGCTTGTCAAAGCCTTGAAAACGAAGCCGTTGGGCTTGGGTTATTACGGAAAAAGTCTGATGAAAAGCGATGAACTGATCGAATACATTAAAATACCGAAATGGGATCGCATATTTAGAATTAAAGACGCGCTGATGCAGGGCGTTACTGTAAAAACAATTGTTCAGGCAACCGGCATTGACCGCTGGTTTATCTACCAGATTCAAAATATCTGCAACATTGAAAAAGAACTGATGAATATTCGCTGGATACATTGCCTTACGAGCTTGTGAAAGAAGCCAAGAAAAATGGTTTTGGCGATGAGCAGATTGCCCGCATTTTAACCATAACTGCACCGAAGACGAGGTGTATGAAAAACGAAAAGCGCTTGGTATCACCCGTGTGTATAAAATGGTAGATACGTGCAGCGCAGAATTTGAAGCAAAAACACCTTATTTCTACAGTTCATTTGAAGGATAATAATAATTAATGAATTAATGGTACCGGCTGCTTAACATTTTAACGATCTGGCAACGTAAATAGTGCGATCGAGAACTTTTTTGTTGTTTTCTCCCCAGTATAGTATTGGAGTATTGTATTGAAAAATACATTTACTTTACCGCACAACTTTTCCTATGTTGTATTCAATGACGGGATATGGACGTGCAGAACAGATTATAAATGATAAAACATTTCTGGTAGAAATAAGAAGCCTCAACGGAAAACAATTTGATATACGGCTGTACCTGCCATCACTTTTGAAGCCTTACGAGTTTGAAGTACGCAATATCTTAAATGAAGGCATTAGTGCGCGGCAGTATTGAATGCAGTATCTGCATCAAACAAAATGGATCTTCCAAACCGGTTACCATCAATACCGAACTGGCAAAATCATATTACGAGCCGGTGTTGCAACTGGCAAACGAGTTGAATTTGAGTACCGACAATGTACTGAGCATGTTGCTAAAGTTGCCCGATATTGTTACGCCAAGCACCGATGTGCTGAGCGAGGAAGAATGGCAGGCATTTGAAATGTTGATAAAACAGGCCATAAAAGAGTTGAACAAACACCGGCAGGAAGAAGGCAAATCGCTGGAAGCCGACCTGCTGGAGCGCATTATCGAATATCCAATCGCAGGAACAAAAAATTGCTACCATGGAGCCGGAACGCCGCAAACGAATAAGGGACGGACTGATGAAAGTGCTGGAAGAAAATGTGGGAAAAGACAAATATGATCCTAACCGCCTGGAGCAGGAACTGATTTATTATATCGAAAAAATAGACATTAGCGAAGAACAGGTGCGGCTGAAAAACCATTGCGATTATTTTCGACAAATATTGGATGAGCCGGAAGTAAGCAAAGGCAAAAAGCTTTCGTTTATTTTGCAGGAAATAGGGCGCGAAATCAATACCACCGGTTCCAAAGCTTACCACTCCCAGGTGCAGAAATGCGTGGTGCTGATGAAAGACGAATTGGAAAAAGCAAAAGAACAGATATTAAATGCGTTGTAATATGGCTATGTACATTTGTAAAAAACAAGCGTTGAAACTTCTTTCATCCTTATAATCGCTATCAGTATTATTTGCTGCTCTGCAAACAGATAGATGTGTATGAAAAAACGGTTCCTTTTCCAAAGCACGAATGGACTGCGGCCAACAAGCCTGCATTTAAATTTACCATTGCCGATACTACTGCGCGCTACAATGTATTTGTAGTGCTGCGCCATGGCGATGCGTATCATTTCAATAATTTGTGGATAAATATCACCACTATTCCGCCCGGCGATACGGCACAAACGGTGCGGGCTAACTTAAAACTGGGCGACAACCAAAAATGGCTTGGCAATAGCATTGACGACATTGTTGAACATCGAATATTAATCAATAACAACCCTCTTCAGTTTGAGCAGGCGAACTATAAATTTATTCTGCAGCAGATTATGCGCGAAAACCCTTTGCAGATATGTATTAAATGCGGGTATACGGGTGAAAAAATGTAGTAAGCATTTACTCCACTTCATATTGTGCTAATAGTAAACCGCAATAACATTTAATCGGTAAAAATATTTTCTTTATCGGTGCAGCGATGATCTTTTTAATACTTGTCTTAATTAAGTGTAAAAATAATATTTTAACAATTTGTGTGTGCACTATACACAATGCCTATTAATTTTACCTCTTAAAATCTGCTTGTTTATTATGAATGTACAACGATTAGCAAGAGTATTACTCTTATGCCCGCTGTTGCTGTTATTACTACAAACTTCAGTTTGGGCTCAAAGCAAAATGCATCACAGGAACTGTTACTAGACGACAAAGGCACACCTGTACAAGGTGCATCGGTCTCTTGTAAAAGGAACCACTATTGGTACACAAACCGATGCCTCCGGCAAATTTTCTATTAATGTACCGGCTTCAACCACAGCACTTACAGTTAGTTATGTAGGTTTTGCTGCGCAGGAAATCTAGCATACCAGGGTCAAACCACAGTTACTGTCACCTTAAGCGGCAAAACCAAACCAATTTTAACGAAGTAGTGGTAATTGGATATGGTACAGCCCGCAAGAAAGATGTTACCGGTGCAGTAGCTTCGGTAGCAGCCAAAGATTTTAACCAGGGTTTGATTACTGCGCCCGACCAATTGCTGCAAAATAAAGTGGCCGGTTTGGAAGTAACCAACTCAAGCGGACAGCCAGGTGCTGCTCCTACCATTCAAATCCGCGGTAACTCTTCTATCCGTTCCAGCAACAATCCGTTGTATGTAGTGGATGGTGTGCCTTTAGATGGTCGTGTAGCCCGCCCGGGTGCCAGCCTTGGTGGTGTAGGTACTTCACCTGCTGTAGATCCGCTTTATTTCTTCAATAGCAACGACATTGCCTCCATCTCAATTTTGAAAGACGCATCTGCAACTGCCATCTTCGGATCGCGTGCTGCCAATGGTGTCGTGTTGATTGATACAAAGAAAGGGTCTGGTGGTGAACCCAAACTCGAAATCAGCGCAACAACAGGCGTTAGCAACATCATGAAAAAATACAATGTTCTGAGCGGTGATCAATATCGCCAGGCATTGCAGGACAAAGGGTTGACGAGTGGCGATTATGGTGATAATGTAGATGCACTGGATGCCATTGTTCGCACCGCATTGACCCAAAACTATAACATGGCAATGAGCGGCGGCAATGAGAATGGAAAATACCGTGCTTCATTGAGCTATTTCAACCAGGATGGTATCATCAAAACCTCTAACCTGAGAAGATATACAGCAGATGTAAACGGTCAGTTCAAATTTTTACCCAGCCGCAAACTGACGTTCGATTTCATGGTGCTTGCTTCTCACAATACCGAACAAATTGCACCTGTATCAAATGATGCCGGCGCGAGCGGAAGCCTGATTAGTTGGGCCTCCCAGTGGAACCCCACGCTGGCACTTACCCGCGCAGACGGATCTTACTGGACAGATGATATCCCAACAGGTTCTACAAACCCAAATCCATTGACACTGCTCGCATTTTACAAAGACAGGGTCAATGTTAGCGGCGTTTTCGGATATATCAAAGCCGGGTATAAATTTACCGATTGGCTTAGCTATAACCTCACTTACAGCGTAAACCACCAGGCAGGCGAAAGAAAAGCTTCCATGAGCGATTCTATCAATTATCCCGATGTGAAAGGCAAAGGCGCTGCGCTGGTAGCCGGTTCTTTCCTGACAACACAGGTAGTAACCAACACGCTGAATTTCAACAAACAATTGTCAACGAACGTAAACCTGAATGCCATCGTAGGCTATGAATATCAATCGTTCGGATACCGTGGCAATTCCATCAGTGCCAGCAGTTTCTCTACCAGCCCCATTGTAGATTATACCGACATCCTGCAGAATTCTGCTGCCGGTCAATACAATGTCAGCTCATTCAACGAGCCAAAGTCTTACCTGCAATCTTACTTTGCCAGAGCCATAGTGAACCTGCACGACCGTTATATCCTGACAGCAACGTTGCGTTCTGATGGATCGAGCAAGTTTGGACAAAACAACCGCAACGGTTACTTTCCTTCCTTTGCCCTCGGATGGGATCTGGCACAGGAAGAGTTCATGAAAGGCAATGAATTCTTTACCCAACTGAAATTGCGTGGTGGCTGGGGTATTACCGGTAACCAGGAATTCCCGGCGGGTGCTGCACAAACGCAGTTTGGCTATACGCAAGGTGGCATTGCACAGTCTAATGTTGCCAACCCCGACCTGAAATGGGAACAAACAAAACAAACCAACATCGGTCTTGACTTCGCCATTCTCAGAAATGTGCTCAGCGGTTCTGTGGATTATTTCTTCAAAAATACAAGTGACCTGTTGTTCAACTTCCAGGCGATACAGCCAGCGCCGGCTACCCGTTACTGGATCAACCTGCCGGGTGAAATCGTCAACCATGGTGTGGAAGTAAACCTGAATGCAACCCTCGCACAAACCAAAAGTTTGTTGTGGAGTGTGAATGGAAATGTTACCTTCCTGCAGAACGAGTTGAAAAACTATGTAGGTCCAACTGTGTTGACCGGTGCCGTGAGTGGTCAGGGTGTTTCTGGCGCCTTTGTACAGAAACTGGAAAACAACAGACCATTGAACTCTTTTTATACCCGTAAATTTATGGGCTTCGACAGGGATGGTTTCAGCATTTACCAGGATGGAGCTGATGCTTCTTTCTTCGTTGGCAATCCCAATCCTAAAGTGTTGGCTGGATTTAGCACCTCAGTTACAGTTAACAAATGGTATTTCGGTGTGAACCTGAGCGGTGCATTTGGACACCAGATTTACAACAATACGCTTAACTCTGTTTTGAACCTTGGCAACCTGGGCAAACTGAACGTTGCA
>CAWGWV010000035.1:0-101467 GCA_963826385.1 uncultured Chitinophagaceae bacterium | reverse complement strand
AGGCGATGGGCGTACCCGTAACCTGCAATTCAAGTCCCGAGTTTTTGGTAGAACCGGTGCCTACAAAACCACTCGTAAATCCTGCAGCCGGGCTGAAGGAAGCAGGCATGATTTCATTTTTGGTTCTCCGGGTATAGTACGAAACGTCTAATCCCAACCTGTTGTTCAGCATTTTTACTTCTGTTCCTATTTCAAACTCTCTCAGTAAAAACGGCTTCAGCAAGCCACTAGGCAGGTCGGTGCTGAAAGTACCCATGGGAACGCCGTTGAGCGGGCTACCCAGCGAATAGTACAAAGCAGTTCTGTATGCCTCTGTCAACTCGCCGCTTGTGTTGGCATAAGATATCCGGAGCTTTCCATAATCGAGATGAGGGATATTCAGCAATTCTGAATACATAAAGCTCATCGACGCCGATGGAGTGAAGATGGTATTGTTGTCAATTGGCAACGTCGAGTAAGCATCGTATCTGCCTGTAGTACTCAGTGTCAGGAGTCTTTTGTACGAGAAATCGACTGAGTAATACGCCGAATTCACCTGCCGTTTGTCAAACTGGTAATTGTCACCCGGGTTGGTACTCACATTTCTCACGTTGCTAAGTGTATACAAGTACGGATAATAAACTGAGATCCGGCAACCCTTACACGCTCGTATTGATTTTTGCGAATGTTGCCACCGACTACTGCATCAACATTCAAATCGGTCGCAATCTTTTTGTTGATACCAATGAGTCCGTCCATGTTCAATTCTGAACGCTGCGACTGCGACAGTTCCTGCAGGTTTCCCCGTCTTTCTACTGTATAAGCAGTCCCCCAGGGTTCTACCTTGAATGTTTTGTCGTTAGACAAGTCGTAGCCCAAACGCGCCTGTGCATACAACCAATCGGTGAGATTGTACCGTACCGTGGTGGCATTGATCAGGCGTTTTCTGCCAAGGTTGTTGATATACTGGTTGATAACAAAGTATGGATTGGTAACATATTCATCGTCGCCATACCGTGTTTCGTAACCAGTAACCGGGTCGTATCCCGGTGCCAGGATTCTAACATCAATATTAGGTGCCAGGAAAAGACCGTTGTTTGGATTCATCGGTCCATCACTCAGCTGCGGGCGGTTTTTAGACTGCTCATCAATATAATTGGCCATCAGGCTTACCGACAAACGGCTGGTAATTTTCTGGTCAAAAGTCAGGTTGGCTGTTTTTCTACCCAAGCCGCTGTTCCTGACAATGGAATTGTTGTCCAAGTTGGAAAAAGACAACCGGAAAGATCCCGATTCGCTGCCTTTGGATACGGCAACCGTGTTGGTAAAAGTAGAACCGGTTCTGTAAAAGTTTTTGATGTTGTCATTAACAGCCGAATACGCATACGTGTTGCCATCGTACTGTATCACCGGCGATCCATCCAGTGGGGCTCCCCAGCTCAACCGGCTGCTCGATTGTGCCGCATCGGCAGTAGTGGGTTTGGCGCCACCAATCCCCTGTCCGTACACTTTTTGAAAATCGGTCAGGTCCATGGCTTTATCAATAACATAGTTGGTATTGTAATCAATAGAGAAAGAACCTTTTTTGCCGCTTTTGGTAGTAATCAGGATAACACCGTTGGTAGCCCGCGCACCATATAGTGCCGAGGCAGACTGTCCTTTCAGCACCGTCATGGTTTCTATATCATCGGGGTTCAGGTTACCAATACCATCGCCCTGGTCTGCACCACCCCATTCGCCGGCGGCACCGCGCTGCGTATTGTCCATTGGTACACCATTGATAACATACAACGGCGAACCGGCACTGTTCATACTGGGCAAACCGCGCAGCAGTATTTTGGCTGTTCCGCCCGGACCTCCGCTGGTACCTTTTACATTTAAGCCGGCTACGCGCCCTGCCAGCGACAGTGCCACGTTGGTTTCTCTGGCTTTGGTCATCACGTCACCACTAACGGTAGTAACGGCGTAACCTACTTTGCGGGCGTCTTTTGAAATTCCCAATGCGGTGACGACTACTTCGCTCAGCGAGCCACCGTTGGCACCCTGGCCAAGAAGAATAATCACATCGGTCTGGTTGGGGTTGATGCTAATCGTTTGCATAGCATACCCGACGTACGACACTTCGAGCGTGGCAGATAAGGACGGCAGGCTCACATTGAAACCACCGTCGGAGCCGGTTGTCGCCACAATATTGTTGCCCTGCACTTTAACGGTCGCATACTGGATGGGGGTATTGTTGGCAGAGTCTCTCACATACCCGGATAATACCCGTGATTGAGCAACGGCCACACAACTTACCAGCATAAGAAAAAATAACAATTGCACATTTTTCATGTCAGTTGGTGTTTTGTTTTAAACAATTGTAATGGCATCTGCAAAAGTTCCCGCCCATGCCAGGGGCACAAGAACCTGCACAGGATGCTTATAATCATTTTTCAGTCAAGTAATAAGTTAATAAAAGGAGTATATACAAGGCACGATTAATAACGTTACATCAATTGTTTATGAATTCGGTAAATAGTCAGGTCAGTTTCTCGTTGGCTTTACGGCGAACAATCCTGCAATATTAACAACGATACTGTCAAAATCGCTGCTTCCATTTTAATAAAGTTGCGGAATTTTTTAACCATTCATTAATGAGAAACTTTCTTTGCTGCGTTATCTTTATTTATATTCATCGAATTCCATACAAAACAACTGCAGGGAAGGATCTTCCACAATCATGAAAGCTCATTTTACAGAAATCTTTAATGAATCTCAAAGCCAGATATTGGTGGTCGAAAACAATGAGCCTTACTACAATTCACCATTTCACTACCACCCCGAGTTTGAACTGGCGTATATCAAAGAAGGCTTTGGCAAACGCATCATTGCCGACAAAATAGAATCATTTTATGCCGGCGACCTTGTTTTCCTGGGTCCCCATCTCCCGCATGTATGGCTCAATGACGATATCTTTCACAAGGGATTTGCCAATTTCAGGTCTAAATTCATGCTGGTTCATTTCCGGAAAGAATTGTTTTCCGATGCGCTGCTGCAACTGGAAGAAAGCAGCAAACTGAACGAACTTTTTAGCCGTTCGGCACGCGGAATCAAAATTGTGGGCAAAACACAGGAAGTGATTACCGAGAAAATGGGCCGCCTCAACCATAAAAAAGGACTGGAGCGCCTCGTTGGGCTCCTCGAAATTTTACACATCATTTCGGTCTCTAAAGAAACGGAATACATCTCCTACCAGGGCTATTCGGGTACGCTGGCGCAAAACAAGATCGACCGGCTGGCAGAAGTATACAATTATGTATCGGAGCATTACAACAAAGAAATATCGCTCGACGATGTGGCAAAAATGACCAACCTTACACCCCCTGCTTTTTGCCGGCTGTTTAAAAAACGAACCAACCGCCATTTTGTGTCTTATCTGAATGACGTGCGCATCTCAAAAGCTTGCAAGCTGTTGCTCGAAACCGACATGAACATTTCGGAAATCGCGTTTCACTGCGGCTACAAAACAGTGTCGAACTTCAATAAAATTTTTAAGAAAAACATCGGCACCGCGCCAACAGCTTACCGCGAAAAAGCCGCCAGCCGCCTGTCGAAGATGGCTTGATGGGCCCATTGGAGCAACAAAACGTTTGTGAGTTGGAAGAATAACAAACTGTTCAGGCATCAACAACAACGTCTGCAAAGCGGGCTTCAGCAGCACTGGATTGACAAATGACTTTACATAATTAACCCGTTTGGCAGTTTTTCATTTGCTACCTTTAATTTGCCGCTTACAAAAGTTTCCCGTTTATGAACACCTGTCGTCTGGTATCTACGTTTTCACTCCTGTTTGTTCTTTCATTGTTCGTTGCGATGGGTGCAAAAGCACAGGCGCACAATGCGAGCCACGAATATGCATGGCCCAAAGATTCGCTGGTGGTCAGGAAACTAAAACAATGGCAGGATGATAAGTTTGGATTGCTGATGCATTGGGGAACCTATAGCCAGTGGGGCATCGTGGAAAGCTGGAGCCTCTGCCCCGAAGACGAAGGCTGGTGCGAACGCAAAGGACCCTACGCCGACAACTATTTTGCCTATCGCAAAGCGTACGAAAACCTGCAGACAACCTTTAATCCTGTCCAATTTAACCCCGGCAAATGGGCGGCAGCTGCCAAAGACGCGGGCATGAAATACGTGGTATTTACCACCAAGCACCACGACGGGTTTTGCATGTTCGACACCAAAGAAACGGATTACAAAATCACGTCTTCCAAATCTCCGTTTTCGTCCAACCCAAAAAGCAATGTTGCCAAAGAAATATTTGATGCCTTCCGCAAAGACAGTTTCATGATTGGCGCCTATTTCTCAAAACCCGACTGGCACAGCAACGATTTCTGGTGGTCATATTTTCCGCCCAAAGACCGGAATGTGAACTATACCATCAGCAAACACCCCGAACGCTGGGACAGCTTTAAAACATTTACCAACAACCAGATACAGGAATTGATGACACAATACGGAAGCATTGACATCCTGTGGCTCGATGGCGGCTGGGTGCGCCCCCTGTCATCGGTTGATCCGTCGGTTGACTGGCAGCGCGGCATTACCCAGAACCAGGACATCGACATGGCAAAAATCATCGCTACGGCACGCACTCACCAGCCGGGACTGCTGGCGGTGGACAGAACCGTAACGGGCGAATACGAAAATTATGTAACGCCGGAGCAAACCATTCCTGCCGAGCCGCTGCCCTACCCGTGGGAGTCGTGCATCACCATGGGCAACTCGTGGAGCTATGTGCCCAACGACCATTACAAATCGTCTAACGAACTGGTACACCTGCTGCTGAAAATCGTATCGCGCAACGGTAATTTTTTACTCAACATCGGCCCCTCGCCCGAAGGCGATTTTGCTGATACCGCTTACAGCCGCCTGCAAGACATCGGCGAATGGATGAAGATTCATGGCGATGGCATTTACGGGACCATTCCCCTGCCACCATATGAAGAAGACAACATCGTGTACCTGCAATCGAAAGACAAACAGAAACAATTCATATATGTATTGCCGGGAAACAACCAGGAAAACGTGGTAATGCCAGCAGTAGTATCGCTTCGCAAATTTGCCATTCCCAAAGGCAGCAAAGTAACAATGGTGGGTAGAAAAGGGAACCTGAACTTCGCTTCCGATGGAACGGGAACAGAAATTTCCATCCCTAAAAACCTGCAGCAAAAGTCTGCCGGGAAATATGCGGTTGCTTTTGAAATTACAAAGTAAGAAATAACCAGCCTGCGAGCAGAAGCGTCTTTTTTTTAAAAAACAAAGAATTTCCCTTCTGTGCCGCTTTGGAGGAAGGAAAACAAAGGGTAAATTACTGGCAATCAATCCGATTGGAGTTTGCATTTTCAAAAATGCGCCCGCGGGTAGCGTACATACATTTTCTGCGAACATCTGCGGGCATTACGGCTCACGTACAATCCTGGTTATTCTTCCGTTATGGACATTCCACCAATGCCTTACTCCAACTGCGAAAGCGCCACCCGGAAAATTTCGATCGCTTCTTTTTGCCTTGACACTACGATGTAAAGGTATCCGTCTGCCACAAATGTGTGCGGATAGCCAAACTGGCCACCTTTCCACAATCCTTCTTTTTTCAGCTGGTATTCGTCGTCTGCCACAACATATTGTTTGTCAAACACCTTCCCGTCGTGCGATGTTGCCACAACCAGCGGTGTACGTGCATAATGGTGAAGCGTATCGGGGATGCCGGCATAATAATAGTTACCAGCGGGCAACCTGCCGAAATGAAATTTGCTGTCGTTGTCGGTAAACGCCGTTTCCACCGGGAAAGACCAGCTTTCTGCATTGTCCCTGCTTTCTGTAAGCCACAGCCTGCCTTTCCAGCCTTTGCCCGTTACGCGCAGCAACATGTGCAGCACCGAATCGCCGGTTTGAAAAAAAGATCCTTCACACAGTGGCGGCAGCCCGCTTTTGTCTGCCGGCGCATAAAACGTAGCCGGGTTGTCTTGCCGGTACAAAGAATCGGGGTAAAAAGAACGCATTGTCCAGCCCGACAAGCCGCGGGGATCGTCGGTATAAGGAAACGTAAAATTGCCGCTGATGATGAGCCGTCCGCTCATGGCAGGCTGCGGCCCATGGTTGGGGTTTACCGGCACCTTCATATCCATGGGTGCGCTCCAGTGTTCACCATCTGCTGACACCACCGCCCACAAATGCGTATTGGTTCTGGCGGGCGAATATTCGCCGTAATAAGCCACCAGTGTATCGCCAAACCGGTGAAAGCCGGCAGCCGTCAGCACATTCAGCGTATCGCCGCGGTACACCGAAGGCGTCGCCAGCACTTTGGGAAACGACCAATGGGTAAAATCAGTGGACGTTGCAAACACCACGCGCTGTCCGGCTGCGTCTTCATCTTTTTTGCCGTTAGACCACATCACCAGGTACCGATCCCTGAACCGGGTTGCCGAAGCATGGTGCGAATACAGCCAGTTGCTATCCGGCACATACACCATCTGCCGCTCTGCCTGCAGCCGCATCAGTTTGGCGGTGTCGTACACGTTGTACACTGTTTGTGCCACGGCCGGGTAACTGTTACCCATGGTCAACAATAGTAAAACAAGGAGGAAATTCCGGTTGTTTAGCATTCAACTAATTCATTTTCCGGTATTCACCGGGTAAAGTATCTTCATTATTTGCGGATGGTAACTTCTTTGACTGCCGTATTCCAGCCTTCTATTTCCACCAATGGCTGCACATTACCGGTTGGGGCAACATCAATGCGGATGGTTTTGGCTTCGCCCGGCAATACGGAGAAATAATTATCGCTGTAAAAAGAGGGCAATATTCTTTTTTTCGTAACGGCATCTATCAACGAAATGCGGTTGAAAAAAGAAACCGGTTTGCCAAATGGGTTTGTCAAGGTTACCAGCACGCTGGTATGGTCGCTGCTGTAAGTGGCTTCGGCAGTTACCTCACTTTGCGCCATGTTTTGCAAACCGCTGAAGTTGCCGCCGGCATCGGGCAGCCAGTAAAAATTGTCGCTGATAATTTCTTTCTTCAAATTCAGCAGCCGCAGCACGAGAAACACCCCTTCGTCCCTGCCGGCTTCCTGCAATTCCCGCTGAATGGACAATATCCGCTTCACCGTTGTGGGCCCAATTTCAGAAAACACCTGCGTGATAAGTTTTTGGTTGCCTTTCATATCGTACTGCATTACCTGCAGCATCAGGTCTCGGTGGGTTTCAAATGTATTGTTGGCAATGGTCACCATGCTGTCGGCGGCGTTAAACATCACGTGCAGCGGCTCGCCGGCAGTGCGCAAGCCATACAAACAGGCATTCGGGTCAAGGTAATAATCGTACATCTGCCCCCGCATCGCTGTCCACGGGTTTTGTGTTTTCCAGATGATGACGCCGGTGTACCAGTCCCACATATGCGCCGTAAAACCTTCGATGAGTGCACGGTATTGGTTGTAATTGACGAGTTGCGCCTTGTCGGCAAAGTCTTTCACGTTGGTCGCGGCACCATAAGGAGCAATGCTGTTGTCGTAGCCAATGTATTTGTGATAATCCCAAACAGAATCTACCATTGACCGGCCGGGCAGCATACTGCGGCGCCCGCATGTTGCTGTCGGGAATAAAACGCTGCAGGGAAGCATAGTCGCCGATACCCACCGATCCTACTTCCGAATTGAATGGGTACGTGCGGTGCTGCCAAAAGGTTTTGATGTTTTGAATGCCGTACGGACCATCGCCGTTGCCGCCGAGAAAGTTGTATGACATGCTGTCGGAGTTGGAATAATCAATGTACCAGCGGGTGCCGTCGAGCGCCGGCAAAATGGAATCTTTAAGCGCCAGGTGAATGTCTTCGGGCAGCGTAATTTCGTTGCCGCCGCACCAGATAGCCAGCGAAGGATGGTTGCGGATAAGTTTTACCTGGTCGATAGCCGACGCGAGGAACAAACCATGATCATCGGGGTATCCCCGGCGTGTCCACTGGTCGTCCAGTTTGGCCGGGTCGATCCAGCGGCCCGTTGCAGTCACCGGAAATCCAGAAATCCTGCATTACGAGAATGCCATATTTGTCGCAGGCCTTGTAAAACTCCGGACGTTCGGTGATGGCACCGCCCCAGATGCGCAGCAGGTTCAGGTTCATGTCTTTGTGAAAGCGTACTTCGGCATCGTAGCGGGCATCGGAAAAACGCAGCATTGCATCCGACACTATCCAGTTGCCCCCTTTGATGAATATTTTCTGACCATTTACTTTTACCTGCTTGCTTTGGGTTATGTGGTTCCATTCGGTCTGAATCTCGCGCACGCCAAAGCTGACGTGTTCGCTGTCCGATATTACCGAATCGCTGATGGTAAACAGCACGTTGACGGCATATAGATTTTGCGGACCATAGGTGTTGGGCCACCACAACCGCGGGTTGTCAAGTGTAACATCAGGCAAGGCAGTTTCGGTTACCGAATGCGGTGCCAGCGTTACCTGCCGGGAAATGGTTTTGCCATCCAGTTCGTAGCTCAGCTTTCCGGCTACGGGTTTGTTCGCTACGTTTTCCAGTTCTGCCGATAGCTTGAGGGTAGCAGGCGCCTGGCTGCCGGCAGGTTTGCGCACACCCGGCACCAGCGTCACAACGTGTACATTTTTTACATTGACCTGTTTTGTTTTTTCAATCAATACCTTGTCCCAGATGCCCGTGTTGCGGTCGTGGATGGGCTGAATCCAATCCCAGCCGGCAACGTATTGGTTGGTTACGTTCCGGGCAATGGTGCCGTCGCCGCCCTGCCCGCCATTGGCGTTGCCAACCACGTCGGGCGGATACACAATCACCGCCAGCCGGTTGTTGCCGGTAACCATCGCAGCCGTAATGTTGTAGGTTTTGCTCAAAAACATGCCTTTGTGCGGCTGGTCATTGATCTTTTTACCATTGAGAAATACATCAAAACTATAGTTGACGCCCCGGAAATAAAGAAACACCTGTTCGTCACCCAGAGGTTGACTTTCCACGAAGTCTTTGACAAACCAATAGGTATAAGCTGCTTTGCCGGTGTTGTAAATGTCGGGGATGGCTTTGTTGTTCATGCCATAAAACGGGTCGGGAATGTCGCCGTTGGCCAGTTGGGTGGTCAGTACCGTTCCCGGCACCACGGCGGGTTTCCAGCCGGGCAGGGCTATTAACGGGGTAGAAATCTGTTCACCGTTCATCTGCATCAGCGAAGCCTGCCTGCATAGCCAGCCAGTGTTTAGCTCGTACCTGTTTTGGGCAGAAACCTGGAGAAAAGAACAGAAAAACAACAGCAGTAATGGAAGGTTATGTTTGTTCATCGCTGTAAACCGGGTAAATAATGGGACAAAATGGTTACGATGGCAAAATACGGAATGATGGTCAAGATAAGTCAAAAAGAACCGTGAGCCGCTGTTTTGGTCAATTTTACAGAAAACAAAGTCAACTCTTGACAACCTGATCATTAGGTAAATGAAGAAAGAGGAAAGTCACTGCAGGCTTCCGTAGTTGCACCAACGTATGCCGGTAATCAACACCGGTAGCCCGGTGATTGTAACACCTGATGGTAATAATATATCGAAATTATCAAAAAATAAATTTTCCGGCAGCCTAAACCATTTGCAAAAAACATCGTCTTGCTTCGCTGACCTTTTGTTTTGTCATCTCTTATTGCTTCAAACACCAGCGTTACGAATAACATTTTTAATGCATAAGCAAACACTTAAGTGTATTTTAAGGGCTTCACACTCGTTCTTAGCGGGTTACCCATCTACCTTTACCGATATTAAAGGGTTAGAAAAGAACCTGTCCTCCATATTTCATCAGGTTTGTCCGCAGGTTTGGCATTCAACATCCAATAGAATGAGTAATCGAAAAAGCCAGTTGCTATGTATTAGTCTATTGATCAGCGATCTGCTGATAACAAATTTTAGTTTTGTGGTGTCGGGTTTTGTTGTCAACCAGGTATTGTTTCACGGGTTGCATACCCTGCTGCTCATCAAGCTGTTGGTGGCGTTCAACACTACCTGGTTTGCGGCAGCCTGGCTATTCCGCTTATATACCCACCAAATGCTGGGAAACATTGACGATACGTACCGCCGGTCTTACAAAACCGCACTGGTGCAGGCGTCTTTGTTCGGGATGTTTTTGTATGTCAGTGAGTTCAGGCTTTACACGTTGCAGGCAGTGGCGGTTTGTTATGCTTTTATGTCGTTGCTGCTCATTACCAGCCGGTTTGCCCTTACCTACATCGTCGACTTTATTATTAAAACGGCCGATTTGCACCAAAAGATCGCCATTGTTGGCTACAACGACACCGCCATCCAGTTGGCCGATTATTTTGACAACAACAAAAACATCTACTCGTTCGAAGGATTTTTCGACAACCGCGAACTGAGTGGTACACAGGTTACGGCCGAAGGCCACATTGTGGGTTCCATCTCCGATTGTATTGATTTTGCTATTCAGAACAATGTAAAAGAAATATATTCTACCATCTTGCCCAACCAGCACAACGATGTAGCGCAATTGATCAACAATGCCGAAAACAATTGTGTACGCGTTCGGTTCATTTCTTCCCAACCGGCGGCAGAAACGGCATCCGGCTCTTTACAGCCGCTGGAATACGTCAATTTCCTGCCGGTCATCGGCTTGCGGGCCGAGCCGCTCAACCTGCTCAAAAACCGCATCCGCAAACGGGTTGCTGACATTGCCATCAGCCTGGCAGTCATTGTCTTTGTATTGTCCTGGCTCATGCCGTTGCTGGCAGTGGTAATCAAAATGACTTCCCGCGGACCGGTTTTCTTTCGCCAGCAGCGCTCCGGTAAAGACAACGATGTATTTTGGTGCATCAAGTTCAGGAGCATGACGGTAAACAAGGGTAGCGATCAGCAACAGGCAGTGAAAAACGACGCCCGCATTACCCGCATCGGCGCTTTTATGCGCAAAACCAGTATTGACGAATTGCCCCAGTTTTTCAATGTGCTCGCCGGTCACATGAGCATTTGTGGACCACGCCCGCACATGCTGCTTCATACTTCCATGTACCGCAATTCGATCAACAAATACATGGTTCGCCATTTTGTGAAACCCGGCATCACCGGGTGGGCACAGGTCAATGGCTTTCGCGGCGAAACGGCCGACCAGTACCTGATGGAAAAACGCGTGGAACACGATATCTGGTATCTCGAAAACTGGTCGCTGAAGCTTGACATTAAAATTATCCTGCTGACCATACTCAACGCGCTCCGCGGCGAGCAAAACGCTTATTGATTCAAAAAACCATCGTTTTTTGAAGCCATGCTTTTGTATCCTGGGTAAAGTATTGCCTGTATTCCCTTCTATTTTCTTTTTGAATAATTGCCGGCCGGCTCAGGCGTTCGCTGCATAAGCGATGCTGTTTTCCATAAAAAATAGTTCTCTGTCCGTTCGTTCCGGCTACTGTTTATTCAGTAACCTTGCAGTACCAATGAAAAGATCTGTCTTCACCGCATTGCACAAAACCGGCCTGTGTGCCTGCCTGCTGCTGCTTTCCGTTGCTGCATCGGCACAAAGCAATGTCGCCCTTACAGAAAGCAGGCAATTGTACATTGACGAATTGTACCGGAAAGATTCCCTCGCGCATACTGCCTGGAAACCGGTGTTGCTGACAGAAGCTGTTGTGCCGCCCACCAGCCACAGCTGGCTGCGACGCAAATTTTTCCAGGAACACCTGTTGAGTGTTCAGCAACCTGACTATAACATTTATGCCGATGTAATTGTGGATGAACACATTGGATACAATACCCGCAGTGTGAACCCGCCCAATGCCAGCTCACAAACCTACCAGGTACCCATGATGAATACGCGTGGCTATGAAGTAAAGGGAAACGTGGGCGACAAATTTTATTTTGAAACCAATTTCTACGAAAACCAGGGCCGGTTCCCGGCATATATAGACAGCTTTGTGCGGCGTACACAGGTGATTCCGCACCAGGCGAACTACAAAAATGCAAAGGCAGACGGTCCCGGCTTCGACTTCAACTACTCAACGGCGCGACTGGTGTATCTTCCCAACAAGCACCTGCTGTTTGACCTCGGCTACAACCACAACTTTATCGGCGATGGTTACCGCTCCCTGCTATTGTCCGACTGGTCAGTCAATTATCCTTACCTGCGGGCTGCCGTTACCATCGGCAAAGTGCAATACTCGGTGATGTGGTCGCAATACCTTGCGTATCTCAACCGCTCCATTGCCAACGGACCTTACTATGCGTTTGGCTTTTCGCGCAAGTGGGCGCAAACGTATTTGCTCGACTGGCAGGTGACACCCAAGTTTACCGCGGGTTTGTTTGAATCGGTAACCTGGGCGGGCAGCAACATCAATACCAACAGCGATATTGACGCCACGTATGCCAGCCCCGTTATGTTTGCCCATTCTGCCAAATCAAAAACGGGAATAGACAACAACGAACTGGTGGGATTGAACCTGAAATATGAGGTTTTGCCCAAAACCAATCTTTATGCACAGCTGGCACTCGACAAAACCGGCAGCGATGCCGACAACCGGTACGCCGCGCAGGCGGGAGTTCGCTTCCTTGACTTTTTGGGTGTTGACAAATGGAATGCGTTGCTCGAGTTCAATACAGCGCGCCCTTATACATATGGCTCCACCAATTCGCAGGCAGTGTACAGCCATGCCAATTTATCGCTGGCGCATCCGCTCGGCGCCAACTTCCGCGAAGTGATTGGTGTTACCGATTATACCTATAAAAACTGGTGGTTTCGCCTCGAAGCTTTTGTGGCACAGCAGGGAGTAGATTCGGCAAACAGTGCCGTCAACTACGGCGGCAACCTCCTCAACCGCAGCACCACTTATCCTTCTGGACCTGTTACCATCGGGCAGGGCATCAAAACCAATACGTTGTATGGCGACCTGCGCATTGCCTATGTGCTGAACCCGAAAACCAACCTGCGGCTCGAAACCGGCTTTACCTATCGCCGGCAAAGCAATGCCCTTTCACTTTATGAAGACAAATATGCGTATCTCGGCATCCGCATGTCGTTCAGAAACCTGGTGTACGATTTTTAACGGTTGGCACAGCCAATCAAAACCATATTGCATGCGCGTTTTTCTTGTCAGTTTCCTGTTCCTGTTTGGCTGCTTCGCTGCCGGTGCGCAGCAGATTCCGCTGAATCAATCAGTGCAAAACCGGCTGAACCAGCTGATTATGCAGTCAGACACGTCGGTTTTTACCGGTTTCCGGGCTATGAACTGGCTCGAACTTGAAGCCGCTGCACAAATTGCAGAAAACAGAGTTGATAGACAGCGCATTTGGTATTTCGGTGCCTGCGCAGGGTGGTTACGCCCTGAAAAACCTGGCGACCGACAACTGGATCAAATGGGGAAATGACAAAAATGTGTTTGCCCTTGATCCGTACATTGAAGCTGGCATTGGCAGTACCAACCGCAAAGACGGTTTGCTGGCAGGTGGCGCGCGCGGGTGTGCAGTTGCAGGCAACCTGGAACCGGAAACTGTCGCTCAATGCTGGTTTTATCGCCAACAACCAACAGTTTCCGTCCTACATTGATAGTGTCATTTTCAACAAACGCAACATCGTTCCCGGAAACAATGTAGCAACCTTGCAGGGCGACCGCCGTTTTTTGTATTCCAATGCCAATGTCAATCTTACCTACCTGCCATCGCCGCACTTCCTCGTGTCGGCAGGTTATGGCAAACAGTTTTTGGGTGATGGTTACCGCAGCCTTCAACTGTCGGACAATGCGTTCAATTATCCCTACCTGCGGCTGCAGGCAAGGTTGTGGAAGCTGACGTACAATGTGCTGTACAGCCGGTACGAAAACAAATATTGGTTTTTGGTCAACGGCAGGTCGCAGGCCAAATACAGCGTGCTGCACCAGTTGGGCATCAATGTGTCTAACAAATTCCAGTTTGCCCTGTTCGACCAGGTGACGTCGCTGGCAAAAGACACTACTTACAACCGCGGTTTTGATGTGACGTACCTGAACCCACTCATTTTTATGCGGCCGCTGGAGTTTTCCATCGGCTCGCCTGACAATGCAATGGTGGGCTTTAACTTTAAATACAACCTCTATCAAAAAGGCTTTTTGTATGGGCAACTGGCGCTCGACGACATCAACATACAGTTGTCGCGCGACCGCAAAAGAGCAGTTTTATGGAAACAAATATGCCTTGCAGCTGGGAATGTGGAACAATGACCTGCTGGGGGTAAACAACCTGAGCTGGCGGCTGGAGTGGAACGGCGTGCGTCCTTATACCTATGGACATGGTGTGGGCAACGTGGTCGGGCTCAACTATTCGCACTACTACCAGGACTTAACCAATCCTTTCGGCGCCAATTTTCATGAGTTTATTTCTTATTTCAATTACTCGAACAAACGCTGGTATGGCAGTCTGCAAAACCTGTACACCATTCGCGGCGAAGGCTATACAAGCCCGGGGTAATTGCCGGCGAAAATATTTTTATCAATCAACGGAATCTTGGGCTCAACGGCAGCTTTGGCAGCTACACAACGCAAGGCGTGAAGCATCATTATTTCTTCAACCAGTTATCGGCAGGTTACCTGCTCAATCCGCGCAACCGCCTCAGCATTGAAGCCAATGCCATCTATCACCGCCGTACCGGCGAGCCGGTAATGCAATCGGAATTTATTGTTTCGCTGGGCATTAAAACCTATTTGTTTAATACCTATTTCGATTATTAATCCGGAAGAAACTGTTGAAAACCACGAAGACCGAAAAAGTAAATTTTCACTCCGATTCAGACAAACACTTTTTGTGCCCTACTTTCTTTCGCAGCTTCGTGGTGTAAACATTTTCCCGTTATCACCGCAAATTATGCGCTTCGGAACGCCCACTTCATCATTTGCGCCCAGCTTGGTTTTTTACCATATAACAATATGCCGGTACGGTAAATTTTACCCGCCAGCCACGTAGTGAATAAAAAACCTGCCACCAGCAAAACATGCTGGTCAACAATTGCCAGTAAGGCACAGTGTCCGGTACGCCATAAGCAATACGCGCCATCATCACCATAGAAGAACTAAAGGGAATGATGCTTGCCCAAATCGCCAGGCTGGTATCGGGATTTTGAACCGCATTGGTCATTATGATAAAGGAAAAAATGATGGGCATTGTGATGGGTAACGTAAGGCTTTGCGAATTTTGCACATCTTCTACCACGCTGCCAATGGCGGCAAACAAAGATGCATAAAAAAATATCCGCCTAAAAAATAAAAGATAAAACAGCCAATAATCAGCGCCCAGTTGACCGTGGCGGCACCATGTTGCACACTGAAATCTTGTGCGCTTTGGCTTGCCCGCCATGTTGCCACCGGCTAAGCGCCGCTTTGCTGCATTGCCTGCACTTGCTGTAATGTTTCGGGCGACAAAAACAACGTGCGGCATACATAATCCGAAGATAAATACAATCCACATTAAAAATTGTGTGAGCCCTACGGCACCAATGCCAATGATTTTACCCATCATCAGCTGAAAGGGCTTTACGCTGGAAACGATGACTTCGGCAATGCGGTTTGTTTTTTCTTCCATCACGCCGCGCATCACCATCATGCCATATATAAGCATGGTAATATAAATAAGATATGCCACATGCATAACCGATGCCATAGGCAAATACCTGGTTGCTTTCTTTAACCGTATTGTTTTCGTCTCTTCCAGCGTATTGAGGTCGGGGTCTGCGACTGCCGGTGAATGGAATCGAGCTGGCTTTTTTGGATGCCCGCATTCTGCAGCAGCTTGTTTTCAATGGCGGCATTGATTTTGTTTTAATCTCTTCTTTGGAGCCGGAGCCAATGGTTTTTTTGCTGCGGATAGATGTAGGAGCGCTGGAATGCCATCGGTGTCTTGCGGAATCAGCAAAATGGCAGAATATCCTTTTGCTGATGTAATTGCTGGTATCTACATCGCCGGGAAACTGAAAATAATGTCGCGGCTGTCTTTCAGGTTGTTTTTAAAATATTCACCGTTGTCTATTACAGCGACTTTTAAGTTTTCTCTCCCGCTCATCGACAAGTAGGTGGAACCGACTATGAGTAACAGCGAACAACAGGGGTACCAGTATGGTGGTGATTACGAACGTTTTGTTGCGGACGCGGGTCAGGTATTCCCTTTGTATAATGAGCCAGATTTTGTTCATAACAATCTTTTTATACAGTAACCGGTTAAGCAATGGTTTGAAAAGAACGGGTGGTGGCTTTGGTGCCTTCCACTTCGCGGATAAAGATTTCGTTGAGCGATGGCAGAATTTCGTTGAACGATTCTATCATGGAGCCATGCTGAATAAAATGCTGCAAGCACATCGTTGCTATGGTAGCCATCATTGATTTTTACTGTGAGTGCGATTGTTTTTGTTTTTGACCACTTCAAAAGACTCGCTCGCAAATGTAGGCCGGCAGAGTGGTCAGTTGCATGCTGAACAGGTTTTCTTTGAAATCCTGCTTGATTTGCTTTACCGTTCCGTCCAATATTTTTTTGCCCTAGGTTTACCAATACAATATGGTCGCATATTTCCTCTACCTGCTCCATGCGGTGGGTGCTGAAAATAACAGTGCTGCCTTTTTGCGCCAGTGCAAAAATTTCATCTTTTATAAGGTTGGCATTCAACGGGTCGAGACCGCTAAAAGGTTCATCCAGTATGATTAGTTTGGGCTCGTGCAACACCGTGGTTACAAACTGCAGTTTCTGGCTCATGCCTTTGCTCAGGTCTTCGATTTTTTTGTTCCACCAGCTTTGCATTTCCAGTTTTTCAAACCAATACTTTATTTTTTCCATTGCGTCCTGACGGCTCAATCCTTTCAACTGCGCCAGGTACAATGCCTGTTCGCCAATTTTCATTTTTTTATACAACCCGCGTTCTTCGGGCATGTAGCCGATTTTCAGGATATCGTTTTGCGGGTCAAAGCGTTTGCCATCCAATATAATCGTGCCTTCATCGGGATAAAAAATGCCGGTAATCATGCGCAGCAAAGTGGTTTTGCCGGCGCCGTTGGGACCCAAGCAGTCCAAAAATGCTGCCTTGCTCGATGCTGAAAGCTAATATCGTCAACCGCTTTTTGCGTAGCGTAATATTTTTTCAAATGTTCTAACTGGAGTATTGTCATAGCAGTTGCTTTTGGGGTCAAATATAGGTCGTCGCCACAGATTACGCATTTTTTAGCAGAACAATTCATTTTGGAGGGATGATTTCTGGCAGGAATCGGCTGTTTTGGGGATGAACGGTATTAAAACACGCAGCCTGTCAGCCAGGAATAAAACTGTTGTTCCGCCATTTTTATACAACAATCGATACTATAACGAAATATTATTTGAGCAAGTGGAGCGGAAATCCTGCAATTTTGCCGCCGTTTCTGCTATGCAGGAAATTACCGAGTTTTATCCTCTTTTATCAAATCCACACAATGTGGTCATCACCATGCACCAAAAACCTGATGGCGATGCCATGGGTTCTGCACTGGGTATGTATCATTTCCTTAATTCAGCTTGGACACCGGGTAACCGTCATTTCACCCACCAACTGGGCTGATTTTTTAAAATGGATGCCTGGCTGCCATACAGTGATAGATTTTGAAACGTATCGTGAAAAAGCTACCCAAGTTATCAGTGAAGCCAACACTATTTTCTGCCTCGACTTTAATGTGATGTATCGTACAAAGCATTTGCAGCACTAGCTGCTGGCAAAGCACAGCTACCAAGGTATTGATCGACCATCATGAACTTCCGGAAAAACAGCAGTTTACATACGGCATTAGCAATACATACAAAAGTTCTACCTGCGAAATGGTGTACGATTTTATTGTTGAAGCGGGGTATACATCCAAAATAAACCTTGATGTTGCTACTTGTCTGTATACCGGCACAATGACGGATACCGGCTCGTTCCGCTTTCCGTCCACTACCGCATCGGTACATAAAATGGTAGCGCATTTTAAAGAATTCGGGCTCGATCATACCACCCATTCACGAGCAGGTGTATGATAACTTTTTAGAAAACCGCCTTCGCTTTATCGGCAATGCATTGCTAAACCGCTTGGAAGTATTTTACGAATACAACACGGCCATTATGGCCATCCCCAAAATCGATATGAAGTTTTTTGATATCAAAACCGGCGATACCGAAGGACTGGTAAATTATCTACTTTCTATCGAAGGCATTAAACTGGGCGCTTTACTCATTGACCGTGAAGAAGAGCGCCGCTGGAGTTTTAGAAGCAAAGGTGATTTTGATGTAAACCAGTTGGCACGCCTGCATTTTGAAGGTGGCGGACACAAAAATGCTGCCGGCGGCAGAAGCAGCGATACCTCTCGAGAACAATGTACAAAAATTTAAAACCGTATTACAGGAATACGAAACACAATTACAATAAATACAAATGAAACATCTCCTTTTTGCAGTGGCCTGCATTGCCCTGCTTTCTACCGCAGCTTGTAAAATCAAATTACGATAAAACAACATCGGGCTTGGCATACCGCATTGTTTCAAGCAAAGGCGGCGAACCAGTAAAACCCGGGACAGTTTGTAAAATTCAATGCCGAATTCAAACTCATGCCCAAAGATTCTTTACTCAATACTACCTATGGTAAATTTCCGGGCTATGGCAAGATAGACACCAGGCAAAATAACCGAATATACCTTCTTCGAAGTTATGCCCAACTGCAAAGTAGGCGACAGTGTAGAGTTCAGTATGAGTATTGATACCCTGAAGAAAGCGCGGTATGATCCGCGATTACGACAGCCTGTTTACACGCAACGGACAAATTAAAGGTCATTTCACCATCTTAAAACTTTTGCCACCGAAGAACTGGTAAAAGCCGATTACGATGCCGAAACCAAAGCTTACAAGGACAAAGAAGTTGCATCCTGCAGGATTATATCAACAAAAAAGGCATCAAAGCGCAAAAAACAAAGAGCGGTGTATTTGTAGAAATCGAAAAGGCCGGCGATCCTGCTGTAAAAGCAGATTCCGGCAAAATGGCGGTGATTATGTACAAAGGCTATTTGCATGGATGGCGGTAAAGTGTTTGATACCAATATGGATACATCGAAGCACCACACCGACCCGATGGAAGTGGTTGTAGGCGAAGGTCGCGTAATACAGGGATGGGACGAAGCTTTGCCCTATTTTACCAAAGGCTCCAAAGGTAAAACTTACATTCCTTCGATGCTGGGTTATGGCATGCGTGGCGGTGGCGGCGACATTCCTCCGTATGCCAACCTCATTTTTGATATTGAAGTAAAAGATGTAAAAGATCACCACGGCACAACCACAAAGCAGCACCCCGATGAACAGCCTTACACCTGAACAGATCAAGCAGATCCAGGAACAGATGAGACAGCAACAACAGCAAGCAACAGCAGCAGCAACAGCCGAAAAAATAAGCGGAGATTGTATTCTTTTATATCCACAACAGCCGGAAGACCTCTTCCGGCTGTTGTTGTTTGGGGGAGATAGGGAGCTTTCTGCTATGTATCAATGTAAAGTGATTGGTCTCAGGGGATTGCTGATAAAAGAAACGCTTGCAAACATCCGCATGACTACCTGCGGCAGGGCATTTCGGGAACAGACACGCTACCCATTTTGCGATCTGTCAGAATGCCGGTTTGCCAAACACGTTTGCCCGGCACGCAAACAAAACCATTACTAATTGATTCGATTGGTTTCAGCCCGCGTGATTATGCCAGCGCTACCCTTTTTTTTCTTTCAAATAACACAATGCCCAGCGCCATAACTGCCCACAACAACATCTGCCAGGTAACGAGGTTCCAGCCGCCTCCGTTCCAGCACAGCAAGCCGGCGGTTGTACCTACCGCGCCACCAATGAAATAGCTGGTCATGTAAATGGTATTGATGCGGCTGTGCGCCGTTTCATCAAGTGTATAAATGCTGGCGATGTTGGTAACCTGTGTTGTCTGCACACCAACATCGAGCAACAACACCGCAATCACGAACGAAATCACCGATTCGGGGAACATCATCATCAATACAATACTGAAAATTATGAACCCGCTTGCCAGCAGCAAAGCATGTACTGCGTTGCCTTTATCAGCCATTTTACCAATGGCCGGTGCCGCCAGCGCGCCACCGATGGCTACAAAGCCAAACAACCCGATGGTATCAGAATGATAATAAAAAGGCGCGCCGCTTAAGTGAAATGTAAGTGTTGTCCAGAACGAGCAAAACAAACCAAACACCAGCGCGCCGATTAAAGCCGACTGCCGGAGCAACGAAAAGCGTTTGATCTGTTGCACGGTTGATTGCATCAATTGCAGATAATTACCGGCAAACTCTGTTTTTACATTGGGGAAATAAAAGAAAATTAATACATCTATCACGAGTGCCAGTCCTGCCGAAATACCATATACATAGCGCCAGTTTAACCATTCGGCAATAAAACCGCTTAACACCCGGGCGCCAGATGCCAATCAATATACCGCTGAAAATAGTACCCAGCGTTTTACCACGGGTGCTTTGTTTAGCATGGCTGCCATTGGCAAAATAATTTGTGCCGACACCGACAGGAAGCCAATACAACAAGCAACTTGTATTTGCCACGCATTGCCGAAAACGCCATGATCACAGAAAAATAACTAAAACCGATAACAATGATAATACCAGTTTTTTCCGGTTCAGTTTATCGCCAAGGGGAATCAGGAAAAACAACCCCAACCCATATCCTGTTTGCGAAAGAACAGCACATTGCCGGCTTGAGCTTGGTTCATGTGCAGCGACTGGCAATGTTGGTAAGAATGGGTTGGTTGTAATAAATGTTTGCCACCGAAATACCGGCCGCAACTGACATCAACAGTACCTGTGCGGAAGATAATTCTTTATTTTCCATCGTGTACAAAGGTAAGTTAGCAATGCTTTCCCATTTCGACTGACTTTTCTGCAGCTAATTACAACAATAAATGAACCATACCTGCATTTTTTAAAACATAGAATGAATAATAATGTTTTCTCACTACTTCGGCTGAAACAAGGGATGACCAGCCTGCCACATCGCAAAAGCATATTGATCTGCGAAATTGTGGAAGGTCACGCTTTTGTCTTCGGTAAAATGACCGTTGTCGTAATTGATTTTGAGCAAAACGGGTTTGCCCGATTGGGAAGCATTTTGCACGGCAGCAGCAAATTTCCCTGGTTCCCAGGGCACTACGCGCGGATCGTTCCACCCGGCAACGGAGATGAGAGCGGGGTATTTTGTACCATTTGCCACGTGCTGCATGCCGTCCATTTCATACAGGGCTTTGCATTCAGCACTGTCTTTTACTGTCCCAAATTCGGGGATGTTGACAGGTCCGTTGGTCGAAAATTCGAGCCGCATGGCATTGGCGCAGCCGACATTGCAAATAGCCGCGGCAAACAAATCGGGTCGCTCCGTGATGGCGCGGCTGATCATCACGCCACCTGCACTGGTACCTGTGCCGGCTAGTTTGGACGGCGACGTATAACCTTTACTGATCAAATATTCGGCACAACTGATAAAGTCTTTCCAGGTATTGGGCTTCGTTGTTTTAAACCCGGCGCGGTACCAGTCTTCTCCTTTTTCACCGCCGCCACGTACATGCGGGTAAGCCACCACCACACCACGCGTAGCCAGCGAGTTTTCCATCATGTCAAAATACGGCGTCATGCTATATCCATAAGCACCGTACGCGTCCATCAGGCAGGTGTTGGAACCGTCGAGCTTTGTGCCCTTTTGATAAATGATAGACATGGGAATCATTGTGCCATCGTGACCTTTTACTTCCACTTCTTCTACCTGCAGATTTTTATAGGCATCCGGATAAACGGATGGCTTGTTGAAAGGGCTTTCCCCAAAAGCATCGGTTTTGGCATTGTAGCTGAATTCTACATAGGGTTTTGTCCACGAGGTAATGCCCAACAAACAATCGTTGGTCTTTGGATTTGGACAATACAACCCTACGGTTCCCGAATAAGGCAGGGTTACCTCTGTTGTGGCTTTGGTGGTAAAGTTGTATTTCGAAACATGATTGTTGATGCCGTCGCTATACACGATAAACAGGTAGTCTTTGCTATTGGCAAAATATTCTACGGTTTGGCCAGGCTTTTCGGGCGCAACGGTTTCTGCGTGTTCCCAGTTGGGATGTGGCAAAGTTGTTTTGACCACCTTGTAATTTTTCGCGTTCTGATAAGTGATGGCATACACATCGTTGCCACGCACAACAATCCCGCGCACCAGCTGATTGGCTGGTGTGCACAATGTTTGCCAGTTTATGTGGGCAGCATTGGCTTCCGAAGCTGGTGCAAAATTGATTTTCATCTCGCTTTGCACGGTGCCTTCGCCACTGAAGATGTAATCTTTTGCGTCTTCATCCAAAAAGACAAACGGATAAGCCGAAGAATCCATGTGCATATCGGGGTAGCTTTCGCTGCTGAAAAAATCGGCATCTGCCGCGGCATCGGTTCCCAATACGTGCCGTTTGGCTTTCGGGTTCAGCCTCGCTGACGGGTCTTTGTTATCGGCAGATTTGATTTGTTCATAAAAAAATGACTGGTTGTCGAATGTCCAGCTGCCAATGCCTACGTTCAGCGCCAGTGAGTCTTGCAGCAATTGTTTGGTATCTACATCCATGATTCTGACGGTGGAGACTTCCGATCCTTGTTCGGCATAAGAGAATGCCAGTTTTTTGCCGTCATGGCTGGGTTGAAGCATTTGAATGCTGAGCGTTTTGCCCGGCATATAGGCAGATGGGTCAAACAGCAGCTGTTCGGTACCATTGATGCCTTCACGGTAATACAGCTTGCCTACATTCTCTCCGGGCAGTGTTTTTTTGTAAAAATACCTTCCGTTTTCATAACGGTTCCAGCCAATGTGGGGCGGTTGCAGTTTGTCCAGCCTTTTCCATTCAGCAATCAGGCTGTCGCGTCCCGGAAGTTTGTTCAGGATAGAATCGGCATAGGTTGCCTGCTGTTTAAACCAGGATTCCACTTCGGGTTGTTCGATGTATTCGAGCCAGCGATACGGGTCTTTGTAGGTAACACCAAAGTAGGTGTCGCTGCTGTCAACGGTTCGGGTAACCGGGTACTTGTACTGCGCAGACAAAGAGACAGAAAAAAAGAAGCAGGTAAGGAAAATGGGTAATTTCATAAAAGGGGTTTGTTTGTAAATGAATCAGGTTTAGTCGGGAAATGAAAAGGATGGCGAACAGCCATCCTAAAAATAGATTTTTTTAAGAATAAAAAATTACTATTCCTTGACACAAATGCCTGTCATCTCACCAATACCACCGTTCCTTTTTTCAATACGTTGCGGCCGGTGTAGTCACGGCCTTCGGCAGCATACACATAGGTGCCTGCCGGTTGATTTTTTCCCTTGTACCAGCCATTCCATCCTTCGTTCATCTTAGACGTCTCAAAGAGCAACTGCCCCGTCCTGTTGAACACCCGGAAGTAGCGGATGCCGGCAATGCCCGCGGTGATGGGTTTAAAGACATCGTTTTTCCCGTCGTTATTGGGAGTGAAAGCAGTGGGGAAGAAAATATCAGGACGGGTTTTGTAGATTACCACGTGAATGGAATCGGTAGCGGCACAGCCTTGGGGTGTCGTGGCTTTCACTGCGTACGTTAGTGTGCTTACCGCCGGGTCGTTGATGACGATCAAGGGGTTATATACGTCATCCTGGTACATACCGGCAGATGGCGACCAGGCAAAACTCGCCGCATCGCTTGCCACCGCCAGCAGCTGCAGGGGTTCACCAATGACGGCCGATGTATCGTTCCCTGCAGAAACGGTCAGCGGGGGAATGACTTGTACAACAACCGTATCCTGCACCTTTTTTTTGCAATAAAATGTATCGCTGATGGTGAGGATATATGCAGTACTCTGTTGCGGCCCAGCCAGCGGGTTCAGCGTCATTTCATCGAGCAGCGAAGCAGCAGGGCTCCACGAATAGTACGCCGCCGAGGTAACGGCGTGTAACCGCACCGTGCTGCCATAGCAGATACTTAGATTCCCGCTGAGGGATGCCGATGGGTAAGGTGATACCAATACCACCGTTTGCGTTTTGGCACTGCAATGCCCCACCGATGCCGCAAGAGTGTACAGATTGTTTTGCAGCGGCGCCACCATGGGAAAGGGAACAGCAGTATTGCTCATGGTGTTGGTTGTCGAGGCTTCCTGCCAGGTGTAATACAGCGCGTTGCTTTGTGGTCGTAGCTGTACACTATCGGTGGCACAGATTGCCGTTTCGGCAGGTAGTTGCAAAGTCACCGAGTCAATGACATTCACTGTTACCCGGATGCTGTCGATGCACTGCTTATCCTGAACCGTTAAGGTATAAACCGTCGTATCAAACGGATACACAACGGGGTTGGGAATGTTTTGATCGCTGATGTTGTACGCAGGCGTCCAATGATAGGAGGTTCCGCTCGTTTGCACCGGGATGGGCAGCCGGTCGTCACGGCAAATGAGGGTATCGTCAAATGGCAATACGATTTGCGGCTTGTTGTTGACCACCACGGTTTTGGAAGCGGTAGCGGTGCAGCCTTTGTCGCTTGTGACCGTAAGGGTGGCGGTTGTGTTGCCGGCTGTTGCATATTGGTAAGCCGCATTGCGCAGGTCAGACGTATCGGACAACGTAGTGCCGTCTCCAAAATTCCAGTGATACCTGTTAATGCTGCCATACCGGGCATAACTGCTGTCGGTAAAGAAAAAGGGAGATTGAAAACAACTGCCGGCCACGGAAAAGCCCGCCCTGAAACCGGGATAGATTTTGACAACCGAAGAGGCGGAATCGGTACAGCTTGTGCTGCTGCTCACCCACAGCCGGATGGCATAGGTGCCTGTATCGGGATAAGTAAATGTAGGTGTCGGTTGCGTTAGCAAAGCAGCATCGCTTACCGGCACACCAAAATCCCACCGGTAAGAAGTTACATTGCTGGCATAAGATTCATTTTCAAACACAAACGAAAAATCGTTGCAGTTGATGTAAGAAGGTGCCAGGGTGGCTGCCGACAGTGTACAATCGGCCACGGTAATGAGGATTTCTTTCTTGGTAGTTGAAATTGCCACGCCGTTGCGGTATTCGGTGATGCAGACGGCAATGATGTAAGCCCCGGTTCTGTCGGGCGCAATGCCTTTGATCAATCCGGTTTTGTTATCAATGCTGACTTTGTCGCCGAGTGGTTTGGCACCGTTGTAGCCCGACGCATAAATCACGCTGCCATAAGGCGGTGTGGACGGCGGGTTTGGCTGCCGGTCGCCGCGCGATCCGCCGAGGGTAGCGTAGCAAAATTCATAGGTCAGCTCGTCGCCATCAGGATCGGTGGTGCCAAAATCGAGTTCAAAATACGAATTGTGGCAGATTACCGCCGTGTCTTCGATCACGACCAACGGGCTGCTGTTTTTGTGAAAATCAATGTTGTTGATGATGCCGGGAATGGTGTTGGCATTGGTGGTGCCGGCGTCTCTCGAATTGATGAGGTTGGCAATGTCATCGGCACGGCAGCATTCCTGCTCTGCCAGCACATACCCGGTATTGGTATTCAGCAGATCAACGGTGATCACATAATAAGCGAGAAAGAAACACACTTCCGGTATGGGGTTGATGCAGCCGTCAAACGTTTGTTTCTGAATGGTTTGCTGAGCGCTGCGCACCGCTTCCACCGTCCGTATGTACTGCCGCGAACCTGCATTGAAAATGCCGATAAACACACTGCCAAGTTCGAAACCCGTTTCGCGGCAGTTGACATAATGGAGCACCGTAATTTTGTATTGGGAGGAATTGGGTAATGCGCCGGGACCCAGGTATTCATACACCAGATAGCCGCCTTTGCCATGCCTTGCAAACAACGACACCGAACAACACAACAGCAACACGATCAGCAATACGTTTTTCATGCATCCGGAATGAAACATTTGGGAAAGACAGCCTCAGATCAACCAACTAAAGTTAGCCTTATAATACATACGGAATCCGTGAGCCGGCGGTTGTAATTGCCCCACACACCGAATTCTTTGGAAGACAAAGCAGGCGGGTTGACTCTTACCGGTTGTGAATGCAGGCTTATCCTGCCGTCTTGGCAGGCACGGGATTTTGTTTTGGTTGCCGGCTTACGGCTTGTTCTGATTGGAAGCGCAATGCATCCCCAATTGACTGGAATTTGTGCAACAACGGGGCAACGGAACGTAGCATCAGCTTTTTATTCGCTAATGTGCCGCATATCCAGCTTTACGTTATCTATTTGGCTGTTGTTCGTTTTTTTGTACTCTAGTTTGTCAATCAACCTTTGTACAGGCTAATACCGAACAACTGCTACACCTGCACAAAACCTTTAACGTTGTAAGCCATTTTTTATGAGTCGTCTATATTCAATAATCATCATTTTGACACTTGTCGCTTGTCGAAAAGATATCGAACCAAGAGAGCCGTATTTTAAGTTTGACACCATTGGCGAACAATTACTTTCAGGATTAAAAGTAAATGACACTTTACAATTCGTAGGTTCTAACGGTTCAATACGTCAGACAGCAAACAAAAAGCCGCCCCGGTAAGAGGCGGCTGATCAAATGATATAGCTCAAAGCACCACTACACATCTATTTTCGCATAGCGGGCATGGGTTTCGATAAATTCCCTGCGCGGGGCAACGTCGTCGCCCATCAGCATGCTAAACACGCGGTCGGCTTCGGCAGCACTTTCGAGTGTTACCTGCTTCAGGGTACGGCGTGCCGGGTCCATGGTGGTTTCCCATAGCTGGTCGGCGTTCATTTCACCCAAACCTTTGTAGCGCTGCAGTCCTACGCTGTCTTCCTTGCCATTGCCCAGCCGTTCGATCCACATTTTGCGCTGTTCTTCATTGTAGGCATAATGCTGCTTCTTTTCCTTTCTTCACGAGGTACAAGGGCGGCTGCGCTATATACACATACCCCTGCTGCACCAGCTCTTTCATATACCGGAATACAAAGGTCAGTATCAGCGTGGCGATATGCGATCCATCCACGTCGGCATCGGTCATAATGATGAGTTTGTGATATCGCAGCTTGGTGATGTTTAGTGCTTTGGGGTCGTCGGCGGTGCCCACGGTAACGCCCATGGCGGTAAAGATGTTCCGGATTTCCTCGTTTTCGTAGATCTTATGCTCCATTGCTTTTTCCACGTTCAATATCTTACCACGCAGTGGCAGAATCGCCTGGAAACTTCTTTCCCGCCCTTGCTTGGCAGTGCCGCCGGCACTATCCCCTTCCACAAGGTAGAGTTCACATTTTTCGGGGTCGCGTTCGCTGCAGTCAGCCAGCTTACCGGGCAACCCGCTGCCGCTCAGCACGGTCTTGCGCTGCACCATTTCGCGCGCTTTCTTTGCCGCTACGCGCGCCTGCGCCGCCAGCACCACTTTGCTGATGATGTTTTTCGCTTCCTTGGGATTTTCTTCAAGGTAATCTTCCAGTGCGCGGGCAACGGTGGTTTGCACCACGCCACTTACATCGCTGTTGCCCAGCTTTGTTTTTGTCTGTCCTTCAAACTGTGGTTCGGGCACTTTGACAGAGATGATGGCGCTCAGTCCTTCGCGGAAATCGTCGCCTTCTACCGCCACCTTTGCTTTTTCAAACAACCCCTGCTTGTCGCCGTAGGTCTTGAATACGCGGGTTAGTGCCTGCCGGAAACCGGTTACGTGCGTACCACCTTCAATGGTGTTGATGTTGTTGACGTACGAAAAAATGTGTTCTTTGAAATCGTCATTGTAAGTAAGCGCTACTTCCACCGCCACGTTGCTCGCGGCATCATGACCTTCCACATACAGCGGTTTGCCGATGAGGGAAGACCGGTTGCCGTTCTTGTCAAGCATTTCCACAAATTCGATGATGCCACCTTCGCTGTAAAACGTTTTGCTGTAGGTAATACCGTTGTCATCTTTTTCGCGCAGGTCGTTCAGCGTGATCTGTATTTTTTTATTCAGGTAAGACAGTTCGCGCAGGCGTCCTTCCAGAATCTCCCTGTTGTAAACGCTCACCTGGAAAATAGACAAATCGGGCCAAAAGCGCACGTAAGTTCCCGTTTTGTCGCTGGTGCCCACTTCCCGCACCGGGTATGCCGGGATACCGGTATGATATTCCTGTTCAAATACTTTTCCTTCGCGGTGCACAACCACATGGCAGGTAGTACTCAGCGCATTTACGCAACTGACGCCCACGCCATGCAGACCGCCCGATACTTTGTAAGTGTCTTTATCAAATTTGCCACCGGCATGCAGCACCGTCATCACAATTTCGAGCGCGCTGCGCTGTTCCTTTGTGTGATGCCTGTTGGAATGCCGCGCCCGTCGTCCTGGACGCTGATGGAATTGTCTTCGTGAATAGTAGACCGTTATGTTTTTGCAATAGCCGGCAAGTGCTTCGTCTATCGAGTTATCCACTACTTCATACACCAGGTGATGCAAGCCTTTTACACCAATATCACCAATGTACATGGCAGGGCGCTTGCGCACGGCTTCCAAACCTTCTAAAACCTGAATACTATCGGCGCCATACGTTTTGGGCTGCACCTCTTCTATGGTCAGTGTTTCTTCGTTCATATTTTGCATACTAAAACCTTGTAAAAAGAGCTTTCTACAAGCTGGCGAAACTACTAAAAATTAACCGTTTTTCGGATGAGTTTCAATGGTGTTTAATGCTTATTTTTTGTTATAAATTGGCCCCGCCGTTTATTTTACTGCCGGCAGTTTTTCAGCGTTGCAAAACAGGCGTTGGTTCTGCCGTTCTCACTTACTTTCGCCACCAGAAAAAGGAACATGAAAGCCGCCGGTACACAACAAATCAAAGAAGAGCTGAAATCGTTGTCGCAGAAAGCGGTGATGGAATTATGCCTGCGGCTGATCCGCTACAAAAAGGAAAACAAAGAGCTGCTGAGTTATATTTTGTTTGACGCGCACGACCGGCAAAGCTATGTGAATGCCATCCGGCACGAGCTCGATGAAGAATTTGCCGCCCTGCCGCGCAACAGCCGTTACCTTGCCAAAAAAGGATTGCGCAGCATGCTGCGCAACATTGCCAAATACAGCCGGTACATGGGTGAAAAAGAAGCAGAAGCGCAGTTGCGGCTGCATTTTTGCCAAAACATGAAGCAACAGGGGATGGCAGCCAGCATACACGGCGCGCATTACAAACTGTTTGCTGCACAGCTCAGCAAACTGCAAAACCTGGTAGACGAGCTGCACGAAGACCTGCAGTTTGATTTTCAGAAACAACTCAATGAACTAACCGGATGATGGTGTTGTTCCTGCCAATCTGATTATGAATCACAAAACCACTTGTTTTTATTCTAAAACATTACCAACTATGGAGTTACACATTGCCAAAGATGTTCAGGCGCTCAGCATACAGGCAGCCGATTTTATCGTAAAGCACATTGGTGACACGCTGCAAAACCAATCGAAATACACCATTGCCCTGTCGGGTGGCAGCACGCCCGATGCGCCTGCACGAATTGCTGGCAAGTGACGCCTACAAAAGCCACATCGACTGGAGCCGCCTGCACGTTTTCTGGGGCGATGAGCGTTTTATACCATTTACCGACGAGCGCAACAATGCGAAAATGGCGTTTGATACCCTGCTCGACAAAGTGCCGGTGCCCATGAAAACATCCACATCATGCAGACAGAAGATACTCACACCGGAAGCATCTGCCGAAGCATACGAAAAAATACTGCACCAGTATTTCCCGCTGGTACATACGCCTCACCCCGACGATGTGCCCGACAACACACCACACCATACCTTCGACCTCGTTATTTTGGGAATGGGCAACGATGGACATACCCTGTCTTTGTTTCCCGGCAAACCGGTGATTCACGAAGCCGATAAATGGGTGACGGCGTTTTACCTCGATGAACAAAGCATGTATCGCGTGACGCTGACGCACCCGGTGGTCAACCATGCCGCCTGTGTCATGTTTCTTGTAGCCGGCAGCGACAAAGCTGCCCCGCTGAAACAGGTGTTGCAGGGCGACTATCATCCCGGAACGTTACCCGTCGCAGATCATCAAGCCCAAAGGCGAACTGCACTGGTTCATCGACAGCGCCGCTGCTGCCAACCTGTAAGCATCTATCAAAATCAACATTCAGAAATCACAAATCAAAAATCACAAATCTCAATTCATCTCTCCCTCATCATATCCCAATTTCTTAACGTTTGCGCCTGTATTTTTGTAAATCGTAAACACAGAAGACATGGAAGTAGCCGCGTTGTATGACAAAGCATTGAATTTTGAATTTTTGACGGTGGAAGAAGGCGTGTTTTTGTACCATCATGCGCCTTTAACTGACCTGATGTATATTGCTGATACGCTTCGGCAGCAACAGGTGCCGCATGGCAAAGTAACCTGGCAGATAGACCGCAATGTAAACACCACCAACGTGTGCATTGCCAATTGTAAATTTTGCAATTTTTACCGCATTCCCGGCAGCCCCGATGCCTATATTACCGATATGGATACCTATCGCCGCAAGGTGCATGAAACCTTCAAGTACGGTGGCGACCAGTTGCTGCTGCAGGGCGGCCATCACCCGGGACTCGGACTGGATTTTTATACCAAAACTTTCAGCCAGTTAAAAGCACGAATTCCCAACGCTAAAGCTGCACACGCTGGGCCCGCCGGAAATCGCGCACATCTGCAAGCTTGAAAAAATGAGCCACCACGATGTGCTGAAAGCCTTGCAGGAAGCGGGGATGGATTCGCTGCCGGGTGCCGGCGCCGAGATTCTGGTAGACCGGGTACGACGCCTGATCAGCAAAGGCAAATGCGGCGCCGACGAATGGCTTGCCATCATGCACGAAGCCCACAAACTGAACATCACCACGAGTGCCACCATGATGTTTGGTCACGTGGAAACGGTGGAAGAACGCTTTATCCACCTCGTGCGCCTCCGCGACGTACAAGCCATCAAACCGGCACAAGCCAAAGGCTTTCTCGCTTTTATTCCCTGGACGTTCCAGGATGTGGATACGCTGCTCACCCGCATCCGCGGCGTGCACAACCTTACCACGGCTGAAGAATACATCCGCATGATCGCGCTGTGCCGCATTATGCTTCCCAACGTGCTGAATGTGCAGGCAAGCTGGCTGACGGTGGGCAGGCAAACGGCACAGCTGTGTCTGAAAGCCGGCGCCAACGACTGGGGCAGCATCATGATTGAGGAAAACGTGGTGAGTGCCGCCGGCGCGCCCCACCGCTTTACATCAACCACCATACAGGAAGCCATCCGCGAAGCCGGTTTTGAACCGCAGCTGCGCAACCAGCAATACGAATGGCGCGCTATTCCGGAGGCGATTGTGGAGCAGGTGATTGATTATTAGTAGCTGTACCAGGTAGTAGGTATTTGGGTACAATACAACATACATTTTTAAAAGTCAACGTTCACCTGTGTCCAATTGAGCATCTGTGTTGGCATTGCATTCGGGGTTTGATACTGCCTAACTCCGAACAGAAGTTCAAAATCTTAATACTTACTACATAATACGTCCTACATTTTCCATGGCACGCATACAAACCAACAAAGACACTTCGCGGAAAGACATCATTGTGCAGGCGGCTGCCGCATTGTTTCTTGAAAAAGGATACAAAGCCGCCAGCATGCGCGACCTTGCCGAAAAAGTAGGCGTGGAAGCTGCCAGCCTCTACAACCACATCCGCAGCAAAACTGAACTGCTGCACGACATCTGTTTTGTAGTAGCCAACCGGTACTGGGAAGAAATGAGCCGTGTAGAAACAGAAGACAGCACCGCAATCGAAAAAATAGAATCGCTCCTGCGCTTTCTCATCAGCCAGATGATCAACCATTTTGATGAAGTGCACGTGAGCGACCGCGAATGGCGCCACCTTGCCGAGCCCTATCTCTCCAATTTCCAGACGCAGCGCCGCAACTTCCGCAAGCGCTTTGCTGCCATCATTGAAAAAGGCATTGCCGCCAAAGAATTCAAACAAATCGACGCATCTACCGCCGTCCTCATCATGCTGCACGCCATCAGCGGTATCGAAAGCTGGCACCGCAGCAAGCGCAAAATCAACGAAGGAGAACTGGCAGACAACATGATCACCATTTTGCTCGACGGGCTGCGCAAGTAATTAGCGAAAGTGGTGTAGCAACTGTGGTTATGAATAAAAACTATCCGCTTTAAAAATCTGGTCGGTCGTCTTTGTTCTCACCGAATAGGAAAATCCTGGTTGCAGGGCATAGCCGCCATATTCGCCTTTTTTATTGAGCGCGATGAAACCCACCTGTATCATTTTCGATTTGTCGGGGCTGCGTTTTACAATGCGTTCTACAGCTTCTTTGCACGCCGCCCGCGGCGATTTGCCCTGCCGCATCAGTTCCACCACGAGGTGCGAACCCACAATGCGGATCACTTCTTCGCCTACACCTGTAGAAGTAGCCGCGCCAATCTCATTGTCCACATACAAGCCCGCGCCGATGACCGGTGAATCGCCCACGCGCCCGCGCATTTTGTACGCCATGCCACTCGTGGTGCAGGCACCGCTCAGGTTGCCGCTGCCATCCATCGCCATCAACCCGATGGTGTCGTGGTTGCCGGGACCGCCGGGCATTGGGTCATTACTTTTGTCGTAAAGCCGGTTTTCGATGTTCATTTCGGGGTGGTAGTCGGCTTTTTTCAGCCATTCTTTCCAGGCTTTTTCACTTTCGGGCGTCAGCAGGTTTTGTTTTTCAAACCCATTGGCAAGGGCAAACTGCAAAGCACCTTCGCCCACAAGGATCACATGCGGTGTTTTTTCCATCACCAGCCGCGCCACCGATATGGCGTGAACAATGTGTTCCAGCGCCATCACCGATCCACAGTTGTACTGTTCGTCCATGATGCAGGCGTCGAGCGTCACATGACCATCGCGGTCGGGCAAGCCACCAATGCCGATGGTTTGGTTCGTCGGGTCGGCTTCCGGAATTTTTACGCCGGCTTCCACGGCGTCGAGCGCGCGGCCGCCTGTGCGTAGCACTTCCCAGGCACCGGCATTGGCGGTTTTACCAAAATCCCAGGTAGATATTACAATGGGGTTGTCTTTCACGGCTGGCGGGTCCTGCTTGCCGGCTGCCCATCCCGACCGGGTATCGAGCACAACGGCTGACCCAAGGGCGGCGGTTTGTAAAAATTTTCTGCGCGACGACATGTTTTCTCTGGTTTGAATAAAGTAAATGCTTGCTGTTGATTAACGCGATAAACTTACAATATCCCGCCGGAAAAGCAACAGGTTGATGACGGGGCGAAGAAATTAACAGCGCTGTAGATAAAATCCGCATTTTTGTAACTGCATTTGCAGGAAGGATGATTGTTCACGCAGCGAAGCAACACCATTGCTACTATCCATTGCCTGAAACACGATGTGTTGCTGATCACTGAGTGGATGGGCGCAGGCATGGTCAACAAACGATTTGGCTGCCATGCATGTGCTGTATGTTTTTAGTTTGATTTACCTAACGTTTGCATTGACTATTTTTTATGAGGAGTAAAATTTTATGGCTGATGACCATCTCGTGCATCAGCATTATGGCAGGTTGCAGCAAAGGCGGAAACCCAGCTGTTACCCCGCCACCAACCGACACCACGACCACACCACCGGCAGCCACCACGTTTGTCAACCCGCTGCTTAGTTCCGGTCCCGATCCCTGGGTAGTGCAGAAAGACGGTTACTATTATTACACGCATACCCTGGGCAACCGCATTGCATTGTGGAAAACGAAACACATTGCAGACCTCAACAGAACCACGCCCGTTACCGTGTGGCAGCCTGCCATTGGCAATGCCTACGCATCTGACATCTGGGCGCCCGAATTACACTATCTCAACAACAAATGGTACCTGTATTATGCAGCCGACAGCAGCGGCGTCAACAGTTCGCACCGCTTGTTTGTACTGGAAAACGACGCGGCGGATCCTACCACCGGCACCTGGCTGCTGAAAGGAAAAATGACGGATGCCAGCAACAAATGGGCGATTGACGCGTCGGTGTTTACTTATCAAAATTCCAGTTACGTAATCTGGAGCGGCTGGCAGGGCAATACCGATGGCGAGCAGGATATTTTTATCGCCAAACTGGCGAATCCGTATACCATCGATGGTGAGCGGGTGCTCATTTCCAAACCCGAATACAACTGGGAAACGGCCATTACCTATGGCATCAACGTAACGGTGAATGAAGGCCCGGAAGCACTCATCAACCCCGATGGACAATTGTTCCTCACCTTTTCGGCAGGTGGCTGCTGGAGCGACGATTACGCGCTGGGCTTGCTGATGCTGCAACCAAACGGCGACCCGCTGAACCCCGCCGACTGGACAAAAAAACCGGAGCCCGTGTTTACCAAAAACCCGGCTGGCAGCGCTTATGGACCGGGACATAACGGCTTTTTCACGTCGCCCGACGGCAAAGAAAACTGGATCATCTATCATGCAAACAACAACAGTGGTCAGGGCTGTGGCGATGCCCGCAACCCGCGCATCCAGAAGTTTGGCTGGCAGGCAGACGGTTCGCCGGCTTTGGGCATCCCGGTAAGTACCGGCATTCCGATTGCAAGACCATCGGGCGAGTGAGAATTTCCAACAACTGAATACTGATTTTCTCAACAGTTCATCAATCGTATGCGCGCCGGGCTGCTTCGCTTTTTGCAGCACGGGATATTCACATTACGTTTGCTGTTGAATTTTTTTACCTCACGACAAAGCACAATCTCCCATGCAGCAAACGGATTTTTTAGTGATTGGTTCCGGCATTGCAGGATTGACATACGCCATTAAAGTAGCCGGACAGTTTCCCGACAAACAGGTGATGGTCATCACCAAAACGCAGTGCCGATGAAACCAATACCAAGTATGCGCAGGGCGGTGTGGCAGGCGTGATGGACGAAGCCAAAGACAGCTACGAAAAACACATTGAAGACACGCTGATTGCCGGTGATGGCTTGTGCGACGAACACATCGTGGAGATCGTGGTAAAAGAAGGCCCGGAACGCATCAACGAAATCATTGGTTACGGTGCCGAATTCGACAAGGAAGAAAGCGGCGAATACGCCCTCGGGCGCGAAGGCGGTCACAGCGAATTCCGCATCCTGCACCACAAAGATGTAACGGGCAAGGAAATAGAACGGGCGCTTCTGTCGAAGCTTGACCAGCTTACCAATATCAAGCTGGTGAACCATTGTTTTGTACTCGACCTCATCACGCAGCACCATCTTGGTTTTCTTGTTACCAAATCTACTTCCGACATCTGCTGTTACGGCGTCTATATCCTGAACGAATACACCAACGAAATCGAAACAGTTTTGGCCAACATCACCGTGCTGGCCACCGGCGGCTGCGGGCAGGCTTACCGCACCACCACCAATCCCCGCATTGCCACCGGCGATGGCATTGCCATGGTGTATCGTGCCAAAGGAAAAATCGAGAACATGGAGTTTATCCAGTTTCACCCGACAGCATTGTACGAGCCGGGCATATCCCCCTCTTTCCTGATTACCGAAGCGGTGCGCGGCGACGGCGGCATCCTGCGCAACAAGGAAGGCGAAGCCTTTATGGAACGGTACGATGAGCGCAAAGACCTCGCCCCGCGCGACATTGTGGCCCGCGCCATCGACAGCGAAATGAAGCGCACCGGCACCGAACATGTGTATCTCGATTGCCGGCACATGAGCCAGGAAAAATTCATTCACCACTTTCCCAATATCTATGAAAAATGCTTGAGCATCGGCATAGATGTAATGCAGCAGATGATACCCGTGGCGCCGGCAGCGCATTATAGCTGTGGCGGCATCAAAACCGATGAATGGGCGCGCACGTCCATTCTTAATTTGTATGCCTGCGGCGAATGTGCCAGCACCGGTCTTCACGGTGCCAACCGCCTGGCCAGCAACAGTTTGCTGGAAGCGATGGTGTTTGCTCATCGCGCCTTTGTAGACAGCATCGGCAAGGTGGGCAGTCTTGCTTTTGCAACCGGTATCCCCGACTGGAACCAGCAGGGAACCACCGAACCAAAAGAGATGATCCTTATTACGCAGAGCGTAAAAGAACTGCAGCAGATTATGAGCGACTATGTAGGCATTGTGCGCACCGATGTGCGGCTTGCAGCGCGCGTCCAAACGACTTGATTTATTGTTTGACGAAACCGAAGCGTTGTACCGCGATACACGCGTGTCGCCACAGCTGTTTGAACTGCGCAACATCATTACCGTTGGCTATCTTATTGTAAAAGGCGCTTCGTTCCGCAAAGAAAGCCGGGGCTTGCATTTCAACACCGATCACCCGGAAAAAAGCAGCTTGCTGCAGAACATTATTTTGTAGCCCGGCCGGCTGCCCGGTCATACAATTGCTGGTGCGGTGCTTTCGTGGCATGTTATCTTTGCCCGCATGTATTATGTTGTGTACGGATTTTTTTACCTGTTGTCCCTGCTGCCTTTCTGGTGCATCTACCGCCTGAGCGATGGCATCAGCTTCGTGCTGTACCACGTGGTGAAGTACCGCCGCGATGTGGTGAAGAACAACCTGCTTCTCGCGTTTCCAGAAAAACCGGACGCCGAAAGACAGAAGATAGAGCGCGAATTTTACACCCATTTCACCGACAACTGGCTGGAAGTCATCAAACTGTTTTCCATCTCTGAAAAAGAACTGAACAAACGCTTCAAAGCCGATTATTCGCTGCTGCACGAGTTGTATCATTCGGGCAGAAATGTGCAGACACACCTCGGGCATTATTTCAACTGGGAATATGCCAATGCAGCCCACAGCCTGCATTCCCTGCATCCGTTCGTGGTGGTGTACAAACCCATTTTCAACAAAGTCATCAACCGTATTTTTCACAAAGTGCGCAGCCGTTTTGGATCACACCTGATTTCCTCTGCCAACTACCGGCAGGAGTTTGCGCCGTTTTTCAAAGACCGGTATTCGCTGGTGCTGGTAGCCGACCAAAGCGAATTTCCCGAAAAAGCTTACTGGGCGCCGTTCTTTGGCACCATGGCTACATTTGTGCAAGGTCCCGAACGCACCGCGCGCATGAACAACGCCGTGGTAACGATGGGAAAATTTAAAAAGATAAAACGGGGCTATTACGAGTCGGAAGTGGTGCTGCTGACGACAGAACCCCGCAGCCTTCCCAAAGGAGACATCACCAGACAAATGATCACGTTTATTGAAGACAGTGTGCGCGAGAACCCGGCAAATTACCTGTGGAGCCACCGCCGCTGGAAGTGGACCTTTGATGCGGAAAAATACACATCCCTATAACCCGGTAAGCAAGGGTTGAACTACCGGTTTGTTTTTTTACAGGTCAAAAAAAACCGCCTGCAATATGAAACGGTTTCACATTTTGCAGGCGGTCAGTTTGTTGTTTGCTTGGCAATATCTGATTTACATTCTTTTATTGTCCCTGCGCCAGGCTATACGCTTTTTTATCACCCAGCTTTAGCAACAATTCTGAAGAGCAGATTTTAAAATTGCCGCTGAGGCTTACATACAATCCCAACACATCCTGCTGGTTCAGGGGCAGGTCATCAATGCTTTCAAACCGCACGTTGTACTGGTTCACGAGGTTGGTATAAACAGAGCCGGTGGGCCATACCTGCGTACCGCGGTTGCTGATGTTGATGAGCTTAAACTTTACACCGCCATGACGCATGCACTTGTTGGCGATGGCTACAGGCTGTTCATTGCTTTCAATGAAAAAGTCAACGCCGCCAATCAGTTCAGGCGCATATTCCTTAGTTTCCATCATTGCATTTTTGTCCAGCTTGAAGTGCGTGGGCGTAGCCGGCTGGTTGGCCAGGATGGGTTTGGCGCCCTGCTCAGGTTTTTTGCCAAAATTGTTGATGATGGCGTCGGCAAATTGGGTGGTGTTGAGCGATGGCGTGGCTTTGCTGCCAAAGTCGCCGGTGTGCGTGCCTTGTTCCAGTGTATAGAGCAAAGCGTTCTCGATGGTGGCAGCGCTTTCCATCAGCCCGAGGTGGCGCAGCATGGCAATGCCGCTGAGGAGCAATGCCGTGGGGTTGGCAATGTTTTTACCCGCAATGTCCGGCGCAGTGCCATGAACGGCTTCAAAGATGCAGATGTGATCGCCGATGTTGGCACTGGGCGCAAACCCCAACCCGCCTACGAGGCCGGCGCACAGGTCGCTCACAATATCGCCTTGCAGGTTGGTGAGTACCACCACGTCGAAGGTATCGGGGCGTGTCACCAGTTTCATACAGAGGTCGTCCACAATTACGTCGTCCGACTTCAGTTCGGGATATTCTTTGGCCACTTCGTAAAACACATCGAGAAACAAGCCATCCGTAATCTTCATGATGTTGGCTTTGTGACCACAGGTAATGCGGCGGGTATTTTTCCGTTTTGCCATTTCAAACGCATAACGGATCACCTGTTCGCTGCCGGGGCGCGTAATGAAGCGGCGGCTAAGCGCCACATCGTGCGTCAGCATGTGCTCCACGCCACCATAGGTATCTTCGATGTTTTCGCGAACAATGGTGATGTCTATCGGGATCCCCGCTTTGCTGAAAACGGTATCTACGCCGTGCAGGGTTTGAAACACGCGGTTGTTGGCATAGGTATTCCAGGTTTTGCGCGCTGTTACGTTCACACTTTTTACACCTTTTCCTTTGGGCGTTTCCATCGGGCCTTTGAAGAGGATGCCCAGCGTTTCAATGATTTGTTGCGCTTCAGGCGTCATGCCGTTGTTGTAGCCTTTGTCAAACACCCATTTGCCCATGTCAACGATTTTATAGTCAAGCGGTACTTTGGCAGAGCCAAAAATATGAATCACGGCGTCCATGATTTCCGGACCGATACCATCTCCTTTTGCTACTGCGATTGTTGTCATACGGAAGGTGTTTTGTTTGGGTGCAAAGGTAAGCGGGAACTAAAGAAACCGGCAATAAGAAATCGAAAGCTACAAAGAAAGACAAAAAGGGAAATGAATTGTTGCCCTCCTACCGCCACAGGCAGCGAAGGAAAGGGTGCTTCCACCGCATAGCTGCGATTCTAACATCTCTTTGCCCCGATCTCGTCTTATTTTTGCAGTGATCTCCAGCCGCCAATGCGGCAATACACTATGAATACATCACACATTTCCATACCGGTTTCTGTACTAGACCTTGCGCCCGTGCTGGAAGGCACCATGCCGGAACACACCTTTCGCAACAGCCTGCAACTGGCCCAACACGTAGAAACCTGGGGCTACCACCGTTACTGGCTGTCTGAACACCACAACATGATCAGCGTTGCCAGTTCAGCAACGGCAGTGCTCATTGGCTTTATTGCCGGCGGCACTACTCATTTGCGGGTGGGCTCCGGCGGCATCATGCTGCCCAACCATTCGCCACTCGTGGTGGCTGAGCAGTTTGGCACGCTGGCAAGTTTGTATCCCGGCCGGATAGACCTTGGGCTGGGACGCGCACCCGGCACCGACGGCCTCACCGCCATGGTACTACGCCGCAGCAACAACCTGGGCGCCGAAGATTTTCCACAACAACTGCAGGAATTGAAACAGTATTTTTCTGCTGCCAACAGCACCGCCAAAGTAAGAGCCATTCCCGGCGAAGGCATAGACATCCCGATGTGGCTGTTGGGCTCCAGTACCGACAGTGCTTACCTTGCGGCGGCATTGGGAATGCCGTATGCGTTTGCGGGTCATTTTGCACCGCAACAGATGCAGGCAGCGTTTTCCATTTACCGGAAAAATTACCAGCCTTCGGCAAACTGGCCGCAGCCGTACATGATGGCTTGTGTCAATGTGATTGCTGCCGATACCGACAAAGAGGCGCACTACCTTGCCACCTCGGCTTACCAGGCTTTTCTGGGCATTATCCGCAACAGCCGTGAACTGCTGCAGCCGCCGGTAGAGAACATGGACGCCATCTGGACCGACTATGAAAAAGCCCACGTGATGCATATGCTGGCAGGATCTTTTATCGGCAGCGCAAACACCATTCACCGCGACATCCGGCAGTTTGTTGACACCACAGGCATCAACGAACTGATGGTAAACGCACACATTTTTGATCTTGACGCCAAGCTGCACTCCTACGAGCTGGTGGCAGAAGTAATGAACGCCGGTGTGGTGCAGGCATCTTGACAACTAGGGGACATCGTAAAAACAAAACCTCGCAAAGCAATTCACGGATTGCCTTGCGAGATTTCTTACTTGCAGGTAACAACTTCTGAAATCCTGCAGGTTTGCAGTGAGCAATATCTATATCAGCCCGTCTATTTTAGCCAACATCACTTTTGCAGTGTGAGCCGTTAACCCGCTGGCAAGTACTTTTTCTTTTTCGGCAAACAACATACACACTTTGTAGCTTTTGTTGCGGATGCTTTTCCTCAGTGCCTCGCCTACTTCGGCACCAATTTGCGTGGTGGCATTCCCAATGTTGTGAAGTGCGCCCGGTACGCCATACCCGGCATTGCCCTGCCGTACAATCGTATAAGACTTGCCGCCTTTTGGTTCTTTTACATAAAAACTATGGATCTGGCTAAAAGGATATTTCTGGTTGCCGGCAACAATGCCATCTTCTACAATGGTGAACGTGCCGCCGCGCCTGAACAGGTTGATCAATATCATCAAACCGGCTACCAGTAAGATCATGTATAGTATGAGGTAAAAGAAAAAGGAAGAAAACCCTTCTGTAATATGCCCTAAAGCAAAATAGATGCAGATGGGAAAGGCGGTCACAACAGCGGCAATGCGGTCAGGATGCCAAGCTTTGCTTGTTGGTAGGTAAACTGGTGCTTGTTGCCATTGGATGCGACATCAAAAGAAAATTTTGCTTCGGCAGTTCGAATGTTGTTCATTGTGTAGTGGTTTTATTGTTCAGGTTAAATGTCGCATAGTACCCTGATGATGGATTGCAGGCGGGATGATCAGACACTCCTGCGGGATGCATTCCGGAGATGGAAAAAAAGAGTGAACAACCTGGCAGCGCCAAAATCCCATTTACCCAAAAACAAAAAACGGCTGTTTTTCTCCCTCACAATTCATCGTATATTCAACCTGTCATTCACCATCCGTTGCACCACACCATGAAGTACAGGCAGTTGATTTTTTGTCTTTTGTTGAGCCCCGTTCTGTCTTTTTCCCAACATATACATCCAGGCTTCGACAAAGCCGAATATGCCGAATTGCTGCGGGTGTCTGCCCGTCAGATCGACACGGCAACCATGGGCAACTATGCCGTTGCTGCTCCGGGCAGTTTTTCGCGTCTTTTCCGCTCGCCCATTACGGGATTTGACAACCAGTGGGAACTGTGGAAAGACAATACCCACCCGGTTGCCGTCATCAGCCTTCGCGGCACAACGCCCAACAGCATCAGCTGGCTGGAGAACTTTTATGCTGCGATGGTGCCTGCCAAAGGAACGCTGCAACTAACCGACAGCACCTCATTTACCTACCGGTTGGCAGACAACGACCGGGCTGCCGTTCACGCCGGGTGGCTGGTGGGATTGGCGAGTATGGCGCCCGGAATTGTGCACCAAACAGACTCCTGTTACCGGGCAGGCATCCGCGATTTTTACATCGTAGGGCATAGCCAGGGCGGCGCCATTGCTTACCTGCTCACTTCCTATCTGCACTACCTGTCGGCAGACGGCGCTTTGCCCCGCGACATCACGTTCAAAACGTATTGCAGCGCAGCGCCCAAACCCGGCAACCTGTATTATGCCTACGATTACGAACACATTACCACCGGTGGATGGGCCTTCAACGTGGTGAATACGGCCGATTGGGTTCCGCAAACACCTGTGTCGGTACAAACTCTTGATGACTTTGCCACCACCAATCCGTTCGTTAATGCGAAAGGCATCATCCGCAAACAAGCATTTCCCAAAAACCTCGTGATGCGGCATGTGTATAACCAATTGCTGAAAAAGCCCCGCCAGGCACGCGACCGGTATCGCAAATACCTCGGTACCCTTGCTTTCAGATTTGCCGGCAACAACATGCCCGGCCTGCAAGGAACCGGGCTATGTCAATACCATGATGTATGAACGCGCCGGCAACTTCATCATCCTGCCGGCAGGCAGTGATTATTACCAGGCTTTTCCCGACAGCAAAGACAAAATTTTTGTACATCACAACTACGATGCATACCTGTATCTTTTAAAAAAATTACCCTGGTAAAAGATGGTGATGCTATTGGTTCTGTTTTTGAAGCATAAACAAATGCTTGCTGATATTGGCTGCCATTGCATTAAAAGATCCGGATTGACGATATGAAACAGGTTCACCCCAATTACAATCTTACCAAAAGCCGTAAGGAAGGAACAGTAGATGAAACATTCAGCAACCCGTTGCCGCGCGCCGTTATCCGCCCCAACGCATACATCCTGCTGGATGGAGAATGGAACTTTGCCGTTGACAAAGAAGATGCGGGTCTCCGTGAAGGATGGCATCTCTGGCACCAGTACCAGCAAACAGCACACTGGCCCGGCAGCATCGAAGAACAGCTCAATCAGCAGCGCCAAGGAGAACCGGACTCGCCGGCCTGGCAGGACAAAGTGGTGGTGTGGTACGAACGTGAATTCGCGCTCCCCGACCGCTCGGAAGTGCCGCCGCAAAACATGCTGCAGCTCACGTTTGGCGCCTGTGGCTACGAAACCCGCGTGTGGCTCAATGGCCAGCCTCTTACTACCATTGAAGGCGAAGAAGTTCACATGGGTGAATACACTTCGTTTTCGTACGAACTGGACGAAGAAAGCCTGCGGCGGCTAAACCGCCTTACGGTTCGCATTGCCGATACCATGGATGCCGACATCCCGCGCGGCAAGCAGGAATCGCATGTGTACAAACGCGGCGGCATCTGGTACCAGACCTACACCGGTGCGGTACGCAGTGTGTGGCTGGAAACAGTGGAGCGCAACCGTCTCCGCTCGCGCATGGGCGTTGTGAGCATTGTGGAAGACAACCTGGTGCGCTTCAACGTCATGACGCGCATTCACGATGCGGGCAATTATATCCTGCGGCTCAAGGTGTTTGACCGGAAACAGGATACCGCACGAGCCTATTGGCCACTTCCGACTTTCCGCTGCGACTGGAAGCCGGGCAGAAACAGCAGCGCGTGGTGCTGGAAGTGCCCGGATGCCCGCTCTGGTCGCCGCGAAGCGCCGCACCTCTACCGCCTCGTGGCGCAGCTGATGGATGCCGAAGGCTACATTGCCGCAATTGAAACGCATTTTGGGCTGCGCAAAATTGAAGCGCGGGGCCGCTATATGTACCTCAACAACAAGCCGATTTACCTCGACGGCATTCTGTACCAGCCCGGCACGGCCACCTACGAAGAAATCGAAGCGCACATGCATGCCATGAAGGAGCTGGGCTGCAACCTGGTGCGCATCCACATTGCCGGCATCGACCCGCGCATCTATAACCTGGCCGACAAGCTGGGCCTGCTGCTGTGGGTGGAAGTGCCCAGCCCGCACAGCTCCACGGCCCGCAGCCGCGAAAACCACCGGGCCGAGCTGCTGCGCATGCTGGCGCTGATTGAAACCCACCCGTCGGTCGTCATCTGGAGCCTGTACAACGAAGACTGGGGCGCGCAGGACATTGCCACCAACCCCGAAACCCGGCAGTACATCGTGGATATGTACCACTACATGCAATTGGCCTACCCGCAGTTTCTGGTGGTGGACAACGACGGCTGGCAACACATTTCGTATGAAGGCCGGCTGAAATCGGACCTGCTGACGGCCCACCTATACACCCCCGATCTGGCACGCTGGCAGGAACTGCTTGATCGACTGGTGGACGGACGAACTGGATGGCGTGGCCGCTTTCCCGCTGGTGGTGGGCGATCCGTTTTTCTACCGCCGCCAGGTGCCGCTGATTGTCAGCGAATGGGGCGGTTTTGGCTTTGCCAATTACGGCGGCCCCCAGGATGCCGAAGAACCGCGCCGAACAGATCAGAGCTGTTCAAGCAAGAACTGCGCAAACGGCCCATTGCCGGCGACGTGTATACCCAGGCCACCAACATTGAAGATGAAAAAAACGGCATTATTGATGCCGGTACCGGTGAACTGAAAGTGCCTGCCGGCATCCTGGCATCGAAGCCGGTACAAAAAAACAGCGACGGGCTTGTAAATGCCTGATATCCTTTTTCGAAACGGTATGACTACAGGAGTAGAAGCAGAGAAATGGCGGAGCCCGGTAAATATATGATTTGGCTCTTCACAAACACACTGTTAGAAGTGGTTGAAGCACTTAGCGGATACTCAGATACAAGCTCCGGAGAAGTGCCCTCTGTGTAGCTCATTCAACACGCAATCATCTGCGGAGAGCTGTGTAAAACCAATGGTTCAAACCACAAAACCGCGTTGAATACAATGCGATATAAAATGCTTTGTACTGCTTCGTTACGTGCTGCCTTGCGGTTCAAACCGGGTTTGGATCAAACCATTATTATACTTTCTTAGGAGGCAATGCAAATGCCACTGCTTCGTGCTCAAAATGTCCTTTGTGCGATCCATCGCAAAAAGGCTTGTTTTGCGACAATCCGCAACGGCAGACCGACACTACGGTGCGCCCGCCAAGGTCATACGCGTTCCCGTTTTTATCCACCATTTCAAAATCACCATCCAATTTTAAAGAGCCGTTGCTGTTCACTGTTACTTTTACTGCTGCCATGTGTTACAAGATTAGGTGCTAAAGTAAGGAATAGCGGCATAGAAAGCGGTTGTGCGGTGAAAAAGACGTTTGGGTAACATGTTTATGCGATAGGCAACCCATTGTAACGAAACTATTTTTGCATCGTTATATGATCATCCCAACCATCTGACATGAAAAAAATCGCTTTCACCTTATTCCTCTTCCTGCTCTGCACAGCTACGGTGTACAGCTCGCAGGTATTCAACATCCAAAGCCTGAAAAACCAGCCAACAGCCGTGCCTGCCACACCACAGCCGTTGCCCAAACCCGGAAGCATCATCTCGGGCATGATCACGCTGCCTGCCATCCTGTAAAATGGGTCGAACCACAACGTTACATCAACCCCGAAATACCGCATAGACCTACCGATTGTAGAATTCCTGCGTGCATTTTTTTGTCAATCCTGTTTTGCAGATACTGTTTTTCAAACCACAAAAGCGCCAGGCAAAATAATTGAATCAGGGAATCATGTTCCTTCCTTTCTCCACCCTTAAAAGGGTTTCCCGTGTGTTGACCGTACAACGGCATTGGCAATAACAGGAAATGCCTGCATCGTTCTCAGGAACCATGCCGTCGAATCGTTGCCACCAAAAACCCGCTGTATTGTTCTTCCCATCATCAATCGCATGGCAAAGCGCGCTTTCCATTGTGCCGCATAGCGCGATTCCATTTTTGTTCGCGAAATGGTTCCTTTCAAAAACAACCGCACGCTGTCAAATGCCAGCACCGATGCCTGCAATGCCATGCTCATGCCGTTGCCGCACAGCGGCGTGATGAGACCCGCAGCGTCGCCCAGCATTAACACCCCGTTTTCTACCTGCGTTTTGGATTCAAAACTGATTTGCGAAATGGCCAACGGGTGGCTGTACAAAAACGTGGCGTGGTTGAATATGTCTTTGAGCAATGGATTTTGCGACAGCAACTGCTGTTCCATGTCACCAATGCTGTTGTGGTATTGCTTCAGGTTGTTCGCAGTAGTCAGGTAGCACAGGCAGCATTTCTCATCTTCGATACGTGAAATTCCGCAGTAGCCGTTGGCGAAGTTGTGCAGCGCAATGGTACCGGGCGGGTGCGGGTAGCGGATGTGGTATTTGATACCGATAAAATTGATGAGCGGTTTGTTTTTGGGCTGCGCAAAAGACCGTTTCCACTGAATGTCGAGGTTGCTGCGTTTGCCATACGCCCCGCAGGCAACGGTAGCGCGGTGATGCCCGGCAGAAGACAGGATGTTGAAGGCCTCCTCGTCATACGTTACATCGCTTACTTTGGTATTGGTCAATACCGTGACGCCGGCTGCCAGCGCACGTTCGTACAACAATTGGTCGAGCGTAAAACGGCTGATGCCAAAACCACCCAACCGGAGCGGGAAATGATAGGCTTTGCCCCCCGCATCCGACACGGTGAGCTGGTGAATCCGGGGCAGGCACAACCGTGGCAAATCAATGCCCAGCCGCTGCAAAAAGGGTGCACTTTCATTGCTGATGTATTCGCCGCACACTTTGTGAAACGGGTATTCTTCGCGCTCCAGCAGCAAGGTGCGAAATCCTTCACCGGCACATTGAATGGCGAGCGACAAACCCGCCAGCCCACCACCAATCACCGCTACATCAAAATCTTCAGTGTTGTACATGACGATAAACGATAAGATGACGAAATGCCCACTGCCATTGAATTTGAAACGATGAAATACCAGCCTGCCCGAACAGTTGCTGCCAGTCTTCCCGGCTAAACCCACGGGCTACGCTCAGCGGTGCATCGTTTTTTACCAGGTGGGAATGTGAGAAAAAACGGGTGATCAATTGTATGGAATAATACGCCAGCGGGTGTCGGTGCAGGTCATTGATAAAAAAACCAACCTTCGCATGCTGCTGCATCCACTGCAGCTGCGCCACCAGTTGTTCATCGGTGAAATGATGGCAAAACAAACTGGAAAAAATGATGTCGGGCTTGTCTGCAAACTGTACCTGCCGGTAATCGCTCACCATCCAGTTTACGCACAGGGGCAGGCTCTTTTTGGTTTTGGCAAAAGCAATGCATTCTTCCTTGATATCAATGCCGGTAAAGGTGACTTCTACCCGGTGACGCTTGCACCAGCGGTAAATGGCCAGCAGGTTGTCGCCGCCGCCGCAGCCAATTTCGCAGACATGTATTTTTGTTTGCGCCCCGCGCACCTGGTTAAATCCCTTCAGCGTAATGCGGTGACCGCCCAGCCACGTGTTGATGACATCGAGTTCCTGCATGTTTTGTTGTACATCGGCAAACGAAAGCAGCTCGTTGTCCAGCAACTCTTTCTGATATGATCGCTGCCGCAGGTTCATGCAACGGTAGCAGTAAAGGTTTCCATGGTTAGTCCCGGTCCGAAAGCCACACCCAGCAAAGGCACCTGCGGTTGGGCATGCGCCGCCTTGCGGCAAATGTCGTTCAGCACAAAAAAGATGGTGGCCGAAGAAAGATTGCCGTAGCGCCGCAGCACGTCGCGCGATGGTTGCACATCGCCATCGCTCAGCCCCAGTTGTTTCTGAATGGTATCTACAATGCGCTTGCCGCCGGGATGAATGCACCAGTAACCAATGTCTTCTTTTGCCAGGCGGCCTTGTTCCAATGCGTCCTGCACCAGCGCAGCAATGTCGTGTTCAATCAGTTGCGGAATGTAACCGCTGAGCGTCATCAAAAAACCTTTGCTGCTGATTTCCCAGGCCATGTCCTGCTTTCCCTGCGTGGCGATGGCAGAATGAAACTGTTGAATGGTTGCCATGGGTTTCCGGCTACTGTCGTTGCTCATGATGATGGCAGCGCTGCCGTCGGCAAATAGGAGGCTGCTCGCCGCATTGTCGGCCGAATATTCCTGTTGAAAGTGAAGCGTACACAGTTCGGTTGCCACAATCAGCACATGAGCGGTTTTGTCGCTGTCGCAGATTAGTTTTCCCAGCTTTAACCCGTGAATGCCGGCATAGCAACCCATAAAGTTGATGGACGTGCGAAAGATATGAGGCGAAAGCTGCAGGGCTTCCACCAGTTCAAGGTCAAGCCCCGGTGCGCTCATACCGGTGCAGCTGATGGTGATGAGGTGCGTGATGTGGACGGGCGCATCCAGTTCTTCCATACATTTTCTTGCGGCGCTAACGCTCAGCGGCAGCGCGTGTTCTTTGTACAGCTTCATCCGTTTGTCAAGAGAGGTTTGTTCATTGCTTTCCATGTTGATGAACTGCCATTGCTGTGGCGGCAGGCTAAAATCATTGAGCACCGAGTAGCGGTTTTCGATACCGCTGTGGTGGTATAAAAAAGCCAGCTTCCGCTTATCGGTATCTGCCAGGTTGTAAGCCTGTTGCATAAAGTGCAGGATGTCGCTTTGCCGGTGGCAATGAGCCGGAACAGCCGTTGCAATGGAAATGATATTAGCCAAAATGGTTCAAAATTGTTAAGGTAATAAAAGCGCCGTTGGTGCAGCCCGATGCGAGCCAGTTCATCTTCATGGTGTGTGTAAAATCTGCGTTTGCCGGTTGTGTCCACACTTTTTTTACCCAATAAAAAAAATACAGCAGCACCGGGATAAAAAAGACTTGTAACAAGAGAAAACGAGTGATTTGCTGCGCGCGTTGAAAGTGGGCAAACAGCAAGCCAAAAGCAATGACATACATGGCTGCGCAAAAAACGAAAGTGCCTTTGATACCCAGCATCATGCTGATGGTGGTCACACCATCTTTGGCGTCGGCATTGTGCTGATAGACCTGCGTGATGGGATAAAAACCGCCGATGAGAAAAGCTGCCGCGATACAGGCGATAACGGGAAACGGTGCTGCAGTTGGGGCAGTGGCTCCGGTATACACCATCCAGAATGTAAGCGCGCCCTGGTTACAGATCACGGTGAGATAGCCCACAACCGGATATTGTTTTAGCCTTACCGGCCGGTAACTGTACAGGCGTGAACAAAGGATATACACGGCAATGGCAGTGGCAAACAAAACACCGATGCGCAACGACAACAGGATGGCCAACCCATCGAGCCCTACCGTAGCGTAATACAATTGTTTTGTTGGTTGCATGGGTTTGGCGATGCCGCCGATGCTGCCTTCATCGCGATCCATATAACTGTTGTAACCATTGCTAGCAGGATACACGAGCAGGTGAAGAATACAAAATATCAGGACGGCATTGCCGGCACAAATTGCAGGTACGGTGCTCAGCGCAAACCAACATACCGGCATCAAAAAAAAGGAAAATGGCACGCGCAGCAATTGTATGGTAGAACGTTGCAACATAGGCTTTGCGTGAAGATAAGCGGAAAGCCGGAAAATCTGCCGGGCTATACCGAATCAATGGCAGGAGGACAAGCGACTACTGTACCTTTGGTTTCCAATCACACCTATGAAAGCATTTTTCTCTGTTATTCCCGCCTTGTTTCTCTTTGCTTCCGCACAGTCGCAAACCATCATACACCGCGATGCAGCGATTGCAGCCATGGTCAGTGAAGTGTCTTCCGATTCGCTGCAGTCCACCATCCACGCCTTGGTAAGCTATGGCACCCGCAGCACCATCAGTACGCAAACCGACCGGCAAAAAGGCATTGGCGCAGCCCGCAACTGGGTACTGGCGAAGTTTGAGTCTTTTGCTGCGCAAAGCAGCGGCAGGCTCTCTGCTTACATAGATACCACCACCATACTTCCCAACAAAAACCGGCTGGATGCACCTACGGTGCTGGGCAATGTGATGGCGATGCTGAAAGGCACCGATACGGCAGACAAACGCATCCTGATCATCAGCGGGCACCTCGACAGCCGCCGCACCGATGTCATGGACCGCACCGGCGATTCGCCCGGCGCCAACGACGACGGCAGTGGTGTAGCCGCCGTGATCGAATGCGCACGCATCATGAGCCGCCACCCGTTCCCGGCGACCATCATCTTTGTTGCCGTCAGCGGCGAAGAGCAGGGACTGCTGGGCTCCTCTTTTTTGGCAGACAAAGCCAAAGCACAACAATGGCAGGTGGAAGCCGTGCTGAACAACGACATCATGGGCAGCAACAACAGCAACGAAACCAACATCATCAACAATACAAAGCTGCGCGTATTTAGCGAAGGAATGCCTGCTTACCGGCTCGACAGCAGCGCGAAGACCATTCGATTCATGGGTTGGGAAAATGATGGCAAAGCCCGTCAATTGGCGCGGTATGTAAAGGAAACGGGCGAACGGTATGTTGACAACCTGGAAGTGGTGCTGGTTTACCGCAACGACCGTTTTTTACGCGGCGGCGACCACACGCCTTTTGTGGAAAATGGCTTTGCCGCCGTGCGCCTCACCGAGATGAACGAAAACTTCAACCACCAGCACCAGGATATCCGCACCGAAAACGGCATCCGTTACGGCGACCTTGCCGAGTTTATGGATTTTGAATACCTGCGGAAAAATACAGCCGTCAATTTGTCCACCTTGGCCAACCTTGCCAAAGCGCCGCCAGCACCACAAAGCGTGAGAATTGATGTAAAAGACCTCACCAACTCTACCTATCTCTATTGGAAAGCGCCCGCAGTAGGCAGTGCCAAAGGATATTACATCCTGATGCGGGAAACCACCAGCCCGGTGTGGCAACAGAAATTTTACACCACCGGTACCGATATGCGGCTGCCGTACAGCAAAGACAATTATTTTTTTGCCGTACAGTCGGTTAACGGCGATGGCAATGAAAGTTTGGCCGTAGTGCCGGAAGTAGGGAGATAAGACAAGAGATAAAATCCATTGGCGAAAACATCAACATTCATTGACCTGGCTGACGGGGCTTTCTTTCATAGACAGCAGCCAGGCAGATGCATCTTCCATATTGTTGAAAAACCGGGTAAAGCTGTTGTCTCTGGGTTCCAGGCTTTTGCTGGCAGCCATGCGGCCAAAGGTACTGGGCGAGTGTATCCAGGCAAACTGCTGCAGCCCTGCTTCGCGCATGGCCGGGAACCAATATTCCGACACCCAGTCTGACGCTTCTGACCAGTTTCCGGCTACATGTGTATTGTCGTTGAGCACCTGTTGGCAACTGTTTTTTTTCAGCAGGTCCAGCATAATGAGGCAGCCCTGTTTTACGGTGTCATAGTTTTGAAAGCCCAGCCAGTCGGCTTCCAGCCAGTGATGACCGGCATCGTATTGCAAGGTCAGGAAATGGCTTTTGTAAAAAGTACGGTGGTCGGTTTCATAGAGGGTAAGCTGGCTTTTTCCGTCTATGGGCAGCAAAAAATAAAATGTTGATCCTTTTCCTTCTTCGCTTTCTATCCAGAAACTTCCTTTGTGCCGTTTTACAATTTCCGACGAGATAAACAAGCCCAGCCCCAGCCCCTGGAAACGTGTAGCCGTGTTGTCGGCGCGGTAATAACGGTCAAACAGGTTTTTCAGATTTTCCGGTGCAATGCCGACACCAAAATCCTGAACCGATACAACGATGTTGTTTTTTTGAACTTCGCATCGCACCACCACTTTGCCGGCGCCGGGCGAATACTTGATGGCATTGACCAGCAGGTTGTTGATGACCTGCTCCAGCCGCATTTTGTCGCCGGTAAAGGAAATGGCGCCTGGCGGTACTTCCAGCAGGAGGCAATGTTCGGGGCTGATTTGCTGCACACTGTCCACGGTTTCCTGCAGGGCAGCAGCAAAATCAAACTCTTCAAGGTTGTACAGCATTCTGCCCGCATTAATCCTGGAAACGTCCAGCAGGTTGGAAACCAGTTTTTCCAGCCTGTCCAGTTGCAGGGAAGCTTTTCCCATAAAGCTGAAGGCGGGGCTTTCGGGCAGCGATATGCTTTTTGCCAGCTGTACAAACGCTTTGACGGTGGTGAGGGGCGTTTTCAGTTCGTGGCTGGCAATGCTGATGAATTCATCTTTTTTGGTTTCGGCTTCTTTCTGCTCATGGATATCGGTGCAGGTGCCAAACCATTTCAGCACTTTGCCGTCTTTGTCCCGCAGGGGCAGGGCTTTGCCCAGTTGCCAGCGGTAAGTGCCGTCGTCGGCCTTTTTGAAGCGGTATTCTATTTCGTACGTCTGCCCGGTAAGCAGCGAATTGTTCCAGGTATTGAGGGTTCGCTGCAGGTCGTCGGGATGCAGTATCGGCTGCCAGCCCCAGCCATGCGGCATGTTTTCCGATTGCCCGGTATAGTCGTACCATTGTTTGTTAAAATAGTCCACGCTGCCATCCGCATTGGCAGTCCATACCATCACCGGTATATTGTCTGCCATCAGCTTGAACTGTTCGATACTGATTTGTAGTTCGTTGGCGGCGTCTGCAAGGTCGGATAGCAGCGTTTCATTTTGCTGCTGCAGGCGTTCGTTGTCAGTTTTGAGTGCCGCATTTTCTTTCTTCAGCTCCTCTATCTCCTGCAACAAAGACAATTGTGGCGCTTCCAACTTCATACATACATATTGATTAAAGCAAAAATACTTCTTGTTCATGAAGAGAAACCGTGCCTCGTGTTTTATAATCAAATTTTATAACTGCCTGGCAAACGATATCCCAAACTTCCTACCCACGCTGCTTTGCACACACATCCGGACAAGCATTGCAGGCAATGCACCAATTGAACGGGCTTTGGCTATCACCCATTTATGCGGTTGTATTGCCTTTGGCGGTCTTTTACTTTTGTACCAACAACAAACGGAAATACAACCCTAACCAACGGAACGGAAAACAGCAGACAGCGATACAAATTTGGTTTTTTTGATGATGGATGATGATCAAAACCCGCTTTTGCGGGTTTTGTGTTGTCTGCAAATGGCTGCCGGCTGCTGTTTCTCCCATTCACCGTGCCGGCAAACCAAACGAATGACAGAAGCTGATGCCGTGTTCCCGTTTTGCTTTGTGTACCCGGCATCGCCGAACTTCAGTTAATCAAACAGGCACCTGCAATCTTGCAGAGAACAGAACCTTTGTGTCTTTCATTTCCTATTTTGTATTTCAACTTTACCTGCTATCTTTAACTTGTAGTACCCCATAACGGTTGTGCCAACAGGTGAGGTGCGCAGAAGTCCTGCGATGCTAACGATAGTGTAAACATTCTTTTTCCATGTATATAGAAACTTCTACGACTGAGTCCTCTTCCACATCCGGTGGCACAAAAGGCAGCAACACGTTATTCGGCATTTCCTTAATTGCTGCACTGGCAGGTTTTATCTTTGGGTTTGATACGGTCGTCATCTCGGGCGCCAACCTGCCCATCAAGGAGTTGTGGCACACATCGCCTTTGTTTCATGGTTTTTTCATCATGTCAATGGCGTTGTGGGGCACTGTCATCGGCGCATTGACGGGCGGCATACCGACGCAGAAATACGGGAGAAAAAAAGTGCTTATCTGGATTGGGATTTTTTTCACCGTGTCGTCGCTTGGTTCTGCCATCGCACCCGATCCGTATATTTTTTCGTTTTTCCGGTTTGTGGGCGGGCTGGGCATTGGTGTGTCATCGGTGGCGGCGCCAACGTATGTTTCTGAAATCTCCACGCCTTCTTCACGGGGCAAGCTGGTGGCCATGTACCAGTTCAACATTGTGTTTGGGATTTTGCTTGCTTTTTTGTCCAACTATTTTTTGAAAGGTGTGGGTGGCAGCAATGACTGGCGCTGGATGCTGGGAGTAATGGCGATTCCTTCCTTTATTTATTCAGCTCTTGTATTTACCATCCCGGAAAGTCCCCGCTGGCTTATTACCAAAGGCAGGGATGCCGAAGCCAAAAAAGTATTGGCGCGCATCGGCATCGAAAATGTAGAGGCCGAAGCACATGCCATTAAAGCGGGTGTGCAGCACGAAGACCATGGCAAAGCCGTTGGTTTCTTCAGCTCTAAGCACAGCACCATCCTGTGGCTGGCTTTCCTCGTTGCATTTTTCAACCAGCTATCGGGCATCAACTTCATCCTGTATTATGCGCCGGAGATACTGGAACGTGCCGGGCTGGCTTCCAAAGATTCGCTGTTCAGTTCCATCATCATTGGCGGCACCAACCTCGTTTTTACCTTTGTGGGGCTATACCTGATAGACCGTCTCGGGCCGAAAAAGCCTGCTGCTCATTGGTTCCATCGGCTACATTGCGAGCCTGCTGGCGGTGGCGTGGTGCTTTTATACACACGCAAGCGCCGTGATGCTCACCGTATTTTTGTGCCATGTTCATCGCTTCGCACGCCGTGGGACAGGGTGCCGTAATCTGGGTATTGATTTCTGAAATATTCCCGAACAAAATACGGGCAATGGGGCAGTCGTTTGGTGCGGGTACGCACTGGGTATTTGCCGCATTGATTACTTTGCTGACGCCTGTTTTTTTAGACAAAGACAATGGCATTTTCAAAGACAATCCCTGGCCCATCTTTGCTTTTTTTGCGTTCATGATGTTCTTACAGCTTATTTGGGTCATAACCAGGGTACCGGAAACCAAAGGAAAAACGCTGGAAGCCATTCAGCAGCAACTGGGATTGGACTAAGCACCGGCTGGGGCGCAGCGAGAATGTACACATCTCTTTTCAAATTGAACTGCGAAACCATATTATCTTATTATTAATTTCCGGCGCCAGCCATCAGGCTACTGGCAGATCTCTATTTTTGCACAAATTATTACTATGGGTTTAAATACGTTTGGCAAGTTGTTTATGCCGAAAAACACCATTTTTTATGAGTTGTTTGAGGCGGTAGGCACCACGGTGTGCAACATGGGTTTGCTGTTAAAGCAGGTAGTATATGAACCGGAAAAAAGCCGACGCACACAATTTATCTCCCAGCTCGAAGACATGGAGCATCACAACGATGATACCACGCACAAAATCTTCACCGAGCTGAGCCGCAACTTTATCACGCCATTCGACCGCGAGGACATTCATGCCCTTACCTCTGCGCTCGACGACATCTGCGACTACATCTATGGCTCTGCCAAAAAAATCAATTTTTACCAGGTTAATCCCGATGATACCGGCATCCGCAAGATGGCGGAACTGATTGTAGATGCCACTACCGAAATCAAAACCGCAGTGGACGAACTGCGCGACCTGAAAAACCTGCGCCGCCTGACGGAAGCGATGGTGAAAATCAACAGCATTGAAAACCAGGCAGACGACATCTACGACCTGAACCTGGAACGCCTTTTTGAAAACGAAAACGACATGAAGGCGTTTATCAAAAAAAGAGAGATTTACCAGGCAATGGAAATTGTAACTGATAAATGTGAAGATGCCGCCAACGTAATTGAGTCCATTGTTGTTAAATATGCTTAGCCATCTTTCATTTATTTACCTGCTGCATACATGAGTTTATTATTTGTTATCATCGGTCTTGCACTTATTTTCGATTATATCAATGGGTTTCACGACGCGGCCAACTCGATTGCCACCATCGTTTCCACCAAGGTATTGACTCCTTTCCAGGCAGTGCTGTGGGCTGCGTTTTTCAATTTTGTCGCGTTTTTCATTGCCAAATATTGGGTTGGTGGATTTGGCGTTGCCAATACCATTGCCAAAACCGTTCATGAACAATACATTACGCAGGAAGTAATATTGGCCGGGCTCATTGCCGCCATCTCGTGGAATTTGTTTACCTGGTGGTTTGGCATACCTTCTTCTTCTTCCCACACGCTGATCGGTGGATTTTCGGGCGCCGCCGTTGCCCACGCCGGCTTTGCCGCACCACAGATGCAAGTGATTGGCAAAATTGCCGCTTTTATCTTTTTGGCACCACTCATTGGTATGGTGGTCGCATTTTTCATCACCGTCCTCATTGTACAGATCTGCAAACGATCCAATCCCTATCGTGCCGATAAATGGTTCCGGCGGCTGCAGCTGTTGTCTTCTGCCTTGTTCAGCATCGGGCATGGCAGCAACGACTCGCAAAAAGTGATGGGCATTATCAGTGTGGCGCTGGTAGCCGGCGGGCAGATCAATTCCATCAACGAAATGCCCATGTGGGTTCCCATTGCCTGTTATACGGTCATTGCGCTGGGCACCATGAGCGGTGGCTGGAAAATTGTGAAAACCATGGGTACGCGCATCACGAAGGTGACACCGCTTGAAGGCGTGGCAGCCGAAACGGCGGGTGCATTTACCCTGTTTGTTACCGAATACTACAAAATCCCGGTGAGCACCACGCACACCATCACCGGTTCCATCATCGGCGTAGGCGCTACCAAACGCCTGTCGGCGGTACGGTGGGGCGTCACCATCAACCTCGTCTGGGCGTGGATTCTGACCATTCCTGTGAGTGCGTTGCTGGCAGCCGTTATTTATTTCATCATTTCTCTTTTCTTTTAGCAGGTGCAAAATTGTTTTGCCTTTACAAAATGATGTTTTGGTATTACTCTTTGCTTTAAAAAACAGCACTTTAACAATACCGGGATAAATTTTGACCAACTTAGCTGTTCCTATGAACCTGCGCTTTTGCAGAGCGTTGAATACACTAAAGGCTGTTGGTTCCGACAACAGGTTTCGGTACTGCGGAACCGGGAATTGCAGACAACACACCTGTCAACGTTTCCTGTTGAATGAATGGTTCACAATCCCGGAATGTGGTTATCGCAATAGCAGTGTGAATACCTGCGGACAATGGTATTCCATTTGCGACCACCCTTCGCTCACGGCTGTTTCGAAAAACTGTCAATGAACTCTTTTACCAGTTGTTGAAAATCGCTTTGTTCGCCAAACAAAAACCGGGGTTTGACGGGCAATACATAAAACGGCATTTTGCCCAGTTCTTCATCAAATTTGTGCAGCCGCACCGCATCTTTTTCCGTGGTAACAATGATTTTATGCCCGCCTTCCATTTGCTCAAACCGCTTGCGGATGTCATTCAGATCGTCTATGGTAAAAATGTGATGGTCATTGTACAGCATTTCATCACACCGGGCTGTTTGTTCACCAAGAAAAGCACGTAGTGGCGCGGGGTTGGCAATGCCGCAAACGAGCAATGCGCTGGTGTTTGCCGATAATGGCAATGCCTGCCGGCTGAAGATGTGGTACGGCGCATCGTACTGAAGCGCGGTAAAGAAAATGCGTTGACCCTGTACCGGCCGGATGTGTTCAACAATCTTATCTTTTTCTTCCCTGCTCAACGAAGCCGGGCATTTGGTGACGATGATTACCTGCGCCCGTTTGTACGATTTCCGCTGGTCGCGCAGGTCGCCGCTGGGCAAAAACCAATCATTGTAAAACAGGTTGTTGCAGTCGGTGAGCAATATATTGAGCCCTGCATTCACATAGCGGTGCTGAAAAGCGTCGTCAAGCAGGATTACCTGCGTGGCAGGCCTGTCGTGCAGCAATTGCGGGATGGCTACAATGCGTTCTTCGCCCACTGCCACCGCCACCTCGGGAAACTTGGTGTGAAACTGCATGGGCTCGTCACCAATCTCCAGCGCCGTGGTGCTGGCAGTGGCCAGCGCATACCCTTTGGTCTTGCGTTTGTAACCCCGGCTAAGGGTAGCCACCTGGTATTCGTTTTTCAGCATCGCAATGAGGTACTCCACCATCGGGCTTTTGCCGGTGCCGCCCACCACGAGGTTGCCCACACAGATGAGCGGAAAATTGAAGGTTGCCGATTTGAGGATACGCTTATCGAAGAGCCAGTTGCGGATGGTAACCACGAGCCCGTAGAGAAGGGCAAAAGGCACCAGCAAAAAGCGGAAAGACCTGATCAGTACACGGTTAGAATTCATAAATGTGTTGTGGCGTAATACAATAGCTGAGCGGCACATCGTGCGGGTTGCAGTCGTCAATGCGGTCTTCGGGTTCAAAATAGCTGAAGCCCACTTTGATGATGTCGTCGCTGCACTGCTGCAGGTAACGGTCGTAAAAGCCTTTGCCATAGCCAACGCGCTGCCCGGTGCGGTCGCAGATGAGCAGGGGAACCAACACCAGGTCTATTTCGGGTGGCAGAATGGTGAGCCCGCCGGCCGGCTCGGTGATGTGAAATGCGTTCATGGCAAATTCAGTTTCTTCGGTGGTGGCAACGGCGTACATGGAAGCAGTGCTGAAATCGGTAACAGGATATGCCGTTTGCAAACCGGGAATGATGTGTTCGAGATAGCGCGTCACCAGTCTTGTTTCGGGTTCGGCAGCATGGGGCATGGGCATGTAGGACAACAACACGCTGACATGTTCAAACGACAGTTTTTGAAACTGTATCAGTAGCAGATCGTCCATTTTCATGCGTTCCGTGTCTGACAATGCCAGCCGTTTTGCCCTGTATTTGATGCGCAATTCTTTCTTTGTCATATGGTTGATATTTTCCTGCAACAATCACTGGTAAAAGCGACTTCTTGCTTCCGTTTCTTTTTGCCCGGCAACCAAAGATGTTTCTTGTTTTAACACAATCGTTCCTGTAAGGCTTCCCTCATTCTGTTTGCCTGTGCCACAACAAAACTTTTGTTTACCGGCGTTGCCAAAGGTAAGGAAGCGATGCGTGGATAGCCGCTCCAGGCCGCGATCTCTTCTTCGTAGTGCAGGTACTGGTCGTTGAATATCCAGCCGGCAACGTTTACCTGGTGGGCTTTGCATACCGCAGCGGTGAGCAGCGAATGATTGATGCTGCCGAGGTAGTTGCGGCTGACGAGAATCACCGTGGCACCAAGTTTTTTGACCAGATCCAACACGAATTCCCGGTCGTTCAGCGGCACCAGCAATCCGCCGGCGCCTTCTATCACGAGGGGTTGCTTCCGGTCAACGGACAACTGGCGACAAGCTTCGCAAATAGCATCCAGATTGATCGTTACACCTTCTTCACGGGCGGCGATGTGCGGCGATGCCGGCAGTTGCAGGCGATAGACTTCAGGGTGAATGATCGTTTGCTGCGAAGTCAGCAAATCCTTTACCGTAAGTGCATCGGTGCCGTCGTCGGCACCAGCCTGCACCGGCTTCCAGTAAGCAGCATTCAGTGCTTCGGTAACGATGGCGGAGACGACTGTTTTGCCAACGCCGGTACCGATGCCCGTGATGAAAATTGGTGTGTTCATGTGGTTTTGTTTGATGGGATGTTGTTTGCAGCCAGCACGGGTGTTTGCCAGAAAACATTTTCATGACAAAGCCTTATCTCACAACCCAATAATACATGCGGTAAGACAAACTGCCCCATGGTGCGGATGCCTGCAGATAAAAGGAACATTTGTAGTAAAAAAAATGAAGTGCGCTTTGTTCTTCGTCTTATATCAACTGACACATCGACCGGTTGCAAGGACAAAAGCATCGCTGCGGCGATCGGCGTTCGTCAGCAGGTGAGCTTATTTTTCCGTAACAAAAAATGAAAATACCGTTGTGCCGTAGTTGCGCTGAAACGAAAAGCCTTCATACGATTCGTAGTTGTTTCGCGGCGTGTGCTCGAGTACAAAAAAGCCACCGGGCAGCAAGAGTTTTTTTTGCATTAACCGCTTTGGAATGTCGTCAATGCTCGTCAATGCATAAGGCGGACCGGCAAAGATGAAGTCGAATTGCGAGGTACAGCTGTTGATGTATTGAAAGACGTCCATCATCAGCGGCTGGCAGTGTTCGATGCCGAGCGCGGCAATGTTTTTTTTGATGAAGGCATACATCTGCGGGTCTTTTTCCACGATGGTCAATGACGCTGCGCCGCGCGAAGCCAGCTCGTAGGTGATGCTGCCTGTGCCGCCAAACAAATCGAGCGTAGCGATGCCGTCGAAGCTCATGCGGTTTTGCAGGATGTTGAACATGCCTTCCTTGGCGGTATCGGTGGTGGGGCGAGTATAAGGCATTTTTGCCGGCGGGCTGATGCGCCGCCCGCCCAATGCGCCGGATATGATTCTCATGCGACGGGCAGGTTAAACGTGGTAAAATAATGCGCCGGGAATTCTTCTTTGATGGTGCCGGTTTCAGACAGGTGGAGGTTGTTGACATAGAGATACAGCTCTTTGTACAACGAGGAGTGTTCGTCTATAAAACCGCTGACGAGCGTGATGGCGTCTGCCGGCATGGTTAGTTGGTGCAGCGTGTTCAGAATGTGATACACAGCTTCCTGCGGTGTTTGAAAACTAAAGACTGTTGCCAGTTGCAGCACGCCGTCTTTCACCGCTGTGAGCAGGAAATAAGACTGGTAAAACTGTATCTGCAAACCGTTTTTACCGGTTTTGTTCTGGTGTTGCAGCAGCATCCCGAGCTTGTGGGTATGCGATGCCTGCGGCAGGTTTTCGGTTACAATTTTATACAGCACCGAATCGGCGGTATAGGCAAGTACATAATCTGCAAGGCTTTCCTGCATGGGTGCCGACTGAAAGCTTTGGCTGTTGACGAGGCTGAGGCAGGCGAGAGCCGCGTTGTCGGTCCATATTTCTTTTGGGATGCACATAAAATTGGCGTTTTCCCAAACAATTTCCTCTGCAGCAAATCGGTGGCTGAGCAGGATGGAGCGGCGTTTGATTTCCCGGAAAACATCAATGAAACCGCCTTCGGTATTGTCGTAGGCAAAGGCAAAATACTCAAGCGCGGTAAAGGCGCTTTCGCTACCCGTAAGCCAGCAGGCAATGTGCTGGCTGCCCACTTCTACATGCAGCTTGTGGCTTTCGTCGGGGTGTGTATATAAACTGAATAATTTCTGAACCATATGCTGTGGTTGTCGTTAAGCAGCACAAAGTAAGGGAAAATGGAGGAGGTCATTTGCCAATGATCTTCAAATTTCCAGTTCTATAGTTTAGTACTTACAAGTCTGCATAGCTTTCGGCAACCTTACATCCGCTTTTATCAGATGACCTTGATTTGGGTAATACATCAGAATAGTGGACAACATCAATTTAGATAGCCAACTAGCGACCTTGCCGGATGACCTCAAAACAAAAGTTTCTGACTTTATGGACTTTGGCGACAAAAGGGAAAAAGTTGAAGGAAAAGAAACTACCTCTCAATTTTGGCTGGTGCAAATCATCATCTTTTAAATTATACATTTGACTTCAGTACACCGGGCCTGACGAAATTCAATTGCCCATTCTTCGCCAATACCTGTTCGTTGTACGCCACTTTGTTTGACCAGCATCCTACTTCTGGCAATTGAAGCCATCCAGACTTAGAACCTTCCTGATAGGACTTGTAGCGGGAGTTGCTTGTGCTTTTCTTGCGATGCTACTCGTGACGAGACTGCAGGAAAGTGTTTCAATCGCATATCTTTTTATCGTGCCCATTACTCTTAGAGCCATTCCCGTCTTATTTTCCACGAGAGAACAACTCACATCTAACCGGAACCATCTATTATTGCCCTGGGGCATTACACTCACCTTCTTTGTTCTTGCTTTCGCAAGTGGATTTGAAGGAATGATTTGCCTGGACATCATAGTTGCGCCATTCCTACTTTTGGGGACACTGGTTGCCTTTGTTTTCAGGCTCATCAAACTTAAGCAAGCGGGAAAACAAACACCTTTGAATTCAACACTGTCTCTGCCATTTTTTTTCTTGCTTGCGAACACCACTTTCCGGCGACCGACGGGTTTTATAAGGTATCAACGACAATGGAAGTTAATTTGAAAGTAATCAAAGAACGAAGCGGGTAAACGATATGCTGCCTTAAAAACAATGAAACAACAGATCTTTTCATGCCGCCCGAATGGGATCATACATAACCAACACGGTAAATATCAACAACTGATCTCAGCAGTTTTAAAACTTTTATATTTACAGAATATGTTGTATAAGTACATTGAAACCACCAACAAAAACCATCGACAACAAAAAAATTTTAAACCATATGAATAAAATAATTTCATTCATGCACATCTCGCTGGACGGTTTTGTGGCAGGACCAAACGGAGAAATGAACTGGATTAAAGTGGATGAAGAACTGTTTGACCATATCGGCAAACGGATAAGCGAAAGCGATATGGCATTGTATGGCCGGGTTACTTATGAGATGATGGAAAACTACTGGCCAACCGCCGGCGAGGAGCCCGGCAGCAAGCAAGCACGACAAAGAACATTCGCAGTGGTACAAAAAAGCGCACAAAGTTGTTTTGTCAACCACCATGAAAGACGCAGCTTTGAAAAATACAACCATCATCAGCGACAACCTCCCCGACAGGCTCAATGAAATAAAGCAGCAGGCAGGCAACGACATTTTACTTTTTGGCAGCCCGACAGCCACACACTCACTCATTCAACAAAACTTGATTGACGGTTACTGGCTGTTTGTGAATCCCATGATACTTGGACGCGGCATTCCTTTGTTTGTTGATATTAAAGACCATGTAAAACTGAAACTGTTGACTACCCGTCAATTTACCAACGGAGTAACGGAACTGAATTACTACGTAGACAAACCATAACAACAAACCACTACCATGTAAGATCAAAAAAGACAACATGGATGCGCTGTTTTTTCTTTGCCAGGAGACTTTCAAGAAGCGGAACGATACCGGGTGCAGTTTCAAAATAGATACAGGTTTTGAATGTATGAGGAATATATTTTACCACTGAATACAACACGCTCAACACGAGGTTTAAGGAAAGGCAACAGGATGATGAAAACCATTACCAGGAACTAAGAAAAGCAACGAATATGAAACCCAAAAAAATATGGGCCAACCTGGGTGTTAGCGATTTGAAGCGAACCACCGAGTTTTACAATGCATTGGGATTTAAACCCAACGGGATCCATTCTGTTACAAAAGAATTGACCAGCTTCTTAGTCGGCAATGACGATTTTGTAATGCACTTTTTTGCAAAGGATGTACTCGAAACCAACATGAAAGTCAACATTGCCGATACAACAAATGCCATTGAAGTAATGTTCACACTTTCAGCCGAAAGCAAGGAACAGGTAGACCAATGGGCAATAGAAGTTGAGAAGGCAGGCGGAAACATTCTTTCACCGCCGGAAGAATTGGGAAAAGGATATTACGGGTTTGTTTTTGCAGATCCTGACGGGCATACCTTCAATGTGTTCTATATGTAAGTACGGACATGTGTACCAAACACAACGACCTGCAGACAAAACAGGATGATATTTTTGCTCATCCAAACACGGATGCCAGATAAAGAGCAGGCAACAGGAAACAGGCAGTCAGAAAGCAAAAGACTTCGTTGCAAACAACCATAAAATTTTACCTGCCAGCCAATGTATCAACGTTGCAAAAGATCGTAAACAAACATTCCAATGAAACTGATCAGTTTGTTATTTTTTGGTGTTTTTCTTTTTAATCATTCATCCGGACAAACGAAGAATGAAAAAATAAAAGTGATACTCCTCGGCACCTTTCATTACGGAGCAACCGTTGACAGGGGCAAAACGTCTTTCCCCGATTTGTTTTCGCCAAAGCGGCAGACAGAACTCGATCGCATGGCTTCAAAACTTGCTGAAGCCGGGGTTGACAAATTTTTTGTAGAAACGCCGGTGATAGCACAGGAAAAACAAGACAGCCTGTATCAGCGTTTCAAAGCCAAAACACTAACGGATACAGTTGCATTGAGGGATGAAGAAATACAGATCGCATTCAGAACAGCAGCCATCAACAATGCCAAAATAATGGCTGCTGATAGCAGGCAGGAACTGCCATACGCCCTGATGAATGAGTACGAACAGGCACATCAGGCAGATACCATCAATCCCTATCCTTTTTTCGAATCGAAATATCCCTTTACCGAACAGCAAAAAAAACTGGCTGACCTTTCCCTTTCCGACTATTACATCCAATTAAACAGTGCATACAACAGGCAAGCCTCCATGTTTGATTACCTTCATTATGCTTTGGGCTACGGAACAGATACGAGCTATGTTGGCGAAACGTTTACGCTGTCCTGGTACGACAGAAATTTAAAAATATTCACCAATATTCTTCGCACCATTGATGTCAGCCACGACAAGGTGATTGTTGTGTTGTTTGGCAGTGCACATACCGCGATGCTACGACAGTTCTTTGAAGACCATCCTTATTTTGAAATTGTTGAATTGAGTGAAGTGTTTCATTAGTTTTACAATATGACCAACTGCACCAAAAGAACAACTGTAGGTTTTGCGGTCAGCTCAATCATTGTAAACCATCATCTTTCCAACACAACCAATATGAAAAAAGTAACAGGCATTGGCGGCATTTTTTTTAAATGCAAAGACCCCAATAAAATGAACGAATGGTACAAAACGCATTTGGGTTTTGACACAACCGAATACGGGGCAACTTTTGAATGGCGGCAAGCGGAAGACCCAACCAAAAAAGGATCATACCCAATGGAGCCCGTTTGCTGATACTACACAATATTTTGAGCCTTCGGCAAAAGACTTCATGATCAATTACCGGGTTGAAAATTTAGAAGCGCTTGTAGAGCAACTCAAAACCGAAGGCGTAACCATTGTTGACAAAATCGAAGCGTTTGACTATGGCAAATTTGTTCATATTCATGGATGCGGAAGGCAACAAGATTGAACTTTGGGAACCAACGGATATGGAATAACATTTACGGGTGCATTGTTGAACAAAGCGCACTGCCTACAGGGCAAAGCAAAAGTAGATCTGCATTGATTTTTTTCATTCTACATGTCATCTCTGTTCGGGCCGGCAATCGGCAATCACCGTTGGCTTTGCCATGGCAAAACCATCACACAACCTGCCAGGTATGAACAACAAAAAAAACAGCAACAGGATCCTGTCAACAGAACAAAAGGAAGAACTGCTCCGCACGCTGAACATTCGGTTTGAAAAACACATAAACCGGCATCCGGGTATGGAATGGAAAGCGGTACAGGCAAAGCTCCTCGCTGCCAACACGAGCGAAAAGCTGTGGTCGCTTTACCAAATGGAAAGCACCGGCGGAGAACCGGATGTAGTAAACTTTGATGAACCAACCGGCGAATACATTTTCTATGATTGCGCAGTTGAAAGTCCCAAAGGTCGCAGGAGTATTTGCTACGACCGCGAAGCGCGGGAAACGCGCAAAGAATTTCCACCCGAAAACAGCGCGGTGGAAATGGCCGCAGCCATGGGCATAGAGCTGTTGACGGAAGCGCAATACCGCGCCTTGCAGCAACTGGGCCAGTTTGATACCAAAACCTCAAGCTGGCTGCTAACGCCAGCCAACATTCGCAAACTTGGCGGTTCCATTTTTGCCGATTATCGCTATGCCACGGTGTTTGTTTATCACAACGGTGCCGCTTCTTATTATAGCGGCAGGGGGTTCCGGGGCTTGCTGCGGGTATAGCCGTTTCCGGAACAACTAAAAACCACGATGCTGCAACAAAAGAAAGCTGCACAAAATCATTTCCTTGTGCAGCTTTTAATTAAGTGTCATTGGGGTTCAAGGCAATAAGCTTCTTAATTGCAATTGCCGTTGATGTCGCATACGCCTTCGCCACCGGTCACCACCAGCGCCGGCTGTTCTTCTTCCCACACTTTCTCCAACACCTGTGCAAACACGTCGGGCGATTGGGCACCGCTCACGGCGTACTTGTTGTTGAACACATAAAACGGAACGCCCTGCACCCCTATCCGGTAAGCAAGTTGCTGGTCGGCCAGCACTTCAGCTTCGTACCGGTTGCTGTTGAGCACGTCACGCGTTTCGGCGGCGTTCAGTCCTGTTTCTTCTGCCAGTTGCACCAGCGTCTCCACATCAGCCGTGTCTTTGCCTTCGGTATAATAGGCTTTGAACAACCGTTCCTTCATCTCGTTTTGCACGCCTTTTTCTTTGGCAAAATGCAGCAGGCGATGCGCCGTTAATGTATTGTTGATGACTGCATTGTCAAAATCATACTCCAAACCCACTTCTTTGGCAATGGCTGCCATTTGATCGTTCATGCGCTTGCCGTCGGCGGGGGTGCCGCCCTTTCGTTTGCCGAGGTATTCGTGCACCGAAAGCCCTTCGCGGTTGTCCATCTCAGGGTCCAGCTGGTAGCTTTTCCATTCCGTTGTCACCGCTTCCTTGTTGGCAAAACCATCCAGGGCTTTTTCAAATTTCCGCTTGCCGATATAGCAAAACGGGCAAACGACATCTGACCAGATTTCTACTTTCATAACTTTCTTTTTTTAGCTTTTATACAAAGCCAGTTTTTTGGGTAAAACAACGCTCACCTGCAAGAAGTGCCCGCTATGGATTGGTGGCATACAACGATGCTTCTTTTACAAATACGCGCCGGTTCAGCTTTAGCTGGGCAATGATAAGCTCGGCAAAATCTTCGGGCTGTATCAGCTTCTCTGCATTGTTGTTGATGAGGTTGGCACTTTGCGCCAGTTCGGTAACAATGGTGCTTGGGTTCAGCGCCGTTACGCGAATGTTGTGTTTTCTCACTTCCAGCATCAGCGATTCAGAGAGTCCCATCACGCCAAATTTAGAAGCGCTGTAAGCACTTGTAGCTGCTGCGCCTTTCAGCCCGGCGGTAGACGAAATATTGATGATGTCGCCGGTCTGCCGTTCAATCATTTGCGGCAGCACCGCACGGGTCACGTAATACACGCCAAAGAGGTTCACCTTCACCTGGTTTTCCCATTCAGCAGGTTCCAGATCGAGAAATTTGCCAAACTTGCCGGTACCGGCATTGTTGATGAGAATATCAATGTTGCCCAATGTTTTTTGAATGCTGTTCACCGCGGCGTTCACCGATTGCAGGTCGCTTACATCTGCCGTAGCGATGGCGGTTTTCACGCCGGTGGTTTCAATTTCTGCAGCCACTGCCTGCAGGTCTTTTTCGGTGCGGGCAATGAGTCCCACGTGCGCACCTTCGTTTGCCAACGCAATGGCGATGGCACGGCCAATGCCTTTACCGGCGCCGGTTACCAATGCAATTTTGCCTTGTAAAGATTCCATAGTGTATTGTTTGTTGTGGCGGTTAAGCCTTGTTTTTTCAAGTAAAAAATGAATTCCTGTTTATAAAGCTGAACCACCAAAGCGCAACGAACGAATGTTGCACACTCCGGATGCAGTGAAACACCATTTCCGCGGATGGCTTCTTTCCCGGTTCATCCGGTTGCTGATGGCTTTTTATTGCTTCCTCCTGCAACCTGGTGAACCTTGTACGCCTGTGGTTCAACAATACAACAGGCCGCTTAGGCTGTCAACGCCGGGTAATCGGTATAGCCGTTGATGCCGGTGGTGTAAAACGTAGCCTGGTCCGGCTTGTTCAGCGGCGCGTTCAGGGCAAACCGCTTTACGAGGTCGGGGTTGGCGATAAACGGAACACCAAACGCCACGAGGTCGGCATCGCCGTCTTTGATCACCTGGTTGGCCGTGTCTTTGTTAAACCCTTTGTTGATGATGAGCGTGCCATTGTACAACGGGCGAAAATGCTTTGCCACTTTGGTTACGGCGAAAGGCACATCCGATACATCGTTAAACGGCTCGGTAAGATGAATGTACGCCAGCCCGTAATCGTTCAGCCGGTTGATGATGTATTCAAACGTCGGAATGGTAAGTTCATCGATCGTCATCCCAAAAAGGTTGTGCGCCGACGGATTGAAGCGAATGCCAACTCTGTTGTACGCGATCACGCCTTTGAGTGCATCAAGCGTGTCGAACAAAATGCGGGCGCGGTTTTCAATGGATCCGCCATACTCATCGGTGCGCTGGTTGGATGTGCCAACAAAAAATTGGTGAAACAGGTAGCCGTTGGCAGCATGCAGCTCGATGCCATCGAAGCCGGCTTTCACGGCATTGGCAGCAGCATTTGTAAAGTCGAGCACCGTTTGCCGGATGTCTTCCACCGTCATTTCCTTCGGTGTTACGGTATCTACAAACCCTTTTTGGGTATAGGCTTTTGAATGCGGGTTGATGGCCGATGGCGCATGTGGCAGTTCGCCATTGTGCAGGTCGGGGTGCGACAGGCGGCCTACATGCCACAGCTGCGCAAATATTTTTCCGCCTTTGCCGTGCACCGCTTCTGTTACCAGTTTCCAGCCGGCTACCTGTGCGTTGCTGTAGATGGCGGGCACATTGATAAAGCCCACTGCTTTGGGACTTACAAACGTGCCTTCGGTAATCTGTAACCCTGCAGTAGCGCGCTGTGCATAATATTCGGCGGTAAGGGCGGTCGCCACGTTGCCTTCGTTGTTGGAACGGCTGCGTGTCATGGGTGCCATCACCATCCGGTTGGTCAATTCAATATCGCCCAGTTGGTAAGGCGATAACAATGGTTCTTTTTCCATACGTAATGTTTATATCCGGCTGTTCAGCCTTGTTGATTGAAGAAAATGATAAAACAGGTAAAAGTGTAGCCGGCACCGGCGGTCAAAGCCTCAATCCGTTGCCGTACGGGGCGTTGCAGAATCCTGCGGCAGGCAGCCGATAGCGATCAGCATCTCTTTCGCGATAGACAATGCTTCTGCATCATTGCCGTGTATCAATGCCCCGCCGCTGGTGTGCGCCATGTTGAAAGGCTGGCTGAGCAAAACCGCTACGACGCCTGCATAAGGCAGCAACGGCTGTAAGTAAGCCAATAGGTTGTCGTTGGTAGTAAAATGAATGACCGGTTTGCAGGTAGCCACTTCTTTCATTGTTTCCGCCAGTTCCTGAATGCCTTCGCCGTCATTGGCGACTACGATGATATCGGCTTCCCACGAGGCGTCTTTGCAGCAGGTGACCACTTCTGTATCGGCTTGGTTGTTGGCGGCTGCAATGGCGTTCTGCAGCGCCTCCAGGTCGTTGGTGCCGGCATCCATCAGCAGCAGCCGGTACATCGCTGCGAGGTGCGCTGCAATTGCTTTACCCGTAGTGGAAGCTGCCCCGATCAGGGCAACAGTTTGTTTGTGTGCCATCGCTCTCTGTTTGTTGCACAAATTTACCACAGGCTGCGCGGAAGGCACTTGAGATTTGATAAGAAAGCCACTTGATGTAGATCAAGTTGATGACTTGCGTTGCAGTAGATTTTTGCGGATGCGGCTCAGGGTTTCGGGCGTGATGCCCAGATAGGAAGCCACCATGTTTTGCGGAATGCGCTGAATGAGTTCGGGATTGGAGGCAGACAAGCGAAGGTACTTTTCTTCTGCCGGGTAGGTAATGGAACTCAGCAGCCGCCGCTCTTTGGCGATGATGTTGTTTTGAAACAAAATTCTAAAATAGCGTTCCATGGCAGGCACACGCAGCATCATGTTTTCGAAATGTGGCAGGGTAATGAGCAGCAGTTCCGCATCTTCTATCGCGTCAATGTTGTAACCTGAGGGTTCGCCGGAGAGAAAGCTGTAGGTGTCTGAAATCCACCAGCCTTCGGGCGCAAAATGGATCATGTGTTCGTAGCCTTTGTCGTCCACGTTGTAAGAGCGCAGCAATCCTTTTTCTACAAACGCCATGTAGCGGCATGCATCGCCTTCCTGCAGCAGGTATTGCTTCCGGCGCAGTTTCTTGGGCGCAAAAAAGGTTTTGACGGTTTCCTGCTCCGCTGCTGCCAGCTGCACTTTGTCGTGTATGTGTGCAAACAAAACTTCGAACATCTCACAAAATTAACCGGAAAAACGAACGACAACCGATGAATCGGCATTTGTGCCAGGTTTTGTACCAATAACGGCACAGGCATGCTTTTTTTCAACAATGAGAACAAAGAGAAAAGCAATTGTTATCCCGCTTTTCATATTTGCCGGGCGCACCGCTGTTAAGGTAACCATGTCTGTCAAAGCGAGCCTATAGCCGGAAAATGCTGTTCCTTTTGTACCTCTAACAGCGAATGTTTTATCAATAAAATATCAACAGGATTGCTCCGTTTTGACAGCATTACACCAGCAGGGCATGTGAAGAAATGCAGCATCACATTGTCTTTAAACCAAAAGAAAAATTAATAAAAAAAATTATTTATAGAAAATCCTACAATCAAAGGGCAAATGAGTAATTTCAAGACCATTTAAACCTTGTTTATGCACGCCTGTTCCCTTGAAAACAAACGAAATCCTTTTTCATGCCTGTTACTGACGCTTTCCCTGTTTGCATGGTGTTCGTGTCAGAAAGTAAACGACCTGTTGCCGGGCAGTTCGGCTCGCAGCAGAGAACTACCCGGCATTGCCGGCCAGGCAGTATCATCGCAGCCAAACATCATCCTCGTCCTCGGCGACGACATTGGTTACGAAGTGCCTGCCTACACCGGCGGTCAGTCGTATGCAACACCCAACCTCGACGCCATTGCCCGGCAGGGCATGCAATTCACCAAATGCTATGGCATGCCCAAATGTTCGCCTTCGCGGTTTGAGTTGATGACGGGCAAATACAACAACCGCAACTACACTGCCGATTTGTGGGGACACCTCGATTTGTCGAACCGCACCATTGCCAATATGCTGCATGATGCGGGCTACACCACTTGCATCGCCGGGAAATGGCAACTCGATGGCGGCGACAACTCTATTCACGCTTTCGGCTTTGATACCTACAGCGTTACCAACCCGTTCAAGATTGCCGAAGGGGAATACGAAAAAGGAGACCTGAGCCTGTATAAAAATCCACGCATTTACCAGTATGGCAGCTACCTGCCCGATGCCAGTATGCAAGGGAAATATGGCGAAGATGTAAACCGCGAATTCCTGTTCCGGTTCATTGATTCAAACAAAAACAAATGCCATCCTTTCTTTGCGCATGTGGACGCCCAACCTCTGCCACGCACCGTTTTGCCCCACGCCCGACGATCCTGAATTTGCAGGCTGGGACCCGATACACACGGCGACCGCGGCGACTCTACTTTTTTTCCGTCCATGGTGTCTTACTTCGACAAGGAAATGGGTATGCTGACGTAAAAACTGCAATCGGCGGGCATAGCTTCGAATACCGTTGTGCTGCTGATAGTGGGCGACAACGGAACCGACAATGCCATTAAATCGCAACACAACGGCATAAACAGTATAAAGGCGGCAAAGGATATACCTGTTTACGCGCGGCATACATGTACCCATGATCGCTTATTGCCCCGGCAAACTGAAGCTCGGCACAATCAACAGTAATATTGTTGATTTTACCGATTTTTTGCCTACGCTGGCCGGTCTTGCCAAAACCGGTGTGCCTACCAATTATGGCATCCTTGGACGGGCGTCAGCTTTGCGCCGCAACTGTTGGGAAAACCTTCTACCGTTCGCTCATCGAGCTTTGGCTATTACGATGCCGACCGCGTAACGGGACCATACTATTCCGCCGGCGATTTATGCCTTCGACTATACATTCAAGCTGTATGAAGACACTTCACACCGCGCTGTACAATTACCTCACCGATCTCGAATGAAAAAACCCCGATTGACCCGCAACAAATGACGCCGGCGCAGCATCGTGCAGATTCGGCGCTGGATGCCGTGATTCACAGCTATATGCAATAACACAGTTGCTGTTGGTATCTGGAAAAAACAATGGTGACGGCAATCAGTTTTAGCCCCAAATCAGCAAGCGGAAATGACCTGTTTCCACTTGCCCGGATGTTTGCGTCTCCATCATGACCAGGCAAGGAATGGAGGCAGCACAACAACTTATTTTTCGTACTGCCCGGCGTTCCGGGAATGTGTATTTTTAATAGCCGGTACTGCGTGAATTGTTTCCTGTAGGGATGGCGTCTTCCCCAAATCAAATCATCAACCATGATACTACATACCATTTTGGGTGCAAACGGCACCATTGCCACAGAACTGCTTTCCATTCTACTGGAACACAAAGAACAGGTAAGGCTGGTGTCGCGCCATCCACAACCCGTTGCCGGTGCTGAAACCTTTGCTGCCGATGTGTTGAAAGAAGAAGAAGCCATATCAGCCGTGGCCGGTTCGCAGATTGTGTACCTGCTGGTAGGGCTGGAATACAACTACCGGGTGTGGCAGCGCGACTGGCCGGTACTGATGCGCAATGTCATTACTGCCTGTAAGGCTGCCGGAGCCCGGTTAATTTTTTTCGACAATGTGTATCCATACGGCATTGTAAAAACCGGCATTACAGAAAAAACACCGTTTAAGCCAGTGAGCAAAAAAGGAACGCGGTTCGCGCGGAAGTAGATAGGCTGCTTCTTACAGAAATGAAGAGCGGTGCGCTGGATGCCATCATCGCGCGGGCAGCCGATTTTTATGGTCCGCGCTGTACTGAAAAAAGCGCGCCGGGCATACTGGTGTTTGGCCGCATGAAAAAAAGCAAACGGCGCAATGGCTTGTCAACGCCGGGGTGCCGCGCACCCTTACCTATACGCCCGATGCCGCCAAAGCCATTTACATATTGTCGCAGCACCCCGAAGCTTTTAACCAAACCTGGATATTGCCGGCCGCTTCGCCTTCCCTGACCGGGCGGCAGTTTGTGCAACTGGCGGCTACTTATATGAAGGGAAAAAACAAGGTGCAGGTATTGCCCGCCTGGCTCATTCGCGTCATCAGCTGGTTTAATCCCGCCCATGGAGGAAATCTACGAAATGCTCTACCAGGATCAGCATGGCTATGTACTCAATTCTTCCAAATTTGAAAAGACGTTTCACTTTGTACCCACTTCTTATGAAGACGGCGTAAAAGCAACGGCCGCCTGGTTTTTAGCCAACTGAAGCATTCCTGAAATTATTTTTATTATGTGAAAAAATCTTTACATTCGTTTGTGCAAATGCGAGCACTTTTTTGTGACGATTGATTGTTCTGTGTAACCTGTTTTCCTGTTGGATTGCTGTGCCGTTACCAATTACCTTGAAAGATACCAAGCCCTGAATGATGCTTTACCAACAGACAATTTTTCCCGGAAATCTCTGCCTTTGTACAAACACGTTTCAATGACAGGAGAATAACCGGTGCCCGCCATTGCCCGGCTGCCTGACTTATGGCTTCTGTTGTTGGTGTTCATAATATATTGGTTTTGCTATGCCAGGCATCTTTGCTGTTGACGATTTCTTTTCATTGCCGGTAAAACAGTTGCTCCGTTTCGTTTTCCACTCCCTTACAATACCATAACCCGATGAAACCATTTGTTTGCAATCATTCGCCCCCGCCTACCGGCCTTTTTGGAGATTTCCCTTTTTCACACCATCATAACTTTTAAAAACAAACCATGAAACCATTCCTATTTCGCAACTACACACTCTTCCTGCTATTCCAGCTGCTCTTCTGCTCCATTGCTTTTTCTCAAAGCGTTACAGATCCTTCCCGCCTCGACCCGTCTTACAACACCAAAAAAGCAGCCACCGCACAAAAAAACCTGGCGGGTGCAGAAGCTCAAAAAAGCAATCGTGCCACGGCCGACATTGTACCCGCCTGCAACGTGGACAACGGCTGTTTTATCCCTTTCGACGATACTTACACAGAAATTCCCCGCAATGACGACGGATTTTATGGTCCCATCAGCCTGCCATTTGCTTTTAACCTGTATGGAACAAATTACAACCAGGTTTGGATCAATACCAATGGCAACCTCACGTTCACAGATGGCTATTACAACTTTGTACCGTCGGGCTTCCCGATAGATGTCCCGATGGTCGCTGCTTTCTGGAGCGATGTGGATACAAGGGGTGCCGGCAGCGGAGCCATTCATTACAAACTTACCGAGACGCACCTGATCGTGACCTGGGACGCCGTAGGTTATTACCCCGAAATGACCGACAAACTGAACACCTTTCAAATCATCATCGGCGTGCAGGGCGACCCGCTGCTGGGACCAGGCAACAACGTGAAACTGAGCTACAAAGACATGCAGTGGGCTTATGCACCGGCTACGCAGACCGAAGGACCTACCACCGTTGGTGTCAACAAAGGAGACAACAGCGCTTATATACAGGTTGGCCGTTTTCTACAAGGAAAACTGTGATTATGATGGTCCCATCGGCGAAACCGATGGCATCGGCTACCTCGAATTCCAGTGCTTTGGATTCAACGTTACCAACCTGACCAACATACCACCAAGCGCCAGCGGATTCCCCAACGACAATACCCTAACGTTGAACGTGGGCGAAACAGTGAACCTGTCACCGCAATTCATTGGGCCGGAACCGGGACAAATTGTTACCACCGTGGTAGATGACGGCGGACTATGCAACGTGGACTATACCATCACCAATGGCGAACTCTCCACCGTGGATATGCAAATAACGGGCGCCGCCTGCAACGTAGGCACGCATGTCATCAGCTTTACCGCAACCGATGATGGAGTGCCGCAGCAATCCACCACCGTCAACCTGACCGTCATTGTCAACGAAGTAGCTACCAACACGCCGCCTTATTTCAACTATGCCATCACACCGGTAGATGGTGCCGAAATCGACGTTCAGGCAGGCGATCCAATCAGCTTTAGCGTACAGGCAAAAGACAACGATGACGGCGACAACGTAACGCTGACAGCCATTGGCGTACCGCCGGGCGCCACGCTGACACCTTCCCTGCCTGCCAGCGGCAACCCCGTGACCACCCAGTTCAACTGGACGCCATCTGACGGCGATGTTGGTACTTATGTGGTGACCTTCACGGCTACTGACAACAATGGTGATTACGTCACTTCAACGGTTATCATTTCGGTGAGCAGCACCAGCGAATGCGATCCCGAATTCAGTTCCTATATCAAGGTTACGCCACGGGCTGCGGTGAGAGGACAGGCTTACCACACCATCTATCTTGGTTACGGCCTGCAGCGCGTGTTGCTGACCGCCCTGCCCAAAGGCGGACAGGCTCCCTACACGTATCGCTGGGGCAATGGCAAAACCAGCGCATCCCGCTTTGTATCGCCCGAAACCTCTACCCGCTATAATGTACAAATCACGGATGCCAACGGATGCGTGTCTTACGATAACGTAGTGGTCTTTGTTATCGACATCCGCTGTCCGGACAATCCCGGCTATGTATTCATTTGTTACAACAACGAAACTATGAGTGTTCCGGTAGAAGAGGTGCAGCACTGGCTCGACATGGGTGCTACGCTGGGTAGCTGCGGCAGCATGCCGACCGTAGTGACGGATGAAGCCTCCGGAGACAAAGAAAGCCTGATTGCCGGCAACCTGAAGCCAGTAACTACGCAACCGGCCAGCCATGCATTTGCGGTATTTCCCAACCCGGCCAAAAACACCATCCGCCTCAGGTGGGATGCGCTCACGACCGGAAATGCCAAAGTGGTCATTACCGATTTGCAGGGCAAAACCGTCATCAGCCAACCGGTAAGCGGTTCTTCCCAAAGCATCAACATCAGCCAGCTGGTGAACGGAATGTATATCGCCCGGCTTGTTGCTGCCGACAAAACCATTGCCAGCAGCCGCTTCGTGGTGAGTAAATAAGAGCCGTTTCTTTTTTTAGACAATCAAGTACACAAAGCCCGGATTCGTCCGGGCTTTGCTGTTGTACAAACCATACCGAAACAGCAGATTGGCAAACGCCGGTTTTTTTACTAATTTGGAACAGTGAACGGGTTGCTCAAAACAATATTTACAGCGGGGAAAGTGATGCTGCCGGCAATGCTTTTGTGGTTGCAGCCAGCTTCAGCACAGACAAACAAGCTGGGTGGCTGGGTGATTGTCAATCTCAAATACCATCTCAACCCGCAGTTGGTACTGTATGCCGAAGTGCAGACGCGTTCGCAGCGCTTGTCCCATGATTTTTATTTTGATGAATTCAAAGGAGGCATCGTGTACAATTTTCCCAAACGCCTGTCGGTAGCATTCGGGGCGGGCAATTCTGAAACTTATCCTTTTCCCGGCAATTTCAAAGGACCGGCAACGGTAAAAGAATTCAATATGTGGGAGCAGTTGGTCCTGAACAACAACATTGAACGGTTGAAAATCGAGCATCGCTACACCATCGAACAACGATGGATCAATGGCAATTACCGAAACCGTTTCCGTTACCGGCTCAATGCCGTTGTGCCCCTCAATCATCCAACCGTGGTACCGCATACACTGTTTGTCACCGTATCCAACGAGGTATATTTTGGCAGCAAATTGCCTTACTTTGAACGCAACCGTTTTTTTGCCGGTATGGGCTTCCAGTTTTCCCCGCTGATAGCTGTGCAATCGGGCTTTATCCGGCAATTTGACTACCGGGCCGCCAGCAGTAGCAGCGGTAAAAATTTCATTCAAACGTCTCTTCTTTTTTCTGCCAACCGCTCGGTATCGAGAAGAGAGCGACACCCCTCCACCATTGATTAACATTAGCGCAGGCAGTCAAGAAAAGCAACGGGCAATACAAGTTTGCCAGGTATGTTGTTCCAGGTAAAACCGCGGTGGTATATTCTGTTTTATTGGCAAACAATACCGGAACCGGCATTGAGAAAGCTATTGCCAAAGCAGTTTATTGACCAGATGCGCACAGCCGCATGAAAGCCTGGCGGCAAATGCCGTCAGAACTCTCTTATGTATCAGTATGTATTTTTACAGGCTGTCCCAAAAACGAGAGACCCCTGGAAAGGGGTCTCGATTCTGAGTTGATATCCGCTGTAAAAAGCTATGTTAACAGTGGTAGCTGGTTAGTTGGCAGCCGTCACTTTAATGGTTTTGGTTGTACCGTCGGTTGCCGTGGTTGTCAGGTAATAGATACCGTTGGCGAGCGGGCGGTTCATGGTTACTTTCTGTGATGCCGTGCCTCCACTGTGTGTTACTTTGCTGCTGTACAGGGTAGCACCGTGCTGGCTGGTAACTGCTACGTTATAAGAACCGGCAGCCATATTGGTCATCGTCAGGGTAAAGGAAGGTCCGTTCAGCGGGTTGGGATATATGCTTACCGCAGATCCGATGGCGGCAGTTTCCATGTTTACATTCACGATGCCGGTGTAGCGTACTTCACCCTCTTTTCCTACACTCTTTACACGGTAGTAGTTGATGCCGGCGGCAGGTGCTGCATCGGTAAAGCTGTACACCGTTGCGCCGGTGGCGGCTACCATGCCTGCTTTGCTGAAGTTGTTGCCCTTGGTGGACGTTTCCACTTCGTAATAAGCAATGTCCTGTTCGCCTTTGACAGTCCATTCTACCGTTACGGCTTTGTCTTTCGCATAGGCTTTGATGCCTGTGAAGGTTACCGGCAGTACAGAAGGGATGGGAGTGGTTTTCTGTGCCACGATCACAAAACGATCGGGGGCTTTGGATGCTGTTACCGACAGGTTGATGCTGAACTTGTAACGGGTAGTATCGGTGAGGCTGATGCTGGTAATTTTGTTGAGATATTTGTCGTACAGCGCCAGTGCCTGGTTGTCAAGAGATGCGGGTACAAATTCCAGCTGGTAATCTGCCGTTTTAGTATGGTTGAGGCTCAGTTTCAATGAGTCACCTGCAACAGGCGCCTTGCGCTGGTCAATGGTCAGGTAGCTGCTGCCTTCCAGGATGCTCAGGTTGTCGCTGAAGTTCCAGATTTTGAAAGCATCTTCCTTGTCCACACCGTTGTTGGCTGTTTCGTTAAAGTTGAAGAGCACGCCGTCTGCGATGGCGGTGGTACCAGCCGTGTCGGCAACGCGGAGGTTGACTTCCAGTGATGGTGACAGGTTCAGATCTTCGCCTTCCTTGTCTGCGCTGGTAGTGATGCTTGTAAGGTCTTTGGTGTTTTCGCTGATGATCATTGAACCGCTATTGGCGCCATCTGCACTTTCCACGAAGAAGCCTTGTCCAGCCTGTATCAGGGTCAGCAGGTTAGAGGGAGGCGTTGCCCGGTAAGTACCCGAAGTTCCATCTACAGTTACCCAGCCGCCGGTGCCGTTGGTGCCGGACAGTTGTGGATCCCACATGCGGATACGTGCTTTGAGGTTGGTGCTGGCAGATTTGATTTTGGTAAAGTTTACCGGGCAGGCGTATGGATTTACCACCAGCGTCACGCCGGTAGCGGAGATTGTTTTGGCAGTCTGCTCACCCTGGTTTACGTTGCCGGTTACCCGCAGAACGGTAGAAGTAGCGGGTGTCTTGGAAGACGTGCTGGTGATGGGATAAGAACGGTTGCCGCGGATAAAGAGCATGTAAGCCGGGTAGTCGGTCACCAGTGTTTTGTTGGTGGCAGGTACACCTACCCAGGCTGCGCTGCTGCTGTTGTACACCTTCATGCTGAAGGTTTTTTGCGGGTTCTGGTCAAAACCGTTGGCGATTGCACCATAAGTGATGTGGGTGCCAAAGCCCGGAACGGGATTATCTGTAGAGCTTTTGGCGCCTTCCTGATAAGCAGCATTGATAGTTTGTGCGCCATTGGCGTTTACAGGTGCACCCATCAGTCTCCAGGAGCGTTTGTTGTTGATGAATTTTTCGATGGTCACTTTACCTACGATGGTACCGGCAGAGTTACCGATGCTGCCCGTGCCGTTTTTATCACTTTTCAGCGTCAGCATATCCGATGTATAGAACGTGCCGCCGTTAACCTGCAGGATGCCGTTGTTGTTGGGTTTGTCGCCATTGTTGTTGGCAATGTTCAGTGGTGTGTGCAGTGCAACGGTTGAGCCGTTGATGGTCAGGCGCTGAATGGTATTGTTCTCGCTGTCGAAATAGAGGTCTGAAGGTGCGATGCCGCTGATAAACAGGCTGTCTTTAAGTGTAGAGGACAGCACACCTTTTGAGCCGGAGCGGATGATGCGTCCTACAGTCAACGAACGGCCATCTTCGATGGTAAGGTTGGCGTCAGCCAGGTCGAGGGTGCCTGCAATGGTGAGGGTGCCGCCGGTTTTGGCAGTGGTACGGTTGGCGATGACAAACGTGTGCTCCGAGCGCAGGAAGTCTACCGGTGTGCTGCCGCTGCCGTCAGTAGCTACACCCCAGTTATCCGTTTTGTTCAGATCGCCGTCTTTGCGGGAGTATAACACAACTGATGTTTTGAGAACGGCTGCATCGGTGGTGCAGGTGCCGCCAGGATAAGTAACAAGGGCTTTGTAGCTGCCGCTGTCGGCGTAGTTAACCACGGGCAACTGGAGGATGGAAGCAGTAGCACTGTTGAGTGTTGCGTTGTTTTTCATCCACAACAGTGAAGAAGCACCCGATGTTTTGAGGTTGAAAGAAACCGTATTACCGGTGGCAACAAGCTGCGTAGCCGGTGATGGCTGTGCTACAATTACATATTTGATGTAGGCATTGTTGCTGGTTACTTTACCGGCAGCGTTGGTAATCACAACTTTGAAAGGGTTTGCCGTATCAGCCATGGTTAAACCGGTAGCGGTAAACGTACTGGCGGTGGCGCCTGCGATAGCCGCATCTTTTTTATACCACTGGTAAGAAACAGCAGAAGGACTGGTTGTCACTACACTAAAAGTAGCAGAGGTATTGGTAGCCGGGCTGCAAAACGACTGCACCGCAGCAGGCTGTGCAACGATAATTGCCAATGGGTTTTCTACGATCAATACGGCTTCATCAGTCGTGCAGGCAACACCATTGTAGGTAACCGTGGCTTTGTATTTACCGGCATCGGTTGGTAATACTGCCGGTTTTGTGAAAGAGGATGCGGTTGCCGCCAGGATGTTGTTGTTTTCAAACAACCACTGGATAGTGGTACCGGCAGAAGCTTTCAGGGTGAAAGAAGCAGAGGAACCGATTACTACATTCAAGGTAGCAGGTGCGGGTTGAGACAGAATCAGAAATTTAACAGAAGCATTGTTGCTTTTAGCAGTGCCTACTGCATTGGTTGCAATGACATAGTATGTATTGGCAGTATCTGCGAGTGTAAGGTTGTTTAGGTTGAGGTCTTTGGCAGTAGCACCTGTGATGGCAATACCGTTTTTATACCATTGGAAAGACAATGAAGAAGCGCTGTTAGCATCTACGCTTAGTTTGGTAGCGGTGATGGCGTTGGAACACAACACTTGCGTTGCAGGCTGCTTGGTGATGATCGGCAGGTTTTCTACTTTCAGAACGACATCATCGGTGGTGCAGGTAACACCATTGTAGGTAACCGTGGCTTTGTATTTACCGGCATCGGTCAATGCAGCAGAGGCATCAGTATATGTAGCAGCCGTAGCACCGGGGATAGTTACATTTTCAAACAACCACTGGATGGAAGTACCGGCAGAGGCTTTCATTACAAACGTTGCAGCAGCACCGGTTACTAGGGTTTGCGTAGCAGGCGTGGGCTGAGAGAGGATGAGGTATTTGACTGAAGCAGTGTTGCTTTTGGCAGTGCCTACTCCGTTGGTTGCAATGGCATAGTAAGTATTGGCAGTATCAGCCAGGGTAAGATTGTTGAGGTTGAGGTCTTTGGCAGTAGCACCCGTGATGGCAGCGCCATTTTTATACCACTGGAAGGTAGCAGTAGAAGTGCTGGTAGCATCCACACTCAGCTTGGCAGAAGTGATTGCATTGGAACAAAACACCTGTGTAGTGGGTTGTTTGCTGATCACCGGCAGGTTTTCTACTTTCAGGATGGCTTCATCGGTGGTGCAGGCAACACCATTGTAGGTAACAATGGCTTTGTAGCTACCTGCATCGGTCAATGCAGCAGAGGCGTCACTATAAGTAGCAGCCGTAGCGCCGATGATATTCACAGTGTTAAACTGCCATTGAATCGAAGTGCTGGCAGTTGCTTTTATTGCAAAAGCTGCAGCTGAACCGGTGGCAATGTACAAGCTGGTTGGGGCTGGTTGCGATAGAATTACATATTTAACAAAAGCAGGATTGCTGGTGGTGCTGCCAGCTTCATTGGTTACAACCACTGTATAAACATTCGCGGTATCGGCAAGCGTCAAACCATTGGCAATATAGCTGCTATTGATTGCAACAGCCCCATTGATGGCTACCCCGTTTTTATACCATTGGTAAGTCTGCGTGTTTGTGCTGGTGGCAGTTACACTAAATGTAGCGGAGGTGATTGCAGAACTGCAAAGTACCTGCAGGGAAGGTTGACTGGTGATAACCGGCGCAACGAGGTCGGCGCAAGTCGTAAAAACAGAGGCGGTATTGGGTACAATGGCGTTTTTGGTTGTATTGGTTGGTTTGGTATTTTGTACGTCGAAAAAATTGGCGGAAGAACGGGTGGCATCATAAAAATTGATGGTCCCGCCTATTCCTTTAAACACCCCGCTATTCGTGGTTTGACCGGAAAAATAAAAATTACCCTTTCCGGTTACGCTCGAATTATTGGTAAAATTGGCACCCTGGATCAAGGCATTGGCACCGTTCACCAGCGTTCCCTGGTTCAGGAAAGTGGATTTGGTAACCAAAATATCTTTGTTGTTATTGACAGTACCGTTGTTGGTAAAATTTGATTTGCCAGATATTGTACAGTTATTGGTCAGGGTACCGGCGGCGTTAATCAATACTTCACCGGTAACTTCTACAACCCCTTTGTTGTTGATGGTGGCGTTATCTATGATCAGCCCTTTTGAATTACTTTTCAGATTGATGTAATTGCTGTTATTGATGACAGACAAACCTTGAATTGTCAAATCTCCGCCAATGGTTACCGTACCGGCATTGTAGAGCGTCGTATTAGACAAGACAACCGAGTTGATGCCAAAATCAATGTCGCCGGTATTTGAATTGTTGATGGCAAACGTTCCGGTATTGAAATTCATGGTAGAAGTAAACTTGAAATACCCGTTGTTGTTTAACGTTACCGCACCACTGTTGAAAATGATAGGATTGGTGGAAGTGTATGTCCCGTTGTTGTTGATCATTGCACCATCAGTATAATTGACACTGGTAGTCTGATTGAATTCACCATCGTTGATAATTGTCAACGGGAAGTTGCTGATACTGCTGCCCACCAGGTTCACGCTCGATTTGCTATCAATGTATATGACTCCACCTTTCTGAATGGTATTGATGTTTGAAAAACTCAAATTGAGTTTCGCTCCATTGAGAACGCAGATTGTTGCCGTTGAAGCAAATGTGGTTTGTACCGTTACAGTAAACGTTGCATCGGTTTTAAGTACCAAAGAACGGTTGGCAGAAAGAGCATACGTGCCGGATTTGTTCAGGTAAGTGGGATTTGCCGGGCAATCCTGAGCATTCAACTTTGCAAAAGCGAACGAAAACGCCAACAACAGGATCAAAACTTTTTTCATGGATTTCAAATTGACTGATAATGAATTTTGGCTGCTTTGATATTGAATGGTTGTGTGTATCGTATTGGATATTGACTATTGGAAATATCTTACAGCGTTCCCTATCAGTGAGAATATAATGCCAAACGATTTTGCCAACAGTTTATAATGTCTTTCAGCTTTTTATACATTAAACATTATAAACTATATTCCCAAAATGAAACCGGAGTTTTATAACAATAGGATAAATCAGAAAATGGACCTCACCGGTTAGCAAAATGAGCGACAATAAAATTTGGAAGAATGTAGGAATTGGCAATGGCTGCCGCGTAGGATGGCAGGTTTTGAGCATAAAAAAGCTTTGCCAACTGCCTGTCCCCGGGACAGGCAGTTTGCAAAGCGGGAAAATTAAATAAACGAAAGCCGTTTATGCTTTGATCACTTTTGTATTCGCCCACCGGTCGTGCCAGGGACGTCCACCGAAAGCCGATAGCGGCTCGAAGGGAACAACGCGGCTAACCGACCGCAGCAAGGCATCGGTAAATTGCAGGCGGCTGCCATCTGCCCGTACAGCACGCGTTCCGGTCAGCAGCTTACCCGGCGTCTTACCTCCCATTGCAACTTCAAACAGCGTATAATAGCCTATTAGTACCACCATGAGAAACAGGTAACCGGCCAATACCGCCATCTTGCAACAGGCGGTCGCCTCCCGCAAAGGCAACCATAAAAATCACCAGGTAATAACCAACGATGTCAATGAGATAATTGACAAAACGACTGCCCACCGACGCTGGCTCGCATATCATTTCGTGTTCGAAATCAATCAGAACATCTTCCTGTTCCTGCATACATAAACATATTATAAATAGAATAGATGTGAAGTGATGAAATTAAGAAGATTCCGGCGTGGAAAAACTTTAAAATACATTAATTTTTAAAACTGCTGTTGCCGTTTTTGAACAGACATTTGTCATGCCTGAGATCGGTAATTCGCAAAGCAAATCCAATCAACATACAAAATTACAGAATATGGTAACAGCCTGATAAACAGACTCCCGCAGCTACCTGAAAAAGAAATGGCGATGCAAATCCAATAGTTTTCAACGTGTATCCCTGCTATTGAAAACAACCTTACGAGCTGTTGTGTTTTGTTATGCCTTTGGGCAAAACCATTCTGCCCAACAAACTGTTTGCCGTCAGGTTGCGTCCTTGGTGCAGGTAGCAGCAAAGCCACCTGCATTGACCGGTGATGGCTGCGCAGCATTGGACAACAGGCCGAATCCACTACCTTTATCGCGTGGCGGGCAATTACCGGTCGTCAACACCATTCATCACCACAGCCTATTTTTTTATGACGCGCATTGGCCTGTTGTCCGACACTCACCACCACCTTGAAGAAGCCATTTTCAAACACTTTGATACCTGTGATGAAATCTGGCATGCCGGCGATTTTGGCACCATCGACATTGCTAACCGGTTGCGGATTTTCAAGCCGCTCAAAGGCGTGTATGGAAATATCGATGGCTACGACGTCAGAAGCGAGTTCCCGGAGCAACTGCTCTTTGACTGCGAAGGCGTAAAAGTGCTGATGAAGCACATTGGCGGCTATCCCGGCAGGTATGCGCCCGGCGTCAGGAACGAAATTGTAACGCAACGCCCGGCAATGTTTATCTCCGGGCATTCGCACATACTTAAAATTATGCACGACGACGCGCTTCATTGTTTGCACATTAATCCCGGCGCCGCCGGCAACCAGGGCTGGCACAAGGTCAAAACGCTGGTGCGCTTTGTAATTGACGGTCAGCAGATCCGCGATTGTGAAATCATTGAGATGGGAAAAAGAGGTGCTTTGCCCTGAGTGTTCGGGCTACTCATCTGCACAGAAAAACCAACCTTGCCGTTGCCGTTCATCCATTAGACTTAACCAATACCTTTGACATATGAAACCATTCCGTTGCCTGCTATTCCTGTTGCCTGTAATCTGCGTTGCCTGCAGTCCTGCCAAACCAACTTCCCAGACTGCCAATCGTTGGGTGAGCCTTTTTGACGGCAAAAGCCTCGCTAACTGGACACCAAAAATTGCCGGTCACGCGCCGGGCGACAATTTCAACAATACCTTCCGCGTAGAAAACGGCATTCTCAGCACGCGTTACGACCAGTACAATGGATTTCGCAGCACCTTTGGCGCATTGTTTTACAATCAAAAATTCACCAATTTCAGGTTAAAGGTAGAATACCGCTTTGTAGGCGATACCGCTTCCGGTGCTCCTTCATGGGGATTTCGCGACGGCGGGATTCAATACCAATGCCAGTCGCCACAATCCATGGCGATTGATCAGCCGTTCCCGGTTTGCCTGGAATACAACATTCTTGGCGGCAGCGGCAAGGAACCGCGCCCAACGGGTGAAATCTGCGCATCGGGCATGTATGTGGATATAGATGGCAAACGAAACACATTGTATTGCACCCCACCCACAGTAAAAAAAACCATTGATGGCGAAGTGTGGGCAACTGCCGAAATTGAAGTGCGTGACGGCCACATTACGCATTACGTAAATGGCGAACCTGTATTATCTTTCGACAACCCGCATTTTGATACCAGCAACGCCAATGTAAAAAGACTAAACATTGCCGGTAATGACTTGGTAACAGACGGGTACATTTCCCTGCAATCCAATAGCCACCCGATGGACTTCCGGAAAATAGAAATCATGGAGTACCGCCGGTAAACAACGCCCGGATGGTGTCTGCCACTTTGCTTACATGCACCTGTTTCCGGTTGCGAGGCGCTTTTGGCTGCCCGCATTTCTTTACATGCGCTGCATTCAGTAATTGGCGACAAATACCGGTTGACTACTTAAAAATGTTGTGCACGTTGTGCATCATTTCGTTCTGCGAAGTTGTGTCGGTATCAGCAGCTGTTTGCTGAATGGGTGCTTTGGCACAGGCTGCCAGGGTAACATATAGAATGAGGCTATAGAAATAAAGATATTTTTTCATGTCCGTTTCATTTAAAAGTTTACCGGAAAAACAGTGGAAACAGTGCCGCTTACAGCATGTCCATTTTGTAGTATAGTCGCCGGGTAGTAGTTTCAGCAGGCGATCTCTTTTATGAGACGTTATCATCAACGCAGGGAAAACAAAAGCATCAGCCGGTTCATCAAACATTTCATAAAATTCAACTACAAAGCTTGTAGTTCATCCGGTTTTGTAAGGCAGGGTTATGCTGATAAGCAGTCAAAACGATGATCAGCAGGGTTGCCGTCCAGACCGCAAATTTAGGAATTTTCTCATTTGTGCCAACAGTTCAGCAGCGATCGGTGTTTCCTTCAAATTTCAGGGGTAGGTATGAACCGGGTATGTTTTACCAAAAAAAATTGGATAGCGCAGCAGTGAAACCACAACGCATTTTCCGTCAACATGATTTGTTAGCAAAATCCTGCGCAACAAATAACATGGACAGGCAATCAATAACAAAAAACTCCTGTTCACGTCAATAGGGAGATGGGCTGGTGCAGGTCCATCCGCCATCTACAATCAGTGTTTGCCCGGTAATGTGCCTTGCTTCCTCCGAAACAAGAAAGAGCGCTGCTGCCGCAATATCGGCGACCGAAGCAGGGCGGCCCATCGGCGTAATCCTCGACCAGGTGGCTTCGTAATCTGCGTCGGCCAACGTTCGCCCGGTAAGAGTAGCGCCCGGTGCAATGGCATTTACATTGATCCCAAAAGCAGACAACTCGGCGACCAGGTGTTTGGCCAGCATTTCAATGGCAGCTTTGCTCATGCCGTACGCCGCAAGGTTTTTGTGCGCCTGGTGGCCGGTAACGGAAGAGGTAAACAACAGGGTGCCGCCCGTTGCCTGATGTTTCATCTGCCGGGCGGCAGCCTGCGCCAGGAAAAAAGTACCGCCCAGGTTCACTTCCATCACTTTCAAAAAAGCAGCGGGCGTGTAGGTTAAAAAATCGCCAAACAGCGTGATGCCCGCATTGGCAATGGCAATGTCGAGACTGCCAAACTGCGACACCGCCGTATCGACCAATTGCTGTATCACCACGGTGTCGCTGGCATCGCCAGGCACCGGTACACATTCACCACCTTCGCCCAAGATGCTTTGCGCAGCCGTGTTGGATAAAATGGTATCCAGGTCATTCAGCACGACTGCAACACCAGCAGTTGCCAGCCGGCGGCAGATTTCCAACCCGATCCCCTTGCCCGGCACCGGTGACAATGGCTACTTTTTTGCTAAACTTCATACAGTTCAATCGTTTGTTGGTGTTGGGTATAATCAATCTCCGGGGGCAACGATTCTTTTTCTTCCCGCTGCCTCTGAAACAGGCATCAATGCGAGTCTCTTGTCACTTCACTGCCGGATCCGCCTTTCAGGAAATCGAGGTCGGCACCAAGGTGTGCGCCTTCTACGTGCTGCTGGTACAGTTGCACATAGCCACGGCTGGCAAAAGCGGTTTTGTCTATGCGGTGTTGTTTTCTCCGGCTAATTTCTTCGTCATCCAGGTGCAGGTGCAGCAATCGTTTTTCAACGTCCAGCGTGATTTCGTCACCATCCTGTACAATGCCGAGGGTTCCACCTTCCGCCGATTCGGGCGATACGTGCAGTACAACGGTTCCAAAACCGGTTCCGCTCATGCGTCCGTCTGAAATGCGAACCATATCGGTAATGCCTTTGGCCAGCAGGGATGGCGGCAACCCAAGATTGCCCACTTCGGGCATGCCCGGGTATCCTTTGGGTCCCGCATTTTTCAATACGAGAATGCTGTTTTCGTCCACGGGCAGGTTTTCGTCGTTTATCTTTTGTTTGTAATCATCAATGTCTTCAAACACTACAGCTTTGCCGGTATGCTGCATCAGGTGTAGGCTGGCGGCAGACGGTTTAAGCACAGCGCCGGCTTCGCAAAGATTGCCTTTGAGCACCACGATGCCCGAAGTGGTATTGAACGGTTTGTCCATCGTTGCAATTACGTCTGTATGGTAGCAGGTAGCGTTGTCAACGTTTTCGCCCAGCGTTTTTCCATTTACCGCAATGCAATCCTTGTGCAGCCGGGGAAGCAGTTCTTTTACAACGGCGGGCAATCCACCGGCATAATACAGGTCTTCCATAAAATAGAAACCCGACGGCTGCAGGTTAGCCATCAGCGGGATGCCGGCAGAAAAACGGTCAAAATCTTCCAATGTCAACGGTACACCAATGCGGCCGGCAATGGCCAGCAGGTGCAACACAAAATTGGTAGAGCCGCCGATGGCAGCATTGATCATGATGGCATTTTCAAACGCTTCGCGGGTGAGGATGCGCGATGGAGTACGATTGTCGGCTACCATCTTTACAATCTCGATACCCGACAACTGCGCCAGTACTTTGCGGGCGGCATCGGGAGCAGGAATGGCAGCGTTGTGCGGCAGCGACAACCCAAGCGCCTCTACCATGCAAGCCATGGTGGAAGCAGTGCCCATCACGGCGCAATGCCCGTCGCTGCGGCACATACCGGCTTCGGCCAGCATCATTTGTTCGCTGGTCATTTTACCGGCGCGCACATCTTCGCTAAAGCGCCACAGGTCGCTGGTACTGATGCTTTTTCCCTGGTGCCGCCCCGTGAGCATGGGACCGCCGGAAACAACAATGGTTGGCAGGTTTACACTGCAGGCGCCCATCACCAGTGCCGGTGTTGTTTTGTCGCACCCGCACAGCAGCACCACGCCATCGAGCGGGTTGGCACGGATCGATTCTTCCACATCCATGCTCACGAGGTTGCGGTACAGCATCGCCGTAGGTTTCATGAGCGTTTCGCCAAGCGACATCACCGGGAATTCTACCGGGAAGCCGCCGGCTTCCCAAACGCCTCTTTTTACCCATTCGGCCAGTTGCCGGAAGTGCGAGTTGCAGGGCGTCAGCTCCGACCAGGTATTGCAAATGCCGATGATGGGTTTGCCTTCAAATTCATAGGAAGGAATGCCTTGTTTCTTCATCCACGCGCGGTAGATAAAGCCGTCTTTGCCGGTGCGGCCAAACCAGGCGGCACTGCGGAGTGTATTGTCTGCCATATAAAAGGCGTTTGGAAGGTGAACGATGAAGAAGATAGATGACATGTGGCGCCGTTACCCGCAACTACTGCAAACATCAGTTGCTGGCTGTCAGCAGCGCAACGATCTCTTTCCAGTTGTTGGCACGCGTATGATGGTTAAAGTTGGCATTGTGCGCTGCCGAAAACATAATGGTTTTGCCTTTGCAGAAATCGAGATTTTTACAATGATCGTCAATCATATAATGCGTGTCAACAATGCTTTTGTCGCCGCAGAAAATAATTTTTTTCCAGCCGATAAAGGGAAAATGTTCTGCCAGCCATTCGTATTTTTCGGGTAAAGATTGTGGAAATTCCATGGCTGCCGATACAATATAGACATCAAAGGTTTCCATCAGTTGGCGTACCGATTCAACCGCGTCTGTCATGACGGGCAGCGTTCTGAAAAAACCCGGCGTCGTTACAAACTTTCGCACCGCTGTTTTGTCGGGAAATGCGTCTTCTTCACTTTTGCCCATCATTTCTTCCCGCATTACCCTGATGCCATAGTCGCGCTCGTACCAGTTGATGAACTGCGTTTCCACATCTGCCAGCACGCCGTCCATGTCTATTGCAATGGTTTGTTTCATCTGTCTGTTTCTGTTTTTAGAACAAAAATAGACATCCGTCTTGTATTGGCGATCTGGGAAATAAAGCAGCACTGCCTAACCGGGGCAGGAAGGAGCCGCTACCATTTTAGCCCACTCAATTGTCTTGATAAAGGCAATGCGTTGGCAATAAAATGGAAAAGAATCCCCACCGAATCGCCAACGCATTTTTTATTTACCGCCGCAGGTTTGTTTATAGTTTGATGAATGATTTTTTAAACTGTTTGCCGGCTACTTCTGCGAGCAAATAATATGTGCCCGTTGGCAGATGGCTTACCGGGATGCTAACGAAGCCGTAGGGCTGAAATTGCTGAGCCGACAACCATACCGTTTTGCCTTCTGCATTCACGATCCGGATGCTGCCTTTGCCCGAAGGCGTATTGGTGACCAACTGTAGCTGGCTGCCGGCAGGATTGCCCAGTATCACGAGGGAAGGATTGTGCTGATCGTTTTGGGTGGTCACAATCCGGCTGATGGTGTACCGTCCGTCGGCATCCATCATTTTCAACCGGTAAAAGTTGCTTTTTGCCAGCGGGTTGATGTCGGTAAAGGAATAATCGTTCACCGTGGCGCGGCCATTGCCGGTAGGCAAAACAGAACCAATGGCGCGGAATATTTTACCATCTTCACTTCTTTCTACAATAATGGTTTGCAGGTTTTGCTCGCTGGTCGTCTGCCAGTTGAGTTGGATATGGCGGTTGGGTAGCCGGGTTGCCGCAAAGCTGACCAGTGAAAACGGCAATACCCCCGACACGGTGAACGGGTGCGTTACGGTTTGCCCATTGTATTCATATTGAAACGTCCAGGTGCCGGCCGGTGCATTTTCGGGCAGCGTTTGGTGCCAGTACCAGTAAGAAGCGGAATAATAATCCGTAAACGATTGGGTAAACTGGTTGAAAACGGTATGATCGGGTTGCAGGATGGTGCAGGTCGCCGAAGTACCCGGTTGCTGATCCCGGAGGTAAACGGCATAATACAACTCGCTGCCGGGATAAAAATGATCGCTGAAATTGGTTTCTTCTTCGCCATAGCAAGCCCCGATGACGGGTGCGGTATAGTGCGTAGCGATTTTGTTGATAGAAGGCTGGTCATAAGCTGGCTGGTTTTGCCAGATGCTTTCCGGCACCTCTGTGTTGCACTTGCCAGCCCATGGGTCAACCAGTTGCTTGTACGCATTGTCGGCATAGACTTCAAAATGCAGGTGCGGCGCTGTTGATGATCCCGAACTGCCTACAATGCCCAGGTATTCACCGGCGGCTACGGCATCGCCTTTGTTTTTGGTGGTGAGGCTGCCGGTTTTCAAATGACCATACATGCAGATGGAGCCGTCGGTATTCATCACATATACGCCGTTCCAGGGACAGGTGTAGCAAATGCTACATTCTTTATCGTTGTATCCATCCCATTTCCCGATGATGGTGCCCTCCGCCGCCGATACGACTTTGACAGCGTCATTGTCCATTTTTGACCAGGTAAATGGCCAGGTAAAAATATCGGTTCCTTTGTGCCCGTCGTAGGTTCTTTTCCGGCAATTGTAATCCTGGATTGATTTTTCGCCATTGTCATGATCCACATAATACCCGATGGAGTAGTAACCGGGATCAGCAATGTCCCCGGTTTGTTCCAGCGGCCAAACAAACCGAACCGTTGGCAAAATGGACGTAACCACCGGCGGCAGTTTGCCTTGCTGTGCCAGTTCGGCTGTATTTTTTTGCAACATGGCGATTAGCCGGGATTGTTGTGCGGGCGACAAACAAGTGCTTTGTGCCGGTTGCAAGCCATTGCCGCCGATAGCCTGGTTCGGGAACGATTGTGATTTTGCAAGGTGAATAAAGCACAGGAAAAGACAAACAAAACAGGATTTGCTCAGTTTTGGTAGCATGAAATTGGGTATTGAATTTCGCTAAAAGTAGGGAAAGAAAAAATGACACAAAATTAATTTATGTACATATGTTGTAGATGTTTTGTAAATTGTTCATTCCCATTTGGTTATCAACCCTTACCATGAATTGGTTGGCTTCATTTTTACGGCAAATACAGCGTTGGTTGTATGGGAGAAATAACCGTCGGAGAAAACGTACGTTGTGATTGAAGTGCGGCCAAATACCTTAAATGATGAGTACTGTGTTGATAGATACGATTACCGGTTTGGATACAATACCGTATTGGGATGGGTAGCATTGATGGGGTTGTAATACAAAGCGGGCACACTGCTTTTTTCAATCCCGATGCTGCCCGAAATAGAAAATGTCTTTTCGTTGTTGGTGTACATCAGCCCGAGTTCTGCCCGTGAAGCGATGCCCAGGTTACCCGGCTGTGCAAACCCGTTTCCGGCTTTCGGGTTAGAAAAACCGGGAGGCAACACGGCACTGCCAAAGCTGAAATAGGCTGGCGCAACCGATACAGTGGAAAAGGCATAAAGATGGTTGGTTAGCCGCCGCTGTAGCTGCAAACCCGCCGGTACGGAGACCATGTTCATGCGCCCTCCCGGGGCAATCAGGTAGTTTGCCGAGACTGCCGCATAGCGGGACAACGACCATTTTGATTGGCGGCTGCTGTCTTTTTCACCTAACTGCTGCAACTGGTAGCCCGCATAGGTATTGGACAAAAACCTTCCCGGCAGGATGCTTTGCGCATTAACAACCGATGACAGCAGCAAGACTATGAATGCGCCTGTTATTCTCATACACAACCAATTAACGGCATAAAAATACAATACTATTGTATCTGAATGTCCGATTCTTTGTGAACGACCATCTGTGCTTTGCCTTTGTACAGCGTTATCGTGCCGGTAACGCATATCGTTTTACCATCCAGTTTTTCTTCGGGCACATAGCTCAGATTGTCCCGGACATTCTGCCACAGGATGAGTGTGAGCGGCGATTCGGGGTAGGGCGCGCCGATGTTGATATACGTAGGTGTATTGGCAAACGTGGTGAGGTATCTGACCCGGAAAACCTGCCCGCAGGTACGCACTTGTTTACCGGCATAAGCCGTCAGGCGGTCCAGCGGGATGCTGTTGGCAGCAGCAGCTGAAGCACTTTTTACCGCAGGTGTCTCTGTACGGTTTGCCGGTGTTGATGCAGGAGGAGCCGGGGTCTTTGCAAGAGGTGTCAGCGGTTCACCACCCTGGAGCAACCGGTGCAGCAGGGCAGCCAGCCGGATGCCAGCCAGTGCCAGTTGTTTTTCAACTGTTGGCGTCATCTCCGTCAGGTACACCTGGTCTATCTGCCGGTTTGCGGGGTAGGTGCTTTCTGTCAGCGCTCGGGTATCGTAAAGCCAGTCGGTGATATGGATGCTTGCCGACCGGTCGTCTTTGTGCAGTGTTTCTGCCATATTCAGGCAATCTTCATAAGTAATGTCCTGCGCTGCAATGAGGCTGCTGTCCCATACACTGTGCAGGGTAGCTGGTTTGCCCAAAAAGGAAACCTTGTAATCCCTGCCGCCATTGTCTTCATCATAACCGGTATGCAGCGGCTGGTGCAGATCGCCGGCAAGGTGCATGATGACAAACAGGTCATACTGTTTTCGGCCCATCGAAATGCTGGCGTTGCCCTGCATTTCGTCAATGGCATACGTGATGGCGTTCACCGCGTTGGTGCCTTTGCCGGGCTGAAAGCTGGTTCCTTTGGCAAACAATACATCGTGCCAGCTAGCCGTCAGCGAGTAGGCGGGGCTGGTTTTTACATCGTCCATCCAGTTGGCTGCTGCTTCTATTGACAGGTTGCCCAAATACGGTTTCAGCGCCGCCTTATCAGCATCAGTAAGATAATGATACGCAATGCGTGCGATGATGTCGTGCCCGCGTTTCCCCCACGCAGCAGCAGAAAGCGTGGAAAACAGCGCCATCAACACAACCATCCATTTTATCCAAAACCGGTTTGCAACCGGGTGAACTGACAAACATAGTGGCATAAGATACAAGAAAATGGTTCAACAAAACGCCGGCAGATACCGGGATTCAATGGAGGTGAAATGTATAAAAAAATGATTTTGCAGCACATTAAATTCCTATAAATGCCCTTTTGACAGGTTACAAAAAAGAAAACCATCATTGCGCCGGGAAGAGACACCAGTGGAGGACCATTATTCGACAAGAGCAATATGAAGAATACTGGGATTTTTATGTTTCAGAAAAAACAAAGGCGCCCCGTTGAGCGCCTTGTAAAGAATCTATCGATGGTTGCGTCAGATATTCCGCTTTTTTATTTGATCTACTGCGTAGTCTACCGAGCGGGCGGCAAACGCCATATAGGTCAGCGATGGGTTTTGCGTGGAGGTTGACGTCATGCAGGCACCGTCGGTTACAAACACGTTGTTGCAGGCATGCATCTGGTTCCATTTGTTCAACACCGAGGTTTTGGGATCGTTACCCATGCGCACGCCGCCCATTTCATGAATGTCAAGGCCCGGCGCCTGCTTGCTGTCGTCCACGCGGATATTGGTAAACCCTGCTTTGGTGTACATTTCCGTCATTTGTTCCTGGAAGTCTTTCACCATTTTTTCATCATTGTCGTCGTAGGCGATGTTGATGTTTAGCAAAGGCATTCCCCATTCGTCTTTTTTGAGTGCCATCGAGCGATACGGTATTGCTTTCTTTGGGGATGGTTTCGCCCATCATGTGCGAGCCTACGTACCACGGACCCAATTCATTGGATGCCAGCTGCTCTTTGAGCGATGCACCAAAACCGCTGGTGTCCATGCTTCTGCCCCTGCCTGCGCGAAAGCCGGCGGCATAGCCACGCAAAAAGTCGGTTTCCTGTTTTTACACGTTTCTGAAACGTGGAATGTAAGCGCTTGTGGGGCGGCGGCCTTCGGTCGTTACATCGGCAAAGTCGTTGCAGTGTGGCGTTGATATGCGCACGGTAGTTGTGAAACGCTACATATTTGCCCAAAACGCCACTGTCGTTACCCAAACCGTTGGGAAAGCGGTGCGATTTGGAATTGAGCAACAGCAGGTTGGTGTTCAACGCTGCCGCGTTTACAAAAATCACTTTTGCAAAATACTCTGTTACTTCTTTTGCTGTGTGCATCAATTACCCGCACACCAGTGGCTTTGTTTTTGGTATCATCATAGATAATTTCCTGCACCACGCTATCGGGCCGCAGCGTCATGTTGCCGGTTTTCATTGCCCAGGAATGGTGGTGGCGTTGGCTGCTGAAATATCCGCCAAACGGGCACCCACGCTGGCATAGTGTTCTGTTCTGGCATTGTACCCTGTCCCTGATCGTATATGAATTTGTTTGGGCTCGGTTAAGTGCGCGCATCGCCCATAAATTACATGTCGTGTCTCATAGTTTTTCGCTACCGACTTCTTTAAAATATTTTTCAACATCATTTAATTCTATTGCTGGTAAAAATTCACCGTCGGGCAAAGTGTCCAAGCCCATCTTTGTTCCCGCTGATGCCGGCAAATTTTTCAACATAACTGTACCATGGCGCCATGTCGTTGTAACGAATAGGCCAATCCACCGCAAAACCATCGCGGGCAGGTCCTTCGAAGTCGTAGTCGCTCCAGCGCTGCGTTTGCCGCGCCCACAGCAACGATTTGCCGCCTACCTGGTAGCCGCGAATCCAGTCGAACGGTTTTTCCTGCACGTAAGGATGCTCGGTATCTTTTACAAAAAAGTGCGCGGCATCTTCCTTAAAGGCGTAACAGCGGCTTACCACGGGGTTTTGTTCAACCACATCGGCCGGCATCTGCCCGCGGTGCGGAAACTCCCAGGGCATCATGCTCGTGGTAGGATAATCCATGCCATGTTTAACATTTTTGCCGCGCTCCAGCACCAGCGTTTTCAATCCTTTTTCACAAAGTTCTTTGGCAGCCCATCCGCCGCTGATGCCCGAACCAATGACAATGGCGTCGAAGGTCCTGGCTTTTACTGAATCGTTCGTATTGCCCATAATAATAGAAGTGGAAGTCTAATGAAATGATAGATAAAATTGTCGCAATCGCAATGAAAAGAATGGCTGGCCGCAATCGGACGCACTTGCCCCGACGGTGTTGTTTTCCCGCACGACCTTATACCGCCTTGCTGGCGATGTACTTGCCCGGCACCAGTTTGTACACCTGTACATTGGTGAGGTAGTATTTTGATTCTGTATACCCTTTTACCGTTAACTGCTTCATCGTTTTGAAGAAAAAATCGGCATCGGTTTCGTTGTCCTTTTTGGCATTGACTGCTGTAATGATGGCTTCCCGCTCAGATGGTGTGCATTGCTGGTAGGGTTTGCTGTACTTTTTTTGTACCTCATCGTTAAACTGCTTCATTCCTTTTACAAAATGATCCCTGTCTTCCTGGTTGTAGCAGTCGTTGAGCATCTGCAAGGCAAACAGGTGTGCAGAAACTTCCTTTGCACCGGGAGTGCCGGTAGCCGGAACAATGGTTTCAGCTACTTCGCCCAGCATGGCCTGGTCGTCTTCCGTAATGGGAATGTTGTTGTAGGCTGCAATGTTGTTGTGATTGCTTTTGCACGATGGCAAAAACGCCGCTCCCGCTGTAAGCAGCACAAAATATTTTATGGCAGTTCGTCTGTTCGTGTTCATCATAATAGTGGATCAAAGGTCTATAATATGAGTAATGTTTTTTTAGCTATTGAACATATTATTTAAATGCTGCGAATGTACGCCTTAGGCTAGAAAACGTTATGCAATCGTTGCCGGGAACGATTGCGTAAATTATGTGTCGGCTAAATCACCGGCAGGGTAAAATGTTAGTTAAAATTGTATTGCCGATCGATACAGGATTACCTGGCAAAAAGATTGACGCCTTGGCGAACGATCTTTTTGCCAACAGTGATTGACAAAAATTGCCAGCTGTCTATCCATTGAATATCCAACAAAACAATGGAGAAGCCGGCTTCCTGAAATCTCCGGTCAAAAACGATTTTGCCTATGAATTCTTCCTGAACAATCCAATTTGTTCCTGTCCCGTCCACCGTCGAAAGAAATGGTGCACCTCGTGTGTCAGATGATTCTTACGGCTACAGTCAGCTTTTGCCGGCAGGAAAGACCCTCACCCGTGTCTCTAACATTTTGTCTTAACAACCATTCATAAAACAATAAATCAAATGAAGCACTTTGTACCAAAAGAAAAAAGCTGCTGTTCAAGAGCTTTTTTATTCCTGCTGTTTGCGTTTGTTACTGCTACGCAGCTTCACGCACAAAACAAGCTTGTGAGTGGGCGCGTAACAGCCGGCAACAGCGATAGTGCGCTGGCTGGCGTAAGCATTAGTGTAAAAGGAACCAACAACGGCACCGTTACCAACAACGACGGCACCTTTTCCATCAATGTTCCCGGCAATGCCACGCTGGTGTTCAGCAACGTAGGCTTTGTGCCACAGGAAGTGCCGGTAAACAACCGCAGCAGCCTTCAGGTAGCAATGTTGGCCGATGTGCAGTCGCTGCAGCAGGTGGTGGTCATTGGTTACGGCACACAAAAGCGAAAAGACCTAACCGGCGCTGTGAGCAGTGTATCGGCTGCGCAAATTGAAAAAGTACCGGTGGTAACGGTTGACCAGGCATTGCAGGGTCGTGCATCCGGTGTGCAGATCGTCAACAACGACGGCGCGCCCGGCGGCAACATTTCGGTGCTTATCCGTGGTGTGGGCAGCCTGGCTAGCGGCGGCAATACGCCACTCTACGTTATTGACGGCTATCCCGTTACCGGCGGCATCAACAACATCAATCCCAACGACATTGCAACCTTAGACGTGTTGAAAGACGCGTCGGCAACGGCTATTTATGGTATCCGCGCTGCCAACGGCGTGGTGATCATCACCACCAAGCGGGGACAAAAAGGCGGTGCTGCAAATTTCGCTCGACGCGTACAACGCTTTCCAGAGCACGCCTAAAAAATACAAGGTATTGAATGCGCAGCAATGGGCTACACTGGCAAACGAAGTGGCAGATGCCGATTCGCTGCACAACTTTCAGGAACTTCCCATCTGGCGCACGCCCAACGCACTCACCAACGTAGATTGGCAGGATGCATTGTACCGCACGGGGTTGACCCAAAATTACAGCATCGGCATCAGGGGTGGCAGCGACAAAATGCAATCGGCTGCTTCCTTTGGCTATTACGACCAAAAAGGAATTGTACAAGGTTCTTATTTCAAAAGATATACGCTGGGGCTTAATCTCGACTATACACCCGTTTAAATGGCTGAAGTCTTCTACCAGCGCCAAATACACCTACCAGGATGCCAACAACCCTTTCGGCACCGGCTCATTGGTACAGTTTACCCAACTGCCGCCAACGCTTGATAGCGGCAACAAATTGACCAGCCAGATCAAAGACGCCAATGGCAACTATGGTTTTTACAATCCGAAAAATACCTATGTTTCCAAGTATGGCAACCCGTTGTACACGATAGAAAACAACGAGTATAAAAACATCACCAACTTTATCCTGGCCAATTCCTCGCTGGAAGTAACGCTGATAGAAGGTTTGAAAATTAAAACCAATGCCGGTATAAATGTGACCAACTTCTCAGGCTCTTTCTTTCAGCCGGAAGACAACCGCCTGAACCAGCAGTACAACCTGGGCGGACCCACGCAAAATCCATTTTACAGGCAGAACCTGAACCAGAATTTTGAATGGTTGTGGGAAAACACGATAACCTACGACAAAACATTTGGCAAACATGCCATCAACCTGCTCGGCGGCATATCGGCGCAAAAGAATACCAGCAACTTCATGGGTGGCAGCGGCATTCCGCCCAACAGTGTTATCAGGGATCTTGCACAGGTCACCAACCTCATCCTTGATCCGAATGGCAATGGACAGATCATCACATCACTGGCTTCTGAATTTGCACGGTTAACGTATAAGTTTGCAGACAAATACATCGTAACCGGAACAGTACGCCGCGACGGTTCTTCCAAATTTGACACCGGTCACCAATATGGCGTGTTCCCATCGGGTGCCATTGCCTGGAAAATCAAAGAAGAATCTTTTCTCCAAAATGCCAACTGGCTGACCGACCTGAAAATCCGGGGCAGTTATGGCGAAGTAGGCAACCAGGGTACCATTCTTCCGTTTCAATACCAGGCGCTGTACTCCACTGGCTTGCCTGCCAGCAACAGCGGCAACCTTGGCTACCCGTTCAACAAAATTTACCAGCGTGGCGTGGCACAAACGCAGCCTGCCAACCCTACCCTCAAATGGGAAACCGACTACCAGACAGACATTGGAATTGATGCCGTATTTCATGCATGGCGATCTTAGCGTTACAGCTGACTGGTTTCAAAGAAAATCGAAAGACTTTCTGCTACTGCTCGCGGCGCCTGCCCAAACTGGTTATAACAACCTGACCCGCAATGTGGGCAGCATGGTGAATAAAGGCTTTGAATTTGCCTTCAACTACAACCATTCGATCAAAGACTTCCGCTATGGCGTGGTGTTCACCTTTACAACCGTAAAAAATAAGCTCACCAGCATTTCTTCGGGTACCGATTTTATCACCAACTTTGGCGGACTCTCTATTGCCGGCAATGGATGGAGCGAATTTTCGCGAACGTACATCGGGCAGACCGGTAGGTGAATTTTATGGTTACCAATCATTTGGCGTTTTTCAAACACAGGCGCAGATAGATGCTCTGAATGCCAAAGCCACGTCGCAAGGTTATTACCGAAAACCAGCTACACAGCCCGGCGACCGCTACTTTGCCGATACCAATGGCGATGGACAGGTAAATGCTGATGACCAGGTTAGCCTGGGAAGCCCGCTGCCTAAATTTTATGGTGGTGTAAACCTAGATGCCTCTTACAAATCCTGGGATTTTAACCTCTACTTCTATGGCGTGTATGGCAACAAAATTATGAACTATCAGAAGAGTGCCCTGCAAAGCTTCCAGAACCGCAGCTTTGTGGGGGTGGAAAATGTAAGCTACGAATATTATATAAATCACTGGACGCCATCAAACCCGTCCAACGAGTTCTCGCGAGCTACTTATAATGATGATGCGAAGGGCAGCAATGTTCCATCAAGCGCATGGATAGAAAACGGCAGTTTTCTCAAACTGAAAAACGTTACGGTTGGTTACACCCTACCTACACGGATCAGCAACGTTTACATGTCAAGCTCGGGTTTATGTGTCCACACAAAACCTGTTTACCATTACCAAATATACGGACTTGATCCTGAAATTGGGATACAGGGTGGCAATGCCACGCAAAATGGTATTGATAATGGCACCTATCCTTCATCAAGGTTTTATACCGTGGGTTTAAATGTAACTTTCTAAACTCAGAAGATATTAATAGATATGAAAACGAATAATAAATTCATTTCTATCACTTTGTATTGTACGGTCGATGGTTTTGTGCCGATGGCCTGTAAAAAAAGCTTTTTGACACAAACCAATCAGTTCCAGTCCACCGCAGAAGCAACTTTCAAAAATCGTCTGATGTAGTTGGTTTGGTAAACAGTATTTATGATAGCTACCAAAACAGCGATCTGTTGAAAAAATCTATCTGGTACTATGCCAATTTCAAACGCACGATTGGTTTAACTATGGGACTGATATCGTTTGGAATAACTACGCCATACCTGCCGATTTTGGTGCGCTTCCTTCGTTCTGGAATAATGCCTATATCGGTATCGCAAGAGCCAATTCTGCTTTTGGCATTATTGACACAGCAAAAGAAAAAGGCATTGTCACGCCGAACTGGCGCAGCGTTTAACCGGCGAAGCCTACTTTTTACGTGGCATGACGTATTACTATCTTGCCGGTTCTTTTGGTGGCGTGCCGCTGGAACTAAATACATCACCAACGGGTTAACGCCACGTTCCTCACAGGATTCAGTATTTATGCAGGTTGTATCCGATATGGAGACAGGCCGCAAGTTTGTTGCCCTGGAAAGAAGATCTGGCGCCTGAAAATTTAGGCAGGGCCACCAAAGGCGCAGCCATTGGGTTTGCAGGGCGCTGCACGTATGTGGCTGAAAGATTATGCCGGCGCTATTGCCAATTTTAATGAGTTGGATAATAAATATCATTTGTTGCCAAATTTTGTTGATGTACATGAGTTTGATCATCAGAATAACGATGAATCGCTTTTCGAAATTCAGTTTGATCCGTCGGCGGTTCGCAAAGCTGGGATGGCAGCTGGCAAGATGGTGGCGAAATTGCCTGGATAGATGATTTTAGCTGGCCGGAAGAAGTATCGAATTTTGGATACGATTATGGCAACCCTGGTTTGTGGCTTTCGTTTCAGCCCGGCGATAAACGTAAATTGGCTACCATTGTTGGTCCCGGCGATTCGCTGGTAAGTCCCGGCATTATTGCCCGTGGCGGCATTCGGAGTTATGACCCTGTAAAAACCGGTTTTCCAATGGCGATACCCGCTTATATTGGCGACGATGGTAAAATTATAAATACCTGCGGCGCTTCTCGCACCCCTGGTATGGCGTGTCCGACCAAAAACGTTCCGGCTATTACAATGCAAAAAAATGGAGAGATCCAAACCTTACCGGTGGTGCCGCGCGGCAAACAATTTTTGGTTCTCAAAACCAGATGTTATTACGCTATGCCGAAATATTGCTGGACCGGGCAGAATGTAAAGTGCGTACCGGTGATGTTACCGGCGCTATGGCCGATTTAAAGTTGGTGAGAGACCGCGCATGGGGTGGTACGGCTCCCGATGTTATGCAGGATGGCGCCCGCTTTGATGGTACACCGGCAGCACCCATTACCGATCCCTTGCAAATGGTGTTGAGTGAATACCGGCATGAGTTAACGGTGAATACTCGTTGTTTTATGATTTGCGCAGGGCAGGCTCCGATGTGGCTGCCACATTTATAAAAAGCTTATGGTACCGTGGATACAACAACGCCATTCCCAACCCGGCACCCGGACCAACGCATGATGGTCAGCCGCATGGTGTTAATGCATCGCTTCCCGCAGGCAGAGATTTGTTGCCCATACCGCAGGCCGCCATTGGTTTAAATCCGAACCTGACACAAAATCCCGGCTATTAAGAGATTGCAACTTTTTACTAATAATGCATAAGGCTTTGTAACCATTACAAAGCCTTATGCATTCATACACAAACTGAGGTAGAGAAACAAAGCCGATACAAAACTTGTTTAGATTAGATCATAAAATAGAAATGCATATGCTTTCAAAATGGAAAATGCGCTTAGGCGTATCCTTGTTATTGGTAATGGCAGGATACACTCAGGGGTACAGCCAGACTGAAATGGAACCCTGGGGAAATATTACCGGCATTCGTGTAAATGGACAGTTGATGGACTTTGAAACCAGCCTGCAGGTGGTGAGCAACGACTGGAAAAGCGTAAAAGCCACTGCGCTGGAACGCCAGCGGCCGAATATCGGCGCGAAGGCGACGCACAGATCGTGACAACACAGATCGATTCGTTTCATTTTGTTGAAACCGTGACAGAAGACATTGCCGGCAATGGGGCAAACGTGAGCGTAGCTTTCAATACTACAAAAGACCAGGACAACGAGCAGTTGTACTTTGGTATCCGCCTGCCCGAAGCCAATTACGCCAACGGGAGCATTGTGCTGTTACAACCTCAAAATAATGCGCAAGCTGAATATAAGGTGTCGGGATTGAAAGACATGATGACCGTAACTGCTAATGGCATCACGCTGAAAGGCGCACAGCAACAGTTGTATATTAAACTGAAATCCGCTACGCCCATTGTGGTAAAAAAGAACAACGACGAAGGGGGCAACAGCCTGCAGGTATACATCCCGATGCAAACCGGCAGTGCAACCAATGGCGAACTTGCACTCACCATCAAAGCTTCTGGTACAGTTGACAAAAGCCCGGTTACTTTTCGGTTGAACACAAGCGGGCAGGGCAGGCTTTTCGCAGGCTTTGGCGGCAATTTCAGGCTGCAAAATCCAAAAACCGACCCGCAGGTAATAGACTATTCCTAGATAATATGCGCGTAGCCTGGGGCAGGGTAGAAATCCCGTTGCAGTTGTGGCAGCCCGACATCAACAGCAACCCGATAGATTCGGCCAAAAGCGGCAAGCTGCATCCGCATGTAAAAGAAAGCATGGAAATGGCAGCACAGCTCAGTAAAATGGGTATCCCGGTGATTGTAACCGTATCGTCGGCGCCACGCTGGGCCATTACCGGCGAAATCAGCAACGGACCACGGGCAAACGGTATTTCGGGCAACCCGCTCGACACTACGCATATGCAGGAGATCTACAAATCCATTACCGACTATATCATTTACCTGAGAGATGTCTATGGCGTAGACACCAAAATGTTTTCGTTAGATGGTTCGGATCTGGGTATCGATATCCGGCAAACCGGCGAAGAACACGCGCAACTCATCAAAGGTCTGGGTGCGTATTTCCAGTCGCGCGGACTCGCCACCAAACTGTTGCTCGGCGACAACTCC
>CAWGWV010000034.1:0-48824 GCA_963826385.1 uncultured Chitinophagaceae bacterium | reverse complement strand
AGTTGTTGGTAAAAGCTAAGCATTTAAAAAATCAATTCAAAAAACATCCGGCACATCAATAGAAGATAAGCAGTCTGATGATGCCCTGCATCTATCCGAATATAGGAAGCAATGCAACAACCAATGATCTTACAAAGAATAATTCGGACATTTGATGCCGTGAAAACAACGCAACAAGCCAATACGAGCGAGCTTTCGTTAGGAGATGTACACGATTCGGTAGATACTTCCAAAGGCAAAAAATGGAGCCGTTTTTTTGCCTTTGTCGGGCCGGCTTATATGGTAAGCGTCGGCTACATGGATCCCGGCAACTGGGCCACCGACCTGCAGGGCGGCGCACAGTTTGGCTATTCACTCATCTGGGTGTTGCTCATGAGCAACCTCATGGCATTGCTCCTGCAAAGCCTCAGTGCAAGGCTGGGCATTGTGCGCCGCCGCGACCTGGCGCAAGCCAACCGCGAAGTATATCCTCCACCTTGTCAATTTTTGTTTGTACATCCTGGCTGAGCTGGCCATTGCCGCCTGCGATCTTGCCGAAGTCATCGGCATGGCCATTGGCATTCAATTGCTTACCGGACTGCCACTCATCTGGGGCGTTTCCTTTACCATCCTCGACACCTTCCTGCTTTTTTACCTGCAAAAGCTGGGCATGCGCAAGCTTGAAGCCTTTATCATCGGGCTCATCATCATCATCGGGCTTTCCTTTTTTGCCGAAGTCTTTTTTGCCAAACCCGAATGGAACGAAGTGGTAAAGGGATTCAAACCAACGGCACTTAGCCCCGCAGCCTTGTACATCGCCGTGGGCATCATTGGCGCCACCGTAATGCCGCACAACCTTTACCTGCATTCGGCACTGGTGCAAACCCGAAAAGTAAAAGCCGATGACGAAAGCATCCGCCGCGCATTGAAATTCAACTTCATTGACAGCGCCATTGCACTCAACATTGCCTTTGTGGTCAATGCCTGTATCCTCATCCTCGCTGCTGCCACCTTTTTTACTTCCGGTCATCAAAACGTGGCTACCATTCAGGATGCACACATGCTGCTGCAAAACCTGCTGGGCACCAAGATGGCGCCCATTCTCTTTGCCATTGCGCTCATCGCCGCGGGTCAAAGCTCTACCGTTACGGGTACACTGGCAGGGCAAATTGTGATGGAAGGTTATCTAAAGCTGCGCCTGAATCCCATGCTGCGCCGGCTGCTTACCCGCATGTTGGCCATCATTCCCGCGTTGCTGGTGGTGATCATTGCCGGGGAAGAAAAAGTAAATGACTTGCTTGTGTTGAGCCAGGTGATCCTCAGCCTGCAACTGAGCTTTGCCATTGTTCCGCTCATTCATTTTGTGAGCGACAAAAAAACAATGGGCAAATTTGCCATTCACACCTATACCAAGATTGCCGCCTGGATTGTTGCTGCCATTCTTGTGTATCTCAATGTGCAACTGGTGATTGACACCGCCATCAATGTGTTTACCGAAGAAGGCAACCTCGCATTGAAAATACTGATGGGTGCAGGGGCTGTATTGTTTGTCTGGCTCTTTGCCATGATGACCGTGTTGCCCATTATCAACAAGCAAAAAGCACACAAAAGCATTCGCCTGCACAGCGATGAACAAACGCTGCACAACCTCACCGTACCACAATACCGCCGCATCGCAGTGGCGCTCGATTTTAGCCACCTCGATGAAAAGCTCATTGCCCATGCACTGAACCAGGGCAACGAACGCACTTCGTATGTACTCATTCACATTGTAGAAACCGCGTCTGCCAAATACTTCGGCGATGCAGCCGACGACTACGAAACGCGCAACGATTCTGAACGGCTGGAAACCTATGCTTCGCAACTCAAAAGACTGGGACATAAAATCACGGTGGTCCTGGGCTATCAAAACCGCATCAACGAAATTCTGCGCATCATCAGCAAAGAAAACGCCGACCTGCTCATCATGGGCGCACACCGGCACAGCGGCATCAAGGACTACGTATATGGCGCCACCGTTGACCAGGTACGTCACCGGCTATCTATCCCGGTGCTCATCATCAGTTGAGTGAATTTTAAATTGAAAGTTGTGAACCACAAAGCCGCAAAGAATGAAAGGGGCACAACGTATTCCACTTCGTGCCCTTTTGTCTCTGTAAATCCAACCTTTATTATACTTTTTTGTGAAGCTGTTTGTTTATTGAGGCTTCCTGGTTCAAATAAGCCTGAGTGGTTCAACACCTATCTTTTTCTTCCTGAAACTTATTTTTTCCTTTGTCTTAGTAGTTCAAACAAAATATCAACAGCCGCTCATTGCAGGGCAGCAGACATCACGGGTGCCAATGCCATTGCCCATTGCGTATATTGTTTTCCCGAAGGGTGCAATCCATCGCTTGCTACCATATCGGCATTGGCGCCGTCGCCCCGGCTGATGCCGGTAACATCGGTATAATGCACACCATACACTTCTGCAACCTGTTTGTTGATGAAGTTGAACTGGTCAATCTGTTCACTGATCAGGGAATTGTTTCCGCCAAACGGCGTGACACCATAATCGGGAATCGACAATACAAAAACATGATTCGTTTGATGACCGGCCAGGGAGACTGCCGAATCGAGCAACTCCGCAAAGCGGTCGCGGTAACCCGTTGTGTCGTGCCGCTGGTATTGGTCGTTGACACCTATCAGCAAACTAACGGCGGCATAAGGACCTTTTGGATGCCGGGTTTGAATGGCATTCATCAGGTCGGCAGTGGTCCAGCCGGTAACAGCAAGGTAGTCAAGACGGGAAAAAACGAGTCCCTGAGCTGCCAGGATGGCGGCAGTCTGCGCCGGGAAGCGGCTGGACGAATCCACCGACTGCCCGATGGTATAAGAATCGCCCAATGCGAGGTAACCATTGTTCTGCACCGTATCGGCAGCAGGGGGCAAATTTTCAGTTGGTGCCGGCGGTATGCGCCGGGGTGTTGTATGAATCTTTTTTACAGGAAACAACAGCCAGCAACAGCAGCGCCGGGAAAAGAAAAGAAAGACAAGATCGCCAATCAATAATGTTCATACTGATAGTTACGAAATCAACCGCGATTTTGATTCAAACTACGATCAATCGAAAACAGCCAGCATTTTGTTTGCCAGCATCTGTGCCCACTGCGCATATTGTTTTCCCGAAGGGTGCATTTCATCAAATGCCAGCATCGAAAGATCAATGGCATCGTACCGGCTGATGCCCGTGACATCGGTATAATTGACGTGGAATGAAGCAGCCACTGCTTTGTTGATGGCATTGAACTGGTCTATCTGTGTACTGATCTTTGTATCGTTGCCGCCAAAAGGCGTAACGCCATAATCGGGGATAGACAGTACAAATACGTGGTGATGATTGTTGTTGGCCAAGGCAATGGCTTTCCGGAGAAGGTTGGTAAAATGCTCGCGGTAGCCGGTGGTGTCTTTGATAAGATACTGATCGTTGACCCCAATCAGCAGTGTCACCACGTCGTAGGTTTTCTTTGTTTTCTGGGCTTCCAGCGCCCATTGCAGATTCACCGTTTTCCAGCCTGTAGTAGCCATGTAATCAATGGAAGAAAACGGGTAACCGCGCCGCTTCAGGATGGCGGCGGTCTGTGCCGGAAAGCGGTCGGCCGAATCCACCGACTGCCCGATGGTGTACGAATCGCCCAATGCCAGAAACGACTTTGTGTTGCTGCCGGCAGCCAGGGTAATGCTGGTATCCGGAAATGGATGCCGCCAATGGACTGACTTGGCGTGCAACGCCTGTGACACAAAAAGAAGCCACAGGAGCATAGGTATGGACGTGGTAAAGTATTTGAGCATTGCTAGTTGTTTTTGGTTTGCCTGCTATTGGTTTTAAATGCGATATTGAATGGTTGCCCGTCTTTGTTTTCTAAGGTACGAAAGCCACAGCAAACCTGGTTTGCAGTCCGCCGCCTGGCCCGTGAATAAAAATACAGCAAAAAAACAGGGGGATAGATTTCTTTTTTCAACCATGCGAATCATTACATTTGCTACCCGCTTTATTAAAACTAAAAACAGAAACCAATGGCTGAAAAAATCAAAGTAGCAAATCCGGTTGTGGAGCTCGATGGCGACGAGATGACACGCATCATCTGGAAATTTATCAAAGACAAACTGATCTTGCCTTACCTAGATGTAGATATAAAATATTTCGACCTGGGCATGGAATATCGCGATGAAACCAACGACCAGGTAACCGTGGATGCTGCCAACGCCATCCGGCAATATGGTGTGGGCATCAAATGCGCCACCATCACCCCCGATGAAGCCCGCGTAAAAGAATTTAACCTCAAACAAATGTGGAAAAGCCCCAACGGCACCATCCGCAACATCCTTGACGGCACCGTTTTCCGCGAGCCGATTGTGTGCAACAACGTTCCGCGCCTTGTTCCCAACTGGACTGCTCCTATCTGCATTGGCCGTCATGCATTTGGCGACCAGTACCGCGCTACCGATTTTGTTACCAAAGGCAAAGGCAAACTGACCGTAAAATTTGAAGGCGAAGACGGCACCGTGCAGGAATTTGAAGTGTACAACTTCAAAGGCGATGGCGTGGCACTGGCAATGTACAACACCGATGAAAGCATCTCCGGTTTTGCACGTGCATGCTTCAACCAGGCACTCACCAAACAATGGCCGCTGTACCTCTCCACCAAAAATACCATCCTGAAAAAATACGATGGCCGCTTCAAAGACATCTTTGAAGACATTTACCAGAATGAATTCAAAACCAAGTTTGAAGAAGCCGGCATCACTTATGAGCACCGCCTGATCGATGACATGGTGGCCAGCGCTTTGAAATGGAATGGCAACTTCGTTTGGGCTTGTAAAAACTACGATGGCGACGTGCAGAGCGATACTGTGGCACAGGGTTTTGGCAGTTTGGGTTTGATGACTTCTACGCTCGTAACACCCGATGGTACCGTAATGGAAGCAGAAGCTGCCCACGGCACTGTTACGCGTCACTACCGCGAACACCAGAAAGGCAGACCAACTTCTACCAACCCCATCGCTTCCATCTTTGCCTGGACACGCGGTCTTGAATTTCGTGGCAAGCTCGATGACAACCAGGAACTGATTGATTTCTGCCAGGCATTGGAACAGGTGTGTATCGAAACAGTGGAAAGCGGCAAGATGACAAAAGACCTTGCCATCACCATCAAACCGAAAGTGGAACACGGCACTGACTATCTGTACACAGAAGAATTTCTGGAAGAACTGGACAAAAACCTGAAAGCCAAACTGGGCAAGTAAGCTTTAAATTCAATGAAAAATAAATAAGCGCCGCCGGCAAATGCCGGCGGCGCTTATTGTTATAAAAGATTGTGCTTTTTTCAGAATTATGGACTCTCATTACAAGCGTTTATTATTCATTTAAAATCCGATTGCATCGCGCAAAAGATTGCGGATCAAAAGCACGTATTCAGTCACCGTCTGAAGCTCAATTGAAGGAATGGCGGTGAATGGTCAAAATTTTATCATTCGGGAAAACAAAAACAACCCTTGTAAAACAATCTTGAACACAAGTATCAACTGATGCCGAGCTTGTCGAGCACCACTTTCGACATTTGGTAAAACGCTTCGTGGCTGTAGCCCGCGATGTGCGGCGTTACAATCACATTGGGCTGACTCGTCAGCCAGTTCAGTTGCTGTTTTTCTACATCGGTAAAGGAATCCAGTTTCTCATTCTCCAGCACATCCAGCCCGGCAGCGGTGATTTTTCCGTTTTGCAACGCCATCATCAGTGCCGGCACATCGGTGACTTTTCCGCGGCAGGCAGTCAGGAAATAAGGCTTTTGCTGCAGCGAATTGAAAAACGCTTCATCAGCATAATGAAAAGTTTCATCTGTCAGCGGCAGGTGCAGGCTCACCACATCGGCATAGCGCGCAACTTGTTCCAGCTGGGCTTCGCGCACAAAACCTTTGGCAAAGCCGTGTTTGTATTTGTCGTGGGCCAGCACAGTAACGCCAAAGGGTTCCAGCAACCGCGCAAAAGCAGCGCCTGTATTGCCATACCCGATGATGCCCACCGTTTTTCCAGTCAATTCAGTACCGCGGTTGGCATCACGAATCCATTTCAGTTCTTTCACCTCCGCAAAGCTGCTGGCGATCTTATTCATCAGGCACAGCAGCATGCCAAGGTTGTGCTCCGCCACAGCATTGCGGTTGCCTTCGGGGCTGCTCACACACCTGATGCCCTTGCTTTCAGCGTAGGGAACGTCTATCAGTTCCATCCCGCTGCCCAGCCGCCCGATCCATTGCAGGTTGATGGCTGCATCGAGAACCGCCCGGTCTATTTTCAGCCGCGTGGTAACGATGAGCCCTTGTAGGGATGGAATGATGTTCAGCAATTCTTCATAGCCAATGGAAGGCTCGTAGATCACTTCATAATTGTGTTTGCGCAAGGTTTCGCCGAGATAAGGATGTGCTTTGGCGGTGATCAACACTTTGTTCATACGGACAGTTGTTCAGGATGGAAAAATGAGTAACATTTATTTCATTAAAAAACTAAGCGCGGCATAATCATCAATCGACAATTGCTCGGGACGTTTGTCAAAGACAGCCTCCTGCAGTACGTCGGCATCAAACAGGCTTTTGGTCGCATTGCGCAGCATTTTCCGGCGCTGGTTAAAAGCCGTTTTTATCAGCACGGTAAAGGCTCTTTCCGATTTTACCGGCAGCACGTGTTCCTTTCTCTGTAAACGGATGACACCGCTTGTTACTTTGGGAGGGGGTGTAAACGCTTCGGGCGGCACATCAAAGAGGTATTCCACCGAGTAATAAGCCTGAATCAAGATACTGATGATGCCATACACTTTGCTGCCGGGACCTGCGGCGATGCGTTGCGCCACTTCTTTCTGAAACATGCCGGTGATAAGGGAAACCTGCGCTTTCCAGTCAATCATTTTAAACAAAATCTGCGTAGAAATGTTGTATGGAAAATTACCGATCACGGCAAATTCTCCTTCAAAAGGGGCAGCTGTCGTCAAGATATCATCATGGATAATCCTTCCTTTGATGGCAGGATACGTACCCTCAAGATAGTCCAGCTTTTCCTTGTCTATTTCCACCGCTTTGAAATCGATCCCCGGAATCTGCAACAAATATTTGGTAATGGCGCCGCCGCCGGGACCCACTTCCAGTAGTTGGGTAAACGCATCGGTTTCCAACGTAGCAACAATTTGCCTGCAAATGGCTTCGTCGTGCAGGAAATGCTGCCCCAGCGATTTTTTGAGTGTGTAAGACATGTGCTGCAAAAGTAATCCCAAAGAAGGTCTGCTGCCCTGATCTATTTGCCCGCTTGCCGTCCGAAGGAAATAAACACAGCGCCTGCTACAATGAGCAGGGCGCCTACCACAGACTGCCACGTGATTTTGTCTTTCAAAAACAAGGCGGAAAGAATCACGACAAAAATGATGGAACTGCGGTCAATGGAATTAACGGCGGTGGCATGCCCGTCTTTCAATGCTTTGAACTGAAACAGCGATGCCAGCGTGGTAGCCACCCCTGCGCTCAGGATAAAAATCCACGCACGGCGATCGATTTTGCTGATCTCTGCAGCAGAATGCTGGTACAATACCGTCGACCACGATATAATCAGAATCAGCACCGCCTCAATGGCGAATACCAGCGTCGAATCCACATCTTTCAAACCGGCTTTGGAAAACGTAACGGAAATAGCAGCCATCACGGCCGCAACAAGGGCAAAAACAAACCACATGAGCATCTTTTTTCTGCGTGAACTTTATTTGTTCTAAAAAGAATACCAATCTGGAAAAAACGGCAGCGATTTAGGGGAGAAACGCTAAATAGAGTCTATTTCGAGTCGCAACCGGTCTTTCAATTCTTTTACCAGCGGGTATTGCGTCGAAATGTAATTGAAGCGTTCGCGGCTGTTCATGATGAGAAAAGGGGAGATTTCTTCTTTTTCGTCATCGGAAACCGTGATCTGTAATTGAATGGCGTGGTTGTGAAAAGCATTCTGGATACATTCTGCCAACAGCATGCGTTCCTGCTCAATAAAGCGTTGCTGCACCAATGCGTTCACGGTGATGAGCAGGCGTGTTTCGCTAAGAATGGAGAGTTTGGCAATCTTGAAGGTATTGGCAGCACTGTGTTTTTGCTGTTCTTCAAGACGTACTGCGTAGCCGTTCCAGCATTCGCGCAGCTTTTCCATTTCAAGTGGTTCGGCTTCGGCAACTTCTTCAATCAGGTATTGATCACCGTATTTGTCGCGGAGTGCCGACAACAGGCTCTTTTTCGATTTGGGTGCCAGTATGGTATCGGCAACAGGCTCTGCAGCTACGGCGACTGCCACCTGTGCGGCAGGCTGGTATGTTTTGGCAACAGCCGGTTCCACATAAGCCGGTTTGGGTTTGGACACTGCAGGTTCAATAAACAACCGCGAATCGGATGTAGCTGGCGTGGCAGCGGCATACGTTGCGGGCGAAGATTCTACTTTGGCAGCAGGCGCCGGAAGCGGGCTGCTGCTGAGCACCGGTTGGGTTTCTTTCGGCACGGCTGTAACGGCGGGCTGAAGTGGCGGGATGGTTCTGGGACGATAAGCCACCGGCGCATCTACGCGCTTCTTTTTCACCACTTCATTGTTCTCAATCGAAAGCTCGAGCGCCTGCTGCAGGAAATTGAGTTTGATGATGGCCATTTCTACGTGCAACCGCTTGTTGCGTGCCATTTTGTAATTGATCTCTGCTTCGTTCAGGATGTTGAGGGCGCTCACCAAAAAGGAAGCGCTGACCACTTTGGCTGCTTTCAGGTAGCGTGCGTGCATGCCTTCGACTACGTCGAGAAGCACAGCCGCCTGCGCGTCTTTGCTCACGAGTACATTGCGGACAAACATGGCAAAACCATTCAACACCGCATCGCCTTCAAATCCTTTGCGGTTGATCTCGTCATACAGCAGCATGGCAGCAGAAAGGTCTTGCTGCAGGAGGCTGTCGAGCAACCGGAAATAATAATCCTCATCGAGGATATTCAGGTGTTCGAGCGTATTCTGATACGTAACATCGGCATTCGTAAACGAAACGATTTTGTCGAGGATCGACAACGAATCGCGCATGCAGCCTTCGCTTTTCTGGGCAATGAGTTGCAGGGCGGCTTTTTCGGCATGAATGTGTTCTTTGTCAGCAATTTCCTGCAGGTGATCTACCGTATCGTGCACGGTGATGCGCTTGAAATCGAAGATCTGGCAACGCGACAAAATGGTGGGTAGTATCTTGTGTTTTTCGGTAGTGGCAAGGATAAAAATGGCGTAAGGCGGTGGCTCTTCCAGCGTTTTCAAAAACGCATTGAAGGCACTCGCACTCAGCATGTGTACTTCATCCACGATATACACCTTGTATTTGCCCGCCTGCGGCGCAAAACGAACCTGCTCTACGAGCGAGCGGATGTCGTCCACCGAATTGTTGCTCGCGGCATCGAGTTCGTGGATATTGAGCGAAATGCCTTCGTTGAAACTGCGGCACGAATTGCAGTGGTTACAGGCTTCGCCATCTGACTGCAGGTTTTCGCAGTTGATGGTTTTGGCCAAAATGCGCGCGCACGTTGTTTTGCCCACTCCACGGGGACCACAAAATAAAAATGCATGAGCCAGCTGGCCGTTTTTGATGGCATTTTTAAGCGTGGTGGTGATGTGCTGCTGACCGACAACCGTGTTGAACGTTTGCGGACGATATTTGCGTGCAGATACGATAAATTCATTCATAACCGGGTGCAAGTTAGCCATAAGCCCGGCAAAGATAAAAGCTTGTTATACACACCAGTTATGCAATCAATATTATCATTCTATCAGCTTACAATGAATGATTTAGAACCCGGTTTTACAGAAAATAACTAATTGCGAAAAAGGTTTTCCACCAGTAATAAACAAGATTATACACCGGTTTTCCCCATAACGAAACGCCTCCCAACTACAGCCACCATAGTTTTGTTTACCCAGCCTGCACAACCTATATTTAGGAGCAATAAACCAGTCTTCTCATGAAAAGAATGTTCCTGCTGCTTTGTTTGTTTGCCTCACTTCTTACCGATGCGCAATCGTTCCGCATCCGCATTGCCGATTCACTGCATGCAACAGCATTCGATGGCAGGCTGCTCATTTTGTTGTCGAAAAAAAGCGGTGTAGAGCCACGTTTCTCCATCAGCGATGCCGCGGAGACCCAACTGATATTTGGCGTTGACGTAAACAACTGGCTGCCCGGATCATCTGAAAGCGTGAATGTCAATGCGTTTGGCTACCCGGTAGAAAGGCTGAAAGACGTGCCGGCAGGCGAATATTACATACAGGTAATGCTGCACAAATACGAAACCTTTCACCTGCAAACCGGCCAAACGGTGAAGCTGCCGATGGACCGTGGTGAAGGTCAGCACTGGAACATTGCACCGGGCAATTTGTACTCCACGCCGGTGCTGGTGCACTTCAACCCGGTTACGTCCAATGAGTTGCACCTCGAAATGGATCACCTCATTCCGCCAATTCCCGAACCGGCCGACACGAAATATGTGAAGCACATCAAAATATTGAGTCAAAAACTTACTGCCTTCTGGGGACGCCCCATGTATATCGGCGCGCACATCCTGCTGCCCGAAGGGTATGATACCCACCCGGAAGCCCATTACCCGCTGGCGATTTTTCATGGTCATTTTCCCGAGGACATCAGCGATTTCCGTACAACGCCGCCCGATGAAAACCTGGTACCTGACACGAACGACCGGTTTCATCTCATTGGCTACAACAAAATGGTGCAGCAGGAAGATTACAAGTTTTACAAACTGTGGACGGGCAAAAATTTTCCACGCGTACTGGTGGTGGAAATACAACATGCCAACCCATATTACGACGATTCTTACGCGGTGAATTCGGCCAACCTCGGACCCTATGGCGATGCTATTACTTACGAGCTGATTCCTGAAATTGAAAAACGGTTTCGCGGCATTGGCAAAGGCTGGGCGAGGTTTATGTATGGCGGTTCTACCGGCGGTTGGGAAGTGCTGGCGGCGCAGGTGTTTTATCCTGACGAATACAATGGCTGTTATGCCGCATGCCCCGACCCCATTGACTTTCATCATTACACCACCATTGACCTGTACAACGACAAAAATGCCTATTACGTAGAGAGTGATTTCAGGAAAACGCCCCGCCCCGGTCACCGCGATTATCTTGGACATGTGAGTTCGATGGTACAGGAAATGAATCAGCGCGAACTGGCATTGGGCACCAACAGCCGCAGCGGCGACCAGTTTGACATTTGGGAAGCGGTGTTTTCTCCTATGGGTGCCGATGGCTATCCCAAACGCATTTTTGACAAATACACCGGCGCCATAGATTCGTCGGTGGCAGCTTACTGGAAAGAGCATTACGATCTTACGCACATCATCCGCCGCGACTGGCCAAAAATTGGCGACAAGCTAAAAGGAAAAATTCACCTTTATGTGGGCGATATGGACAATTATTACCTGAACAATGCGGTTTATACCGCCGAAGAGGCGTTGAAACAACTGCAAAACCCTGCCTGCAACTGCGAAGTGGATTATGGCGACCGTGCCGAACATTGCTGGAACGGCAACCACGCCGAGCCCAACTACCTTAGCCGGCTGCATTACAACCAGATGTTCATTACCAAATGGGCAGAGGAAGTGAAAACGCGCGCGCCCAAAGGTGCCGACCTTAGCTCCTGGCGGTATTGAGACAGCGAAAAAATGTTGACCTGCTTGCCGTAAGAAGTGAAAGAATAGATTGCCATTCATCTTTAGCCGTTGTTGGCTGAAGATGAATGTAGAACGAGCTGGTCTTACAACAGCAGTAGAATATCAAGGTAGAATTTGCACAACATCATCTTTGATAAATGCAATTTTGCAAGCAATCACGTTTTGCGCAGCCAGTTATTTCGGTGCTTTGCGGTAAATGTAAAACGCGACCACCAAAAACACCACATTGGGAATCCACGCCGCAATGGCCGGCGGCAAATTGCCTTTGGTAGAAAAGATCGTGGAAAACCGGTCCATGAGGATAAAAATTGCGGCAGTGATAAAGCCAAAAGCGAGGTGCACGCCACTACCACCACGCACTTTCCGGCCGGCAACCATCGCGCCGATCATGGTGAGAATAATGACCGCTACGGGCGTTGCCACACGGCGGTAATTTTCAATTTTCAGTTCATTAATGCCTTCTGCGCCGCGCGCTTCTTCCTGCACTATGTAGCGGTTGAGTTCGGGGCTGGTGAGGATGTCTTTGGCATGTTCATCGCGGCTCAGGTCAAAGGGTTTGAAGTTGAAATTCATGTATTTCTTTGGCGTGGATACCGTTTTTTCGGTCAGCCCGTTGATGCGGCGTTCAAACACGGTTTCCAGTTGCCATTTGCGCGTAGCGGTATCCCACTGCATACTGCCTGCACGCAGGTTATACACCAGTTGGTTGCCTTTGATGGTGTGCATGAAAAACGGTCCGCCACGCCTGCGGGTGGTATCGTAATTGATGATGCCGGCATACGAAAAAGAATCTATGCGGAAATAAATGTTTCGCTGGTAGGTAGAAGTCAGATCATTATAGGAAGAATGGTTGTCAATGTAATTTACCTGGAATTTGAGTCTTGTCACTTCGGCGCGGGGGATGACAAACGCGTTGGACACCCACAACAGCCCTGCCAGCAACATGCCGCCCATCAGGTAAGGCAACAACAACCGGCGATACGTGACACCACTGGCCAGGATGGCGATGAATTCGCTGCCGGCCAGTTTGGAGGTAAAAAACAATACCGCGATAAACACAAACAACGGGAACAGCAGCGCCAGAATGTGCGGAATGAATGCAATGTAGTATTGCATAAAAATTTGCCCGGCATTGAGACCCGATTGTACAAAATCGTCCGTATGCTCGCTGATGTCCACGACCACTGCGATAATGGTGAACAGGAAAATAGAAAAGAAAAAAGTAACCAGGAAATTCTTGATGATGTACCAGTCGAGCTTTTTCATGCCGCTTCAAAAATAAAAGAAAAGCTGTTGTGCTTGTGTGAAACCTAAAACACGCTGTATTTGCAAATAGCCGTTCCTCTTCCACCGGCTGCGCAGGCGATAGCAGGGGTTGGTGTTTGAACACGCCTTAGGCTCATCCGGCAGCCTTTATAATTTGCGTATAATTGAACCTTCCGCAATGCAGTCTCAGGATACCTTTTCTTACAAGCGCTGCTGTACCCGCTCCACCATGTCCGTTTTCCAGCCCGCAAATGTGCCGTTGAGAATCTGCTGCCTTGCTTCGCCTACGAGCCAGAGATAAAAAGCGAGGTTGTGGATGCTGGCAATTTGCAACGCCAGGTATTCGCCGGCGGCAAACAGGTGGCGCAGGTACGCTTTTGAATAATATTGGCTGGTGTGGCAGGGCAACAATTCGTCAACCGGGGAATAATCGGTTGCCCATTTTTTATTTTTGATGTTGATAACACCCTGCGTGGTAAACAACATGCCGTTGCGCCCGTTGCGCGTAGGCATGACGCAGTCAAACATATCAATGCCCAGCCCGATACATTCGAGGATATTCCAGGGGGTACCCACGCCCATCAGGTAGCGCGGTTTGTCTACCGGCAGGTTGTCGGCGCACAGGGCGGTGAATTCGTACATCATGTCTGCCGGTTCGCCCACGCTGAGACCGCCGATGGCATTGCCCGCCGCATTTTTTGATGAAATGTAGTCGCAGGATGCCTTGCGCAGGTCTTTGTAGGTGCCACCCTGCACAATGGGAAACAGGTTTTGGGTGTAGCCATATTTATCGGGCGTGTCTGCCATGCGTGCAAAACATCGGTCGAGCCAGCGGTGCGTCAATTCCATGCTTTTTTGGGCATAACTATACTCGCTGGGATACGGCGGGCATTCGTCAAACGCCATGATGATGTCGGCACCGATGCTGCGCTGGATGTCCATTACTTTTTCGGGTGTAAACAAGTGTCGGCTGCCATCGATGTGCGATTGAAACAGGGCACCGTCTTCGGTTATTTTGCGGTTGGCAGCGAGCGAAAACACCTGGTAGCCGCCGCTGTCGGTAAGGATGGGTTTGTGCCAGCCGTTGAACTTGTGCAGCCCGCCGGCGCCTTCGAGGATATCGGTGCCGGGACGCAGGTACAGGTGATAGGTATTGCCCAGGATAATCTGCGCCCCTATTTCGGTGCTCAGTTGCTGCTGGTTCACTGCTTTTACGCTGCCCACCGTTCCCACGGGCATAAAGATGGGCGTTTGTATCTCGCCATGATCGGTGGTAATGAGACCAGCACGGGCATGGCTACCGGTATCGCTCGCTTGTATGTGAAATTGTAAAGAAGGCATGGCGGCAAAAGTAAGTGCTCAGGCATTATCAGCTGCCCGTTTTCACAAAACATAACCGGTGCAAACTGTACCTTTACGTTCAAAGAAAAAAGATGAAACAACGAATCATAGCCACTTTGATGATGTCTTTTATACTGTCCGTTGTTGCGACGAACAGCCATGCGCAGAACCCGCCCAACTGGACGCCCCAACAGTTGATGGAACCTGCAGAACTGGCGGCGGAAATCAAAGCAAACGGGTCGCTGCCCATCATTTACAGTGTGGGACCCGGCGCACCGATTCCGCATTCTACCACTATTGGCATGACCAACTCGCCGGAAGGAATCAGCCAACTGAAAGCGGCTTTGCAAACCGTACCCAAAGATCGGAACATCGTGATTTATTGCGGTTGCTGCCCGTTTGAACACTGCCCCAATGTGCGGCCGGCCATTAACGTATTGAAGGAACTGAAGTTTACCAACTACCACCTGCTGAACCTGCCCGACAACATTAAGAAAAACTGGATAGACGAGGGCTACCCGGTTGACCAGTCGCGCAGCAAGGGGAAAGAATCCATCAAAAAATAACAAAGAGCCGGCGATGATCGCCGGCTCTTTGCAGATACTCTATCGCATGTGTACTGTACAATGCAGGCACCGATTAGAAAAACACGGTGTTGCTTTGCCCATTTATATTGAAGTCTTCCTGCATTTTCACTTTTCTTGTAAAACTGTTCAGCAGCCTCACCCTGTCGCACGATACCACACTTTCGTCCCCGATTCCTATGAACCCGATATGGGCAGGTTTGTCCGAAGCAAGAATAGACATGCTGGAAAGCACAACATTGTTTCGTAACAAATAAGCTTTATTGCCTTTGATCGCAAACTGCACCGTTTGATATTTGGTAAAATCAATAGCTGGCTTTATAGTAACCGTTTTTCTCGCTCCTCCACAAAACATTTCGTATGTACCCACATTGTTAACGGGTGCATTAAAAATGACCCCGGCACCAATTCCGTAGCCCACATATTCCTGCATTGAAAAAGAAACCACATTATCCTTGTTTTGCATCGTGGCTTCGAGTACTACACTATCACCGCTGATGTTTTGCCAGGCGGGTATTTCGTATTTGATAGTGGTAGGAGATTTCAGAATCGATGTTCCTCCCGGTTCTTTTATCTGGGCGATGCCATCCTTTATCAACAGGCTCTCATCCTGTAAGTTCACGTCAGGATCAGCATAGGGATTGGCATTGAAATAAAACCCATACCATTTGTAGGTAGTATCTTCCTCTGCTAAGAACGAGCCGGTTGCCTGAGAACTGGTACGCTCCAGGGCAAGGGAGGCAACGGAGTTGGAAACGACTTCTTTTTTGCAGGCAGCCAGGCACAAGGCACAGGCAATAAAGAAGGGAAAAGATCGGGTTTGCATGTTGAGTTTTGGTTTGTAAAGTGAGAAAAATCAAACATAAGGCAAACAATTCTATCTGCAAAAAAAAACGGCTGCCCCTGAAAAAGAAAGTTATTGCCTGCGTCATTACGCTCGTTTCGGGGGCAAATCAAATGAAGAATTCGAAAACCTGTTGATGAGTTGTGATTAGGTCTATAACACACATCAGTCAGCATGCGCAGGTTGGTTTTGTGCTTTGTTCACTTCGTTGTTCCGCAATTCTCTTTCGAGGAAATAATTGAGCGCGGTGCGCAATACGGCAATGGCAGCCAGTTTCCCGATATCATCCCAGGTAGGCGCAATGGCAGTGGCGAGGATATCGGCTGCCAGCAACAACTCAAGCGAGATGGTGAGGGAACTGCCAAACTGGATGCGGATGGTTTGGTTGGTGATGCCATCGTCGGGATGTACAATGTGCCGCACATATTTGTACAAAAACTCCAACAGCGCCACCGCAATCACAAAAGCCGCCAGTATCTCGATGGCGCTGCTCAGGTAGCGCGTAATGATTTCAGCCAATTCTTTCATTGTTGTTCAGTTTAAGTTCGCTTCGCCGGATGAGCCACAACGATGCCCGCTGCAGTGCCACCAAAATAACGAGCAGCCCAACGGCAAAATAAAACATCAATACCGTATCGACCTTTGTTTGTTGAAACGCAAACACCAATGCAGTGGACACCGCGGGTGGATGCATGGCTTTGGATAAAATCATTACGGTGATGGAAATGATCATCGAGATGGCGGCAGGCGTGTAACCCGCGCCCAGCAATTCGTGAACCAGGTAACCAATGATAGAGGCCGACAGCTGTGCAATGGCGAGTGTGCGCACACTGTTGGCAGGATGTCGCGGATCAAGGTAAATGAGAAACGCGCTTGATGCCAGCGACGAAAACAGGATATCCTGCCGGCTAAACGCATCCAGCAGCCTGAGCACAACAATCATCATGGCAGCCGGCATCACCGCCAGCAGAATATCGGTCTGCAGGTCGAAGCGGCGAAAGATGTTTTTACTGGTTGAAGAAAATATTGACATGGCTTTCTCCCTTGTGGGTTGGCTACTCTCAGCACAATTAATGTTCCACCGTTGCGCTAAATTGTGTTGCCTTACCGGCATTTTCAACCCGGAATGTGATCCCGTTCCCCGGTAACGGGTTTATAGAGCAATCAAAACCATCATCAAAACACATTCAAATGCTATGCGAAAGAATAAACAGCACATTAACCAGGCAATTGATACCCGAATACAAAAAGATTGTACTTTTATTTTTTTAGTCAATTCGCCACGTTGCTTTTTATGACAAATACAGACCTTCCGGATACATCTTCTTCTGTTCCCACTTTATCCAAAACACTGACTGGTATCAACGGACTTGATGAAATTACGTTAGGCGGGTTGCCAGCAGGGCGGCCGACGCTAATTTGTGGCAGCGCAGGCTGCGGAAAACTTTATTTTCAATCGAATTTATTGTACGGGGCGCACTGGAATTCAATGAGCCCGGCGTGTTTATTGCGTTTGAAGAAAAACCAGAAGAACTGGCTGCCAATGTGGCTTCGCTTGGTTTTGATCTTGACAAGATGCAGAGGACAAACAAATTAAAATTGATTATGTACATATCGACCGCAGCGAAATTGAAGAAACCGGGGAGTACGACCTGGAAGGGTTGTTCATCCGGCTGGGGTATGCCATTGACAGTATTGGGGCCAAACGCGTGGTACTTGATACCATTGAAAACCTGTTTGCCGGCTACGACAACCAAAGCATTTCTGCGGGCAGAACTACGCCGGCTGTTTCAATGGCTGAAAAATAAAGGCGTAACTGCCATCATCACCGGCGAACGGGGCGAAAGTTCCCTAACCCGGCAGGGACTGGAAGAATATGTTTCCGATTGCGTTATTCTGCTCGATCACCGCATCATCAACCAGATATCTACCCGCCGGCTGCGCATCGTAAAATACCGCGGCTCGGTGCACGGCACCAACGAATATCCTTTTCTCATAGATGAAGAAGGCATTTCGGTATTGCCCATCACTTCGCTCGAACTCAACAAACCGGTGTCTTCCGACAGGCTGTCATCAGGCATCCCGGCACTGGATATCATGCTGGGCAACAAAGGCTATTTTATAGGCAGCAGCATACTTGTATCGGGTACTGCCGGCACCGGCAAAACCAGCATTGCTGCCTGCTTTCTCGATGCGGCCTGCGAAAGAGGTGACACCTGCATGTTCTTTGCCTTTGAAGAATCGCCACAGCAAATCATCCGCAACATGCACTCCATCGGCATCCACCTGCAGCAGCATATTGACAATGGATTGTTACATTTTCAGGCATCGCGCCCCACTATGTATCGGGCTGGAAATGCACCTGGTGGCCATCTACAAACTAATCAAAAAGACAAAGCCGAAAATTGTAGTGCTCGATCCCATCACCAACCTCATCACCATTGGTTCGGTCAGCGAGGTAAAAGCCATGCTGGTACGGCTGATTGATTTTTTGCAGCAGGAACAAATCACCGTGATGTTTACCGCCCTTACGCTCAACACCATTGTCAACGAACAAACAGACGAAGGTGTTTCCTCGCTGGTAGATGCCTGGATCACCGGTAAAAGACATTGAAAATAACGGGGAACGCAACCGCGGATTGTATATTATGAAGTCGAGAGGCATGCAACATTCCAACCAGATACGTGAGTTTGTGATTACGGGCGATGGTCTCGATTTGCTGGATGTTTACCTTGGTCCTGAAGGTGTTCTCACCGGTTCTGCACGGGAGGCGCAGATTTTGCTGGAAGAAACAGGACAGATATTACATAACAACGCAATCAGCCGCAAAGACCGGGAACTGCTACGCAAACGCAAAATGCTGGAAGCCAAAATTGATAGCCTCAAAACAGAGTTTGAATCAACCGAAGAAGAGTTGAACAAAGTGTTTTTGGAAGAACAACTGAAAAAAGAAATCCTGGAACAGGCACGCGAGAAAATAAAAGAAATCAGGACGGGCAACAAAACAGTCTCCGGCAACAACAACAGTAATCAAGCAGAATAAAAAGATGTCGGAAATCAAATACGAACTTAGGCTATATGTAGCCGGGAAAACTCCAAAATCCGTTACCGCACTCAACAATTTGAAAAAATATTGTGAAGAGCATTTACAAGGTCAGTATTCAATCGAAGTGATCGACCTGCTGGTGCATCCGCAATTGGCAGAAGGCGACCAGATATTGGCCATCCCGACATTGGTAAAAAAAGTTCCCGAACCGGTACGAAAAATCATTGGCGATCTTTCAAACAAAGAAAAAGTTTTGGTAGGCCTGGATATCCGTCCGCTTTAAATACAAGCACACAACATGCAGGACTCAAATGCCAGCTACATCCCGCCATCCTGGGACATCGCGGACGACGACAACTATTGTCTTCGTCTTTTTGTTACCGGCACGTCTCCTGCATCGGTTCGCGCCATCAGCAATCTCAAAAAAATTTGCGAACAACACCTTTTCGGGAAATACGACCTGGAAATCATCGATGTTTACCAGCAACCGCTGATGGTAAAAGAAGAAAACATCACCGCGGTGCCCATGCTCATTAAAAAACGCCCCCTGCCCAAAAAGCGGCTCGTGGGCGACATGTCCGATACCAACAAAGTTTTAAAAGGATTGGGATTATTGTAACTGTTTATTTTTTGAAAAAAGCGAAAACATACGACGAATTGGAAAGCGAGCTGCAGGAAGTGCGCCTGCAGCTGGAAGAAGCAAGCGAAACCATCGAAGCCATCCGCTCCGGTGAAGTAGATGCATTGGTGGTGAAAGAAAAAAACGGCCTCCAGCTGTACACCCTCAAAAGTGCCGACCAGACCTACCGCATCTTCATCGAGCAAATGAGTGAAGGCGCCGTTACCCTCAACGAAGAAAACCTGATTTTGTATTGCAACTCCCAGTTTTCAAAGCTGGTACAGCTGCCGCTCGAAAAAGTCATTGGCCAGTCGTTCTTTCGTTTCATCGCTCCCGAATCGCAGCCCTGCTGCACCAGCCTTATTCAAAAAGCATGGCAGGAGAATACAAAGGATGAACTCAATTTGCTGGCAGGCAATGGCAAAGGGGTGCCTACCCTCATGTCGTTTAAAATTCTCAACCTCGACGAAGGGCTGTCCATGAGCATCATCATCACCGACCTCACCGTTCAAAAAGAAAACCAGCGATTGCTGAGTCAAAAAAACGAACAGCTGCTGGCAGCGCAGGAAATCGCCCAGCAATTGAATGCAAGCCTTGAAATCAAAGTAAAGGAACGAACAAAGGAACTGGAGACCGCCCTGCAGCAGAAAACATTGGTGGAAAAAGAATTGCTCAGCAACCAGGAACGCCTCGCTCTGATCCTGGAAACCATGGCCGAAGGCGTGGGCATTACGGACGAGCAGGGCAACCTCATCTATGCCAACCCGATGGCACAAAAGATACTGGGACTGCAAAAAAGCGAAATGCTCACCCGCAACTACAACAACCTGAAATGGGCAAACCTGCGGATTGACGGCTCGCCACTGCCCCACCACGAACACCCGATGGAAATCATCATGGTTTCGGGCAAACCGGTTTTCGATTACGAAATCGCCATACAACCGCCCGGGCAGCGAACGGTTTTACATCTCCATCAACGCGGCGCCCATCCGCAACAGCGAAGGAAAGCTGATTGGCGGCGTCGGCACGTTTATGGACGTCACCAACCGCCGCAAAATCACGCAGCAGAAAGATGAATTTATCAGTGTGGCCAGCCACGAACTGAAAACGCCCATTACCACGCTGAAAGCTTCGGTACAGGTACTCGAACGCATCATGACGACAGATCACAATTCACCCCTGATCCCGGTGTTTTTAAACAAAGCAGGCATCAGCCTTCACAAGCTAACCAGCCTCATCGATGATTTGCTCAATGTGTCGCGCCTGGAAAAAGGGCAACTCATTCTGAACAAATCCACTTTCAATGTGTACGACGCTGTTCAGGAGAATGTCGAAAACATGCAGTTTGCCGGCACCAACATTGCATCCATCAACATTACCGGCAACAAGGAAGTGTGGGTGTCGGCCGACAAATACCGCATCGAACAGGTGCTCACCAACCTGCTCAACAATGCCGTTAAATATTCCCCGCCCTCTTCCAAAATCAATATCTGCATAGAACCAGCTACCACCAATGATATCCGCATCTCCATCCAGGATTACGGAATCGGTATTCCTGCCGACAAACAGGAACGCCTATTCGACCGCTATTTTCGGGTTGATTATTCCGGCAATCAATATTCCGGGCTTGGACTTGGGTTGTACATCTCCAGCGAAATCATCAAAAAACACAATGGGAAAATCGGCGTAAACAGCGAGGTGAATCATGGCAGTACGTTTTGGTTTACCCTGCCGCTTGCCTGACTTTTTTTCAAATTTATTTCTTTTGCAAACATCCCATAGGAAGCAAACGCTGTGAATAATTTTTCAATCAATTCAAATCGAAACGTTTGGCTAACAGCCTGTCTCCGGAAGACAAGGCAAATGAATGCAATCAACTTTCCCATACACTTCAATCTACTGTTCCGATTTTCTCTCTCCACGCATTTCCCATCAGGGGTTGGATATTTTACCGGGAAAAGGAGTTGGAAGAAACCAAATCACTGCATCGGAAGAGCGACAGATTTGTAACAACCAGAGCAGCAACATTCCTGCAATACCTTAATAGCTCCATACGAGCGTAATATTTGTTGCAACAATCCATTTGTATCAAATCCAAGTTCCGGAGGAGCGTAATATTTGTAACAACTTCTATTTCTCTATAAAACAAATGGCACAGGAATCATCCTATGCCATTTGTTTATTACATCAAACCAATATACTTACTGTTTCCGTTTCAGGCAATCACCGGCTTATTTTCCCTAAAAATTGAAGACAAATTTGGTAAACATCCGGATGCCGTTGAAGCCCATCTGAACAGCGTCAAAGGGTCCGCCCGATTCGCTGTCGCCCCATGAGCTCAGTCTCGCATTTGGCGTAACCGATACATCGGGGTGAACATTGAAAACATTGTCCACGCCCACATACCAACGGATGTTGGAACTCAGTTTCAGCGATGCATAGACATCTGTTGTGAATTTACCATTGAAAATAAAATCTTCCGGCACCACCGAGGTTCCATCATCGGTGGTAACATACGGATCCCAGCCTTGTCCCTGGTCAGAAATACCGGCACCGCCGGGTCCTCCCGGTGCTGCGCCGGGCAGACTCGCATAGCCAAAACCTTTGGTGGTCAGTTTGCCAAAATAATTGAGGCGGGCACCTACCGACAGGTTGCGCACATTGTAATCGCCCGACAGGGAAAACTTGGTTTTGGGAGCCGATGCTTTCAGGAAAGCCTGCTCGCGGCTGCTGAAGAAGGCCTGCTGATGCGCATACGTATCGTTCAGTGCATCGGGGATATTGATCTTGTCAATTTTGATGTTTTGCAAATTGCCGGCAAGGGTAAATTTCACGCTGCGAATACCCCAGCTTTTTGAGTAATCTGCCACGATGTCCAGCCCCATATTGGTCGTGCTCACCGCGTTGGAAAAGAAGTTGACGGCGCTCACGTTAAACTGTTCCAGGTATGGCGCAATGGCAGGGGTGGATTCATCAAAATTACCGGTGATCACCACCCGGTTCTTCACCTTCACCCAATAGCCATCAAGTGTCAACGTGAAGCTCGGCAACGGTTTGGCCGTAAATCCAAGGCTCGCATTCAGCGATTGTTCCTGTTTCAGTTGTGGCACACCTGCTGCCCGCGTAATTTCGGAATAATTCGGACTCAGCTTGGTGTATTGCAGGGTGGCGCCCAGTCCCCGGGATGTTCACGATGGTGGTATTGGTATTGCTGAAATTGATCTGTTGCAGCGACGGCGCACGGAAACCTGAGCTCACCGATCCACGGATATTGAAGTTGCCGCCGAGTTTGTAACGGGTCGCCAGTTTGTAAGTATTCACAAATCCAAAATCGGAGTAGTTTTCAAACCGGGCAGCAGCATCCACCAGCCATTTTTTGGTCACATCAATGGCCACATCCACATAACCACCGAGATTGGTTCTGTCGGCAATCACTTCATCGCCCGGCTGGTAACCGGGATACCCCTGCGAGCCGGAGCGCTTGGTAACGGTATCGCCGCCCTGTACATAATAGGCGCCGCCATAACGGTACGAATCCGGCTCACCGGCATACAACTGGTAACGCTCATACCGGAACTCGGCACCAAACGACAAGGTTAAGCCCTGAGCAACGCCGCTGTACAATTTGCTCAGGTCGATGTTGGAGGTGTTTTGCAAAAAATTAAAGCCGCCGTCATCAAAATCATTCTTGGTAGCCTGTATTTCCTGCGGCAAAGACGCATTGAAGGTTTTGTGCCCAAAGAAATGAAAATCGTTCCGGCCGGTTACGTTGCTTACATCCCAGTCGAAGCCATTGAGAAAAGCACCTTTGAACGTGCCTTTGAAACCGGCAGAAAACGACGCATCGTTGATTTTTACATTTTCCTGCGGGTTAAAGAAAATCTGCCCGTCGTCGGTGGTGCGCATGATGTCCGGAACATAAATGACGTCGCCATTGAGTTCGGTAGGAAACCGGGCTGCCGCGCCGGGATAGTTGCGCGTCCAGGCATATACCTGTGAACGTTTGTAATTGTAGCCGCCAAAGAAGTAAAACGTGGTGTTGTCGCTGACCGGTATTTCAGAATTTACCATACCGCCGGCGGCGATCACGGCACCATCGCCAAAGGCACGACGCCACGAATTGACGGACAACGCTTCTTTATTGGTGGTCACATTGGTATCGGGCAATGCACGAAACGTTTTGCCATGACTTAAAAAGTTAGCCGCGAGGTTGATAAATCCATTTCTTTTCCCGATGGGAATGCCATAATCCGCACCCAGCTGCGCCGTTTTTCCGTCGAGCCAGCTACCGGTATAAAACTGCGAAGGATCTGCGTTGTTCAGCGTATTGTATTTGGGATCATAAAAGGCACTGGTGCCCGCGGTGAGATTCAGGTGATTTACCTCTTTTTTCAATATGATGTTGATGACCCCGGCAATGGCATCGGAACCATATTGGGCAGAAGCCCCGTCGCGCAATATTTCTACGCGCTCGATGGCTGATTCCGGGATGGAATTCAAGTCGTAGCCGGAGTTGCCGCGGCCGCGGGTGCCTGCCTGGTTGACATAAGCCGACAGGTGACGGCGTTTGCCGTTGATAAGCACGAGTGTTTGGTCGAAACCAAGCCCACGCAGGCTGGCAAAGTCTATTGCGTCGGCACCATCACCTCCGCTTTGTTTGTTGTAGTTAAAGGAAGGCACCGAAATGTTGAGCTGCGACATCAATTCGGGGCGCCCGGTTGTCTGGCTGATTTGGTTGACGTTGATCACGTCCACCGGCACCGGCGATTCGGTTCTTACACGGGCAGCGCCACGTGAGCCGATGACCACAACTTCTGTCAGGTCCGTTACCGAAGGCGAAATGGTGATGGTAAAATTCGGGGCTGCTGATGCTTTCACGCTTTCGCTGGCGTAGCCCACATAGCTTACCGTTAATTCTTCACCGGGATTTGCCTCAATGGTGAAAGAGCCATCGCTGCGGGTCAGGGTTCCCTTTTTGGAACCTTTTACCTGAACCGACACACCTTCCAGCGGATCACCTGCCGGATTCAGGATTCGGCCAGTAATGGCTTGCTTTTGTGCAAAAGTGGTCAAAGAAAATAACAACAGCACAAGGCAGTAAAACATAGGTTTTAAAAATCTCATAACGCGTTTTGTTTAAATTATCTTTAATTTAATTTGTTGTTTTTCACAGGACAAGCCGCAATTAGAGAACATCAGATGAAGTGGTAAATACGAATTTCAGGATAAATTCTTGATTAATTAAATTTTTTATTTTTAAATGTAATTATTATATTTTATTACAATGCATCAAGATACATTGATTTGAATAAATCATTTACCGATAAAAATTGCTACTTGCCCGTAGAAGCTGCGCCAAGTAGTCAAATGAAATAGTCACATATAGAAAAATTACCCTGCGGTAGAAGTTTGATGAGGAAAGCATTCTTAACAATGGCGAAAGCCTGCACAGTCACATGCGGGAACACCGAAGCCGGGTTGAACAGGGTTTGGAAAGGCACGGCACTTCTCTCGCATTCACATAAACATCTGCAACCGGAACATCACCGATCATCAGTATTTAAAAACCTGGGAAGGGGTTGCAATTGCTTGCTTTCATTATTGTTTTCCAAAAAGACGCAAACGGGAAATGATCGTTTCAAGTCAGCAAAGGCTGATTGGCAAAATACATTTTGCCTCACCTGCCAACCACTTGATTTCAAATGTTTTGTAAAAAAAGATTAAAAAATAATTTTGAAATTGAGTGCATTTGGTTAATTTAGTGGCAGAATTTAATGGGTTAGTAAGTAAGTAGCCGGTTGTAAAACCGGCTTTTACTTTTGTCGTAAGCCCCTCTTTCAATTCATTCCTAAAGGCATTATTTTTATACCTTTTTTCCACCTTGCTTTTTCACCTGGCCTCCGCCTGGTTCATTGTTCTTCTACAAAAAAAGCTTCTTTTACTACCGGCTTTTCATTCACCGATACCATCAGGCATTGCGAAACTGCCATTGATTTTCGACCCGCCACGTTCAGTTGCAGCGTTCTATTATGGAGGCACAAACAGACCGTGGCAATGCCTGCAATCCCTGTTGTTGTTACCGGAAACAGCCAATACAGGAATAACAATATCTTGCCGTTTCAATCGGTAACTTTATCACATGAGCAAAGTAAAGACTGCTTTTTTTTGCAGCAACTGTGGGTACGAAAGTGCCAAATGGCTGGGCAAATGTCCTGCCTGCAATCAATGGAACACCTTTGTGGAAGAAATGATCGCCAAACCGGCGAAAACCGACAACGGCTGGAAATCTTACAACGACGAACCCAATTTTACCAAGGCGGTTTCCCTGTCTGAAATCAGCGCCACGGAACAAAAGCGCCTGCTGTCCACCGATGCCGAACTGAACCGCGTACTCGGCGGCGGCATTGTGAAAGGCAGTATTGTATTGGTAGCCGGCGAGCCCGGCATCGGGAAAAGCACTCTGTTTTTGCAAAATGCATTGCAGATGACAGACGTTACGACCCTGTATGTAAGCGGGGAAGAAAGCGAGCAGCAGATAAAAATGCGCGCCGACCGGCTGAAAGTCAACAACGACCAGTTTTATCTACTTACCGAAACCATTACACAAACCATTTTTCCAGGAAATTAAAAAACTAAAGCCGCAGCTGGTAATTGTCGATTCGGTGCAGACGCTGCAAACCACCCTCATCGAATCTCTCGCCGGGCAGCGTTTCGCAGATACGGGAATGTGCAGCCGAGTTTCAGCGGTTTGCCAAAGAAACCAATACGCCCGTTTTTCTGATTGGTCATATTACAAAAGAAGGCAGCATTGCCGGACCAAAAATATCTGGAGCACATGGTAGATACCGTGCTGCAGTTTGAAGGCGACCGCCATTATGCGTACCGCATTTTGCGCACCCTCAAAAACCGCTTTGGCAGTACTGCCGAACTGGGCATTTATGAAATGACGGGCGAAGGCATGCGCGGCGTCATCAATCCTTCTGAAATCCTCATCACGCAAAAAGAAGATCAGCTTAGCGGCAGTGCCATTGCCGCGAGTATGGAAGGTTTGCGACCGCTGCTTATCGAAGTGCAGGCGCTGGTAACGCAAAGTGTGTATGGCACGCCGCAACGCACCGTCAGCGGCTTCGACCTGCGGCGGTTGCAATTGTTGCTTGCCGTGCTGGAAAAACGTGGCGGGTTTCACTTTGGGGTAAAAGATGTGTTTATCAATATTGCCGGTGGACTGAAAGTAGAAGATCCTTCTATTGATTTGTCGGTGATTTGCGCCTTGTTGTCGTCTTATGAAGATGTGCCGCTTTCGCCAGCAGATTTGTTTTGCCGGGGAAGTAGGATTGAATGGAGAAATCCGTGCCGTCAACCGCATTGAACAACGCATTGCCGAAGCAGAAAAACTGGGATTTGAAAAAATTGTTGTGTCCAAATACAACAAGAAAAGTGTGAGCAACAAAAGTTTCACATTGAAGTGGTATCGCTTGGCAAAGTGGAAGAAGTGTACCAGTATTTGTTTTAAATTCAACAATCAAAAATCATAACTCAACAATCAAAAATCCTGACTCACAATCAAAAATCCTGACTCACCAATCAAAAATCAAATATGCGTCTTCCCTCCCTTATCAAGCAATACACGTTAGACGTCCTTCACCTGTTTTACCCGCATGTATGTACCGGTTGTGGCAGCGACGCGATTGACCATGGCGAAATTCTCTGCAGCCAGTGCTTTGCTGCGTTGCCCGCCACCGATGATTTCACGTATGAAAACAACCCCGTAGAACGCATGTTTGCCGCCGCATCCTCGTGCAGCATGCCGGCAGCGCGTTTTATTTCACCAAACAATCCATGATGCAGCACATCCTGCACGACATCAAATACCGCGGCAACACCGCCGCCGGGCTATTCATGGGCAGGCTCACCGGGCGAGGCCATCAAAGACAGCGCCCGCTTTGAAGACATTGACGTTATTGTTCCGTTGCCGCTGAGCCAGCAACGCCTCGCCCAACGGGGCTACAACCAGGCATTGCTCATCGCGCAGGGCATCGCAGCCGTACTGTCAAAACCCGTTGCCGAACACACCATCATCCGGGCGATGAACACCACCACCCAAACCACGAAAAACCGGCTGAGCCGCTGGCAAACAATGCAGTCTGCATTCGCGGTACTACAGGCAGATTTCCTGCGCGGAAAACACGTGCTGCTGGTAGACGATATCGTAACCACCGGTGCCACGCTGGAAGCCTGTGGCGCTGTGATCCTCACCATTCCCGGCACTCATCTCAGCATCGCCACGGTGGCACATACAATTTAACAAAACGCTGTTGACAAATGTGTATTTTTTACGCATGAGGCGGGCATTGCTGTTTTGTTGTTTTCTGGTTGCGGTCATCCTGTTTTCCTGCACCAAAGATGGATTCATTTCCGGCAAGGATGCCTTTCTCCTTGTTTCCGATACCGCCGTGCATTTCGACACGGTCTTCACCACTGCGGGTTCGGTGACCAGAGCAACTGAAACTGTTCAACATCAACAACCAGAAATTGCGGATATCCAACCTGCAACTGGTGGGCGGCGAAACTTCTTCCTTCCACATCAACGTTAGCGGAACGCCGGGTACGCAGTTCAGCAACATTGAAATGGAAAGGGGTGACAGCCTCTATGTATTCATCACGGTACATCTCAATCCCGGCAGCCAGCAACAACCTTTCCTGGTAGAAGACAGTCTCCGCATCGATTACAACGGCAACATTCAATATGTAAAACTGGATGCATTTGGCCGGAACGCACATTTTTTGCGCAGCGTAATTCTTATCCAAAATACCACCTGGACGAATGATTTGCCCTATGTATTGCTCGATACATTCGCCGTGGCAAAAGGGGCTACACTCACCATCGGCAAAGGCGTGCAGGTATTTTGCCACGCCAATACACCCCTTACCATTGACGGCTCCCTGCACATCAACGGCAGCAAAGACAGCGCAGGAGGCGTTGCCTTTCGGAACGACCGCCTCGACGCGCCGTACAAAGACCAGCCCGGCACCTGGCAGGGCATTTATTTTAGCCCGAACAGCACCGGCAACGTACTGAATTACACCACGATTCTCAATGCGCTGGAAGGCATTTCGGCAGACGAAGGCAGCGATGTCACCTTGAACAATTGTACCATCAGCAACTGTGCAGTTGCTGGCATCGTGGCCCATCACAGTACGCTCACAGCAATCAATTGCCTCGTCAGCAACAACAGTTACAACCTTTATGCAAGCAGTGGCGGCAGCTATGCTTTTACCCATTGTACCCTGGCAGGCTACACCACGTTGTACCTGTATCACCAATATACCGCCGTTACACTCAGCAATGCCAACGAAGCGGGCACGGCAAGCTACGCGTTGCAGGCAAGCTTTACCAATTGCATCATCACGGGCGAAGACGGGCTGGTGAATGGAGAACTCTCGTTCATTCAGCAAAGCAATGCTACCTTTGCCGTGTTGTTTGATCATTCCCTGCTCAAAAGCGGGGCAAACGAACCCGTGGCGATGTACAACAATTGCCTGATCAATGCAGATCCCTTGTTTCAAACCTTAGACCGGGAAAACAACGTATTTGATTTTCGTCCCGGCGCGGCATCGCCCTGTATAGATGCCGGCGCCACCACCACGGTCACAGAAGACCGGGATGGCAACGCACGTAACGGGATGCCCGACATTGGATGTTATGAATTTTAATCAATAAACAATAAACAACACAAACAAACACATCGTATGAAATACCTGTTTTATGTAGCCATCGCCTGCATCGCCTGTTTTTCTTTGTCAGCTTTTACCGGCGATACGCCCGCCGAAACCGCGGCAAAAAACATTTATGCTTTCAAAATCAAAGCGCTCTCCGGCGGCACCATTGATTTCTCGCAGTACAAAGGCAAAAAAATCCTGATCGTGAACACCGCCAGCAAATGCGGCTTTACCCCGCAGTACGAAAGCCTCGAAAAACTCTACGAAGCCAACAAAGACAAACTGGTGATCATTGGGTTTCCGTCCGACAATTTCGGCGGGCAGGAATTCCAGGAAGACAGCGAAATACAGAGTTTTTGCAAAAAGAATTACGGCGTGACCTTCCCGCTTACTACGCGCGTAAATGTGAAAGGCGACAACATGACGCCGGTGTACAAATATCTCTGCAACAAAAGTGAAAACGGGGTACTGGATGCCACCATCAGCTGGAATTTCAACAAGTTTCTCATTGATGAAAAAGGCAACCTCATTGCACATTTCGACAGCAAAGTGACCCCTGAAAGTGAAGAAATTACGAAATACCTGAAATAACTCAGTTCCTTTTCAAGGGCAAAAAATAGCCCGCAGATATCGCAGAAACCAGCAGACTGAAAATCGCTGCGGACTCTGCGCCATTTGCGGGCTAATTCATTTATTAGGCAACAAAGGTCAGATAGCCGCTACGTAGCGTTGCATCACTTTGTCGATGGATAAAAATTCTTCCGCATAGCGCCTTGCGTTGGCTTTGACCAGGTCGTTGTTGTTGTGCAATGCCACCGCGATGGCTTTCACCAAAGCTTCTTCCGTTTCGGCTTCTGCCAGAATGCCCATGTTGTATTCACTCACAAGGCTGTGCAGCGAAGAATCATAATTGGCAGTAATCACCGCCAGCCCGCCCACCGCCAGGATGGTCGTTAGTTTGCTGGGCATTACGAGGTCGCTGGCATTGGCTTTCTGTATCACCAGGTGCACATCAGCCATATTCAAAAACCGGTTGAACTCTTCCAGCGGTTGCAGCGGGAAGAAGATCACGTTGTTGAGTTCCATTTCTTCTGACAACAGGTGCAGTTTGTCTTTGTAAGGACCGGAGCCGCAGATCAAAAACTTCACGCAACTGCCGAGGTATTCCCTTGCCGCCGTCAGGATGGCTTCAAGCCCCTGCTTTTCACCAATGGAACCGGAATAAAGTACAATGCTATCGTTGGGCGAAAACCCGAAAGCTTCCTTCAGTTCGGCTTTGTTGTCCATCGGGTAAAAAAAAGACAAGTCAGCCCAGTTGGGAAAAAACACGATGTTTCGGCCATCCGATTTTTCCTTTATTTTCTGGATCATGCCTTTCGAAATGCTGCTGATGGTATCGGCATTTTTGAAAATAAACCGTTCAATGCGAAACAAGGCGCGAATGGCGCTTTCCGACTTGATCAGTTGCAGGTCGCGGGCAGCTTCTATCTGCAAATCCTGGATGTGGTACAGAAACTTGGCTTTCCGCATTTTTTTGTACAATACCGACAGCAAACCCAGCGGCAGCGGCGGCACCACCGTAATGATGATGTCAAACTTTTTAGACCCGATCATTTTGAGAATCTGGAAAAATACTGACAAGCTGAATGAAAAGTCCAGCGCAATGCGACGGATACCGGTAGGCTTTCGCGGCACATAATGAGGACAGCGGTAAACGGTAATCGGGTTGCCCTTGGCAGTCGCCAGTTCTTCTTTGCTGTACCAGAGATATTTGCGGGTATATGGCTCCTGCACTTTCCAATAGGGATAATATGGATAAGTGGATATTACAGTGCAATCGAATCCATGGTCAGCCATCCAGTCGGTCATTTCCTTGTTGTACTTACCTATCCCAGTGGGCTCCGGAAAATAATTGCCGCTAACAAGAAGAACGCGTCTCTTCATTTGGTGCTTTACAGGCTTTTTTAAGAATGGTCTGCAAGGTACAGCATTTATCAAGTTTAATGAAAAGGAAATAACCGCAATCGGCGCAGGCAATGCCAATAACTATCGCATAAGATAAAAAAACAATAACATAATAATTTTCATTCATTTATATTTCCGCTTTCCTTCATATATCCCGGATGTTTGACGCTACCGCAATACGGTTACGGTACCTGTAAACGGCACTACATTGTCGTTGCACAATACGTCTATCCGGTACACATATACGCCCGGTGCGGCACGAAAACCATTGTACATCCCATCCCATCCCTGCGTTGGATTGTTGCTGCGGCTGTTCTTCCGGTAAAAAACCTGCTCACCGTTACGGCTGTAAATGGCAAACGACACCACCGGGTTTTCGATGCTGCTCATTACGTAAAACCAGTCGTTTTTGCCATCGCCGTTGGGGGTAAATGCGGTTGGGATGTAGATTTTACTCTCGTTACACAAGACATAAATGGTAATGCGGTCGGTATCACTGCAGCCATGTTCGGTAAACGCCATGGCGGTATAGGTCGTGGTTTGCAGGGCGGTAGATACGGGTTCGGGGCAATTGGCGCAATTGAGCCCGGTGACCGGCGACCAGCTCCAGTTGATGATATCCGGCGTACCTTCTGTGGTCAGGATGTGCAGCTCGCCTTTCTGCGTCACGATCAGGCTGTCGGCAATGTCAAACTGCGGGTTGGGATTCACCTGTACCGTCACGTTAAGCGAATCGGTAAAACAGTGGTGCGCATCTGTTCCGGTCACGGTATAGGTAGTAGTCACCGCCGGTTCAGCAATGGGGCTGGCATGCTGCGCATCACTCAAGCCGGTAGCAGGACTCCACGCATATTCATCAGTGCCGGTAGCATGCAACAGCACTTTTTGCCCCTGGCAAATGGACACAACGGTGCTATCTACCGCCATCACAAACGGGTAAATCACTTGCTACCGCTACGGAATCTGCATTTTTACAATTGTTGGCATCGGTGCCTACAACGGTATAGACCGCCGGTAGTGAGGGCGAAGCCATGGGCGCAGCACAATCGGTGCAGCTCAGCGTTGTGTTCTCCAACCACTGGTAACTGCTGGCACCGCTTGCCTGCAGTTGCACCCCCCTGCCATTGCAGGCAAAAGTATCCACACCTGCCGACACCACGGGCAAGGGGTTAACCGCAACGGTATAATAAGCGGTATCGGTACAGCTCCGGTTGTTGTCCGTAACCACCAGCCGCGCTGTGTAACTTCCGCTTTGTGCATACAGGTGAGAAAATGCAGGCGTAGTATTGGTTTCCGTGAATGTATCACCGCTGTCCCACTCCCACCTGATGATGTCGTGCAGCCCGTCAGATGCGCTGCCATCCACAAACACCACCTCATCGTTCAGGCAGGTAGAAGGCGAAAGCGTGGAGAAAGAAGCGGTGGGCCCCGTTACCTGCACCGGCTGCGGACTGTAGAGCGTATCGAAACAGCCGTTGATGTATTTCACCACCAGCGATGGGTGGTAAGTGCCCGCTGTATCGTAGTGATTGTAGATGGCGGTATCACTGAAGGCGCTGCGGCCGTCATCGAAATCCCAATAATAGTCATCAATGTATTCAGGGTAGGTAGCAGACAGCCACAGTCCCGATTTCCGGCAGATAAAACCGTCCGCCGGGTCAAATGTAAACTCCGGTTTGCTGCTCAGTACCGATACGGTCATCGTATCGGTGCTCGTACATTCCGCGTTGGTTGTCGTTAGCGATACTTTGTAAAAACCGGATGCAGGATATGGATGCACCGGTGGGTTTTGTTCCGTTGCCGCAGGCGATCCGTCGCCAAAATCCCACAACCAGGTCTCTGCCCCTTGCGTGGCATCGGCAAAGAGCACCTGCAACTGGTCGGTACAGTCGTAGGTAACCTTCAGATCTGCAATCGGTGGTTTAACCGTTACCAGTTCTTTCTTTTCGGTGCGCACCCGGCAGCCGTTGTTGTTCACTTCAAGCGACACCGTTTGCAATCCCGTTGTTTTGAATACGTGCGCAGCATTTTGCCCGCCCGTTGTAGTGCCATCACCAAACCGCCAGAGCCAGGACGTAACACTCACCGGCGTGGTACCATAAAAATGAAAGGTGTCGGAGCCGCAGGCAATAGCTTTGTCAAACGTAAAATCCGGCACCACCGAATCACCGACCGATACGGCCCTGGTCATCAATAAGGTGTCCACGCAGCCACTTCCCGGTTTGGAGAGCCAGCGTTACATCATAATATCCCTGGATGGTATACGTATGTGTGGGTGCCGAATCGGTCGAATGTGTTCCATCCCCAAAATCCCAGTCATAGGTCACGATCGGTTCTGCCGAAGTAACAAAAGCAATCGGCGCAATGGTGTAAGGCAGGCAGCGCGACGCAGGCAGGCCTTTGAAACCGGTGATTACCGGGGGACCGAGCAACACCAGGTTGGTTTTCGTCAGCGTATCGGCGCAGCCATTGGCATTGCGGGCGATGAGCGAAGGCGAGTATTGCCCGCCGGTTACATAGTCGTGCGACGGGCTGCTTTGGGTAGAAGTGGCGCCATCTCCAAATGTCCAGGCATAGCTGTCCGCTGCCTGCGAGGTATTGGTAAATGCGATCGTAGACGGGTAAGCGCAGCTTTGCAGCGTGCCCGTTTCGCTGAAACCGGCCGCCGGTCGCCGCCCTACGACAATCGTTTTTTCCTTGCTGAAACTACAGCCGCCAAAATCTTCCGTCAGGTTCACAGTATAAGTGCCCGGTGCCGGGAACGAAAAGGCAAACTGCGTGGTGGACTGGCTGACTTCGACCCCATTGATGGTCCAGGTTGCTGATTTGGGCTCCGACGTGGAAATACTGGTAAACAACACCGGGGTATTGGAACAGGTGATTGCCGGCGAGCTGAAATCCACCGTCACCTGCCCGGTCTGCAGGATTTTCACCAGTGAATCAATACAACCTTCGGTGCTGAACGTAATGAGTTTGACGGTATAAATTCCCTGTTGGCCATAGACATGAGCGGGGTTGGTGGCGATAGACACCGTGCTGTCGCCAAAATCCCACCGGTAATTGGCTTTGGCCGTCGTATCATTCGCAAAAAACTGAACCGGTACCGGTGAAGAACAGATATTGTTGTATTGATAGGTAAATTCGGGGGAAATGCCGTTGGCGAAAATATCGCGGGTAACAGAATCGGCAGATCCGTTGTCGCTAACGCGCAGCTTGATGCGGTAACGTCCCGGCCGCTGATAGGTAAACGTGGCGTTTTGCGCAGTGGACGTTTGCCCGTCGCCCGATGTCCAGAACCAGTTCACCACCCCTTCATTTTCCAAACTGGTACAGTTGACAGTAAAAGGCGTGCAGCCCCGGGCCGAATCAATGCTGAAAGCGGCGGCAACCTGTGCCGAAACAATAGTGCGGGAAAAACAAAACAGGATGGTCAGCAGGACAATGGCTGCTACCCGCCGGGTAAAAGCATAGGGTGTGGTTGTGGAAATCAATTGGTGGAACGGCATGTTCGGTCAATCAGGTTTTGTTTTGGTAAAAGCTAAACACCAGTCATCAAATACCGGGGGCAGGCAAGGCAATCAGCAGTTGGCATGGTCACATTCCTCATAGATCGTATTTTTTGATGCGAATCCCGTTTTACTCCACAAAGAAAGACAAAACAAGGTTCTCAATCACGCAAAAATCATGTCAGTTATTGTGTCGCCGGGCAAAACCGGCAAACCAATGTACAAAAGCAAATACGGAAAAGAAGGGAGTGAAGAAATGCAAAATTAAAAAAAGAGTCACAAATATTGAAAAGAATCAATCGACAATCAATTTTTCCGTTAAAGATGGGTTGTTGCAGTGCCTCCGCCATCCGCCGCCAAATACCATTACAAATACGATCCGACATCCATTCCCACTTTCCCATCAACCCCTCCACCCTGTATAAAAAACCGGACATAGTTTCATTTGTCCACAATTCCGAAAGCATCACCTTACTACCTGTTTTCCCTTATTGGCAAAGCCCAAACGGCAAAGCAGCCCAATTCTTCCGGAAGTTCCCTGTCTTCCATCTCTTCCCCACATTCCCAAACCCATTCACTCAATCCCCAAATCTCTTTCTTCCAGCCCCCACAATCAAAACTCACAAATCAAACCTCAAAAACTCTCCCAAAACCTACTACAAAATACAACCTCCCGCTACAAATCCCAAATCACAAATCCCAAATCATAAATCAAAATTCACAAATCCCCCATCAAACCTCACCGCTCCTTCACCACTTTCGCCGGGCTGCCCATGCAGATTTTCCCTGCCGGCAGCGACTTGAACACCGACGACCGGGCTCCCACTACGGTTCCACGCCCGATGGTAACGCCCGGCCCGACATATACATCTGTCGCCAGCCAGCACTCGTCTTCCAGCACGATGGGCACGCTGTAGATCGGGAAATCGGTTTCGTCATACCGGTGAGATCCCGTGCACAGGTAGCTTTTTTGCGATACAACGACATGGTTGCCAATGCGGATGTCGCCGAGGCTGTACAGCACCACGTCGTCACCAATCCAGCTATAATCGCCGATGCTTACTTTCCACGGAAACTGCGTGTGTACGCTCGGCCGCAGAATCACGCCTTTGCCCACCTTTGCGCCAAAGCTGCGCAGCAGAAAGCGTCGCCAGCCATACAGAAACTGCGGGGAGGTCTTGAACAGGAGCGCCTGCACCACCCACCACAACTGTACATACCAGCCGGGCTTCCCCCGGAAACCGGGCGGCATCGCAAAATCATCCAATCGTTGCACAGCCATAACAAACCAATATTCGTTCGCGCCAAAGTAAAATCATAAAACAGAAACCGGCGAATATTTCATGAAAGGAGTCAGTCAGACTTGAATACAACAGAACAGGAAGCCATTCTATCCATACACCTGTTATCAATTCCTTACCGCAACCGCTCCCGGCGATCACGCAACCAGTGGCACGCAAACTCGCAATAGCACAGATAAAGGCGCAGCCCTCACGAACACAAAAAAACAAACATCAGATTCATTTGCAAATGCGCGGAGCGATGTTGCGTCCTCCAACCAGCGAAGCGATTTCCCGAATGCCATTGTAAATCAATTGCCCTTTCATAGCTTTTTGTTACGATTTCCCTTCAGGGGAACAAGTAAGATAACGACTTTGCAGAACGCATCGGTCCAAAACATACAATACCAAAACGATCAAACAACCACTTATCCAACCACTCAAACATCATCATTTCCAGATAGTACTCAATCCGTTACACGCAAAGGCGCGCAGGAAAGGCAAAACGCGCGGAGCGTTCGGGTTTGCCTTGATCTTTTTTGTTACTTTTTTCCATCAAGGGAAAAAAGTAAAACAACAACGTTTCCTCATTGATCATCACCCAAAAACAATCCCCTCTTTACACTTGTCTTTCAATCTTAAACTTTATTTAAACCCCATCGCTCCCTTCTTTCCCGAAAATGGAAGATATTTGTCCAAACACACCACCGCCTGCATGTTTAAGAACAGCACGTTTCACATTCCCCGCTTCCTCATCGTGTTCGCCGTGTTATCCGTTGGTTTTTATGGCTATGTCGGCATCGTTAGTCCCGGCGGCAAGGGGTACAGTCCGTTCCTCGATCAGTACGCCAACATTCCTGACTGGGCAACCTATTTCATTTCCAAATCGGCAAAAGGCATCCTCACGCTGCTTGGCTACGAGGTATTTCAACGTCGCCCCGACAACATCACCATCGCCGGCAGCAAAGGCGTGACCATCCTGTGGGCATGCCTGGGATTTGGTGTCATGAGTTGTTGGGTAGCATTCGTGACGGCCCACAAAGCCGCGGCAACGTTCAAAGGAAAATGGGTGGCGATTGGACTTTCGCTCATTACCTTGCTCAACATTGTCCGCATCGCGATGATCGCTTTGGCCAATCACCATCATTGGACAGCTTTCCAGGCGTTGGACCCGCACCAGACTTTCAACATCGCAAGTTATGTGTTGATTTTAGGGCTGATGGGATGGTTTGTAGTGCGGTATAAACAAAACAACTCTGTTAATACAAATTACAGTCAAACTTCAGGTGTGGTCCTGAACTAAAACATGCGTTGTAAACTTCATTATCGCAAACAATCGCAATGAAACAATTTCTTTCTTATGAAGAAAAGAACCTATTAGAAATAAACCAATAATGAAGAAAGCAATTAGGATACTCAGACAATTATTTGAACTAAATATTAAAACCATTTATTTTAACTTCAAATATCTACCATTCAATCAAGCAATCAAGTTGCCGTTTCTAATATCCAATAAAGTTGTTTTAAAAAGTATGCAGGGGTCAGTAGTTATTGACGGACCCATACGAAGAAAAATGATAAAAATCGGCTTTAGAAATGTAGGCATATTTGATTATAAATATTCCAGAAGCATATGGCAGGTTTCAGGGCAAGTGATTTTCAAGGGAAATAGTGTTATCGGACAAGGTTCTAAAATTTCAATAAGCAAACAAGGAAAGCTTTTGATTGGAAAGGGATTGATCATTTCTGCAGAAACTTCTATCGTGGCTAGCCAAACAACAATAGAAATCGGTTCCAATTGTTTGATGTCATGGGATATACTGATTATGGATACTGATTTCCATAAAGTAGTAGACATGGCAGGCAATACAGATCAATACCCCAAAACAGGTGGTGATTGGAGACAATGTTTGGATAGGATGTCGAAGCTTAATCTTGAAAGGCAGTATCATACCCAAAAATGCTGTAATCGCAGCAGGTACAACGATTACCAAGAAATTAGAGGGTGAAAATTGTATATTCGGTGGGCAACCAGCACGCATAGTAAAAAGAGAGGTGGGATGGAAGATATGATTGTACTGTCGTTTTTATGACAATATCAGTTACTCAAATTCACCTCTCGATTCAAGATAAACAGTTACAATTTTATTGATATTACTGTGTTCTTGGAATTGTTTTACAACAAAATATTATAGATTCCAATATCAAATCTAATCAATACAGACTAGAATTTTATATCATTTGATATATTCAAAAAATGGGCTCAAGTTATCCTTTATTCGTACTCAGCGCATCTCTCTCTTGTTTAAAGCATATTGATACATCTCGTAATCTTTTGCGTGATGTGTTTGAAGACGTTTGATCATTGCCGGATCTTGAACATAAGTTTTCTCTTTTTTAGGATTGGCATTGGTTCTGGGAATAACAGGATCTTTGATATTTAAAAATTGCTTCGAAAAATAGGAAATATCATCATCGAAATGTTCAACGATTCCAATAAAAGAAAAGTTTTCGATTGGAAAGTTCCAAAGAAATTGAGAATAAAAGTTCGTCATCTCATTTGAAAAGCAAAATTTTTCGAAAGACCATTCTTCTTCAATTACCTTACGATGAACAGGTAATGAGGTTTTTGAATCATAAGATCTTTTCCAAAAATAATAATGTGATCCGAGTCTTTCAATAGGATCACGAAGCCACGTAATAAAATGAACATTCCTTTTGTTCACTAATGAATGATATTTATAAGGCAAAAAATGCCCATGCACACATTGAATATTCCTGATTATATACAGATACCTCTTATACAATCTAAACTCTTTATCAAAATTAATTGCTTGTAAATACGTTCTTCGAAAGATTTATTTAATGGATTGTCATAATCAGTTTGCAATTTTTTTTTAAAATGCTGTTCCAAAAGGTTTCGAAAACTTGTTCCTCCAGCTTTTGGAGTATGTAATGATACTAACATAATATTTTAGAACGTATTCTTCAGAAGTGGATAATAAATGACAATTATAATCAAAGTTTGACAAAATATGATGTTTGTTTGAACTTTGTGTAGAATCGTATATATCTATATGTTTACTATTTTATTTGAATCTCTTAATTGTAATTAAACATAATGATAGCAAATTTGGTCTGATTGTTTCTCTCCTGCCAACAATCATCAGGAACATCCAAAGTATGAAAGCATTAATTCTTACCTCACTTTATACAATTGCATTTTTTATACCTCACATTCCGTTCGGAATCAATAATCGAACTATAAAAACAGTTGCCACATCAACCCTTTCTTACATCAGTAAAAACGCAGTCAGAAACATCACTTTGCCCCTACCGGAAAAACTTTATTCCGTTACAGGAACTGTGACAGTCATTGGTACTACGATCCGCAGACGACAGTACAGCAGACAATGAAGGCACAGTACTCGTAGGGGAAAGCGGTGCACGCTTCAAACGAATATACGATACTGCCAAAGGTGTGAATATCGAATGGTTTGGCGGTGAGGGCGATGGCAAAACCGACAATGGCCCTGCCTTTGAAAAAGCAAAAGCAGCTTTGACACATGGCGGCATCATCAATTTTGGTGTAGGCACTTATACCAATAGCAAAACCTGGATAGTCAACAAGTCTGATGTGTTTATGCGGGGTGCGGGTGCTGACAAAACCATTCTTACAGCTGATTCTTCGGTGAAAAAACTGTTTGATGTATGCCCGATGCGCGAAACAGAAGATTTATTTATACATGGGCTTAGGGGTGATGCTTCCCAACTTTTTCCTTACAAAAACAACACTAAAAAAGGGAGATCCTTTATTGAGTTGAAAGACGAGTCATGGGCGAAAGAATTCCCAATGGGCAGGAAATATTTATCAGGGCCGGGGCACACTATTACGATCAGGAATTTGGCGAACTCAATGAAGTGATGAATAAAGAATGGCGCAAAACTATTCCTTAAATATCCTTTATCCCGCGATTATTCTTATGAACAGGAAAATTGGGAAGGTAGGCTAATTGAAGACTTTACACCACCGCCCGTTGGCAAAACCGCTGTTGCCGTAATCAATAAACCTCCCAACAAGAGTAAAGTATCCCTATTCGATCGGTAACGACATTTACACTTTGATTAGCGTAAAAGGCAATCATGTTACTCTATTAAATCCTGGCAGGGGCAACAGTAATTCTGTCATTCCTGCTGGAACTCATGTCACAAAAGGCAGGCAAATTATCAAATCCTTTCATACCCGGAATTTTCGCATGGAGGGAATTACCATTAAAGGACAACAGGCGAGGATATTTACTGCCGACAACAGCATGCATACGCTGATCAAAAACTGCATCATCACTCGCAATATCCCCAATAATGATCAGGGTGGTTATAACTTTACTGTTGATTGTGCACGTGATGTAATATTTGACAATGTAAGTTTCATTTCCCCGGATAATACACCAAGAGGCGGTCAAATCTCCCGCTCAAGCGGTGATATTACTTTCAAACATTGCAGTTTTATCAATGCCCCTACAGACTTCTCTGAATTTTGCTTCAACACATTAGTGGATAGCAGTATATATTGACATAAAAAAATCTCAGTATGCTACCCGATTGGGGAAATCTACCACTTATTGCAGGTTGACCAATTCCAGGATACAATGCAGGGAGGGATGGTAGCAATAAGTATGGACGATATTCAGGCAGTAAAAATGAGCCAGCGGGATGGATGCCTTGTTGAAAATTGCTCCATTCGACTTAAAAAATGTTGGATTCGGTATTCCAAAATATGGGTAGAGGGATCAATCGAATTCATAAATAACAAAATCAATGGAAACTTCAATATTATTTGCAACTCCATGCGTTATAAAGAAGATGGTGATAATAACTTCAATACCCACGCAACTGAATTTCAAAAACAACATTGTAAAGGCAAACATTAAAAGTTTCCTGTTCAATGCGGGCAATGGTCAAATTGAAAACAATACATTTGAATTATATAGGAAATGCTTCCACATATCCACTGGTGGGATTTGTAATCAGGAAATCACCCAATTTGTCAGAAACGATGCTTAACGAGTTAGTGGTAAAAAACAACGTATTCATCAATTGGCCCAAACGCAAAAAGCCAATTCAAATAAATGAGGCAATAATAAAGCTGCGATAACATTGTACAACAATAAATTTGTTTATAAGTAAACATGTCAAAAAATCGGCAACGATTCTAGTTCAACAATAATTGAAAAAGGGAATACGTGATTTTTTTTGTAAAATGAAATACACCAGATAAAGCACCAATGGTATTCAACAATACATCATCAATATCACAAACGCCGATCATCAACAACAACTGGGTCAATTCAATGCTCAAAGAAACACAGCATCCCAACAAAACAACATGGAAACCACGCAGCCTGGGATAAAGCAAAGAGAATAAGAAACCAAAGGGTAGAAACAAGATTACATTGCCAAATATGTTTCCCCAGTATTCAATATAATACGCCCAGAAATGTTCACCCGCCGGTTTGTGAATACGCAATGCTGAGCCTACAAACGGAAGTAAGTTGGGTGTATAGATTTCACCCATATACCGGTTGGGTGTCAGGAACACCACATACAAGAGTGCGCAGGCATACATCAGGAACAATTGCCTGACATTTCTTCTCTGCAAACGAAACGTATATCTATTTTTTACCCCAAACAAAACCAACTGTTTTACATGAATCAATAAAGTATCTACTATCCCTATCTTTCCGCGCAAATCCCCGAAATCAGCGGGAGCCATCTCACATCACAAACCCAAATCACAAATCACAAATCACAAATCACAAATCTTCCGGTACGCCTCCGCATATTGCCCAATCAGTACTTTCTCCGAGAACAACCGATCCACCACGCCGCGGCTTTTTCTTCCGATTTGTTGCAATGCCGATGGGGCAGATTTGATCCTCTTTAGCATATTGGCAACCGCTTTGCTATCCAATTCCGTCACCCATCCCATGCCTTCTTCTGTACAAACTTTGCCAGTCCCACTTTATCCGATACCAGTACCGGTGTGCCGACATGCAACGACTCAATCACCACGTTGGCAAAGTTCTCATTGTGCGATACCAGCACAAACAAATCTGCCTGCATCAGTTCCCGAAATTTATCCTCCCGGTTTTTCCATCCCAGCCATTCCACTTTGTGCTCAATCCCCAGGGCAGCAATTTTTTGCTTCAGTTCATTTATATAAGCTTCTTCCCCATCCCCGGCTATCTTCAGGATAACCTGATCAACAAATGGCAAGGCTTCAGTAAAAACTCAATCCCTTTTTTGGGGTGAATACGCGATAAGAAGAAAAGCGTAAATATGTTGTTCCCTTTTTTATGTATCGGGATATCGGGCAATGTCGAGGATGTTGGGTAGCATAAACCCCTGCCAGCCCGGAATCAGCCGTTGGCATTCTTCGTATTCAATGGGTGCCGTGGCATGGAAATAAGATTGTTCCAGAGCACTTTTTTGCCCCGCCAGCGAATGAATGAGTTGCTTTGCTTTGCTGTTCGTTGCCGTCAGGATATAATCGCTCAACATGCCCCTTGGCGAAACCACCACTTTCACCTTTCGCAAGTGGCAGATTATCGCGGCGACAATCACCAATACATTCCACCAGCTTTGAATGTGCACCACGTCGTACTCCCGGCAGTCTCTATACAGCCGCTTCCACAAGGCAGGCGATACATGCGTATGGTCTTTCGTGATGCGCCGGAAATACGTAACGGGCACGCCATCTACCATTACCCGTTTATTAGCCGTCACCGGCAGTTCGGTAGTCTCCGTTGGCAGTAGTGGTAAACACTTCCACCTCGTGACCGGCTGCCACCAAACCTTCGCACAGTTTGGCAACCGATTCTATCGGTCCGCCATACACATATGCCGGTTTGTAAGAGGGAACTACGTGAAGAATTTTCAAAAATGTTTGTATTTAAATGTATCAATTGGTGATTTCTCGAGGATCGCTTTTGGCAATGTTTGTACAAAGCAGGTTGATTCAGGAAGCCCTAATTGATCTAAACAGCAGAAGATAAATAGAACAAGTTGTTTTAAATTTAATACAACCATTACTCCCTGAAATGATCATGTTCTATCAGCCGCAGCGCAAACAGCATTTCAACGATGGTGCGTTGCATCGTATAATACCATCCCCGCCATCCATCTAAAATCAGTCCCTTGATGAACAAACAATAAAAAAACAGGAGAATGGGCGCAAAGATTTTCGTTTTGCGGAGCTTCGAAATAGTGGACAGCTCGCTGTCGGGCGTCGTCGTCAGCATGTGCGCTTCCTTTATCGAATAGTTGCCCTGGTTCGCCAGCCAGCGACTCAGCGGTTTGCGGTCGTCGTGGTTGATTTTTTCGACAAATGCGCCGGTTGCCCCATTGATGCGTAACCGTTGCGTGTGCCCGTCATCGTAATACCGGCACAATGCTTTTTGAAACAGCACCGGGCGCGGCGTGGTATTGTTGCCCCGCAGGGGTTTTCCAAAAATGAGGAAATGAAACTGCGCATCGTAAGCAGCAAATTGCCGCTGCTGAAGTTTGTTTTTCAGTTCTTCTATAAACGCATCCGGCAACACATAGTCTGCATCAAGGCTGAGGATCCATTCGCTATTGCACAAGTCAAGTCCGAAATTCCACTGCGTGGCATGTGTATCGAATGCGCGTTGGTGCACTTCCACGTTGCTGTTTTGCGCCAGGATGCTAAGTGTTTTATCGGTACTATAACTATCGATCACTACGATGCGCTCCAGCCAATGCAATTGATCCAACACCCGTTGAATATTGTTTTCTTCGTTAAAAGTCAGGATCACAGCCGTCAGTTGCTCAGCAGATATTCGCATGTTTGTGAGGTGGTTCGTTTGAAATTCGTTGCCCGCAGCTATCACATATCATCGCAGATGTAAAGTTTTTTCTGCGAAAATTCGCGCCATTTGCGGGCAACTTGTATGATAGAATATCATTTACAGATGACGAGATAATTTATACCACGGATCAAATCGCTGAGCCAGTGGCAATTGATGCGATAAATGGCTTCTATCCGGTCGAGAGAAGCGGCCGTGTTGAACCGTTCTACGTTCCGGAAACCTTTTTCAACCATTGTCCGTCTTTGTTCCGGCGTCAAAGATAACAGTTGGTCAACGGTTTGAGCGCATTGGGCAGCCCATTGAGATTGATCATCCGCATTGGCGGGTTTCCGTGGGATATACACAGCGGCATCTCCCCCCACTTCCGTCATCGGTGCTTCGCCGGTTGTTACCACCGGGCACCCCGCCGCCATTGCCTCGGCAATCGGCCAGCCGAAACCTTCTGCCAACGAAGGATACAAAAACAGGGCAGCTCCGGCATAAGCCGCCTGCACCGCTTCATCTGTTAACCCCGGCAAACAGAAAATGTCTTCCCGGTAGGGTGAAGCGGCCCGTGCGGCTGTTAAAGCAGCATTGGGCGGTGCGCCCACCAATAGCAAATGAAGCGTGCCCTTTCCCAGTTGCCGCCACGAATGGTAAATGGCAATCACGCCTTCGCGGTTTTTGTACCATTGATTCCCACCCACATGCAGCAGGTATCCATTCGTTAGGTCTCTTTGTACGATCTCCCCAACTCCCCTTCGTGCTGTTGGCACATCTGCTACATGTACCAGCCGGTTCATCCCGTTATACACCACTTCCGAAGTAAGAGGCGGTTTCCCCAGAAACCGGTGCAGGTCTTCGGCTGTTTTTTGCGACACCGAAATAAAATGTTGCCCCTGCTGGTATCCTTTCCGGATATATGCCTGGTATTGCTGCCCGCTTTTCGAAGTCGGGTTTTCCGGGATTTCTCCCAGGGCACTGCGCTGTGCGAGGAAATCATGGCAGTGAATGACGTGTGGACGGTTTTTCACCAGTGGTACCCAGGGGCCCAATGCCTGATCGGCAAAAACAAACAGGGTATCGGCAGGAGTCGTTTTCAACCGGGCGCGCACCTGTTTGGGAAAAAAAAGATATTGATCGAGATACCCCATCCATTTTTTGAGTGATTGTGGTACGGGCAATTGATAAAAGCGGGGCTGCGGTGACCAGGTCTCTACCTTATGTCCCCGTTCCTGCATCCCCTTTGTAAGCATAGCGGCAAACCGCGGCATACTCTGCGAAGGCAGAAACGAAGGATGTGTGAAAAAGACAAGGTTCAGCAAAATAGATTCAGGATGTTTTTTTTGTGTGTAAAGATGCAAGTATAAGTCCACCAATAAGTGTACTGAAGCCTAATTCGGTAGGCTGCGCCCATTTACCCTGCGGAATGATCAACAAGCCAAACCCCAATAAAATCCAGGGTAGAAAATCGGCTCGTGACAATCTCTGATACGCTTTAACGCTGATGTCAAAACAAAAAGCCAATCGTACGAAAACTACCAATAATCCCAATAGCGGTCCCATTTCTCCAATGATTCGTCCCCAATCGCCCTCAGCAATTAAGAATCTTCGCTCTCCGGATAACAACATGGCACCGACATTGGTACCCATTCCCAATCCCAAACCAAAATAGGGAATTTGTGAAGAGTTGGCCAATGCATTCACCATTCCACCCAAATACCGGTCAATCAGCACGCCCTGCACGCCACCTTCACTTTCGGTTGCATTGGTAAAACGGGCGGTAAACGCTTCCAAAGCTGTTTGTGCAAACTCTGCCTGGCTCAATATGGCACCTAATAATACAATGCCAAAGCTCGCACCTACAATTCTGTTGAAATATTTTGGCTTGCGGGACACAGCAATCAATGAAAAAATAAAAATAACACCCACTGAAAAAAATAGCCCGCGGCTGATAGATAAGGGGATAGCAGCAATCAATGCTAAAGTAGAAGCAATAAGAACCAGTCGGTTAAATCTTTCATTTGACAGCCAAAAAAAGAACAAAAAGGCTGCAACAAATTCAAAAAACAAGGAATTCCCATTGGTAAAAGAAAAGGTTCCCGGCGGTCTTGAGTATCCCAACGCTCCGGCAAAACCGGCCCCGCTTTCATCACCGCCCACACCGCGGTTTACCAAGGCCGATTGCGGGCTGAAAAACTGCAACCCAGTTAGTACAGCCATGGGAATAGAGATCCATAGCACCACCCTACCCAGTTTTACTACATCCTCCCGGTCAAGCACTTCTCCCATCACAAACATCAACGGAAAGTGAATCATCAATGTCCGGGCACCAAATAGTGCAACAAATGCGTTCCCATGTCCAAAGAACATCGCGGTAAAAAAACCTATGCCTCCGAAAATGACCATACAGGTAATAAAGAAATTAAACTTCATTTTACCGGCTACCCAGGCTTTGTAGAGTAACCACATGGCAACCGGATCACGGATGATCAATAAGGGAGTAGCCAAACTAGGGAAAACCCATTTTCTCAAGCCACCTTCAAAGATGAGCAATAAAAAATAGACCAATACGCCCCACTTTAATAAGTTTGCATTCCTTTTTTTCGCTTTTTCTTCTTTTCCTTTGAAGTGGGCGAAAAGATCATTTTGATTGGATGATATATTTAAGTTTACTGCCTCCATATTGTAACATTGATTGAACACAGATAGTCACTATATTTTTTCGTTTGCTTCACGCACATGCAAAGGCTCATGTACAAAAGTTGGCTTTAATTCGCGTGGTCTTCTTTTTTGTCATTGGAACTTCAAAGAAGTGGTAAACAAAAGCAGATACTAAGATGGTTACACTGAGAGCTATGATTTTTGATGCGAGGTTCCCAAGTGTCGAATCCCGGATGTTATCCATCAGGTGATACATCAGGAATAAAACCGGGATATGACTTAGATAAAATTGAATACGACCACAGACTCATTTTTTCTGTTGCCACGGTTACAAATCTAAGCTTTCCGGATGGTGCTGAAAGCAAGGCAATGAATGGCAATAATAAACAAGCCCCGATTGGAACTACGATCAACATAATTTGGTCTTGCCTTAATTGTTCTAATGAGGTTGTAGAGATGGCATTGAATATAACAGGCGTCAACATCAATATCAATCCAACGGCGAAAAGTATCATTTTTTTAAAGGTACTGAACAACATAGTTGACTGTATATAAGCTATCATAACGCCGTAAGCAATGGCATCGAGCCTTGCAAAAGTGATTTCTCTCAAATCACCTCCTTTTTCCCTTGTTCAACCAGTACCATTCGGATGATGGGAAAGGCGATATAAAAAAACAATAATGTAATGATGAATGTTTTATTGACCGTAAACCCAAATTTACTGAACAAAAATAAGGTGATGGGAAAGGTTAGGTAAAACCATTCTTCTATACACAAGCTCCAGGAAACCCCATAAAATCCATGATTCCGGCTGAATAAATCCTGTCCAAACCAAAGAAAGTCAGAAAACTCCGACAATCCTGGCAAACCATTCGTCATAAAATAAGCGTAAAATAAACTCACGACTAAGAACAAATAGTAATTGGGTAATGTCCTCCACCATCGCCTTGACCAGAAATTCAGTATTTGTCTGAATGACCATTCATGGGCATTGGAATAATTCTTCCATAAAATCTGTCCAATCAAGTACCCACTCAATCCAAAAAACAATTCAACGCCAAAAAAGCCAAAGTACTCCTGCGCTTTGGAAAAATGTGCCACCAAAACAAGGCTTATTGCAATGGCTCTCACTTAGTCTAATCCAAAATTTCTTTTCCGGAACTCATATCAGTATAGTTTGGTATTAATCAATGGATTTCAGTAAGCTGATTTGTGCTGACAATTGCTCTCCATAAACACTCCATGGTCTTTTGGCTGCTGTTTCCCTCGCCGACATACCTGCATTAGCTAGTAAGCTTCTGTCAGCTATCAATGTTTCCAATTGTTGCTGCAGCGCAGTCGTGCTCCGGCAGGTACAATCCAACCTTCATTACCCTGCTGAATCAGGTCGGGACCTGCAGTGCGCTCTGTCGTAATTACCGGCGTTCCCTGCGACATAGCTTCCGTAATCACCAACCCAAAACCTTCCAAATAAAGAAGGAAAAACAAACACATCCTGTTCCCTCATCAATCGCAATATCTCCGGGTGCGAAGGCTCGGTACCCAATGATGCTTCGCCAGTTCAATATCCAATGCGTTGCATTCGGAAGTTACCTTTCTTCCTACGATGGTGAGGTCAATATATTTCCGGAGCGGTTCAACGGCTGCAAATAAATTGGCAATGCCCTTTCGTTGAGACAAACTGCCAACATACAATACCTTGATCTTCCTGTTCGACTGCAGCGAAGTGTAATCCCGAGGTTCATTCACGGGTGGGAACCCATAAGGGATTACAGATAGGTAAAGTTGCCCGGGTAATCACGTAGCGTGGCAGCGGTAAAGCTGCTGGCAACAAAAATGTGATCGGCTAACGCCAAATTCCTCATCTTTCCGTTGAAGTTTATGTGCTCAATACTTTGAAACCGGTTAAGGTACTTGCCCATCCGGCCATTTGCTCTTTTCCACTTCCAACAATGTACGCGCACTCCGCCAATAACCGATTGGCAAATCATACAAACATTGAATGCCCAGTTTTTTCGCTGTTTGAAAACTTTTTAATGCCCCATCTTCATAGGCATATACGGCACTAACGCCCTTTTTTTTCGCGTTGTGTAACCGCGAAGCTACTTTCTGTCCAGTGCCCGGTAAACATTGTCACCGAGAACAGCCCGGTTTCGTGTTGAACAAGTTTTTGAAGATGCAACTTCGCCGACAATAATCTTCCCCATTCATAGGCAGGATAAGTAACGGTATAAGGCTGCAATGAGTTGTTGAACCGGCGGCGCCTGATTTCCGACAACGGTTTCAATGCACCCATTGCATCCAACAGGCCACCTTCAAAAGAAGCGATACCAGTATAAAAGGTGTTGAGCAAATTTGCATTAACCAACCCATGTAAGGCGGC
>CAWGWV010000033.1:0-29472 GCA_963826385.1 uncultured Chitinophagaceae bacterium | reverse complement strand
CGCCAAATTTCAACTGATTTCATAATCTGAAGACGTTGATGTGTTTTTTAATACATGATGATTATTGTGTTAAATTAGATGAAATGTATTGATACCTAATTTCGAACAGGTAACGAAAGCTTTTCATTATCAGGCACAAGCTTGATAAATGGTTTCTTTGTTACCTGTTTTTGCGATTTTGCATACGAGCTTAGATTAAAGCTATAGTCTTCTTCTCGCTCTTTTGTGAATATAACAAAACCCTTCTTTAAGTCGAGTTAATGCAATGTGTACGGATGTTGCAATATATTCCATGGGTTTGCATTCTTTCCGGGCTATCCTTTTATCTTTATGCATTCTGAAATAACTGCTGTTGAAGTAGCTATTGTCTATAGCTGCTTTTGCCTGCAAAAAGAATGTATCAGAGACTGTAAGCTTATTTAATGGAAACTATGCAAACCGGGTTCACTACAGCCAGCAAATGGAGCTTGCCTCAAAGGATATTATTTTTCTTTTTTTTGCAACCTATTTTGTCCTTATCAGCCTTCCATTTCCTTTTGGTTATATTCCTTTTATAACTAACTATTTAAACTGGTATTAGTTCTTGCTAATGTCATCGTAGTATGGGCAGGCAAGTACCTTTTTCACATGCCTGTTCAGGTGTATGAACAGAGCACCGGTAGTGGCGATACGGCTTATGATTATGTACAGTTTTTCTTATTCCTGATTGCTGCTGCATTTGTAACCTTGATTGGTAGTATTGTCGTTAAAAAACGAACTACTACGACGCGCTTAGCCTTTGGTAATGGTGCTGCTTCGCTATCGCCTTGCGTATAGCATGCTAAAAATATGGCTTTGAAAAAGTTGTAAAAGCTCAGTTTCCTTTTCCTATCTCAGTTTAAATGAAACCTATGGGAATTCTTCCCCGGTTTACGTTGTTCTTGTGGACTTTTATGGGATATTCTACTACTTACAGCACCTTTACCGGTATCGCTGAAGTAGCAGCCGGATTATTTCTTTTTTCCCGGAAAACGACCACTTTGGGCACGTTGTTTTCGCAGAGCCGTTTTAAGCAATGTGGTGCTGCTAAACTTTACTTTCGATGTTCCCGTTAAGCTTCACGCTGCAAACCTGCTGGCAATGTCCCTCTTCATTATTGCGCCGCAGTTCCGCCGTTTGGTAGATTTTTTTGTTCTAAATAAGAGCGTTGCGGCAGTTGATTATATACCAACCCGCTACAACAACTATGGACAAAGCCATTGCTTTTGTATAATAATATTACCTCATCATTTCTTATCCTGTATGCTACTTCTAAAATGGGATGGACCAAGTACCAGTTTGCAGGAGATGCTGCCTATAAACGAACACCATTGTTCGGTTTATACGAAGTAGAATCATTTGTAAAAAACGGGGATACGCTGGCGCCTGCGGCTGGTGACTCAGCCCGATGGAAAATCGTAAACATTCTGATTGCCAAAAAAGCCACGATTGAAATGATGGATAAAAGTACTAGGGACTTTACTTTTATCGCCGATACCCTGCGCAAAAATATTCAAATAGGCTATAAAAGCAAAAAGGGAGAGAATTCAACCTTGCATTATACGCAACCGGATAAAAATCACCTGTTGTTATCAGGCAGGCTGCAGGAAGATAGCGTTCATATTCTTTTGAAAAAACAGGATCTCAACCAGTTTAACTTAATGAATCGTGGCTTCCACTGGATCACGGAAACGCCTTATAAAAAATAATCAAAGCGTAAACAGAATTCTTCTCGTCTATCGCAATACAAAAGCGGGAGCTTGTCACTCACGCGCGCGCCATAACAACAATGGTTATGAATCCACTTTCAAATGTGCCGGGCACAGAACCAAACATCCATATTGCAGGACACGAAAATGCTACCTGAACGATAAATAAGTACTGGTGAAATTGAGAAAAGCTATGCTAGTTAGAAAGATGGAAACTCGCTTTAGCATACTTCAGGATGGAACTGATGGTCTTAGACCTTGGAGATAGCAATCTTGTGTTATAAAGTCTCTTTTGTGCTTCTATAAGAACCTGAAACTTCTGCTTCAGCGCCCAGTCGGCCTGAAGGGCTGATTCTAAATTTGATGAGTCTGTTGGTTCCATTTCATTATACATATACAATAACAAATCTTCTGTTGTAAAATTCGGCATAGCAAGAGGTTTATGTGAAAGAACAAAACAAGAACGGCTAATATTAATTGGTTATTGCAAATAAATACAAAATTTATTCATCTGAAGGCTTGCTGCCCTCTTCCACCACAAACACATCTTCGTTGTCACGTTTCATCATAAAGTTTTCCCGTACAAATTTTTCAATGGCGGCTGTATTGCTTTGCAGGTCGTTAAGTTCCTGCTTTGTTTGGGCAATTCGCTCTTCGTAGAAAGCTTTGTTGGCTTGCAGCTCATGAAGTTGTCGCTTACGGTCGAGATGCACCAGCAAGTTGTTGTCGTCGAAAAACAACATTTGCAGGGCAAATACAGCTATGGCAATAAGATATTTATTGGTAGCTACTTTAAAAACACGCAGCGCTTTTTGCATAATGTACAATAAGAAACAGGCATCCGGTATGGAAACCGGATGCCTGCCAGGATTTATTATTTAGACTTTGTATATACTTTCTTTCCGTTAGGATAGATAGCATTTTCAGCCAGTTCTTCTTCTATACGAATCAACTGGTTGTATTTTGCCAAACGGTCGGTACGGCTGGCTGACCCTGTTTTGATCTGGCCGCAATTCAAAGCAACGGCAAGGTCAGCAATCGTAGTGTCTTCTGTTTCGCCGCTACGGTGGCTCATAATGGTGGTGTAGCCATTCATTTGCGCCAGTTGTACCGCGTTGATGGTTTCTGTTACGGTTCCAATCTGGTTTACCTTTATCAAAATACTATTCGCAATATCGTTGTCGATACCGCGCTGCAAAATTTTGGTATTGGTTACAAACAGGTCGTCACCTACTAGCTGGCATTTATGACCGATGGCTTCTGTCAGTTTTTTCCAGCCATCCCAATCTTCTTCCGCCATGCCATCTTCAATAGAAACAATCGGATATTTGTTTACCCATTCTGTCCAGTAAGCTACCATTTCATCGCTGCTGATGGCTTTGCCACTGCTTTTGTAGAATTTATACTTGTCCTTCTTTAAACATTTCGCTGCTGGCAGCATCCAGTGCAATGGCAATTTGTTCGCCCACTTTATAGCCGGCTTCTTCAATCGCTTTCAATACGATTTCGATGGCTTCTTCGTTACTCTGGATATCGGGAGCAAAGCCACCTTCGTCGCCCACATTGGTGCTGAAACCAGCTTTTTTTAATACGCTTTTCAACTGGTGAAACACTTCAACACCCCAACGCAGACCTTCACTAAAACTGTGTAGCGCCAACCGGCACAATCATAAATTCCTGGAAGTCAATTTTGTTGTCGGCGTGCACACCACCGTTGAGAATATTCATTAATGGAATAGGAAGCACCGTAGCATTTACACCGCCCAAATAGCGGTAAAGTGGCAGGTTGCTTTCTTCAGCGGCTGCTTTTGCTACTGCCATCGATACGGCAAGCATGGCATTCGCGCCCAGTTTTCCTTTATTGTCAGTGCCATCCAGATCTATCAGTTTCTTATCAATGCTCGCCTGGTCGTTTACAGGGTAGCCAATAAGCTGTTCGGCAATAATGTCGTTCACGTTGGACACAGCCTTCAATACTCCTTTGCCTACATAAACGGCTTTGTCGCCATCGCGCAGTTCCACTGCTTCGTGGATGCCGGTAGAAGCGCCAGATGGCACAGCAGCGCGGCCACGAACACCGTTATCGGTTATTACATCTACTTCTACAGTAGGATTGCCACGGCTGTCTAATATCTGGCGAGCATGAATGTCTGAAATATAACTCATATAGAGATGAATTTGATTGAAGTGCAAATAAACAACTTCTTACGAAAAGAGGCTACAGATAAATGTTTGCTCTCTTTTGCCAAATTCGGCGGTGCTAACATTTCATGCAGTTATTGAAGCACAATTTCAAATTGTTATTGCTGTTTTGTACCTGTGCAGGAACTGTCTTTATCGAAAGAGATAAATTTTTCTATAACAAAAAAATCGCGTGTGATAGTATCGGTGAGCGATGGGCGCAGCTCGAAGTGGCCGCAACTTTGGCAAACAATGGTGTGCCTGCCGATGTGGCTTTCTGGTAGCTTCCCTTCATGCGGAGAGCCGTGGGTGCAAGAGACGCCGGGTAATCTTTATCCATTGAGCAGATATGCAGGTTCATTGTATCGCCCCTGGCGCTATACATGCCTTCTACAGGTATGGGAAGCAGGGGCTTGAAAGCGCTGTTATTCCTGCGGAGGGTAGCTTTTGGAGCACTTCCATCAGCTAACGTGGCGGGATGTAACAGCTGCAGCTGTGCGAAATTCACGATCTGCAGCATGATGATACTATCAGTGCTGTTCATTTGCACAATACTATCATTCATGATCCAGGTGCCGGTGGTATAATGGGTAACCTTATTATTGTGTCGTTGTTCCATTACAAACGTGCTGTCGGGTTTAAGGTAAAGCGAGGTAGCGGCGCCAGGGCAATCTTTGCAGGATAGTGTATCGTAAAAAATACCGGCTAAAGCTGCCACATCTTTCACAAGGGCTGCACTATCAGGATTGGGCAATGCATCGTCGGTGTCAGATGCAGTATGGCAGGCAACAAAAGCAAGCACAACAAATAAAAGAGTACATAAAAATTTCATGGAGGATAGTTTGCGTAGATGTTAGAAATGCAATTACTATGCGCAACTACCAGTGAATGAAGAAATTGATAGCGCATTGTCTGCTATCGCCTGTTATTAGAATCGAAAATTGATTGGGCAAATCCAAAAGCCTTGAAAATGGATAAAGGCTTAATAAGCATTGGCTTCTCCTTTGAAGATATTGATTACGGTCATAAACAATATTTTGATATCAAGCATCAGGCTCCAGTTTTCCATGTACCAGATATCATATTCCACACGCATTTCCATCAGGGCAGGATCTGCTGTTTCGCCACGGTAGCCATTTACCTGAGCCCAGCCGGTGATGCCGGGTTGCAAAAACTGCCTTACCATGTATTGTTTGATGATAGCGCTATATTCTTCGGTATGGGTAAGCATGTGCGGGCGCGGTCCGCAAATACTCATATCACCATTGAAAACATTGAAAAACTGCGGCATTTCATCAAGGCTTGTTTTGCGCATAATGGCGCCGATGCGCGTGATGCGGCTGTCGTTCTTGGTGGCTTGCATCGCATCGCTGTGCGTGTTGACCGTCATGCTGCGAAACTTGTAGCACCAGAAAGGTTTGTTGTCTTTGCCAGAACGAAGCTGCCTGAAAAATACGGGGCCTTTGGAAGACATCTTAATTAAGATTGCCAGGATAGGAGTGAGCCAGGAAAGCACGAACAGAATTGCGAGTGAACTGACAACTATGTCGAAAATACGCTTGCGGATAGTATTTCTTGTTTTTTGCAAAGGCTCGGCTCGCAGGCTGATCACGGGCATCTTGCTAAAATAGTCTACGTGATGATATCCTGTTTTGTCGATGTTTTTTGCGGTTACAAAACGGACTCTTACGCATTTCATTTCAGCTACTTCAGTGAGCTCAAGTATACGCTCATCTTCGTTTGGCAATATGGTAGAATAAATTTCCGAAATGTCATTTTCCACAGCAAAATCAACACAATCTTCTATGTTCCCAATCAGGTTGCCGTTGTCATCCACCGAATACTGGCTGGAATTATCGAAAAATCCGGCAAGGTGAAAGAACGTCTTGTTCTCATTAAAGTATTTTGCCAGCTGCAGTGCCCTGTCGTTGTACCCAACAATAGCAATCCTTTTTTGGATCACAATGGTTTTAAACACGAATTCCGTGATATAGGTCAGCAATAATCGACTCACCGCCAGCAGAAAACACATAAATCCAAAAGTGCCTATCAGGAAAAGCGCGTTAAAATGTTTGGGACTTGTAATAAAGTAAAGAACAGAAAACAACGCAAAATGCGACAGGTAAGTGTGCATTGTTTGCCGCAACGTATTCTCTGTTACAGCAATTGTATGATAGGTGTATAAGCTGAACACTTCTGAAAACAGGATCCAGGACAGGTTGAAAGCCAATAACACTGAAAATGTGAACAGGTTACTCGAAAAGTCGAGTTGGATAGGAGTCGCTAAATTGACAAGTAGAAATGGAAGATTAATAATTATAAAGTCGCTTAGCAAAAGCACCAAACGTAACAAGTAGAACTTTTTATTTCCCATAGTTGAACTTCTTGGCGTTTTTCGCGGGGGTGGTTTTTATGGTTAATTGAGGCGCAAAGATAATATAAATCGGGGAGGTGTCGTTTGTTGCATTGCTTGCAAGTAGAAGACTAACATTTTATTTGCACAAAAAATCTAAGTTATGAGTGCTTCAAAATCAGCAGGAACGCGCATTTTGTGTAACATTTGAGTGGTGAAACAGTAGACATTGCTTCTACCGGAAAAAAATCGCAAACGATTTAATATATAAAAATCTTCAATAATGTTGTTCATGTCCTGATTGATAATTGTCTATGACTACGCGGTAATTAACCTGTTTACAATTTCTGATATTACAGACCATTTTTCCATGGGCAGGCTGATTTCCTGGAAGAGCTCAGATGTTTCGAAACGAAGAAGTTTAATATTCGAATTTCGAAGTTCATCGAGGTAATCGGTAATGTCCAGAAAAAAACCTGCATTGTCTTTGCTGGTATAGCTGGCTTGCCGTCCTTTGTAGGGAATCCTGATGTATTCATCATTTTCTTTTTGCAAATAAGCGAAGTTTTTTGAAGTGATTGTCAGTTCCGTTGCCTTGATATCGGTTGGAGAAAAATAAAAAAACAACCAATAGGTTCTTGTGCCGTTGTGCGATGTGCGTGCGCCTACCACACGGTCTGGAATGGAATCGTTGGCATCAGTAATAGCAAAATGCAAGGTATCAAAACCGGTGCTGATCGTAGTGTCGCCATTAGTTCGGTCGATGGTGACAGACAGTTCCTGTGCAATTACCGTGGAGAAAAGGGACGTGAAAAATATGGATGCAAAAAGATGTTTCATAGTAAAGAGGAATTAAACAGAGGGACAAACATAAAGCCGCGCTTAGTTTGAAAGCTGTCTGTAAGTTAACTCTCAGCTTGTTTACGGAATATGAAATTTTGCGGATATAAGTAGGATCGCAATTGTCTTTTGTGTTTTATTGTGAATACCTCTACGTCTTTTAATAAAGTGAGTATTTAATCTTTTACATATAAAACAGATACTATGTCACTATACGACAAACTGATGCAATCGCAGGCCGACAAAGCTGCGGAAAATTTAAAAGCCGGTGAGGCGTTTTTGGAAGAAAACAGTAAAAAAGAAGGTGTAAAAACCACAGCCGGCGGCGTGCAATACCTTGTATTGAAAGAAGGCGACGGACCAAAGCCCAAAGAAACGGATACTGTAAGCTGTCATTATCATGGAACACTTATTAACGGAACTGTGTTCGACAGCTCAGTTCAGCGCGGAAAGCCTGCGAGCTTTCCTCTCAACCGTGTGATCAGTGGCTGGACAGAAGCCTTGCAACTAATGCCAGTTGGCAGCAAATGGCGCTTGTTTTTGCACCCATCGCTGGCTTATGGAAACCGCCAGGCCAGTGCTGCCATCACACCCAACAGTACCCTGATATTCGATGTAGAATTGTTACAGATTTTATAATCCATGTTTAGTGAAACAGGTTGCCACGCAACCTGCACCACAGCCCTGCATCAGCGCAGCAACCGTAACCGGCAGGCTGCCTGCTGCAGGGTTTTTTCTTGCTTTGCAAAACAAAACCGGAGCACATGGTTGTCGGTTCCATCGTGGTAAAAAGCAGAAAGCGGGATAGCAGCGACACCGGCTTCTTTCACGAGCCGCATGGCTAACTGCTGATCGGGTTCGCGGCTGTAATCTACGTAGCTGAAACATTGGAAATAAGAACCCGACGAAGGCAGCGGGTCAAAAGGGCTGCCCTTCATCTGTTGTAAAAAGAAATCTCTTTTGCGCTGCATATCGCTGCCGAGATCAGCGTACAATTGTTCATCTTCAAGAATCGTTGCAAGACCTGCCTGCATTGGTGTATTGGTACTGAAAGCACTAAACTGGTGCGCTTTTCTGAATTCTTTCATCAGTGCTTCTGGTGCAATGCAATAGCCCATTTTCCACCCCGTACTGTGATAGGTTTTGCCAAATGAATAACAGGCAAAACTGCGCTGCTTCAATGCCGGGATTTGTGAGCACGCTTTGGTGCTGCTTTCCATCAAACACAAGATGCTCATACACTTCATCACTCAACACGATAATGTTGGTGTCAGCTACAATTGCTTCCAGTTCTTTCAGGTCGTTCTGGTTTAGTACACTGCCTGTCGGGTTGTGCGGCGAATTGATGATGATCACTCTTGTACGGGCTGATATTTTTTTCTCACTACCGTCCAGTCGATGGTATAATCCGGATAGTGCAGGGGCACAAATACCGGTATCGCACCATTGATCACAATATTGGGTACATAGCTGTCGTATGCAGGTTCAAACACAATCACTTCATCGCCGGCACGCAGCACACATGTAAGGGCAGTATAAATGGCATAAGATGCGCCTGGCGTAATGGTGATGTCAGTATTCGGGCGGATACCGGCATTATACAGCCTGTTCATTTTTGCCGCAATGCGCTGCCTGAGCAACGGTAATCCATTGGTGTGCGCATATTGGTTGTGCCCTTCGTTCATTGCGTTGCTCACTGCATCTATCAATGCTTGCGGCATCGGAAAATCGGGAAAACCCTGCCCGAGATTGATGGCATTCGTATTGCTGCGCCAATTGGCTCATGACCGTAAAAATCGTAGTGCCCACATCGGGGAGTTTGCTGTGTATAGAAACCATGAATGGAGATAATTTTTTAAAGGGAAATTTAGGCTGATTGACTGTCGAGTGCTTTGATTTGTGCTTTATAGGCAGCCGGCAATACAAGATTTTTCAGAAACCAGTCGAGTTTCAGAGTCCGAAACAGTTTGTAAATAAAAACAAGTGGTTTCAGCCAGGAAAAATGCCCAAGCCGGAGTAATGTATTGACCTGCGGCGGCACGACAAGTATCTGACCTTCTCTCAGCAGGAAATAGCGAAACCGGCCAGGTGTTTGCGATATTGTATAAATAAATCTTTTGTGTAGCGGCTATATTGCATGTCGTTGTTCAGGTGCTTTTCACGGTCAGGCATCCATTGGCTGTATGATGATGGCAAGCCCGACAAACCCATGCGTGTGCCAACGCGGTAAAAAGTTTCAAAAATTTGCTCTTTTTCATCTGTAGTTAGCTTTCGTTCCAGCACTTCAAAGAACAGATGGAATAGTGAATAAGCATATAGAGCACATCGCGGTATGCCCAATCGGGTATGGAAGCGCCGCGGTTTTTTTCTACAGTGGCATGAATGCTCGCCATCCTGTCGATAACAGCATGTGCTTTTTCTTTTTCAGAAAACACGATGAGCCTTGCATAGGTAACAGTAGAAAACAATCGCCCCAACGGATCGGCAGGTAACCGTCCCGTAAAATAAAGCCAGTCTACCGCTTTGTTGAGTGCAAACTCAGCGGCTGCGCCGGCAAAGATGAAGAGGATGATATCGCTGCTACCCCACACACGCCGCACCACAGACTCTTTATGTACAAAAAATTCCATCTTCAAATTAACGAACAAAACCATTGCACGGTTTCATAATTTAAACGGCGGGATGCATTTTGCTTTTCGTTACGGCAAGTATAGATTCATCCGTTTTACTTAGTATTTACGTTGACCTTTGTGACAAGTTGCGCCACAATTTGTAAGGCTATATGATTCCAGGAATTGCTTTTTTGGCTTATCTAATGTGGCATTTTATTCAAGATGGTTCGCTCAACAATTCATTTGCCCGTTTATATAAATGCTGCAGCTACAAAACCGGTTGCCGTTACTTTTACAAAATATATTTTCCCAATTCTGTAACATCTGCCCTCATGATGCGTAACACTATTACATCACTGTTTGATACCCGCTGTTTATGACTGCATCAGAATATAATGAATGTGTAAACCAGTATGCCGACAACGTATTCCGGTTTATCGTAAAAAATCTCAGGCATGAAGAAGATGCACGTGACATTGTACAAACGGCTTTTGAAAAGATGTGGCGTAACAGGGACAGTGTTGAAGTATTAAAAAGCAAATCGTACCTGTTTACAGTAGCTTACAATCAAATGATCGATCATATACGCAAATCGAAACGGGTGTACCTGAAAGAAGGTTTTGAAGAGGATGCGAAAGTGCAAACGCAACCAGTAGCACGATGCAAAGCATGTGCTTAACGAAGCGCTGAACCGACTTAGTGAGATGCAGCGAAGCCTTGTGATGCTGAAAGATTATGAAGGCTACAGCTATAGCGAAATTGGTGACATTATGAGCTTGAATGAAAGCCAGGTAAAAGTATACCTGCATCGTGCTAGGCTGGCTTTGAAAAATTATCTGGTAAGCCCTGAACACGTGATATAAAAAGAGAGAGGTAAGGGATGATAAACGAACACAACTATACAGAGTATCTTCTGTTGTATATAGACAACGAACTTGATGAACAGGAACGTTTGGAAGTAGAAAAGTTTACTCAGCAAAACGAATCTGCTGCTACCGAACTTCGCCTGTTGTTGCAAACAAAGCTGCCCGGAGATGACAATACAGGTTATCGCAACAAAAGCGAATTGTACAAATCGGGCAACAGGGGCATTGACATCAACAATTACGAGGAATTTTTTTTAAGCTATACAGATAACGAACTGACAGACGAAGAAAATGAAGAAACAGAGCGCTTTGTGTTGCAACATCCTCATTTGCAGCAGGAGTTTACCTCTATTCTTGCCACAAAGCTGACAGCTGACAATATCATTTATCCCAACAAAGAAAGCCTGTACAGGAAGGAGCAGGGAAGGCGTGTAATTCCCCTTTTTATCAGAGTTTTTTCAGTTGCTGCCACTATTATTGCAACTGTAGCCATTGTTTGGCAGTTTGTACCATCACGCAGCATTTTACCATCCACCACTACGGAAGTTGTGCTGAATCAAAACAGTAAGCCTACTGTGAGCGTACCACCTCTTGGAGAAAAGAGCAGTAGTAAAAATGAGATTTCGGGAAGTGACAGTCAGCAATCCGCTGAATTGGTAAAAGAAGTACTGCCGAAGCCCAAAAACACGGAACTGAAAACTGTAGTGAACAAAGCAGCTACAACCAAACATGACCCTCTGATAGCCAGTACGCTGCCTGCGCTTCACGAACCTCTGGCAAAAATATTGCCGCCGCCCATTGAGGACGCGCAGCTGCAGGAACGCGTTGCCGCGCGTAGTGCTTCCATCCTCGTTCCGCTCGAAGAAATCAGCAACGAAGATGAGGAAAGTATGCAAGCTGCGTATTTGGCAAATAATACTCCATCGAAGCGGCAGGCTGAATACCGTGAACTCGATACTGAGAACGATGAAGCTCATACCCTTTATGTAGGATCTTTGCAACTGAACAAAGCCAAAGTGAACGGGTTTTTAAAAAGCGCTTCTCATATGCTTGGCAGCCGCATAAAGCCTGATGCCGATAAATAACATGGAACCTAAAAACCGTATACAAATCAACACATATAAAATCGGAATTATGAAAACAACATGCTTAGTCATATCGTTGCTATGGTTTGCCGGAGTAGCACAGGCCCAGCAGGATACTTTAATAACAGTACAACAGGATACAACCATACACAAAGAGCCGGACACTATCAGGGTGGGCAACTTCGTGATCGTAAGACAGAAAAAAGATGGCGATGAAAAAACGAAAAAAACAAAAGCTTTACAGTCATTATCCGCTCTGGCAGGCATGACAATGATACGATACAACAAACTCACAAATCGGCAGTAAGCACCAATTGGTTTATCTTCGATCGTTGGATTTGCCAACTATAACGATAAAACAAATTATGGCGAAGCGGCTGGCAGCCCTTACCTGCAGGTTGGCGGCAATGAAGCTCCTTTTGCCAAAAGCGATCTGAAACTCATCACCAAGTCATCCAATGTAAACGTTTGGTTGTTTATGCAAAAGCTAAACATTGCCAAAGAAGCCATTAACCTGAAGTATGGATTGGGTATGGAAATGTTCAATTTCAGGTACGACAATAACATCAGCTACCATAAAACACCGGCATATTTGTTTCGCGACAGCGTTGATTTTTCAAAAGATAAACTCTATACTTCTTATGTGAGTGTACCGTTTATGCTCAATATAAATCCATGGCCTAATAAAAAGCGCGTAAGCTTTAGTGTAGGAGCGAGCGCCGGCTACCTCGTGGGCAGCCATACCAAGCAGGTGAGTGATGAACGTGGAAAAGATAAAGTACGTGGCGATTTTGACCTGAACAAATGGCGGTTAGCCTATATTGGAGAGTTGGCTATAGGACCGGTAAGGCTTTATGGTTCCTATAGTATGCAACCACTGCACGATCATTCGCTGAACGCAATATCCGTATACCATTGGCTCAGGCTGAGTAACTGGTAAAGAATATTTTAATATATTATAAAAGAGGTGTGGCTTCCCAGAAACCACACCTCTTTTATTATGTAACAGCTGCATCCTATGTTCGTGTCAGTTGCTGCAACTTTGTATGATAATCTGTTCCAGGTCTTTCGGTTTGAAAGGCTTGGTTATAAAATCGTTGATACCTGCCTGGAGAAAAGTTTCCTTTTCTTCAAGTGCATTCGATGTGAGTGCAATGATAATGGGGTGAGCCGTTTCAAGGTAATATTCACGAATACGTCGCGTAGCTTCCAGTCCGTCCATTTCAGGCATGAACATATCCATAAAAATCAGGTCGTACTTTCCCTCAATCGCTTTGCTTACAGCTTCCGAACCATTTTGTGCCACTTCGCAGTTATAACCCATTTTCAGCAGCATGGAAGAAAGTACCATTTGGCTGATTTCATTGTCGTCGGCCGCCAAAATGCGGAGCGGAAATTTTTTGAACAATTCTTTGTCGATTTTTTCCGGAATGAGGGATAAATTATTGTACATATGTATTGGATCGGTTGTTTTCTTTGCTTTTATTGTAAATGTAAACACTGTGCCATTCGCTGATGTACTCTCTACTTTTACCGCCCCGCCCATGATTGCTACCAGTCGCGCCGCTACAGACAAGCCCAGTCCTGTATAATGAGAAACGTAAGGGATGGTTTCTACATTGTCCGGAGTGAGCGCAAATTCTTCACTCTTTTCCCCAATATCGGTAATTTTAAATTGCAGTGTTACTGTTTCATTGATTTCGTTGACGATATTGGCAGACAGCATCAGTTTCCCGGTATCATTTATCTGTATGGCATTGCCTATCAGGTTCATCAATACCTGCCTGATGCGGGCAATATCGCCCACGATATAAGCCGGAATATTATCTCCCACTTCATAGACAATGTCTATTTGCCGGCTGTCCGATACCACAATTTGCAATACTTCCTCGATGGCGTCGCGCAGCACAAACGGGTGATTTTCAATTTCGAGTTTGCCGCTTTCTATTTTGAAAAAATCAAGGCTGTCATTAATGATAGACAACAGGCTAATACTGTTGCGGTGAATATTGATGACCTCGATTTTTCTGCTGTTCTGTAAGTTGTGTTTGCAGTAAGGAAGAAGTATTGCTCAGAACCCTGTTAAGCGGAGCCCGCAATTCGTTCGTCATCGTGGTAAGAAACTGCGATTTGGAATGTTTTGCATCTTCCGCCATATTTTTGGCTGCTGCAAAACGGCTATCGGCTTTTTCCTTCAATCTTGTGTTCTGCAATAATAAATTGCTGATGATGATAAGGGTAAAGATAAAGATCCCCGAACCGGCTGCCAACAGGTAAATACTGCTTTTTATCGCTGAAATTTCTTCAGCATTGGTAAGCGAAGACAAATGGTAGAACGTGTAGATCGTTCTTGCCATCAAAAAAAGCATACACACCAGTATAAATACCAATCCGGCAACCCATAAAAGGTTATAATTCTTGTACTTATATCGTATTTGGGGCGTTTTTATGATCGATAATAATTGACTGCAAGTAACTGTATAGCCTCAAGATGCACAATTAAGATTGGCTTAAATATGCTTATAATTTCCTATAAATAAAGGGCAAAATTGGGGCTAGAAAAGCTGGAATTTCAGTTTAAATTGGTGCAAATCCGCGAAACCGTTCGCTTGCAATGGAGTATATCGAAACCCGGGAAATGCCTGCAATAATTTTTGTGTTGTCGTAAAACACCTGCAACTGAGCGCTGGCTGCGGTTTCTTTGGTCAGCAGCGGATGGCTGCCCCGAAAGAGCTGACCTGGCAAACTTCAAATCGCCAGATGATGCCTGCCAGAAACGGGGTGACTTTGCGGGCAGGCCGTTTTTTTTGCAAAGCAATCCGCATATCATGTCAAAAATTCTTTGTATTGCCTGTTTTCTGCACTTACAATAAATCGCTGCGCGGTTATATTGCTGTTCATCAGCAATATCATGGCGGTTACTACATCGGCTACATCCACAAAGCCTGTGGTGCCTTCTGTATACCAGGGAAATTCTTCGTAAACAGTTTTGAAAATCTGGGAAGAACCTTTCGTCCACTCACCGGCGCCTAGAATGATGGATGGGTTTACGATCACTGCCTCCAGACCTTCGCCTATTCCACGCCACACTTCCATCTCCGCCAGGTATTTGGTTTTGCCGTAGGTGCTGCTTTGCTCCGCCGACCATTGGCTGTTTTCATCTGTGGCTGCACCGCCTGTACCGCGACCCAACGCAGATACCGAACTTACATACAACAGCTTTTGCACGCCCGCATTCAGGCAGGCATTTACCACGTTGGCGGTTCCTTCCACATTCGTGGTGTACAAATCGTGTTTGTGTTTTGGGTGAAACGATACCATTGCCGCGCAGTGATATACAAACTGTACGTTTTGCAGGGCTTCTTCCAGATTGGGCATGTCGAGAATGTCGCCTTCAATCCAGGTTACTTTTTCCGATCCTTTAAACCGGGGAATAGATGAACGATACAGCGCCGATACGGTCTGATGATTTTGCACCAATGCCTGAACCAGATGTGAACCGAGCAAGCCCGAAGCCCCTGTAACAAAAATCATAATCTGAAAAAAGTTGCGCAAACATACATTGCAATCCCTTGTATTCGGGATATTAAAAATAGAACCATTGTATGGAGTAGATTGCTGTTTGCCGTTGCCCGTTTGCCAAAACTAATTGTAATTTGCCGCAGCCAACTTTGGCTTTTACTCAGAAAAAAACATTTATGCTTTCACAACACCAGTTTGTTCACCATGTATATTTTTGGTTACAAAATCCTTCCAGCCGCGAAGATGCCGCAAAATTGCTGCAGGGTTTGCAGAGTCTTACTGCGGTAGATAGTATTGAAAGTTTTCATATTGGCGTGCCGGCAGATACCAGCCGCGAGGTAATAGAAACTACTTACCAGTTTTCGTGGCTCGCTATTTTCGAATCCAAAGAATTGCAGGAGCAATACCAGGTAGATCCCATTCACTTAAAGTTTGTGGAGGATTGCAGCCATCTGTGGCAAAAAGTGGTGGTATACGATTCGGTGAACGCTATATAATCAGCCTGTTAGAGCACCATCATGGCGATTACCTGCGCTAGCCCGCCCACAAACACACCTGCATACACTTCGCCTGTAGAATGGGTATCCAGCAGAAGGCGAACTGTGCACACCAAACCTGTCAGCAGGGTTACCGTTGCTATGTCTGGTCCGAGGAATGTCTCGGTGATGAAACAATGGATCAGCACAAATGCAAAAGCACCGGCAATTCCCATGGCGTGCATGCTTATTTTCACAAAGTTGTTGATGATGAGCCCGGCAATAGTGGTGAGAAAAATGCCGAAATAAAAATACTGCAGCGTTGAAGGCTGATCGGTAAAGTTGCGGCTGAGATACCACATCCACCAGTAAAATATCATGGTAATGATAAAGGGGACTATGCGCTCTTTTTGTGTGCGCAGGTAAATATTATCTATAAATTGCAGCCGCCACATGAGAAAAACCGCAAAAGCGGGAAAAAAAGCCGTCATCCAGAATACATTTACTTCTCTGAAAAACAAGCAATTGCGGCGTTATGCCCTGGAACTGAAAGGAAAGCGGCCAGCAGCCAAAAAAAGATATACGTGGGAATAAATAACGGATGCAGCAGTATGAAATAACTTTAGCCGGAATCCGAAATAAGACTGCGGATAAAGATTCTGGTAAGTGATGCTCTGCATTAGAAAGGATGAAAAAAAGAATCGCTTGAAGCGCTATTTTTTCGCAAATAGCTGTCTTATGTTTACATGCCCTTGTGCCGGATAGGCATATATGTTACAGTTCTTTTCGCAGCCTCGCCACCGGAATGTTTAGCTGTTCGCGGTATTTGGCTACGGTGCGGCGGGCAATATTGTAGCCTTTTTCCTGCAGCATTTCCGTAAGTCGTTCATCGCTCAACGGCTTGTGTTTGTCTTCGCCTTCTATCAGGTTGCTCAATATTTTTTTTACTTCGCGGGTGCTTACTTCTTCGCCGCTATCTGTACTCAACGATTCACTAAAGAAAAATTTGAGCCGGTAAGTGCCAAATTCCGTTTGTACAAATTTGCTGTTGGCCACGCGGCTTACAGTAGAAATATCAAGTCCCGTAATTTCGGCAATATCTTTCAAAATCATGGGTTTCAGCATCGTTTCGTCGCCTGTCAAGAAAAAATCTCTCTGGTAGTTCATGATGGCATCCATGGTGCTAAGCAGGGTATGCTGCCGCTGTTTTATCATATCGATAAACCATTTGGCACTGTCTATCTTTTGCTTGATAAAAAGTACCGCTTCTTTCTGGCGCTTATCTTTTTTAGAGCCTTTGTCGTATTCCTTCAGCATATCGCGATAGCCTTCGCTGATGTGCAGGTCGGGCGCATTTTTCGCGTTCAGCGTCAGTTCCAGTTTTCCTGCATTGTTCAGGATAAAAAAATCGGGAACAATATAGCTTTCTGCTTTGTTTATTTCGCCCACGTTGCCACCCGGCTTGGGGTTTAGCTTGATGATGGCATTAATCACTTCTTTCAGGTCTTCATCGTTCAGTCCGAAGTCCGCGCTGAATTTTTTCGTAATGTTTTTTGGTAAATTCTTCAAAGTATTTGTCCAGCACACTAATGGCGAGATACACGTCTTTTCCTTCAGCCTGTTGCCGGTTTAGTTGCAGCAGGAGGCATTCCTGCAGGTCGCGGGCGCAGATGCCCGGCGGATCAAACAAGCTGTATTTTTTTGATAATGGCTTCTATTTCGCTTTCGTTGGCAAAGATATTCTGCCGGAAAGCAAGGTCATCGCTCATCGACGAGAGGTCGCGGCGCAGGTAGCCATCATCATCTATGCTTCCAACAATATGCTCTGCAATTCTGTGGTCTTTTTCGTTCAGCGACAGCATGCCCAGCTGGTCCAGCAGCGTTTCATGAAAAGAGCTTTCTATTTTGAAAGGCATTGTTTTTTTGTCGTCGGCTTCAGGATAGTTTTCATCGCGCAGCTTATAGTCAGCCACTTCGTCGTCGCCGTCAGATACGTATTCGCTTAAATCGAGGTTGTCATATTCATCTGTGCTCCCTTCCATTTCATAGTCGTCTTCTTCTGCCGAAGAAAATTCATCCTGCAGGTCATCACCCATTTCGTCGTGCTGCTCATCATTGCTCACTTCCAGGGCAGGGTTTTCTTCCAGTTCCTCCTTTATGCGTTCTTCCAGGTTGGCTGTTGGTATTTGCAACAGCTTCATCAGTTGTATCTGCTGAGGCGATAGTTTTTGTAAAAGCTTTTGTTGTAAAGTCTGACTTAGTGCCATTTCAAATTTTAAAACTTATCCTAAATATATAATCGTTGGTTGCAAAGCTAAACAGCAAAAGTATATTTACAAGCAATACAGGCGAACATGTATAAATACCTCATAGTCTTTTTGCTTCTTATTCACGTTCTGCCTGCTTTTGCGCAAACGGCAAAGGACAGCGTTGCTAAAGAAAAGCCTTTATTTTTCAATCCCCGATTAAATGCTGTGAAAACGGTGACCGTAATACCACAAAATTTTACTGCGTCTCATTTGCCATTCTTTTGCGATAAGGAGTGGAAGCTGGAAAAAGTTACCAAAATTCCTTTTCGTTTCCGGTTGGGTTCTGTAGCTTATTGCGACAAAATGGAAGGGAAAAATGAATAACAGTTGTTTTCGGGTAATATTTTCGTGCCAGTTCTCTTTCCTCTTTTTCCTAGCTTCCTGATTTATACAAAATATTCAGGCTTTCATCCTGCCAGTTCTTAGCTTCGCCCCATGCAGTTTTCCGATGTCATAGATCAGCACGAAACAAAACAGCACCTTACGCAGTTGCTGCAGCAAAACCGTCTTAGTCATGCATTATTGTTTTTAGGAAAAGAAGGAGTGGGCGGGTTGCCGCTCGCGCTGGCATTTGCGCAATATATTTCCTGCGAAAACCGCCAACCTGCCGAAAATGGAAGCTGTTTCGTCTGCCGATTCCTGCGGTGTCTGTTCTTCCTGTGTGAAAGCTTCACAATACGCGCATCCCGATATTCATTATTCTTACCCGGTTATTCCAAAAAAGAGCGGCGATAAACCGGTAAGCACAGATTATATTTCGGACTGGCGGGAATTTTTGCAATCTTTTCCTTACGGAAATGTATTCGACTGGCTGCAGCAGATAGGCGCCGAAAATAAACAGGGAAATATCACTTCTGAAGAATGTAATGATATTATCAGAAAGCTAAACCTGAAGAGTTTTGAAGGCAAGTTTAAAATGCTTCTGCTTTGGATGCCGGAATATTTGGGAAAGGAAGGCAACAAATTATTAAAACTAATAGAAGAGCCACCGCCAGATACCTTTTTATACTCATTGCCGAAAACGAAGAAGCTATACTGCCCACCATTTTAAGCCGGTGCCAATTGGTAAAAGTGCCGCCACCTGCCGATTCTGCCATCCGCGAAGCACTGCAGGTGCGCAACAATGTGCCGCTGGCAAAAGCACAACAGGTAGCTGCCATTGTGCAGGGCAATTACCGCGAGGCGCAACAGCAGTTGCAGCATGCAGAAGAAGACTGGCAAAGCTTTCTGAGCGACTGGCTGAAATATATTATCCGCAATATGCTGCCTGAACAGTTGAAGTGGCTCGATGATATCAGCAAGCTGGGACGCGAAAAGCAAAAGCAGTTTCTGCGCTACTTCAGCCACCTGATAGGGCAAAGCATCCGCATAAAAGTGTTGGGTGCCGATGGCATACCCATGCCTGAAAATGAAAAAGACTTTGCGCAGCGGCTGGGCAAGATAGCAAGCGTGAGCCAGCAGCATGTGATTTCCGAAGAGCTCGACAAAGCAATCTACTATATAGAACGCAATGCACATGGCAAGATGTTGTTTCATGCACTTACCATTAAGCTATCCCACATTATTCAGGACAAAGCCTTAATTTTGACCGATTAAGAAAAGAAGCGATTGATAGCATACAGCCTGATGGTAATACAGATATTATAATTTATATATAGCATGAGCGCGGTTTTCCGATACATCCGCCTTCCTGCTTTGCCCGCTGAAACACTTACCTGTAGGGCGCCAAAAGGGTATGCAATGTTCGTAGTAGCAATATGAGCTTGTCGTATTTCTTCTCTTATGTTTTATTATATTACCAATAACAGAGTAAACTCAGTATAGAGATGGGATGTGGATCTTGTGGAACCGGAACGCCCAGTGGCTGCAAAAGCAACGGGAGTTGCGGCACCGGCAGTTGCAACCGGATGAATGTATATGACTGGCTGAAAAATATGCCTTTCGCCGATAACGATAATAGCTGTCGCGTTGTAGAAATCACCTTTAAACAGGGAAGTCGCAAAGATTTTTATAGAAACGTTACGCTGCAACAGTTTGAGAAAGGAGAACTCGTAACACTCGAAGGCGTTAGCGGCTTCGATGTGGGCGAGGTGAGCCTCACCGGCGAACTGGTGCGCCTGCAGATGAAAAAAAGAGGTGTAGACGAGATGAATCCCGACATGAAAAAAATCATGCGGCGGAGCACCGAAAAAGATATACAGGCATTCGAACAGCAAAAAGCACGCGAACCCGAAGCGTTGATGCGTTGCCGTGCCATCGCCCGGCAGCTCAACCTGCAGATGAAGCTGAGCGAAGTGGAATTTCAGGCCGACGGACGAAAAGGCACTTTTTTCTATACTGCCGACGACCGTGTCGATTTCAGGGAAATGATTAAAATCTACGCTTCCGAGTTTAAAGTAAAGGTAGAAATGCGTCAGATCGGTATCCGGCAGGATGCGGGTAAAATGGGTGGTATCGGTAGTTGCGGACGCGAACTGTGTTGCTCTACATGGCTCACCGATTTTAAAAGTGTAACAACAACGGCCGCGCGATACCAGAATTTATCAATCAACCAAACCAAACTTAGCGGTCAGTGCGGGCGGTTGAAATGTTGCCTGAATTACGAACTTGATACATATCTCGACGCATTGCAGGGCTTTCCCAATAATGCCGATGTATTGCAAACAGCAAAAGGACCCGCATCACTTATAAAGAAAGACATTTTCAAGAACCTGATGTGGTATATGCTGCCCGATAGCAGCAAGCAATACCCGGTTACCATTGCCCGAGTAAAAGAAATCATTCGCCTCAATGCCAAAGGCGAACGCCCTGCCGAGCTGGAAGCGATAGAACTGACAGGTGGCAAGCCAAAAGAAATAGAACCCACATTTGTAGACGTTGTAGGGCAGATAAGTCTGCGCAGCCTGGAACGCAACAGCAAGAAAAGAAAAGACAAAGAACACGATAATAACCGCCAGAATGCGCAACGGCAGGATAACAGCGGACAAAAGGGACGTGGTAACGCTCAGGCACAGCCTCCTAAAAAAGATGCACAGCCGCCGCGAAACACACCAAACCTGAAGGTGAACCAACCTTTGCAAAAGCAAAATCCGAAAGAGCCAAGAGGTCCTAAACCTCCGCGCCCGCCGCAAAATGCCAATGGCAACCAGCCTAAAAAGAATGCGCCTACCATACAAAAAAATCAGCAACGGCCGCCACTGCCACCACCGCAGAAAAAGCCCGATGACAATGCCGGATAAGGGTTTGGCATAATGTTGGAAATCAGTACTGCAAAAATTGAATAGATTATGATTCAGAGGTTTTCAGTACTGATTTTTTTTGTGATAGTATCAGTGATGGGTGCGCAGGCACAATCAGAGGTTGCTCCCGTAACAGTTGCCAACCCGGGTGGTATCTATATTAAGGGCGGTGTCAATTTTTCAAACATTTCCACGCATAACGATGGCTCTTACAATGATGCCAATATGCTCACCACTTACAATGTGGGTGTGGTTGCCGATTTTCCATTGATGGAAGTACTTTCGGTGCAGCCGGGTTTGGTATTTACAGGGAAAGGTTCTAAAGCATCGGGCAGTGTTCTGGGCGTTTCATCCACTACCAAATTTAACCCGATGTACATAGAAGTGCCTGTAAACTTCGTGGTAAAAGTGCCTATTGGCAATGATGCACGTTTTTTCTTTGGTGCAGGTCCTTATGCTGCGCTGGGCGTAGGTGGCAAATGGAAAAATACCACCAGCGTGGGTGGCAGCAATGCTGATTCTGACAGGAATATTAAATTTGGCAACAGCAGCAGCGATGATGTGAAGGCATTGGACTATGGTGTGAATGGATTGGCAGGTGTGGAAGTAAGCCGCCTGATGCTAAACGTAAACTACGGTTTGGGTTTGAACAAAATCTTTCCGGGACAGACCAACAATAGTGCTAATAACAAAAATATGTATCGCGTTCTTAGTCTTAACCTTGGTGTAAGGTTGTAAGCCGACTTTTAAAAAGCTTATATAGAAAAGGTTGTGGAAACACAGCCTTTTTTTATTGCATCATCCTTTTACACTCTCCTTCACAACATTTACAACGGTAAAGAATCTACTTTTGCAGGTATGAACAAAGCGGGGCTAATACAACAGATCCGGGATAAAAAAAACTATTTATGTATTGGATTGGACACGGATGCCGACAAACTGCCGCCCCATCTGAAAGGCAAACCGGGAGCAGTTTCCCTTTTTAACAAAGCCATAATAGAAGCTACAAAGAACTATTGTGTTTCTTATAAGATCAATACAGCTTTTTACGAATCGCAGGGAGTAAAAGGCTGGGAGGCAATGGAAGAAACCCTGCAGGCAATACCAGATACTCACTTCACTATTGCTGATGCAAAACGGGGAGATATTGGCAATACGTCGGCGCATTATGCCAAAACATTTTTTGAAACGCTGCCATTTGATTCCGTTACGGTGAATCCATATATGGGTGAAGACAGTGTACGTCCCTTTTTGGAATATAGTCATAAAGTTACTATCCTCTTGGGGCTGACCTCGAATAAGGGAGCGCAACGATTTTGAATTGCAACACCATAGCAGCACCACACAGAAAACCGGTGTATGCCAGAGCGAAAGTTCGCAGGATCATTTCAAATTATTTCAGCAGGAAGGCAACAGAATACAGACATAAACCTAGATAACACAACGCGTCACCTGTATGAAATTGTGCTTCAAAAGGCTGCCGGCTGGGGAAATACCGACAACCTGATGTTTGTAGCAGGCGCCACACAATGCGCAGCAGCTCGCTGCTATACGCGCATTGTTCCTGACCACTTTTTGCTGGTGCCCGGTGTGGGCACACAGGGTGGCAGCCTGGAAGAAGTATCGAGAAGCATGAACAAAGAGTGCGGGCTACTGGTAAATGTGAGCCGGGCTGTTATTTTTGCCGGAGACGGCGAAGATTTTGCCGAAAAAGCAGCGCACAAAGCAAAAGACTACGCTGAGCAAATGACACTATTGTTTAACTTAATGGCTTATGATTCAATGTTTGCGGAAAAGCTAATGCCATTTTTCAAAATTAAGAATGGAAGATTCGCAGTGATTTCAGAGCAGCCAATTACACCAATCACGTGCAATGCAGAGTTTTGTAATAAAAAACTATATTTACCCTTGTTTGTACTACACAAATTACCTTTTTCATCAATTATTTGAATACACTTGATAGATAAATTACAAAAAGTAAAAAGCGAAGAACGGGCAGTTTTAGTGGGCCTGATTCAAAAAGATGAAACCGATGTGCAGGTAAAGGAATATATGGATGAGCTTGCTTTTCTGGCAGAAACTGCAGGTGCACAAACCGTGAAACGCTTTACGCAAAAAATGCAGCACCCCGACAGCCGCACATTTGTGGGCAGCGGTAAACTGGAAGAAATAAAAAATTATACCCAAAGCAAAGGCATTGATATTGTCATTTTTGATGATGAACTAACAGGTTCGCAAATCACCAATATTGAAAAAGAGCTGGGTGTAAAAACCATTGACCGAAGTGATCTGATTCTCGACATATTTGCCCGCCGTGCACGCACAGCGCAGGCAAAAGTGCAGGTTGAGCTGGCGCAATACCAATACCTGTTGCCCCGCCTGAAAGGCATGTGGAAGCACCTTGAAAGGCAGGGCGGCGGCATTGGCTCGCGAGGACCCGGCGAAACGGAAATTGAAACAGACCGCCGTATTGTAAAAGATAAAATATCCTTGCTGCGCAAAAGCTTGCAGGAAATAGACAAACAATCGTTTACGCAACGCAAAGAGCGGGGTGAATTTATCCGTGTGTCTCTGGTTGGCTATACCAATGTGGGCAAAAGCACCATTATGAATGTGCTAAGCAAAAGTGATGTGTTTGCCGAAAATAAATTGTTTGCTACGCTGGATACTACTACGCGAAAAGTTGTGTTTGAAACCACGCCTTTTTTGCTGAGCGATACAGTCGGCTTTATCCGCAAACTGCCGCATCATTTGGTAGAAAGCTTTAAAAGCACACTGGATGAAGTGCGCGAAGCTGATATTTTGCTGCATGTGGTAGATATCTCGCATCCACAGTATGAAGAACATATGGGGTGGTGAATAAAACATTGCAGGAATTGAATGCCTTTGACAAACCCGATGCTTACTATTTTCAATAAGATGGATATGTATGAATCGAAAACATTTGACGAATGGCTGCAGGACGATGTAAGACAGGAACTGCTCCGCGACCTGCGTGAACGCTGGGAACACATGACGGAAGGCAATTGTATTTTTATTTCGGCTACCGAAAAACAGAACATCGACGGGCTTCGCGATTTTATTTTGAAAAGGTGAAACAACTGTATGGAATCCGCTATCCATACAAGCAGGTTTTTCGTTAAATTGATACAGGAAAAAAGTTTTTTAAAAAATGATTTGGTTAAAAACGATTTTCTCCTATTTTTGCAACCCCTAACAAAAGGGAAACAATTCCCGAATAGCTCAGTTGGTTAGAGCATCTGACTGTTAATCAGAGGGTCGCTGGTTCGAGTCCAGCTTCGGGAGCAAAAAGAGTTATAGCAATATAACTCTTTTTTGTTTTTAACACTCCGACACAAACTGGGGTATATTGGAAAATGTAGTAGAGGATCTTTCCTGCTAACGCCAGTAAGCGATGCGCCAAACCCTGGCGAAGTACGTGTCTGCCATTAGCAGGCAGCCGTATGATCGACTATGAAGCCATAAATTCAGTGTACAACAGGGTAAAGCGTAAATCTTTGAGGAAGGATATTCCATTCCGAATTTACCGAACTTAAAGTAGCCATGATCCAGACCATAATTCCGCTGTCACACGAAAATTGAATCGTTATGAAAAGTGAGTTATTAAATATGTAATACTACTTTCAGACTAATCAAGAACATTTATTGCCGATGTCCACATCAAACATAAAACACGATGCTATTGAATAAACTGGCAAACAGTTAAGATAAGTTGTATTGCTGCTACTACAAGTTAAAATGTATAACATTAAGTGATTGATTATCAATACAAAAATTATTTTAGGTGTAGCGTGTAATAGCATAAATTCACGCGTTGGCAGCCATTTTTTTGGACACATCAAAATAACTTGAAAAATACTTTATGACTGAAATTGAATTGCTTGCTGAAATTGATAAATTTATTTCCCAAATTAAAGAAGTTCCGGCTAAAAGAAATTATGGTTAATTCGAACACAATGGGCGAATTTTTCGAAAGCTTCAGGAAAAATAATTTTGTAGCCATTGAGCATGAAAAAATTTCAATTTACGACGTTAATAGAATTTTACAAAAAAATTCTAACGATAGAAAGCTTTCTCTCAAAGAGTTAAAAGCCTATTCACAAACAAAATAACCCAGACGATAGATATGGGTTGATTGCAGGTCAGGTTTTAAAGTTTGTCGTTGATTTAAAAAAAGGTGACCTAGTTATTATACCATCAGAAAACTCGGAAATCATTTCTATCGGGGAAGTTACTTCCTCAAACATTCCTGAATTATCACAGTCCGAACTCAATCAAACGGGATGTCCTTATAAAAAACGTAAACCCATAAAATGGTTAAAGGATATTATACGAGACAACCTTGACCCATACTTATACAGAATGTTACAAGCTCACCAGGCAATCAATAATATTTCTGCTTACGGGGACATTGTCGAACGAACTATCGGTAATTTTTATATAAAGGAAGATGAGGCAAATCTCATACTTCAGGTTGAGCAAAACGACGATATTAACGCAAAACAATTATTTAACTTAGGTCATTACCTTCTTGAATATTCACAGAGTTTCATTGATAGAAATAATTTGCATCTCAATACAGATGAAATCGAAGTTAAAATCAACTTAAACTCTAAAGGGAAAATTCAACTTAAGTCTCCAAATGCAAGAACTTTGTGGCTCATTGCAGTTTTGACTGTAGGTATAGCAGGCGGGGGCTTGAAAATTAGCGTTAAAGGTTTTAACTTGGACTTAAGCACTGATGGTATAAATAAGAAAGCAATTGAATATCAAAACAACAAACATGACAGACAGATAGTAGATACCTTGGCAAAAAGTATGAACAGCTTAAAAGTTTTACCGCAGACTGACGCTTTAAATGTTATTAAACAATTTTCAACTAACAAGGACTTACCCAAATAATGAACTTCATTTTAAATATGATCTCTGTTGTAGCAACTTTCATTGTTTTCAGTGGACTAATATATTTTATACTAAACATTTTAGTCGGAAGACTGTCAATACTTAACCATGAAATTTCGAAATGCTTTAAAATTAAACACATTATATTCTATTCAATTGCCATAATCCTCCTTTTTTCGTTTACAGTTTTCTATCTGCCATGGGGATAAAACGGCTGCCAACAAGGGGTTTGGCAAAATACGGGCGGACGGAAGCCGTGCTTCAACTTTTGTATTTCAATTTAGCCACATATCCAGCGGGACGTTATAAATTTAGCCAAGTGCAAATCATCATCTTTTAATAATAAATTTAGCTTCAGTACGCCGGGCTTGACGGAATTCTATTACCCGTACTTCGCCAAGCCCTGTTCGTTGTGTGCAATTTTTTTTGGAAACAACGTTCATTTTTCAAGTAATTTTTGACAACCAAAACAGGATAGCCGAAAACTGTATAATGAAGAGTAGGCGTCAATACTTTTTATGGTTTTACTACGGAAATTAATTGGACTATTTTTAAGCATTTCACTTTTATCCTGTAACGATAAAGCATCTACTACTCAATCAGAAATTCATAAGCCTAATTCTACAGAGACTGATAAGATATTTGAAACCTTCGAACAATGGAAGAAGAAAGTTTTAAGTGACAGCACATATCTATTAGAATGTCCTTCTGTAGAAGATTTTGAAACTATGGGAGAAAGTGCAAGAGCTGAAAAATTATCTCAAGCTCATATTCTTCCTGAAAATTATATAGTTTCATTCGGTGACTATAACGGTGACAAGAAAATAGACGCTATATATTCATTTCCTGATTACATCTGTTATAGTAATTATGTAGGTCATGCACCTACAAATAGTTACAATAGGACAGGCTCATTTGTTCTTGTAACTTCAACTTTTGATAGCTACAAAAATTCATCAAATGAAATCGAAGTTGAGAAGATAGAAAAGGCAATTCAGAAAAAGTTCAGAGCTTCGAGAGTTTCAGTTTCGTTAGAAAAAATTGATGGTGAATTTTTGGTAAGCGGAACTTGTAAGATATGGTTAGATTTAAACAACAAAAATTTCTTAGGTGATTGTTGCCCAAATTATCTACTGAAAGTCACCATCAACAATGGGCAAAGAGAAATTTCAACTTATATCAATGATGATGAAAGCGAAGGCTATGATATCCATTTTTAAAACTAAAACAGTAACATGAAAATCATTGGTTCACTCTTCGGTATTGTTTGTTTGTTGGGAATGTTAATTGCTTTTATACCTCTTTTAGGTTGGCTAAATTGGCTGGTTATACCTCTTGCAGTTGTGGGTTTGATTGTGAGTAGTTTAGTCAAATCAAGCAGTGGAAAAACAATGTGTATAGTGGTTATTATTTTCGGAATTTTAAGATTAATGTTCGGTGGGGGTCTTGTATAATCTAAACGTTTGAAAGAAGCAAAACTGCACACAACATGAGGCTTTGTGCAAGTGTGGCTGGACGTTGTAAACATCAGCAGCAAGGCGCTATTCAGCTTTAGTTCCAGCTTGACGTTATCTATTGAGCTATTAATCATATTCTGTACTTAAGTTATTCAATCAGCTTTTGTTCCGGGCTTGATGTTCATTGAATGCCACACCTGCACAAAGCCTTGTTCGTTGTGTGTCATGCCATTTCAGCTCACAAACTCTTCTAAAATAGGAAATTACTTTGGAAATGTTAGCTAATTAGCTAACTTTGTGTAGTGAAAGAAAATTTCAAACGGAACATCTTTTTCTACAAGCACTACTTCACCGACTTCTACAAGAAGCAAACGACTGTAGTGCAAAAAAAGCTGAATTGGACGATTGAGCTTATCATGACCATAGAAATGGTTCCTAAGAAATATTTCTCTCACATGGAGGACACGGACGGACTTTTTGAAATTCGTGTTGAAGTAGGAAACAACATTTTCAGAGTGTTTAGCTTCTTTGACGAAGGGAATTTGGTGATACTGTTGAACGGATTTCAAAAGAAGACGCAAAAGACACCAAAGAACGAAATTGAATTAGCTGAAAAACTTAAAAAAGGAGTATTTCAATGAAAAAGCAAAACAACAAAAATAAAAATCTGACTTCCTTCGAGGACTTTCTTGACCAACAATATGGCAAAAGAGGAACTAAAAAACGTGAAGCATACGAACAGGAGTTTGAAGCTTTTAAATTAGGTGTACTCATCCAGGAAATGCGGGAGAAACAAAATCTGACACAGGAGCAACTTGCTGAAAAATGCGGAACCACTAAGTCCTACATTTCACGCATCGAAAACAATGCAAGTGATATCCGTTTGTCAACGCTTATGCGAATAATACGAGAAGGCTTTGGAGGACGCTTACATTTATCTGTACAGGTTTAACTCTGAAAGAGAGGCACGAACACACAACAAGGGGTTTGGCAAAATACGGGCGGACGGAAGCCGTGCTTCAACTTTTGAATTTCAATTTAGCTGCATATCGGGCTGGACGTTATAGATTTAGCCAGGTGCAAATCATCAACATTAATAAATAAATTTGGCTTCGGTAAGCCGGGCTTGACGGAATTCTTTTACCCGCACTTCGGCAATACCTGTTAGTTCATCGTCATTTTTAAACAATTCAGCTCGGCTACATAAATAGTAATATCAGCCTCATTAGTCAACTAATATAAAAAGCTTCATTATCTTGAAAACATAATGGAACGACCAAAACTTAATAACGGCATGAACAGGTTTACCGCTGTGTTGTTTATAATTTATTTAAGTGCATTATACTGGATTCTGCTATTAAAGTTAGGGGTACGTTTTTCTTACATGGAAGAAAGGAAAATAATAAGCTTAATTCCATTTAGCGGACCTTCTATTTTGACAGGTGAAAACATTTTGAACGTATTGATATTCATACCGCTTGGCATCTATGCAGGAATATTTTTTGGAAATTGGCGTTTCAGCAAAAAACTCATCTGCGTTTTTTTACTCAGTTTACTCGTTGAATCACTTCAATACATTTTGCGGGTCGGTGCTTTTGATATTACAGATCTAATTACCAATACTTTGGGTGGAATTAGTGGATTAATGGTATTCAAAGGGCTAAAAAAAGAAGCGTTCGGTGATCATGCTAAGGCACAAAAATTTATAAATATAATAGCAGCCCTAGGAACGGCATTAAAGATATTACTATTAGTGCTATTAAAAATGAATATGTTACCAGCTAGGTATCAGTAATGGTTTAAGTAAAGCAGATACGTTTCTTGTGACAAAAAACCGTACGCACAACATGGGTATAGTCGATAATTGGGGCGGGACGTAGGA
>CAWGWV010000032.1:0-166225 GCA_963826385.1 uncultured Chitinophagaceae bacterium | reverse complement strand
CAACCCGGTACGTTTTCTCAACCCCGCAGTGAGCGATTACGGGCATGTATATCTTGCCGATGAAGAGGAAGTAAGAGCAATGGTAAATGCCCTGCAGTCGTAATGTTTTTTTGACAAAAAAGGGTTCGTTGAAACACAAATCATAAAGGCACATTGTTTCACAAATACAAAAGGAGAATGCAGTGTTCATTCTCCTTTTGTGGCGTTGCGGTTGATGCCAGATTACAGATCAATCAAAGGTTTTAAAACCATTGGCAATGCCTAACCATCAACTATACGTTTATAAATAAGAGGCAACGTTGCGTATGTGCTGACAATGAAACTTCATGGATCGTTTCGCAATGAAAAGCAGGGTTAGATCACCTCTTTGGCAATCACGCTCCAGTCGTCCTGCGCGTGACCTTTTGCCAGCCACTCATCCATCACCGATGCAATGGCGGGAATGAGCGTGAGTGATGTGCCGGCGGCTTCGGCGGTAGTCAGCATCAGCCCCGCGTCTTTGCGCGCCATGCCCAATTCCCACGACGGATCATTGAAATTGCCACCCATTATTTTTTCCAGTCGTCCGGGCACACCGGCGCCGGGGTTCCATTGCTGAAACAAAGTCAACAATTCCTGTGGTGCAATGCCCTGCGCCCCGCAAAGTGCGAGTGCATCGGCAAGCCCGGCGGTGAGGCACAGCAGGAAAAGGTTGCCCGCCAGCTTGATGCCTGCGGCTTTGCCGTCTTCAGGTCCAAAGTTGATAAGCTTGCCGGTCATCACGGACAATTCCGGTTCGAGGCGTTTGATCATATCCTGGTCGCCCGACAGCAGCATAAAACCGGTGCTTTGCTGCGCGTTTTGCGGGTTCATAAACACGGGCGCGTGTACATAGGCGAAGCCCCTGTTTTTCCAATATTGTACCCGGTGCACCGCACCTTTGGCAGAAGTGGTGGTGTGGTCAATGATCACCGCGTCTTTCTCAAAACCGGCGCTTGCTTCTTCCAGCACGGCATCCACCGTTTCGTCGTCTTTCAACACGACGTGAATGCGGGAGGCACCGCGCACGGCATCGGCTACTCGGCTGAAAGCCTTTGCCCCCAAGGGTTCCAACGCGGTTGCCTTTGTTGCGGTGCGGTTCCATACCTGAACTGCTTCGCCACGCTGCAACATTGCTTTGATGAATCCGCTGCCCAATAAACCCGTCCCGATAAATGCCTTCATGTATTTGATTTTTTGTAAAGGTAAGGCGGCACCTTGTTGCCACATCTTCCCTCGTGGCAATGCCTTATTTCTTGCAGCAACCAGCAACCACCTAGCCACAATCCTTTTACCATTCATCAAGAACTGCTTTCCATTCACATAAAATTTACCCGGAACAGTACCTGGTGTCCACATCTTTACTGCCGGAATTTATCATTCTTCCGTTGAATATTATGGCACAGGGGGTTCGTTTATTGGTACAGGTCATGTTTTTGGTTACGTCCGTGCTGTTGGCGTCGCATTCCGGCAAAGCACAGCCTGGTATGCCGAGGATAATAACGGCTCAACGCACTGCGGGCACAGTGAAGGTTGACGGTGTATTATCGGACAGTGCCTGGAAAGACGCTTCGCTGCTGACGGATTTTATTTATTTCCGGCCCAAAGCCGGCACCCCCGAAGATCCTGCCCTGAAAACGGTTGCCCACCTCATGTACAGCGACGAAGGCATCTACGTGGGTGGTTTTTGCCACGAACGGACAAGAGACAGCATTGCCACCGAACTTACGGGAACGCGCGATGGCTTTGGCACCAACGATTACATTGGAATTGTGCTGGATACTTACCACGATAACCTCAATGGGTTTGAATACTTTGTAACACCGCTTGGCGAACAATGGGACGCGAAAATGAACCCGCCAAGCATGGACGGAGAATCGGAAGACTTTGGCTGGAGTGCCGTTTGGAAAAGCGGTACCGTGATTACCGACAGCGGCTGGAGTTTTGAAATGTTTATTCCTTTTTCCGCCATCCGTTTTGGGAAGGATGAGGTGCAGGACTGGGGCATCAACCTCACGCGCCGAAGAAGAAAAACGGGGCAGCAAAATACGTGGAATCCCATTGATCCGAATGTAAATGGCTTTCTTACGCAGGAAGGCATCTGGAAAGGATTGTCGAACATCAAACCGCCCTTGCGGCTGCAGTTTTCGCCTTATTTGTCCGTATATGCCAATCATTATCCCTACAACAGCGCGTTGCAACCCAACTGGAAAGGGCAGGTAAACGGCGGGCTGGATGTAAAGTACGGCATCAACCAGGCGTTTACACTTGATATGACGCTGATTCCGGATTTCGGGCAGGTGCAAAGCGACAACCAGGTACTGAACCTGACGCCTTTTGAAGTAAAATACAACGAGTACCGCAACTTTTTTACCGAAGGCACCGAACTGTTCAGCAAAGGCAACCTGTTTTATTCCCGGCGGATTGGCGGCTCGCCCATTCATCTCTATGATGTATATAACAACCTCGACAGCAATTATACCGTCGTTAAAAATCCTACAGAATCGAAGCTCATCAATGCCACCAAAATATCGGGCAGAACGCAAAAAGGGCTGGGCATTGGTGTGCTGAATGCATTGACCAAACCCCAATATGCCACCATTGCCAACAACGACAAGGAAGAATGGCAGCAGCTTACCGACCCGCTGACCAACTACAATGTGTTTGTGCTGGACCAGACGATGAAAAACAATTCGAGCGTGTCGTTGATAAACACCAATGTATGGCGCAATGGCAAAGACTATGATGCCAATGTAACCGCGGCATTGTTTGAACTGAACGACAAGAAAAACACGTATAACCTCGGTGGCAAGCTGGCGATGAGCAACCGTTTTGGCTACCTGCCGGGCGGCGGCACCGAAAGCGGCATCAGCCATGAACTGCATGTTGGCAAAACAAGCGGCCGCTTTAACTTCAACCTCTCGCAGGAAAGGACTGATACCAAATTTAGCAGTGTGGACATGGGCTATTTTACCAACAACAACTTTTTAAATCATTACTGTGGGTTGGCTACCGGTGGACGGTGCCGAAAAACTGGTACAACCGCATCAACCTCAACTTCAACAGCAATGTGAGCGTACTGGCAAAAAAAATAACGCCAATCCCTGATCGTTACCAGTCTGCCGGCTTCAATGTAAATGCCAATGTACAAAGCAAAAAACTATGGTTTTTGGGTGTATTTACGGGCTACACTTTCCGGCAAAACGACTTTTATGAGCCACGTCAAAACGGATGGTATTTTACACGCGGCGCATCGGCGATGGTGGAATCGTGGTTTGAAAGCAATGGCAGCAAGCAATATTCCTGGTTTGCCGATGTGGCGGTACGTTCGAGCATTCATTTTTACAACTCGATGGGGTTGGATGTGATGCTGGTTCAAAAACATGCGGTTCAATAACAAGCTGAGCCTTTCGGCATTTGCTCAACCTGATGCCTAGATACAACAACATGGGCTATACGTATGTGGCCCGTGCATCCAGCATTGACTTTGCCAAACGCACTGGTGAATACAGTGGAAAACATCCTGAGTGCTAAGTATAGCTTTACCAATAAAATCGGCACACGTTCCGTGAAAGGCATTACCTGAGTACGGTGGACAATAAAGCCTTTTACCTGTTGCAACACGATGGCAGCTTGCTACCCAACAGCCACCCGGTTAACAATGTAAACCGCAATGTCAATTTCTTCAATATCGACATGGTGTATTCGTGGCAGTTTGCGCCCGGCAGTTTTGTGAATGTGGTTTGGAAAAATGCGACGCAACAATATGCTAATGAAGTAGAAACGTCTTATTTTAAAAACCTGCACCGCACGCTCAGCAGCGATAACAACAACAACCTGTCGCTGAAAGTGATTTACTTCCTCGATTACCTGACGTTGCGAAAGCAACTGGCCAATCATTAATAATAAAAGCTACGCGCGGTAACCATTCGCATTACTGTTATCCATTTCATTTACCGGCAGGAAATTATTTCCTTGCCGGTTTTTTTATAACCTTAGTGCTTCTACACTCACAGTTGAACGTACGGGGAATTGGCAACGCGTGGTAGTCATTACTGCATATACCATGTTACCAATAAAAACATTCAGGCGAATACTTCGATCAACCGATTTACAAGCGGTGGAGGAAAAGAAGGATGCATCGGTCGTTCATTGTTGACAATAAAAAAAGCCCTCCCCAAGAATAGGGACGGCCTTTAACGATTGCTTGCCATATGAAACTTATATATACGGTGTATATTTTTCTAATTGATAATGCAAATATAGGGAGGATTGTTTAAACGTTTAAACTTTTTTAAAAAAAGATTTTGTGAAAATAAACTATTCTGTTTTAATGATTTGATTTCCAAACGTTTACCCTATTTCCTTAATAAAGATTTTCATTTTGATCTGTATAAATTATACAAAACAACTAGCAGGTTTTTCTTATATCCATTCATACAAACAGAAACTCAAATCGAGAAAAGTACGCAGACCGGATAGAAACACAGTACACTCAATTTATCTTATTTTACACCCGCTAACAATGCGATGGCAACCTGCCGGCAAAGTGATTGTTTAACCAGATACTCATTACCATGATTGATCAGAACGCAAACGAAATATTAAACCGTCTCGGGCTGCACTTGCCACCGGCGCCAGCGCCCAAAGGCGTGTACAAACCCTGCCTGCAGCACGGCAACCTTCTATACCTGTCGGGGCACGGCCCCGTATTGCCCGACGGCAGCCTTATGATTGGCAGGGTTGGGCAAGACATGGACATGGACAAGGGAAAAGAAGCTGCAAGGCAGGTAGGACTCACCATGCTGGCAACCATCCAACAATACCTTGGCTCACTCAACAGCATCAAACGCGTCATCAAAGTGCTGGGCATGGTGAACTGTACGCCCGATTTTGAACAACATCCGTATGTCATCAATGGTTGCAGCGAACTCTTTGCCGCCATCTGGGGCGACGACAACGGCATTGGTGTGCGCAGTGCCGTGGGCATGGGCTCGCTGCCAGGCAACATTCCCGTGGAGATAGAAGCCATTTTTGAACTGCACTGAACGGTATGAACGCGACAAACAACAACGACTGGTACCGCATCCAAAACATCGACGATTTCGATTCGCCGGCATTGCTGGTGTATCCGCAACGTATTCAGCAAAACATTGCGGCTGCCATCGACATGGTGCAGGACAAAGCGAAGCTGCGACCGCATGTAAAGACCAGCAAACTGGCGGAAGTGTGCCGCATGATGCTTGACACCGGCATCACTGCTTTTAAGTGTGCCACCATTGCCGAAGCCGAAATGCTCGCCCTGCAGCAGGCACCCGACGTGCTGCTTGCCTATCAGCCGGTCGGCCCCAAAATGAAGCGGTTGATCAGCCTTGCTATAGCCTACCCGTCCACGCAGTTTTCCTGCCTTGTAGACAACAGGATCACCGCAGAAGCGCTGTCCGCTTTGTGCCGCGAAAACAACATCGTGCTGCCGGTTTACATAGATGTCAACATTGGCATGCACCGCACCGGCATCTGTCCCGGACAAGGTGATGACGTTGATGTACAACATCCAAAACTTAACCGGCATCCGCATGGCTGGCCTGCATGGCTACGACGGGCATATCCGCGATACCGATCTCTCCGTACGACAGGCAAAAGCCGATCTTTCCTTTGCCCTCATAGAAGGCATTCAGCAACAGGCAGCGGCACGTTTTCACCTCCCATTATCCATCATTATGGGTGGCACGCCCACGTTTCCCACGCATGCCCATCGCCCCGGCGTGGAGTGCAGCCCCGGCACCTTTGTGTTCTGGGATTGGGGCTATGCCCACCTCTTGCCCGACGAACCGTTTGTGTATGCCGCGCTCGTCATCACAAGAGTCATCTCGGTAATCGACGAGCACACCATCTGCGTAGATCTCGGACACAAATCCATTGCCGCGGAAAACCCCTTTCCAAGGGTGCATTTCCTCAATTTGCCCGATGCCGTTGCGCTATCGCAAAGTGAAGAACACCTCGTGCTGCAACTGCCACAGCCCAATCAATGCAAGGTGGGCGATGTGCTCTATGGCGTGCCGGTACACATCTGCCCCACGGTAGCGCTGTACGACAAAGCATTGGTGGCAGAAAACCAGGTAGTCAGCAAAAGCTGGAACATCGTTGCCCGCAACCGTTCCATTCTTTATTAGCAACAAATAGTTGCTGACAACAATTTGTTCCAAAAAGCATCCATGAGGGAGTGACGCCCATAAAAAACGCTTTGTGCCACTTCATTCTATTGCCTCCAGTTGGTTCACCTTACTTTGCCATTCAAACAGCATTTATTTCCTGTGAACAAACAAACTTTTATCATAGACGCGCACCTGGACCTGGGCATGAACGCGATGGAGTGGAACCGCGACCTGCGGCTGCCCGTTGATGAGATAAACAGGCGCGAAAAAGGCATGACCGACAAGCCCGACCGGGGCAATGCCACCGTATCGCTGCCGGCGCTGCGCAACGGCAATACCGGGCTTGTAGTTGCCACGCTCATCGCGCGCTATGTGGCGCCCGGAAACCCGCTGCCCGGCTGGCATTCGCCACAACAGGCATGGGCGCAAACACAGGCTCAGCTCGCGTGGTACAAAGCGATGGAAGAAGAAGGCGAAATGAGAATGATTGTAAACAAAGCATGCGCTCGGCGAACACTTGCAGCAGTGGGGAAATGAAGCACCGGCAGCAGGCAAACCGGTTGGCTTTGTGCTCAGCCTCGAAGGTGCCGATTCGCTCATTACGGTACAGCACCTGGAACGGGCGTACAACGCGGGTTTGCGAGCCGTAGGACCGGCGCATTACGGACCCGGCAGGTACGCCAACGGCACCGATGCTACCGGAAAACTAAACAGTGAGGGAAAATCTTTGTTGCAGGAAATGGAGCGGCTGAATATGATATTGGATGCCACCCATTTGTGCGACGACGCTTTCTGGCAGGCGCTCGGTTTATACAAGGGAAATGTGTGGGCAAGTCATCACAATTGCCGCGCGCTGGTGAATCACAACCGGCAGATGAGCGACGAGATGATACACGCGTTGCTGGAAAGAAAGGCGGTGATCGGCGTGGCGCTCGATGCGTGGATGATGGTGCCCGGCTGGGTACGCGGGCAAAGCACGCCGCATGCCATGAACTGCAACCTTGACAAAGCAGTGGATCACATTGATCACATCTGTAACCTGGCGGGCAATGCGCTGCAGGTGGCATCGGCAGCGATCTCGACGGCGCATTTGGAAGAGAGCAATGCCCGTACGATCTTACAGACATCAGCGATTTGCAAAAGCTTTTTTCATTACTGCAAAAAAGAGGATTATACAGAGGAAGACATTGAAAACATTTTGCACCGCAACTGGCTTCGCTTTTTAGAAAGGGCGCTGCCGGATTAACAGCATTTTTTTGTAAATAAAAATGTTCTCACTTTACGCTGACAATAGCTTTTCGATGGCAGCCTGGTACGTTTCAAAATGAAAACTTTGGATGGCTTTCTGCATGTTGGCTTCAATTTTATCGTTGCACAAATTACCGATGCTGCCTTCATGCGTATGTTGCACACTTGTTGAATATTGAAAAGCATTGGCTTCAATATCCAACCCTACTTTTTTATACGCATCGCTGAATGGCATGCCCTTCCAACACCAGCTTGTTCACTTCTTCCACGCTAAAGAGATACTTGTATTTTTCATCCTGCAGAATGTCTTTTTTCACTTCCATATGGCTCATCATCAGACCAGCCATATCCAATACAGTTGCGCAGCGTTTGAAAAGCCGGGAACAGGTGCTCTTTCAGCAATTGCAGATCGCGGTGATAACCCGATGGCAGGTTGGTGGTCATCATCATGATTTCGTTGGGCAACGCCTTGATGCGGTTGCAATGCGAACGGATGAGTTCAAACACATCGGGGTTCTTTTTGTGCGGCATAATGCTGCTGCCCGTAGTAAGCTCGGGCGGGAAAGAAATAAAGCCAAAATTCTGGTTCAGGTACAGGCAGGCATCCATGCTTAAGCGCGATAAAGTATCGGCAATATTCGCGAGGGCCGAAGCCACGATGCGCTCGGCTTTGCCTCGGCCCATTTGTGCATACACCACGTTGTAATTCAAGATCGGCAAAGCCTAACAGTTGCGTGGTCAAAGTGCGGTTGATGGGAAATGAAGATCCATAACCGGCAGCCGACCCAAGCGGGTTTTTATTTACAACATCATATGCAGCTTTCAGCGCAAGCATGTCATCGGCCAAGCCTTCGGCATAAGCGCCAAACCACAAGCCAAACGACGATGGCATGGCAAGTTGCAGGTGCGTATAACCGGGCAGCAGCATCGTCTTTCAGTTCGTTGCTTCTGCTGAATCAACAGTTCAAAAAAAGCTGCTACGGCATGCCACCATTTTTTCTATTTCGCTGCGCAAAAACAACTTTACATCTACCAGCACCTGGTCGTTGCGGCTGCGTGCCGAATGTATTTTTTTACCCGTATCGCCCAGCTTTTGCGTCAGCAGAAATTCGATCTGCGAATGCACATCTTCCACATCGGGTTGTATGGTAAATTGCAGCTTGCTGAATGCTGTGGTAAATGTTTCTCAGCTCGGCAGTCAAAGCTGCTGCTTCTTCGGGCGAAAGCAAGCCAACCGTTGCCAGCATTTTTGCATGGGCAATGTTTCCCAACACATCAAAAGGCGCCAGCAGCAGATCAAACTCGCGGTCTTTGCCCACGGTAAAGGTTTCTACTTCTTGTAAGGAATCCGTATTTTTTTGCCAAAGCTTCATACTGCTTGCTGTTACCGTTGTTATGGAAAATTATTTTGAACATTTGCCTGCAGATGGCGCAGAATTTTCGCAGATTAATCAATGAATTCCGCCTCACCTGCGGAGCTACCATCAATGAGTATCGCCACCTGGTTCTATCAGATCCCAGAGGTTGCCATACAAGTCGCGAAACACCGCTACCCTGCCCCACGCTTCGGTGGCGGGCGGGCGCACGAAAGTAACGCCTTTGCCGGTGAGCGCCTTATAATCGCGCAGCAAATCGTCGGTATGCAAAAACAAAAACACGCGTCCGCCGGTTTGGTTTCCCACCCGGCTTTGCTGTTCTTCATTGGCAGCTTTTGCCAGGAGCAAACGACAGCCACCGGAACCTTTTGGCGCTACCACCACCCATCGTTTTGTATCGCTGAGCGTTGTGTCTTCCAGCAGGTCGAAATGTAATGTTTGAGTATAATATTGAATGGCTTCGTCGTAATCGCGAACCACCAATGCTACCTGTGCCAGCCTTTGATTCATCGTTTGTTGCAGCTCTGTGTTATTTGAAAAGATAAGCGGTTTGTACACATGGCGCAGGCTTATGAGGCGTTCACCACGCGGCTCACCAGGTTGATATAAGTTTCTATCCCGTTCTTTATTTCGTCGAGGTAAATGTATTCGTCGGCGGTATGGCTGCGGGCACTGTCGCCGGGTCCCATTTTCAGGGCGTAAAAAGGCATCAGCGCCTTGTCGCTTGTGGTGGGCGAGCCGTAATAGCCATGACCCAATGCAATGCCGGCCTGCACCAGCGGATGAGCAACCGGTATGGAAGTAGAGCGCATGCGCGTGGTGCGCGGCTTAAAAGTGCTTTTCAGATTTTGCCGCAGTGCTTCCAGAATCTCCTCGAAGGTGTACAGCTCGTTTACCCTTACGTCTATCACATATTTGCACTGCGAAGGCACTACATTGTGCTGTTTGTTTTCCGTTTCAATAATGGTAACGCTAAGCTTCGATTCGCCCAGCAACGGGCTTACTTTATCGAATTTATAATTGCGTATCCAGTTAATGTCGTCCACCGCTTTGTACAACGCGTTTTCGCCTTCGTTGCGCGCGGCGTGCCCGGCGCGTCCCTGCGCTGCGCAGTCTATCACCATCAGCCCGCGTTCGGCTACTGCCATTTCGAGCATCGTAGGTTCGCCAACAATGCCAAAATCAATATTGCCCAGGAAAGGAAGCACGAGTTCAATCCCGTTCACGCCGCTGATTTCTTCTTCGGCGCTTGCAGCAAACACAATGTTGTGGGTAAGGCTGTCTTCGTGGTAAAAATGAAGAAACGTTGCCATGAGCGATACGAGGCATCCGCCCGCATCGTTGCTGCCCAGGCCATACAGTTTACCGTCTTTTACAATGGGTGTAAAGGGATCCATGGTGTAGCCTTTGTTGGGCTTCACCGTATCGTGGTGCGAGTTGAGGAGGATAGATGGTTTGGCGGCATCGTAATGCTTGTTTTTTGCATAGATGTTGTTGCCAACGCGCGAACATGGTATGTTGTTGCTTTTAAAAAACTCAACAATCAGTTCTGCCGTATCATTTTCTTCTTTCGAATACGACGGCGTGCTGATGAGCTGTTTTAATAAAGCAATGGCTTTTTCAGTTAATGTGTTTGTGGTGTTATTCATTTGTAATGCTTGTGCCGGCAGCCTGCGCCACCAGTTCCTGTAATTGTTCTGCCTTGCCAATGACAACGCGATGCACGCCCCTGTTCAATGCAGCAAAGGCATTGTCTAATTTGGGTATCATACCGGCAAATATGACGTTTTGATCCTTTAACTGTTTGTAATATGCAGGATGAATGGAAGAAATGACGGTTGTGTCGTCTTCAGCATTCAGCAACACACCGCTTTTTTCGAAGCAATATACCAGGTGCACTTCGTAAAAAGAGCTCATTGCCTGTGCGATTTCCTGCGCAATGGTATCGGCGTTGGTGTTGAGCAATTGTCCTTCTTTGTTGTGCGTGATTGGCGCTAATACCACGTTGATTTCCTGTGATAACAAGCTTTGCAAAAACGTAGTATTCACCGTATCCACATCGCCCACAAATCCGTAATCAATTGTAGGATGAGTGCGTTTGTGCGATTGAACCAGGTTGCCGTCGGCGCCGCACAGTCCAATGGCATTGCTGCCCAGGGATTGTAGTTGTGCTACAATATTTTTATTTACAAATCCAGCATAGGTCATAGTCACCACCTTTAGCGTTTCGGCATCGGTGATGCGTCTTCCTTCAATCATGACCTGCTCAATCCCCAGCTGTGCAGCCAGTTTGGTAGCCAGTTTTCCGCCGCCGTGAACGAGAATTTTGCGGGCATCTACAGCAGCATAAGCTTGAAGAAAAGAAGTGAGCTTTGCTTCATCATCTATAATGTTACCACCAATTTTAATAATGTAAAGTTTGACCATGCGTGCTAATCAACCAACGATTTAAACAAGGTTTTAAATGTATTGAGTTCCTCTTCCGATAACCGCCAATCACAGTGGCAATTTTTTCAACTTCTACCGTTACTAACCTTGATACTTTAACAACAGATGGAGCTCTTAAGTTATTGATATGATCAGGTTGTAATAACATTTGAAACTGCAAAACTGAATGAGGCAAAACAGATGAAATTAAGGCAACAATGACATCTTTATACATGTCTTTAGACTGCGTTACAACCACCGCAGGTCTTGCTTTAGCATTTACCAGATCTGTAAAAGGAAATGAAACATTGACTATATCGCCCGTGTTCATAATTACTTTTTTAAGTAATCCTGGTACAAATCTTCTTTACGGTCTTGAAGATAATCCGTTATGGCAGGTGTGGACTGTTGCAGCGAATATATTTCTCAACCGTTCTTCTTCCTCTTCCAGGAAAGTGATCAATACTTTTCGACCCACCTCATCCGGAACAGCTTCCAACAATTTAATTTCCCCGTTTTCATAAACACCTTTGATTGTTTTCATGGTTATCTGTTTGAAGTACCAAATTTACGAATGCCCGGTTAGAATGGAAGCAATTACTGCCTGCGCGGCCCATACGCGGTTGGCAGCTTCTGCCGTTACAATGCTGTTGGCTCCGTCAAGTATTTCGTCGCTTAGTTCCACATTTCTACGTACCGGCAGGCAGTGCATCACTTTCGCGTTGTTGGTCAGTTCCAGCTTTTTATTGGTGAGCATCCAGCGCGGATCGTTTTCATAAATTTTACCGTAATCGTTGAAGGTGCTCCAGTTTTTTACATACACAAAATCGGCATCCTGCAAGGCTTCATCCTGGTTGTGCGTGATGGTAGCGCCCTTGGTAAACTGCGCTGACAATTCATAATCTTCGGGATGCGTAATCACAAAATCGGCTTCGCCCCAGGCAGTCATCCATTGGGAAAAGCTGTTGGCAACACATTGTGGCAAGGCTTTTACATGCGGCGCCCAGGTAAGCACAATTTTAGGTTTGCGCCCGTTTGGCAACGGCGCTTTCTGCAATTGTTCCTGAATGGTGATCACGTCTGTAAGGCTTTGCAAAGGATGCAGTGTAGCACTTTCGAGGCTGATGACGGGAACGCCGCAATGCTTAATGAATTCGGTGATGTAGAGCTCGCTGTAATCGTCTTCCCTGTTTTTGAGAGACGGAAAGGTGCGGATGCACAAAATATCGAAATAGTTGCCCAATATAGGCGCGGCATCTTTCACATGCTCCACGGTACTGCCACTCATGATGGCACCTTCTTCAAACTCGAGCGCCCAGCCTTCTTTGTCCACGTTGAACACGATGGCTTCCATGCCGAGATTTTTGGCAGCGATCTGTGTGCTGAGCCTTGTACGCAATGAAGGATTGAGAAACAGCAAACCGATGCGCTTATTGACACCCAGCTGTATGTCTTTAAAAGGATCGGCCTTGTAAGCCAGTGCTTTGGCTACCAATGTGTTGATGTCGGACACATCGTGAACAGAAATGAATTGCTTCAACTGAATATGTTTTTTTACTCCGTTTACTGAAAACGGTTGCGGTGAAATGGATCGTAGCTTCTGATGGCAATGTTATGCGTTTCTCAAACACCATTTCAACACCCCTTCATCACCATTCCAGAACAATGCTGACTGCCATTGGCAAAATAAGGAAAAGCAACAGCGAACGGGCGGCGTCAACGGCGGCCGGCATTGCCCGTAGTCATTGACTGTTGTTATCGTGACGCTGCCGGCTTTCGACAGGCAGCGTTTCTTTAGTCCATTTCTTTTTCTTCCGCTACTTCTTCTGCCGGTTCTTCTACAGCAGGTGGTCTCAGTTCCTGGATGGCGTCTTTCAATGCTTCCAGAAACTCGTCCGATTGCTTGCGAGACAACGACAATGAAGGCAGCAGACGAATGACATTTGGTTTGGCTTCGCCGGTAAAAATATTGAAGTCGTACAGGAGCTTTTTGCGCAGGTCTTTTAATTCTTCAGGAACATCAAAACCAATCATCAACCCTCTGCCGCGTACATTTTGAATGCCGTCAATGGTTTTCAGGCGGTTGATGAGGTACATGCCCCGTTGCTTTGCCAGTTCCAGCAAATTTTCTTCTTCCATTACTTCCAGCACTGCCAATGCAGCAGCACAGGCAAGATGGTTGCCGCCAAACGTGGTGCCGAGCATGCCGTGTTTGGGCTTGATGTACGGCGCTATGAGCAGCCCGCCTACCGGGAAACCGTTGCCCATGCCTTTGGCAATGGTATAAATATCGGCGTTGACACCGGCGTGATCGTGGCTGAAGAATTTGCCTGTTCTGCCATAGCCACATTGTACGCTGTCGGCAATGAACACGGCATCGTGCTGGTCGCACAAACGGCGGATGAGCTGCAGGAAGCTTTCGGTGGCTACGTTGATGCCGCCAACACCTTGTATGCCTTCAACAATCACGGCGCACACCTCTTTACCACGGGTCTGGAAATAAGTTTTCAGCGCAGCTTCGTCGTTGAAGGTTAAGAAATCCACGTTGTCGGTTTCGTTAACCGGCGCAATGATGGCTTTGTTGTCAGTAGCAGCAACAGCAAGCGACGTTCTTCCGTGAAAGGCTTTTTTGAACGCCACGATTTTCTTTTTGCCGGTGTGAAAAGATGCGAGTTTGAGCGCGTTTTCGTTGGCTTCGGCACCGCTGTTGACAAGGAACAACTGGTAGTCTTCCTTACCGCTGACTTTGGCCAATTTATCGGCCAGTTGCTGCTGAATGGGAATGTGTACCGAGTTGGAATAAAAAGCAATTTTTTCCAGTTGCTCTTCTATTCGTTTTACCCAATGCGGATGTGAGTGCCCGATACTGATAACGGCATGACCGCCGTACATGTCGAGGTACTGTACACCATTGTCGTCCCACACGTAAGACCCCTGTGCTTTTGTAATTGTGATATCGTTTAACGGATATACGTCGAATAATTTCATGGTTGCTGTGTTTGGGTTTGCAGCAGGTAGATGCAAACCAGTGGTGAATTTATTTTCTGACAAATATGATATGGTAAATAAAATGCATGGCTGATGGCAGCGTTTGTTTGTGTGGATACTTTGTCAACGATGGTTGTTGCGTTCTTAATTTGATAACGTGCCTGGAATCCTGTTTTTCAGTGATGATGAGCCCCTGATTGTTTTGCAAAAATAAAAAAGGCAATTTGTTCCGGTCAGAATGCAGCGGCTTTGAGACGCAGCCCCGTGTCTTCGGCCAATCCAAACATCAGGTTCATGTTTTGTACCGCCTGTCCCGATGCGCCTTTCAATAAATTGTCTATGACGGAATGTACTACCAATTTGCTGCCTACTTTTTCCAATTGCAGAAAACATTTGTTGGTATTAACAACCTGTTTCAAAAAAATCACTTCCTGGCTGACCATTGTAAACGGGTGATCTGCATAAAAACCGGCAAACAGTTCGTGCAGTTGTTCAATCGTCCAATCGCATTGCAGGGTGGAACTCACGAAAATACCGCGGGTAAAATCGCCACGCCAGGGCACAAAGCTGATGCCGTTTTGCTCTGTTTCCGGGAACTGGTGTTGCAGCTGCGACAACGACTGTACAATTTCGCCAAGGTGCTGGTGCGTCAGCGTTTTGTATGCCTGTATGTTGTTGGCACGCCAGCTAAAATGCGAAGTAGCACTCAACCCCTGCCCGGCGCCGGTGCTGCCCGTAATGCCGGTGGTATATACGTCGGAGAGCAACCCCGCTTTTGCCAGTGGCAATAACCCCAATTGTATCGCCGTGGCAAAACAACCGGGATTGGCAATGTTGTCTGCCGTGCGGATCTGTTCTTTGTTCAGTTCGGGCAAACCATAGACAAAAGGACGGGTTGCCGCATTGTCGTTGGCTGAAGACATGAACACTGCCTGTGCAGCCAGGCGGAAATCGTTGGACAGGTCAATGATTTTGACGTGTGCCGGTACAGGATTGGCTGCCAGGAATTTTTTGGCTTCGCCATGACCGGCGCACAAAAACAGCACATTGAGATCTGCGGGAAAAATCAATACTTCTGTAAAGCGGATGTCAGTTTCGCCCAGCAGATCGCCATGTACCTGGTATACGTATTTGCCTGCATTGCTGTTGCTGTGCACAAAGGCAATGTCCACTTCCGGATGATTGACCAACAGCCTGATCAATTCGCCGCCCGTATACCCTGCGCCACCAATGATTCCTGCTTTTATCCGCATGTCTAAATCCTGATTTTTAAAAATACCAATTGGTTGTGTTGTCACGAGCCGGAGGCATGGACCACCAAACAGTGCTGTTTACAATTTGCTTTCTTCGGTATGCTGGTGCACCAGGTGGAACATGGCTACTTGGTTGCCAAAAATTTTGCTGAAACCACGCACGTCTTCGCCTGTCCAGGTACTGTTCATTTCACCATATTTCCCAAACTTGCTGTTCATCAGGTCATACGGGCTTTCGATGCCGATGATCTGGAAGCGGTAGGGTTGCAGTTGTACATACACTTCGCCGGTTACATTTTGCTGCGAACTTTGCAGGAACGCTTCGATATCGCGCATCACAGGGTCGAGTATTTGTCCTTCGTGCAGCCAGTTTCCATAAAAAGAAGCTATGTTGTCTTTCCAGCTCAGCTGCCATTTGGTGAGTACGTGCTTTTCGAGTGCATGGTGCGCTTTGATGATGATCATGGGCGCTGCCGCTTCGAAGCCAACGCGGCCTTTGATGCCGATGATGGTGTCACCTACATGAATGTCTCTGCCGATGCCGTATCCGCCCGCAATGGTCTGCAGGTATTGAATGGCTTCGGAGGGGTGCATGAATGTTTCATCGTTGACCGCCACCAGTTCGCCCCGCTCAAACAACAGGCGCACTTCTTCGCCACCGGTTTCGCTCATGGGCGTTGGCCAGGCTTCTTCGGGCAACAGTCCTTTGCTGCCAAGGGTTTCTTTGCCACCGATGCTGGTGCCCCACAATCCTTTGTTGATGGAATAGGCAGCTTTTGCAAAGTTCATGTTCACGCCTTTTTTTTGGAGATAATCAATCTCTTCTTCCCGGCTTAGCCGGAGGTCGCGTATGGGTGTGATGATTTCCACACCCGGTATCATGATGTGAAACACCATGTCGAAACGCACCTGGTCGTTGCCGGCGCCGGTGCTGCCGTGTGCGACTGCCCCTGCCTGCAGTTGCTTTCATGTTCGGCAATGTGCAGGGCCTGTACGAGGCGTTCTGCGCTTACGCTCAGCGGGTACGTATTGTTTTTCAATACATTTCCAAACACGAGGTATTTGATAATGCGGTTGTAATAGCCTTTTACCGCATCAATCGTGGTATGAGTAGTGACACCGAGTGCATAAGCGTGCCGTTCTATTTTGTCCAATTCTGCCCTATAAAACCTCCGGTGTTCACAATGATGCTGTGTACTTCATAGCCTTTGTCTTCGGTGAGATATTTGACACAAAACGTAGTATCGAGTCCGCCGCTGAAGCCAAGCACCACTTTGTTGTTTTGCTGACTCGCCCCTGAGACGGCCTGTTGATTATTATCTTGCATGCTGATAAAGATTTATGAATAAAACACCTGACAGCCGGGCAAACGAAATGTTTTTGGATGCTGACATATAGCAAGTCGCACAAATAAGTATGGGAAACATTGTGTATGGAAACATTCAACCCGTTGTTATTCCGATGCCCCGGACTTCTTTATAGCTGGTTATTATTTGGATGCGCAAGATAAGCACCTTGCTGCATTGTACCCGATATTTTGATTGCTGACCCCGTTCCTCAGGCAAAAAAAGTAAAGAGCAGGCTTACCAGTGAACGGCGTTCTTTCCATTCCTTGTCGCTTTTTTCTTTTTTGCGGAAGAGCTTCAAAAACCGGCTTTGCTTGCTTTCCATCAGCCGTTCGTACACCTGGCTTTTTTCTTCGAAGTGCTCCTTGGTTTCTGTAGGTTCGTAATGGTCTGCAGGATCGTAGAGCATGGCCGTGCACAGGCAGTTTTTGCGTTCCTTCATGGTCAGGATATCGTAGTTCACGCAACTTTTACAGCCAGCCCAGAAAGCTTCGTCCTGTGTCAGTTCGCTATACGTTACCGGTTCATATCCCAGTTCGCTGTTGATTTTCATCACCGCCAGACCAGTGGTAAGCCCAAATATTTTTGAATTGGGATATTGTTCTCTTGACAGGTTAAAGATTGCCTGCTTGATACGCTTTGCAACGCCGCTTTTCCGGAAATCGGGAGAAACGATGAGGCCGCTGTTGGCAACGTAATCGCCATGGCTCCAGGTTTCGATATAACAGAATCCGACCCAAACGCCATCGGTGGTTACCGCAATCACGGCTTTGCCTTCGAGCATTTTGTTTTCGATGTATTCGGGGTTGCGCTTGGCAATGCCGGTGCCACGTGCTTTGGCACTGGCTTCCATTTCATCGGTTATTTTTTTGGCAAAATGAATGTCGCCAATATTGGCTACTCTGACGATAATATCTGATTGCTGATCCACGGTAAAAACGAATTAAAAATTGAAAGGGTAGATGACGAAAACAATGCCTGGCTTTTGCAAGCCCTGCCATTCACTCAACAGAATTGTTGCAGAAAGATTAAATACGAGGTCGTCGTGCCGGTCGGAAACAGCCGGGATTAGGAGAAACAACAACACCCATCAGCAAAGGATGGTAAGAAGGTACGATTGTATGTGTTGTATAGTGTGTCAACTTCAGTTCTGTATAATGGATAATACTAAATTGTTTCTTTTGAGGTGTAAAAGTAATCATGTTTATTATTCTGCAGCTTAATTTTTTTATAAAATCGTACCAGCAGCGGCAGTGAAACAACAGCCGCCGGTGCGGCGATATGAATGCAGCACCTTATCTTGGCCCGTTACATCCTGTAATCATGAATCAAAAAGAAAGCTATATCGAAGTTACCTGCCACCAACTTTCCGGCGAGGAACAATTGAATGGTTATTGCACTGCTCGAAAACCTGGGCTTCGAGGGGTTTGACGAAAGTGGTGATACCGTGAAAGCATATATCGGACAGGAAGCGTTTGAAGAAAATGAACTCGCCGTTTTGTCGCAGCAGTTTACCTTTACGTACACCGTACAGGTAATAGCCCCGCAAAACTGGAACGCGGTGTGGGAAAGCCATTTTGAACCGGTGGTGATCGGGGATTTTGTGGCAGTACGGGCGCATTTTCATCCACCCATCACCACGGTGCGGCACGAGATTGTGATTACGCCCAAAATGAGCTTTGGCACCGGGCACCATGCGACGACAACTCTGATGATCGAACAAATGCAAAACCTCGATGTTGCGGGCAAATCGGTTCTAGATTTTGGTACCGGCACCGGCATTCTTTCGATAGTAGCAGAAAAATCAGGAGCAGCACACATCATTGCCGTTGACAACGACATCTGGAGCATTGAAAACAGCCTGGAAAATGTGGAACAAAACGGTTGCAAAAACATCCACATCCGGCAGGGCGACAACGCAGACGTGAATGGAAAATTCGAGGTCATGTTGGCAAACATCAATAAGAATGTGATCCTGGACAATCTTCCGCTGCTGTCGTCTCAACTGTTGCCGGGCGGCAACCTTGTGCTGAGCGGATTGCTGCAGGAAGATGAAGCAGGTATTCTTGCCGCTACCTCCCGCTTCCCGCTGAAACACATTCATACGCGGAAACGCGAACAATGGATTTTATTGCTTTTTGGCAGTTAAAATTTTCTTAGAGAATAGGCAAAGTCTCCTATCTAACAGCCAGAATCGATATATTTGTCTGTCTTAACCTCATTTTACTCAATGCATGAAGCAATATTAATCATCCTCGCTTACCTGATCGGCTCTATACCAACAGCTGTGTGGGTGAGCAAATATTATTTTGGTATTGATATTCGTGACTACGGCAGCGGAAATGCCGGTGCCACCAACACTTACCGGGTATTGGGCTCTAAATGGGGTACGATTGTTATGGTTGTTGACATGCTGAAAGGGGTGATTGCCACTTCCTTATACGTAATCATTCCTTACTATACAGTATTGTCGCACGATTGGGACAGAACCAACCTGATGATTGGTCTTGGGCTTGCGGCTGTCATCGGACATATTTTTCCTGTGTGGGCTAATTTTAAAGGTGGAAAAGGTGTAGCGACCCTGTTTGGAATGGTGGTTGCCATGCAACCGAGCGTTGCCGCCTGTTGTGTAGCTGTTTTTCTATCTGTTTTGTATTTGACCCGTTTTGTATCTCTCAGTTCTATTTTGTCGAGCATTGCATTTGCCGTGTTCATTTTGTTCGTGTTCAACGATGATGTAACCCTTTACCGCATCTTCTCTGTCGCCGTGGCACTCATGGTAATTCTTACCCATCAAAAGAACATCAACCGCCTCATCAAAGGCACCGAAACCAAGATTCCCATCCTGAAGTACCGGGACCGGCGGCGCCAAAAAAAGCGCGATTCAGATTTGGATTGATTGCCGGATGTTTTTGAATCTCCTTATTGCCTGCTTGCATTTTGTTCCGATCCATTAACAATCAATGAACTATTCGCATTCATTGATTACACATATTTCCCGATCAGTTTATTATATGAATGCGCTATGCGGCAAGTAACCCGATAGCAAAAGAAAGAACTTTGGGCGATTTTGGGCAAAAAAAGGGGCATGCATAGAAATGCGCACCCGGAATCCAATATCGCGTTATAATTGACAATCGATGTGCCAAACAGATTTGCTATGATTATCAATCATTTATCAGCATTTATATAGTATAATATTTCCAATTTCAGGAAAATCGTGTTTCAAATTTGGAATTATTGGGCGAAAAGTCCAAAAATAAAACTGGATGTTCTCCTTCCCTACCTGTGATGGTTTTGATAATGTTCCGAACTGATTTTTAGCTAAGGAAAAAAGTTTATCACCTGACCTATTGGGGACACAAACACAATTTTTCATTAGTTAACAGCTGTTTGCCAGGATATGACCATCACTTTATAATCTCATTTTACAGGACTGGCAATCAAAAGCCCGGTTGTTTTTTGCAACCGGGCTTTTGTTTTATCTATATCAGCTTCCTAGATGTGTACCGAAGAAGGCACCCCATGACCATTTTCATGAATTTGGAGAGGTGTATAATCTTCAACCATCATTTCCTGCATTGTCTTCGTGTTTTTGTTTTTTGAAAACCGGGCAATGAGTTTATCAAAAATGGCATATACCACCGGTACAATCACGAGTGTAAAAACAGTGAACTCAACAACCCACCGATAATTACCCAGGCCAACCCGTTTTTCCATTCTGCGCCGGCACCTTTGGCAACGGCAATCGGTATCATCCCGAACACCATGGCAATAGTCGTCATTAATATAGGCCGAAACGGGCATGGTTGGCATCTATCAGCGCCTGGTGCGTGTTTCGCCTTCCGCCTTTCGCTGATTGGTAAAGTCAACCAGCAGGATGGCATTTTTACACACCAATCCAATCAACATGATGATTCCCATTATGGTAAATAGGCTGAGTGATTCGTTGGTTAAGCCCAATGCCAGCAAGGCACCAATAAACGACAACGGAATAGAAAACAACACCACAAACGGGTAAGCAAAGCTGTTGTACAACGCCACCATCACGAGGTAAACCAAGACAATAGCCGACAGCAGTGCAATGCCCAACGTACCAAAACCTTCTGTCTGGTTTTCCATATCGCCGCTCCACACATAGCCAACGCCGGCAGGTTTCCGTAGTTTTTCAAACTGTTTCTGCCATTCGGCGGCTACCGTACCCGTCGGGCGACCAATGGTTTGCGCATTAATGGTGACGGATGGGCTTTTGTCTCGGCGCTCCAACTGGCTGGGACCGCTTCCTTCCACTACATCAGCAAACTGCTGCAGCCTTACCTGCTGTCCCTGGTTGTTGAATAAACATAAGATTGCGAACATCATTAATGCTTTTCCGGTTAAAATTCGCCATAGCGGGTATTAATGTCGTACTCATCATCGCCTGCCCGGAATTTACTGTCGGTATTGCCGCTGAAAACGGTCTGCATCGTCATCACCAACCGTTTGCAAATCGAGTCCCAATGCCGCCATTTTATCGCGGTCTACCTGAACATCAATTTCAGGATTGCCGGTTTCTACCGACAATTTTAATTCGGTTGCGCCTTTTATTTTGCGATAGCTGCGTTCATGGCGGCATTGGCAAATACCATCGCACTGTCCAACGTTGGAGCCGTAACCACCAGCGATAGTGGCGCCATATCTGCCGTACCCATAATGTTCACCGGCACTGTTTTTACTTTTGCGCCCACCAGCACGTTGGGCCAGTTCGCTTTTTGTTTTGGCAGCATATACATACGAGTCGTCTTCACGGTCGCCCCGGGGCACCAGTTTTACGTCTATTTCCGATTTGTAAGCCGTGGCCTGCGTAGCGCCAAAGCCTTCGCTGGTTTGCCCTACGGTGGTAATCAGGTCGGTAACTTCTGTTTTGCTGCGCAGGTATTGCTCGGCACGCTGCGTCATTAGGTTGGTTTGTTCAATAGCCGCATCTTTCGGCATTTCGATCTGTACCAAAAACTCACCACGGTCACTTTTTGGAAAAAATTCCGAACCAATATACCCGGCGAAAAGCAAAAACAAGGAAGATACAAACAATACCAAAACAACTAACAATGTAATCCGTTTATGACCCAAAGCACCAAACCAGCAAACGCGTCATCCAGTTGGTAAATTTGGTCAATCCTCTTTCAAAACTTAAAATGATCCTGCCAAACAAGGTTCGGTTACCGGTTATGACTTCCAGTTTCCCAAAACGGGAAGATAACCATGGCACAATGGTAAACGATGACAACAACGACAAGCGACGTAGCAATGATCACCGTTACACAAAACTGCCGCAGAATGTTAGACACCAAGCCCGCTGCTGACGGCAATGGGGAAAAACACCACGATGATCACGAGGGTAATGGCAGAAACGGTAAAACCAATTTCTTTCGTCGCATCGTAAGAAGCGCGAACGCGGTTTTTACCCATTTCCATGTGGCGGTAAATGTTCTCCAATACCACGATGGCATCATCCACCAATATACCCAACCACAAGCGATAGCGCCAGCAATGTCATCAGGTTGAGCGAATATCCAAACAGCTTGATGCCGATAAAAGTAGCGATGAGCGAAGCCGGTATCGAAACCATTACAATCAAGCGAATTGCGAATGCTATGGAGAAAAAACAGCATTACAAATGCCACCAGCACCACCGCAAGTAACAAATCGTGGATTACCGCATCGGCAGATTGTAAGGTAAATACCGAGCTATCGTTGGCAATGGCCAAATGCAGACCGGCATCTAGCATAATCCTGCTGTAGCCGCGCCACTTCTTTTTTCGTTTCTTCACTGATAGATACGGCATTGGCATCCGATTGTTTTAAAATCTGCACCGCGATGGCGCTTTTGCCATTGACGCGGGCTATTTTTTTACATCTTTCTGGGTGTCCTGCACATCGGCAATGTCGCCAAGCCGCATCTGGATTCCATTTTTGGAAGAAACAACAAGGTTGCGCAGTTCATCTACCGATTTGTATTTTCCCTGCAACCGGATGGTGATTTGCCGCTGGCGTGTTTGCACGCTGCCGGTCGGAAAGTCGAGGTTAGATGCAGCAATCACCTGCTGCACCTGTGGCACACTCAACCCATAGCCCTGCAATTTGTCTGCATCTAAGATTTACCTGTATTTCGCGTTCCTGTCCACCCATAAGATTCACCTGTGCCACGCCGTTGATGCGGGACAAAGCCGGGGCCACACGGTTGTCCATCAAATCGTAAAAAGCCGCTTCGTCCATATTGGCGGAAGCAGACAAAGTGATGATGGGCAAATCGTCGAGCGAAAATTTGTTGAACGATGGCGGGTCGGCATCGTCGGGCAATTCGGCCAGGATGGCATTTACTTTTCGCTGTGCATCGTTCAGGGCATAATCCACATCGGCATTATCGGTGAGCATAATGGTAACACTCGAGATGCTTTCAAAAGATTTTGATTCAATCTTCTTTATGTTTTCGAGAGAAGAAATGGCGTCTTCAATTTTTTTGGTTACCGTATTTTCTACCTCGCCCGGCGACGCACCCGGATACACCGTAGTGATGGACACGACATTCTGTGAAAATTTGGGAATCAGTTCATAATTCAGGGAAGTATAACTGAGCATGCCGCCCAATATCAAAACAATAAACAACACCACGATGAGCGTGGGCCGTTTAATGGAAACCTCTGCTAATTTCATGTATCGTTATTTTACGTTGTTTGAAACGGGTTGCGGAAGCAAAGCCCTGCATACCGTTTCAATGAAATGGATCGCTGTTACCGAAAGCCGTTGCCACAGCCACGCACAACGACCACTGTTTATTTGATCACTTCTATCTTTGTGCCGTCGGTAAGATTTACCTGCCCGCTGGTAATGACAATATCACCTTCCTGCAAGCCATCGAGTATTTCTACTTCATCGCCTACAATGCGCCCGGCGGTAACAGTATGCAACCGCGCCGTGGCATTGTTTTCTGCCACAAACACCTGGTTGCTGTTGACGCCGCCGACAAACGCCGACCGCGGGATAACGATGAGTGGTTGCGATTGCGGCATGTCGAAACACCGCCGTGCCATACATACCTGCTTTCAACTTGTTGTTGGGATTGTTGGCAATTTCTATTTCCAGCGGAAAATTGAGCGAATTGTCGGCTTTGGGAGCAATAAAAGTGATTTTGCCCGAAAAATTTTCATCCGGAAAAACGCTGGACATCACTTTCACTTTGTTGCCTACCTGCAAAGCTGCTACCTGGCTTTCATTTACCGTTACTTTCAGTTTCAGTTTTGACACATCCACAATTTCAAACATCTGGGTACCGGCAGCCAGTATTGCGCCGGGTTCAATGTAGCGTTTGTTTACAATGCCACTGATGCTGGAACGGATGTTGGCATCGCCGATATTGATGCGCGCCAGGTTGATTTTTGACTGAGCATTTTGCAAGGCAAGGTTCGCCTGGTCAAGTTGCTGCTGGGTAACGCCACCGGTTTTAAACGCATTTTCGTAGCGCTCTTTTTCTTTTTGCGCATTCGCCAGGTTGGCTTCCGCATTTTGCAGGTCGACCGACAGCTGGTCTGTTCTACCGTTGCCAACATTTGCCCGGCGCTTACGTGGCTGCCTTCATCCACATAAACTTTCACAACACGGCCAGGCTTTTTCCGAAGAAAAATTGAGTTCGCGGTTGGGTTCAAATGTGCCGTTGACGCTGAAGCTCAGGTCAAGAGATTGTTTTTTTAACGGTATCTATCCGCACGGCAATGCTGTTGCTGTCCTGTGCTGCCACAATAGCAGTTTTGGCTTCGTTCGCCTGTTTGTTTTGGGTCAATACAAAACCAATGAGCGCGATCACGCCAATAATTACGAGAATGGTGACAATGGTACGTGTTGCTTTTTTCATATATTTTATTGGCCGATAAGTGTTTTAAGTTGTCCTCTGGATTTGATCAATTGTATTTCTGCCAGCCGGTAATCCAGCTGAGCAGTAGAATAGTTGAACTGTGCCTGTGTAAGCGAATTTTCAGCATCGAGCAAATCGGTCAGTGGTGCCAGACCGTTGTTGTAATTGTTTTGCGTGTTGAAAAAAATCTCCTGTGCCAGTTGTACATTGTCTTTCTGGTTATTGAGTGTAATGATGCTGTTGCGGGTCTGCGTTTTTGCATTTTCGTAAGCCAGGTTCAGAGACAAGCGGGTATTGCGCATGTCTTCATTGTTCTTTTCGATGCTGACATTGGCTTGCCGCACCCTTGCGCGGGTAGCAAAGCCATTGAAAAGCGGCACCCGCAGGTTGAGCGCCACATTGCCATAGTTAAACCAAAACCCGTTGTTTTTTTCGCCCCGGAACAACACAAATTTTTCGCTGACTCCCTGCAGCGAATGGGCGCTGCCAAAGAAAGACTAGGATAATACTCGGCTTTGTAGGCATCGCGGTTGTAACGATACAACTCGTCCTGTTTTTGGACAATGCGGTATTCGGTTCGCCCGGCGAAGTCTAACGAATCCTGCAGGGCAATATCCTGTGTGTGAAGGGTATCCAGCTGTGCAGGCGGGATCACAATGGGCGTAGCGATGTCCATTCCCATGTAAAACTTCAGTGCATTCTCCTGTTGTGCAGCTGCATTGATGAGTTGTTGCCGTTGCGCTTTCAGGTTGGTAATGGCCACCTGCGTTCTGTCAACATCTATTTTTTTTGCCAACCCACTTTGGTAAAGCCCGTTGATGATGTTGTACACACGGGTGGTATTGTCAATATTGCTGTCTATCACGGCTACCTGCTGTTGCTGCACCAGCACCTGGTAGTAGCTTGTAGCCACCTGTTCGATGAGTTGCTCGTCGGTAAGCTGTGCGGCGAGCTGGTAGTATTCCTGCGTAGATTTTGCCGCTTTGAGCCCGGTGAATACCGACTGATCGAATAATTTCTGTTCGAGGTTCAGGCTGCTCAGGCTGTTCCACGTTGTGCCACTGGGCACGAGCAGGGTTTTGCCGGGCTGCCCGACAAAAGATCCATCAAAAACAAAGCTTTGTTTTTTGTATTGGTCTACCAGCGTGCTGTTGATGGAAAGCTGCGGCAATGCCCGGGCGCGGGTTTCGTCTATTTTATAATTGCCGTTTTGTACATCGAGCGCAGCTTTTCGGGCTGCGGTGTTGTTTTTCAAAGCAAATTCCAAAGCGTCTTTCAGCGTAAGTGGCTGTTGTGCATTGGCAGAAGGAATATACAACCAGCTAAACAGGCAAAACAGAACAACACAATATGACTTTCTGAGATATAATTTCATTTTGGTTTCAGTGCGTATGGTAATAGTATATAAAGAAAAAACTCAGCTGTTCACCTGTTGGGTGTTCGGCTGCAGGATACGATAGTTCTTCATGACTTCGGCCCCTTTTGCTGTTACGATGCCGTATAAAAAGTGACGGACAACTTCCCCTTCAACCTCCGAAAAATGGAACTGATGACTGGGAAACAATTCCACGTTCCATCGAGATTACAACATTTGCCAACCGCAACCGTGACATGATTTCAAGATTCAGATCTTCACGATACAGTTTTTCCTCGATGCCACGTTGCGGTTACAAGATAGATTGAACAGGAAATTGTTTTTGAACACCAGGAATTCAGCATACACTTCGGGATGATATTTTTGCAGGTCATACAAGACATAGCATTCACCGACTGCATGATGGCGAAAAACATCTCGGCACCTAAAACTATTTCATGCACCGCATTGTCCGCCTTATCCTTATTTAATATGCATTGCTGCTGACTGGCAAAGATGTGCCTTTTGAAGACTTCTGAAACCAACTCATTTTTCTGTAAAAGACAGGTAAATGGTTTTTTTGGAAATGCCCAGCTGCGGCAATTTCATCCATCGTGATGCTTTTAATCCCATATTTCGTGAACAATTCTGTCGCCCGATCCAAAACCCGCTCTTTCATGTCCATAGAACCACAAAACTATCGAAACTATTTTTGTAATGAAAGTTTCCAATTATTAAATGATGCTTAAATTAAAGGAAGTTGATGAACACCAGAAATATCCGGGATGAAAGTCGGGGAAAAGCAGATATTAGCAGCAGAATGAAACTCAAATAACCAATTCATCCAAACAAAATGACAGCTTACTAAGCATAAGAATATCGCGGTTTGTCATGTTATATCAAGCGTTTTGTAAAATGACCAATAATGTATTAACATGTTTTTTCGCATTTTGCACAAACCTTTGTACAACCTGCGTGATACAATTTTGACATCATTGTTTTTAAACCTATTACAGCCATCAGCACTCTATTGATTCACTTATTTTACCTGTCTGCATGAAACACTTATTGTTAGGAATTTATATTTTATCCAGTCTTTGTTCCTGCCAGGCGCAGCAACGGACAACGGGCTTGAACAAGCAAAAGCAGCCATCCACAACCAATGCCCCTGTTGCCAATACCGGCCCCACGCGCTTTGGTGTGCTTATCAAACCCCCGGCTGCCATCAAAGGCAATGGCATGAATTTCAAACTCAGCGTTGCGCGCAAATTGGGTTTAAACTGCCTTCGCGATGCCATTAACCTCGACAATCCAAAAGACAAACCGATTTACAACAGCGGTTTCAACGTGGTGCTGAACGTAAACTACAGCTCGCTGGCAAACAAATCGCAGTCGCCATTTGCCACCGACACTACGCAATACAAATCGCGGCTTCAATACCAGTTGTCGCTCATGATGAACAAGCCCGTGCTGCTGGTGATTGAAAACGAAGAAAACAACCAGCACTTTCATTCGGGTACCGCACAGGATTACCTGAACCAATTGCAGGCAGCTGCCACTGTTGCACACGCCAATGGCATCCCGGTCACCAATGGCGGCATCACCTATCCGGCAATGCTTTACCTCGTGTACCTCGATTACCTGGAAAGGGGCAAAAAAGCGGAAGCCAACGATTAGCAACAGCGGTCAGCCATCGATTTTACCGCCAACTGGCTCACCAGCCGCAAAGACTTTTTGCAGCAACTGATAGCCGGCTATGCCAGGCTGAGCATAGATTATGTCAACTTTCACTGGTATGGTAAAAACGGCGACACCCAAAGCCTGGTGGAAATCGTCAACTACCTGCAGCGCGCAACCGGCAAGAAGGCCATGAGCAACGAAATCGGGCAGCAGGACAATTCGCCGCAAACCGTAAAAGCCATTGTGCAAACCTGCCGGCAATTGGGTATGCCTTATGCCATCTGGTATTCGGGCGATGGGGAAAGAAACACCGCTGAGCAGGCAACGGCCCTGCACAACAACGATGGGTCTTTGCGCGAAGCGGGAGAAGCCTTTAAAGAAATACTCAGGTAAAAATCCAGATCCAACATTACAAACAGCAATGCCCTTCGTAACCGGAGGGCATTGCTGTTTGTAAAAAAACCCTCCCGAAACCATTACAGGCGGCAACCCATTACCCCACTGATTTGTTTTGCACAAAAACATTCATCCTTTTCATTTTGCGTTTCATACTGCAAAAAACGCAATTCATCCAATCGTCAACCGGCAGGCAACCGCGACGCTTTAATTTTGCCTCCTCAATTAAAACCTTATACCTCCCATGAAAACAACGCTTTCACCCCTGCCTGCACCGGGCACCAAAATCCTCTTCGCCTGTTTCCCCGTTGACGGGCATTTCAACCCGCTCACAGGACTTGCCAAACACCTGATCAGCATCGGCTGCGATGTGCGCTGGTATAGCAGCCACTACTTTGCCCGCCGGCTCGACAAACTGGACATCCCCTACTATGTGTTCAAACAAGCAAAAGAGTTAGACATCACGCACTTAGATGATGTTTTCCCGGAACGGAAGAAAATAAAGGGAAAAGTAAAAAAGCTGAACTTCGACATGGTGAATGTGTTTATCAGCCGCGGACCTGAATATTATGAAGACCTCCAATCCATTCGTGAAGTTTTTCCGTTCGAACTGATGATTGCCGACATGGCGTTTATGGGAATTCCATTTGTAAAAGACAAAATGAATATCCCGGTGGTTTCCATCGGCATTGCACCACTGCCGATGCAATCCAAAGACCTCGCACCGTATGGTTTGGGAATAACGCCGGCTGCTTCTGCGATGGGTAAAATAAAACATCGGCTGCTACGCTGGCTGGCAGCCAAGGTACTGTTTGCAAAATCGAACCGGGTGCTGGATAAAATGTTGGCAGGTTTTGGCATAAACAGTGGTAAGCTCAGCTTGTTTGATCTGAACGTCATGAAGTCGTCACTGATGTTGCAGATTGGCTCTCCCGGGTTTGAATACCAACGGAGCGATATGCCCGGTCACGTGAAATTTGTAGGCGGATTGTTGCCGTATGCCAAACAAAACGCGACTATCTGGTACGACGAAAAATTGTCCCGTTACGAAAATGTGATCCTGGTAACGCAGGGAACGGTGGAAAAAGACATTACCAAACTGGTGGTACCTGCTTTGGAAGCATTCAAAGACACCAATGCACTGCTCATTGTTACGACGGGCGGTTCGCATACAGCAGAACTCAAAGAAAAATACCCGCACAGCAATGTGATTATTGAAGATTTCATTCCTTTCAACGACGTAATGCCGCATGCCAATGTGTACATCACCAATGGCGGTTATGGCGGCGTGTTGCTGTCCATTTCACACAAGGTACCGATGGTGGTGGCCGGCGTGCACGAAGGAAAAAACGAGATTAACGCCCGCGTTGGTTATTTTGAACTGGGTGTTAACCTCGATACAGAGACCCCATCGGTGGAGCAACTGCGAAAAGCAGTGCAGCAGGTATTGGAAGACAACCGGTATGCATCCAACACCGCAAATCTCTGCAATGAATTGCAGCAATACCAACCCTTAGACATCAGTACGCAGTACATAGGACAATTGCTGTCGCAAAAAGAACTGTACACCAAAAAGACAATTGCCTTACAGGCAATGAACTAAGTACCGGAATGATATTGCAACAGGCGCTGCGATCCGCACATAACAATTCATGCATTGCAGCACCTGTTATTTTCTCCTGTTTTCCTACCGCATAAACATGCCAGTACAGGCCAATCAAACACATTTACTTTTAAAAAAAATTGCCATGAAAACACAGTTACGTCTTTCGCTGTCATTGCTGTTGGCACTGATCCTGCAACTTTCTTATGGACAAACCACCCTTGTGTCAGGCAACACCAACCTCCACATCGGTTTCGTTTTGCCCACCGGTGTTCCCATTTTACAAAACGAAACCGGTCAACTGTACACCACCGATGGCGTTAGCGCCACATTGATCACCAGCATGGTGAAGCGTTACGATTCGGCTTCTGCCGTGGTGTATAAAAACAAATTGTATTTCACCGGGGTGAATGCGGACAATGATGTAGAATTGTGGGTGACCGATGGCACAGCTGCCGGTACCAGCCTCGTACAAAACATTGCGACAACCGGCTCTTCTACTCCCGCCAGCCTCTTTGTATTCGACAACAAACTTTACTTTACCGCCGATGATGGCGTAAACGGACGTGAATTGTGGAGCAGTGACGGTGCTGCCAACCATGCAACCATCGTTACCAATATAGACGGTGCAGCCACCAGCAGCATTGCAGCAGATGCAGCCTTCTTTCAGGAGGAGGACAACGTATATTTCGCTGCTACCAACAACAAAACCGGCTTGTACAAGCTGACCACAATGGGCATCTCGCTGGTAAAAAACAACCTGGGTGATGAAATTTTGCTGGATGCCAACCTCTATTGCGCATCCCTTGGCAGCAAAGTGGTGTTTACCGTCAAAAACGGCAAAAACATTTTTACCGGCAGTGCTGAACTGTGGGTAACCGACGGCACCGAAAGCGGCACCATGGTGCTTAAAAAATTCGGGACTGGCTCCTATTCCATGTTTCCTTCGTTTGTATTGTTTAAAAACTTTTTGTATTTCGATGGTTTCGATCTTGCCGGCTCGGGCATCGAACTGTGGAGAACCGATGCAACGGCAGCCAATACCAAACTGTTCAAAGACATTGACCCGGAAGCCGGTGCTTCTTCTGCGCCGATCCTGCTTAATTCGGTTGTGTTGAATAACAAACTGTATTTTGGCGCCACGACAACCGCCTATGGATTTGAATTGTGGGTAACCGACGGTACTGCCGGCAATACGGTTTTGTTCAAAGACATCAATCCCGGACCGGAAAGTTCAGTTCCTATTTTTCTCATTGATCTCGGGGCGTTGTCTAACACCATCACGACAGGCAGCAGCAACCAGTACAGCTTCCAGCAATTTTTCACCATTTTCAATGGCAAACTGTATTTTACTGCCAATGACGGCACCCATGGCACCGAGTTGTGGAGTACAGACGGTACAGCCGGCAACACCAGCCTGGTAGCCGACATCAACCCGGGCGCAGGCGATGGCGAATCTGCCGGCAGCACCGCCTATTATACCACGTCGGGCATTTATTTTACCGGCAACGATGGCACCAATGGCACCGAACCATGGGTAACCGACGGCACCCTGGGCGGCACCTCTATGGTAGCCAATGTAAACGCCGGTAGCGCCTCCTCCGAACCGAGGTATTTGTTTATCTACAATCACCAGCTTTATTTTGACGCCAGCAACGGTGGCAGTGCGACCGACCTCTATAAATTCAACAAACAACTGACGACGCTGCCCGTTAGCCTGCTGAATTTTACCGCTTCGGTACAGCCATCATCTGTCGTGCTCAACTGGACCACCGCCAATGAAAGCAATCTCCGGCTGTACACAGTGGAACGCAGCACCGATGGCATTCAGTTCAGCAATGCAGGAACCGTATCTGCTTTGGGAAATACATCTGAATCGCATACTTATCAACTGACCGATGCAACGGCTTTGCAAACCGGCGCTTCCTTATTGTACTACCGGTTGCGCTCCACCGGCAATGATGGCAAATACAGCTTCTCATCAACCCTCGTGGTACAAGTGCAAAACGGTAAGTTTAGCATTAAAATTTCACCCAATCCCGTGCATCACCAGCTAACCGTTGGCTTCTCTGCGCCCGGCAGCCGGCAGGCTACGATACGCATTACGGATGCCACCGGGAAGCAGGTATATCAGCAGGCATTCCAGCCGGCACAGGCAGCTTCCATCCAGCAAACCATCAACGTGGCTGGTTTCGCCAATGGCACCTATTTTATCCAGCTGATAACAGATCAGGAAACCAAATCGCTCACATTCATCAAACAATAACAACAAACTTTTCAAAGCAACAAACATCCGGCTGGAAGCAACTTCTGCCGGATGTTTTTGTTTTGATGACCGGTCAATAACATGCACATTCCTGTTTATCTTACGCTCTTAATTGATCAAACCAAAAAACATGATGAATAAGTTACTCTTACTGTTGTTCTGCTGTGCTGTTTTTTTATCGGCAGGCGCGCAAAATGCAGACAGCCTGTGGATGCGGGAACACTATACGAAGAAAGAAGTGTACATACCCATGCGCGATGGCGTAAAGCTGTTTACGTCGGTGTACATGCCCAAAGACACCACCGAAAAACATCCGATCCTGATGACGAGAACGCCGTATTCCTGTGCGCCCTACGGCGAAAACGAATGGCGCCCTTACTGGACACGCTACCTGATGGATTATGTAAAAAAAGGCTACATCATGATCACACAGGATGTGCGCGGCCGCTGGATGAGCGAAGGCACATTTGTGGATGTACGTCCTTTTAATCCAAACAAAAAAGGCAAGGAAACAGACGAAGCAAGCGATACATATGATGCCATTGACTGGCTGGTGAAAAACATCGCCGGCAACAACGGCAACGTAGGCGTATTTGGCATTTCGTATCCCGGTTTTTACTCTACCATGGCGGCGGCTAGCAACCACCCGGCCCTGAAAGCGGTGAGCCCGCAGGCACCGGTAACCAACTGGTTTATCGGCGACGATTTTCATCACAACGGCGCTTTCTTTGCCATGGATGGCTTTTCCTTTTATTCGTCGTTTGGCAAGCCACGACCGTTGCCAACAACCGTTGGCCCGAAAGGATTTGATTACGACACCCACGACAATTATCAGTTTTACCTCAGAACCGGATCGCTGAAAAGCCTCGCCACAAAAATGGGCGACAGCATCGCCTTTTGGAAAGATTTGTATCAGCATCCCGACTACGATGCATGGTGGCAGGCACGCGATGCACGCAGGGCAACGGCGCATCTCGAACCGGCAATGCTGTGGGTTGGCGGCAACTTCGACGCGGAAGACAACTGGGGCGCCTGGAATGCCTACCTTGCTGCCGAAAAAAACAACCCCAACAAAGCGTTCAATAAAATCGTGATGGGCCCGTGGTATCACGGGCAATGGGCGAGCAACGATGGCACCCATCTCGGCAATGCCCATTGGGACGCCAACACCGCCGCCTGGTATCAGCAACAGATTGAAATTCCGTTTTTCGATCATTTTTTGCTGGGCAAAGGCGATGTAAGCGGCATACCCGAAGCCAGCATTTTTTTATCGGGCAGCAACGAGTGGAAACAATATGACCAATGGCCGCCTGCCGGCAAACAGGACATTGCGTTTTACCTGCAGGACAATGGTGGGTTGGAAAAGGAAAAGCCTGCCGGCAATGGGTTTGACGAATACCGGAGCGATCCTGCCAAGCCCGTGCCTTATACCGACGAAGTGCATTTTGGGCGCACCCGGGAGTACATGACCGACGATCAGCGCTTTGCTGCACGCCGTCCCGATGTGCTCTTTTTTCAAACAGATACACTGACAAGTGATGTAACGGTAACGGGCAATGTGGTCGCCAACCTGTTTACCAGCATTACTACCACCGATGCCGATTTTGTAGTAAAAATCATTGATGTATTTCCTGACCGGTTTTCGTACAACGACATTGACATTTATGCCGATAATGACCCGGCGAAAACTTACCCGATGGGCGGCTATCAAATGCTGGTACATGGTGAGGTCATGCGCGGCCGCTACCGCAACAGCTTCGAAAAACCGGAAGCATTTACCCCAAACAAAATCGAAAAGGTAAGCTACAAGGTGGGCGACATTGCGCATACGTTTCAGAAAGGGCACCGCATCATGATTCAGGTTCAAAGCAGCTGGTTTCCGTTGGTGGACAGGAACCCGCAAAAGTTTGTAAACATCTACAACGCGTCGGAACAGGACTTTCAGAAAGCAGATATTAAAATCTATCACAGCACCCAATATCCTTCGAGCATTGTGCTGCCGGTATTGAAATAAGTAGCAGAAATAATGGCGGATTACAACGCCCTTTTACCAGAACAAGCGCCGCTCAAAGACATTGTTTTTTGAGCGGCGCTTGTTGTATGAAAGGTGCGGTACCGATTTTAGAAATTGCTAACAGGAAAATACAAAGCCTACGCCATATACATTTTTGATGTTGATGGACTTCGATTTGGTCAGGTGTTTGCGCAGGCGTGAAATAAAAACATCGAGGCTTCTGCCCAGGAAGTAATCGTTTTCTCCCCAAAGCTGCACCAGTATTTCTTCACGTTTTAATATGCGGTTGGTATTTTTAAACAGGTAATCGAGCAGTTCGGCTTCCCTTACGGTAAGGGTGATTTCTTCACCGCGCCACATACAGCTTCAGCGATTCTTTGTTGAACCGCACATCGCTGCGCTCAATTACCGGAGGCACTGCTGCAGCCGGCAGGTTGCTTTGTTTGCGGCGCAATATGTTTCTGATGCGCAGGATGAGCTCATCAATATCAAACGGTTTGGTAATGTAATCGTCGGCACCGAGGCGAAGCCCGTGCAGTTTGTCTTTTTTTTCGGTTCGGGCGGTAAGAAATAAAAACGAAAGATTGGGATCGATGTTTATCAGCCGTTCCGATAGTTCGAAGCCATCCATATCCGGCATCGAGATGTCTAACAAAGCAATATCGTACCAGGCAGGCTGCCGGGCAAATGTTTCAATCGCCTGTTTTCCCGAGGTGTACCAATGCACTTCAAAATCCATCAGTTCCAGGTATTGCTTCACTACGTTGCCCAGGTCTTTTTCATCTTCGGCAAAGAGAATTCTGTACTTCATTACTTTTCTTCTTGAGTGGAATAACAATATAAAAGCGGGTGCCGTTGCCGGGTTTTGTTTCTACATCTATTTTCCATTTGTGCGCCATCACGCTGCATTTTACATAATACAATCCCAGCCCCAAACCTTCGCTGTGTTTCAACACGCCGGCTTCGCGGTAAAACTTTTCAAAGCTTTGCTTCAGCACTTCTTTTTCCATGCCAATGCCATTGTCTGAAACCGTCAATACAAACTCGCCGGCAGCATTGATCGCCGTAGCAACAGTGATGCATTTTTGCTCGCTTACATTGTACTTGATCGCATTGTCGAACAAATTGGTAAGCAGTGTTGTAAACCAAAACAAATCTACCTCCGCATTGTCTTCCGTTGCACATGTTTCAAGGGTGAAAACAATGTTGGAATCGGTGAGCTTCAACCGGTAGTCGAGTAAGAGATCGTCGAGCAGGTGGTGAATTTCGGAAGGTTGCTTGTTCAATTGCAAATGGTTCATGGTCGTCACATTCAGCACCTGCCCAATCAGTGTTTGCAGCCTAGCCGACTGCCGTTTGATGACTTCGGTAAGCTGGCCAATTTTCTCCTTGTTGTCGATCACCTTTTCGTTTTGCAGGCTTTTGTTGGCTACAATGATAGCTGACAACGGCGTATTGAACTCGTGCGTAATGCTGTTCACAAAATCTGACTTCATATCGGCAATCTTTTTTTGCCGGATCCAGTTTTTGAAAGTGATGTAAAACAACACCACCACCGCCAATATGGAAATCAGCGACAACAGCAAGGTGGGCAGCATTTGCCGCAGGATGCTGGCAAAGCGGTTGGGTGTATCGAGATGCAAATGAAAGATTAGCCGGTAGCTTCTCGACAAGGGACTGCTTACGGTAATGTTGGTTACGCTGTTTTGCTGTGATAGTTGCGTCAAGGTGCCGCCGATGTAATAGCCGCTATCTGTATCTGTAGCGTGGTTTGCCTGGTGGCGGCTGGCTACGTACAGCGGCACATATTGATTGCTTTCAAAAGCCACATCCAGCGCATTGACAGTGATGGCGTAAACAGATTGATCATCAAAATGATACCTGGTTTTAAACACCCGCAACAGGCTGTCCATATTGTTTTTGGCTGTCAGTTCTGTAAAGATATGGCTGCATAGCTGCCGGCTGTAGGATGCGAATAAATCAGGGTGGTGTTTGTACAAATATTCCAGCCAGTCGTAGTTGGGGTTGATGTATTTGTCTATGATGGCCGCTCCGCCGGGAAACAGCTTGTCGTTGCGGATGCTTTGCGCATATTCGTTGTTGATGACTTGTCTTTCTGCCAGGAAATAATGCTCATCTTTTAACTTGTAAGTATTGTAAATCAGAAAAAACTGAACCATCGAAAGCACCAGGCAGCTTACCACACTGATCACCTTATAGAGCGCAATAGAAGAAGACTTCATCATTGTAACCTTGGTGTTTTGGCAGCACTAAAAGTATCGCTTTCGCTTGCGGCAATTCTTAAATAATTGTTCATTTAATTTGTGTTAACATTTCGTTTAATCTCCATTGACAAGTTGCACCTGCTACCCGCTCTACTTTTAATGCCTGAAACACAGAAAGCTAACAAACAATGATCACACAGCACCGTGCGCCGCTTCTGCATCACACAAATTAAAGGGCAATATTTCATGCGAAGATGTACAAACAAATCACTGCTTCTGCAGGGGCACTTTCCTGTCATCTCCATTTTTCATCACAAATAATATATCGCGAATGAGAAGCTTTACGCATTTACGGAACCGCTTGCTGGTTCTGATGTTCGTTTTGTGTGCGGCATATGGCTCGCAGGCACAAACCAACCAGCAACTAACCATTTCCGGAGTAGTAAAAGACGCCTTGAACAAGCCCATTGACGGCGTTACGGTCAGCAATCAACACTCCGGCGCCCTGACCATTACCAAAGGCAACGGCAGTTATTCGATTCCGGCGAAGCAGGGGGATTCTGTTTCGTTTTCTTTTGTGGGCTACAATAGCCAGTCTTTTAAAATTACAGACCGCATTGTACTGGATGTAACGCTCGAAGCATCTTCGGGCAGCCTGAACGATGTAGTGGTTGTGGGCTATGGCAAGCAAAAGAAGATCAGCCTTGTAGGTGCGCAGTCTTCGGTAAATGTGGAAGACCTAAAGCAGCCGGTAGCGAATTTGAGCGCGGTATTGGCGGGCAGAATCGCTGGTCTGGTAGGCGTACAGCGTACAGGGCTGCCGGGCAGCAATGCCGCCGATGTCTGGATTCGTGGCATCTCTACCTTCAACAGTTCCAACAATGCTTCGCCGCTCATCATCGTGGATGGTGTGCAGGGCCGCGACCTGAATGCCTTCGACCCGGAAGACATTGCTTCGTTTACCATTTTGAAAGACGCTTCGGCCACTGCCGTATATGGTGCGCAGGGTGCCAATGGCGTTATCTTAATCACTACCAAAAAAGGGAAAGTCGGCAAACCCAAACTCATGTTCAATTACAACCAGGGCATTGTGGGTTTTACCAAAACACCCGTGCTTACCAATGCCGGGCAGTATATGACCCTGCGCAACGAAGCCGAAGTGGCTACGGGTTTAACCCCCGAATATTCACAGGCGTACATAGACAGCACCTTAGCCGGCAACCAGCCTTACCTCTATCCGAATGTAGACTGGATGGGCACCATCTTTAAAAATGCGGCGATGAACAGGCGCTTCAACTTTAGCGCAAGCGGCGGCACCGATAAAACGAAATACTACACCTCGCTGGCTTACTACGATGAAACAAGCCTGCTGAATACCGATGCTGTAAAAACCTATGATGCCGATGCCCGCTTTCGCCGGTACAACTTCACGTCGAACATAGACATGGACTGGACAAAGACCACCAAGTTTTCGCTGGGCATTCAGGGCTACATCACCAATACCAATTATCCCGGCATTAACCCGCAGGATGCGTTTGCGCGTGTCATGCAAACAAACCCGGTCTTGTATCCTGTTTTGTATGAAGGCAATTTGGTGCCTGCGGTCAACCAGTCGGGCGATGCGCAGCCCAATCCTTATGCACTGATTACCCAAACCGGCTATCAAAACATTTTTGCAAGCCAGTTGTACTCCAATGCCGCCATCAACCAGGATCTGGGCTTTATTACAAAAGGCTTATCGGCACATACCATGTTCTCGTTCGATACCTGGAACCAACACAGCATTGGAAGAACGAGAAGCCGCACGACGTACATGATTGACAAATCTAACCCCTACAACGAAGACGGCTCGCTGAACCTGACGGTAATGGCTAACGGCTCTGATGCACTGAATTACAGCCGGTCTAATGCCGGCTCGCGCCAGTTTTATACCGAAACCGCCATCAACTACGACAATAGTTTTAACAAGCACCATGTAACGGCGATGATGCTGTATAACCAGGTGAGTGAAATTGCTGCATTTGCAGGCGATGTAACTTCGTCGCTTCCTTATCGCAAACAGGGATTGGCAGGCAGGGCGACCTATTCGTTGAGCGACAAATACTTTGGCGAATTCAATTTTGGCTACAATGGGTCCGAAAATTTTGCACCGGACAACCGCTATGGTTTTTTCCCCTCTATTGGTGTAGGCTGGGTACTGTCTAACGAAAAATTCTTTCAGCCGCTGAATGGCGTCTTCCAGTTTTTCAAACTGAGATACTCCGATGGTTTGGTAGGTTCCGGCGCAGGCGGTCGCAGGTTTGGCTATCTCACCATTGTAACAGACGGCGCTACAGGATTTACCTTCGGCAACGGAGTAAACAACAGTTCCTACAGCGGTGTTGCCATCTCAGACTATGGTGTGGATGTACGATGGTCAAAATCGCACAAGCAAGACCTGGGACTTGAATTCAAAACCCTGAATTCACTATTGTCTGTAACGGTTGATTACTTCAAGGAACGCCGCACCGGCGTGTTTTTGCAAAGAGGCAGCCTGCCTTCTTACCTGGGACTGCAGAACAACCCCTGGGGCAACCTTGGTGTGATACAAAACACAGGTTATGACGGAACGGTAGAGCTGGCGCCGTTTGCGATCGGGCAAACCTCATGGACAGTCAGGGGCACCTTTTCTTACAACAAAGACAAAGTGCTGGAAAATGACGACCCGGCGCAGCCATATGCTTATATGGAAAGAAGAGGCCGCAATTACCTGGCTACTTATGGCTACGTAGCAGATGGCCTGTTTCAAAGCGAGAAAGAGATCAACAACAGCGCCGATCAGTCGCCCATTGGCTCTCCGCGGGTAGGCGATATCAAATACAAAGACCTCAACGGCGATGGCAAAATTGATGCGTACGATCAAACGAAAATAGGCAACGGCGATGTGCCCAACTGGGTGTATGGCTTTGGCTTCAACGTTACTTACAAAGACTTTTATGTAGGCGCCTTTTTCCAGGGCGTAGGTGGCGCTACCCGTGTGCTGGGCGGCGATGGCATACTGCCTTTCAACAACAGCACCGGCGCAGAAAGAAGCAACCTCTACGCCATTGCCGAAGATCGCTGGACAGAAGACAACCCGCTGCAGAATCCTTTTTATCCCCGTCTTGCTTATGGCAATGCAGCGAACAAAAACAATTCGGTGACCAGCACGTGGTGGGTAAAAGACATTGACTTCCTGCGCCTGAAAACAGTAGACCTCGGCTATTACATACCCAGGCAATGGTTTCGCAGCATTGGCATTACCAACGCACGCCTCTATGTGCAGGGCATCAACTTACTTTACCGGAGCAAATTCAAGTTGTGGGATCCCGAGCTCAATACGGGCAACGGAGCCGTATATCCCAACACCCGCTCTGTATCGTTTGGCGTGCAGGCTAATTTTTAACTCACTTATTTAACCTATTCAATACAGCGTTATCATGAAGATGAAACCATTTCTGTATATCTGCCTGGCTGTTACTCTTGTATTGGGTTCCTGTAAAAAGTTTCTTGACCAGGTGCCCGATGATGTACTGACCACCGAAGATATTTTTCAATCGAAAACCTATGTGAACGAATACCTGGCTCAGATTTATGCCAATATTCCCAACGAGTTGTCGCAACGTTTTGTTACGTACAATTACTCAGGTCCGTGGACGGCTGCTTCCGACGAAGCAAAATACAATTGGGATTTCAATTATGCCAACCAGTTGAACCAAAGTACCTGGTCTAAAACCGATGACAATGTTGCCAGTTTCTGGAGCAACTGGTACAAGTCGATCCGCAATGCTACCGACTTCATCAGCAAAATCGACAACGCCAATGCGGCTGAAATCACCAATGCAGAAAAGAACAGGTACAAAGCCGAAGCGCGGGCACTGCGTGCCATGTATTATTACTGGCTTCTCCGTATGTATGGTCCCGTGCCCATTATCAGCAACGTTATCAGCCCCGATGCCAGCCTCGAAAGCATCCTGCTGGCTAGAGCGCCGTTCGATTCATGTGTGAATTACGTGGTAGACCAATTGGATTCTGCGTATGCCTATTTGCCTGCCGATCCTGTAAACAATGAATATGGGCGCATTACCAAAGGCATTGCGAAAGGATACAAGGCAGAAGCGCTGATGCTGGCTGCCAGTCCTTTGTTTAACGGCAATACAGAGATGGCTTCGCTCAAAAACAGCGACGGCACAGCGCTCATCAGCCAAACTAACGATGCCGGCAAATGGGAGCGCGCCGCCAATGCTGCCAAAGCCTTTATTGATGAATTTGTACCAGGCAAATATGATTTGTATGTAACGGATCAGTCGGTTTCTGATCCTTTTGTAAAAGCGTATTATTCCTGCCGCGAAGTGGTCACCAAAGAGTGGAACAAAGAGTGGATTTTCGCCCGCTCCAATTCGGACAATTTTACCCAATATGACCGCACCCCCAAGCATGTGGGCTTTACGTCTGATGTGCAGGGTGGCGGCGCACTTGGTGCCACACAAGCTATGGTGGACGCTTATTTCATGGCAAATGGCAGGGCAATTACCGATCTGCAATCGGGCTATGTTGCCACCGGATTTTCCAACTTTAAAGCGCCCTTCGATATAGAGGAAAGAAGCACATACAACCCGTGGACCAACAGGGAACCACGTTTTTATGTCGGCATCACTTACAACAACAGCTATTGGCTCAACCAAAGCAGCAACGACAAGCAGGTAGTTACCGTGATGGAATATTCCGGCAATTCGGGCCGCAGTCAAAGCACTTCAGACGTATCGCCTACCGGTTATATCATCCGCAAGAATGTGGTATCGAACAGCAACAGCCGTGGCTGTGTGATGTTGCGGCTTGCCCAGATTTACCTTGATTATGCAGAAGCGCTCAATGAATACGACCCCGGCAATGTCAATATTCTTACTTACCTGAATCTGGTAAGAAGCCGCGCTGGCGTTCCTTTATATGGCAGCGGTGCCGACGCGCTCACCATTCCTTCGGGTCAGGGTGCCATGCGCGCCGCCATCCGGCAGGAACGGCAGGTAGAGCTGGCGTTCGAAAATGTGAGGTACTTCGATTGTCATCGCTGGAAGATAGCCGCAACCACCGACAATGGTGCTGTTTATGGCATGAACATGTATAAAAACGGGGATGAATTTTACCAGAAGACCATCATGGAAACACGGGTGTTTCAACAGCGCGATTATTTGTGGCCAATCCCCAACAACGAAGTACTGAAAGATGAATTGCTGGTACAAAACCCGGGATGGTAATGCCTGGCAATCACCTGTTTTTTATTAACCTTTCAATCTACAAACAATTGTTATGCATACAGTTCGGTCCGTGTTTCATAAAAGAATGACAGTCGTTCTGTCTCTGCTTGTTGCGCTCCCGATTTTGATGTTATCCTGCATCAAAGACGATGAGTACGCTGCACCGGTAGAAGGTTCTATCTATATGCCACAGGCATACGACGACAGGGCCAGCCTCCAGCTGTACAAGCTGGATACTGCCCAGGAAATTACATTTGGCGCAGCGTATGGCGGGCTTAACAGTGCAGCCGGCGATATCTCGGTAACCTTTGCAACCGACACCGGTTTGATTGCTGCTTACAACGCGGCCCATGGCACTGCCTATGTTCCTTTTCCTGCAGACGCTTACACCATCTCCGCTTTAACAACCATTATCCCGAAAGGCAAAACCACATCCGATCCTTTGTCTGTTTTGGTGCTCACCAACAAACTGGATGTAACTACCAAATACATGTTGCCGGTAAAACTGATCAACCTGTCGGCAGGCACACTCGACACTTCGATGTCAGTGGCTTATTTCAGGATAGACGAGCTTACACAAAGAGAACGCGACATTACCGGGCAGGGAACCTTAACGGTAAGTGATGAAAACAGCGGTGGCGCCGGCGCCGGCGAAGGTTCGCCAAAGCTGGTTGACAATGATTACGGAACAAAGTTCCTGTCGTTCAACTACAATCCCGACTTCTGGTTTCAGCTAAAATTTGCTACGCCGCAAATCATCAATGCCTACACTTTTACATCGGGCAATGACGCACCGGAACGCGATCCGAAAGACTGGACGTTGCAAGGCTCTAACGATGGCGTAAACTGGGATATTCTGGATACCCGTATGGGCGAAACATTTGCCAGCCGCAACCAGACGGTGCGCTATGAGTTTAACAACAGCACGGCTTATGCTTATTATCGCACCATGGTTACCCAAAATGGTGGCTCATGGATCTTTCAAATGTCGGAATGGCGAATGATTCAATACTATTAGTCATTGAACAATTGCCACTAACAACATCCTTTCTTTTTTCATTGATTACAGTGGATAAATAGTACAATACAAGGTGCCGTGATGTGCTCATGGCATCTTGTATTGTTTTTTTTGGGTAGCAATGAGTCAACCATGGATAACTGTTGTCGCAATTGCTTTTTCAATCTCCCTCTGAATCATTTTTTACAATCAAACACATGCTTCAACTGATCACAAACAGGCTTGCTATCCTGGCCATTGCTTTTGTACTGATGTCCTGCAACCGGAAAAATGATTTTGCAAACAATGCAGGAACGGTTGACAACGGCAGCACCGATACTACTGCTGCCGACACACAGGCGCCACCGGCTACCTGGCAGGAGCATTGGTTTGAGCACAGCCAACTGCTCTCCCGGGTATTTTATGACACTACGGTGTGCGTGTACTACGACGATGATGTAAACAGAACCATTACCTGGCCAAACGTGTTTCTTGCCGACGTTTGGAACTATACTAAAAAAGTATATGGCAACTTCTCAAAGCTGGGCGGAGACAACCGTTTGTACGTTGTTCTGCACCAGGACAAATATAGCGGCGGGCATCCGGCTACCTTCTTCGATGAGAGCCACGACTACCGCAACGTAATAGACTGTGGCAGCACAACCCCCAATGCCTGGAACAACTTTGACTATGGCACCGTAGCCATTCCGGTACATGAAGTAGGGCATATTGTGGAAGGCGCTTCCAAAGGCATTCACAACTCGCCTGCTTTTCCGGTGTGGGGTGATAGCAAATGGATGGAAATATACATTTACGATGTGTACAAAGGACTGGAGATGCCGTCGTATGCCGACAAATGGTATGCGGAAATGATGGAGAAAACAGACAACTTCCCGGTAGCAGGCACCCACTGGTTTAAAAACTGGTTTTACCCCATTTATGCCAATTATGGCGGGGCAACCGTATTGAACCGATTCTTCGAAACACTTGCTACCCATTTCCCTACCCATACCCTGCCGGATGGATATAAAGAATACACAAGAGACATGAATCTGGGCGAGTTTATTCACTTTTGGAGCGGCGCCGCAGCCACCAACCTGAAAGCACAGGCTACGCTTGCCTTTGGCTGGAGCAGCGAAACCGATGCGCAGTTTAAGCAGGCTCAGCTTGACTTTCCGGATATTGCCTATTGAACCGGCAACAGGTATTTGACACAAGCAACCGCTATTTTAAAGTATAAATGTGCTGATTAAAATAGCTGGCAATCACAAACAATAAAGAAAAACCTAACATCACTGGTAAGCATGCCTTAAATGAAACACAAATGTTTAGTTGCCGGTAAAAGCCACAAGTGAGACATTTGCATGCCTGACAGTTGAGACCAGAAATGATAATTATGAAAAAACTTTCGCTTTTCGTGTTGCTTGCCCTTTGCGCCGCAAACGGCAATGCACAACTGGTAACAAAAGTTACCGACCCTGTGGAGTATGTAAATACCGCTGATGGGCACCGACTCTAAACCTTCGTTATCTAATGGCAATACCTACCCTTCTATCGCTGTGCCCTGGGGCATGAACTTTTGGACGCCGCAAACCGGCAATATGGGCAACGGCTGGGAATACACATATAGCGTCCGATAAAATAAGAGGCTTTAAACAAACGCACCAGCCCTCGCCGTGGATGAACGATTACGGCCAGTTTGCCATTATGCCGGTAACGGGTAAAGTAACGTTTAAAGAAGACGACCGGGCAAGCTGGTTTTCGCACAAGGCAGAAATTGCAAAGCCTTATTACTACAGCGTTTACCTGGCCGACCACGATGTTACCACCGAAATAACGCCTACCGAAAGGGCGGCACATTTCAGGTTTACGTTTCCCAAAACCGACAGCGCCTTTATTGTGGTCGATGCGTTTGACAGTGGCTCTTACGTTAAAATCATTCCGGGCAAAACAAGATTATAGGCTACACTACACGATACAGCCGCGGGCAAGCTTACAGAATTTTAAAAACTATTTTGTAATCTATTTTGATCAAGCCTTTTACCATTACCTATACCTGGCACGACAGATGCTTGACAAAACCATGAAACTGGAACTGCAAGCAAATCGCAGCTGGTGCTATCGTTGGTTTTAAAACACAGAAAGGAGAGAAGGTGCATGTAAAAGTAGCGTCATCTTTTATCAGCTTCGAACAGGCAGAACATAAATCTGAAAAGAGAATTGGCAACGATAATTTTGAAACAGTGAAAGCAAAAGCCAAAGCCGCCTGGAACAAGCAGCTGGAAAGTAGCGGTAGAAGGTGGCACGTTGACCAGATACGCACTTTTTATTCCTGTCTGTACCGTACCGTGCAGTTTCCCAACAAACTGTACGAGATAGATGCCAATGGCAAAGCTCGTGCACTGGAGCCCTTATAATGGCAAAGTATTGCCGGGCTATATGTTTGCCGGCACCGGCTTTTGGGATACGTTCCGGGCCCTGTATCCTTTCCTAAATTTTGTGTATCCTTCCATCAATAAAGAGATGCAGGAAGGCTTGATAAACGATTATAAAGAAGGTGGCTTTCTGCCCGAATGGAGCAGCCCGGTTATGCCGAATGTGATGGTGGGCAACAATTCGGCATCGGTGGTGGCCGATGCCTACATCAAAGGTTTGCGCGGATATGATATCAATACCTTGTACGAAGCCCTGATACATGGCGCCAACAACGAAGGTCCCGATAGGCACGTTGGCCGCACGGGTGTGGAGTATTACAACAAGCTGGGCTATGTGCCGTACGATGTAAAGATCAATGAAAATGCCGCCCGCACGCTGGAATATGCCTATGATGATTTTACCATTTACCAACTGGCAAAAGCCTGAAACGCCCGCAGGCAGAAATCGACTTGTATGCCAAAAGCAGCCAGAACTACCGCAACCTTTTTGATCCATCGACACAACCTGATGCGTGGCAAAAACGAAGACGGCACGTTTCAATCGCCGTTCAATCCGTTTAAATGGGGCGATGCCTTTACCGAAGGCAATAGCTGGCATTACTCGCTGGAGTGTGTTTCACGATATACAGGCTTGATAAACCTGATGGGTGGCAAAAAAGCATTTGTCAAAATGCTCGATTCTGTATTTACCATGCCGCCCATCTTTGATGAAAGCTATTATGGCGGCGTTATTCACGAGATACGCGAAATGCAGATATGCCAATATGGGGCAATATGCGCATGGCAACCAGCCCATTCAGCACATGATTTACCTGTACAATTATGCCGGGCCAGCCGTGGAAAACGCAGTACTGGGTCCGCGAAGTGATGAACCGCCTGTACAAAGCCAACACCCGATGGCTATTGCGGCGACGAAGACAACGGCCAAACCTCGGCCTGGTATGTATTTTCGGCATTGGGTTTTTATCCGGTTACGCCCGGCCACCGACCAATATGTGCTGGGCGCGCCCCTGTTTAAAAAAGCGACGCTGAAGCTGGACAATGGCAACACGTTTACCATTAACGCGCCGGACAACAGCGATAGCGCACGCTATGTTAAAAGCGCCCTGCTTAATGGCAAGCCCTATACGAAAAACTGGATTAGCCAAACCGATATTCAGAAAGGCGGCGCTTTCACCTTTATGATGAGCGAAACACCAGACAAATCAAGGGGCACCGAGCCGAAAGATTATCCATATTCCTTCTCCAATCAGAAGTAAGTATTCTGGTACATCTAATCTATCAATAAGAAAGGCTGCTGTTTTGAACAGCAGCCTTTCGCTTTTTTATACTATAAATGTTCAGCCACAGCTTTTATTTCTTCCTGTCGCCGCCGGTGCGTTCCAGCATCCAGCCGGGATATTCTGCCGGCAATTTACTCACGTCATCAATCTTTTTCAGTTCATCTTCAGTAAAGGTTATATCAATGGCTTTCAGGTTATCTTCCATCTGTTCCATTTTACTGGCACCAATAATAATACTGGTTACAGCGGGTTGATGCAGCAGCCACGCTAATGCCAGCTGCGCAACCGAAGCGCCTTTACTTTCCGCCATTGGGCGCAATACATCCACTACATCAAACGCACGGTCTCTATTCACCGGCGGGAAATCAAAATTCACCCGTCTGCCACCTTCCTTTTTCTCTTCGTCACGACTGTATTTACCACTTAATAACCCACCCGCCAGCGGGCTCCATACCAATAAACCCAGTTTCTGATCTTGTAATAGGGGAATGAGTTCGCGTTCCAAATCTCTGCCCGCGATGGTATAATATGCCTGCAGCGAAACGAATTTCGACTGCCGTTCGTACTCCGAAAAATCAAGCGCTTTCATCAGTTGCCACGCTGCCATATTGCTTGCGCCAATGTATCGTACTTTACCTTGCTTCACTAAATCGTCCAGCGTCCAGATGGTTTCTTGGATAGGCGTTAGCGGGTCGAAACTATGCACCTGGTACAAATCGATATAATCGAGCTGCAGGCGTTTTAAACTCGCCTCTACCTGTTGCAAAATATGCTTGCGCGTAAGCCCGCTATCGTTCGGACCATCACCCATTTTACCACGCACTTTGGTGGCTATTACCAGTTCATCACGGTTCAAACCCAAGTTGCGGATGGCTTGCCCAGTTAGCTCTTCCGACCAGCCTTCCGAATATACATTTGCGGTATCAATAAAATTAATTCCTGCATCTACCGCGCGTTTTATCTGTTCGTCTACCGCATCTTGTTGCAAATTTCCAATGGGAGCAAAACGCCCTTTGCCACCATACGTCATGGTACCAAGGCACAATTCGGATACTTTTAGCCCGGTGTTGCCTAATAAATTGTATTTCATAGATTATAAATTATTCCCCACTTCCATACAAAAACAGAACCGTTGTTAGGCGAAAGATTTTCTGTTAAACTTTTACAACCTGTTATAACGCTACCTTTCATTTACCGATGCGAGCGCCTTTCTCACCGCCGGCGCTACAATTGTTCCGTACAATTCAATGGAGCGCATCATTTGTTTGTGCGGCATGGTTCCTACACTCATTTGTGCAAGAAAACGGGTATGATTGAAAAGTTCGTGTTCGTATAAAATCTTATCAATTACCTGTTGCGGGCTGCCTACCAGTAACGAACCTTCTTCGCTGCGCATATAATCGAACTGTTGCCTTGTTGTTGGTGGCCAGCCGCGTTCGCGACCAATCTGCGACATCATGTGCGCATACGAGGGGAAAAACGCATCGGCGGCTGCCTGCGAAGTATCGGCAATAAAAGTGTGTGAGTTGATACCGAGCTGAAAATGATTCATATCATGACCGGCTTTGCGGTATAATCGTCGCGTACAATTTGGTGTGTGGCATATAACCGCGATCGGGCAGCCACCAATGATTGCCAGCCCCATCGGCATGCCCAATTTGCCTGCGCGCATCAATCTTTCGGGCGTTCCGCCAACCGCTATCCAGATGGGAAGTTTACCGGTAGGTCGTGGGTAAATACCAAGATTGTCATTGGTGGTCGGTGCTGTCCTTTCCAGGTAATGATTTCGCCGCTCATTGAGTTTAAAACAGTTCGAGTTTTTCGGTAAACAGGGCATTGTAATCTTTCAAATCATAACCAAAAAGGGAAACGATTCGATAAACGAACCTCTGTCCCGCCATAATTTCAGCTCCGCCATTGGAAAGCAAATCAACCGTTGAAAATTGCTGATATACGCGTACCGGATCATCGGAACTCAATACCGTTACAGCACTGGTCAGTTTGATGTTTTTGGTAGTAACTGCGGCGGCAGCCAACACCACAGCCGGAGAAGAAATCAGATATTCTTTGCGGTGATGCTCGCCGATGCCAAATACATCAAGCCCAATTCGTCAGCCAGCTGTATTTCTTCCAGTAAGTTTTGCATGCGTTGCTGCCCGCTTATTTGTTCGCCGGTAACCGCATCGGGCATCGCTTCTACAAATGTGTACAATCCTAATTCCATATATGGTTCCTGCTTATTTCCGATGACAAAAGTAAGTGTTGCAAATACCTTGCATCCTTTTGCCGGCACAATGGCAACAATGCTTAAACAAAAAAGAGTGCCGATCAGATCATGCCGGCACTGTTTCTTTACCTTGGCAACGCATGCAGATGCGCCTATCCTTTTTGCCCAAAGGCGATGTAATTTTTTTACCAGCCTATTCCGTAATCTTCACCATTGTTGCTGCTGCCTCCCCATAGGCTGCCATGGATCCAGTCGAAAAATATGGCGTTGATGGGTCCGCTGGTTCGGTTGCCATAGCTGATTTTGTACCCCATTTTCTTCAGTTGCGCCTGCGTGCTGTCGGGTGTCTGACTGATCAATCAAGATGGCGCCTGCCTGCGGCAGCCGGTCGGCTATCTGCATACCACCCAGCGACAACCACAATTGGTCGCTGTTGATGTTGGGTGCTTCGGTAGCCTGCTGCACCGTCATGTTGAACTCAACCATGTTTAAAAAAAACTGCAAGCAGGTTTTGATCCTGTGTATCGCCACCCTGCACCGCAAAAGACAGGTATGGTTTTCCCCCTTTCATCGCGAGTGAAGGCGTGAGCGTTACACGTGGTCGTTTGCCGGGCTGCACGACGTTAAACGGATCAACAATGGAATCAAGCACAAAACTTTGCATGCGCTGGCTCATGCCAATGCCTGTGTGTCCGGCAATGCAGGCGGGAGCCATCCGCCGCTTGGCGTTATTGATACTACCCAGCCGCGCTGTCGGCAGCTTCAATGCTCGTAGTGCCGCGCCACAGCCGGTCGATGTACACACTATCATCCTGGGCAATATTCACAGCCAAATACATTCGCTGATCTCTTGAGTTGCAGTGATGTTTTTTCGATCGTGTTTGGGTAAAAACTTGATCATTACCATTTATCTGACTTGTATCCGATAATCTTTGCCCTCTCTTTCAGCAGGGATGTATAACGGATTTTTTTTGCCTTCAAACGGATAGGGATCGCCGGGCGTTATGTCTGCAATGTTATGAGTTTCGTTGATGAGCGCCGCTCTTTGTTTTGCATAGTCCTTATCCAGCAAGCCTTTCATGGGTGGTTTGGTAAAATAGGGATCGCCATAATAAAAATCGCGGTCGGCAAAGGCCAGACTCATGGTCTGGTAAATGGTATTCATGTATTGGGCAGAGTTGTAACCCATCGCTTTCAGGTCTATATTTTCCAAAATGTTGAGGCTTTGCAGCATCGCCGGTCCCTGTGTCCATGCATCGAGTTTATATACATCAATTCCTTTGTAATTCACGCTCCGCGGTTCTTCAATGATGGGTTTCCAATTGGACAAATCCTGCATGGTAAACAAGCCGCCCTGTTCGCGGCTGCCCCGCACTATTTCCTGCGCGATATCGCCTTTGTAAAAACGGTTGTATGCCGCCATGATGGCATCTTTGCGGCTTTTGCCCGCGCGCAATGCCTGCTGCTCGGCTTCCACCATTTTGGAAAGAGTGGCCAGCAGATCTTTTTGCACAAAAATTTCACCGGCTTCCGGTGCTTCGCGGTCTTTGCCGGGATGCGTGAGAAATACTTCTTTGCTATACGGCCATTGTTTGATCATGTCTTTTCCCCGCTCGATGGCGTTGGCAGTCTGCGCTTCGATGGGGTAACCGGCAGCCATCTCCATGGCAGGCTGCAACACTTCTTTGAGGCTCATGGTGCCCCAGTTGGCAAGCATGAGGCACAACCCGCCGGGCGTTCCGGGCGTTACGGCTGCCAGCGGACCGTATTCGGGCGGAAAGCTGTAGCCTTTGCTTTTGAAAAAATCCACCGTGGCGCCGGTTGGCGCTACGCCAAGGGCATTGATGGCAATTACTTTCTTTGTATGCGGATTGTAAATGATTGCCTGTGTTTCACCACCCCAGCTTAGTACATCCCACATGGTGCATACGGATGCCAGCATACCACAGGCCGCATCTACCGCGTTGCCGCCCCGATCAAAGATTTTAGCGCCTGCCGCGGCGCCCAAGGGCTTGCCGGTAATGGCCATCCAGTGCTTGCCGTGTAATGGTGGCTTTTGAGTGGGCTGCGCAATAATTGCTGATAAACAAACGGAAAGGAACAACAGGAACAGGCTTGTTTTTTTCATAGTAGTGTATTGCTTGCGGTGGACAATGAATGCTGTTGTAAATGTAACACAGGAATGTTTGCAATGGTAAGAATAGAGTCACCCCAGAAATGACTTTTCAAAAGAAGCAGGACGGCTGCGGGAGCAAATCATATTTCTTCACCACCAACCCTTTGCCTATATGTTCAATGACAAATAAATCACGAGCAGAATGCTGCCAATGACAATGCTGATGGTAACCAGTAAAGACAGCCATTTGGAAGGAAAATAATCATTGTTCTCCAGTTGTTGTTCGATATGCCGGTAGCGCAGGTAAGCCAGCAACGACATGATGGCGCCGAGTGCAACCATGATGACACCGATAACGGCCGAATAGCCTTTGGTAGGAAGAACGCCCGTTTTGCTTCCGAGAGCGACGGTGATTTCCCTGACAAACAAAGCAAATTTTACAATCACAAAACCAAAACCCATGAGCGCGATGCTGGTTCGTATCCAGGCAAGAAAGGTGCGCTCATTGGCAAGATGATCGGTGGGACCGGCGGGCCGTTTTTCTTTTGATTCCGCTGTTTTATCCATACACTTTTTGCCAGAAGATACAAATAAGATACCGCCAATTCCTGTTTTTTCACTTCGCTGCTTAGCGGAGTATTGTATCGGGCAATACAGAATCATCCGGTGATTACGGCTTGGTGTCAACCTGCTGAACATGAGTTTGACAAAAGGACGGTTTTTTCATCAGGCTTCAAAGTGAATTTTGTTGCGAGCAAACGGCGCACCTCTTCGCAGATCGAACGGACGCTCAGCGAACATCCGCGTAACCTGCAGGAGCTTTTTAAAATGGTAACAGTACCGATTGTTTTTGTAAAAAATTCCATACAAAAAGGAGAATACCAGGTCATTGAGCAGCCAGGCGGCAAGACTGCAATGAGAATGCGCGGGTTTGTTACCTTCGTCAGGCACCGCGAAATCGTGGCAGCATCATCGAATCATCACATCATGCCAGCCAATACAACAAACACATCCGGGCAACCGCAAACGTCATGGCAGGAGCGGCTGCACACCATTGTATATGAATCCAACACTACCGCGGGCAAAGCATTCGATGTAGTGCTGCTAATCCTCATCACCGGCAGCATCCTCGTGGTGATGCTGGACAGTATGGACGAGTGGGAGCAACGCTTTGGCCAGCTGTTCAGCACGCTGGAATGGATTTTCACCATTCTTTTCACCATCGAATACATCTTACGGCTCATCAGCATAAGGAAGCCGCTGCATTATGTCACCAGTTTTTTGGGCATCATTGATTTGCTGGCCATTGTTCCGTCTTATCTCAATGTAATGTTTGCAGGCGCCAATTATCTATTAGTATTCCGGTCGCTGCGGCTGCTGCGCGTTTTCAGAATTTTTAAGCTGACCCGTTTTGTGAATGAAATGCAATTTTTGCGAACAGCCATCAGGGGCAGCCTGCGCAAGATTGGCATTTTCATCTTGTTTGTTCTGATACTGGTCATCATTTTGGGGTCGGTGATGTACCTCGTAGAAGGGCGAAACAATGGCTTTACGAGCATCCCGCAAAGCATTTACTGGGCCATCGTTACCATTACAACCGTTGGCTATGGAGACATATCGCCCGTTACGCCGCTTGGCAAGCTGGTAGCCAGCATCATCATGTTGTTGGGCTATGGCATTATCGCGGTACCAACGGGCATTATTACACACGAAATGTCGCTGGCCATCCACGACAAAACACCACACACCAGCGTATGCCCGGTGTGTGGCAGCGAAAGCCACGACAGCGATGCAGTATATTGCAAACACTGCGGCGCCAAACTCTAAAGCCGTAGTGACAACTTTCGCCGGTTACATTCTTTCAGGTACCGCGATGCCGAGCAGCCGCATCCCGGTGCTGATAACCGTAGCCGTTAAATGGCAGATTTGCAGCCGCAGGTGTTTCTTTTCTTCACTCTCCGCCGATGTTACCGAATGCAGCGTATAAAATGAATTGAAGGTTTTACACAGGTTGAAAATGTAGATGGCAATGGTGGAAGGATTGTACGTGTCGCCCGCCTCTTTGATCACGCCCTTAAATTGTTCCAGCGAAACGATGATTTCTTTTTCAGCAGGCAACAATGTACCGGACACCACGCCGTTGCTTTCACCAGCATTTTTGCGCAGGATGCTTTTGATGCGCGCATGGGTATATTGAATAAACGGTCCGGTAAAGCCATGAAAATCAATGCTTTCCTCGGGGTTAAAAATCATCCGCTTTTTGGGGTCTACGCGCAGGATGAAAAACTTGAGCGCTCCCAGCCCGATGGTATTGTAAAGTTCCGTCAGTTCACCGGTGTAAAGTCGTTCACCTTGCCCAGTTCTTCGGTTTTTTGCTGCGCAATGGAGAGCATTTCATCCACGAGGTCGTCAGCATCTACCACGGTTCCTTCACGGCTTTTCATTTTGCCGGATGGCAGTTCTACCATGCCATAACTAAGATGATGAATGCCATCGGCAGAAGGCAGCCCCAGTTTTTCGCAGATGAGCTTCAGCACTTTAAAATGATAATTCTGCTCGTCGCCCACTACATATATGCTTTTCTGCATGCCGTATTCCTGCTGTTTCTGTTCGGCCAGCCCAATGTCCTGCGTGATATAAACTGACGTGCCGTCTTTGCGCTGCACCACTTTTTCATCGAGCCCGTCGGCGGTTAAATCTACCCATACGCTACCGTCTTCTTTTTTGTAAAACACGCCTTTTTGCAATCCTTCTTCCACGAGGTCTTTGCCCAGCAGGTACGTATTGCTTTCATAATACACTTTGTCGAAATCGCTGCCGATGCGGGCATACGTTTCGTCGAAACCTTTGTACACCCAGCTATTCATGGTGCGCCACAGGTCCATCACTTCGGCGTTGCCCTTCTCCCAGTCCACCAGCATTTGCCGGGCGGCTTCCATGATGGGTGCATCCCGTTCGGCTTCTTCTTTTGTTTTGCCGGCGCTCACCAGGTCGGCAACCTGCTGCTTGTAGGCGTCGTTGAATTTCACATAATAATCGCCCACCAGGTGGTCGCCTTTTTTCCCGGATGATTCGGGTGTTTCGCCCCTGCCAAACTGTTGCCACGCAATCATGCTTTTGCTGATGTGTATGCCGCGGTCATTGACCACACAGGTTTTGATGACTTCGTTGCCACCGGCTTTCAGGATTTCGGCGATTGACCAGCCCAAAAAATTATTGCGCAGGTGACCGAGGTGCAACGGTTTGTTGGTATTGGGCGAAGAATATTCCACCATTATGCGGTGCCCGTTGGCTGGTTGCGTACCGTAGTTGTCTTCGCGGTGATGTTGGGATAAAAACTGCAGCCAGTAATCTTCTGCTACCGTAAGGTTTAAAAAACCTTTGATGACATTGTACTGGCTAACCACCGATGCATGGTGCTGCAGCAGGTAAGCGCCAATGTCGTTGCCGAGGGCGTCGGGTGATTTGCGGGTGGGTTTGGTAAAAGAAAACAAGACGATGGTATAATCGCCTTCAAACTCGGCTTTTGTCAGGTTGACCGTTACGGCATCTGGCCCGGCTTCGACCTGGTACAACGACGACAGGGCTTCTGCTGCAATGGTTTTTATGGTAGAAACAACACTCATGATCAATAATTAGGGTGGCAAAAATAGCAGATCGGGCGGGAATAATAGGTTGATCGTTCACAATGACCGGACAGCAACTTAACAAGTTCATTTCACTTCAACGCCTATCTTCGCCGCCTCCTTTACTGGCATGTACAAAGTTCACAACAGCATCCGGACGACAATTTTGAACGTGGTAGATTTTTTTTACCCTTTTTTTCGTCCATTTCTACCCCTGCAAACCTTCCGGTATGCGGCCTGCGGCGGCGCCAATATGCTGTTCGATATTGCGTTGTTTGCCTTCAGTTACAATGTTATTTACCAAAAACGCGATTTTGACCTTGGATTTTACGTACTGTCGGCACCCACGTTGTCGCTCATTACGGCCTCATTTGTCAGCTTTTTTACCGGTTTTTACCTTAGCCGCTATGTGGTATTTCCGGAGTCGAGCCTGCGCGGGCGGGTGCAACTGATCCGCTACCTGATGATTGTAATCATTTGTTTTTTTCTCAATTATATATTTCTGAAATTTTTCATTCTATTTCTTGGCTGGTACCCGACGCCTTCTAAAATAGCGACCACGATTTTTGTGGTGGCATTCAGTTATCTGAGCCAGACGTTATTTTTCGTTTGGAAATAAAAAGCAGGTGAATTCGTAAAATTAATCTTAAAGTTTCCTTTATTTATTGTAAAGCATTATCTTTGCGCTCCCAAAAAATATGTCGAAACAACCACTCATTAAACAAGATGGTATCATTCTGGAAGCATTGAGCAACGCTATGTTCAGGGTAAAACTGGAAAACGGCCACGAAATATTGGCCACGATTTCAGGGAAAATGAGGATGCACTACATCAGGATTTTGCCCGGCGATAAAGTGGGTGTGGAAATGAGCCCGTACGATTTAACGAGAGGAAGAATCATTTTCAGGTATAAATAATTAATTAAAAGGCTGTAAGCTGCGTGCTGACAGCTGACAGCAAAACAAAGATTATGAAAGTAAGAGCATCATGTAAAAAAGAGAAGTGCGATTGCAAAATTGTTCGTCGGAAAGGCAAACTGTACATCATTAACAAAAAGAATCCCCGCTTTAAACAACGCCAGGGATAGTCATTGTCAGCTGGCTATGGGTAATGGCAGGTTGGAACATTAAACATTGAAAATCAGAAAATAATTATGGCTCGTATTGCCGGTATTGATTTACCAAAAAACAAAAGAGGCGAAATTGGTCTTACCTATATCTATGGTATTGGTCGCTCTACTGCTCAGTATATCCTGGATAAAGCAGGTATTGAACGTAGATAAAAAAGTAAACCAGTGGAATGATGAAGAGCAGACTGCCATCCGTTCAATCATTACGAACGAATTCAAAGTGGAAGGTCAGCTTGCGCAGCGAAGTGCAGATGAACATCAAGCGTTTGCTGGATATTGCCTGTTACCGTGGTCTGCGTCACCGTAAAGGGCTTCCGGTTCGTGGTCAGCGCACACGTACCAACAGCCGTACCCGTAAAGGTAAACGTAAGACAGTTGCCGGTAAGAAGAAAGCACCTAAGAAATAATTATCAGCGCATCACGCTCCTGGCGTGGTGCTTTGTTATATCTGGACGAACGCCGGATGTCAGTGTTCCTACTGAAGCAGGGTTTTCCAGGTCTCGCCCCATGGGCGGGATGTTTGTTTTATAACACCATGCCTGCGGTTAAAGATTACCTATCAATTATTATGGCAAAAGCACAGGCAAGCAAAAAGCGCAAAAGCCGCCGCGAAAAAAAGAATTGTAAAAGTTGATAGCTTACGGCGATGCACATATCACCGCAACTTTCAACAACATCATCATTAGTCTTAACCAACAAACAGGGCCAGGTTATTTCCTGGACAGTGCGGTAAAATGGGTTTTAAAGGCTCTAAGAAAAATACACCGTATGCTGCACAGATGGCCGCTGCAGATGCTGCGAAAGTTGCGATTGATGCCGGTCTGAAAAGAGTAGATGTGTTTGTAAAAGGACCAGGTTCCGGCCGGGAAAGCGCCATCCGCTCCCTTGCACAAATCGGTATCGAAATCACACATGATTAAAGATGTTACTCCGTTGCCACACAATGGTTGCCGTCCTCCGAAGAAAAGAAGAGTATAATTTGATTGCATGATTTCTGAAGGCAGATTTTAGATTGTCCGAAATTCATCATTCCGAAATCATCAATCTAACATTAACAATAAAACGGGTTGCTGATTCATTTTTAGATTTTTAATGATGCAGCACCGTCACTAAAAAATCAACAAATCAAATTATGGCACGTTACACAGGCCCAAAACCAAAATCTCCCGGATCTTTGGAGAGCCAATTTTAGGCAATGGCAAATGGTTAAGCAAAAACAGCAATCCTCCCGGTCAGCATGGCGCTACCCGCAAACGTAAAACCCTGGGAATATGCACTGCAGCTACGAGAAAAACAAAAAGCCAAATACACTTATGGTGTGTTGGAACGCCAGTTCCGCAAAACTTTTGAAGAAGCTGCCCGCCGTAAAGGCGTTACCGGTGAAAACCTGATCAAATTCTGGAAGCACGTCTGGACAATGCTGTTTTCCGCATGGGTATTGCTCCTTCCCGCCCGGCTGCACGCCAGTTGGTTTGCCACAAACATATTACCGTTAACGGTGAAGTGTAACATTCCTTCTTACCAGCTGAAACCAGGAGATGTCATCGGTTTGAAAGAAAAAGCAGCTGAAAATACGTCTATCACCAGCCAGATCGCGGTAAAAATCCCAAAGTTTAGCTGGCTCGACTGGAACGAAACGACAATGAAAGGTACTTTCATTACTTATCCTGAAAGAGAAAGTGTTCCTGAAAACATCAAGGAACAACTGATCGTGGAATTGTATAGTAAATAATCCTTAGTCACCCTTGCGAAAGCACCGTCGCACAACCCTTCTGAACACGGAATTTGTAAATTCATCAAAAGCTCCGCCCCTAATAAGGCATCAGAACAATAAACATACAATTTTAATATGGCTATTTTAAATTTTCAGAAACCTGACAAAATTGTTCTTCAGAAAGCAACTGATTTTGAAGCACAGTTTGAATTTCGTCCGCTTGAACCCGGTTATGGTGTAACCATCGGAAACGCTTTGCGCAGTGTATCTGCTGAGCTCACTGGAAGGCTATGCCATCGTTGGGATCAAAATCGAAGGAGCTGATCATGAATTTGCCACTATTAAAGGTGTTACAGAAGACGTTACTGAAATCATCCTGAACCTGAAACAGGTTCGTTTTAAAAAGAAAGTTGACCAGGAAGTCACCAACGAAAAAATCTCACTTTCTATCAAAAATAAAACTGAATTCACCGCAGGCATGATCGGCAGAAGCCACACCAAGCTTTCCAAGTGATGAACCCTGAATTGCTGATCTGCACAATGGATACTTCCGCTAAGCTGGATATCGAAATCACCATCGGCAAAGGACGCGGTTATGTTCCTGCAGAAGAAAACAAAGTAAAAGATTCCATTTCGGATATATTCCCATTGATTCCATCTATACACCGATCAAAAATGTAAAATACAGCGATCGAAAATACCGTGTTGAACAACGTACCGATTACGAAAAACTGATCATGGAAGTAACTACCGATGGTACCATTCATCCGGAAGAAGCCGTTAAACAGGCCAGCCGTATCCTGATCCAGCACCTGATGATCATCACCGACGAAAACATCACTTTCGATACTAAGGAAGATAAGAAAGAAGACCTGGTAGATGAACAAACTCTTCAACTGCGCAAAGTTTTGAAAACACCGTTGGAAGACCTCGATCTTTCTGTACGTGCCTTCAACTGCCTGAAAGCAGCCAAGATCAATTCACTGAGCGAACTGGTACAATACGAACAGGAAGACCTGATGAAGTTCAGCAACTTCGGTCAGAAGTCTTGAGCGAAATTGAACAGGTTTGCAGAAAGAGGCTTGAGCTTCGGAATGGACCTGAGAAACTGAAACTGGACGATGACGATAAATAAGTAATCGCAAGGCGTAAGCAGGAAACTGTTTACTGCCATTTTTTATCATCAGTAACTCTGTAATTCCTGACACGGTACAGAGCGAAATTAAACAACAACAGTCATGCGTCACGGAGACAAAATCAACAACTTAGGCAAGAACAGCTTCACACAGGAAAGCGCTGCTATGCAACCTCGCCTGCCAGCTGATCACATATAAACGGATCGTTACCACTTTGGCTAAAGCAAAAGCTTTGCGTATTTATGTTGAACCACTGATCACCAAAACCAAGAAAGAGACAATAAACGAGATCAGCACAACCACCGCATCGTGTTCAGTTACCTGCAGGATAAAGCTGCGGTAAAAGAACTATTTACCGTGGTAGCGCCAAAAGTGGCAGGCCGTCCCGGTGGATATACCAGCATCATCAAATTGGGTACAAGAGTAGGTGATAATGCCGAAATAGCAATGATCGAACTGGTTGACTTCAACGAAATCTACGGTAAAAACGTGGCAACAGCTACTGAACCAGCCAAGAAGAACACGTCGCGGTCGCGGTGGTGCCAAAACCGGCACGCAGGCAGCAACACAACTACCGAACAGCCCATCGTTACCAACGAAGGCGGCGAACCGGTTACCGATGTAGCTCCAGCAGAAGACAAAGCAGCAGAATAACACATGACGTTCTTTCAGATATAAAGGCAAAACCGTTCTCCGGTTTTGCCTTTTTTGCAACCGGTAACGGCGTTGCCAAGTTTTCACGTTTCACTGCCTACATTTTATTTTTCTTTGCAAAAAAACCTCTGAATTGATAATGCCAGCAACACAACAGCCAGCGATTTTAGTACTTGCCGATGGGACAGTACTACATGGACAAGCTTTTGGAAAAATTGGAACCACCACCGGCGAAATTTGTTTTAATACCGGCATGACCGGCTACCAGGAAGTGTTTACCGATCCCAGTTATTACGGGCAGGTGCTGATCATGAACAATGTGCACATCGGCAACTATGGTGTAAAAGAAGCAGATGTGAAAGCGATGGCAGTAAAAATCAAAGGTCTGATCGGCCGCAACCTGGAAGAGCAATTTTCCCGCTACCAGGCAGAATCTTCGCTTGAAGAGTACCTGGCAACAACAACGTTGTTGCCATCGAAGAAATGGATACAAGGGCACTGGTTGCACATGTGCGCACCAAAGGCGCGATGAACTGCATCATCTCTTCCGAGATTACTTGACGAGAAATATTTTGGCAACAGCTGGAGGAAGTGCCCGACATGGACGGTCTGAACTGGCAAGCGTGGTCAGCACAACAGAAGCTTATGAACTGGGCGATCCCAATGCGCCTTATAAAGTGGCGGTGCTGGATTACGGAGTAAAACAGCAATATTCTCAACTGCATGACCGAGCGGGGCGCCTATGTAAAAGTGTATCCTGCCAAAACATCGCTTCGAAGAGACTGAAGGATTTTAACCCCGACGGCTATTTTATCTCCAATGGTCCCGGCGACCCGGCAGCCATGGATTATGCAGTAGAACCGTGAAAGACATTCTGGAGGAAGAAAAACCGTTGTTCGGTATTTGTTTGGGTCACCAGTTGCTGGCTTTGGCCAATGATATTCCGACTTTTAAAATGCACCACGGCCACCGCGGACTGAACCACCCGGTAAAAAATATCATCACCGGTAAATGCGAGATCACCACGCAGAACCATGGATTTGGCGTTGATCCCGAAGCAGTGGAACCACGAAGGCATCGAGATTACACACGTTAACCTCAATGACAACAGCATTGAAGGCATTCGTGTGAAAAACAAACCGGCGTTTTCCGTTCAATATCATCCCGAAAGCACGCCCGGCCCGCACGACAGCCGGTATCTGTTTGATGAATTTATCAAGATGATCGAGGAAAAAAAGAAATAAGCATTGTAGTCAATATCATTTTTTTAAACGCCGGCAACCTTTTGCCGGCGTTTGATTATTTTACCTGTCAGGCTACTGATCAATCCATTCTCGCATACGTTGCCAATACTTTATTTACAAACCACAGGAATCCCGCTACCCGCAACCAGCCATTTTTTTAATAAAGCATTGGCGACTGATGCCCGGCAAATGAATTATTTTAGTGAGGTGAGCCGTAAAATGATGAAAGCAGTTTTGCCCATATTTGTGATGGTTTGCATTGCCCACGTTGCGTTTTCCCAAAGCGCGTCGCTGCCGCAAATTGAACGGTTTGTGACATCCGTTAACCTCAGTGTCAACAGTTCCCGCGACCTTGATTCGCTGGCGCAATTGATCCGCACTCAATATCCTGATTCGCTGACACGCGTAAAAGCTGCGTATGTATGGGTAGCCAAAAACATCACCTACAACCATGGCGAAGGCGATGACCGGCATACGGCTATTCATATTGATTCGGTGTTGAAATACAAAAGCACCATCTGCGCCGGTTATGTCAATGTATTTTGTTTGCTGTGCGAAAAAACAGGCATTACCGCCCGCGAGATAGATGGGTATGGAAAAACCGGCACGCAATCATTTGCCGGCGAACCTTTTTCTGTTAACCATGCATGGGCGGCAGTATGGCTCAACGGGCAATGGAATCTTACTGATGTTACCTGGGGCAGCGGCTATACGCTGGAAGGAACCAAACAATACATTTCGCAAACAAACGACTGGTACTTTTTCACCGACCCCGAAACGTTTATTTTAGACCATTATCCCAAACAACCTGCGTGGCAACTGCTGACAGATACGGTGACTTGGAATACCTTTACCAGCTATCCTACCATTTGCCTCGGTGCACGGGAAAACGAAATCAGTCGTTGCCAGCCTGCACAGTCCGTTATCCGCACGGCAGCCGGGCGGCTGGTGCAGTTTGCGTTTACGTCCCGGAAAGACCTGCAGGGCATTGTGCTAACCAGCAAGCAACGGGGTTTCCAGGAAAAAGGAATGCTGCAAAAAAAGAACGATACTTATTATTACACGTACAAAATCCCGGCATCGGGCCAATACGATTTGCAGATAGACCTCAACAACTACGACCTTTTTAAACCCGGCGTGTATTCTTCCCTGGTAGATTTTGTGTACTTTATTGATGCCGGTGAAGGACGAACAAAATAATGGGGTATTTTGCTGCGCAAATCGGAATATATGCAAATCACCATTATCAACGGTCCCAACCTGAACCTGCTGGGCATCCGCGAACCTTCGGTTTATGGCAGCCAGACATTTGAGGCATATTTCACCACATTACAACAGCGCTATCCTGATGTAACGTTTCAATATTATCAAAGCAATGTAGAAGGGGAACTGATCAATTTTCTGCAGCAGGAAGGTTTTCGCGGCGATGGTATTGTGATGAATCCCGGCGGTTATACGCACACGTCCGTAGCCATCGGCGATGCCATTGCATCCATCATTACGCCGGTGATAGAAGTGCATATCAGCAATGTGCATGCACGGGAAGATTTTCGCAAAATATCGCATGTATCGGCAAAGTGCAAGGGAACCATCAGTGGATTAGGGTTGAAAGGTTATGATCTGGCCGTGCAATTCTTTTTACATCAATAGCTGGACGACGGATCGTCTTCAATATTGTCCCGCCTGTCGCCGCCAAGGCTGTAATAATTGTTTTCTTCGTCTTCTTCTCCAATGTCTTCGTTGGCATCATCAAGATCGCTGCCCGGTACATCAAGGTCTTCGCCGGTGGTTTGCAGCTCGTCGCGCAGGTCATGACCTGCCATATCCTTGATGGTCATTTCGGTGCCACCAAAGTCTGATGCAGAACCGTCAGAAAAAATTTCTTCGTCTTCATCCATATCATTGTCGCGGTTGGCATCGCCGAGGTTGCTGATGTCTTCTTCCGTTACATCGGCTTCCGTGCCCATAACCATATCGAGATCTTCGGGCGTCCGGTCATTCGGGTTGTTGGAAGGCGCTGTTATCGGGTCTTTTTTTTTACCACTTTCCTGCAACTCGTCATGAGTAAGATTTTCTACATTGGCTTCGATGCGCTCGGTGTGGTTTTGCGGATTCATGATGTCTTCTTTGGCCGGGTAATGCGGGTATCCGGGAAAGTCTTCGTCAATGTGTTCGTCCTTGCTTTGCTGTACTTTTTCTTCCGAATCCATGGGGTTTGTCTTTTTCTCTTCCATAATCTTCAATTTATCCTTATCGTGAAAAAGATGTGCCAATCAGGAAAAGCAGGCTGAGAATGAATAAAATAGCGATAGCTGTTTGTTTATTCCGGATCATGAATAAAGGGAAAACCAATGTTGAAGTTGCCAGGGAAAATATTGCCGGATGAACAAGATGAAACGGATAATTTTTTACCGTTAAAAATTGTCTTCAATACATGACGATCATCCCATTGCAATGGCACATTACCGCCGGGATCTTCTTTGTTTTGCTTCGCAAAATTTATCAAAAGCAGTCATTTCAATTTCGGACAACGGGTGTCCGATAACGAACACTTTTTCTACCTGCAAAGCCTATCCTCCTTGCTGTACTTGTGTTTCAGGGCTGGCACAGGCATTGGAAAAATAAAGTTGCCAATGATATTTTACACCTTTTATGTTCACCTGATATGTTTGCGAATTACCTAACCATCGCCTGGAGAACCCTTTCCAAAAACAAAATTTTTAGCCTTACCAACCTGTTGGGACTCACCATCGGCATCACCTGCACCATGATGATCCTGCTGTGGGTGCAAAACGAACGTTCGTGGGATGCGTTTCAACCCAATTACGAGACAACTTACCAGTTGATCGCCAACCGCAACTTTAACGGACAGACCATTACCGACGGTGCTTTGATGCTGCCGCTGGCAGGCAATGTTGAAACCACGTTTCCACAGGTGAAGAATGCCGCTTTTACTTCTTATGGCAGCGAACAGCATGTGCTTATGTACGGAGACAAAATACTGAAACAGAATGCATTGCGTGTCAGCCAACATTATTTCAACATCTTTCCCTGGACGTTTGTAAAAGGCAACGCTGCTGGCGCGCTGAAATTGCCCGAATCGCTCATTGTAACAGAGTCTGCCGCCAAAGCTTTGTTTGGCAAAGAAGAAGCCATGGGCAAAGTGGTGAAGCTGGATAACCATTTTAATGTTACAGTAACCGGCGTTATCAAAGACATTCCGGCAAATTCCACGCAGCAGTTCGATGTGATTACGCCCTACAACTACGATGCAGCTGCTATGAGCGATTGGGTCAATTGCTACACCCACCTATATGTTCAAACGGATCCGACTGTGAATGTTACCGCGTTGGGAAACGGCATTACCAGCCTGGTAAAAAAGCACACCCCGGATGTCAATGGTCAATTTTTCCTACACCCGATGAGCCAATGGCGGTTGTACAGCGATTTCAAAGACGGGAAAAACGTAGGCGGTATGATTGCATACGTGCGGTTGTTTACCATCATAGCCATCGTGATTTTGTTGATTGCGTGTATCAATTTCATGAATCTTTCTACGGCGCGCAGCGAAAAACGGGCAAAGGAAGTAGGCATCCGCAAAACGCTCGGCTCGGCAAAAGGACAACTGATGATGCAGTTTTTCACCGAATCCATGCTTTTGTCGCTGGCAGCGTTCCTGCTATCGGTGGGTTTGGTGTTGTTGTTGCTGCCGTATTTCAACCAGCTGGTCAACGAGCATCTTGAACTGCACTTTGCACAAAAAGAGTTCTGGATAGGCGCCATTGCGCTGGTGATACTCACCGGGTTGATTGCCGGCAGCTATCCTGCCCTGTACCTTTCCTCGTTTCAGCCCGTAAAAGTGTTGAAGGGCAGTGTGTTGCAGGGTAAACATGCGGCATTGCCGCGCCGTGTGCTGGTGGTGCTGCAGTTTGTGATTTCCATCCTGCTCATTTCTTCTACCCTCATTATTTACCAGCAGATACAGCACGTAAAAAACCGCGACATCGGCTACCATCCCGACAACCTGATCATGATTCCCACATCATCGCCCGACGTTGATAAAAACTTTGGCGTGATTCGACAGGAACTGTTGAAAACCAGGTTGGTACAGTCAGTCACAAGCAGTACCGCGCCTGTTACGGCGATTTATAACTATTCACCGGCACCTGGTTTTGCCGGCAAACCTGAAAACAACAACCTCATTGTCGCGGTGCTGGGCGTGTCGGAAGATTTTACCAATACCATTGGCATCAAAATGTTGCAGGGAACTGACTTTTCAGGGCTGCCCGCCGATTCTGGCTACCTGATTCTGAACAAAGCGGCCGTGAACACCTTAGGTCTCAAGAACCCCATCGGCACAAAGATGAGCTGGGCAGGCAAAGATTATACGCTGGCAGGCATTGCAGACAATGTGGTGATGGCAGATCCATACAAGCCTGTAGAACCGCTGATGATGCTCTATCGCCCCGACGGAAACAATTTCGCCAGCATCCGCCTCTCAGAGGGTGTGCAGCCGCAACAGGCGTTGCAAGCCATCGAAAAAATTTTCAAAACCTACAACCCGGCTTTCCCGTTTGAATACCAGTTTGCCGACGATGAATTCAATAAAAAATTTATTACGGAAGAACTCATTGGCAAACTCAGCAACCTGTTTGCGGCCCTGGCTCTCTTCATTTGCTCACTCGGGTTGGCTGGGTTGGCCGCTTTTACCATCGAAAAACGCTTTCGTGAAATCGGGGTGCGCAAAGTGCTGGGCGCTTCGGTGCAGGAGTTGTTGCTCCTCATTTCCAAAGAGTTTTTAAAACTGGTGGGTATTGCTTTTTTCGTGGCGGTTCCGGTTACGTGGTGGGTCATGACCAACTGGCTGCAGCATTACGATTACCGCATCCACCTCAGCCTGTGGATGTTTGCCGCCGTGGGTGTCATTGTGCTGTTGCTGACCCTCGTGATTGTGAGTGCCAATACGCTAAAAGCTGCGCTGGCAAACCCGGTGAACAGCCTGCGGACAGAGTAAGCCGCCGGTATCCATTTGTTGAATGATTTATCCTGATCCGTTATGTTGAAAAATTATCTTACCGTCGCCTTCCGGAACCTCGGCAAAAACAAAGGGTTTTCAGCCATCAACATCATTGGTTTGGCCATTGGCATTGCCACCTGCCTGCTCATAACGCTGTATGTGCTGGACGACGTTGGTTATGATCAATTCAATACCAAAGCCAGCCGCATTTACCGCGTGGATGGAGATATACAATTTGGCGGTAACCATTTTGTATTGGCCGTAGCCCCCGACCCCATGGGACCAACCCTCAAAAAAGATTTTCCGCAGGTAGAGCAATATGTCCGATTCCGGAATTACGGTGGTTTTTTGGTCAAAAAAGGAGCGGAAAACATACAGGAAAACAGGGTGATTTATGCCGATTCCACATTGTTTGAGGTTTTTACACTGCCCATGACCGACGGCGACGCCACGACCGCGCTGACGGAGCCCAACAGCATCGTGATCACCGAAAGCACTGCCCGGAAATATTTCAACAGAACGAGCGGGGTAGCGGGAAAAAATTTCGTGATCAACGATACCGGCAACTACAAGATCACCGGCGTGATCAAAGACATACCTTCCCAATCGCATTTTCATTATGATTTCTTTGTTTCGATGGCAACCACGCCCGAAAGCCGCCAAAACGACTGGTTGAGCAACAACTTCAACACTTACATCGTGTTGAAACCCGGAACCGATGGGCAGGCACTGGAAGCACAGTTTGACGGGTTGGTGGAAAAATATGTGGGACCACAGGTAAAAGCAACATTTAACCTCGACCTGGCAGCAATAAAAAAGAGCGGCAACTATGACCGTTACACACTAATGCCGTTATCGAAAATCCATTTGTATTCCAGCAAAGCAGCCGAATTATCTGCCAACAGCAGCATACAATATGTATATATTTTCTCTGCCATTGCATTGTTCATTTTGCTCATTGCATGTGTCAATTTCATGAATCTGTCCACGGCGCGGTCGGCCAACCGTGCGCGGGAAGTGGGCGTTCGCAAGGTGTTGGGGTCTGGTAAAAACGATTTGATCCGGCAGTTTCTTACCGAGTCGTTGCTCATTAGTTTCATTGCCCTGCTCCTCGCATTGGCGGTGGTAGCACTGTTGCTTCCCTTTTTCAACCAACTGGCTTTGAAAAACATTTCTTTTTATTTCTTATCAAATCCGTTGATTCTGCCTCTGTTGTTGCTGGTAGTTGTCGTTACGGGATTGCTGGCGGGCAGTTACCCGGCGTTTTACCTGTCTTCATTTCAGCCTGCAGATGTACTGAAAGGCAAGCTGGCAGGCGGTTTCAAAAAAAGCTGGCTTCGGAGCAGCCTCGTGGTGTTTCAGTTCAGCATTTCGATTGTGCTCATCATTGGCACCATTGTCATTTACCGGCAACTTCAGTATATCCAAAACAAAAACATCGGCTACAACCGAAGCCAGGTATTGGTACTCAAACATACCGAAGCACTCGGCAACGAAGCTGCTGTCTTCAGGCAGGAAGTGCAAAAGTTAGCCGGCGTAACTGGCACCACCATGACCGGCTTTTTGCCCACCAACGGCTGGCGTAGCGACAGCCCGCTTTTTTCCGATGCGACACTCGACCAGAAAACGGCAGTTTCGATGCAAATCTGGGAGGTGGATGAACACTACATTCCCACACTGGGTATGCAACTGCAAAAGGGCAGAAATTTTTCGAAGGAAATGCTGACCGATTCTGCCGGCATCATCATCAATGAAGCGGCGGCAAAACTGCTGGGTTTTCCAGATCCACTGAACAAAAATTTGTACCACCTTACCGATCTCAACCAAAGCGATGTCAAGACTTACCATATTATCGGGGTGGTGAAAAACTTCAACTTTAATTCGTTGCGCGACAACGTAACGCCGCTTGCATTGATGCTGAGCCGCCAGAATGGAAGCATTGCCATTCGCATTGGTACGAAGAACATCCCCGCTCTCCTTTCGCAGATTGAAACAAAATACAAAGCCATGGCACCGGGACAGCCGTTTAACTATTCTTTTATGGATGAGGATTTCAATGCGACTTACCAGGCCGAACAACGCATGGGATATATTTCGGTAACATTTGCCATTATGGCCATCATCATTGCCTGCCTGGGTTTGTTTGGCCTGGTGACGTATGCAGCAGAGCAGCGCATCCGGGAGATTGGCATCCGCAAGGTGCTGGGAGCTACGGTATCGGGTATTGTGGGCATGCTGTCGCTGGATTTTTTGAAACTCGTTGTGGTTTCATCGCTCATTGCTTTTCCACTGGCATATTACATCATGCACCAATGGTTGCAGGATTTTGCTTACCGCACCGATCTTAGCTGGTGGATCTTTGCCGTGGCAGGATTGGTGGCTGTATTTATCGCCTTTATCACAATTGGGTACCAGGCGGTAAAAGTAGCGCTAACAAACCCGGTTATCAGCCTGCGTTCGGAATAACATGTAGCAGCCAATGCAACAATAAACGTACATACGGTGTTCGCTTACGGACACCTTTTTTCAAATTCATTTCTAAAAGCCTTACTGGCAAAGGGTTTCAGCAGTGGCACAGCCATTGGCACATTGCTGTGGCAACGGTTATACAGTAATCAAACAACTTGTAACCTTTTACAAACAACATCGTTTCACATTTACAGACGCCACTAAAATCATCATTATGAAAAAGTATTTGTTTCTTCTCCTCGCTTTTACACCTGCTATGGTTTGCCTGTCACAAAAACCGGCTGACAACCAGTCACCTTACCTCACCAAATCGTTAACCGGTAGCATCAGCAGTGCTGAAGTCCGCACGACCGGCGGCAACATTACGGTAAGCAGTACCAACAGCGCCGATGCACGGGTAGAAGTGTATATCAAAGACAACCAGGGAAGAAACCTGGAGAAAGCAGAACTGGCAGAACGACTGGCAAAATATGAACTGACCATTGATGTGAGCAACAACAAGCTGACCGCCATTGCCAAAAGCAAAGACCACCGGATGGACTGGAAGAAATCATTGAGCATTTCTTTTGCCATCTATGCGCCCAGCCATTTCTCCACCAACCTTTCAACTTCGGGCGGCAATATCAAATTGAATGACCTGGATGGTTCACAATCTTTCAGAACCAGTGGCGGAAATCTTTTTTTAGACAACATTAGCGGTGACATTGACGGAGCTACCAGCGGCGGCAACATCATTGTTAACCATTCGCACGACAACATCAGCCTGACCACCAGTGGTGGCAATATTGAAGCCGCTGATTGTAACGGCAAATTGAGCCTGTCCACTTCGGGCGGCAATGTGCGGCTCAGCAACCTGAAAGGCAACGTAAAAGCCAGTACCAGCGGCGGAAATATCAAAGGCGGCAACATAGAAGGCGCTTTGTCGGCGCACACCAGCGGTGGCAACATCAATTTTGATGCGCTTGCCTGCAGCGTGGAAACGTCTACCAGCGGCGGCAGCATCACCGTGCAGGTAGTGAAAACCGGCGATTATGTGCGGCTGAGCAACTCGGGCGGCAGCATCACCGTCCAACTGCCCAAAGCGCAGGGTCTCGACCTGCACCTTACCGGCAACAAAATCAGCACCGGTTCCTTGTCCAACTTCAGCGGCAGCGTGGAAGACGATAAGATAGATGGGAAAATGAATGGCGGCGGCACACCGGTGATTGTAAAAACAAGTGGCAAAGTCAATTTTTCATTACAATAACCTTTTTGACTTTAAACGATAGAACAGCCTGCTATGTCTCCGGACGTTGCGGGCTTTTTCATGTACTTTCATGACCGAATACAAAGCCATGAAACGCAGTTACGACAGGATTGCATTCTTCTACGACCGGTTGGCCACCCTCCTGTTTGGACAATCGCTGCACCGGGCACAGATGTATTTGTTGCCGCTCATTCCCGCCGATGCTGCCATTTTGGTGGTTGGTGGCGGAACGGGCAAAATACTGGAAGAAATATCCCGCCTTTGCCCGCAACACCTGCATATTGACTACGTAGACAGTTCTGCCAAAATGATTGACAGGGCTACCAAAAGAAACACCGGAAACAATGAGGTTTGCTTTATCCGGGAATCGGTCATTACGTTTGCGGCAACAAAGTCGTATGACATTGTCATCACTCCGTTTTTATTGGATAATTTTAGCGAAGCCACGATGCAGCAGGTATTTGACCGGTTGCACCGGCAATTAAAGCCCGGTGGGCTGTGGCTGTACACCGATTTTCAGTTATCCGGCATCCGTCCCTTCTGGCAACAACCCTTGCTGCGGCTGATGTACTTTTTTTTCCGTACCGTTTGCCATATTGAAGCAGACCACCTGCCCGATGTCGTTTCCCAATACCGGCAGTACAACTATTTGTGGGTAAAACAAAAAACGTTTTTTCGTCGGTTTGTCCTGACGGCGGCTTATCAAAAACCATTTTTAACAAGCTGATACACGATCTTACCATGCTATCATTTGGCATACAGAACAGCAGTTTTTAGTTTTGCACCTTTACATACAACCGATGCAGAGAACAAATGTTTCATCCGGTACCATCGTGTCGGTAGGCTACGAGGCGGCAACCGCTACGCTGGAACTGGAGTTGACATCACAGGAAGTTATCCAGTTTGTCCATGTTCCGCTCAGCACTTACATTGGACTGATGAACGCAACCTCCAAAAGTGATTTCTTTCACCATCATCTGAAAGCCGCCTTTGAGCACAAGAAGATTACTGCAGACATTGCGTAGGTTGACAAAAAAAGGCTGTTTACCATTCATGTAAAAAAAGGTCGCCGCCGCCACGGCATCCTCTTTTTGACATAAGTTTGAAGTATGCTCAGGGTCTTCAGTATTGTTTGGAACAGTTTTAAAATGTCGGTACAGGAACTTACCAACAATAAGCTGCGCAGTGCCTTGTCGCTTACGGGCGTGGCATTTGGCATTTTTTGTATCATTGGTGTGCTGGCGGCGGTGGACAGTCTTGAACGAAAAGTACAAAATGATGTACAGGCGCTTGGCTCCAATACCATTTACATAGACAAGTGGGAATATGCCAGCACGTCCGATTATCCGTGGTGGAAATTTATCAGCCGTCCCAATGTTAAGTTTGAGGAAGTACAGTTCATCAAACAAAAAAGCACGTTGGCTGCCAACGCTGCTTACTTCAACAGTTCAAATACCGTAACACTCACTCACGGCAACAGCCAGATCAGCAATGTGAACATCTATGCCGTATCGGAAGATTTCAACAAAATACAATCGTTCACCATTCAGTACGGGCGTTACATCAACGAAAACGAGTTTACGCGTGGCAACCCGGTAGCTGTCATTGGTTATAAAAATGCTGAACTGCTGTTTGGAACTGCCCAGAAAGCCGAAGGCAACTTTATTTCGATGAATGGCAGGCATGTACAAATCATCGGCATAATAGAAAAGCAGGGATCATCGTTTGTTGGGGGTTACGATTACGACCAATGCCTCATTGTTTCGTACCGCTATTACGCCAGCATCTGGGACGTAAACAACGCCAATACGATGCAGCCCTCTATCCTTGTCAACAGCAAGCCCAATGTGCCCACAGCAGCGCTCATAGACGAGCTGCGTGGCATTATGCGGCAGGTGCGCAGGCTGAGCCCAACCAGCGAAGACAATTTTTCGCTCAACGACGTGACCGCTTTCAGCGACCAGGTGGGTTCGTTCTTTGGCTCTGTTAACATCGGCGGTTGGGTAATTGCAGGGTTGTCATTGATTGTCGGCGCGTTTGGCGTAGCCAACATCATGTTTGTAACGGTACGCGAACGCACCAGCCAGATCGGATTAAAAAAAGCCATCGGTGCCAAAAGCACCACCATTCTCACAGAGTTCCTGCTCGAAAGCGCTTTTCTTTGTATTCTCGGCGGCTTGTTTGGCTTATCGCTCGTGTACCTGCTATCACTCGCACTTACCAGCGTGTTGCCTTTCCCGATCGTGATTGCACCACACATTATCCTGCTTGCCTTCAGCATCTGCGTGGTTCTGGGCATCGTATCGGGCATTATCCCGGCGCGGATAGCTGCTAAAATGAATCCCGTAGAAGCCATCCGGAGCAAATAGGACGACAGGCTGATTGATTTTTTGTAATTTATTCGTCAAGCCATACCACTACGTTTTCTGTTGTGCAACAGGATAAGATGGCAGCAGTTTGCGTTCCCGGTAAAAGAAAACCGGCAGGTGAGAAAAGCCGGAAGCCAGCCAGGAAGGGAGACGTCAATCCTACCGTGCCCAATGCGTTGCCTTTACTTTAAGTTGGCATTTGGCTAAAAATTCAGTCTATTTGCATCCGGAAAAACTAAAACATTTTCATGCTCCCAAAATACAAACGCATCGTTTTAAAATTGTCAGGCGAATCTTTTTTAGGCAACAAAACCAACAGCTTCGATCCTTTTTCACCGGAAATCATTGAACAATATGCCAACGACATCAAGACGGTTACCGATCTTGGCGTACAGGTGGCCATTGTAATTGGTGGCGGAAACATATACAGAGGGATGAATGAGGCTGATAGTGGTATCGAGCGCGCGCATGGCGATTATATGGGCATGCTGGCCACCATGATCAATGGAATGGCGATGCAGGCGATGCTGGAAAAAATTGGTGTCTATACCAGGCTGCAAAGCGCCATCAAGATGGAGCAGATCGCCGAACCGTATATCCGCCGCAAAGCCATCCGCCACCTGGAGAAAGGTCGCGTGGTGATCTTTGGCGCCGGTACCGGCAACCCGTATTTTACCACCGATACCGCCGGTTCACTGCGTGCCATTGAAATCAAAGCCGACGTGATTCTCAAAGGAACCCGTGTAGACGGCATCTACACCGCCGATCCGGAAAAAGACCTCACAGCAACACGCTATGAAAAAATTACGTATCACGAGTGCATTGGCCGCAACCTGAAAGTAATGGACATGACGGCTTTTACCTTGTGTATGGAAAACAATTTGCCCATCATCGTATTTGATATGAACAAACCCGGCAACCTGCTGGAAGTGGTGCTGGGGATGAATGTAGGCACACTGGTTTCATAACAAACAAACTCTATTGGTACAGGACAAAAAAAGGCAGGCTAGTGAACAGCCTGCCTTTTTTTGTCCTGTACCAATTTTACCCAAATAACGAAAGCCCCGCATGGGGGCTTTGTCAATATGATGAACACCTGGAAAGTAAAAACGGGAATCGATTATACTTTAAAGTGAGAGAACGCTTTGTTGGCTTCTGCCATGCGGTGAGTATCTTCTTTCTTTTTGAAAGCAGCTCCTTCGCCTTTGCTGGCCGAAACGATTTCGTTTGCGAGTTTGTCTGCCATGGTACGTCCGTTTCTGTCGCGACTAAAGCGAATGAGCCATTTGATGCTCAAAGATACTTTTCTATCCTGGCGCACTTCGGTCGGGATCTGGAAGGTAGCACCACCAATACGGCGGCTGCGTACTTCTACGGCTGGTGTAACGTTGGAGAGGGCGCGTTTCCAGATTTCGTAGCCGTCTTCGCCGGTGGTTTTGGCTACTTTGTCAATGGCATCGTAAAAAATATTGATGGCTGTACTTTTTTTGCCTTGCCACATCAGATTGTTTACAAACCGGGTAACCAGTTTATCGTTGTACTTGGAATCTGGCGCGAGAGGAAGCTTCTTAGCTTGCGATTTTCTCATTGTGAGAGATTATAATAGCTTGATAAATTATTTTTTTCCTTTGGTTGGCGCAGGGGCTGCACCGGCTTTTGCTTTCTTGGTACCGTATTTAGACCGGCTTTGTTTGCGGTCTTTAACACCGGCGGTATCCAAACTGCCGCGCACAATGTGGTAACGAACACCTGGCAAATCTTTTACACGACCGCCGCGGATCAATACGATAGAGTGCTCCTGGAGATTGTGACCTTCACCCGGGATATATGCGATGACTTCTACTTTATTTGTCAAACGAACTTTGGCTACTTTACGCAGCGCAGAATTCGGCTTCTTTGGTGTTGTAGTATATACCCTTGTGCAAACGCCACGACGCTGCGGACAGGCATCCAACGCTCTGGATTTGCTCTTCGCCCGGATGATTTCGCGACCTTTTCTTACTAACTGCTGTATTGTTGGCATTCTAAACCAATTAAATTTTTTTTAGGACGGCAAAGGTAAGCGCCTTCCTTTTAACTTCCAAGAATAAAAATATAAATTTTGCCAGCGCCTCATTTCTCCCTGAGAATGAATGCTGAAAAGCTCCTTATTTGATGGGCATCAGCCAGCCATAACTGTCTTCTGTATTGCCTTCGCGGATATCGGTCAGCCGCTTTTTGAGTTCCGGGGCGATGGTCCATTCCGCCGTGTTGAACTGCATCACTTCATCTTTGTACCGCAATTCTTTGATGTACGAAATGGTGGCAGCCGTACCGGTGCCAAACACTTCAATGGTTTTACCCGCCTTATATGCAGCAACCAACTCGTCTATGTTGATGCTTCTTTCCTCTACAGGCAGGTTCATGTCGGTGAGGATGCGGATGGCACTATCGCGGGTAACCCCTTCAAGGATGGTTCCTTCGTCAAGAGAGGGCGTTACAATAGTCTTGTCTATTGCGAAAAACACATTCATGGTTCCTACTTCCTGCAGCCATTTGTGCTCAAACGCGTCAGTCCACAACACCTGGTCGTAACCCATGTCTTTGGCTTTCTGCGCAGCCTGCAGGCTCGCGCCATAATTGCCGGCATTTTTGGCAAATCCAACACCGCCGGGCGCTGCGCGGGTGTAAGTTTCTTCTACCAATATCTTCATCGGGGCCGCATAGTATGGACCTGTTGGACTTAAGATGATCAAGAATTTATACGTATCAGACGGACGGACACCAATTGCCTCATCGGTGGCAAACATAAAAGGGCGGATATACAAAGAATAATTGGGCTTGGCGGGAATCCACATTTCTTCGAGCGACACCAGCTGTTTCAAACCGTCCATGAAAATTTCTTCCGGTACTTCGGGCATCTGCATTCGCTTCGCCGAAAGATTGAACCGTTTGAAATTGTCGTAGGGGCGAAAAATATATGCACTGCCATCCGGATGCTTGTAAGCTTTGATGCCTTCGAAAATAGCCTGCCCATAGTGCAAAGCAGCCAGGGAAGGCAAAAAAGTAAGCGGCTGAAATGGCTTGATTTCAGCATCTTTCCATTCGCCATCTTCGAAGTTGGCTTCCAGCATGTAATCGGTAAAATCTCTGCCAAACACCAGGTTATCGAAACTTGTATAAGTAAGCTTGCTTTCTAAAACTTTTGTAAGCGGAAACGCTAATCCTGCTGTCATACACTACATTTGTTACCGGCAAAAGTAAGAAAACGATGCTTGCTTAATTATAAAACATTATGAAAATTCAGCTTCCCGATTTTGTGCTGGTTGACCTGTATAAAAATTCGCTGGTTGTTACCGGCGAACACATGATGCAGCAGCAGCCACCGGCAGTTACTACCGAAGCTGCGACTGCAGCGGAAAGTTGGTTTTTAGGAGGCAATAACAAGCAGGTAACCATCGTGCTAAACGATCGGAAGCAACGGTACACAGATGAAGAAAGCCTGAAACTGCTTACCAATATGCTGTCGGCGCTGCAGCTGACCCTGCAGGACGTGGCGGTCATCAATCTCAACGCTACGCCGGTAGATTACAAGGAAATCCTGGCACAGCTGCAGCCAAGGGTTTGCCTGATGTTTGATGTATCCACACAGGATGTGCAGCTCCCGTTTCTGATGCCGGACTACAAAGTTCAGAACTTTAGCAATTGTAAATTTTTGTGCAGCGCAGCCTTGCACAAAATGATAGGAAACAGTAAAGAAGCAAGGGTAGAAAAAACAAAGCTCTGGATGAGCCTGAAAACCATTTTCGAATAATACAATTGCCGCCCTGTACAATCCGTGCTTCCGTTAAAAAAAGCACCGCATTTACCCCTGTTTTACCACAGGCATTTGTTCTCCGCTACGGCTGCCTGCGGACAACAATACAGGAACCATTGAACTTACCGGAAAAGAGCGATTCCTTGCTGACAACCAGCTTGTTATATCATGATGCAACTGCATGTTTGAACACCTGGCATTACTGTCAATTCAATTCATTCTTTCTATCTTTTAAGCGAACGAATATGCGACCGATTACTTTGATTTTTGCCACCAACAATCAGCACAAAGCCGATGAAATCAAAAACATTGTTGGCGAACAATATCACATCATGACACTGAAAGATGCCGGCATTGACATCAACATTCCTGAACCTTTTGACACACTGGAAGAAAACGCCATCGAGAAATCGAAAGTGATTCATGCCATGACGGGCAACAACTGTTTTGGCGAAGACACCGGTCTTGAAGTAGATGCCCTCAATGGTGAGCCGGGCGTCAGAAGTGCCCGCTACGCAGGTGACCACAAAAATTTCGAAGCCAACATCGATTTGCTGTTGCACAACCTGCAGGGTAAAACAAACAGGTCTGCCCGGTTTAAAACCATCATTTCATTGTTGCTCGATAATACCCTGTACACATTTGATGGCGTGTGCAACGGCGTTATTACCCACGAACGCAGCGGCAGCGGTGGCTTTGGCTACGATGCTGTTTTCATTCCGGATGGGGGCGACAAGACCTTTGCCGAAATGACGATGGATGAGAAAAACAGGTTTAGCCACCGGCGCAAAGCAACGGATCAGCTGATTGAATTTTTGAACAAAGCGATCAAAGAGCAATAAACCTTCCGGATGAAGTTGGCAATCTGCATTGCACCAAAAGTTGGGCAGGGCAGCTATTTTATCTAAATTTTAAAAAATGGCGCTATCCCACCGTTTGTTATTTTTGCCGCCGCTAAACAACTACGAATGAATTTTAATCTTCTTCAAATACCGGAACGCACGCAGCAGCCACGCACCAACGGTATTACAATGGTAATGGATAAAGGATTGAGCCTGAATGAAGCCAAAAATTTTTTGAGCATCGCGCATCCTTATGTTGACCTGATCAAACTGGGCTTTGGAACTTCGTTTGTAACACCCAACCTGCGGGATAAAATAGAAGCGTATCAATCATATAACATCCCGGTTTATTTTGGTGGCACCCTGTTTGAAGCCTTCCTGATCCGCAACCAGATTGACGAATACATTGCCGTATGCAAAGATTATGGCATTCAATACATGGAAGTAAGTGACGGTTCTATTACCATTCCGCACGCCGAAAAGTGTGGTTACATCGAAAAATTAACCAAACATGGAATTGTGCTGAGTGAAGTGGGCAGCAAAGACGCCGCTCACATCATCCCGCCCTATAAATGGATAGAACTGATGCGCGCTGAACTGGAAGCCGGTTCTACGTATGTGATAGCCGAAGCACGCGAAGGCGGCAACGTAGGCATCTACCGGGGCAGCGGTGAAGTGCGCGAAGGGCTGGTCAATGAAATTTTAACCCAGATACCGTGCGAGAAAATACTGTGGGAAGCACCGCAAAAAGAACAGCAATTGTACTTTCTCGAACTGCTGGGCTGCAACGTAAACCTTGGGAACATAGCACCATCGGAAGTGATTCCGCTGGAGACCATGCGCATCGGGCTTCGCGGAGATACGTTTCACCTGTATCTTGATGAAGAAACAAAACAAAGAATGTAACCACGATTGTTCCGGCAGGCAATAAAGACAACCACCTTTTTCACCTTTGTACCTGCTGGCTTTTAAACTGCTGTTATCATGCGCACGTTTGGCATTATTGGTTTTCCTTTGTCGCATTCGTTTTCCCAAAAATATTTTACCGCCAGGTTTACAGAGAAAGGGATTGCGGATGCAGAATTTAAAAACTTTCCCATTGCCGGGATAGAGATGCTGCCCGGTATTTTGTCGGCAGAACCACATCTGCAGGGGTTCGGCCGTTACCATTCCTTACAAAAAGCAGGTATTGCCTTATTTGCAATCCATGACAGCTGCAGTGGAGCAAATGGGCGCGTGCAACTGCATCAGGGTAGCCAACGGAACGCTGCATGGCTTTAATACCGACGTTGTAGGCTTTGAAAAATCGTTTGTTACCCAACTACAGCCGCATCATACGCATGCGCTTGTATTGGGCAGCGGTGGCGCGTCTGCTGCGGTGGAATACGTGTTGCAAAAGCTGAACATCCATTACCTGGTTGTTTCGCGCAGCAAAACCATCGCGTCTTTACTTACCTATGCAGAGATTACGGCAGACCTGATGCGCGAATATACTGTGGTGATCAATTGTACGCCGCTGGGAACATCGCCCAACACCGATGAAGCGCCGGATATTCCCTACCACTTGCTGACACCGGATCATTACCTCTTTGATCTTGTTTATAACCCGCCATTGACTAAGTTTCTGTCATTGGGCAAAACGCAGGGCGCCGCCACTCAAAACGGGTACGACATGCTGACCATACAAGCCGAGGAAAACTGGAACATCTGGACACAGCGGAAAATATAAAGCGAATTGCGGTTTCACCGGGATTCATCATTCATTTGTGACCTGGTATCGACAGATGGACATACAAAAAAACCTCGTATTGTGTACGAGGTTTTTTATTTAAACAGTGTATTTTTTAGCGTAAAAACAGCATTTCACGATACTTCGGCAGTGTCCATTTGTCGTCGTCAATCAAATGTTCCAGCTTATCTACGTGGTAGCGGATTTCGTCAAAATATTTGCCTTTTACTTCATCGCAATACGAGATGGCTCTTTCGCGTGTATCCGTCATGTTGTTGGCTACTTTGCGCGCTTCTACCATTTCATTGACCCTGCCGTAAATCACCTGTATGTGTTCAGACACTTGTTTCAGGAGGTCTATCTGTACCGAATAAGAAGACTCGGGCAAACCGGCTTCTTTCAAGCCTTTGATGTTTTCGGCGAGTGATGTCTGGTAGCTGATAGAAGCCGGGATGATGTGGTTGAGTGCGAGGTCGCCCATGATGCGGGCTTCGATCTGCACTTTTTTCACATATTTTTCAAGCTCTATTTCGTGACGGGCTTCCAGCTCCAGGTGGTTGTACACGTTGTTGCTTTCGAAAAGGTGCTTCGCTTTATCAGTGATCAGGGCATCCAAAGCCAATGGTGTCGTTTTCAGGTTGGGAAGTCCGCGTTTTTCAGCTTCCTGAGCCCATTCTTCGCTGTAACCATCGCCTTCAAACAATACTTTTTTACTGTCGACAATGTATTTCTGAATGACGTGCATGATGGCGATTTCTTTCTTCTCACCTTTTTCAATCAGTCCATCAACTTCAGACTTAAAGTTCTTCAGTGTTTCGGCCATAATGGTGTTCAGCACGATCATGGAGTTAGAACAGTTGGCAGAAGAACCAACGGCGCGGAATTCAAATTTGTTACCGGTAAAAGCAAACGGAGAAGTACGGTTGCGGTCGGTATTGTCGAGCATCAGTTCGGGGATGCTGCGGTGCAGATCGAGTTTTAGGATGGCTTCGTCCTGCTCATCGAATTTTTCGCCTACGCGGGCTTCAATGTCGGACAATACTTTGGCAAGATATTGACCTACGAATACGGAGATGATGGCGGGTGGCGCTTCGTTGGCACCCAAACGGTGATCGTTGGGAGCAGATGCGATGGCGGCCCGCAGCAAATCGGAATAATCGTGTACAGCTTTGATGGTGTTCACAAAGAAGGTAAGGAACATCAGGTTGGTCTTTGGCGTTTTGCCCGGTGCCAGCAGGTTTACGCCGGTATCGGTAGCCATGCTCCAGTTGTTGTGCTTACCGCTACCGTTGATGCCGGCAAATGGTTTTTCATGCAGCAGCACTACCAGCCCGTGGCGTTTGGCAACACGCGTCATCACATCCATCAGCAGCACGTTGTGGTCCACAGCGATGTTCACTTCTTCAAATATGGGTGCACACTCAAATTGTGAAGGTGCTACCTCATTGTGCCTCGTGCGCAGGGGAATGCCCAGTTTGTAGGCTTCGTTCTCGTAATCGCGCATAAAGCCATAGACTCTTTCGGGAATAGAACCGAAATAATGGTCTTCCAGTTGCTGACCTTTTGCAGGCGCAGCTCCAAATACGGTACGGCCGCACTGAACGAGGTCGGGGCGGGCGTTTGCCATGCCTTCGTCAACGATAAAATATTCCTGTTCCCAGCCCAGGGTCGGGGTAACTTTTGTAACATTTTTATCGAAGTAATTGGCTACTTCCACAGCCGATTTGTTCAGTGATTCAAGCGCTTTCAGCAATGGCGCTTTGTAGTCGAGCGATTCGCCGGTATAAGATACGAAAATGGTAGGGATACAAAGCGTTTTGCCCTTGTCTATTTCCATAATGAATGGTGGTGAAGACGGGTCCCACGCAGTATAACCGCGCGCTTCGAAAGTGGCGCGCAAACCACCGCTTGGGAAAGAAGAGGCATCGGGTTCCTGTTGTATGAGCGCAGCGCCGTCAAATTCTTCGATTGGCGTGCCGTCGCTTTTGATGGTAAAGAAGGAGTCATGCTTTTCAGCCGTCAGTCCGGTCAAAGGCTGAAACCAGTGCGTGTAGTGTGTAACGCCCATGTTTTCTGCCCAACTTCTTATGCCGCTGGCAATCTGGCTGGCTACATAGCGGTCAATTTTTTTTCCTCCCTTCACACTACCTGTAAGGCTTTTGTATGCTTCATCGCTAAGAAATTCGCGTGCTTTTTTTGTAGTAAAAACATGTTCACCGAATATCCCGGTAATCTTTGCAGATTCCTCGATCGGCGTTTGCAAATGACTCGTTAAGTTGTTGATAGCCTGAAACCGTAACGACATAATTGTTGTGAGTTTTTGTGAATAATGAAAAATAAGTTATCTGTATCGCACATTATGAATTGGTACTAATAATTGCAGTTGTGCTCAAAAGTATTAAAAAAGGTTTTATTAAAACTAAAAAAATAATAAATGATGATTTTTTATAACTTTTATAAATCCTCTTACCCTTTTGAGATATAGTAACCAGCAAGATGGTAACAAGCATGGGTGTAACAATGCTTTTGTACCGGACCACGGCACCTGAAAAGCTGACTGTATAACCACACAACATCAAAACAGATAAACTAAAGAAGATAAAAAAAACCATTATGGGTTGCACGCTTGTTAATGGCTGATGAAAGATCATCCATATTATGATAATAAAAATAATGAGTAGGTTTTCTATGGCAGCTGCTGCATAACTGAGGTTGCTGGCATCGCCGATTTTCGGGCGGACAAAAGCAATGTCCAACGCAAAGGGAAAAAAATGTACAAAACTTCGAAATGTATCCTGTAAAACAGGCAGCACCAACTTAGACGATCCGCTGAGTACATTGAACTCTGCTTGTTTGGCTACAATATACTGCGGAAAATTGAAAGCAGGCGTCAGGTTGGCTGACAAAAAGAAAAAAAGTAAACCAATCAAGTAAATTGCACCAAATATCCACCATTGATAGCGCTGCACTTTGGTGCTGATGTACCAGCCGGTGCATGCCGGCAACAGCAACAGCAGGATGACATTGCGCAGCGCAAACAACAAAACAAAACAACACAAAATAAGCAGGCAATGCTTCCACAATATCTGGTTCTCATCCAACTGCCGATGCAGGCTGAAGATGGCGATGAGCATGGCACGAAAATATCAACCCGTCTTTGTGAATTCCGCTGCACCAGAATACAAATGATGGCAGTAAAAATACAGGCAAGACCAGCCAGCGTTGATCAAACTGCCAGCTGCTTTTTACCAACCGGAACAAAGCCACCGGTCCAAAAAAATATAAAAAGTTGAATACAATGATATTGGTATGATAATCTTTGTCTGTACAAACATTGATCACTGCCATCAGTTTTATAAAAACATTGTTCTTTAAATCGTTCCAATATGAAGATACGCCGGCAAACAGGTTGCCGCTTTGCTCATAGGGATAATGAAACAAATCTGTAACAAACCCTGCCGGGTCGCGCAGCAGCCAGTCGGTTTCTTTTAGACTATCGCGGTAAAACCCCCAGGTATCGGCAGTAGCAACATACTGAGGCAACGAAAAAAACCATGCATAGGCAAATCCGGAAGCAATTTTTACCAGAAACAACCCCACCAGCCAGCCCTTGTGAAGACCAGTATTTCGAAAGAAAGGCACCTGGGTAACGAGCCAGCCAAACAACAACAAGTAAGAGATAAATAATAAACTATGCAAGCAGCAGGATTTGCAGCAAAATAACGCTATTTCTGATGGTTGAAACACTACTGCCTTTTGCACAGTCACCAAACAAAAACGGTTGCCGCTTTTTAAAAAACGACAACCGCGTATGCAATAGTACAATGCGAAAATCTTAAGCTTCTGCCGTTGCTTTTTCGTCCTGCATCAACTCGATGTTGCGGCTGATAAAGTTGGTCAGATCGGTACCTTTCAGCAACCCCTGCGACAACAAAGCCATGTCTGCCAATGTGCGGATTTGCTTTTGCCGGCGGGCTTCATCCCCTTCCTTCAACAATGACTGGTAAATGGGGTGATTGCCATTGACGGTGAGTGTCACTTCGTCGGGCATCTGCGCATAGAACGAGGTCATACCGCCGCCGCCCATACTGGCCATGTCTTTCATGCGACGCATAAATTCGGGGCGGGTAGCCACCACCGGTGCTGTATCGGTGCTCAAGCCTTTGACTTCTATAGATACATGCAGTTGCGGAATGTCGAAGGTGAACAATTCTTTCAGTTTTGCTTCTTCCTCTTTGCCCAGTATGCTGTCTGTAGCATCCTGCTTGTCAATGAGGTTGTCCACGATATCGGCATCTACGCGCACAAAATGCACATCCTGCCATTTCATCTCCATGTTGTTGATGAATGCTGCATCAATCAGCGTTTCCATTTTCACAACGATGTAATTTTTTTGTTTGGCAGCCTGCACATAGGCGTCCTGCTGCACAGGATCGGTGGTATACAATACAACATACTTGCCTTCCTTGTTTTTCTGCAGCGTTTCTGTTGCCACCTTGTATTCTTCGAGGGTATAAAATTTGTTATCTGCCACATCCTGCAGGATGAGAAACTTGCTGGCTTTATCCAAAAACTTATCATCCGTCATCATCCCGTACTTCACAAACAAGCCAAGGCTTTCCCATTTGTCTTCGAAAGAAGTGCGTTCGTTCCGGAATATTTCATCCAGTTTGTCAGCCACTTTCTTGGTAATGTGGGCATTGATTTTTTTCACATTCGGGTCGCCCTGCAGGTAGCTGCGGCTTACATTCAATGGGATATCGGGACTATCAATTACGCCATGCAACAGCATCAAAAATTCCGGAACGATGTTTTTTACCTCATCAGTTACAAATACCTGGTTGCTGTACAACTGAATTTTGTCTTTCTGAATCTCGTAGCTCTGCTTGATTTTTGGAAAATACAAAACGCCGGTCAGGTTGAACGGGTAATCCACGTTCAGGTGAATCCAGAACAGCGGTGTTTCGCCAAAGGGGTACAGTTCGCGGTAAAAATTCTGGTAATCTTCCGTTGTTAATTCAGCAGGCTTTTTCGTCCAGATGGGATTGGTATTGTTAATGGGTTTTTCCGCATCTGCTTTGTCTTCCTCGGTCTGATCTTCCGATTGCGCTGCAACGTCTTTGAAATAAATGGCGATGGGCAAAAAGCGGCAGAATTTTTCCAATATCCCTTTGATGCGGGACGCGTCGAGAAACTCTTCACTGTCGTCGCTGATATGCAGAATGATCTTGGTTCCGCGGTCGCGTTTTTCTACTTCGTACAGTTCAAATTCGGGGCTGCCATCACAACTCCAATAAACGGTAGCGGCATCGCTATTATAGCTTTGCGTGATTACTTCCACGCGGCTGCTGACCATGAAAGCGCTGTAAAAGCCCAAACCGAAATGCCCGATGATGTTGGCGTCTTTGTATTTGTGTAAAAACTCTTCTGCCCCGCTAAAAGCCACCTGGTTCAAATATTTGTCCACTTCGTCTTTGGTCATGCCCACGCCGCGGTCTATAATGCTGAGCGTTTTTTCTTTGGCATCCAGCACCACGTCTATCCTCAATTCGCCGAGATCGCCTTTGGCTTCACCAATGGATGAAAGTGTTTTTAGTTTTTGTGAAGCATCTACTGCATTGCTCACCAGTTCTCTTACAAAAATCTCATGATCGCTGTAGAGAAATTTTTTGATGATGGGAAAAATATTTTCCGTCTGAACTCGAATCTGTCCTTTTTGCATAACCGGATGTTTTTTGAGTGTCTATTTTAAAGATTCAATAATATATGTTGTCAATGGCTGCATTCGTCAAAACCAGTACCAGAACAACAATAACTGACAGGATGACAACTTTACAAAAAAAAACCGTCTCATTTGTTTGAGACGGTTTGGTATAATGAAATTATGTTGTCATTATCTCTGATACTGAGGAGAAGGAGCCGGTGCGCTGTTAGGACCTTCTTCAGTAGTACCTTCCAGGTCAACTACGTTGGCGTCGCCATCTGTACCATAGATAAAGATGAAGCGGCTTTCAGAAATGCCCTGTTGGTTAACCATGTACTGGATCACTGCATTTACACGATCCCAGCTGCGCTGTTGTGCACGTTTGTCAGATGCGCCATGACCTACCACCCTGATCTTACAACCGGGATTGTTCTGGATCATTTGGGCTACAGAAGCGAGTGACGCCTGGGCTGCTTTGCTCAATGTATTGGAAGTGCCTTTGAATTCTACACTTGGCAAACCTGACAGGTTACAAGCACCTAAGCGGTATTGATCCAAAGAATCGCAACAGGTAGGAGGACATTTACCGACACCATCAGCATCTACCGGGAAGCATTTTTGTGGAGTCAGCAACTCTTTATCGTTGTAATCAGGAACACCATCACCATCAGTATCTTTGGCTACACCATGAGAGTCAACCGGAGCACCGGCGGGAGTGTTTGGTTCCTGGTCAAACTGGTCAGTTACACCATCGCTGTCTGCATCAGGCAGTACAGGTGTTGGGATCTTCATGTGTTCAGGAGCATTGACTTCGTTGTAAATGTAGTTCAACGGGTTTTGGAACCACAATGGCTCGGTACGTTTGCTGGCATTGCCCAGGTTGAAACCCAACGTTACATCACCGGAGATGAGGTTGTCTTTTTCTGGCGTCAGGCTGCTGCCATCTCTTTGCAGGTATTTGCCGTCAATATAATCATCACTCAGGATGTAATATTTGGCTTCCAAACCCAAAGAAACACGGTTGCTCAGTTTGAATTCGTAACCACCACCGATGAATGCGCTGTGGCGAAACTGCCAGTTGCTAGAAGCATCGTCGAAATTCTGGCTACGGCCTCTCACGGTAGCATCCGTTTCGTAAGAACCATCCAGCAGGTTTTTAATGTCTTTCTGGATATCAGTACGTTTTTGTGTAAAGTCTATCTGTCCTTTGAAATCATAAGGCTGTCCGTTTGCATTAAGCGCATCAATTGTCGTGTGATAAGCAAAAGGAGTATAACCGGCAGTAAAGTAAACGTTGCTCTTTGGATTTCCTTTGTGGAAAAGGATGTTGGAGAAAGAGAACATCATTTCGACTGATGGAATGATCGCCTGCATTTTGTAGTTGGGAATCCAGGTGCCATTGTTTCCGTAAGCGCTGCGGGCACTCAATGGAATGTTGAACGGGCTGGTACCCAATCTGTATTCATAGCCTTTCGTTTCACCATATTCTACACCCACTTTCACCGAAACGAGATAACCCAACGATTTACGCAGGTTTAAGCCGGCATGCCATCCTGGAAATGCAGCGTTTGGCACATCGAATAATGGCATCAAGACACCACCCGTAATTCCAAGCTGCCACATGTCGCGCGGCTTTGCCGGGTAAGGGTACATATTGTTCCTGAATTCGTTGTACTGGGCCATATTCTTCGTAGAAACCTTGGAAGAATCTGCCCAATAAGATTTGGCATCATTCATAGAGCTCATCGAACTGTCTTGTGCAAAAACACCTTGAGCCGCGAATAGCAAGCCCAACATTACTGCATACTGTTTAATTACCATAGTTGGTATAGTTTAATTTTTTGTTTAGGCTACCTAATAAGTTAATCCTGGTAAAGACCTCATTTTCAGCAAAAATAGATATTGATACTTAATTAACAAATATAAATTCCTGCCTGTCGAACACGTTAATTTTTTTTTCTACTGTAAAGCAATTGCAATGCCAACGCGTTATAGAAACCATAATAAATTACCAACGACGTACTAACAAGACAACAGATGCCATAGAAAAGATGCTTCCGGTTTCTCTAAATATTTATTTTGTGACAGCAGATCTGCCAAGTTTACATTTTATACAAGAGGTTTGCAGCAGTATATTTGAATATACCCGGAAGAACTGTGGAATTTACTACCGCCACTTCGTGTTTTTTTCGGTTTATCTTACATTTATAAGCCGGCTACGGAAATACCGGATACCAAACAAGAATGGAAAAAGCGAATCGAATTATTAGCCGGCAGCTGGTAGAGTTTGAAAAATATTTCAGCCTGGCAGTTAAAAGCAAAGTCCCGCTGCTCGACAGGATCATGAGTTACATCGTGAAGCGAAAAGGAAAGCAATTGCGCCCCATGTTCGTTTTGCTGAGTGCGCGGCTGGGTGGAGAAATCAACACCGCCTCTTACCGTGCCGCCTCGCTGGTCGAGTTGCTTCATACGGCTACCCTCGTACACGACGATGTGGTGGACGAGGCGTTTGAACGCCGTGGTTTTTTTTCCATCAACGCACTCTGGAAAAACAAAGTGGCGGTTCTGGTGGGTGATTACCTGCTCTCAAAAGGACTGCTGCTGTCTATTGACAACAACGATTTCAAAATACTCCAGTTGATGTCGAGAGCCGTGAAAATGATGAGTGAAGGCGAACTGCTGCAAATAGAAAAAGCCCGCAACCTCAACATTGAAGAAGCTGTATATTACGACATCATCAACGGGAAAACCGCATCGCTCCTTGCTTCGGCATGTGCAGCCGGAGCCTCCACCACGTTCACAGATGAAGAAGATATAGAAACCCTGCGACTGTTTGGCGAAAAAGTAGGCATGGCATTCCAGATCAAAGACGACCTTTTTGACTACGGAAACCAGAAAATCGGGAAGCCGACGGGCAACGACATCAAAGAAAAAAAACTGACACTGCCGCTTATTTACACGCTCAACAACGTGGACACAAAACTTCGCCGGCAGCTCATCAACATCGTAAAAAACGACAACAACAACAAACAAAAAGTACAGTTCGTCATCAATACCGTACAGGAAACCGGCGGCATCGCATATGCGCAGAAGAAAATGTTTGCCTACCGCGACGAAGCATTGGCTATCTTGTACCGGTTTCAGCCGGGCGAAGTAAGAGAAGCGCTGGAAGAATTGGTGAGATATACAACAGACCGAACATTTTGATGCAAAAAAGATGGAACATATTACCGGGTGATACCAACAAAGCCAACAGCTTGCAGCAATCGCTACGCATCAGCTACACGATCTGCAAAATACTGGTGCAGCGTGGCATTGAGACCTTCGCCGAAGCGAAAGATTTTTTTCGCCCGCAGCTTTCTCACCTGCACGATCCCTGGCTGATGAAAGACATGCTGAAAGCCGTGAAACGCATCCTCTCAGCATTTGATGACGGCGAAAAAATACTGGTCTATGGCGATTACGATGTGGATGGCACTACTTCGGTGGCCAGCATGTTCCAGTTTCTGAAAAATGTTTATCCCGATGTGGATTATTACATCCCGCACCGCTACCGCGAAGGCTATGGCGTATCCAAAGCGGGCATTGAATATGCACTCGAAAACAACATTTCCCTGATTGTTTCTCTCGACTGCGGCATCAAATCAGTAGAACTGGTCAAATATGCCAAAGAACAGGGCATTGATTTTATCATTTGCGATCACCACATGCCCGATGATGTGCTGCCCGATGCCACTGCCATTCTCAATCCCAAACAGAAAGACTGCACTTACCCGTATAAAGAATTGTGTGGCTGCGGCGTTGGCTTCAAATTGATGCAGGCTTTGAGCGAAGAGCTTCAGCTGCCGGCCGAATCGTACCTGCAATTTTTAGACCTCGTAGCCACCGCCATTGCCGCCGACATTGTGCCCATCAATGGCGAAAACCGCATCCTTGCCTTTCACGGCCTGCAAAAAATCAACAGCAAGCCCGGCATGGGCATCAAAGCGCTGCTACAGCTCGCCGGTATGCAGCAGCAACCCTTGCACATCAACAATCTTGTTTTTATCGTGGCGCCTCGCATCAACGCGGCCGGGCGCATGGACGATGCCAAAAAAGCCGTTCAGTTGTTCATTGAACAGGACTACGACAAAGCGCTTCAACTTGCCGAAATACTCCACAACGACAACACCGACCGCAAAGAAGCGGATATGTCCATTACCGAAGAAGCCATCCACATGATACGGAGCAACGAAGAACAGGGGCTGCGCAAAACTACTGTTGTGTTCCAGGATCATTGGCACAAAGGTGTGGTGGGCATTGTGGCGTCGCGGCTGGTAGAAAGCTATTACCGACCCACCGTTGTGCTCACCAAAAGCGGCAATGTGGTATCGGGCAGCGCACGCAGTGTGGCGGGCTTTAATTTGTATGAAGCCATCCATGCCTGCCGCGAACACCTGCTGGGCTATGGCGGGCACTTTGCCGCCGCCGGCATGACGATGCTGCCCGAACAGGTAGATGCATTCTGCAACAAAGTTTGAAGAGATTGTATCGGCTACCATCGCCGACCACATGCTCACGCCGGAGATCGTGATAGATGCGGAAGTGAAATTTTCCGAACTCACGTTTCCATTTTACAACATCCTTTGCCAGATGGAACCTTTTGGTCCCCTAAATATGCGTCCCGTATTTATTGCCCGCCACGTGCACGATACCGGCTATTCCAAAATTGTAAAGGAACAGCACGTGCGCTTTGTACTGAAACAGCAACATACGATGCTCACCGGCATTGGTTTCAACATGGCAGACAAGTTTGACCTTCTGCAGAAAGACAACCCCATTGACATTGTATTTACCATTGATTTAAATGAATGGAATGGCACCAAAAGCATACAAATGAAAGTGATAGATTGTAAGCCTTCGCAAGGTGTGCAGTAAAAGCAAGTGTAATGAATGTAGCAGGCAATTTTCTATAGTAGAAGCAGCGGCTCCTGCGGGAGCCGCTGCTTCTACTATGCTCCACTATTTTCCATCACTCACTCTTTTACAAACTTCACCGTTTCCGTTTTGCCGTTTGCGGTGATGTTTACATAGTAAGTACCGGGCTGCAGATTGGTCAGCTGCGAGCGGTATTGCGCACTGCCGGTGCTCACTCCTTTTACCCTCACATTCCCACTGCCATCTGAGATGCTGATGTTGGCGGTTGTGTTGGCGGGCAATCCTTGTACAGTTACATAATCTCTGGCGGGGTTGGGATAGACAGATGCCGTATTGGCGCTGTTATCTGCGCTTACTACTTCGCTGTACCTTATCACTCCATCGCTGCTTACGGCTTTAATGCGGTAATAATTGGTGCCTTGCAATAAACTGCTGTTGGTAAGGCTGTAATCTTTCAGGTTGCTTACGCCGCTTACTTTGGCTACGGGCGTAAAGCCATCTCTGTTATTGTTGCTTTGCTCTACGCTGTAATAGGAAATCTTATCATCTGCAGGCAAACCTTTCCAGGTAATAGTATGATTGTGCAGCCAGCGCTTGATGCGGACGATTAAGGATACTTTCTGAGGATAACCGTAGTAGCGGGCAAGGGCCGGGAGAAACTCATCTGTCTGGCTGCGGTATGTGTAGCCCAGGGTAACTATCTTTCCGTCTTTCTGCAAAGCCGCTGCCGTGAGGTTATCATAGCCGCCTAAGTCTGTGCTTTGTATGCCTTCCTTGCCAAAGTCCGTATCCAGCGAGCCGTTGCGTTAGGTAGCTTACCAGGGCAAAATTGGCATTGGATTCTGACAGCGGCAGGTAATTGGTGCCAGCTACCACTATTCTATTTTCATTTTCACCTGTTAAAAACACTTTTTTAGCTTCGCCTCCTTCTTGTGGAAATAAGGTGATTACTACACCGTTCATTACCGAAGCTGTTGTCGAAGCTGCCATCCGTATTATAACGCACCACCGTAAATTTATAATCAAAAAGACCGTTGCTTCTGCCAACTGCAATAATTTTTCCATCCTTTCTGTAACGATAATGTCGTTTATGCAACTAACTGTATTGGAATCTATAATCCGATTGCTCTACCACGCCGTTTACTCCAAAGCTATTATCATAAGAGCCGTCGGGAAGATACCGTTCCATACGGAAACGGGCGCTGAACACGCCGCTGCCAACCAGCAAATCCCCGCTATGACCGGCGGCTACTATCTTGCCATCCGGCTGCACGGCAATGCTTCTTACCTCACCATCACTTTTGCTTCTCACTAATCCGTTTTCCCCATAACTTTCATCAATACTGCCGTCAGGCAAACAGCGGATGGTGTAAAACTTGTAAGTATTATCAATAAAATCAATCCAGTCACTTCCGCCGATCAGTATTTTTCCGTCGGGCTGCAATGCCATACAGCGAACAAATGGAGCAAAAGCAGGGTTGATTGTCAACATAGCACCACCGGTGCCAAAAGTGGAGTCAGGAGTGCCATCGGGGTTGAACATGGCAAGACCGATAGAACTGGCTGTACCTGCCAAGCTGCCGGCAGCCAATATCTTGCCATCGGGCAATAAAGTCATAGCTGAGATTGAACCACCATCTATTTCAGGGTCTTTAAAGCCTGGAAACAAAATGAAAGCACTCCCATCAGTTCCAAATGATGTGTTCTTGCTTCCATCGGGTAATTAGCAGTCAATCTTAAATGTTGTGTATTCCTGGTATTTGCCAGTGCCACCTACCAACAGATTTCCATTGCTTTGAACGGCAAGAACATCCTGCTGAGTAAACGATGTTGTAGTTGTGTCAAACAGAATTCCTCTGTTGCCAAATGATGGATCTAATGTGCCTGGCTGCTGGGCAAGTACGACAACACTGCACAAGACTGATAAAGAAAATAGTAGTAAAGCTTTCATGTTGTATTTGGTTTTGCTGGTAAATAAAATGTGTGAGGAAGTTCATTCGCCATCATCAGGGAACCTAACCGTTGTAGGCGGACATGGCTCATTGCAGTTATTGCAGGTATTTGGGTCCACATTCGGGTTATCAGTTGATACCTGCGAATTGGGATAGGAAAACTTTCTCCCCCGCAATGTCTCCTCACCGGCATATGGCGGTGTTACACCCTCCTTCTCTCACATCAAATCTGTTCATCAGGTCTATATCTTCCCATTTCAGAAAGCCCCGACACCCTTCACGATTCAGTTACTTTTTACAAACTTCACCGTTTCCGTTTTGCCGTTTGCGGTAATGTTGACATAGTAGGTACCCGGCTGCAGATTGGTTAGCTGCGAGCGGTATTGCGCACTGCCGGTGCTTACGCCTTTTACCCTCACATTCCCATTGCCATCTGTGATGCTGATGTTGGCGGTTTCATTTGCTTTTAGTCCTTGTACAGTTACATAATCTCTGGCAGGGTTGGGATAGACAGAGGCTGTGTTGGCGCTGTTATCTGCGCTTACCACTTCGCTGTATCTTACCACTCCATCCCCGCTTACGGCTTTAATGCGGTAGTAGTTTTTGCCTTCCAGTAAGCTACTGTTGGTAAATGAATAATCTTTCAGGTTGCTTACGCCGTTTACTTTGGCTACGGGCGTAAAGCCATCTCTGTTATTGTTGCTTTGCTCTACGCTGTAATAGGAAATCTTATCATCTGCAGGCAAACCTTTCCAGGTAATAGTATGATTGTGCAGCCAGCGCTTGATGCGGACGATTAAGGATACTTTCTGCGGATAACCATAGTATCGGGCAACAATATAGTTATTGGTTAATATTCCATTGGCATACATAAAACCGGCGACCACTATCTTTCCATCCGTTTGCAGACCTGCTCCTGTAAGGTATTCGTTGCTTCCTATATCAGTTACCTGTGTTCCTTCTTTGCCAAAGTCCGTATCCTTTGTTCCATTACTATAGTAAGCTGCCAGTGCAAAATCGCCTTTGGTTGCGCTGTTTGTTACCGATCCGGCAACTACAACCCTGTCTTCATTTTCTTTTCTGGTCAGCATTACTTTGGTGGCTTCGCTGCCTGCTCCACCAAATTCTGACACCCAGCCGCCATTGCCAAAGCTTTTATCCAGGTTGCCATCGCTGTTAAAGCGGGCTACACCAAATTGTGTAGGAAAGTAGCCGTTCACACCACCTGCCACCACTATTTTTCCATCTGCCTGCAGGGCAATGCTGTTTATGGCACACGAGCCGCTGCCCACAGTTGTATCCACTATGCCGTCGCCGTTACCAAAGTCCTTATCGTAGGTTCCGTTCTCGTTGTACCGCTCTATGTGAAAATAAGAACCTGAAAAGAGGCTGCCGCTGTAGCCTGCTGCTACTATCTTGCCATCCGGCTGTACAGCAACAGTATTGGCAGCACCAATATAGCGGCTCATAAGGATACCTTCTTTTGCGAAATCCGGGTCAAGGCTGCCATCAGGGAGGCAGCGTATAGTCATAAAGCGATAGGTATTATTAACAAAATCAGTAAGGCTCTCTCCACCTAACATTATCTTACCGTCTGTTTGCAAAGCAATAGAAAAAACAAAGTTCAAGTATTGATTTCCCACAATTGAAGTTCCATTCATTCCAAAGGAAGAATCCTGCGAACCATCAGGGTTGAGGCGGGCTATACCAGCGGAGCCATAAATACTACCGGCATAGCCTGCAGCGAGAATCTTTCCATCCGGCTGTACAAAAAGAGCGTAAAGCGTAGCACCATCGAAAAAGGGGTCAGTCAAATTGTAGAACTCGACAAATGCAGTTCCATTTGTGCCAAAATCGAGATCAGGACTGCCATCCTGAAGCAGGCGGTCTATGCGGAAAGTAAGCTTTCCGGAATATAAATCCGTTACTCCCCTTAGTGTTTTACCATCAGGCTGTACAGCAAGTACAGTTCTGCTATCATTAAAAGGTAAAGGAGCCAGCACTTTCCCCTCCTCCCCAAACAAAGGGTCAAGTGTGCCGGGCTGTTGGGCAAATAAAGTTGTGCTGCACAGGAATAGAACAGAGTAAAGTAGGTATTTCATGTTCGTTGTATTTAATTTGTCAGATAAAAAAAGGAAACATAGCAGAAGATGTGAACTACCAATCGTCTGTATCATCTGGAATAAAGTTGCCAGGATCGGGCGGGCAGGGATTATTACTACCCGGACAATTACCTATATTGTCAGCAAACTGGCTATTGGGTGTTGATTTTACCCGTTCGTTTACGCACTCGTAAAATAAATCAGTATAGCGAAGAGCGTCCTTGCCGGTTAGCACCGCCTGGAAAAACGTGGCAGCTCGTTGAACCATGTATTTATAGACATTATCAACTTTGGTAACATTCGGTAAGCCAAAGTTGTCTCTTAAGATTCCAAACTCGTCTATTCTTTCACTGACACCATGCCCCATGTTGCAATCCACATATACTTCAACGCTAACATTCAAATACTTAAGATATTTTATAGATACCTATAGAACCTGCTGCAAACACATCATCCGTATTTGCAACACCTTCCAATCCATAAGTTAAGCCCGCTTTTTAAACATTGGGATTCGGAATTGTATAAAGAGATAATTAATTGGATTGAACATTGTACATTGCTGGTGAAAATTTAATTGCTATAGTGTCAATTCGTAATGTCTTATCCGAATCGCCATGAAATCCTATCAGCGGTGGAATATTGGCGTTGTTAGCCCAGAAAGAAGGTTCGGATTATTACGTTTGCTAATGGGAAAGCTTGCCTGCCCCCACATATCCAGCACTCCACGTATGCGTGTTGTAAGATCTATAGTTGAATCACCATAATAATAATCAGCATCGATAGAGCCTAAAACTTGTTGTACAGTAGGCTGCCCTGAAGGTGTAGGAAATACCTGCGCAATCTCGCTGGCAGTATAGTAAGCAGTATGTATGGCAATAATATTACCGGCACTATTACCTCCTATAAACATTTTGGTGGTATCTATCTGGTAAGGTTCGTCTGTCCAAACTGTGTTGTGTTCCCGCTGATGCAAAATAATTGTCCGCATAGCTCCGCGTGCATCTTGAAACGCACGATAAGAAGCTAATGATTGTTGAGCACTGAGGTAAGTACCACCAGGAACAAGATACCTGCCGGTACGATACTCAACTACAAACGCCACATAGCCACGCTTTGCAAATTCTTTAGCCACAAAATTTGTATTGCCAGCTCCTGCATCTCCGTCTGCTTTGCAATCGGAAAAACCTCCTCCATGAAATAAAACAATTGTGGGTAATTTACAGGTAGAGAAATCGATACCTAACGGATAGTAAACATAGTAATAACAATCACTGCCCATACTGGTGCACGAAGTAGAATTGCCGTTACATTCATTATCGGTAAATTGTTTCGTAGGGGTTATTTGTGTAATTCGTGTTTTATAATTAATATCTTTCAAATCCGGATTGGGATTTAATGGATCTTTTAAGTACGATCTATTAATTTTTTTGAAGAGCCATCTTTAAATGAATCAATTGCATAAAGAGAATCTTTAAAATTAATTGAGCCATATCCAGAGATTGTTGAAGGAGGGCATTGTGAAAAACACAAAGAGCATAAATGTAACAACACACAGGTTAAGAGCCATCTCATAAGCAAAAAGGTTTACCCTATGAAAATAGCACAAACTTTATATCTATACAAATTAAAGATTAAAATTTCCTTAAAATTCATTTTGCATGTATTTTTCGTATTTTTCGTTTTTCCCCTCCTGATTTCCGGAGAGTTCACGCAGCGGCTATCCCCTTGTTCTTCGAGGTGTTAGCGCAGCGCACCTTGAAGAAGGAATATTTCGATTCTCTGAATCAGTGGTATTTGTTGTAAGGTATCGGTTGGTAAGGATACCAACCGAAATCAAAGAAAGCGACAAACTTTCAAATATCCTACCTTCACAAAGCCCTTCTCCGTTAGGCGCAACCATTTTTGACTGTTTCTGCGGCTGACAATTTATTAAATTTGCTGTATGAACGTTCAAGAATTAATAACAATTGACAACGACATTTTAGGCGGACAAACTGTTTTTAAAGGGACACGAGTTCCTGTGGAAAGTTTGTTTGACCATTTAGAAGCTGGAGTTTCACTTGATGAGTTTCTTGGACGACTTTCCGACCGTTTCAAAAGAGCAGGCAATAGCGTTGTTAGATATCGCAAACAAACTCCTGACGTCAAAAAATGTAGCTCAATTGTATGCGGCTGTTGCTTGACGAAAACTTACCCAAACGCCTGAAGCAGGACTTTCGGGAACATGATGTCTTCACAGTGCGTGACAAGCAGTGGAACGGAATCAAAAATGGGGAACTGCTTAAGCTTTTTGTGGACAACTCTTTTGATGCTTTGCTGACATTTGATAAAAATTTGCAACATCAGCAGAATTTCGCGAATTACACGATTACCGTTTTCGTACTGACTGCGACAATTAACCAGTATATAGAGTTAACGAAGCTGACACCGAAAATAAATGAATAGCTAAATAACGGACAAATGCCAATTGGACCTGTTGTGATTTCGAGTGACTAAGGTATGCCCCAATGTGGGCATTTGCAATAGCAGGGCAGGGCGTTGTTACCACAGCTTTAGTTCGCTATTGTGTGGCACCTCCGGCTGGACGTGATCTATTTGGCTGCAGAACATATTTTGTACATTCGTTTTTCAATCTGCATTTGTTTCGTCAGACGGAACATGGAATTCACCGCACATCGCCAAGCCCTGTTGGTTAGCTACTTGTTCTTCGAGGTGTTAGCGCAGCGCACCTTGAAGAAGGAATATTTCGATTCTCTGAATCAGTAATATTTGTTTTACACGAATCCTAATTCTGAGATTTGGCATATTGTCAATCGGTTGGTGGGGGCACCAACCGATTGAAAGAACCGTTTATCGGAACTGAGTTAACCGAGAGCAGTTGCCCCAGCATCTGTAACAGCAAGTTGGGCATAAATGGCTTCCAGCTTGTGAATGTTTTTCTTCAGGTCATGATGGTCGAGCACATATTGTTTGGCAGCGGCACCATATTGCTTTTTTTGCATTGGGTTGTTAATGAGCGAAAGAATGCTGCTTACATATTCATCCAATGTATCGCAGGTAAAGCCATTCACGCCGTTTTGAATCACATCTTTATTGCCATCTACATTACTTACTACAGAAGGCACGCCCTGCAGCATGGCTTCCAGCAATGCATACGACAACCCTTCGAAGATGGATGGGAAAAGAAATACATCAAGCTGTTGCAAAAAATGAATAGAGGTTTGCAGGTCGCCGCGCTCCAGCAAGTGAAAATTATCACCAATGCCATACGCTTTTATTTTCGCCTGCACTTCATCCATCAAATGGTCGTGCTCGCCAATGCCTAAGATATAAAAGTGAACATCCCTGCCCGTTTTCTGTATCACGGCGTTGGCAATATCTACAAACAACAACGGATTTTTCTGCGGTGTCAATCTGGCAATGTCTCCCACTTTTATCTTGCCTTCCAACGCATGCAATTGGGAAGTATTGGTGTTGTACCAATAGTTGTCTATCACCAGCGAGTTGGGAATTACATAAATATTTTCGCGCTTGTGCCCGAGGTCTTTCACACAGCGTTCCGCTTCACTTTCAGAAATAGCCAGTATTTTATAGGTAAACTTTTTGGCTATTTTTTCCAGTGAAAAAAAGGCTTTTCGTTTTACACCGGTAAACGAAAGGTAAGACAACGCATGAGGCGTGTAAAGTGATTTTTGTTTGGCTAATGAACAAGCAATTCTGCCAATAAAACCGCCCTTTGCACTATGCAGGTGAGCGCAGGCAGCCTTCTCTTTGCGGATGATGTTGCGCAGCTGAAAAACAGACTTGATATCCAGGAAAGGATTGAGCCCGCGCGCCATGTTGACCCGCGTAAACGCCACGCCATACTTTACGCAATACGGCGCCAGGTTTTCCGAAATGGTCCCGATAATCTTCAGCTCAAAACGGTTGTGGTCAATGGTGCTGATGATTTGTTTCAAATAGGTTTCAACGCCGCCTACCGATTGGGTAATGTGTAACACTTTGATCCGCTGCATGGAAGTGGTTTGGTATAAAAGGGAAGTTGCCGAAAAACAACAAAGGCACAAAGAAAATCAGTGAAGAAACTTTGTGCCTTTGAGCCGGTATCGAATAAAATCTATTGTTTGATATACGAAGAAAAGTCTTTGTGCTCTTTTTTAAACAGATCATCCTTTGTCAACGACTGGAAGTATTCGTAGGTAATCTGCAAGCCTTCTTTCCGGTCCACTTTCGGTTCCCAGCCCAGCAGTTGCCTTGCGAGCGTGATGTCGGGCTGCCGTTGTTTCGGATCGTCGGTTGGCAAGGGTTTGTAAATCACTTTCTGGTTGGTACCCGTTAGCTTGATGATTTCTTCGGCAAATTCACCAATGGTAATTTCAGACGGATTGCCAATGTTTACCGGGCTTGCATAATCGCTGTGCAGCAAACGGTAAATGCCTTCTACCAGGTCGTCTACATAGCAGAAAGAACGTGTTTGAGAACCATCACCAAATACTGTCAGGTCTTCACCACGCAATGCCTGTCCAATGAATGCTGGCAATACGCGACCATCATTGAGCCTCATACGCGGACCATAAGTATTGAAGATGCGGATGATGCGCGTTTCCAAGTCCATGATAGGTATGATATGCCATGGTAATGGCTTCCTGGTAGCGTTTGGCTTCATCATATACGCCGCGCGGACCTACCGGGTTTACATTGCCCCAATAGCTCTCCTGCTGCGGGTGCACGCTTGGGTCGCCATACACTTCAGAAGTGGACGCTACCAATATACGCGCGCCTTTGTCTTTTGCCAATCCCAGCAGGTTGTGCGTACCATGCGCACCTACCTTCAAGGTTTGTATCGGAATTTTCAAATAATCAATCGGGCTGGCTGGTGAAGCGAAATGCAGGATGTAATCGAGCTTGCCCGATACATGTACAAACTTGGTGACATCGTGGTGGTAAAACTCAAAATCGGGCAATGCGAACAAGTGTTCAATGTTCTGCAGGTTGCCGGTAATGAGGTTGTCCATCCCGATAACGTGGTATCCTTCTTTGATGAACCGGTCGCAAAGGTGCGAGCCTAAAAAACCGGCGGCACCTGTTATTAAAATTCTTTTTTTCATGAAAAGTATTGAGTAAAAAAATCCCGCAGATAGCGCAGGTACACGCAGGATACAAGGGAATGTTGCCTGCGTAGCGCATTAGCTGCGGGAGAAAATGATTATCTGAGCGTCGTTACCTGTTCGCCATAGTTTTTGATGCCGCGTGCATAGCGGCCAATGCCAAAATATTCAAAACCATGTTGCTTGATTTCGTCAGCAGTGTAAATGTTTCTGCCGTCGAAGATCACGTGACCTTTCATGTTGGTTTTGATTTCTTCCCAATCCGGCAGGCGGAACTCCGGCCATTCGGTAATGAGCAACAGTGCATCGGCGCCTTTGGTTGCCTGTACGGCATCTTCAACAAAGGTAATTTTATCGCCGATCATGTGCTTTGCTTCGGGCATCGAAACGGGATCGTATGCCTGTACTTTGGCACCGGCTTCCAGCAGCATGTCTATGATGACCAGTGATGGCGCTTCGCGCATGTCATCGGTTTTTGGTTTAAAAGACAGCCCCCACATGGCGAAAGTTTTGCCAGCCAGTTCGCCGTTGTAGTAATTCTTTATTTTGGTGATGATCACTTTCTTCTGGTCTTCGTTTACTTCTTCCACCGCATTCAGGATGCGCAAATCGTAACCGCTTTTCTGTCCGGTTTTGATCAATGCTTTCACGTCTTTGGGAAAGCAGGAACCGCCATATCCAATACCGGGATAAATGAAGCGGTTGCCAATGCGCGGATCGCTGCCGATGCCTTTGCGTACATGGTTCACATTGGCGCCTACCAGTTCGCAGAGGTTGGCGATGTCGTTCATGAAAGAGATCTTGGTGGCCAGCATCGCGTTGGCAGCGTACTTGGTCATTTCGGCAGATGGCACATCCATAAACAAGATGGGATGACCATTCAGCAAAAACGGGTTGTACATCTGTTGCAGCACGCCTCTTGCACGGTCAGATTCCACACCAATCACAATGCGGTCTGGCTTCAGGAAATCATCCACGGCAGCGCCTTCTTTCAGAAATTCGGGATTCGATGCCACGTCGTATTCAATTTCTTCGCCTCTTGCTTTCAGGGCTTCTGAAATGCAGGCATTCACTTTGGAAGCGGTACCCACGGGTACGGTGCTTTTGGTGACCACTACCAGATAATCGGTCATGTGCTGACCGATGGTATTGGCTACCTGTAATACATATTTGAGATCGGCACTGCCGTCTTCACCGGGAGGTGTACCCACCGCGATGAAAGCCACCTGTGCGCCACGGATGGAATCGGGCAGATCGGTGCTGAAATGCAGTCTTCCTTTTTTATAATTGCGTTTGACAATATCTTCGAGTCCGGGTTCGTAAATGGGCAGGATGCCTTTTTTTAGGTTGTCTATTTTTTGCTGAAGCACATCAATACACACCACTTCTATCCCTACTTCAGCCAAACATGCGCCGGTTACCAAACCAACATAACCGGTACCTACAACTACTATTTTCATATTCTTGTTTTGTTTACAGCTTTGTTAAGCCTGTTTATGAATGAATCAGATACTGTGCTGCATTGTTACTGGCAAATACATCTTCTATTTCCCGGTAATTGCTCACCGCCGTCCGCCAGTCGCCGGCGCCTACTTTTTTCAACACCGGCTGCACATTGGCAAACGGCACATTCAAAAAGGCATCTACTTTTTTCATCAGCCCCGTCCAGTCGCCAAATTCTTCGTAATACACGGGCAAATGGTCGGTAAGCGAAGCAAGTGACAGCAATTTTTCGTTGACCACCTGCAACTGCAATGTCTGCTGCAACAAGGGCTGCGCAGGAACACTGAGGGAAGAAGATAGAACGTTTTCTTTGCTGTGCGCCGTTCCGCTTTTCTCCATCCGGTAGCGCGACAGTGCCGTAAGGAAGGTATTTTTGCGGATGAGAACAATGACTTTTATATTGTTGCCAGCAATATAGTTCCAGATAAAAGGGGCGCTTTTGATGTGCGAATACATGAGCTTGAATCCTTTTGCCTGTACCTGATCGTCTGCTGAATAAAACTTCCTGATGTGCTTAACCGCATTGAGCCTGAGGTTGGGATAATTGACGAGTTTATTCAGTTTTGATTGTTTGCCACCGGTAATTTTCCAATTTGGAAAATGCCATTCGGCATGATGGATGTTGGCTTTGGACTCGTGAAATATTTCTCCGGCACAAAAAATATGGGGATGCTCATCCAAGGTTCTGGTAAGTACCGTAGAACCGCTGCGCTGTGTTGTCAGTATTACAAAACGGGTCATATTGATTGTCGCCGGTGCCGGAAACGTAACTCTTTTTTTAATGTGGTGTTTTACCAAATCGCCTCATCAATCGCGGTAAAAATATTTCAGAATTTCCAAAAGGCCTGCTTAAATTAAGATTATATTTCAGTAAAATATAAATTGTTGTATTGATTAGCACAATTCTTCATGCTATACATCTTTTCGAAAAGCAGTTTGCCATTCTTTTTTTTGCCGCCAATTCTGCAGCATCGGCATTCAGAAAAGTACGCAAGGCAGCTACATAACTGTCGTCTGATACGTCTTGAGACAGGTAGCCGATGTCTTTCGTCACCACATCTTTCAACCCGCCGACGGGCGTACACACCGGCGTGGCACCGGCAGACAGGGCTTCGAGCAGCGCAATGGGCAACCCTTCAAACGTGGACGACAGAACAAACGCGTCGGCATTCAGCAGGTAATCGCTCACATTGCTCACTTTCCCGATAAAAAATACATTGTTGGGCTTGTTGGCATTGAGGTCGTCAAAAATCTTTTTGTCATCGGCAACGTAGTCGCCTACAATCAAAGCAATGACATTGCAGTTGTCTTTTTCGAGCCGGCTCATGCTGCGCAACAGCAACTGCTGGTTTTTCTGTGCGCTGATGCGGGCTACATTCACCAATACTTTTGTCTGTGCATCTTTTTTCAGGGCTTCAATGTGCTGCTTTGTTTCCTCAAATCCAGGTGTTGGCTTTACCGGGTCAGAACCATTCGGAATCAGCACTTTGATGGGTTCGCCATATTCTTCGATGGCACCTTTATAAACTTCCTCGGAAATACTTACAGGTGTAATAATGCCTTTGCCAAAAAAATATTTGAACGCCTGCCTGCCCAGCCACGGGCTGTCCTGCTTTACGAGGTTGTGAAACGTATGTATTTTCTGAAACGGGCGTTTGATGCGCAGGTAAGCGAGGAAACAATAATAGCCGGCATGCAGGTGTGTGTGCACCACATCGGGCGCTAGCATCCGGATGGTTTTCCACAGCTTGAAAAACATGGTGGGGTCAATGGCGGGCTTTTTACCAAGTGAAATGAAGTTTACCCGTTTGTCGAGCAAACTCAGCGGCAGGTGCATTGCCGGCTTGTGGTGATACATGCTGATGAGCGTAACTTCATAGCCTTCTTTTCTGACCAGTTCGTTACAAAGCTGAATACAAAATACCTGGGCGCCTCCCCAGCCAAGGGCGGGAAGCACCTGTACAATTTTACGCATGAGCCGCAGGTTGAATGGGTTCTTTGTTTCCGGATGAGGCAAACCATTGCTGGTAAAACGAAGTTTGCAACAGTACATCCAGTTGTTGGGTGTCTTCGGTAAAACAGGTTTCCAAATACGCCTTGATGTCTGATGTATCGGTGGTGTCGCGCGCTTCGGCAGCCGCTACCGGTGCTTTGCCGGTATTCAGTTCAAACAATTTTGCCTTTATTTTTTTCCGCCTTGTTACCGGCATCCAGAAATCGACGAGGTATTTGATCAGCAGCCGTTTCAGTTTGCTTTGCCCGATAATGCCTTTTTGCAATGACGCGCTTTTGGTAACGCCGGTTACATTTTTGGGTGTGAGATCGGGTGCAAAATCAGGTTTGATCTGCAAAAACGCAAAAATCTTATGCAGCAGGGCTGCCGGGTTTTTCAGCTCTTCGTAATCAAGCACCAGCAGTTGTTCTTTTGAAAAAAAGCGCAGGCAGTGTTTCACCTGTTCACCGTACAAGCCGTGTTCGATATAGGTAAAGTCGTTGTTGTCTTTGGAAAAAGGAAGGTCTTTTTTCGGCTCATACATCAGCGCTTCGTGTACCGGGCGTGTTTCGCGAAGCATTTTTTTGAAATAATAATACGCTGAAAAGGCACGCTGTACAGGGTTTCGCAAAATGACGATGAGCTTTGCATGCGGCGCACGCGCTGCTATCTGCTGCAGCATCGAAGGATAGAAAAAATAGTTGACAGCGCTTTGCAACACCACCGGTTGGTTTGCATATGCTGCCGGCTCCTGCCGCAACCTTGCTTCTATGTCGGCAAAGGTTTTGAACCGGGCAAACAGGTGCACGTCTTTCAGGGTTTCGTAGCAGTATATTTCCGGGTGCTGACTCAGCCAGTCGTCGAGCGTGGTGGTTCCTGCTTTTTGCACGCCAATGATGAAAGCGTTGGGAAAAATGGCTGTTTGCATAATAGATAGGCTTTCCGTAAACGGCTATCAGCCTTCGGTACCGAACAGCATTGGTTTACAATTCCTGTTCAACACCCAAAGGCTGACAACTGGTAACTGGTGAAATATTTATTCGACAATCATCCCTGCGGCAACAGTCTCGTTGGTAGTTTCGTCAACGAGGATGAGCGAGCCGGTAGAACGGTTTTTACGGTACGGATCGTAAGCAACCGGTTTGGTGGTTCTCAGTTTTACGCGCGCAATGTCGTTCATGTTGATGGTGACATCGTCTTCCATGCGGTGCAGGCTGTTGATGTCCATTTTGTACACCACCTCCTTGATCACGCTTCTCACTTCGCTGGTGGCCTGGCGAAGATAATATTTCGCGCCGGGCTGCAGCTTTTTGCCGTTGAGCCAGCACATCATGATGTCCAAATCCTGGCTTACGTGTGGCTGGTTGTTTTCTTTTACAATCATATCGCCGCGGCTGATGTCAATGTCATCTTCCAGCGTGATGGATACCGACATGGGTGCATAAGCTTCCTTCAGCGCACCATCAAACATGTCAATGCTCTTGATGGTGGACGTAAGACCCGAAGGCAATACGGTGATGGAGTCCCCGGGACGGAAGATACCACCGGCAATGCGGCCGGCATAGCCACGGTAGTCGTGGTATTCGGTAGTATGCGGGCGAATGATGGTTTGCACGGGGAAACGGGCGTCAATGTGGTTGTAGTCGCTGCCGATGTGGATGGTTTCCAGTTCGTGCAGCAACGTAGCGCCGTGGTACCATTTGGTATGTTCGGAATGGTTGACCACGTTGTCGCCGTTGAGCGCACTGATGGGGATGTAGCGAATGTCGTTGATGTCGAGTTTGGAGGCAAACTCGGTGTATTCTTCCACGATTCTGTTGAATACCTCTTCCGAATAATCTACGAGGTCCATTTTGTTGACACACACAATGACGTGCGGCAACTGCAGCAAAGAAGCGATGTAAGAGTGGCGGCAGGTTTGCTCCACGATGCCTTTGCGGGCGTCAATGAGGATGAGGGCGAGGTTGGCGGTAGAAGCGCCCGTCACCATGTTACGCGTATATTGAATGTGGCCCGGTGTATCGGCGATGATAAACTTGCGTTTGGGCGTGGCAAAGTAGCGGTAGGCCACATCAATGGTGATGCCCTGTTCTCTTTCTGACCGCAGTCCATCGGTGAGCAGCGACAAGTCCACATGCTCCAGCCCTTTGCGTTCGCTGCTTTTTTTGATGGCATCCATCTGGTCTTCGAAAATGGATTTGGAATCGTATAACAAACGACCGATGAGCGTGCTTTTGCCATCATCTACGCTGCCGGCGGTTGTAAAGCGTAACAGTTCTCTTGTATTAGACATAAATAATTTGTGAATGATGAATGAGGATTTCTGATTTGCGATGTTGGAATGTGTTCATCCATCCAAAATCCGGAATCAGCAATTAGAAATAACCTTGTTTTTTGCGGTCTTCCATCGAAGTGTCGGAACGCTTGTCGTCGCTGCGGTTGCCACGTTCGGTGCTGCGGGAAGAAGCCACTTCCATCACGATTTTCTCAAGCGTATCGGCGTCCGATTCAATGCCGCCGGTAATGGTGATATCGCCCAGCGTGCGGAAACGCATGTATTTGGTTTCCACGGTTTCACCTTCGCGCAGCGACATGTATTCAGACACAGGCAGCCACGTATTGTCGCGGTACACCACTTCACGGTGATGCGCGAAATACAATGACGGGATGGGGATATTTTCTTTCAGAATATAATTCCACACATCCATTTCTGTCCAGTTGCTGATGGGGAATACACGAAAATGTTCGCCCATGTTTTTGCGGCCGTTAAAGATGTTCCACAATTCGGGACGCTGGTTTTTGGGATCCCATTGTCCAAAATCATCGCGGTGCGAGAAGAAGCGTTCTTTGGCGCGGGCTTTTTCTTCGTCGCGGCGGGCGCCACCAATGGCAGCATCTATTTTATTGGATTCAATGGTATCCAGCAAGGTTACGGTCTGCAAAGCATTGCGGCTGGCGTTCTGCCCGGTTTCTTCCGTGGCGCGGCCTTTGTCAATCGATTCCTGCACACTGCCAACAATCAGTTGTACGCCCAGTTCTTTCACGAGGTTGTCCCTGAATTCCATGGTTTCGGGGAAGTTGTGGCCGGTGTCAATGTGAATGAGCGGCAGTGGAATTTTGGCCGGGTAAAACGCTTTGCGGGCCAAGTGGGTCACGACAATAGAATCTTTACCGCCGGAAAAAAGGATGGCCGGACGGTCGAACTGCGCCACCACTTCGCGAATCACAAAAATGGCTTCTGCTTCCAGTTCCTGCAGGTGATCGAGATAATACTTATGCATGTGTTCAGATGATTTTTATTTTGGGTAAAACCGTGTCAAGAACGATCCTGACACTTTCGTTGAGTTCCTGTTTGTCGGTGTGAATGTGAACATCGGGATGTTCGGGTTTTTCGAATGGCGATGAAATGCCGGTAAAATTGCTGATCTGGCCGGCACGGGCTTTTTTATACAATCCTTTCACGTCGCGCTGTTCGCATACTTCGATGGGCGCGTCTACGAAAATTTCGATAAACTTTTCTCCCATCAGGTCGCGCAGCAGCTGCCGGTCTTTCAGGAAGGGAGACACAAATGCGGCCAGCACAATGAGCCCTGCGTCGGTCATCAGCTTGGCCACTTCACCAATGCGGCGGATGTTTTCGATCCTGCCTTCTTCGGTAAAGTTGAGGTCTTTGTTCAAACCTTTGCGGATGTTGTCGCCATCAAGAATATACGTGTGATATCCAAGGTTGTACAGTTCCTGCTCCACGACATTGGCCACGGTGCTTTTGCCGGAACCGGACAAGCCGGTAAACCACAAACAGGCAGAACGATGACCTTTTTTCAGTTCGCGCTCCTCACTTCCAATCTTGTAATCGTGCGCAATGATGTGCAGTTTTTCTTCCATTATGATCGCCATGTATGGCTAAAATGATATAGTGTAAATATTGATACCGTTTAGGATATTGAACAGCAGCCCGATATTACGATTCCATTCTTTCAACAACAAACCAGGGATTCAGCAGGTTTTCTTTGTTGTATTCCAGTTCTGTATTGGTCTTAAAGTTATACACTTCGCAGCCGGCAAACTTGGCAACGGCATGACCGGCAGCCGTATCCCACTCCATCGTAGGTGCCAGGCGCGGATATACCTGCGCTTTGCCTTCGGCAACGAGGCACAGTTTCAGCGAACTTCCGGCACTCACCATGTTGACCTCGCCGTGCAGTGCGCGTTTTTTATCAATGAACTCTTCAGTTTCCGGCGTGTTGTGCGAGCGGCTCGCAACGACGGTGTACATACCCGAAGCGGATGCAACCGGCAACGCAGCAGCATTGGCTTCCAATGCCGCGACATCCGCAATATTGTCTTCGGTAACGGCAATGCAATGACTGCCGCCGCCTTCGTAGCCAAAATACAGCATGCCCGTAACCGGTACATACACGACACCCAACACCGGCGTTCCGTTTTTGATGAGCGCGATGTTGACGGTAAATTCACCGTTTTTCTTGATGAATTCTTTGGTGCCATCCAGCGGGTCCACCAACCAGAAAGTGTCCCAGTCTTTGCGGTCTTCAAACGGGATCGTCTTGCCTTCTTCACTCAGTAGCGGTAAACCGGTTGAAAACAGCAGATCTTTAATGACTTCGTGGGCATTGCGGTCGGCTTCGGTAAGCGGTGAATTGTCTTGCTTGGTAAACACAGAGAAATCCTGGCTATACACATCCAGTATCTGTTTACCGCCTTCTATTGCTGCCTGTATAGCTACATGCAAATTTTCTTTCATCAATAGTTATTGGTTGGCTTTTGTTTGAGATGGCTGCAAGATAAGAAAATTTTTGAAATATTTGCCGAATGCCTACGGATTTGATAGAATTACTGATATTTTAATTTTTTTTCAATTCGGCTTAGCCCATTTTAAACAATGTTACCGCCTTTGTGCCCACTTCTGCAACAGAAATTGGCATGCAACACGCATCCGGTGCGGGAGATTTCTTTTGTTTATATATCAGGGTTTACAGATAGCTTTGCCCCGGCGTCAGAGGCGTAGATTTTCTATGAATAGATACAGTCAGTTCCGGGCAATGATGGCGATTGCCAAAGGAAGTTTACGGGCTATTTTCCGCAGCCCTTCCACCGTGGTGTTCAGTTTGGGATTTCCCATCATTTTCATTCTTGTATTTGGCTCCATCGGCGACAACGGCTTCAACATGAATGTTGGCTTTAGCCCGCAGAGCGATACGATGAACCCGGTTTACAAAAGCCTCGTTTCGATAAAAGGGCTCACCGTGTATAATCATATGAACGACAGCCTGCTGAACGTGAACCTGAAAAGTGCTGCCATCACTGCCGTCATTGACATTCAGAAAAAACCCGACGCCACTTACAACATCAACCTCACAAGTGCCGACGTAGTGAAACCACAGGACCTGCAGGTGCTGCAATCCATCATCAATGCTGTCATTTTGCGCAACGATACCAGCTATCATATGGCGCGGCTCAATCCACAGGTACAGTTTATCAAAGGCAGGGAATTCAGGGAAATCGACCGCATATTGCCCGGCATGCTTGGCTTTTCGCTGTTGGGTACCGCCGTCTTCAGCGTTGCGTTCCTGTTTTTCAACCTGCGCAACCAGTTGGTGTTGAAACGTTTTTTTGCAACCCCGGTATCGCGGAGCACCATTATATTGGGCGAAGGCATCAGCCGTGTGTTGTTCCAGATCCTGTCGGTCATCATCATCATGTTATTTGGCAACCTGTTTTTTGGATTTACGTTTGTCAATGGCATCGCCACGTTTATTGACATGCTGCTACTGAGTTTTTTGGCCTGTGTTATTTTCATGGGTTTTGGCTTCGTGGTGAGCGGCATTGCCAGTGCCGATAATGTAATCCCCGTGTATTCGAACATGTTTGTGTTTCCGCAGTTTTTGCTTTCGGGCACTTTTTTCTCCACGTCTGTTTTCCCGGAATGGCTACAGAAAATCTGTTATTTTCTGCCGCTGACCTGTTTCAACAACGCGATGCGCAAAATCTCTTACGAAGGATTGGGGCTGCTGAGCACCTGGAGAGAAGTAGGCTTGCTGCTCATCTGGGGAGTAATCATTTATGCCGCTGCTGTAAAAGCGTTCCGCTGGGAATAACGGGAGGCAAGTACCCCGCTCATACCTGACGTTGTCAACTATAATCTTTGCTATATGAACCGATTGTTTTGCCAGTTATTGTTCACACTTTGTTGTTTCCTGATTTTGAAAACACCCGTTTTTTCGCAAAAAACAATGCCGCTGTATACCGACAGCATTCCCAACAGCCTCATGTCGCCCGATAAAGAAAGCACGAGTAACAACGGCGTGCTCATCATCAGCAACGTAAGCCGCCCGACGCTCACAGCTTATCTTCCGCCGAAAGAGAGCGCCAATGGCGCAGCGGTAATCGTCTGCCCCGGCGGCGGCTACAGCGTACTGGCCGCTGCACACGAAGGCAGCCGATGTAGCCCGCGAGCTGAACAAACACGGCATTGCCGCTTTTGTGTTGAAATACCGCATTCCGGACGACGCCACGATGCCCAATAAGGAAATCGGTCCGTTGCAGGATGCGCAGCAAGCCATCAAAACCGTGCGCGAACATGCACAGGAATGGAATATCAAAGCCAACCGCATTGGTATTATGGGTTTTTCGGCTGGCGGGCACCTGGCGTCCACCGCCGGAACGCATTACGCCAAAGCATTGGTGGAAAACAACAACAACACAAGCCTGCGTCCTGATTTTATGATATTGGTTTACCCCGTTATTTCGTTCCAGGATAGCCTTACCCACGGCGGGTCAAGAGACCAGTTGCTGGGGAAAAACCCATCGCAGGCCCGGAAAGATTTGTATTCCAACGAACAGCAGGTGACAGCCGATACGCCGCCCACTTTTCTCGTACATGCAGGCGACGACGGCGCGGTAAAAGCCGGCAACAGCATTGCGTTTTACGAAGCCTGCCTGCAACACCATGTGCCCGCCGAACTGCACATTTATCAAAACGGCGGGCATGGCTTTGGTATGCGGCTGCCCAACAGCAAAGACCTGTGGATGGAACGCTGCCTCAACTGGATGGCTGCCAATGGCTGGCTCAAAAGCGCCGGTACAAAAGTGCCTATTCAGTAGTGCCGAAAATGAGGGTTTGCAGGCGCTCGTCGTTATAATCGCTGATGCACAATATGATGTTCTGGTATTCTTTGAATTCTTCTTCGCTGTGCATGGTGGTGATGGCAACTGCCTGCATACCGGCGTTCAGCGCCGTTTCGATGCCTTTGGGCGAATCTTCAAACACAATGCAATCATTGGGTTTCATGCCAAGGGCTGCCGCTGCTTTTAAAAACGTATCGGGGTGTGGCTTGCTTTTTTCCACATCGTCGGCGCTGATGATGGCGCGGAAGTAATGCCGCAAATCGAGGTTGTCGAGCACAAAATCAATGTTGAACGGAATGGCGGCGGTGCCGATTGCCATTGGAATGCTGGAGACATAGGCTCTTTCCAAAAAGGCTTTCAACCCGTTAATGAGCGTCAGGTGCGGGCGAAATGCCTGCTGGTACAGTTGTTCTTTCTGCAAGGAAAGCCGGTTCATTTCGTCGGTGCTGAACTTGTTTTCACCAAACACCCTTGCCAGCACTTCTTCATTTTTCCCATACATTTCCCGCTTTACTTCTTCGGGTGTCAGGTTGCCGTTCAGTTCACCGTTGATGATGCTTCTCCAGGCGTCGGCATGGAAGCCCATGTCATCGATCATGGTGCCGTTCATATCGAATATCAATGCTTTTTTCATGTCGGCAAAGGTAAAACGGCGGCGCTGATCTGCCCGCGATAACTTGGCAGCTGGGGCTTGTCCTTCATTTTACAAAGAACACCATTGAATATTGCCACGGGGAAGCTGCCCATTTCATTCAAACACCGATAGAACCGCCCGGCACAAATCGGTTTTATGGGGAATGGTTTGCACTACATTCGTGTTCCAAATACCGACTCATGCTGCGTGTTATCCTGATTCCCGGATGGATGATATTCTTTGTCAACGGCTTTTGCCAACCGGCAATGCCTTCGTTGGAAACAGTAACCATTGCCGTTTTTTCTGACAATCACCAACCCGTGGAAGGCGCCACTATCGCGATGCTGCATCTGCACGACAGCCTGCTTTTAAAAACGGTGTTGACCGACGCTTCCGGGCACGGCGTGTTTGCCGACGTGGGTACCGACAGTTTTTTCTGCTTCGTCACCTGTGCCGGTTTTCAGCCGTTGTATTCGCAAGTGTATAGGCGCCCGGCTGCCGGCGCGATCCTGCCACTGGTACTGCAACCGGCGACCGGTTCACTAAAAAATGTGGTGGTCCTGAGCCGGAAAGCATTGATTCAAAAAGTGGGGGGCAAAGTATTGGTCAATGTAGATGCCTCGCCCACCAACACCGGCACCACGGTGCTGGAAGTGCTGGAAAAATCGCCGGGCGTAACGGTGGATAAAAACGGAACGGTGAGCCTGCAGGGAAAAACCGGCGTGCTGGTGATGATAGACGACAAGCCCACTTACCTGCAGGGCGCCGAACTGGCCAACCTGCTGGGCAGCATCAGTTCCTCGCATGTAGAGCAGATAGAACTGATGGCTACGCCGCCGGCAAAATATGACGCGGCAGGCAATACAGGCATCATCAACATCAAAACGAAGAAAAACAAACAGCAGGGTTTTAACGTAGCGCTGACGGTGGCGCCGGGCATTGGGCGGTATCCCAAAAGCAACAACAACATGGCGCTCAATTACCGCAAAGGAAAACTCAACTCTTTTCTCACGTATAGTCTCAATTACAACAAAGGCTACACTTACATTTATGCGCTGCGCAACTATTACGCAGACAGCAACACGGCGGCTTCCTATCTCGAGCAGCCTTCAATGCTCAACAGCCACAGCCTGAACCATACGGTAAAGACAGGCGTAGATTACGCCCTTTCGGCACATACCACCATCGGCGTTTCCTTGTCAGGCATCTTCACCCACCGCAAGGGCAACAGCACGACGAGCGCCGCCTGGCAAAATGCCGAAGGGCTGACAGATTCCCTCATCGAAACGCTGAGCCATACCCAATCGGGGCTTCGCAATGGATGGATGAACCTGAACCTGAAACACGCCATCGGCAAGCAGCAGGAGGTGTCGGTGGATGTGGACGGCATCACATACAAAATCGGTAACGAGCAATCGTTTTCGAACGAGTTGCAGCAGCCGGGCGGATACAAGGAAGGCACGCGCGGACATTTGCCCGCCACCATCCGCATCCTGTCTGCCAAAGCCGACCATACCCTCCGGCTGGGAAAAAAAGCGAAACTGGAATCGGGCTACAAGGCATCGCACATTGCTACCGACAACACTGCCGACTATCAATACAACGATGGCACGCAGTGGCGGGATGATTTGGGCAAAAGCAATCATTTTGTATATACCGAAACCATCCACGCGCTGTACAGCAGTTTTGATCTGAAAGACAACCGCTTTGCCTGGCAGGCAGGACTGCGGTACGAAGACACGCGCTACGAAGCGCGCCAACTGGGCAATGCCCTGGTAAAAGACTCTTCTTTCTCCCGGCACTACCGCAATTTGTTTCCCGCAGGCTCGCTCAGCTTTACAGCCGATTCGGCAAACACGTTTACCCTTACTGCCGGGCGGCGCATCAGACCGGCCGGCGTTTCAAAAGCTGAACCCTTTTGTGTTTATCATCAACAAATACACTTACCAGCGCGGCAATCCTTATTTTTTACCACAATACAGCTGGAACATCGAGCTGGGACACCAGTACAAACAATGGCTGTCCACCTCCCTTTCGTACAGCCTCATTGCAAATTATTTTTCGCAGTTGTTTCTTACCGAAAACAGCGAAATTCTCATTTACACCGAAGGCAATGTGGGCAAGATGCACAACCTTGGCTTGTCGGTTACGGCGCAGGCATCGCCGGTAAGCTGGTGGTCGGTAACGGGGCAGGCGGTTGCCAATTACAAATACCTGAAAGGCGATGTCTGGCAAACCTATACGTCAACCGTGAAACAACTGAACCTGAACATCAGTAACCAGTTCAGGCTGGGCAATACACTGACCGCCGAGTTGTCGGGCTTTTACACCACAAGGGCGCGCAACGATTTGCAGGAACTGCTGTACCCGACGGGGCAGATTGCTGCCGGCATTGCCCTGCCGGTGCTGCAACAGAAAGGAACGCTAAAACTGGGCATTCGTGACCTGTTTCACACACAGGTGATGGAAGGGCTTACGCAGTTTGAACATTCGGAGGAATACTTTATCCTGCGGCGCGATACGCGGGTGGCTACGCTGGCATTTACCTGGCGTTTTGGCAAACCCCTGAAGACGACCAAACGCCCCACTGGTAGCGCCGGCGATCTCATTGAAAGAGCCAACGGGTAAATCAGTCTTTGTTTTACTTACGTAAGTTTTTTAACGTGAGTTCGGGATAAGCCGTGAGAGAAAGGGGGTGCGTAGTTTTCAGTTCCATAGTGAGTAAGGTTTTACCTGGCGAGGGATGAATAAGCGGCAAGTACGCTGATGATTGTGACCAACAAACCATTCTTTGTGCGCAAAGTCTTAGCCCCGGGACAATGCGTAGAAAAAAATACAGGTAGCTGACAAGCGACTTCAGAAGTGGCGCGTAGTGAACACTACGCGCAGTAGCAGCTGCAGTATTGCTTGCGATAAGCTACGCTGAGTTAGGGATCGTGCCGGTCAGAGACCGGCTTTCTCAGGTGTTCAAGGTGCGCTAAAGCTAACACCTTGAACAACAAGGGGTAAAACTATAAAACATTACAGACATCAACATACATTTATCATTTTAGGCCATATATATTTTGTATAAATTTGCTTTATAAGCATTCTTTATATGATAAAAACAAAGAAGTGGTTTATACATTTCTTGATTCTTTTCTGGCTACCAATAAAATGCAGTCCATGCTTAAAAAATAATTTGTATGAAAGTCTTATTAGATATTAAAGATGCCAAAGCCCCCTTTGTAATGGAACTTTTACAAAGCTTATCTTTTGTAAAAGCCAAAACGCTTACTCCATATAAAGCCAAAGTACTGGAAGATGTAAAAGAAGCTGTAGAAGAAATGAAATTGATTAAAGAAGGCAAACTAAAAGCCCGCAACGCAGAAGATTTATTCAATGAGTTATAAAGTAAAATCGATTCCTAAATTTGAAAAGGAACTGAAGCGGTTGGCTAAAAAATATCCCTCGCTTAAACATGAATACCTGAAACTCATACAAAGCCTGAAACAACAACCTGAACAAGGCTCACCGCTTGGCAACAACTGTTTTAAAATTCGCCTGGCTGTCGCTTCCAAAGGCAAAGGAAAGTCCGGCGGGGCAAGGGTTATCACTTATGTACAGGTCTTACAAACTTCCGTTTACCTGCTTACTATTTACGACAAATCTGAACAGGAAAATATCCCTGATAAAGAACTCGAAGAACTGCTTAAATGGATTCCTGAATAATAAAAATTAAAAAGCCGCCTGCTCTTATACCAACGGCATCAATTTCTTATCTCCTTATCCTCGCTGACTTTTCGTTATTTAATCCGCTTATAGTAGTAATATTTATCTACATCAAAGTAGACCTTGTCTACATAACCACTTATTTTCTTATTAAAAGAAAAGCTAACAGAACCCTTCTGATTAGTAAACCCTGAATGGGTTTCGCCTCTATTCACCCAACTATCAAACCAGAAACGGTTCTGATCATTGAACCTAGTGCCTTTCTTCCCCGCAATGTCTCCGCCCCGGGACATTGCGGTGTTACACTTTTATTGTGATACATTTCTGAGTATCTTTATAACATGCCTGTTCGCAAAGAGATAGCTGATACAGATGGTGTGTATTTCATCACTTTCACCTGCACCAACTGGCTGCCATTATTCCACCTTTGTAACAGTTATGATGTAGTGTACAAGTGGTTTGATTATTTAAAAGCCCAGGGTCATTACGTGATCGGTTATGTGATTATGCCGAATCATGTGCATGCTGTGGTTGCATTTACAAATACCGGCAAATCCATCAATACAATGGTTGCGAATGGCAAACGGTTTATGGCGTATGATATTGTGAAGCGATTGGAAGAAAGTAAGAAGACATTGGTGCTGGATGAATTGCAAAAGGGATTAAACAATACGGAACGGAAGGAAGGTAAGAAGTATGGTGTGTTTGAGCCATCGTTTGACTGGAAAGAATGCCGGACCGTACAATTTATCGAACAAAAGCTGGACTATATGCACTGGAACCCATGCAAGGGAAATGCACTGGTGAAGTTGCCGGAGGAGTATCTGCACAGCTCGGCGTGTTTTTATATTTTGCACAGGCAGGGTGTGTATGCGGTGACGAGCTTTATGGAGTTGGATGATATTGATTTGACGGGCGGACTGCGATGATTTTTTTGTGAGGGGGCAGATGGTGTGAGACCGCAATGTCCCGGGGCGGAGACATTGCGGAGAAGAAGTAAAAGAGTTTGACACCGTCAAAACTTTTAGAGAAATAAAGGATAAAATTTCAAAGGATATCCAAGGAATGAACTTTGAACAATTAAAAGAGTATTTGGACAACACGAAATTGAAACCAAAAACTTCATAATTCAAAAAGCCTAACCCCCCTCTGGCGCAAGCGTCTCGCTTGTGCTTACCTTCTTCAAGCGTCCGCTGGTATGTCTATCAATAAATTTCAAATAACTAACCGCTTCTGCCAGATCCCACCTCAGCAAAGCATGCTACACAGAGGAGTCCGAGAAGTTTGCAAACTACGCTGCTTCTATCCCGGAGTCTGTGACTTCATTTTTCCCCCAAACTCCCCATACCTCATCACAATCAGTAAATTAAGTTGCACTCGGCATATGTCTCTACCTACGCCAAACTTTGGAAATAGCTTTCTGCTACCATTTTCGTCTTATCTCGGGGTCTGCAACTTTTAAAAACCATGAAGCGTCTCCATACTCCAAAGAGTAAAAGCGACTACTATAACTATGATAATAAAAAGAATAACACCAACAATTCCAAAAATTTTCAATGCAGGACCTTCAAGTTTTGATTTAATTAAATAAGTCAAAACCCATAGTGCAACAAAGGAAAGAAATCCAGCTGTTAAACTATGAGTAGACTCATAAATCCGGTTGCAGATGTAAAGCCCTATAAAACCATAAGCAAGTATGCCTATTTTCTCAAAGCAGCCTGTATTGTCTTCATAATAACGTTTTCCATTCTCATCATAAAAAACTGACATGTTTTGGTATATTTAATTGTCTTTGATTATAAATATTCCAAATTAAAAGAAAATATAAGAGCCTGTTTAAAAAACAAAGTTAGAAAAGAGTAAAGGGCATACATACAAGAGGAAACAGATTTTCTTTGAGTTACGAAGCTTAAAGAAAAAATATGTATTCAACAGATGTAACGGATGCCCAGTGGAACAATAGTAAGAAGTATTTGGATGCTGGAGGCAGGAAGAGGAAATATAGTTTGCGTTCGGTGTGGAATGCTTTGATGTATGTGGTTAAAACAGGGTGCCAGTGGCGGATGCTGCCAAAAGATTTTCCCAGGTGGCAGTTGGTGTATTACTATTACCGCAAATGGGTGGCGGCAGAACTCTTTGACAGATTACCGGATAAGCTGCGCAGCCAAGTCAGGGTCAGCAAAGGGCAACAGGAAAGAGCGACCTTAGGGATTATGGACAGCCAGAGCGTCCGATGGGGCAATAACCGTTCTTTTAAAAGCTATGATGGCAACAAGAGAGTGAAAGGTATCAAGCGGCATGTAGTCGTAGATAAGAATGGTTTTCTGCTGGCAGTGATGGTGACAGTGGCACACATTCATGACAGCAAAGCTGTCATCTGGCTAATGAAGGTGTTACGGGATTGTTACGCAAGTATCCGGGTTATATTGGCTGATGGCGGCTATCGAGGCGACACGATAGAAACCATAAAACACAAGTTTGGTTATCTGTTGCAGGTGGTAATGCGTAAGTTAAATCAGAACAATGGTTTTACACCTGTTAACAAAAGATGGGTTGTAGAAAGGACCTTTGCATGGTTTGACAATGACAGACGACTATGCCGCAATTACGAGTTGCTCATGGAATCAGCAGAGGAAATGGTCAAACTCTCCGCTATAAAACTTTTATTGAATAAACTTTAAACAGGCTCTAACTATCCGGTTTACGGGGCAGGTAGCAAATGCAGGTTGCCGGAATCCGGGAAGAAAGATTTGATGCCAAAACTGCTTTTACACTGCTCCGGAAGTGTACTAATGAGCAAATTATCAAACAGTTATTGGTGAATAAAAAACAGAATGATAATGAGCTTCCAAAGATGGCATTTTGCAAATATCATTTCTTTACATATGATAGAATTCACGGCAAAGGGACTCCTATCTCTCAATATCCGGCAACCTCATTACCCTAAAACAAGCCGATGGAGGTAAGAAAAATCAAAGCCCGGTTTAATTAAATTACCATTAAATCACATATAAAATGACTGACAGTTTGGTAACGCGTTTATATTTGATTGACCAAATAAAAACCTGTCGTGCCGAAAATTGTCAAATGGCAATAAAAGACGATTTTTATACGTTTGTTCACTTTTTAAGTCTTTTTTTACACATTTGAATGTTTTACTTTTACCCACGAATTGTATTCGCAATACCAAAATAACTGAGGAGTGTAATGAATAAGTACCTTATGAGATCATTTGCGTTTACGTACACAAAGGTTTTTTCTGCTTTACCTGCTATCCTGCTGCTGTCCCTTTCCTGTACCAAAATCCATTTTGAGCCCAACCCGGTTCCTCCGGTTGTGGTCCCTGCGCCGCCGGCATTGACCGGTCAGCCAAACATCATTTTGATTGTGGCAGATGATATCGGTTTCGAAGTGCCAACGTTCAATGGTGGTCAATCTTACAATACAGCCAACCTCGATGCTCTCGCTGCCAATGCGTTGCGTTTTACCAACTGCTTTGCCATGCCTCTCTCGTCGCCCTCGCGCTTTATGCTGATGACGGGCAAATATACTTTCCGGAACTATACCCGCTGGGGCTCGATGAACCCATCGGAAACAACAATGGCCAACCTGCTGCACGATGCGGGCTATACCACCTGTGTAGCCGGCAGATGGCAATTTGACGGCGGCGACGCTTCTATCAAAGCCCTGGGTTACGACAAGTATTGTGTATGGGATGCCTTTAAATATGGAGATGAAGAAGAAGCTGATTTTGGAACCTCGTATAAAGATCCGACCATTTACCAAAACGGTACTTACCTGGGAACAGATTCTATCCTAACAGGCACTTATGGCGTAGATGTCTTTAATCAATATGTCAGGAACTTTATTGACAGCAACAAAAACCGTCCCTTCTTTGTTTATTATCCCCTTCCGCTGGCGCATGCTCCGTTCAGCCCCACCCCCGACGATCCCCAATATGCAAATTGGGTGAGCAAAAAAGGGAAAAGCGATACCATGTACTTCCGTTCGATGGTGCATTATATGGACAAAGCCATTGATTCGGTGGTGCAACAAGTGAAAAAAGCGGGTCTTGAACAAAACACCATCATCATCTTTACCAGCGACAACGGTACCTCATCTCAAATCGTATCTAAATACAATTACAAGAACATTACGGGTGGCATGGGCAGCACCACCACTTATGGCACGCATGTGCCGCTGTTCGTGTATTGCCCCGGCTCTATTTTGCCCGGCATCTGTAACGACTTTATAGACTTCACCGATTTTTTACCCACCATCGTCGGGCTGTCCAATACGATGCTACCAGTAACCTTTACCACCGATGGGCTTAGTTTCCGCAACCGGATTTTCCAGCCAAAATTTACGGGCAGGAATTATCTGTACAGTTATTTTTTTCCGCACCCCGAATACCCAACCACAATACAGCGCGAATACGTACAGGATACCATGTATAAATATTACAATGATGGGTATGGCTTTTACAACATTGCCAACGACCCCTACGAACTGACAAAACTAAACGGCTCAACCATAACACAGGATGAAGAACGCAGGGCGGGCGCTTTCCGGAAAGTCATCGACAGCATTCATCCCTGATGAAACACCCGTGAAATTTTTAAACATGCACATTATTTTATAAATGAGGAATATGACAATACTGAAGCGTAGTTATGGGATTTATTTCCTGCTGCTGTTTTCCCTTTTGCAATTGTCTGTAAAAGCACAACAGCCGGGAGAACTCACGTCACTAAGAGATGTGGCGTATGCCTGGGATTTGCTTGACTGGCAAAACATACCTGTTGACAGTCTCCGGTTCGACATCTACTATCCCCCCGGGTGCTACAGCCGACAAAAAGTACCCGCTGATCCTTAGTTGCCACGCGGGCAGTTTTACCGGCGGCTCTAAAGAAGGGCAGGTATCCATTGCCGATGCCATGAGTGAGTGGGGCTTTGCCGTTGTGGCGATTGATTACCGTGTTGGATACGACAACAATACAGACCCCTGTGCCGATGATACGCTGGGGCTAAACATGGCTACTTACCGGGCTACCCAGGATGGCAACGCCTGTTTGCGGTTTTTATACAATTACGCCGACAGCTTTCACATAGATACCACCCAATTTTTCATGATGGGCAACAGTGCCGGCGCCGACCTGATCTTGCACATGCAATATGTTACCGATGCCGTAGCCAAAATCAAAATAGCCGTATGCTTACAATTCATTGGGCAGCCTGCAAGGTACCGGCAATACGTTTCCTTACAATTACAAAATCAAAGGGATTTGTGCCATGTGGGGCGGCTTGCCCAACTGGAACCTGGTCAATTCAAAAACGGCAGTGCCGACCATCCTGTTCAAGGGCGGACAAGATCCCGGGTTTGCCCGACACTACCGGTTTTTACAAAGACTGCCCCAACTACGCCGACCTCATTGCCGGGTATGGCATTTACAAACCCACCATCATTGCCGGGCAACCATGTGTCTATCACTACCAGCGCATGGGCTTTCACGCAGCATACGATGATGAATTTTGCACCAAAGCCACCAATTCTTTTTTCAAAGCCCTGCTGCGCAACGAGCCTTACTCCGGTCAATACATTTACTATCAGCCAAGCTGGCAATAACACTCTATAATCAGGAACCATGAAATTTAATTATATTCTTAGTGTTTTATTCATCCTGGCGTTGCAGCCGGCTACCAATTGCTTGGCACAGGCGCCCCCCATTTTGTGGCAAAAAACCATTGGCGGCAACGACGACGACATCCTGTCGGGTGTAGATCCGCTGAGTGGTGGCGGCGCATTGATGAGTGGGTTCAGCAAATCGGGAATTTCGGGCGACAAAAAAGATTCTTCGCGCGGCGGTTTTGACTACTGGCTGGTAAAACTCGATATCAATGGCAAAATCGCATTTGAAAAAACCTATGGCGGCGTATTTGACGATACTTCTACCAGGGTTATAAAAACAGCTGACAATGGCATCTTATTGGCCGGCACCAGCGTATCGCCCCGCTCCGGCGACAAGATTTATGAAAACTGGGGAGGCTAGCCCCGATTACTGGGTGCTGAAACTGGACAAGAACGGGCAAATGCTTTGGCAAAAAGACATTGGCGGTACTTTTACCGAACGCCTCACCGGCATCTCGGAAACAGATTATGGCTATGCCATTTCCGGGCATTCCTATTCTGATATCAGCGGCGACAAAACAACCGATAACATCGGGTCTGAAAACCGCGCCGACTTCTGGATGATGTTCCTCGAAATCAGTGGCAAAACCAAGAAAACACAAACCTACGGCACCGTGGGTCCCGAATTTTCCTGCTGCATCATTTCTTCCAATTCAGGCAATGTAATCGGCGGTTACAGCTATGCCCGTGCACAGTTGGGACAAAAAACAAGCGAACCTTATGGCACAAGCGATTATTGGGTTATCCGTACCGACCTGAGTGGAACCAAGGTATACGACAGTACCATCGGTGGTTCTGCATCCGACTTTATGACCTGCATCAGCCCTACGCACGACGGTAATTTTATAGCTGGGCGGCTACTCCGAATCGCCTGTTTCCGGTGTAAAAACCGAAGGCTGCCGCGGTTCCTACGACTATTGGCTGGTTAAAATGAATGTGAATGGCAATATCATGTGGCAAAAAACACTGGGCGGCAACTATGGCGACTATATGACTTCTGTGCAGGAAACGCACGATGGCGGCTATATTGTTGGCGGTTATTCAAGCTCAGACATGGGTTACGAAAAATCTGAAAACTCAAAAGGGGGCAATGATTACTGGATTGTCAAATTAGACTCTCTCGGCAATAAACAATGGGACAAAACCTATGGCGGCAGCGGCGACGACAAACTGGTTTGTGTAGCTGAGTTTCGGCAGATCAATACCTTTTATACGGCACCTCCAACTCGCCCGGATTCGGGTGACAAAGACGGCCGGTACCGTTGGCGACAACGGCAAATCCGATTTTTGGGTGATCCGGCTGGGAAAGCCTTAGATTCTACCGGCGGAACTGACTACCGTTTTCCGCCACCAGATACCACCATTGCCAAAGGCAATTATAACCTGAACGTCATTCCCAATCCTGCGCACGACAAACTAACATCCAGTTCAGTTCTGCCGACAACGAAACCATGCCTTTTGTGTTGCACAGTTATGATGGTAAAAAAGTAATATCGTTTTCGCTGAATGGCTACAAAGGAAATGCAAACCTATTCCGTTTCCATTGCACAACTGCCAAAAGGTGTGTATTACCTTACGATGTACACCAAACAAAAGCGAATTCCAAAATGGTATTAAAGCAATAAACGTTTAAAGCAATTCACGTATTCAAACCGTCTCATTAGTCATGGGGCGGTTTTTTTATTGTCAGAAGTTGAGTCTTTAAAAAAGGTTCGTTTTCTATAATAAGGGTTAACTAAAACGGGTTTAAAAAACATGGAGTAAGGGCAGTCATTTTATTGTTGCGCTTTTACTTTGTAGAGCTGCATTTTTTCAATTTGTGCGCCAGTGCCAGCAAGCCTGTTTCTATTTCCACTGTTGGTTTGCTGCAAAGCAGGAAGCGCTTGAAGTGATGATTGTTATTTATGCTGGCAACCACAGGTGCCATTACTGCACAGCGATCTTTTTAGATAATCAATACTTTTTCGCTGTTGAGGTTTCGCCGAATCTTTTGTCGGGAATTTCTCAACGCATGATGTAATGCGTATCGCTTTTACCAGGGTAATCAAACTATTTATTGCAATGTTCCCAATCCTTCTATTTTGCGGTAGGGAGTTGTGAAAAAATTATATACCTCTTCGTTAAACTTATCCTTATACACAACGGGAGTCGAATGACCGGAATTGGGTAGAATCCATAAGTACGATTTAGGTATGGTCTGCGCAATCAACATCGTGTGTTTTGGTAATATCACATCGTGATCGCCGCCAATTACAAGTGCGGGCAGACATGCGTTTCTAATTCGTGCAACGCAATATGGGGTTCGTAGGAAAGTAAATGCGCCAGCTTTAAATTGTGTTTTACTTGTGTGTTGGTGGTTGGTTTTGAGAGTGTTGTTTTCGTTCATTGCCCAATTGTAAACAAAGGGATCAATAGCACTTGTATCGGGCACAAAATTAGCGCCGGTAATCGCCAGCTTTTTTACCTTTTCGGGATGGCGCATTGCCAACAATAAGCCATTGATACCGCCATCGCTCCAGCCAATAACAAAGCACGAATCGAGATGCAGGGTATCCAGTAAAGCGTTCAAATCATCCGTCATCATTTCATAACTCAGCGAATCGCTGTTGTCAGTTGATTTTCCCTGCGCGCGGCTATCGGCAAGTATTACTTTATAATGCTTTGAAAAGAAGGGAATCTGGTACATAAAATTATTGATGGAACCACCGTTGCCATGAATAATAAGCAATGGCGCGCCCTCGCCATAGGTTTCGTAATACATACGAAAACCACGGGTATTTACATATTTGCCAACCTTGGTATTATTACCGTACAATGATGTATCGGTCGCCGATTGCGCACAGGCAATTTGAGAGAATGAGAACAAGAAAAGCGCAAAATAAAGGAGTGTTGTTTTCATAGCTGGTACTTGTTTACGTGTAAAAGACGGCATGTACAAAATAAATACTTATTGCTCAAAATATGCCAGCGTGCCACCTACCCATTCGCTGTCTTTATTATAGCGCACGCCAATCATTTTGCCTTTGCTTAACCGTGCAGTTTTGCGTGGCCACAGGGCGGGGCTCACCTTCTTTCCAAAAATAAAAAATCCGGATTTCCGCTTTGGCAGGTACATCGGGTGTTGGTATTACATCGGCATATTTTACTTTGCGTTGCAATATCCAGTTGTGACGGTCGGTTACTTATCAATATCTTCTTCGGTAACATCTATCACCACGCCTTGACCCGGCAAAAGAAAACAATGGTTTTAATACATAATTGTGAAGATCGGGCGGTAGCAGTTTCACGTCACTTAAAAAACGGGTTTCAGGTACATAGGGATGTTGAATAAACGGCAGGGTAAACTTGCTGATGCGGTAAAACCAGTTGGGATGCGGCACCCATTCCACGTCCAGGTCTTCTAACAACAGTTTGCCTTTTTCCTGTATCTCCGCGCTTTGCTGCTGCAGGTCGTCAAAGATGATGCGGTTGTAAATGCGCTTTACCTCTATCTTCCTGCCTTCTTTTTCGTAGTACAATTTGTTGTCTTCTTTTATCAAATTCATCAGGTCCACAACGGAATACCCAAGTATTTCTGCGTACAGTAAAAATCAATTTTTGTTTTTTGTTGGTGCGGCAATATTTCAAGCAGTATCACATTTTCGGGCTGCTCATTTTTTAGGATGATTTCTTTTAACAACTGCAAATACGTCTCTTTGGTAAAGCCATTGAAATAGGAGGAATATCCTTCGGGAATGTTGAAATAGTTTTCTCGCCATTTCGTCCTGCAATACCTGGAAGGCAAACAAAGTAGGGAATCCCTGCATCTCTATCAGTTGGGGTTCCAGTTCGCCCTTGTCATTTTGCAAACGCCAAAATCAAATGCAATGAAGTGTGTATGCGCATTTTCGCCCGGCACTTTTACCTCGGGCGGAATGGCATGCGCCGTCAGCAATTTGAAATTATATCCTGTAATTACATCCACAATACTTTCGCAGGCAGACCAGCATTTTTTGGGTAAATTCTTTGCTTACGAAAATGGGTGTTTCGGCTACGCGAAACTGTAAAGCATCCGGATAAACATTCGACAGCGCATTTACATATCAATCATATTGCTCTTTATTAAAATGGCCGTTGTACCAGGTGCGTATTCTGTAACCATAGCCGGTGTTCTATTATTATTAAACTTAAAAATACAAAATGGGAAGATATAACGGTGAAAAGAAATAAAGGTCGCTGAAAGCGCTTTTACCCTGCATGCCGGTGTTGAAAAAAAGGCTGCACTGAAGGGGGATACCAACTACTAAGGTTTGAGCTGGCTGCGGCTGCCACGCTCCTGCCGGCCGCCGTTTTTCCACTCCCTTAATTTCCGGAAAGGCAATGCCAGCAAGTGCTTCACCGTTACTTCATCTTCATGGTAGGCCGGCACGCCAATGACAACATCGTTCTGCGGAATGTTGAGCCGGATGGTGCGGTGTAGCCGGTCCCAGAACGAAAAAATAGTGGCGTAGTTGCTGTCGGTTTCGTTCTTGACAATGGAATGATGAATGCCGTGCATGCGGGGGGTTACAATCAGTTTGTTTAACCATTTCTCCAGCCCGAATGGCAGCTTTGTATTGCTGTGGTGAAACTGTGTTTCGGCTTCAAATACAATTTCATAGATCAGCACCATCAACGGCGATGCGCCAATGAGCAACACCAGTGCGCCGCGAAACAGGAGCGAGCCAATCATTTCGCCAAAATGAAAGCGGAAAGCCGTGGTTACATCCATGTCTTTATCGGTATGATGCACAATGTGAAACCGCCACATCAGCGGCATGCGGTGCATTATGATGTGCCACGCGTAAATGCCATAATCCAGCAAAACAAAGGTAATGATGTTTTCAGCAAAAGAAGGCAAAGAGTAGAGATAAGCCAGCCCAAAGTGCCAGCTTTCGTTCTGCACTGCAAGCCACACCATGGCAGGGATTAGCAGGAAGCGCAGCAGTGCAAAAGCTGGAAGCGACAACACCGTATTGATAACGATGCGTTTGAAACGCGACTGCACCCGCCGGCGCAACGGGAAATATGTTTCGACAACAAACAACAAGACCAGGATACACACCAGGATTACAAAACCAAGGGTATCGAACACTTGCCGGATCATCTGCTGTACAATTTCCATCGTAATGTTTGTTAGGTAAAAAGGACTTGATATTGAGGAATGCCGGCTACAATTTATGCTTCCGGATGAGCCGCTTGTACAGCCGCAACAGCCGCTCCTGCGAATAACCAAGGTAGTACAAAAACCAGATGCGGAAAAAGATTGCCTGCATGCGGTAAACCCCGTTGTCGTGGTACTTCCTCGCTGATGTAACCACAGAATCTTTCAGCACGATAAAACGGCTGTGCTGCTTGATGCGGTGAATGATTTCCTGGTCTTCCATCATCCACAATTCTTCTTTAAAACCACCACATTGTTCAAACACTTCTTTGGCGACAAACAAACTTTGATCGCCAAAGCGCACACCATTGACATCAAACCGCGTGAACCAGGCATTGGCTTTTAAAAACGGGTGATCATCATCAAATGCCAGCCGGAAACAACCACTGCCATACCCCTTTGCAAAAGCACCGGCAACAGATTGATCGAACCCTTTGGGGGGAAGGCTGTCGGCGTGTAAAAAATATAACAACGTGCCCTTGGCCAGTAGCGCGCCTTTGTTCATCTGCGCGGCTCGCCCCTTTTGTTTACTCACTACCGCCACCGCACCACTAGCGCGTGCAATCGTCACCGTATCATCGGTGCTGCCGCCGTCTATCACCAGTATTTCCTGTATCAACGAGGTGGTGCTGTGGTCCCTTATTTTGGCAATGGTTTGCGCAATCTGGTCGGCTTCGTTATAGGTAGGAATAATGATGCTGATCATGCGTTACCTGTTTGTACAACAATGATACGGCGGTCGGGTAATCGGCAACAAACAGCGGATAAATTACCATTGTAGATTTCATTCATTTTCATAAAAGCTTCCTGCATATTCTTCATCAATGCGGCATGTATTTCAAATCTTCTTCCCGGTCCACATCGGGCAAGGCAGGCAACAGTGCATACGACAATTGCAATTCGTTGCACCTCGCGATGGTGTCATCGAACACAGATGCTGTGCTCCAGGCAATGTTGCGAAACAAATCAGCCTGCAACCGCTTCATGCCAAGCAGGTAATAACCACCATCGAAAGATGGACCAATGACAACTTCCTTTTCCGTTAAACAGTCAAACGCATCACGGATGATAGATGCCGTGATCTGCGGGCAATCGGTCCCGATGATGACCACTTTCTGATGCCCGTTTTCAAACACGTCTGCAAAGGCATGTTTCATTCGTTCCCCCAACGCTTCCCCTTGCTGCTCGGCTTTGTAACAAGCCGTATTCCATTCGTCATCGTTTTCGATACCGCCCGCATAATACAGGTATTGATTGCACGACAATTGCGACGCAATACTTTGTGTATAAGACACCAGCGTTTGATATACCTGCAATGCTTTGTCGTTACCAACGGTGGCCCGCCAGCCTTGTTTTCACCTTACCGGCAACCCTGTTTTTAAGGAAAATGATCAATGCATGGTCATTATTCATAACTGCAGGATGGTTTCGTACAACAACCGGCTTAGTTGTTCATCTGCTTTGCCAGCCACTTCAATGATTTCAGCAATGTTGACAGGCTGCAAATGATCGGGATCGCATTCATCGGTAACAACCGATATGGCAGCGCAGGGAAGCTGCATGTGGCTGGCAGCAATCACTTCGGGAACGGTGGACATGCCCACAAGGTCGGCGCCGATGATTTTGAGATACCGGTATTCGGCTTTGGTTTCCAGGTTGGGACCATTAACAGCAGCATACACACCGGTTTTCAAACCAATGTTTTGTGCCTTGGCAGTCTGCTGCAACAGGCTGTTGAGCTGCGCATTGTACGGCGCACTCATATCGGGAAAACGGCTGCCCAATTCGTCAAAATTTTTACCCGTCAGCGGGTTGCCGGTCTGCAGATTGATGTGGTCATCAATCAACACAAGATCACCTTTTTTATAATCGAGATTAATGCCGCCTGCCGCGTTGGACAAAAACAGGTATTGCACACCCAGCAGCTTCATCACCCGCACCGGGAACACGATCTGCTGCATTGTATAGCCTTCATAACTGTGAAAGCGTCCCTGCAGGAGAACGACTTTGCGGTGGCCGATGGTTCCATAAATGAGGTTGCCTTTGTGAAACTCAACCGTAGAAGTTACAAAGCCCGGAATGTCGGTATAGGCAATGGTTTGAAGGATGTTAACATGGCTCAGCATGCGGTGCAACCCCGTGCCCAATACAATCGCAATTTCCGGCTGTACAATTCCCTTGCTGATGAGAAACTCTTTCGCGTTCACTAACTCCTGCATGCATTTGTATGTTTGATTCGAATAATTTTTTGTTTGAAAAACGGAATGCCCCGTTTGACAAAAGCAGCCTGCCTACAGCGCGGATGTAGGCAAGCAAAACAAGTCATCAACATCAGGTAACGGCACCGCCGCAGCTTGAACCCGCACCCGCGGTACAGCCATAACAATGTTGTCCTACAATGATGTTTCGCCGGTTTAGTTCATCCGAACGAAACTCGCTGATGTGGCGGCTGCTGCCATTCACCTTTAACTCCAGCATCTGGTTAAAATCGCAATCGTACAAATAGCCATCCCAGCCTACCGAAATGGTATTGCGGCACATGACATTGGCAGCTGCCGATGGGTTGTAAGCATTCACCAGTTTTTGCATATACGTTTCATAATTGCCACTTTGAACAGGTAATCGAGGTAGCGGCTGATGGGCATGTTGGTGATGGCAAACAAATTGTTGAAAATGAATACCATATTTCTGTTGCAACGCTTGCTTGTATTCCTTTTCCAAAGCCTGTTGAGCGGCGGCAGAAAAGCGCCCGCGGGGTTATACACCAGGTTTAGCAGTAAGCCACTGTCCGTTCTATTCCATAACCCACTTCGTTCAGCATTTGCAAGGCTTGGATGCTGTCTTCAAAAACGCCGTTGCCACGCTGCCGGTCTGTTCGGTCCTGTGTATAAAACGGCAGCGAAGAAACTACTTCCACGCCGTGTGCTTTGTAAAACCGCGGCAGGTCGTGGTACTTTTTATTGGCAAGAATAATGGTAAGGTTGCAACGCACGATCACATGCCTGTTCAGTTTTTGATTTCTTCTACAAACCAGCGGAAATCCGGGTTCATTTCCGGGGCACCGCCGGTAAGATCAACTGTTTGTAAGCGATGGATTGTCCTTCAATCCATCCAGGCATTGCTGCATTGTTTCCTGCGTCATGATTTCTTTACGGTCGGGCCCGGCATCTACGTGGCAATGCCGGCAAACCTGGTTGCACATCTTACCGATATTCACCTGGAAAATGGCTGTTTCTGTTGGTGTCAACGGGATACAAACCAGCATCTTCCAGCTTTTGCTGAAACGGCACAAGGCGAAAATCATCGTTGTCAGAATGTTCTAAAATATCCAGTTGATAGTGCGTATCTGCCAATGCACTGTGTTGGGCTTTTAACGACTTCATAATAAATTTTCCCCACTGATTGAAAGAAAGTTGTCGTGTAAAATACACGAACAACGCATGTGTCAGGACGCGAACCCAAGGCATCCGCAAACACCAATTCATGACCTGTATACCAACAACAATCGTTTATGCTACCGGTAAAGAACGATCCCTTTTTGCAAATCCGCTCCCTGTTTTTGATGGTTTGATCTGCTGTTGAACAAACGATCAGTCCAGCGTACGAATAATGCAGTGAATGAATGTTTACATCGCAATCTCCTTTACCTTGTTCATCATCTGTACACCATGCACCAGCGATGCACCGCCCCTAATGGCAGCAGCCACATGCACCGCTTCCATCATTTGCCCTTCGCTCCATCCTTTTTCAAACGCATCTGCGCTATAGGCATCTATGCAATACGGACACTGAACGGCATGGGCGACAGCCAATGCGATCAGCGATTTCTCTCTTGCGGTCAACTCACTATCGGCAAAAACTTCGCCGTAATAAGCAAAGAACTTTTCACCAAGGCTTTTTTGAAAATCTGAAATGTTTCCAAACTTCTTTAAATCTCCTGCATCGTAATAGCTGTTGTTCATACTTCACTGTTTTAGCAAACCAATATCTGTGTTTTCAATGAATAAAAAATTGATTGTTCTGCCTGCAGGCTGCCCCCCGCCAATCTGCGCCGTTTCCATCTTCTGTAGTTTCCAAAAAAATGATACATTACGAAGAGGGATCATCGCTGTGCATTGCAATGTACGGCGATCAATATCAATTGGTTTGATGGATAAAAGAAAAAAGCCTGCATGGCGCTTGACCAATACAGGCTTTGATTTGTGTTATCAAAAAAAATCAGCGGGCTATTTTACGGCACAGCAATCATTTGTTCAGCGTTGGTCGGTGCCAGTTGCCGGCTTTGTTCACTGATGAGCTCGGCAATCAGTGCCGTCCAACCCGTTTGATGAGCAGCGCCCAGGCCATGACCATTGTCGCCGTTAAAATATTCAAAGAACAGCACGAGGTTTTCGTTGCCTTTCTGATTGTAAAACCAGTTGTGATGCCCGTTGTATCGGCGGTTGCCTTCCTTGTCGCGGGTAAACAAACTGATCACCCGTTGCGACAACTCATCGGCTACAGCACACAGGTTGATCTTATTGCCCGACCTTGCCGGGTATTCCACGAGCAAATTGTCGCCGTAAAACTCGCCATAGCGGCGCACCGACTGGATGAAAAGGTAATTGATGGGCATCCATACCGGTCCGCGCCAGTTGCTGTTGCCGCCAAACATGTCTGAAGTAGAATCGCCCGGATCGTAGCGGATGGTGTATTCTTCGTCGTGAATGGTAATGGTATAGGGATTATTTTCATGGTCTTTCGACAAGGCACGGATACCGCCCGGCGAAAGAAATTCCTTTTCATCGAGCATGCGCGCCAGCAGGTGCACCAGCTTTTCGGGATTCACGAGCGACAGCAATATCTGGTCGCCGCCATCCTGTTCTTCGTTGGGCCAGAACTTCTTGTGCCGCTTTCGGTATTCTTCAAACCTCCTCGTTCTTGTCCGGAAATCTGTTGAGCTGCTCAAGCTTTTGCTTGTCAATGATCGAAACGGCAAACAATGATGTGAGTCCCACAATGGACTTAATTTGCAGCGGCTTCGGATCGCTGCCCAATACCGACAATACATCGTAGAAAAACTTATCTCCATCGTTCCACAAATGCTGTTCGTTGATGGCTTCCGCGATCATCACAAAATGCTCAAAAAAGCGGGTAGCCAGGTCTTCAAACGATGGGTCGTGCATCGAAATTTCGAGCGCGATGTCCATCATGTTCAATGCATAGGTTCCCATCCAGCTGGTGGCATCGGCCTGTTCAAGTCGCATGTCATCCCGGGAAAACTGCGGTTGAAAACCCCGATGTTGTCGAGCCCGAGAAAGCCGCCTTCAAAAATGTTGTTTCCTTTCGCGGTCTTTCCGGTTGATCCACCAGGTAAAGTTGATGATGAGTTTTTGAAAAATTTTCTTCAGAAACACAATGTCGCCTTCGCCTTTTGTGCTTTCTCCGTTTCATATACTTTCAGGGCGGCCCAGGCATGCACGGGCGGATTTACATCGCTAAAGTTCCATTCGTAAGCCGGCAGTTGCCCGTCGGGCTTCATGTACCATTCGCGCATCATCAACAGCAACTGCTGTTTGGCAAAATCGGCGTCCACCTTTGCGAGTGGCAATGCATTGAAATGCCAGGTCCCACGCAGCATACCAGGGATATTCCCATTTGTCGGGCATCAGGATCACATCGCAGTTTTTCAGGTGCAGCCAGTCGTGGTTTCGACCGTATAAGCGGTTGTCGTTGTTCTCCGCAATGCCATCGCTGCTTTGCAGCCAGCTTTCGATGTCAAAGCAATAATACTGCTTGCTCCACAGCAAGCCGGCCAATGCCTGCCGCTGTATGTTTTTCAAATCATTGCTCTGACCCGCCGGCAAAATGGCTTCGTAAAAGGCATCCGCTTCTTGTTTGCGAAGCGAAAATACGTTTTCAAAACCCCGTTCAAAAGGGTTGCGCACGTTGGCATTGCTGAGCCGGCAATACACCGTTTTGGTTTCACCGCCGGCAAGAGCCAGCTGGTAGACCGGCGAGCATTTGGTACCCCGCTTTACGGTGCGCAGTGCCTTGCGGTTGGCTCCCTGGATGATGGCATCGTGAAAAGCATCTTTTACAAAAATGCTGTCATTGGGCTCGCCCGTAACTTTTGTTTTGTTGGTGATGTTGTTCGTAAACATCAAATCGTCCGGCTGCCCGAAATAAAGGTAATAAGGTTCTGAATGGTGACTTGTCGCCACGACCGACTGTGCGTTCCGCCTGCTAATCACCGGGTTGGCCGGCGACAGGCTGCCCGGCGGTTCGTTGCGAAACCACAGGGTGGGCAGCAGCGTGAGGTCGGCCGCTTCGGTATAACGGTTGGTAATTTGGATGCGGATAAAAATGTCTTTGTCACCCTGCTTTGCATAGGTGACATGCACATCGAAATAACGGTTGTTGTTGAACACGCCGGTATCGAGGATTTCATATTCCTCTTCCAGCTTGCCGCGTGCCGCGTTTTCCCTTCTGAGGTCTTCGTAAGGAAACGCCATTTGCGGATACTTGTACAGGTATTCCATGTAATAATGCGATGGAACATTGTCAAGGTAATAATACAGCTCTTTTACGTCTTCGCCGTGGTTGCCTTCGCCGTTGCTGAGGCCAAAGAGCCGCTCTTTTAGAATGGGGTCTTTGCCGTTCCACAAGGCAACGGAAAAGCAAAGCTGCTGCGTTGCGTCGGAGAAGCCTGCCAGCCCGTCTTCGCCCCACAGGTATGCGCGGCTATGCGCCTGGTCGAAAGGGAGATAACCCCAGGCATCGCCATGGTGGCTATAGTCTTCGCGCACCGTGCCCCATTGCCGTTCGCTGAGGTATGGTCCCCAGGGCGGCAGCGGCGTATCGTTTTTTTCTATTGATTGAATGCGTTGTTGTTCTGTTGTCATAATTGTTTGTTTCGTGAACAAATCATACCCTGCCCGGTGCCGGAACAGCACGGTATAGCCAACCGCTCATGACCTGAGATCATGCAAACCGGTTGCAAATGGAAGCGACTGAAAGAAACAGGCAGTGCGGGTAAAAGCAGTTTTTTGATGTCTGCTGCTACCTGTTGTATAGAAATGTAGAACCATTACCCACAACCTGCGGAAGCAGATGATGAACGGGTAACCGTTGTAAAAGGAATGTATTGTTAACTACTCGCTGCTATACGACCGCTTCACTGATGGGCGCGGTGTAAACAGTCTTTTTTGTCCCGGCTTTGTGACCGGATATTGCAAAATAAAGGATGAACAAATAACAGGGAACCATGATCCAGAAAGCCTGCTGCAGCCCTACCTGTTCGCCCAGCCATGCCCACAGTTTGGGCAGGATGGCGCCACCAGAGATGCCGATGATCAGCAAGGCAGAACCGGTTTTGGTAAATCGGCCCAATCCATTGATGGCGAGTGGCCAAAGGGCCGGCCAGATGAGTGCGTTTGCCAATCCCAGCAGCGCGATGAACAGGATGGAGGTATAGCCACTGGTAAAAATGGCGCCCAGCGTAAACACCACGCCCAGCACAGCTGAAATTCTCAATGCAGTGCTCTGTGACAAGTATTTTGGAATGGCGATGATGCCGGTAACATACCCCACCAACATACCCACCATGGTATAGGTAGTAAAATGCTTGGCCACATCCAGGCTGATGCCAATGTTGCTGCCATATACCTGAATAATGTCGCCCGCCATCACTTCTACGCCCACGTATAAAAACAAACTGACAAAGCCGAGCCACAGGTACGGAAAATCGAAAATGCTGTTGCGGTTGCCGGCACTGTTGATGCTGTGTTGCTCATCTTCGCCTTCGGCTTTTACTTCGGGCAGATGAGAGTAATACACGAACAACGCGAGGGCGAGCAGTACCACCGCAATCACGATATAGGGTACAATTACCCTTTAGGCCAGTGCATCCAGCTCGGCTGCTTTTTGCGCAGCGTCCATAGTAGCCAACCGCTTCACCAGCTCATCAGAATTGTTGAGTACGATGGCGCCCATGATGAGCGGGGCAATGGCACCGGCGGTCTTGTTGCACATACCCATGATGCTGATGCGCCTGGCTGCACTTTCCATGGGTCCCAATATGGTGATGTACGGATTGGATGCAGTTTGCAGCAATGCCAGCCCGATGCCGATTACAAACAACCCAATGAGGAACAGCCCGAAGGTGCGTTGCAATGCCGCCGGCACAAAGAGCAACGCACCCGCCGCCATGATTATGAGCCCCAGCATCATCCCTTTCTTAAACCCTGTTTTTTGCAATACCCAGGAAGAAGGAAACGCCATCACGGCATAGGAAATATAAAAGGCAAACGTGACCAGCACGGCTTCTGACGTTTCGAGTTCGCAGGCGATTTGCAGGTACGGGATCAACGTACTGTTGACCCAGGTAACAAATCCAAAAACAAAAAACAAAGCGCCAATGATCAACATGGCTTTACTGGTACGTTGCGGTGTGCTGCTCATTACAGTTGGTTTGTGACATCAGGTGCTGCCGGTTACTTATTTGCTGCGCGGAAAGAATACGCAATGCGGACCAGCAAAGTAATTGATTTGCAACTTTTGAGATTCTGTCTTCCTTTCTTCTTTTTTGTCTGCTTCTGTTACTGTATTGACTGCGGCGTTCATTTTGTTGGCGCGTTTGGGCATCTTGACAATGCTTTCGAATTGTTCGCCATACATTTTCAACAAACGGCGTGTTTTCGAAGATACTCAGTGATAACATAAAATATACATTTTAAGTGATGAATTAAAACAGGTGAACAGGTGATTCACCCATGAATTGTTTATATTGAAGTGGTGGATAATGGCTGTTTCCGAATGTGTTTGATGCCGGGCTGCGTACCGGTGCGGTTGCCATGGCGGGAAGCGATTGTTTCTGTTGCCTGCGCATCAGTATGAAGCAAAAGACAAGACCTGCTGCTACCAGCCCGATACCGACGTACTCCGATGACTGAAAACCGTAACCGGCTGCGATGGGCAACCCGCCAAGGTATGCGCCGAGGGCATTGCCGATGTTGAGGCTTGCCTGCAACGATGATGAAGCCAGCATTTCTGAACCGGAAGCCGATTTAATGATCAATACCTGCATGGGCGCAACCAGTGCAAAAGCGATGGCCCCGGTAATGAAGGTCATAATGACGGCTGGCACCTGGTAACCCGCCGTAAGCGACACCAGCAGCAGCGACGCCATCATGGCTACCAACAAAATACCGGTGGTGCGCAGCGGAGAATAACGGTCTGCCAGCCTGCCGCCCACCATATTACCAGTAGCCATGCCAATGCCGGCAAGGATCATGATGAGGGTAAGTGCATTGTTTGAAAAATGAGCCACCCCTGGTCATCAGCGGCGCGATGTAGCTGATCCAGGCAAACAACCCACCGCTGCCAATAGAAGCCATGGCAATGATGAGCCAGGGCTCGGGGCTGGCAAATGCCTGCAAACTTTTTTTGATGTTGTTGTCAGGGGCAGAGGGCAGGGCGGGCATCCACTTTTCAACACTGCCGGCAGCGAGGAAGGCAATGGCGGCCACGATGTAAAAAGAAACCCGCCAGCTGATGTTGTGCCCGATATAGGTGCCCAGCGGAACGCCGATGATGTTGGCAAATGTCAACCCGGCAAACATCACGGAAACAGCTCTTGCTTCCTTGCCCTTATCGGCAAGGCGGCTGGCTACTACCGCTCCAATTCCAAAAAAGGCGCCGTGTGGCAATCCTGAAAAGAACCGGGCAATGAGCAACAGGCTATAATTGGGTGCCGATGCAAACAACGCATTGAAGACGCCATACACCAGCATGAGTGCAATCAACACTTTTTTGGGCGAATACTTCCCGGCAATCACCGCGGTGAGTGGCGCACCGATCACAACACCCAACGCATAAATAGAAATGAGGTAACCTGCGGTGGGAATGGATACGCCCAGTGACGTAGCCACATCGGGTAAAACGCCCATCATCATAAACTCTGTCATCCCAATGCTCAACCCACCTACCGCCAGGGTAAGAATACTCAGTTTGGGCAGCGTCAGCCATTTGTTTTTATTCATAATGAATCATTGTTGGATTAAGTACATAAAAATGCCCGCTTTGTTTACAAAGCAGGCAATCATTATTGGAATCGTAAAGAGACTATCGGTGTTATCCGTTTCTGAAAATTAATGTCCTAACCAAATTGCTGTTCTGCCCCCAACACAATCTCCTACATCTCCTTGGCAGAACGCCGTTCTCTTTTAAATCCCGTGCAAAGATACAAATTTTGTTTAAACGATTAAACAATTTCGTATTATTGTACTGTTAAAGAACAAAATGGTTTACTTTTCCATTCCTTTACAATACGTAAACACAGAAGTTACAACAACTGTGCTAAATTTAAACGATTAAACATTACGTTGATTTTAATCGCCCTTACATATGGATAAAAAAATTTGCCTGAAAGACATCGCCCAGAAAGTGGGCGTTTCCACCGCACTTGTTTCGTATGTTTTGAACAACAAGAAAGAAGGGCGCATCAAAAAAGAAGTGGCCCAAAAAATAAGAGACACTGCCAAAGCGCTGAACTACCGCACCAACCAGATTGCCCGCAGCCTGAAAATGAACAAGACCTTCACCATCGGGCTCATTGTTGCCGATATTTCCAATCCCTTTTATTCGGGGCTGGCGCGGATGATAGAAGACGAAGCCGATCAGCACAAATACACCGTCATCTTTGGCAGTTCTGACGAAAACGCGCAGAAGTTTGCCAAGTTGGTAGATACCTTCCTGAACCGGCAGGTGGATGGACTGATCATTGCGCCGCCCGATGGCGCCGCCGACCAGATTGTGTATTTACAAACCCAGAACATCCCCTTTGTATTGATTGACCGTTATTTTCCCGACATCCACACCCACTATGCGGCGCTCGACAATTATGAAGCGGCATATCGCGCCACCGAATACATCATCAAAGGCGGAGCGCAACGTCCCGCTATGATCTCTTACGAAACCGGGCTGTATCACCTGCAGGAACGCTGCCACGGCTATGCAGATGCACTGCAGGCATACAATATTCCTTTTGACAAAGACAGGATTAAAAAAGTGGACATCGGCAACAACAAAGCCGAAATTGAAGGCGCGGTGAACGAGGTACTGTCGCTGCCCGCGCCCGCCGACGCCATTCTGTTTGGCTCCAACAGCATCACCAACTTTGCGGTTAAATACATCAATACTTTGCCTGTAAAAGTACCGGATGAACTTGCCCTGATCAGCTTTGACGAGACGGAAGCGCTCGACTTGTTTTATGCGCCCATCACCTGTGTAAAACAGCCCTTGCAGGAAATGGGACGACAAGCCATTACCATCCTGCTCGACAACATCAATTTCCCGGATGAACATTGCAAAACTGTGAACCTGAAGGCAGAACTGGTGGTGAGAGCTTCTACCAATAACGTTTTGCCGGCTACCACCTGATGAGTTGCTTTTGCCGGGAACGTGTTGCTTGCGCGTCATACAACACCATTTGTCCAGAGACCGGTCCCTGGACAAACAACCTTTTTCGCAATCTTCCCTATTTTTGAATGCTTGCAAAAACCCAATTGTTTACAAAAGCTACCTTTGGCCGCCTCCTTGTGCTTCCTGCTATTTGCAAAGTGGGGAAAGTGAAGGTAATGTGTGACGAAAATATCGGTTGCCATGGCTGCCAACAATATCATTGATTGTTCGACAAATAGATCAATGGCACAAGCTGTATTTGAACGAATAAAAGATTATGAAACAAATGCCAAAACAAAAACATTGAAGTGGAAAAAAATCAATTCAATGAAACAACACATCAAACAATTCAGTATCTTCTTGGATGCAGGTAACGCAGCAGCCTTTCCAGAGCCATCAGTAGGTGCGATCGACATCTGGCTGGCCAAATACAAAATCACAAAACACGTTTTTTTTCAAAGAGTAATGGTCCACAACTAACGGATCATGAACAATTAATCAATAAACTATGAAGACATTAACCAAAGAAATGCAAAGCGCCATTAGCCCGGCTATGGCATTAGACCTGTTGAAAGAAGGCAACAAACGATTCATCAACAACCTGAAAGTAAACCGCAACCTTTTGCAACAAGCCAATGAAACTTCAGACGGACAACATCCCTTTGCGGTTATCCTCAGTTGCATAGACAGCCGCACTTCTGCCGAACTGATTTTTGACCAGGGATTGGGTGATATTTTCAGTGTTCGCATTGCCGGCAACATCATCAACGATGACATTTTGGGCAGTATGGAATTTGGATGCAAAGTAGCCGGTTCCAAAATCATCGTTGTTTTGGGTCATACCAAATGCGGGGCTATCAAAGGTGCCTGCGACAACGTAGAACTGGGCAACCTGACCACCTTGCTGAGCAAGATAAAACCGGCGGTAGATGACGAACAAACCACGACCGAAAACCGCAATTCGTCCAACGGCGAATTTGTAGAACGGGTGTCGACCAACAATGTAAAACGGACGGTAAACACCATTATGGAAAGTAGTCCTATTTTAAAAGAAATGATAGAGAAAGGAGAAATCGGGATTGTGGGTGGAATGCACAACATTGCCACAGGAGAGGTAACTTTTTTTGACGATGTTACCATTATCAATTCCTAAAGCACCAATCCGGCGACTGAGGACTTCCTATCTGACAGGAATGGCGGACAAAGAAGGCTGGCTGTAAAAAGACAACCGCCGGAATGCAAGGCAAAAAAAGAGGGGCTCCCGAGAACAGGTGCCCCTTTTTTCAACCCTAAACCCTTAAAAAACGTAAACAAAAATGCGATAATCGTGCCAATAAAACCACATTTGGGCACAAAATTCTATTTTATTTTTTCCACATTGGTGGGCTTCAAATCAGTTAAAAAATCTCGAAGGCAGAAAAGAAAAAGCTGCCTTCAATAGCTGCATTCTCATCACTGTCGCTGCCATGAACTGCGTTTTCACCAATGGAAGCAGCATACTGCTTGCGGATGGTGCCTTCATCGGCTTTGGAAGGATCGGTGGCGCCAATCAGTTTTCTAAACTCGGCAACGGCATTTTCTTTTTCCAGGATGGCAGCTACAATATTGCCACTGCTCATAAACTGTACGAGTTCCCCATAAAACGGGCGCTCTTTGTGAACCGCGTAAAATTCACCCGCTTTCTCTTCAGTCAGTTTTACCCATTTCATTGCCTTTATGTTAAATCCGGCGTTGATAATCATGTCGATAATCTGCCCGGTGTAGCCTTTTGATGTGGCATCCGGCTTAATCATGGTAAACGTTCTGTTCTGCATAGCTTTTAATTTTGGCGGCAAATGTAGGTATTGCCGGTAAATTCAACTGCTTTATTTACAACCCGTTCAATGGCAAAACCATCTCTGTCACCCGATTTTCCCGTTTTGCCAGCGGCAGCAACGGATGGTGGCGCTACGGCTACAAGTGGACATCAGCAGTCATCACCGGGCCGATTTTTCCCGGTTTGCTGTGGCATGATTTTTTTCCAACCAGAGAGATATCCTATGAATTACAAACCTCACAACAAATGAAATTTATTACAGCAACAGACAAGACAAGTGGTGAAGACATACAACTCTCTTATGTTGATTACGGACAAGGAAAACCGGTGGTGATGCTCCACGGCTGGCCGGTAAGCAAAGAAATGTTTGAATACCAGCTGCAACCATTGGTGGACGCAGGGCTGCGTGTGATCGCTTACGACCGGCGCGGCTTTGGTGAATCTGACAAACCCTGGAGCGGGTACGATTATGATACGCTGACCGATGACCTGAAAGCCGTAATCGACGGGCTGAACCTGAGCGATGTAACGCTTGTTGGCTTTTCGATGGGTGGCGGCGAAGTGGCCCGGTATTTTACCCGTTATGGTGGTGCCAATGTATCGAAAGTTGTGTTGATTTCATCCGTGGTTCCGTATGTGCCAAAAACCGACGACAATCCCAAAGGCGTACCGCAGGATACACTGCAGGAGCTGGCAAGCAGTGCAAAAGAAGACAGGATCGGTTTCCTGGAATCGTTTTTTAAAACGTTCTATGGCGTTGGCTTCCTGAGTCGCCCGGTAAGCAATGCTTACCTTGATTACAACGTCATGCTGGCATCCAAAGCGTCGGGCAAAGCCACGTTGGAATGTATGCAATCGTTCGGCTTTACCGACTTCCGGGAAGATGCGCGCAACATTAACGTGCCAACCTTGATTATCCATGGCGAAAGTGACAAAACCGTTCCCATAGAAACAAGCGGGCAACAAGCCGCCGAACTGATCAACAACAACCAGTTCATCATTTATGAAGGTGCGCCTCATGGGTTGCACTTTACAGAAAAAGACCGGCTGAACCAGGACCTCGTTAGCTTTATTACCAGCGGCAATGCTTATTCAATGAGTTTTCAGCCACAAATGGAAGCCAACACCGTTATTTTATCCAGCAATACCGAAGGACTCGTCACACGCTGATGTACAACAAAGCAGGTAACCCAAATAAAAAGCAGCTTTCAACCGAAAGCTGCTTTGTTTTGAAAGAACGATCCGTGCATCCTTTCTTATCTTCCTGTTCGCTCAATACACTGCCGTTTGCTTTGCTTTTTTCGACAGGTTGAAGATCCGCGACACATTGAATCCAAAATAAATATCGCCGTCGCTCCACTGCCCGGTAGTTTGCCCTATGTATTGCGGTTCTGTCATCGCCTGCGAATTGGTAAACACCAATTGAAACACATGCCCGCCGGTTTCTATGTCAAGCCCTACAGACATCGAATTGTGCCGGTCCATAGAGGGCAGCGGGTTTCCGGGAACATAGTTGTATTCTGCATTAACGCTCATTCGCTTGGTAATTTTTACCCGTCCGCCAATGCCGGCGGCAAACACATCGTTGCGGTCGCCGCTTGCAGGCACAAGGTTGTAATGCAGCCATGCCGGTGCAAGTTGCAGTGAAACAGCACTGCTGAATTTGCGGGCAAGCAACAGCTGGGTAACATAAGCCGTGCGGTACCGCGCCGTGAGATAGTCTTTGTCGCTGAACTTCTGCGTATAGGTAGCCAGCATACCAAGCAGGCTGGCAGTTAGCGGCATTCCGTTGTTATCGCCCGATTGCCGGAGCAGTTTGTACTTGGCATACGCATCAAAGGTTTTTAAAAAAGAACTTCTGCCAATGCCCGCCGACAGCCGTTCGCTGATGCCATAATCAAGTCCCAGCCGGATGGTGGCATTGTCGAGACCAAAGAAGTTATAAGCCCCGTCATTGAGCTTGCCAAAGCGGTGCATGATGATGAAGTTGAGGGCTCCTTTTGCCGGGGCTTCCACCGTATGCATGTTGATGACATGAATGCCTTTGAAGGTGCCCGATGCCGGGAACGGGGCTTCTGTTGCCGACATCGAATCGCTGAGCATCTGCAACAGCGTGGAATCCTGTGCCCGGACACGATTGACAATACAAAAACAGGCGATGAACAGGCAATAAGACAGTTTGTTGATCATACCTTTTTATTTGAGAGAAGAACAGTTGGCAACAACATCAATCGTAATTTCTTTCGCGATCTTGTCTCTTACAAGCGATGGAATGGCAATGTTGAAATCTTCCGGCTTTACCTTGAACTGCATATTGCCAAGCAGGCTCTTGTTTTTTACTTCGATGGTAGCCGGCTGTTCAATGGTTTGCGTAGCGTTGTGAATGGTAAGGTTGCCCTTCACAGTGATGGGATACACCCCGTCTTTCGACAGGTTCACCTCGCCGGAGTAGGTACCGGTAAAGGAGGCTTTCGGGTACAGGTCGCTCTCCACGTAATTTTCATTAAAATGCTGTTGCATCAGTTCCTTTTTAAAACGGAAACTTTTCATCAGCAGCGTAAACGCAATGTTTTGTTTGCCCGCATCTATCACCCCATATACCTGGTTGTTTTCCGCCACAATGTTTTCCATGGGTGTTTGGGAAAAAAAGCGGATGGTGCCGTTGCGCGTCATATACACCTGGCTATTGGCAGCAGCACTGATGACCAAGAACAAAAGAAAGAACATGAATGTTTTCATCGCAAATATTTTAGGTTAATTGTTCTGTGCGCCGTTGTTGATCCACGACCGGATGGTATTGATGTCACAGTCCGAAAGCTTGGGAGCATCCTGCGGCATGGGAGAATATCCCGGCGAGTGGGTGATGACGCCGAGCAATATCCCGTTGTCTGCCCGCAGCTTTACATTTTGATACGTATCCAGTGTAACGCCGCCGGCCGATGCGCCATTGCCGTGGCAACCATAACAATTGCCCTGCAAAATGGGCACTACATCGGCAGCATACTTACTGTTGAGGGTATCGCAGGTGGCAGGCGTTTCAGTTGCCAGCTGGTCTTCACTGGTTTTGGAACAACTCACTGCCAGCCACAACAGCATCAACAAGGTGCAAAAGGAGATTGATTGTTTCATAACATCGCGTTTCAATAATGGTTGTATCATTTGGATTCCAGCACACAATCTGCCAGCACCACGTCCATCAAATAACCGGTACACCTGCCTTTGATGCTGACTTCTACTCCTGCTTCCAGGTTCGCACCCTTGTCCTTTGAAGGAAAGAGGCTGCAACTCACACCGCCCATATCGCCCGGTTGCTGAAGCAGGATGTTTACCGTAGTGTCGGTTGAGACGACAGTATTTACCCTGCCGTTAACCAGTACAATTTTGTTGAGATACCTCTCGGTTGCCGCTGCTTCGTTTTGCAGAAACTGATTGTACAAATCCCCGGCAGCAATTTCCACATCGGGCTTCAGGTTCCCTACACTACCGTGGGGTTTGTAATAGAGATACAACGCCCAGCCGGCAGCGCACAGCAATACAATGCCGGTGAAAAAAAATATTTTTTTTCGCATAACCGATGCTTTGTAAATGAACAATAAGAACTTACAATTTTCGCGTGATGCCTGCCGAGATACCGGTACTCAGGATGGGCAATTTTGCAATCCCCAAACCATTGAGCGGCAGCTTTGCATACGGTTCTATCCGCAGATCCATGTGCCGGCTGAGGGAATGCTGGAAACCAATGCTCAGGTTGGCTACTTTCAGCCAGTTGGCACCCGAATTCCGGTACGATTTGTCGGCATCGTAATACCAGCCGTTGTGCTCGGCATAATAAGAATAAGATTCGTCTTTCATGATGTAAGAAGATACTCCAGCCGTCAGGAACAGGTTGCTTTTAGGCCGGCTCACCACATCGTACCGGGCATTGATGGGAATTTCAAACATGGTGCAGCCGCCATTGGCATAAATGATTTTTGATTCGGGCGAAATGCCGGTTCTGCTTTTGTCAAAATAGTCCCCGGTGGTATAATACTGTTTGTTGTTCCAGGCAATCCCCGATTCCACAGACAGTCGATTGGTGAACCGGTAGCCTGCAAGGAGGGTAAAGCTGTATCCCGTTTTGTTGATTCTTTGCCATTTCACCGTGCTGAAGTCCCATGCCGCCAGCAAGCCAGCGTATACTCCTTTTTCGCGCACCACGCGCCGGGGTTTCACCTGCAGTTGCCGGCTATCCGCTGCAGCTGCTTTTGTTTGCGTAGTGTCTGCCGAATGATGGTCAGCCGGATCATTGCCGGCGGCTTCTGCCTGTGTGCCGGCGATTGTATTGCCAGCCACGATGTGCTCTTGATCAATACGTGGTTGTTCAGCTGCTGGTTGCTGGTTCAGCAAAAGATTGTTGTCGTTATTGCCGGTTTCTGCTGTTGCTGTCGTTACGGCGCTATTGTCGTTCTTGATACGCGATGGCTGTTTGCTGGAAAGTTGCCGATCACCACTGCTGATTTGTGGTGCATTGATCATCGCTGCGTGTTGCCGGTAAGTCGCTGCCAATGACGGTTTTGCCGGCTGCAAATGATTCACCTGCCCATTGTTGTTTTCCGGGTTGCGCTTACCTGCTTTGCCTGCTACTGCCGGCTTAGCTGCATCCGCTTTTTGAACTTTGCTGCTGAAGGCGGTAATACGCCTGTTGATGGCTGATCAGTGCGGGTAAGCGGTTGGGAGGGAGTATTTTGTTTGCTTTCTTTGGCTACCGGTTTTCCTGTTGGCTGCCGGTGCAGGGATGGATACATCAATGCCAATGGCAACAACAGCAACAGCAGCCACAAGGCTTTCCTGCCCGACGTGCGATGGATGCTGCCGGTGGCTACGGGGGGTGGCACCTGCGTGCTTTGCAAACCAGCTAGTACTTTGTCCCAGTCCTGCCCATCTGTTCGCAAAGGATAGTGCTCCGCCGCTTTCCGTACAAGTTGTCCATATCGTTGCTCACGTTTTGCATATTTCGCTTTTCACTCCTGTTTAATGTAGGTTTGTAACAAGTTCCTCGCTTTCCATAAGTTCGATTTGGAAGTGCCCACCGCAATGCCCAGTATATTGGCAATTTCGCTGTGGCTAAGCCCATCAATCACGTACATGTTAAACACGGCTCTGTATACCGGCGGCAACTTTCCTGATTTGTCGATCAAATCTTTATAGAGCAACAACTGGTCGGCATTCTGGTATCGTCGGCTGCTGCCATACCGATTCCGGCGTATAGCCTGTTTCTGGTATCATGTTGTTTTTGCGGAGTTCGTCGATCGCGTTGTTGATCATGATGCGGCGTATCCAGCCCATCAGCATGCGTTCTGTATTGCTCGTATCTGCTGCTTTAAACTGTTCAAAATGCCGCAGCAATTTCACAAATCCATCATTCACCACATCCACCGCTTTTTCATAGATAAAAATATACCGGAACACAGTTTTCAAAGCATAGCCATAGTACGCTCATACAGTTCTTCTGGCATGGTGATCATGCCGATACAGCCATGATGATATCTCTGATGTCGCTCAAACGATTGGGATGCTTTTGATAACATGAATACGATGCTTTTGAACAAAGGTTGCCTGAAAGGTAAAACTTATCTTTAGGGAAGAAAGCCACAAACTTCCCTTTTTCTCTAAAAAATAGACGCGCCTCAAGCATCCCCTCGGTCTAACGATTATCGTTCTTTTATAAAACACCGATCTTATGAAACAACATGTACTCCTGCAATCGTCTTCGTTGCTGGGAAACTCGTTTGTCGCTCTCGCTACCATGCATACCGTAGAAGTCGCCAATTTCCAGTTTTCGCCCATCTACCGTCATGCGCTTGTTGGCGATACCATCCGTGGGACTGGGTTAGCGGATCCATACCACGACATCCACCGGTGTGCCCGTGAGGCGCCGATAGCTGGAATGACAGCATGAATTAAACATCACATCATTTATTTATGTGCTGGCAGTAGCGGGAACTTACAATTATTGGTGTGTTCCACATCGCCCGACATGGCGGGCGTCATCGAAGTATCTGCAGTATTGCCGGTTGTGCTCACTTCGTTTACAGCAAGCCTACAAAGACAACAGGCGCTGTTACATGGACAGTAGCCGCGCAGCAAAATACCGATTATTCTCCATGCAAAAAAGCACCGATGGCAAAACATTTACCAAACAGGAAATGTAACGGCTGCCGGCAACGCTCTGCAAAAAACATATAGCTATCACGATCAAACCGCACCGGTAACCGGTATGTTTACTATTCCCTGCAGATAAAAGATAAAAAGGCGCTGCGCAAATGTCGCCCATCGTATTGTATAAAAATGAAACGGGAGTCAACATCTCGTCACCAGCCTGAGCCCGAATCCCATCAACCGGGGCGGACACCTGATGCTGCAATTTGCAGCCGACAAACCCGGGAAAATGACGGTTCAGCTGGTGGATATAAACGGGAAACAAATGATGCAAACCACGATGATGGCAATTGCCGGCATCAACAATGGTCATCTGCACCTGCGCGAATTGCCACCGGGCACTTATACACTTGTGTTTGTACTGAATAATCAAAAAGAAACGAAACGGATAGTGATAAAGTAGTTTTATTTATGGGATGTGTCTTTACGGTGAGGTTGCATGTTGATGCGACTTCACCTTTTTTTTGCTGCGCAATGTTTGCCATCAGGAAAATGACATGCTTTTAATCTGTATCATTACGCAGTAAAGCCAAACCGATGTTTACACTCAACTGCAAAGGCAAATTGCTGGTTATCGACAAGCCGGTTGTGATGGGAATTATCAATGCGACTCCCGATTCGTTTTACAGCGACAGCCGCGCTGCCGCCACAGACGCAGCAGTGCAACAGGCAGAAATGATGCTCGCAGCAGGTGCTCTTTTTCTCGATATCGGCGGGCAAAGCACAGCGCCGGGCAGCAGCCTCATCAGCCGCCAGGAAGAAGCAGATCGGGTTTTGCCGGTAATAGAAGCGGTACACAAAGCTTTTCCGGAAGCATTTATTTCTATCGATACTTTTTATGCTTCCGTAGCCAGGCAAGGTGTTGCTGCCGGCGCTTCCCTCATCAACGATATCAGCGGTGGAATGATGGATGACGACATGCTGCCTACCGCAGGCTCACTTTCCGTTCCTTATATTTTAATGCACATGAAAGGCACACCGCAAACCATGCAGCAACATGCGCAGTATGCAGATGTAACCAAAGAAGTGCTGGATTATTGTATTCAGAAAATAGCGCTCTGCCATGACAGCCGGCATTCACGATATCATCATCGATCCGGGGTTTGGCTTTGCCAAAACCATCAACCATAATTTTGAGTTGCTACGTAATATGAACGTTATTATCTATGCTCGAAAAACCAATACTCGCCGGGCTTTCGCGCAAAGGAACCATTTATAAAACACTCGGCATCACGCCAAAGGAAGCACTGAACGGCACAACGGTATTAAACACAATTGCGCTCATGAACGGTGCGTCCATTCTTCGTGTGCACGATGTGCGCGAAGCAACAGAAGCAATTGAACTGGTGCAAAAAACCATCGGTTGACAGCGTAGAAACGTTTCCCTTTTCTAATGCATAAAGGGCGAATACTGGAATCCATTTCTCTATCAGCATACGCATCGCTGTTTTAATTCTTTGTAAACTCTCATTCCCGATACAGCTTACGCTATACTTTTGCACCGCGCCCGCATTATGGCGCAGCTTTCCTATAAAACATTTTACATGGTTCGTTTATCAAACAAATCTTTTACGGTCCGGCTTTGGCTTGTGATGCGTTCTCTTTCAGTGGTGCTGCGGCATTGCCGCTCCTTTGCTTGCACAACAGCGTGTCACCAGCCAAACAAAGCACCCCAAACTGGTAGTAGGTATCGTAGTAGACCAGATGCGCTGGGATTTCTTTACCGCTATGCCGACCGCTATAGCAATGATGGTTTCAAACGGTTGCTGCGCGAAGGTTTTTCCTGCGAAAACACAATGATTCCCTACACGCCTACGGTAACGGCCTGCGGGCATACCTGTGTGTATACCGGCTCGGTGCCTGCTATTCACGGCATTGTAGGCAATAGCTGGTTCGACAGCGCAAACGGGCAAAAGCAGTGTATTGCACAGAAGATACTGTATCTACCGTTGGCAGCGCCTCCGAAGAAGGTAAAATGAGCCCGCGCAATATGCTCGCCACCACCATTGGCGACGAGCTGGACCTGGCCACGAACTTTCGCAGCAAAGTAGTAGGCATTGCGATCAAAGACCGTGGCGCTATCCTGCCTGCAGGACACTCGGCAACGGCTGCTTACTGGTACGATGGCACGGTTGGAAAATTTATCAGCAGTTCCTATTATATGGATACATTGCCGCGGTGGGTAACTGCATTTAACGACAAACAACTGCCTGCCCAATACATGGCAAAACCGTGGTCTACGCTCTATTCCATAGACACCTATCACCAAAGCGCGCCCGACGATGAAAGTTATGAAGGCAGGTATACCGACGAAACAACATCGAGCTTTCCCCACATGCTGAAAGGCAGCCAAAATGCACCCTTCGATGTACTGGCTTCTTCACCGTTTGGCAATACCTACACGATCGAATTTGCAAAAAGCGCGATAGACAGCTATGGGCTTGGCAGCGGCGATGTTACAGACATGCTTTGCCTCAGTCTTTCTTCTACGGATTATGTGGGGCACAGGTTTGGTCCCAACTCGATAGAAACAGAAGACACTTACCTGCGGCTCGATAAAGATCTTGCTGCATTTTTTCAATACCTCGATAAAAAACTGGGCAGCAACCAGTACACCGTGTTTCTTACGGCAGACCATGGCGTAGAACATGTGCCTGGCTTTTTACTGGACCATAAAATACCATCCGGCAATTTTGATGATAAAAACATGCGTACCGTGCTGGACAGCATGCTGAAACAACAGTTTGGTGTGGAAAAAATGATCTCTAGCAGTAGACAATTACCAGGTGTATCTCAATCGCAAGGTGATAGAAGATGCCGGCAAAAGTTTACTGGACGTGAAAAGATTTGCGGTGGTAGAAATGATGAAAATACCAGCCGTTGCCAATGCGGTAGACCTTGATAACCTTGCCGGAAAAACGCTGGCAGAACCGCTGAAAACCATGATGACCAATGGCTACAATGCAGCCAGAAGCGGGGATATTCAGTACGTGTTAAACCCGGATTGGTTGTCGGGCAATTACAAAACCGGCACCAGCCACGGCGTGTTTTATGCCTACGATGCTCACATACCGCTGGTATGGATGGGATGGGGCATTCAGCCCGGCAAAACCAACACCGTTACCTACATGAACGATATAGCGCCTACCCTGGCTGCCTTACTAAAGATACAAATGCCAAGCGGCAGCACCGGGAAGCCCATTGTAGAAATAACCGGCAAATAATAATATCGCAATCACCACTCAGGCACAGAATGCAATGCATCCTGTGCCTTTCTGTTTACGATAAGTTGAAGCAGCCAGACATTACAGGCTCATGGTAGCTTTGATGCTCACATTGCGCCCCATATTGTAAATGCCGTATTTTCCTGTTGGCGACTGGTTGTAATACTCAAAATACTTCAGCCGGTTGAGGTTCGACTGGTACGCTTTGTTGAATAAATTACTGGCATTGATATACACCTTCACCAGGCTGTTTTCCCTCTTATCATTAATGGAAAAACCAATTCCGGCATTTACAAGCCCATAACCTGCTGTAGCTGTTTCGGTATCATCGGCTGCATAAAACTGGTTTTGCCGGCTATATTGTTCATATTCTCCCTGCACATACATCTGGCTGAAAGTTTTGCCACTTACGGGCAGGTGGCAGCGAACGGTAGACAAGGAATGAAAGGGTGGAATCAAGGGTAAATACTTTGCACCATCCCATATTTTTCCATCAAACTTTCATCTTTGTTCAGCCCAGTTACCAGGGCTGCGCTGTTTTTCACCATTAGCCACGGATGTGCTTTTGGCTGCCAGCTTACAGCTGCTTCCAGCCCGAATAACAGCGCGCTTGCCTGCTTGTATTGATAGGTATTGTTTCCAGCAATTACCTGCAGCGGCAGGCCGTTTTCATCCAGCACTTTTTGCAGAAATATAAAGTTGGAGATATGATTATAGAAGCCTTCCAGCGTAGCAGCTATATTTTTATCATTGTACAACAACCCAATATCGTGCTGCCAGTTGGTTTCGGGTTTAAAACTCTGGTTGCCAATATAATATATGTGCGCACCGGGATCTAAACCATTGGCTCCTGTTTCTGTGATATTGGGAGCGCGGTATCCTCTTGCCGTATTCACTTTCAGGGCGAAAGCGGTGATAACTTATAAGTAAATCCTGCACTTGCCGATACTCCTGTAAACGACTGCTTGTTGCGGGAAAAGCGTAACGTGCGCCAGTTGTATCGGCGCCTTTACCTGTTGCTGAAAGCCATTGTTGGGATTGGTTTGGGTGTAAAAATCATTCCATTGAATATGGCGCAAATCGTAGCGTATGCCGCCGCTTACCGAGAGCTTATTCCATTCTTTTTTAGCAGACACAAACATGCCCGCATCGAACAAGGAATAAGCCGGAATCGGGAAAGTCAGTAGCATCTTTGTGCGTGTTGTGCTGATCATTCCATTTACTCCCGATGTTAAATGAATGCCATTCCATTCCGCAAAACTATATTTTCACTTCATAATTCACAGTGTGAATGCCAATATCAAGCCCTGCCTGCGATGGCTGCGAGGGATGATTGTATTCGCGCCGCCTGTTCTGCTGAAATCCCAGCAATGCTACTCAGTTCGCCGACCGGCAATTTTCGACGATCGATTTGTTGTACACCCGCATATGCTGAATATGCTGGTGCAGCGGAACAATTGGTAAGAAGTAAGCAGTCTGCGCGGATACAATAGGTCGGTTCTGTGATGTCGTCTTCCTCGCCGATTCATCAATCTGCATTGTAAACATGCCGGCTCAGCGAGTCGCGGCTGCCATCGGGTATTTCCTGCAGGTTGTTGTACAGGCTGGCGTGCAGGTATGTCTGTAGTCGTTTGCGGTGGCTATGCCTGCCATTGCAGACAAGTGTTGGTTTCGCTGAAGCCTGTACCATACACACGTCCATCTACCGGATTCCTGTAATTGGTAGCTGCTTTGGCCGAGCCTCTTGCCGACCAGATAAAGCTTTTTTGATTTCCTGTTTAGTCCGATGCTGCCACCCATCATTCCGTTATTGGTCTGGTATTCAAGCAAGGCTTCTCCGTTCAGTTTTCCATCTTCTCCGTTTGGATAATCAGGTATCAGGTTTACCACGCCGGCTAACGGCATCGGAGCCATACGACAAGCTGGCAGGACCTTTTACCACTTCGGCGCGCACAATGCCATATTGGATCCACTTCAGCACCATGCTCGTCGCCCCATTGCTGCCCTTCCTGACGCACGCCATCGTACAACGTAAGTACGCGGTTGTATCCCAGCCCGCGGATAAATGGTTTTGAAATATTAGGACCCGTGGTAACGGCGGTTACACCCGGAATTGTTTTTACCAATGCATCAATGATGTTTGTATTGGCGTTGTATTGCATTTCTCTTTCCGATACCGCAGCTACCGCTACCGGCGTGTTCCTGATGTTGCTTCTGCCCGCTACACCGGTTACTACCACATCATCCAGCAACGAGGCAGCATCCTGCATCCGGACCAAGAGCTTCAGTTGCTCGCCCATTGCAAGCAATACAGTGTTTCATATGATTTTCATGCCGGTATAAGACACAATAAGTGATGCTTGCCCGCGCTCAACTGCTGAAATGGCAAACCTTCCGGCACTATCGGCGATAAAGTATTGCCGCTATCGATAAATACACTGCAATAAGCCAGGGGTTTATTGGCTTCAACACCTGCCCGCTGACTGGCATGCGACCATGCGAAAAGGAAAGTATAAGTAAGAAGATAATGAGAATAAAAATCGCCACATAAGTTTGTATAATATAATTACAAAGTTAGACGAAGCTAACATTTATCTTTGTTTACTACTTGCAATTTAAAATATGAATGCTCTATTTTTAGTGGATGAATACCCTTACGGAAGAAAACTACCTGAAGAGCCTGTATAGTCTTTCGCTGGAAAATGAAGAAATAACAGTTAAGGAGATAGCAGGCCGGCTTGACATTAAAATGCCAACAGTCACCAGCATGATTGGCAAACTGGCTGATAAAAAACTGGTTCGCTATGAGAAATACAAAGCCATAGAACTAACGGACAAAGGCATGAAACAGGCACTCCTCATTTTGCGCAAGCACCGGCTTACAGAGTTGTTTCTGTCCCAGATTATGAATCTTGGATGGGAAGAAGTGCACGACATTGCCGAACAAATCGAACACATACAAAGCGAACGCTTTTTTACCCGTGTGGATGAAATGCTGGGCTTCCCGAAATTTGACCCGCATGGCGAGCCGATACCCGATGCAAGCGGCAAACTGCCGGTCTACAAATTCTGCCGCTGTCCGATGCAACTACGGGCAAAAAAAATACAAAATTTCGGGTGTGATGAACCAGGAAACCAGTTTTCTCAAATTTCTGAACGACATTGGTTTGGCGATTGGTTCGGGAGTAGAGATTAAAGCGGTTCAGGAGTTTGATAAATCCATGACGGTATTGCTAAACAATAAAACCAAAACCATCTTCAGCTTCTTGTTTGCCGCAATCTGCTGGTGGTGTAAAGACATTACCATTGAAAAGCTACAAATATTTCGTTCCGCTGGAGCCGGGAAGATTTGTTGCAAATGGATTTCTACGAATGTTTCACTCTTATGGAGTTGAAATGATTTCCTGCAATTTTATTTACAAATAAATTGCTCCCCTGGAGCTGAGATGATCTCCTGCCACCATTATCTACAAATGTTTCTCACTCCTGCTGAGTTGTTAAAGTTATACTACAATCTTGTGAATGGCTTGACTGGCGGTATGATAACCCGTTCAAAAATACCTTTTTATTTCCACTGGACATGGCAAATAGGGACAGGTGCTATCCGCACTGTAGCGGCAACGGCAGGGTCGGCAGGAATATCTACAATGTAAATGGTAAAATCGATTTCCACCGGTTGCGACAGCAATTCGCTATATCGAAAGAGGCTGATGTACAGGCGGTCCCGTTCTCTTTCTGCAGGACAGGGTATTCCTCTGTTCATTCATCAGCAGAACCGTGCGGTGAACACTGGTATCCTTTTGGGCAAACTGCAGCTTCAGTTTCCCTTTGCTTTCTTTACAGATCAGTGGCACTGGCTTCGTTTTCAACAGAGGCAGTCAGCATTTTCTCTTTGTTGAGAAACAACGTCCATTCTCAGCCTGCTGAGCCATAGCAATAAAAGGCATTATGCAACAGACAAAGCATAAAGCATCTTGCAGGCGCATGTCAAATGAATTTGCAGATTTATAAACAAAAAACCGTCCCGGAATATTGAGACGGTTTTTGGTATGGATAGTTACATACATTATTCTTTTACAATCTTGAATGATTCAGTGCGATCGGTGGTTTCTACTTTTAAGAGATATATACGCGCTTTGCTGAGGGCAGCCGTTACTATTTCTTTATGTCCCTGCACTGTTGTTTGGGCTGTATAAATAACCCTGCCGCTCATATCAGTAAGAACAAGCAGTAACTTTTTGCGCAGCCGTACTGCTGAAATCCAGCATCAGCTTGTCCTGCACAGGATTGGGATACATTTTCACCCATTGAGGCTGCCGCTGTATCGCCCGGATAATTCACACTGATGATATTGTTGTATGAAATATTGCCACTGTTGTCAGTTTGTTTGATGCGGTAATAATATTTTGTTCCTTTTACAATATTATTGTCATCGAATGTATACGTGTTGCTTGTTCCGTTTTTGGCATTTACCGTTCCGATAGATGTAAAGTTGGTACTGTCGGTGCTGCGCTGCACATCGAAAGGTTCGTTTCCGGTTTCATTCTGGGTTGTCCAGTTCAGCGATATGGTATTGCTGTTGAGGGTGCCGGTAAATGATACCCACGTAAACACCGGAAGCACATTGGTAGAATCAATCAGAGTAAACTGACCAAAGCCCGTAACGGTAGCTGTATAACTAATAAATCCTTCTGTCGACAAACGGTTGTCTACCGATGTTGGCACAATGCATCACGGCATCTGCGGAGGTGAGATTGCCGGATAAACTCAACCCGTTCTTTACTTTCAGAATACGCAGGTTGCCAGCCTTTGCACCCCATGCCGACATTTCTTCGGTGGTGAAATAAAATGTAGCAGTATAGCTCATTGAAGAATCTGTGGCTGCAGATTTTAAAGTGATCACTTTTCTTGTGCGGCTTACCGCTTCGTTGTTCAATGTTACGGAGAGCTTTGTCGTTGCCCCCTTCTGTAACGCCTGCCGACATGCCTGCTATTTTTGCAGACGCAGCTTTTACATCTGCCACAATGTTGTTATTACTGCTTCTGAATTTGTTTACACTGCCGGGCTGCACATCAAAACCAAAACTGGTAGACACACCGGTTTCAATCTTGTATGGCTGTGCCGTCAGCGAAACGTCATCAATATTTAAACCGGGATCGTTGCCATTTTTAGCCGTATCGGTTTCCCAGTAAAAAGCAATATTGAATTTTTTATTTTTAATACCAGCCGGCACTGGCAGGCTTAGCGATTGTGTGCGCGTGGAGGAAGTGCCATAATAAGGACCGCAACCCGTGAAACCCTGCGCTCCCCAGAAATACAGGTTGCCATCACCAATATCATATAACACGTAACCATGATCGTCTGCACTGCCACGAACGCTGTATTTAAACCGTAACGAATCGACAGACTGGTATTGCAGCGGGTTTACTTCGGGTGACAATAATTCGGCGGCGCCCTGCTTTCCTTTGGTATATACATTGGGCTTTGTAGTGGTATTGTTGGTAATATGAGCCGCTTTACCACTGCCACCTGCATTCCCATTGGCACTCACCACAAATACATTTGGATAACCGCAAGAAATAAACGAACTCCAGCCCTGTGGCACAAGTGAGCCCGCGGGTACGGTTTCAAATTTTTGATCTACGATATTGATTACACTTTTACCGGCAAAGATAATATCATCATCATCACTTTCTGTAATGGTTACCGTTTGCGAAGAAGCATCGGCACTACGCCCGTACCGCTAATGGTATAGCTTACAATGAGGGTGCGGTCGCCATCGATCGCGGCATTATCTATAAGACGAATGCTGATGGGCTGAAAGGCATCTCCTTTTGCAAAGGTGAGTGTAGGCGTCAGCAGCTGGTAATGCACATTGTTGATAGCAGTTCCTGCTATTTTTACGGTTACTGTAGCCGGTGCCGCTTGCCTGGTATTCGGCATTCAGAGTAAGAGAAATGGTTTTATAACGGGGATAAATACCTGCCGTGCCTGTTTCGGTCGTAATCAGCTCGCCGGTGCAGCTGGCAAAGGCTACTTTGTTGCTGCCGGTTACAGCTACAAAGCCTGCTGTAGATGACTGGCAATTCTGCACGGCGTGGGCTGAACAGCATTACGGTTTGCATACGCTCTACCTGCCCGGCGGTAAATGTATTAAGCACTTCATCGTCGCTGTAGTCCATAAAGTTTTCAAACATTTCGTCGGTGGTGCCGCAGCTATTGGGTTTGGGATGCACGGGCTTGCCATAGTTGGCATCTTCATGCACAGGCGTATCGTCTACGTAATCGGTGCCGCATTTGCTGTCGCCCCAGAGGTGACGCAATCCAAAAAAATGTCCGAGTTCGTGCGATAATGTGCGCCCCCTGCCCCATGCCTGGTCGCAGCTGAAAGGCTTGTACAAACTGCCAACTGTAGAATGATCAACCACTACACCGGCTGTTTTATCGTCTTCGGCGGGGTTTGCGCCCAACCCGTCAAGCGTAGAGCTTACCGGGAAGGTAGAAAAGCCCAGCAAGGTGCCTGATCCGCCATTGTTCATCATGGGCACCAGCCAGATGTTGAGATATTTTTCGGGGTTCCAGATAGATTGCGGCTTGATGGTGCTTACTACATAATCGCGCGACCAGCCTTTTGCGCCCGGCGCATTCCAGCCCTTGCTGCTTCTGTCGATGCGCTCAATTCCCGGCTCTGCCAGTACATTGCCCTGCATATCTTTTTGCGCCAGCGCAAACTGTATTCCGGTGCTGGCTGCCACAGGATAGGGACTGTTGGACTGATTGGAATAATCTTTATTGAGTTGTAAAATCTGCTGTTGAATAAGTGCCTGCGATACATTGCTGCCAACACCCTTTGCTTCGCCATCGTAAATCATGTGAAAAATAACCGGCACGATGTAGCTTTTTACATCCAGTCGCTGGCTTTTGCGTTCGTCTGTTTTGCGTTGCAGCCAGGCTTCAAACTGGGCGTCTGTTTCCGCACCCGGGTGGCTTTTCCGCAGGTCGTTAATGGTTTCGGTGGTATAGCAACGAATCATGTATCCGCCACCTGCTTTACGAATCTGTTTATCTGCGCCTTCAGCTGTGAGGAAAGAAAAACAACTGCAAGCAAAAACAAATAACTTCTTTTCATGGATAAAAAATTAGCTGCCGGTTTCCGGACGTACGTATTGGTATTGATGAGGCGTACATGATCGTAAGTTCTGAAAGCGATATTGTATATTGGATAACTTGTTTTTAAAAAAATATGCCTGCAATCACCCCTTACTTCACGCCTGCCATTTTAAAAATTTAATATGTGATAAAAATAAAGGTTTCTGGCTACAGGCAACAAAGTTTTTTGCATTGGCAAAGGATGGATCATTGTGTCCGCAGGTTCGTTGAGCAGAAGCCGGGTGTCATTCAACGTGGGTAACAAAATCTACTGCCAGGTCGGTAGAGGATTTTGTGCTGCTGACGGCATCGGTTTCTATTTTTCCGCCATTGGGATAATGGCGCAATGTGATAGTCATATTACCGTTGGCAATGCCGGCAGATGTCCAGGTGCTGTGTAGTCCCAGCGATACGCCATTATCGTCTGTATCGAGGTTGCTCACTGTGATGTTTGAACCGGCAGAAGGCTCGAAATAAAACCGGTGATCCACATTTTCTTCTTCTACAGAAAGCGAAGATGTATCTACCGGCGTTTTGGTTTTGTCAAGCAAAACAATCTGTGCACTCATACACTTTGTTTGCCTCCAGCACGATGGTATCCTGAATGGGCGCCGTGCCCGGCACGGTATCCATCCGGGATAGTCTGTTACAAACACGCTTTCAGTGCTGCTTCCCTTCTCGTTAATGTGCACTTCAATGGTTGTAATCACTTCGTTGTCATTTTCTTCCGTTACCTGTGTATGGTCTTTAAAACAGGAAGAAAACAGGAAAGTACTGGTGAGCGCGCCGAACAATAAGCTAATAATCTGCTTCATCTCTCGTAAGTCTGTTGTATAAGTTGTTCAGATCAGTTTTTCCAAAGGAATTTTAAGGCGGATGTTGATATTTCTGCCCATTTCATCGGTAAAATACCGGAACGTGTTCAGGTATTCACGATAGCGTTTGTTCAGCATATTTCTGCCGCTAATGTCCTATTGTTACCGGCAATTGCCCGATCTTAACGGTTGTGGCGGCGTTGATGTGCAGCAACGTGTATCCCGGCGGAGGTGGTGCATAATCCTGCCTTCCCGCCTTATCGTCGGGCACTCTTGTTTGCGTAAATGCGGAAGCTGCTTCCAAAGAAATATAAGATCTGGTTCCAGCTGCCTTTATCCCTGAAGCTATAGGTCAGTTCATTACTCAACCGGTCAGATGGCATCAGTATTAACCAATCGTTATGCCAGCCGGTTTCTTGCCCGCAGAAATGCTATTTTAGAAGTGAGTTGCAACTGCTTGGCAAGGTTCATTTTTACCGATACATCCAGCCCTTTTAAGGCAGCATTTGTTTGCCGGAAAGCATACAAAGGATATGCGCCAGAAATGGTTTGCACCGGCATATCCGGCTCCGGTTGCTGGTAAATAAAATTGTGGATGAGATTGTAATAAGCCGACACATTGCGCGGAGAAAGTATTGGCGGTATTGTCAAAACTATAGTTCGCCAAAAAGTTGACCGCTCTTTCCGTTTTCAGGTTAATGTCGCCAAGATAATATACGCCATCGCCCTGGTGAATGCCATCACTGAGCAGTTCGTTTACGTAAGGCGCGCGGCTCGACAGGCTGATGCCTGCATTCAGCTTTTGTTGCTTGTTTATTTTGTAATCGGCATTTAAGGACGACGCTACTGTAGCAAAGTCAAACGCGTGTAGCACCTGCGAATTGTCTGATTTTACCCGGATGGTGTTTACTGTTTTATTATCGTAGCGAAATCCGCCCTGCAGCTCCCATTTGTTTTTTATCCATTTTTCCAGCCAGTATGCGCCATAGGTATACGCTGTATAGTTGGGTATAAAATAACGACCGCTGTACCAGTTGTCCTGCTGCATGGCAGACAGTCCTACACTGCCCTGCAGATTACCCAATTTGGGATGTTCCCAGCTTGCGTCTTCGGTGTAGGTAAGAATGCGCAGATTGAGCTGTGATCCCAAAGCCTGGTTGCGCACAATATCATACTCCTGCCGGTGATCGAACTGCCGCGCAAACTGGAAAGTAAAATGATGCTCGCCTGCCCGAAAATCAGACCTCAGCTTTAGCAACCGGTGCAAAACGCTTTGGTACGGACGATCGATGCGATAGGTATTTTCGCCCAAAAACACGTCATCGGGTTTAGCAGCTTTCTATCCTTGCTTCAAGGTCGCTGCGCGTAGTAACGTGCGAACCCGTAAAGATGCCCAACGTGGTGGCAAACTGGCTGTAAAAAGCTTCCAGATGATAACCTTCTTTTTTCCAGCCTGTGGTTACAGAAAAGTTCTGTTCGGCAAGCCCGGTATTATTGAGCCGGTAATCGGGCGTGGCAACATTAGCTCCCTTCTTCACCGTGCCCTGCAAACGATAACTGAAGTACGGCAGTTTTTTAAACGTCTGTTCATACATGCCTGAAGCTACATATTCCCGGTTGTTTGTATAATAGCCGGTATTCAATTCGGCATAACGTCCGGTTTTAAAACGTAATGGCTTTGGGTTCACCAGTATTACGCCGCCTACGGCATCAGAGCCATATCGCAATTCGTCCACACCTTTTATCACCACAAGATTATCAGCGATGAAAGGATCTATTTCCGGCGCATGTTCATTTCCCCACTGCTGCCCTTCCTGCCGCACACCATTGTTGATGGTCAATATGCGGTTGCTGTGCAAGCCATGAAGTACCGGTTTTGAAATGGTAGCGCCCGTTTGCAAAAGCGTAATGCCGTTTATTTTACTCAAGGCTTCTGACAAGGAAACGCCTTTGGATTCATCTAGATCGCGTCCTTTCAATTGCTGCAGATATCCCGAAGTGGAAACTGCTTTTTGGGTGGTCACAATCACATCTTTGAGAATGGTATTTCTAAAGTGAGGCATGTTGATGTCGATATGCATATCCCTCGTAACAATAAACTTTTTGACCACTGTATCGCAACTCACATGGCTGATCTGCAGCGTATAGGACTCAGAGCACAAGCCTGTAAATACAAAGTCACCTTTGTTGTCGGTAATTACTGTTTTGTTCAGTTCTTCTATCAATACGTTGGCTCCGCTCAGAAGCTCTTTTGTATCCATGTCTTCTACATGCCCCGACAGGATATTGCTACAGGTTTGCGAAAAAAGGGGAGACCGGAACACGCACAATACCAACAGCAGCATCGTGCTTTTCCATAAAGATGAAAACATAGTTTGTATTTCGGGAAAAATGAAAAGTGTAATGGAAAAAGCTATACAGAGAGCTGACGCTGAGGAGGTCCGCGCAACTGCAAAAAACCGGTAGCAGCAGAGTGATAGGAATGCAGGGAACCTGTGTAGCTGACTACATGAAATACCTGTGGAAGAAGTGAGAAATCGTGCGTCATGGTTACAAACGGCGACGATACCACCTCATGATCATAGTGACAATTGTAAACCGGCTGTGCTAACTTGCAAGTTGCCGCTTTTTACAACCCCTGGCGCATCCCTGTGCCCCGCAAAACAATCGTGCAGTATTTTTTTTGGCATGATGGCCAGTAAAAACACGCAACACAGAAAGCCTGCAACTATTTGCCGTATGATAAAATGCTTTTCCAGAATATAATCCCTTGAAGCAAAGATAGCAGCAATCGCCTTTGCCTGCCGGCATTGCCGCTTTATAACAAAACGATTAACAGCAGAATTTCGTAGTTTCCTGCGCTTTGCGGGCAATCATTGCTCACCGGCAGCCACTTCTCATCCATCAAACAAACCGATCTCTGCTCACCGAATTCCTTTCTGCCAAACCTTACGACAAACTATTCTTTAACCGCTACAATGAACCGTATGGTTTCAACATAGAGTACTATGAAACACATCTTGGTCCACACATTGTGAATGCCGTAACGAATGCCGATGCAGTGTGCGTTTTTGTCAACGACAAATTAACGGCAGAAGTGATTGGTATACTGGCAGCCAAAGGTGTAAAACTCATTGCGCTGCGCTGCGCGGGCTTCAACAATGTAGATCTGGAAGCCGCCAACTCCCATGGTATTCGCGTGTGCCGTGTGCCAGCCTATTCGCCCGAAGCCGTTGCCGAACACGCCGTTGCCATGCTGCTGACGCTCAACCGCAAAACGCACAAGGCTTACAACCGCGTTCGCGAACAGAACTTTTCGCTGAATGGCTTGCTGGGCTTCAACCTGCATGGCAAAACGGTGGGTGTGATAGGCACCGGTAAAATCGGGAAAGCCTTTTGCAACATCATGCTTGGTTTTGGTTGCCGCGTTATTGCGTTTGATGTGTATCCCGACAAAACACTCGAAAGCAAAGGTGTTGTTTATTTGTCGCAGGAAGATGTATTGAAAGAAAGCGATATTGTATCGCTGCACTGCCCGCTGACTGATGAGAACAACTACCTCATCAACCGCCAAACCCTGGCTTCCACAAAGAAAGGCGTAATAATCATCAACACGAGCCGTGGCGGATTGATCGCGACTGTTGATGTGATTGAAGCACTGAAAAGCGGGCAGGTGGGCGCTTTCGCATAGATGTGTTTGAACAGGCACAAAAAAATTATTTTTCCGCGATTTATCGGGCAGCATCATCGATGACGACATCATTCAGCGGCTGATGAGTTTTCCCAATGTACTGATCACGGCGCACCAGGCATTTTTTACCGAAGAAGCCCTGACGCAGATTGCACAGGTAACGCTTGACAACATAGACAAGTTGTTGAACAATGCGATGCCCGGCAATCCAGCTGCGGTGCTGGTATAAAGCCGCAGAGGCAATACTAGGAATCTGCCTAAGCGGCTTTGCGGATCTGCGCAACGCTCATCGATAAAGGCTCAATGCCAGGAACAGCAACCGGGCAATATCGCTTTGTGCAGGCTTTGCTTTCTCCGGCAGGTAACTTACTGCTTCTTTGCCCGTAGCCAGCAAAGCCAGTGTTTCGCCCGCCCTTCTTCCATCTGCATTGTAAAACAAACTCAGCGCGCGTCCGTTGCTTTTTTTCTGCCATTGCAACAGTTCGTTTACCAGGATCGCCATACCGGTATTGGTTCCTTTGGCATTCGCAAATTTCCATTCTTTCAGGATAGCGCCGTTGTCGTCTTTGATCGCAATGCTACGATTGACGCCCAGTTTATCCGGCATGTTGCACTGGTAATAATGAATAACCAGTTGATCGCCGCTTTTCGCATTGCTCAATGGAAGTTGCGACAGGCTCAGCGGCTGGTTGACATATCGTTTCATCAACAATTGTTTGCCCAGGTAAATTTCATAAAAATCCAGTCCTGCCCTGGCGCACGTCGTGAATGCGGCACAAAAAACAAGCAGCAGGAAGCTGCTTTTTACCAACAGGTTGTTTCCCCAAAACGTTTTCATATTGTATGTTTTAAAAGTGAACGAACGATGTGAGGTCAAAGTAAAAACAAGCTGGTGCCCCGCACAATTGTTATCACAATCCATCCCACTTTCTTACGTATGGCAGCCTGGCAGCGAACCCTTTCTGCCCTCTTGCAGTTGATCATGCAAAACCATCACTTCGTGTAAATCTAATCTGCACTTGCTGATTTGTGCTTACATTTAAGAATGCATTTCTTTCTGAAATACAAAATGGATCATGTGCTGTTCTGGAGTATTACCACGGTGTTCTATGCTTCCGTAACAGCCGGTTTGGTGCATAGTGCCGGTGTGTATCACTATAGCCTGAACATCATGATTCGCAACGGTCTGCTTGCCATCATCTGCTATGCCAACATCTATTTCCTGTTTCCGATTTTCTTTAAAAAGGGACGTTACGGCTTGTTTGTTGCCGGCATCGTTGCATGCCTGCTGTTCTTTACTTTGGTTAAGAATGCGCACGACGCCTGGCTGTATGGATACGTACTGGGTGACCCGCAAAAGCAAAGTTTTTTTTACAACAGCTTTTACAACTTTTCCATCGCCGTGTTTTACCTGTCGTTTACGATGGCATTGGCGCTAAGCAAAAACTGGTACCAGCAATATTTGCTGCTTCAAAAAATGGAGGTAGAAAAGCTGAAAACCGAACTGCAATACCTGAAAGCACAGATGAACCCGCATTTCCTGTTCAACTCCATCAACACCATTTATTTCCAGATCGACAAAAGCAACGCGGCGGCAAGAGATTCATTGCAAAAATTTTCGGAACTGCTGCGCTACCAATTGTATGAATGCAATGAAGACGTGATCGCCATTGAAAAGGAAATTGTATACCTGCAGAGTTACATAGACCTGCAACAGCTGCGCCGGCAGCAGCATTGCCACATCAGCTTTGCAGTGGAAGAAGGTGCAGGCGGCTTTTCCATCTCGCCGCTGTTGCTCATTGCTTTTGTAGAAAACGCATTTAAACACCTGTACCGATGTAGCCTTTGAAATCAACAGCATTGACATACGCCTGTACCAGCTCGATGATAGCTTGTGGTTTGACGTAATCAATACCAAACTCTATGTGCCTAGCAAAACAAACAGCAACCTCATTGCGCTGAAAAACGCCAATCGCAGTCTGTAATTGCTGTATCCCAACAGTCACCAACTGAACATTCACTAAGAGCCTTAACGCTCATTCTGTAACATTTAAAATTGCGTATATGACTACACTCAAATGCCTGGTAATAGATGATGAGCCGCTGTCGCAAAAAAGTACTGTCACAATACATTGTCAGACAATAAGACTTCCTGGAGTTGTACAGCAATGTGCAGCAGCGCTTCGCAGGCATATGCATATCTCAACAGCGGAACGGTTGACCTGCTGTTGCTCGACATTGAAATGCCTGGATTATCGGGGATCGAGTTTGTAAAATCGCTCACGTTTCAGCCGGCCATTATTTTCACCACTGCCTATCCCGAATATGCCGTGCAGGGCTTTGAACTGGACGTGATAGACTACCTCGTAAAACCCATTTCTTTTCAGCGGTTTGTGAAAGCGGTGCACAAAGCGAAAGACTTTTTGACAGACAACAGCAACGAAACGCTGGCAGGCGAAAAAAACTATGTTTGCATCAAAGCCAACGGCGGATGTATAAGATTCTATACAGCGATATTCTCTATGTGGAAGCCCTGCAAAACTACATCGCCATTCATCTTACCCGCCGGAAACTGGTGAGCTACATGACCATATCCAACACGGAGAAACAACTGCCCGCCAGTCTATTTGTGCACATTCACAAATCGTACATCGTATCGCTGTCAAAAATCAGCATCATTGAAGGAAACAAGGTCGTGGTAGCGGGACAGTCGTTGCCCCTGAGCCGCACGTCAAGAGAAAAACTGCTGCAGGCAGTACACCAAAACCTTATCAAACGATAGAGGCCCTTTTCTTGTGAAACATCACTTGCCATCACAGCGTTTTTGCGACCGTTTTTGCAATCTCATCTCACCATTGGTATCATGTTTTTTACCGCTCGTTATTCCCCCTTTCCTTTGCACGCGATTGTGAAAGTGCAAGGGAAAAAAGCGCCGTAAATTTGATATGAAAATGATATCAAACTGAATTTATGGAAAAGATATTAAAACCTGTGTCAGGTTTCCTGGCACTTATTCTTGCCATTGCATTTGTTGCGCTTGGCATCTACCTTTTTACGCAGGGCATTTCTGGAAATGAATCGCCCGGCGTTTTATTCTGGATCGGGATGCTCTTCTTCATTCACTGCCGTGTTTTTGTTCAAAGGTGTTACCATCATCAACCCCAACCATTCCGTGGTATGCACCTTTTTTGGCAAATATGCAGGCACGGTAAAGGAAAACGGGTTGCAGTTTGTAAACCCGCTTTACAGCAAACAAAGCATCTCTCTGCGGTACAATAATTTTGAAAGTTCGCGGCTGAAGGTGAATGATAAAATGGGCAACCCGATAGAAATTGCAGCCATCATCGTGTGGCAGGTAAAGAATACCTACCGGGCAGCATTTGAAGTGATCGACTACCAGCAATATGTAAAGCTGCAAAGCGAATCGGCAGTGCGCCACCTTGCCACCACTTGCCCCTACGACGAAATGGAGGATACCAGTGCAGAAATAACACTGAGAAACGGTGGTGAAAAAGTTACCGCAATGCTCGAGCAGGAACTGGACGCGCGGCTCATGCAGCCGGCATTGTCATCATTGAAGCGCGCATCAGTCACCTCGCTTATTCGGCAGAAATTGCAGGCGCTATGCTGCAGCGGCAACAGGCTACAGCCATTGTGGCTGCACGGTACAAAATAGTGGAAGGCGCGGTAGGCATGGTAGAACTGGCATTGGAACAGTTGAGCAAAAAGCAGATTGTAACACTGGACGAAGAGAAAAAAGCAGCGATGGTAAGCAACCTGATGGTAGTGCTGTGCGGAGAAAAAGCAGCCACACCGGTACTCAACACAGGAACCTTGTATCAATAAGAAAAGCGATACCAATGGCGGCAAAAAAATCATTTGTGTTACGCATTGATGAAGCCACTTTCAAAGCATTGGAAAAGTGGGCTGGCGACGAATTCAGAAGTGTGAACGGGCAAATAGAATGGTTGCTCAATCAACAGTTGAAAGAAGCTGGAAGAGCCAAAGCAGAGAATGCCCGGCCGGGAAAACAGAGGCAAAAAAAAGGTAAATTCAAGAGCAAACGGCTTGCTGTCTTTACTGTAAGTTCACTCAAGACTTGCATTGCAACTTTATAACTGCATTCATCATTTCTAACTTTTACATTTGCCTCTCACAATTCTCATTATGAAACAATTGATTGCCTTACCTTTTATCATCTTGTCTTTCTTTCTTTTCTTCGCCAGGCGCTCATGCACAATCAGCCGACAGTGCAGCGAAAAATATACAGGTACCGCAAGGTTTTAGGGCGTCAGTAGTGGCAGAACATCTGGACGGTGCAAGACACCTGGCTGTTACGCGGCAGGGCGTTTTGTACATCAAGCTCGGCAGGCTGAAAGATGGCAAAGGAATCGTTTGCCTGCAGGATACGAACGGCGATGGAACATTTGACCGGCAAACTCTTTTTGGCGATTACCCGGGAACGGGAATTTATGTAAAAGAGCCTTATTTATACGCATCTTCCAACGATGATGTGTTTCGTTACAAGCTGGACGAAAAAGGGCTTGTAACAGACACCAGCCATCCTGAAAAAATCATTTCGGGGCTCGTAAACCGGAACAGGGACAATTCCAAATCGATTACGGTAGACAATAAGGGAAACATTTATGTAAATGTTGGCTCCTATCTCAATGCGTGTCTTACCGATACGGCTTCAAAAGTGGCTCCCAATCCTTGCCCGTTGCTCGATTCTGCCGGGGCATCTGGCAGTTTAAAACCAACAAACTGAACCAGCAATATGCAGATGGTGTGCACTATGGAATCGGGTTTAAAAATGTGGTGGGTCTCGACTGGAACGGTGCCAGCCAGTCGTTGTTTGTGATGCAGCATGGCAGAGACCAGTTGCATGATCTGTATCCCGATTTGTATACGGCAGAACAAAGCGGGCTGGTGCCTGCAGAGACGATGTATGAAGTGAACAATGGTGGTGATGGCGGATGGCCGTATGTGTATTACGACCAGTTTCAGCATAAGAAAATTGTAGCGCCCGAATATGGCGGCGATGGCAAAAAGGAAGGCGGCAAAAATACGCTGAATCCCTCCATGGTTTTTCCTGCACATCTTGCGCCCAATGGTTTGCTGTTCTACACCGGTGAGGCATTTCCGTCTAGCTACAAAAACGGAGCTTTTGTTGCTTTTCATGGTAAATCTCCCGAACTCCAAAAAGGCTATCTCGTTGCATTTGTGCCATTCAAAAACGGAAAACCATCCGGCAACTGGGACATTTTTGCCGAAGGCTTTGCCAATGACGACCAGGTGCACAAGCCCTGCGGACTGGCGCAAGGTGCTGATGGCTCTTTGTATATAGCCGACGACGCAAAAGGCACAATCTATAAAATTGCTTACGGAAAATAAACCTTAGTGGGCAGTGGCAAATGCGAAAGGAGCAAAACAAAAAAGCCACTTCTAAAGAGAAGCGGCTTTGTCTAAAACCTAACATCAAACTATCACACTTAACCCATAATATTTTTCCGTTTCATATCCCGTACTATCGTTTTTGCATAATCATCGGCCAGTGTTGCCATATTGCTGGCATCTACTGTTTTCGATTCGGCTGAATACAACAACTGGTTCGTGTTCACATTGTACAGGTTGGTTTCAAATACATAGCTTGTATTTACTTCTGTACGTGCGGGCTGGTAGCCGGGACCATAACGGTAAGACCATGGTGAATAATAGGAATAATAGCCCCAGAAGCCCGGGCGGTATCCATAGGTAGAAGGCACATAGCGTTTTTGTTTGTCTTTGTTTACCAGCGTTATGGTAACTACGCTTTCAATGCCTTTCTCTCTCAGTTTTTGCAGAACATCCTGTTCGCTCATACCGCTAAAAATTGTAGAGCCAAACTGCTGTGTTGCCGCTACGGCATCATATCCAAATTTGTTCAGGTCTTTTGCCAGTTCGTTTTCCATGGCACGTTTGGCACGATTGTTTTTTTCGGTAAACAAAGCCAGCACAAGCATTCGTTTGGCAGGTGCGCTGCTATAATTTGATGGTATAACTGTCTGTAATTTTGGAAGTGCTGCACGCAGCAAACAAAAGCATCAGCGGCAGGCCGAGCAACCATATCTTTTTCATCTTCTATCCTTCATTTGTTTAGAAGTATAGACGCACTTCTATCAGAAAAGATTATTGATGACAGAAGGCTTAACAATATTTTTTTACATAGGCAGGAAGGAGGCAAAAGTTTGAAATTGAGGGCAAAATACAGTGAAAATAGCTATCACAAAAACCAATAAATTGAAGGAATAGGGAGAGTTATTTCATAAATTGGTAAAATTAGAGTTAACTATAAAACATAACGACTGTAATACACATCTTTAGTGTAATTTTGTGTATAATTAAAAGTAGATTTATTAACATTTTATTTATGTTGAAACTCCCGGTTTATTTAGATAATAATGCAACCACGCCCATGGATCCACGTGTGCTGGAAGCGATGATACCTTACTTTACTGATCATTTTGGTAATGCTGCCAGCCGTAACCACCCGTTTGGATGGGAAGCTGAAGAAGCGGTGGACTATGCCCGCGAGCAGGTAGCCAAACTGATTGGAGCCGATCCGAAAGAAATCATTTTCACCTCCGGCGCTACCGAAGGCGATAACCTTGGTATCAAAGGCGTTTACGAAATGTATGCTTCCAAAGGCAACCATATCATTACCGTAACCACTGAACATAAAGCTGTACTCGATACCTGCAAGCATATTGAAAAGCTGGGTGGAGATGTTACTTACCTGCAGGTAAAAGAAGATGGACTGATTGACCTGGCAGAACTTGATGCCGCCATCAGACCCACAACGATCCTCATTGCCATCATGTATGCCAACAATGAAATCGGTGTGATTCAGCCGGTAAAAGAAATCAGCGCCATTGCCCGCAAACACGGCGTATTGTTCTTTACCGATGCTACACAGGCTGCCGGCAAAATTCCGGTAGATGTGAACAAAGACGGCATTGACCTTCTTACTTTTACTGCCCATAAGATGTATGGACCCAAAGGTGTAGGTGCCCTGTATGTTCGCCGCAAAAATCCACGTGTAAAAGTAACTGCACAGATGGATGGCGGTGGTCATGAGCGCGGTATGCGCAGTGGCACGCTCAATGTTCCGGGTATTGTAGGTTTTGGTAAAGCCTGCGAACTCTGCCGCCTGGATATGGAAGAAGACACCAAACGCATCAGTGCTATGCGCGATAAGCTGGAAGCTGCTTTAACGCAAATTGAAGAAAGCTATGTAAATGGCAACCGCGAACACAGATTGCCACATGTAACCAACATTTCTTTCAAATATGTGGAAGGTGAAGGTTTGATGATGGGCTTCAATAAAAACATTGCCTTGTCTTCAGGATCAGCATGTACAAGCGCTTCTCTTGAGCCTAGTTATGTATTGAAAGCATTAGGTTTGGGTGATGATCTTGCACATAGTTCGCTTCGTTTTGGGCTGGGCAGATTTACTACAGAAGAACAAATTGACTACACGATAGAACAGGTAACAACTACAGTATTGAAACTAAGGGAAATGAGCCCGCTGTGGGAAATGTACAAAGAAGGCGTTGATATAGACAGCATAGAATGGGCAGCTCACTAGATCGTGCGGCTCAGCAAACAGATAACATATTTTACATTAAAGACATTAAACAATAATCAACATGGCATATTCAGATAAAGTGATCGATCACTACAGCAATCCTAAAAATGTAGGCACGCTGGACAAAAGCAAAAAAAACGTAGGCACCGGTCTGGTGGGTGCTCCTGAATGTGGCGACGTAATGCGCCTTCAGATTGAAGTAGATGATGCTACCGGCATGATCAGCGATGCAAAATTCAAAACCTTTGGTTGCGGTTCTGCCATTGCTTCTTCTTCACTGGCTACAGAATGGCTGAAAGGCAAATCTGTTGACCAGGCTCTTGCAATCGACAACATGACGATTGTAGAAGAACTGAATTTACCCCCGGTAAAAATTCACTGCTCTGTACTGGCTGAAGACGCTATCAAAGCTGCGATAAACGACTACCGCCAGAAAAACGGGCTGGAAGTATTGCAGTTTGAAGAGAGAATTCACTAATCAGATTAGAAATGTGTCGATCAGGAAAGTGAATGTCAAAGATTCGATTTTCAAATTGACACATTTTCAAATTTCAGAATTAGACAGACTATGGTAGCAACGGAGAATGCGATATATGTAAGTGAAAAGGCAAAAGCGAAAGTGCAAAAGCTGATGGAAGATGCAGGCATTGCCGACGATGCTTCTTATTTTTTAAGAGTATCGGTAGTGGGTGGCGGCTGTTCGGGATTGAGTTATAAGCTCGACTTTGACAACGAAGCCAAACCCATGGACCAAAGTTTTGAAGACAATGGGGTGAAAGTAGTAACCGATCTGAAAAGCTTCTTATATCTTGTGAATACAGAACTTGACTTTTCGGATGGACTGAATGGCAAAGGATTTTATTTTAATAACCCGAATGCCAGCCGCAGTTGTGGTTGCGGAGAAAGCTTTGCGGTATAGTTCAGATCAAACGCACAAGCACAATACCTTACAATAGAGATAAATGATTGCCGGGCGATGAATTTGCCCGGCTTTTTGTTGCACCCATCTTACAATACAGGAAAGGGAAAAGCATTTTGGCAAATGAACCACTCATCACCTGTTATCTGTTTTGATACACAAA
>CAWGWV010000031.1:0-139650 GCA_963826385.1 uncultured Chitinophagaceae bacterium | reverse complement strand
ATTGTAGAACCAGGCGCGTGTGCCTTTTTGGTATTCGAATGGCGGCTGCCTATCGTCAATCGAAATGATGCTGCCTGCGTAAGTTGGTTTTTCCAGGCTATGATAAGGCTTGAATTGCTGCATGAGCTTTTGCCTGTTGCCACTGCGAAGGCTGTATGTGCCGATTCTTTCTTCCCACCTGCCCAGGTAATTGATGATAGTACTGTCGCTGATGGGCTTGCAATCTTTTGGATTGTACACTTCGCCTGTTTCCTGGTTGACCACTTCGAAGGTATCCGGAGAGAAAAGCACCGAATTGCTGGGCTACTTCTGTTCGGGTAGGTTTTTTGCCGACGCCGGCAAACAGATCATTGAGTAACCTGACCATTTCGTCGGTAACTTTCTGAGCGTTCTGGTTGCGTAGTTTTTTAGAGATAAGGCAGGCGGAACGATAGCCGGTTGCATCTGCTTTTACAAAGTCCTGAATAAAATCTTTAAACCAGCGTTCCGATTCCGGCAGCGTGTGTGTGATGCTGTGCTTTGCCTTCAATGTTTTGTTGAACGTTTGGGAATCGCTACAGATACTTGCCATGATGCCTTTACAGCTGCCGCCCTTGGTTTTGCGTTCATGCTCACGGGCTGCTTTCAATGCCACACATGCCTTTAACACGCTGGCGTTGGCAATGTACTCTTCCTGGCGTGGCAGGCTGAGGTAACTATTGTCTTCAAACCGGTAGTTGGTAAAGAAGCGAACTGCGTCGTCGTCGGTTTTGTAAAACAATTCCAGGATATGGGAGTGGCGGCGCGGGTCCGGGTTAGCAGTTTCCCCTTATGTTTGCTGGCAGACTATCGTAAGAAATGAGCAGTTGCCGTCCGTTGCCGCCCGACTGAACCTTTTTGATGCCATAAGACTTTCGGGCGTGCCGGTAAATATGTTGCTGTAGCGTTTGCAGGCTATTGAAGAACGCTGGCACGAGCTCTCCTTCTGTGACGACAAGCATGTTGTTCCATTCGTGTGGCATAATACCGAAGCTTGAATGTTATTGATTGGTTGCGGTAGTGATGACGGATTCTGTTTTTTCGCGATATTCGTAGTATTCCTTTCGGATGTTGAGCGCGGTAAGGCTGGTCCTGTCGCCTGTCACAGCCTTGCGGACGAATTCAACTGAGCAGGAATGTTTTTCGGCAAGCTCTTTATAAAGCAACGCCCGCAATGCGTCGTATTTGGTAATTTTTCTGTTATTTTTGTCCATTGTTGTTTTTGTCCTGTTGTTGGCAACAAAGATATACAAACATGTTTGAAACTACCAAACTATCAGCGTGAAAAATTCAACTTTATTTGAAAGAATAGCCAAGATTGCAGATGATCATGGCTATAAAACCCTTAACGACTTTGCCCTTAATGGTTTAAAATACCAATCCAGCCAAAAGCTCAACCGGCTGAAGGACCCAAAAAACAGTCCTTCGATTGATATTTTAACTGATATTTCAAACATGTTTGATGACGTTAGCCTGGACTGGCTAATAACCGGAAAAGAAAGAGTATATACCAAAACCGAAAAATTCAATATGATTTAAGCCTTAACGAAAAGTAGCCACAAGACTACCAATTAAACCAAAAACTTATCCTTGATCGCATTAGAAGCCTTTGCCGGATTTGGCAGTGCACATTTTAAAATTGAAGAAAAAGATGTAGTAGCCAGGTACAAGGTGCCGGCATTCGAAAGTATTGATTTTATGATCCCAGTCAAAGGGACCCTAGATATGCAGTGGTCGTAAGATAATGGAGATATTGTAGCCTGCCGGATTATTTCCTCAAGCCAATTTATTCAATGGAACCGGACCTTTGTTATTGCAACAAAAGAGCAGGGCATCATTTGCAAGAGACTCAAAAAAGCGGGAGATACTGGCAGTTATATCGCCATTTCCGACAATAAGGAATACGAACCTTTCGAAATTCCGAAAGATGAAATCACCGGTCTTGGCGATGGTAGTCGGTACCATCAAAATAGAATAGAAGAGGCGCAGCAACACACTTTTCAATAAAACCAATACTGCAAAACAGCTAAAACCCAATACTGGCGCGCTTTTCAGAAACATTCACCCAAACGTAATGGTGTATTATCGGTATTCAAACATGTTTGAATGTGCCTTTTTTGTGAGTATTTTTATCATTATGGGGTGTTTTCGGGTTTGTTTTATTCATACTTGTGTCAATGCAACTGTCAACCCAACTGTCAAAAACCCAACTCATTTTAGGATAATATTCAATCAAGTTTGCACAGTGTGTTTTAGTTGAATTTCTAAAGCGAAAATGAATGATCTCATCATAAGTATCTAATTCAATATAGATCAGATTTACAAGCGATTTAAAGCAAATAAAATGACGAATGAAAGTGGTTTGAAACTACTTCCATTAGCCATGATTGATTATTCAAGCAATATCCGGTATTTTTAATAAAAAACGGATGAATCGTTTTGAACGACTATCACACTAAAATACTCTGAAATGCACTACAGTATTGTGTTTCCGGAGAAAAAAAGTTAGTTTATATTTAGGATGGTTGTTTTAATGCCCATAGTTTATCTATTTTATATACAAAACCGTTAAAGACCACCGCAATTATACTTCCCAACGGCACAGCACGTTTCTTTCCGAACCACTGTGTTCTTCGCGACGCTGTGGATCAAAAAATCTTAGTTTTACCGCATGTGGATGATCTGCAAGAAAGAATGGCTGCAGTTTTTCAGCAGCCTCACCGGCTATATCGCCTTAGTTATATTTCTGTTGCTCACCGGCTTGTTTCTTTTTGTTTTTCCCGATACCGATTTGCTCACCTTTGGCTATGCTTCGCTTGTCGGTTTTTTTTCGCTGGCACCGTGGATATTGCTTTTTTTAGTGCCCACCATCACCATGCGCAGCCTTGCCGACGAATACAAAAGCGGCACTTTTGAATTATTAAAAACACTACCTGTCAGCTCATCGCAAATCGTGTGGGGCAAATACTTTGGCGCGCTGCTCGTTGTGGCGCTTGCCCTGTTACCCACGGTTATTTATGCCATTTCTATACAGCAACTGAGTGCCATTGGCGGCATTGATACTGGCGCCACCATTGGCAGCTACATTGGCTTGTTGTTGCTTGGTGCCGTGTTCACGGCAATCGGCATTTGCACCAGCAGTTTTACCAACAATACCGTAGTGGCGTTTATCACCGGCGCATTTCTTTGCTTTATTTTATATACCGGTTTTGAAGCCATCAGCCAGTTGCCCGTGTTTCGTTCCGGGTTTGATTATTATATAGAAATGATGGGCATTAATTTTCATTACAACAGCATCAGCCGTGGCGTTATCGACATGCGCGACATCGTGTATTTTACCGGCATTGATTGTCTTGTTTCTTACTCATCACCCAACGCAATGTAGCCAGCCGGTAAAACCGAAACCTGAACCGTATGAAATCATTTACCGATAAACTTATTTCGCATAAATTCTGGTGGCTTGTTTCATTGCTTCTTTTTTGCCGCCATTGTTGCTCATTTCCTCTCTTATTCATTACCGCATAGATCTTACTGCCGAAAAGCGGTTTACACTCAGTCCGTCCACGCGGCAAATGCTGGAAAATATAGACACAACGGTAACATAAATGTGTTTCTAACCGGCGATCTGCCTGCCGATTACAAAAAGCTGAGCATTGCCACGCAGGATTTGCTGCGAGAGTTTTCTGACCTGAGCAGCAACAACGTAAAAGTGAGTTTTGAAACGCCCGGCGAAGGATTGCCCGACAGCCTGAAAATGCAGTTGTACGATAGTCTTGCGCGGCTCGGCGTTGTGTTTGAGCGCAACGAAGACATCAGTGAAACCGGCAACAAATCCACCAACCAGCTCATAATACCTTCGGCATTGGTGTATTACAAACAGCAGAAACCTTATGCCATCGATCTGCGCAGCAGCCGCACGGTATTTAAAAATTTCAACGTGGTAAACGACGAGCCGCAGCCCGATAAAGAAGCCACGCGCAACGCCGCCGAAGCCTTACTGGAGTTTAAATTTGCCAACGCCATTGATAAACTGACGCGCACCGTTGTGCCGGCAGTTGCCTATTGCGTGGGCAATGGCGAGCCAGTAGATTTAACGGTGAATGATTTGGGCGAAAGCCTGCGCAACGAATACCGGCTTGGTGTATTTGATTTAAAAAAAGGCTATCCAAATCCTGATGAAATCAACGCATTGCTGATTGTAAAACCAACACAGGCATTTACCGACGAAGACAAACTGAAGATAGACCAGTACGTAATGAACGGCGGAAAAGTGCTTTGGTTTGTAGATAAACTCTATGCGGAACTCGACAGCCTGATGCGCAGCCAGGCAGATTTTATCGCCTACGACCGCAACCTGAACATTGACGATATTTTGTTTAAATACGGCGTAAGAATCAACGGCGATTTGCTGCAGGATTTAACTGCTCGAAAATACCGGTGGTAACGGGTTATAACCCCGACAACAGCCCGCGCATGCAGCGCATTCCGTGGCCGTATTATCCGTTTTTATCGGCGACCAACAACAACCCTGTGTCTAAAAATCTTGACCGCGTACTGTCCATTTTTCCATCGAGTATCGATACGGTAAAAGCGCCGGGAATCACCAAAACCATTTTGCTGGCAAGCGATACCAACAGCCGCACACTTAGCTCGCCTGCTCTGGTGAGCCTCAACAGCATTGCGAACGATGCCGATTTCAACGCTATGAACCGGAGCCATGTGCCTGTAGCCGTATTGCTGGAAGGCAGGTTTACGAGCTTGTTTGCCAACCGTTTGGATGCCAGCATCCAAGATTCGGTGCAGCGCAATACCGGCAAACCATTTAGCGCAAAGGCAGCACAGGATGGCAAACAAATCGTGGTATCGGATGCAGATATCGTGACCAATTCCATGAGCCAGACAACAGGTCCGTTGCCAATGGGCGAATTGCCATTGGAAAATTACCGGTTTGCCAACCGTGAATTTTTCCTGAACAGCGTGGATTACCTTGTGAGTAACAGTGGAATTTTTGAATCGAGAAATAAAGATTTTGTACTGCGGTTGCTCGACAAAAAGAAAGTGCAGGAACAACGCACCACTGGCAACTCATCAACATTGCGCTGCCAGTTGTATTGATTGTTTTGTTTGGATTGTGTGTTTCAATATGTCAGGAAGCAGCGCTACGCAGGGTACATCATATAACGATTCAGCATTGTCCTATGGGACTGGTTTCTAACCTGTATTACAACCTTTCGTAGTTGATGATTGCTGTTTCTCTTTTGTCAAAAAAATACAGGAGCAACCCAGCCAGCAAAATGCCTAATCCTACAAGGCTTTCGGCCGTTCGGTCAATGAATGTAAATACCAACACCCACGCATTGAACAAGAGAAACACCACCTGCAGCCAGGGCTTGAAAGGACTTTTGAAACGCGCCGGGTATCGTGAAGCGGATACGAAGGCTTGCAGCTACTGTTAACGATGCCATGAACTGCAATACAAACCCAGCATACAACAGGATATTTTCGAAACGATCCTGTAAGCACCAAGTCCTATACTAATGCCCACATGCAGCCAGATGGCAGCTACGGGAATATTGTTTTTATTTTGTTTATGCCATCGGTTTCCACAACCTGAATTCTTTTGCCATCGCTTCCGTTACTCTTGGACCCACCCATAAATAAGAACTGATGGTAGCAATCAACTGCACGGCAATAAAAAAACTCACCCATTTGCCACCTGTGCACCCAACAGGTTGTGTAAAAGCGATAGCGGTTACTTCTTCCCTGCCCGCCAGTTGCGACCACACCTGCATGTTTGAGCAGCGCAAATTGAAACAAGATATAAATAACCGATACAAACAAGGTGCTGCCAATGAGCGCAGCCGGCAGATTGCGCAGCGGCTTTTTTATTTCGCCGGCTACATAAGCTGCCGCATTCCAGCCGGTGTAGGCAAAACTTACATACACCATCGACACGGCAAATCCCGGCTGAAGAATATCTTTTCGCCAGCTATTGCTAAATTCAATCGCATTTGCTTGGCTGGCCAGGCAGCCAAAAAGCAATGACAATGAGTGTACAGGATAAAGAGTACTTTGACCAGCGTGGTGATGTTTTGAAATCGGCTGCTGTTTTTCATGGTAAAGCTGTGCATGCAGCCAATGAGCAACGATGAGCCCAACAGCCAGCCATGGATTGCCTTGCAAGCCAAACGGAGCGAGGTATTTGACAAATGCCATGGCTGCCAAAGCCACAGGCGCAGAAAATCCCGCCGTTAAGCCAGCCCAGGCCGACAAGTAGCCAAGCACGGGGTGAAACAGGCGGGACAGGTAAATATAATCGCCGCCCGATTGTTAAAATGCGTACCCAACTCGGCATAGGCGAAAGCGCCAAACAACGAAAATAAACCGCCGGCAATCCACAGAAGCAATATGCTCCACGTATTTTGCACAGACGACAATTGAAAACCGACACTGGTAAATACGCCGGTACCGATCATGTTGGCAATGACAATGGAAGTAGCGGTGAGTAAGCCGATTTTCTTTTTCAATAGTTGGTATAAGGTGCTACAAAATGAAGATACGAGCATGGAGAAAGATTGTTGATAACCTGCAAAGCATGAGCGCTTTGGTTAGCCATTGATAACGACATATGAAATAGGATTATGTTTAATTGCACAATCAAGTCCATCACACGAATACTTCGATGTGATGTGCAGTCAAAAACTGCGCTTGGCATGGTTTATGAAAACTGCCATTGTCAACTAAATGAATGTTTATGAAAAAGATCATTACCCTTTTACTGGCAGCACAACTGTATGCTACAGTAGCAAACGCCCAGTTACAAAAAGGAAATGTGTTGGTGGGAGCCGATGTTGCAAAATTCAGCATTGGTCTTAAAGAAGATTCCGGTTATCAATATTAGCCTGACTCCAAAAGCTGCCTGGTTTATCAGCGATAATGTAGCCGTTGGTGCTTATGTAAATTTCGAACTTGCAAACCGCGAAAGATGCCGGCACACTTACATACTTATGGTATTCGGACCTTTGCACGCTATTATGTAAACAGTCCAAAAGTAAACCTGTTGCAGCACGGACGTTTTTTCCTTGAAGGCAATGCAGGCATTGAAGGTACCAACGTATCTGACGAAACGGCCATAAAGACAATACCAATGGCTTAGGTTTAGGATTCGGTCCTGGTTATGCGTACTTTATTACGCCAAATATTGGTTTCGAAACTTTATTGAAATACAATGGATTGGTAGGTTTTGGCGACCTGGCTACTTCCAAAGCCGTTTGGCCTTAAATCTTGGCTTCCAGATCTATCTTGCCCGGCAAAGCCACCAAAGACAAAATTGTACGCGACGAAAGCGAGATAAATACACTTGGAAATAGATATTCACTAACCTGACCTATAAGAACCTGGTAACGATTGTTGCCAGGTTTTTTTATCGCAGAAAAATTTATGCACATGGTCTGTAACCTCTGCATTGCAACACATTATCGAATCACCACGTTTGTAAGCTTTTTTAGGTATGATACTTCAACGCAGCACCTAGCCCGGGCGCATCGGGAACGGATACCATCCCGCCTTTTCCATAAGTAATGCCACCGACTACAGGATCTTCTGTAAACATCAGCGGCGTATCGAAATCGCAATAAACAATATTTTCACTCAGTCAAGCGCAACATGTGCCGAAGCCGTAAACCCGATACGCGATTCGATAAAGCCACCCACCTGCATATGGATGCCCGAATCTTCAGCCAATGCAGCTATTTTTATAGCCTTAAAAATGCCCGATGATTTGCCCAGCTTTACATTGAAAGAATCACACGCCTCCAAACGTATCAGGCGCTTGGCATCGTGGTGATCGCCGCAACATTCATCTGCCATAATGAGGTATCGGGCTGTTGTGCCTGATATACGGAAGTTCCATAAAATGCCATCTCATCACCGGCTCTTCACAATGTTCAATATTGTAAGGTTGCAATGCCTGCAATGTGTCAATGGCTAGTCTCCACGCTCCATCCCCCATTGGCATCTATTCGCAGCGGCATATTATTGCCAATCGCTTCGCTGATGGCCCGAATCGCTCCACATCTTTCTCTTTCGATTCGCCCAGCTTCACTTTTATCACCGTAAATCCATTGGCAACAATTTTGATTGCATCGCTTGCCATTTTATCCGCATCATCAATCTGATGGTATAATCTGTGATCAGTATTTTGTCTTTTTTTCCACCTAAAAATGCATACAGCGGAAGATTCTGCGTGCTGCGAAGCAATATCGTACAACGCAATATCAAAAGCACTTTTGATACTGGCATTGGCATATATGAGTTTGTCAAAAGCCGCATGATGATCTTCAATAGGCAATGGGTCTTTTCCAATCAGCAGCTTCGCAAGGTATTGCCCGGTGATAAAAGCCGTTTGCATGCTTTCGCCACAGATGGGCATATAAGGATTGCATTCGCCAAAACCGGTAATGCCTTCGCTTGTGCGAATGACCACTACCACGTTTTCGGCGTGTGTATCCGGACCAAACGAAGTAATAAATGGCTCTTTCAGTTCAATGGGAGACTGGTAAATTTCTACCTGTGAATGTTCATGTTTGTACAAGAAGTTAGCTTTCACATATAATACGGCTTCTGCTGCAGGGAATGGACAGTTGATTTTAGGGAAACAAACAGCCGGCAGCCACCTGTTGGCGCAGCAAAAAGCATTTTTTCCTCGAAAAGAAAATACAAAGGCAAAATTACCGGCAAAGCCTTGCGAAACAAGTAAGCAAAGCTGTTTATATTGCAGTTATGGCGCATTCGCATCACGATCATTCGCATTCGCTACCATTTCCCTAAACAAAGGGAACCATACTGCATTCATTGTGGGCATAGCCCTCAACCTGCTGTTTGTTGTTGCAGAACTCATTGCGGGGCTGGCCACCAATTCAATGGCGTTGCTCAGCGATGCAGGGCACAACATCAGCGACGTGGCAAGCCTCGTTATTTCCCTGATGTCGTTGTGGATTGCCTAAAAAAAATCGAGCCCGGTTTATACTTCGGTTATAAAAAAACAACCATCCTGGCAGCACTCGTCAACGCAGTGATTTTGCTGGTTGCCATTGGCATCATGGGTTACGAATCGGCAACACGGCTGCTGGTAAAGCCCGAAGCGGTGCACGGAAGCACCATCGCCTGGGTAGCGGGGCTGGGCATTGTCATCAACACCGTATCGGCGCTGTTGTTTTACCGGCAACAGAAAAATGAGCTGAACGCCCGCAGCGCTTACCTGCACCTGATGGCCGATGCGCTGGTATCGCTGGGCGTCGTGATCTCCGGCATTGTCATCAGCTATACCGATTGGTACTGGCTCGACCCGGCGGTAGGGCTCGTGGTGATGCTTATTATACTCATCAGCACCTGGGGTTTGCTGCGGGACAGCTTTAAAATGAGCGTGGATGCGGTGCCATCCGGTATCGAACTAGACAACATCAAACAACAAATTGCAGCTGTAAAAGACGTAACCGGCGTGCATCATGTGCATGTGTGGGCATTGAGCACCACCGAAAATGCACTGACAGCGCACGTACTGGTGAATGATGCGCTGACCTTTCCCGAAAAAATGGCGGTGGTGCAGCACATCAAACACGAACTGCATCACTGCAACATCCAGCATTCAACCATTGAACTGGAAAGCAGCGAAACCGCTTCCGGGCATTGACCCAAAATGTGTTGCTGGAAGTACAATGTGCGCAAAGGGGCACAAAGAAAAATACTAACCTTGTTGTAGCTTCTCTCTTTGAAGTATCAACATTTTCAACTCAAAAAAAACAAAAGCATCCACATGAGAAACCTGTTTGAAAAAGATGATGTGGAAGAAATTATTGACCGGATGAATGATCTTACCATTTCATCGCAGCGACAATGGGGATTGATGAATGTAGACCAGATGCTGGCGCATTGCTCGGCAGCGCTTGAAGTGGCTAATGGGAAAGCCTTTCCGCCGCGCCGGCTACTTGGGCAAGCTGTTGGGCAGTGTTACCAAATCCATTTTTGTAAATGAAAAGCCACTGCCCAAAAACATGTCCACAGACAAAAGCTTTAAGATTGTGGACCGGCGGGACTTTGCTGAAAGAAAAACTGAGACTGATAAACGAAATCGACGAATTTCACACTGGCGGAGCAGCTCATGTTACCCATCATCCGCATCCCTTTTACGGTTTTCTGACACCTATGGAATGGAGCATCGGCATGTGGAAACATTTAGATCATCACCTGCGGCAGTTTGATGTATAAATTGCTGGAGAACCGCATAGAAAAAAGCACAAAATAACGAAGTGTTTCACTCACTGCTACTTTGTGCTTTTTAAAACCATATCCTGTATTTAAAATAAATAAATTGCAGATTGAAAAGCTATTACTGACATAGCTTCGGCAAACTTTTCCGGTTTTTCCGTTGCATTCACGATGCTGATGGTTCTTATCGCGTTGTCGGCAAATCTGGTGAAATGCCTGCTTTGCTTATCACATCATCGCTCATCATTACCGGCACGCCTGCATCGCCGCCTTCGCAGATACTTTGTACCAGCGGAATCTGCCCAAGAAATGTCAGATCATATTCATCGGCCAATCTTTTGCCGCCTTCTTTTCCAAAAATATAATACTTGGTTGTCGGGCAATTCGGCCGGGTGTGAAGTAAGACATATTTTCCACCAAACCAATTACGGGAACATTCAGTTGCGCCTGTGCAAACATAGCAATACCTTTGCGCGCATCGGCAAGTGCCACTTTCTGCGGCGTTGTTACGATGATAACACCTGTAACCGGCACCAGTTGCATAAGGTAAGGTGAATGTCGCCGGTGCCGGGTGGCATGTCAATCACCAGGTAATCCAGGTCGCCCCAGTCCACATCAGTTACAAACTGCCGGATGGCGCTGCTTACCATCGGTCCGCGCCACACCACCGCATTTTTTTCGTCTACCAGCAAGCCTATGCTCATGAGCTGAATGCCATAGCGCTGCAGCGGCACTATTTTACCTTTGCCATCTACTTCGCTGCATCATTGGGCGTTCGCCACGCACACCAAACATAATGGGTACGCTGGGTCCGTAAATATCGGCATCCATCAGCCCTACTTTTGCGCCGCTTTGCGCAAATGCGAGGGCAAGATTGGCGGCTACGGTGCTTTTGCCCACGCCACCTTTGCCACTTACCACAGCGATAATATTTTTAACGCCGGGCAATACTTTGCCTTCGTCGCTTCGCTTGGTGATGGTGTGCGAAGTAAAGTTGACTTTTACCTGCGCTTCTTTGTTCACCAATATTTTTATTGCATTGATACAGGCATTTTGTATCATGTCTTTCATGGGGCAGGCAGGCGTTGTAAGCACTACGGTAAATGATACGGCGTTGCCGCTGATCTGTATATCTTTTACCATGTTCAGCGTTACGAGATCTTTGCCCAAATCGGGCTCCTGCACATTGCTAAGTGCCTTTAAAACTTCGGTTTCCGTCATCACACATTTTTTTGTTAAATAAGCTTTTTGTAGCACAAAATTAGTGGCTGAGGGGGTTATTTTGTTTGCATCCCTTTATGTAACGGGAATAATATTTCTAAGTAAATCCATGAAGTCTATTTTATACAGCCTATATTCTTCCTTTGTTTGCCTGGTTGCTGCATCGGGCATGCGCGCGCAAGCGCAGCTAACCGTTTCCAAAGATACGGTAGTGCAGTTGTATGGCGTGGTAATGACGGCCGACAGCCTGCAGGCAATACCCGGCGCAAGCATCATTGTGGAAGAACAAAGGACGTGGTACATTTACCAACGATGAAGGTGTTTTCTCGATCGTGGTGCTGAAAGACGACAAAATCAAATTTTCGGTTGTGGGTTTCAAAGACAAAATCATTGACATTCCCCGCGATCTGCCCGATAACCAATACAGCGTGATTCAGCTGATGATTACCGATACGGCATTTTTGCCTGCCACCATTATCCGTCCGCGCCCCAGCCGCGCACAGTTTGAGCGCGATTTTGTAAACACCGATATTCCTGCCGACCAGCTCGAAATTGCCCGCGCCAACATGAGCGAAGCCAAACGGCGCGTGCTGCTCGCCACCCTGCCCGCCGATGGCCGCGAAGCGGTGAACGCACAGTTCCGGCAGCAATCGGTAAAGTATTCTTATCTCGGTCAGCAACCACCCGTGAACCTGCTTAACCCAATGGCGTGGGCTGATTTTATCCAATCGTGGAAGAGAGGTGATTTCCGGAAAAAAGACTAACGGCAGGGTACTTTACAGCAGTTTGTTTGTAGCAAAACAATCATTTTGATCGTTCCTGTTGTTCCTCAACGCCAGTTGTGTCTTTCTTACCTATAAATGAATTTCCTTCACAAGCTTATGTTTTTCGTAGCATAGCGGTGGCAAAGTAAACCACAGGCGCGATCAGCAATAACAGGATCAATGGCAGCAACCATGCGCCAAGCGGATTGGCAATACCTTTCGCCGTTAAGTAAGTGAGCCAGACAATGCAATGAAATACAATGAGGATTCCTGCTAATAAACATCGCAGCATTCGGGTGGCCAGTTTGTATTGCCGGGCGGCATTGTGTTGGGCAACAGGAACCGGAAAATTCAGGAACTGCGGATGCCGGTTCAGCCAGCTGATGGCGGCAAAAATCAGCGTTGCAAAGACGGGCAAAAGCAGGAGTGTTGCTTTGCTACCAAATCCATCGGCTTTTCCCATCCCGTTGAAATGAATGGGAATGATAGCGGGCAAGGTCAACCACGCATACAAAACCAACATCCACAAAGACAGCAACAGCAAAACGGCAGCCATTTGGAATATCTTATCAAACGATGAACGGACAGGTTGTATGTGCGGTTTGGGATGCATGATTAAGGATTAAAAAATGCGGGCTTGGCTTCTTTATTTATGAAGCCGGTGTGTGCAAGCCATTGATTTCTACAAGCTGCTTCAGCCATTCGGCTGGCTGCTCCACCACAAACCTTTCCGTCTGCCCATTGCCGGTGATGACAAACAATCCATTGTTGATGAAACCCATGGTTCCGTACCTGTCCACTTTTGCAATGTCAGATACAGAAACCGACCACCGATGGTTTTGAAAATTGAACTTGTGAGACTGAAACACCAGCCGCTGATTGGTTAGGTATAATTTTCCACCCACGCCTTCGATGCCTTTGAAATGGTTGGCGGGGGTTTCGAATAAAATAATTTCACCGGTGCCGGTTTCCATTTGGGTAGATTTCTGCAGCCATGTTGAGTGAGCAAATTTCCGGAACAACCATCCAAACAACAATCCGGCAACCGCGCCAGAGATCAACGCAAAGACAAAGGATACCAATATTTGTTTGGGTGTCGGTTCGTCTTCTTTCACCAAATCATTCACGAAATTAAAGGCAGCCATACCGATACCAAATATCCATCCCGGTTGTATCTTTTTGTTTTCGCTCATTTATCCAAACATTAGGCTGTTAAGTTAAGCAGAAATCGTAGAAAAAAGTGGTGGCGAACAGTTGCTGAATTTCCCGGTGGTCTTTTCATCCTTTTGTTGGCGTAGAGCAAACAAAGCAATGATTTCAGCACCCCAACAGTCGGAATGTCAATATGCTTCCCTGCCCTATTTTCCTATACATTCGTTGTCTTAACTTCCTTGTATGATTCAACGTGTAACGGTTGTGGGTGCAGGCACCATGGGCAATGGCATTGCGCACCTGTTTGCCCAATACGGCTTCCGGGTAAACCTGGTGGACGTGAGTGCTGCGCAACTGCAACAGGCGCTGGCCACCATTGATAAAAACCTTGACCGGCAACTGGCAAAAGACCTGCTGACAGAAACAGAAAAACAAGAAACGCTCAGCCGCATTGCCACCCATACTTCCTTAGCCGAAGGCGCAAACGACGCGCAACTCGTAATAGAAGCCGCAACAGAACAGGAAACATTGAAGCTCGACATTTTTTCACAGCTCGACAAAGCGGCACCACCTGGCTGCCTCCTGGCTACCAATACGTCTTCTATTTCCATCACCAAAATCGCCGCTGCCACGCAACGCCCGCAGCAAGGTAATCGGGATGCACTTTATGAACCCCGTGCCGGTGATGAAACTGGTGGAAATCATCAATGGCTACGAAACCGGCGCGGCTGCCACCGACACCATCAAAAGCCTGGCGACACAACTCGGAAAAGTGCCGTGCGTGGTGAACGATTATCCGGGATTTATCGCCAACCGCATCCTGATGCCGATGATCAATGAAGCCATCTATAGTTTGTACGAAGGCATTGCCGGTGTAGAAGAAATAGATACCATTATGAAGCTGGGCATGGCACACCCGATGGGGCCGCTGCAGCTGGCCGACTTTATCGGGCTCGATGTGTGCCTCAGCATCATGCAGGTGTTGCACCACGGTTTTGGCAATCCCAAATATGCGCCCTGCCCGTTGCTGGTAAACATGGTAACGGCCGGCAAACGCGGAGTGAAATCGGGCGAAGGGTTTTATCAATATGCCGCAGGCAGCAAAGAAAAAGCGGTGAGCCGGCAATTCCGGTAGAGCAGATGTGTAGGCTGCTGCTTGCCTGTTGCAACGCACTTTAGCCTAAGGAATGCTTAAATTTTATCCCGGTAAAATAATACTCCGTTTGCATAGCGTACTACTTTGCAGTATGTACAAATGTGTTTTTGTTTCCCTTCTTTTGGTTTCGTGCCGGTACTCAGGCGCAGTCGTTGCGCAGTTCAGATGCAACAACCCTTCGTCACTGGAAGATTCGATGAAACCAGCTTCCAACAGCATGATCATGGCGCCGCTTATGGAAGACCGGCTGGTAGCCGACAGCGTATTTACCCGAAATCTTGTCAAAGCGCTTCGTGTTCCTTATTCGTTCAGCTATCCATTCGACAGCATTCTCACTGTTTCCAAAATATATGCGCCCGACAGTTCGTTCCGCATTTTCACCTGGCAGTTTGAGCGCGACGAAAGCTATTTCCGTCACCGCGGCGCCATTCAGATGAAAACAGCCGATGGCAGCCTGCAGTCTTTACCCGCTTCTCGATGCATCCGCTTTTACGTCGCTGCCAACCGATTCTGTTCGCAGCAACCTGAACTGGATTGGCGCCATTTATTATGGCATTGTGCAAAAAGAATATGCCGGCAAACAATATTATACCCTCATTGGGTACGACGACAACGACATCAGCACCACGCGCAAATGGATGGATGTGCTGACGTTTGACGAAGACGGGAACGCCACAGTTTGGCGGGCCATTTTTCAATTATCCCGAAGACAGCATCAAACCACCGCAGCCGGCTTACCGCTTTTGCCTTGAGTATAAAAAAGATGCGCATCCGCGCCTGAACTACGATCCGGAAATGGACATGATTGTGTTTGACCACCTGGTGAGCGAAACCAACCATCAAAGTCAGAAATACACACTTATTCCCGATGGCGATTATGAAGCCTTTGCCTGGAAAAACGGCAAATGGAATTACGTAAGCAAAGTATTTGATTACAAGCTGCAGGACGGACAGGCGCCGCTGCCACACCCGATCAAAGACGATGAAGGAGACAACTAAACAAAGGCAGACGAAAAAACAATAACGACCACAATCAAAAAAGTCATCGGCTGGATGACTTTTTCTGGCAACTGAATTGGAAAAGAATTCGAACGATGGCTTTTCTGCTATTGCACGGATACTGCATTAAAAAACGGAATGGAGCCAGTTGCTGAACAAAAATAGACAATAGCAAAAAAGTGCTGCGATTAAGTTTTAATGAAATCCACCTTAAAATATGGAATATCTCAGGTCGCCAAGATCGGGGCGCCGCGTTCCCGGTTCTCTTGACTGCCTGGTCGTAACGCCAGTCTTCTATCACTCGCGGATTGCCGCTCAGCAAGGGTTCCGGCACTTTCCAGCCGTTGAAATCGGCGGGTCGTGTATACACAGGTGGCGCCAGCATATCGTCCTGGAAAGAGTCGAACAATGCCGATGTTTCGTCGTTGAGCACGCCGGGCAGCAACCTCCCGATAGAATCCACAATTACTGCCGCTGCCAGTTCGCCACCACTGAGCACATAATCGCCGATCGAAATTTCCATCGTTACATAATGTTCGCGGATGCGCTCATCAATGCCTTTGTAGTGCCCGCAAATGATCAGCAGGTTGTTGCTTCAGCGACAGGGTATTGGCCATTTTCTGATCGAAACCGTTTGCCATCGGGCGTTACATAAATCATTTCGTCGTATTGTGGTTTGTTGCTGCAGTTCTTCGATGGCTGCCGGCAAGCGGCTCGCACATCATTACCATACCTGCACCGCCGCCATATTGGTAATCGTCCACCTGCCCGTATTTGTTCACCGCCCATTTGCGTAGCTGGTGCGTATGCTACTTGCAGCAATCCTTTTTCCTGCGCCCGCTTCATGATGCTATGGCCAAAAGGACTTTCCAGCAGTTCGGGTAATACCGTATAATATCAATTCTCATACGTCTTAGTTCTCCATGTAATCGTCCAGTTCGCGTCTTTCTTTTTTGGTAGGTCTGCCGATTTTGCTTTGCCGCTTGCCGGTATGGAAAGAGGCAGGCTGCGAAGATTGGTAGCTTCCATTTCTTCGGCGGGGTAAGGTCGATGTAATAACTGAATGGCTTCGCTGTAGTGCACCCGGTGATCGAGCAGCCCCTGACTTTGATGATCCATTTGCGGGCTTCTGTTTTCACCTCGTATTCATCGCCCATATTCACGGTTTTAGCCGCTTTTACCGAAGTACCGTTTGCTTCACTTTGCCTTTTCGCAGGCTTCGGCGGCAATAGTCCGGTTTTAAACAGCCTGATCGACCATAAATATTTATCAATCCTCAGCTTTTCTTTTTTCTCACTCATATATCAAAAGTAAAAATTTTACTGCCGGTATCAACAGCGAACGCCGGCAAAAAGAGTAAAGATTTTGTAAAAAAAGGGAAAATTTCCCGGTTAAAAAAATCAAAAACCAGCAGCGGCGGCAGCCCCGTTGAGGAATATAGCAAACAGGATAGCCCGAACTTGCTGCAAACCTGTATCCGAAGGCGGTGAGGAAAAAACCATTTAACCAATTATGAATCGTTGCTTCCAAGTTGCTCATTTTACTGTAGCTGTATGTTGCCGCTTCCCCGCTTTCTTCTGAAACACATACCTGTTGAATGGAAAAGCGACAATGAGCAGAAAAGTAAAGCAAATGCCAAACTCCAGCATCTCCGGACCTTTGCCCGAAGGGCAAATTGCCGTTAGTAAAAAACACGGTGCCGCCAGCAATATCTGGTAAAGCCGCGGCACCGGCACGCCAGCCCAGTCGATAAACTGCTTCACCTTTGCGTTTCTGTGATATAAAAGAGGCAACAGCACAAGGTAAATGCCGATGAGCACCGACAGCAATTGCGAAAAAATGATTTTGTTTACTTTCTCGCCATCTACCACCAGGTTGTGCAGGTTGGTTTCGCCCTGTGCATTGTGTTCTTTAAAATATTCTGAACTCTGGATGCCAAACAGCCGCTGTCCCCAGCTTATTTCTTCGCCGGCTGCAAAAAAGGAAAACAAGGCTATCACCAGCACCGACACCACAAACAGCCAGCTCCGTCTTGCCGATAGCCGGGTGAGATAAAGAATCGCCGTCACGCTTGCTATCAGCAATGGTATCACGGTCAGCCATTCGATAAAGCCATCTTCTACGGCATAGGAGTTTTCGTACCACTGCACGTTCACAAATGCACCAATATCACCTATAATAATGAGAATAATAATGATAGCAATGACAGACTTTTCATAAACGTTTAGTGGTGGGGTAGTTAGTTTCATCATAAGTAAAAGAACAAAGCTATACTGCATTGTGCATAGCAGAATGATAAAATGTTATTTCTCTTTTTCAAACGGCTGCCAGCGGATAGACACGTTGAGCACCCTGCCATCTATCGGTGCCCACAGAGCTTTGAAAGAAGGATTGGATACAGACCCGGTATACAAACTTTCGTACCGGCTTTGCCTTTCGTCCAGCAGGTTTTCGCAGTTGGCCACCAGGGTAATGGTATGTCCTATTTTCTTCTGTATCATGGCTGCTGCAAACAGGTAGCCGGGAGTTTTGGCATGATCAGCCGGTATTGAAACCCGCTGTAAGAAGCTTCCACCCCCACGCGCCAGCTACTGCCTTCGGGCTCAAACGAGATAACGGTAGCAGCACGGTTGCGCGGTGTAATGGGCACAAACTGCTGCACGGGCTCATATTTGCGGATGGCATAAGTGTATGTGTATCCGAGGTAAAACTCCCAGGGTTCTATGGCTGCCTGCACATAGGTATCGAAACCCTGCGAAACAACAGGTTTGTTCATATTGATAAAACTCACGTTCCCGTCTGCACTCTGGCTGGCAATCACGGGATCTGTAATAGCTGGTTGTAAAAAAAGCATGATTGATAAATATGCTATTGCCCTCTCCGAAGTCTTTTTTATAGTTCACCTCGATATTTCCGCCATAAGACTTTTCGGGCTGCGTGCCGGCAAGTGGCTGAATGGAATATATGTCATAATCCTGAATTTGGGGTGTCAAGGGGTTGGGAGTTTTGTAGCCCATTCCAAAACCTAGCGCGTGCGCCCCATTCTTTGTTGATGCGTTGAAACAGGGCAATGCGGGGCAGCACAAAATTGCCATAAGTGGTGTGATGATCCAGTCTGAGCCCGCCTTCAATCTTTGTGGAGGCAAGCAACTGCCAGGTATCCTGCGCAAAAATGCCCATTACCAGGTTTGAGAAATTGCCCATGGGGCAGGTGTTTCTGCCGAAGGCGAAAAGGCGTCGCCGGTAATGTTTACGCCACCAATAATGCTGTGCTGCCTGCCGCGCCAGCAGGGATGCTTCGGTATAATAGTTGTTTTGCTGTCCATTGAAAAACATAGGTTGGGAGTAATTCCGCGGTTAAAGTGCTCAGGCTACCTTTGAGGTGCCGGTAATGGCGTTGGAAAAATGCCGATTCGCAATAAAGGTAAACGTGTTGCGGTTCAGTGTGTTTTTTTCAAAATACGGATGCGTTGCGGTACTTTTTCCGTCGATCGCCAGCATGTCGCCGCCGAGGCGGGTTTCAAAACTGCCCGACCAGCCGAAGGAAAGGTAAGTTCTGGAATCGGGGTAAATAAATATTACCGGGTGAATAATGGTATTTTTCCAGTTGGGCACATCGCTGAAGCCATCTCTGTTTACATCCACCTTCTGTTGCAGGTTTTGCCCTGCAAATAACGTAACCCCAAGGTGTTTGTTTCGCTGTGCGAAATAGGCGTTGATATTGGTTTCCTTCAGCGTAGTGGTATTGACGAGCAGCGAAAGATCGGGCTTGTAGGTTGGTTTCTTCGAAATGAGATTTACCAGCCCGCCGATGGCGCCGCCGCCATAAAGGTAGAAGCTGGTCCTTTGATCAGTTCTACCTGCTGCAAGTCGAGTGGCGGGATAGACAGAATGCCAAACCCTCCCGAATAGCCTTCAAACAAGCGGCATACCATCGCGAAGTATTTGTGTGTATTTTCCATCCAGACCCTGTATGCGGATGTTGGAATTGCCCGAGGTAGCAGACGACTGCTGAATCTGTACGCCGCTCATATCGCCGAGTATGCTGGCGATGTTGCCCGGCTTCAGCGTACTTTCTTCGTTCATTTCTTCCTGCCCCAGCACTTCCACCTTGGTTGTGGCACTTTCTATAGGGTCGTTGTTGCGGATGGTGATACCACCGTCACCTCGCTTAGTGCCGTTTCGTTTTCTGCCAGCAGCACCAGTCTACCGCCGTTTCCGGCAGCCGGAAATCCTGGTGCACCGTTTCATGAAATCCGGTGGAGGAAAAAAACAGCCGGATAGTGTCGGACTGAAATGTTGTTCAAACCGGATGCGCCCTTCGCCATCGGTGATTCCTGTCAGTTGACCACGTCCGTACCGTACGCCTTGCAGCGGCTGATGGCTTTTGCTGGTATGCACCGTTATTTTACAATCGTATTGTGCAGATACGGTAAAGTGAAAGAATAAAAGGCTGATGATTCCCAATAATGCAGGTGATGCTTTCAAAATATGATTCTTTTTAGTGTCTTTTGGATAATGTATGTTTCCAGACTATCAAAATTGATGAATAGCAATGCAAAGAACGGCACAAACACAAGCTTCACATATCATTAATGGCAGCAATCTGTAAAACTGCCTGAAACGATTGCAAAAATTTTAAAGTTTATATCAGCCGTCATTCACCTCTGTTTCAGAAAGGCAATCTTGTTTTGGCTACAAAATCCTGCCATTTTATCGTTTGTGTTATTTTATAATTGCCTGTTCCGCTGTTCTGTACCTACTTTAGCGGCATGTTGCCGCACAGCCACGAATATTTTATGTACCATGCTCTGCGCGAGGCACAGAATGCATTCGATGCAGAAGAAGTGCCGGTGGGTGCAGTGGTGGTGGTCAACAATAAAATTATTGCGCGGGCATTCAACCAGGTAGAGATGCTGAAAGACCCTACAGCGCATGCCGAAATTCTTGCCATTACATCAGCCTGCCAGTTTATCGGGCGCCAAATATTTACCCGATGCTACTTTGTATGTAACGGTAGAACCCTGCCTCATGTGTTGCGGCGCTTTGTACTGGAGTAAAGTTGCCAAAGTGGTGTATGGCGCGAAGCGATGAAAAAAACGGCTATGAACACATCACAAAAGATACTTTCCCGTTTCATCCGAAGACAACGGTGATTTCAGGCGTTCTTGCAGAAGAATGTGCGCAGCTGATGAAAGACTTTTTCAAACAAAGGCGCAGCTAAGGCAGATTGAAATGCCGGTTTTTGACACAAGGAAAAGTTATTATTTCTGTTAATTAGTTCATGTATGAAATTTGCTTATGCACACTTTGTTTATTCAGTTTATTTCGTTCAAATTTGCACCGCTATCTAACTTCAACGATTTACAAATTTTTTATCCTATATAAATAAATGGCACTTTTCAATTTTTTTACCCAGGAAATAGCAATGGACCTGGGTACGGCAAATACACTCATTATTCACAACGAAGAAATAGTAGTAAATGAACCTTCCATCGTTGCACTAAACCGCAACAATCCTAAAGAAGTATTGGCCGTTGGCAAACGGGCATTGCTGATGCATGAAAAAACGCATGAAAGCATCCGCACGGTTCGCCCGCTGAAAGATGGCGTAATTGCCGATTTTAATGCAGCGGAGCTGATGATACGGGAGATGATCAAAATGATTTATCCCGAAAAAACCCCTTTTTCCTCCAAGCTGGCGCATGATGATCTGCATTCCTTCCAGCATTACCGAAGTAGAAAAACGTGCCGTACGCGACAGCGCAGAACAGGCAGGCGCAAAAGAAGTTTATCTGTTACACGAGCCGATGGCCGCAGCCATTGGTATTGGCATAGACGTGGAAGAACCGGTGGGCAATATGATCATTGACATTGGTGGTGGTACCACCGGCATTACCGTGATTGCACTGGCGGGTATTGTGTGCGACCAGAGCATCCGCATTGCGGGCGACGAATTTACAATGGACATTATGGAAGCCCTGCGCCGCTACCACAGCCTGCTGATTGGCGAGCGTACCGCCGAACAAATCAAAATACAGATTGGCGCTGCCATGAAAGACCTTGAAACGCCGCCGGACGATCTGCCGGTAAACGGGCGCGACCTTGTAACCGGTATTCCCAAACAAATCATGGTAAGCTACCAGGAAATAGCCGAAGCGCTTGACAAAAGCATTTTTAAAATAGAAGAAGCCGTTCTGAAAGCGCTGGAAACCACACCTCCCGAACTGGCAGCCGATATTTACCGCCGCGGTCTTTACCTCACAGGTGGCGGTGCGCTGCTGCGCGGCTTAGACAAGCGGCTGAGCCAGAAAATCAAACTGCCGGTGCACATTGCCGACGACCCGCTGAAAAGCGTAGTGCGCGGTACCGGCATTGCATTGAAACATTACCAGCGTTATCCGTTTATCATGCGGTAACGGGCAATGATACCATACAAGGCAACAGAAAAAAGTATCAGGAATACCAGAAAACAAGGCGCAGGTAAAAACGTTATCAGGCTGATGGCTGACACCTGAGCGCTCATCCCTTTTCATGAGAAATATTTTTCTATTCATACAGCGGTTTTTTGTTCTGTTTGTATTCCTGCTGCTGCAGGCACTGTGCATCCTGGTGCTGGTGAATTACAACCAAACGTATGAAGCTTTTTTTGCCACTTCTGCCAACGAAATCACCGGGCGCATCAACAGCCAGTACAACAATGTGCACGAATATTTCTCGCTGAAAAAAACCAACGAGCAACTGGCAAAGCAAAACAGCGAGCTGCTGGTGCTGCTGCGAAACAACTATGGTGCTGCCGATACCATCACCAAAATTCAGGTAGATTCGCTGCTGCGCGACTCAATGGGACGCATCCGGAAATTTGATTTTTTACCGGCACGCGTGGTGAACAATTCCATTACGGAAGAAAACAATTACATCACCATCCACCGCGGTGCCAAACAGGGTGTGGTGAAAGACATGGGCGTATCTGGCCCCAACGGCATCGTAGGCAAAGTGGTGCTGGTGAGCGACAACTACAGCGTAGTCATGAGCCTGCTGAACCACAATTCGCGCGTGAGCGCCATGCTCAAACGCGACTCTACCAACAGTGGTTACATAGATTGGGATGGCAAAAGCCCTTCCTACCTCACGATGCACAACGTACCCAAAAGTGCGAAAGTAATTGTGGGCGATACGGTGCTGACAGTCCAACTTGTCGGGCAACTTCCCGGCAGGCATGATGGTGGGAACCGTAGCTGGTATTGCTACCGATCCATCCACCGCCTTTTTTACCCTGCGCCTGCAAACGGCTACCAATTTTTTCAACCTGCAATACGTTTATTTAATCAAAAACCTCCAGTGGGAGGAGCAGCGCAAACTGGAAGCGCTGATTCCTAAAAGTGAACCATGAGTAGTTTGCTGAAAAATATTATCCGTTTTGTAGTCTTCATCCTGCTACAGGCTTTTGTACTCAACAAAGTGCCTGCGCTGCACCAGTTTGTAAAACCCTGGCTGTATTTTTTATTCATCATCTGGCTGCCGTTTGGCGTGTCGCGCCTTGGCTTGCTGGGCATCGCTTTTGTCTTCGGGCTCACGATGGATTATTTCAGCAATACGCCGGGCTTGCATGCCGCTCCCTGCGTACTCATTGCCTATGTGCGCCCGTTCATCATCAACTTATTGTTGCCACAGGAAAAAACGGAATATAGCTATGCCGAACCCAGCATCAAAAGTCTTGGCTTCTCACAATACATGCTGTATGCCCTGCTGCTGACACTGCTGCACAATGCTTACCTCATCTTTATAGAATGGATGCAGTTTGGCGACTTCCTGTATTTCATTGCAAAACTGGGCGCAACTACCGGCATCAGCATGCTCCTTATTTTCATTACCGAACTCTTGTTTCCCCGCAAAGCGAAATACCGCACCAACGCGGCTTAGCCTGAATGTTGTTCTCCCGAAAACCTGGTTTCGCAAAGTATAAGATCGGGTTCCTCAAAAAAATAATGGAGTAGCAGTTGTATGGAATGAATGAATCTGCCTGCGAAACCTGATGCCTCAACAAAAGGCTTTTCCTTTTTGACAGCGGTTAAACTTACCTGCTTTTAAAATTGCTTTTCGGTAAAATGGAAGGTCTGGACAATCAATTGCATTTCTTTTTGCCCTCCGTGATTTACTTTGCACCCGAAGCCCTCCAATTTGGAGGCAGTTCGTTGTATTTCCTACACATTTTGAATAAAAGAAATCTATCGCAATGAAAAAATTATTAATTGCTGCCGGTGCTTTAATGGCATTGGCTGCCGGTGCGCAAACGCCTGCTTACGACCAGCACGAAGCCTTTGCGCCATTTTTTTATCCCATGTATGGCGATGAAGTGCGCGCTGCCGACGGCACGCCGGGTCCCAAATACTGGCAAAACCGCGCTGACTACAACATTTCGTCAACACTTGACGACTCGCTGGAAACCCTTACCGGCGCTGTGACCATTACTTATACCAACAACAGCCCGCAATCGCTGCCATTTGTCTGGCTGCAACTTGACCAGAACATTTACAACCTCGAATCGCGGGCAGTAGCAACCACGGCACTCAGTGGCGGACGCTGGGCTAACCGCAACAGCTTCAACGGCGGGTACAACATTAAATCGGTAGCAGTCATTCAGAATGGTAAAAAAACGCCTGCCAACTATCGCATCAGCGATACGCGCATGCAGATCAAACTCGACAACGCCATCAGGGCGCAGGGCGGGACTATCCAGTTTGCCATTGAATACAATTTTGCCATTCCCGAATACGGCACTGACCGTTTGGGCAAATTGAAAACAAAAAACGGCTGGATAGACGAGGTAGCGCAGTGGTATCCGCGCATGTGCGTGTATGACAATGTAAACGGATGGAACACGTTGCCTTACCTCGGACAAGGAGAGTTTTACCTGGAATACGGCAACATAGACTACAGTGTGAGCGTACCAGCAGGACAGGTAGTGGTGGGTTCCGGCGAACTGCTGAATCCCAAAGAAGTACTGACTGCCGAACAGCAACGCCGCTGGGACAAAGCCAAAAACAGCGACACAACTGTTATGCTGCGCACTGTGGAAGAAACCAACAGTGCAACACAGGCAAATGACAAACGCGTTACCTGGAAATTCAGGTGTACCAATACACGCGACGTGGCATGGGCATCTTCTGCCGCGTTTGTATGGGACGCTGCGCGCATGAATTTGCCAAGCGGTAAAAAATCACTCGCCATGAGTGTGTATCCAACGGAAGTGGCGGGCGACAGCGCCTGGGGACGCTCGACCGAGTACGTAAAAGGCGCGATCGAATTTTACTCCAAATACCTGTACGAATTTTCTTATCCCGTAGCGACCAATGTGGCCGGCATTGTCGGCGGAATGGAATACCCAGGCATCGTGTTTTGCGGCTCGCGGGCCAGGGGCGGCAGCCTGTGGGGTGTAACGTCTCACGAGTTTGGTCACAACTGGTTCCCGATGATTGTGGGCAGCAACGAACGCAAATTTCCGTGGATGGACGAAGGCTTCAACACGTTTATCAATACCCTGGCCGACAGCGCCTTTAACAAAGGCGAATACCTCGATAGCGAAGCATCGAACATTCAGCGCTACAGCCGCTATTTTTTTGCCGACAGCAGCGAAAGCATTTTTACCGTGCCCGATGTAACGCAGGGCAGAAACCTCGGCGCCGTAGCTTACCTGAAACCCGGCACCGGCTTAACCCTGCTTCGCAACAACATCTTGGGCAAAGGCAGGTTTGACAGTGCTTTTAGCTTTTATGTGCACCAATGGGCATTTAAACACCCGACACCTTACGACTTTTTTCATTGCATGGAAAACTACAGCGGCGAAACGCTCGACTGGTTTTGGCGCGGCTGGTTCATGAACCAATGGAAAATAGACCAGGCAGTGGAAGGTGTGTACCCAGCCGACCGGCGCGACCCCTCGCAGGGCAGCGTGATTGTGGTGACAAACCGTGGCCAATTGCCCATGCCCACCGTGGTAGAAATTACCGAAGCCAACGGCAAAAAAAGCCGCATTACCCTGCCGGTAGAAGTTTGGCAACATGGCAGTACCTGGCATTTCCGCTATAGCAACAGCAGCGAAATCACGAAGGTGCTGGTAGATCCGGACAAGAATTACCCGGACGAAAACCGGGGCAACAATGTGTATCCAAACGAATAGGAACAATATTTGAACTAAACAAAACACCCGGCACAATCGGGTGTTTTGTTTTTTAAGCCAAGACACAAAAGCAACGCAATCAAACGCAATCCAAACAGTATCGCAGCTTTCTGTTTTTCCCGAATCAGGAAGAAGTGCTTTCCCGCAAATGCAAAAACGTAAACCACTTATGATGAAAAGAACTTCGATTCAACAGGAAATTTTATTGTTTACCAACACTTCTTTTACCCAACGAGAACTCAACGGAAATGACAACCCGGAAACCAAAAAATCGCTTTCGCCGCACGAGCAACTGGAAGCTGCCTGCTGGAACGGCTGGCTCGATGAAATGATGCCGGACATTATTGATAGCGCGACGGACGGCAACCAGTTGTTTCTTTGGGAAATTTTGCAGGCAAGGGCTTTTTTGAATATTGAATTGTGTGAATCCCCAAAGGTCATTGACCTGCAATATTCCATCAATCCGTATGCGCATCTCGCTACGGTGTGCTATTCGTAAGTACACGTTCGTGCCTTTGCGTGCTCCCGTGGTGTTTACCCATTGAATACCTGTACCTGTATAACCCGTGATAAAGGGAAACCAGGCGGGGAGACATCCATATTCAGGATGCCATTTCCAATAGGTGAAACATCCGTAACAAAGAGGTGGTAGCTTTACAGCAAATACACCACATGAACATCAAACCGATTTTTGCCTTCCTGCTATTGGTAAGTTGCAACCGGGTCACGCATACGCAAAACAGCAACCATGGCACAACCCTGTTTAACGGCTCGTCCACGACACAGCTGAGAGGCTACATGATGGATTCGTTTCCTTCGCAGGCATGGAAAATAGAAGATGGTGCTCTCGTGGCACAGCCGGATGTTTCCAACATTGACCTGGTAACGACAGATACCTTTACCAACTTTGATCTTACTTTTCAATGGAAGGTTTCCAAAGCAGGCAACAGCGGTGTGTTTTACAATGTACAGGAAGCATCGGCGCATGAATCGAACAATGGCAATAGCCCGAATTGGCTGGACAATTTTGAAATGCAGCTGTTGGACGACATTGACTTTAACGACAAAGCTCCGATTCGTTCGGCAGGTTCTTTATACGATTTGATAACGCCCGTCAACAAACACCTGAAACCGGTTGGTCAATACAATACTGCCAGGCTGCTGGTCGATCATGGACATGTAGAGCATTGGATCAATGGCGATAAAGTAGTGGAGTATGAACTGGGTTCTGCTGCCCTGAACGACCTGATCAACAAAAGCAAATACAAAGACAATCCAAAGTTTGCAAAGAATACGAGCGGTCATATTATGTTTCAGCATCATGGACAGCAGGTATGGCTGAAAGATATCCGGGTAAAACGTTTGTAGCGTTTGCTGCTGTTTTCACACACTTTGGGATGTGCGACTAACCGCAAAATCTCAGGAAAACATTCCTTGTATGCTTTGCCCCGCTGTTGGGATAGCCCGCTTTTTTTAGCTGTAAATAAAGCGGGCTCTTCCCCACTTTTTCCACCTTCAACAGCTGCCTGCCGGCTCGTTGGCGACACCAATGCTTTGCCACTAACCAATCAACCGCCCGGCGAACATTTGCTGTTGGACAACCATTTTCATTTTCAACAAAATAGATCCTGCCTTGTTTTCCGGTCTGTAATTCGCATCATTGTTTTGCAAAGGCAGTTGCATGAACATTCACATTGGCACATCGGGCTGGAGCTACAAACACTGGAAAGAAACCTTTTATCCCAAAGGCACAAAGCCAACCGACTACCTGCATTATTATGCCAGGCATTTTTCCACTACCGAAATCAATACGACCTTTTATCATACACCGCGCATTTCCACGGTAGAAAACTGGCAGCGGCAGGTGCCGGCAGATTTCCGCTTTACCATTAAAATGAGCCGGTATCTCACCCAGATGAAAAAGCTGAAAGATCCGGAAGAAACACTCGAACGCTTCTTTACCGCCATTGAACCTGTACAGTCGCTGTGCAGCTTGATTTTACTGCAATTGCCGCCTTCACTGACTTTCGACTACGAGCGCACCGATTATCTTTTTTCGTTATTGAAAAAAGAATACCACCAATATGCGTATGCATTGGAAGTGCGCCATCCGTCGTGGCTGGCACCCGACAGCATCAGCCTGCTGCTCAAGTATGAGGTGGCATTTGTAATTTCACAATCGGGAACTCATTTTCCATATGCCGAATTGGTTACGTCAAAAAATATCTACGTTCGCTTTCACGGTCCCGGTGCGTTGTACGCTTCCGCTTACCCCGATGACATGCTGCAATACTATGCCGACAGGTGTTTGCAATGGGAAAGGGATGGGCATACGGTGTGGGCATTTTTTAACAACGACATCAACGGGCATGCATTAGACAATGCCAACACATTGCTGAAAATGATTCAACAACAGTCAAAAAAATAGGGTGTCATGCTGGCGCAAACAACCAATTACATCAAACACATCTTCGACTCTACCGACACAAAAACAGCGCGGCGGAAAGACCGGATGTACAACCCGATCGCCGCGCCGAAACGCGAAGATGCGGCACAGGTAAAAATCTGCGTGTATGAATACGACGGGCACGAAATCAACATTCATGAGTTGCACACGGTGGAAGAAACCTACCCGTTTAAAGAGCAGTCTTGCGTGAGCTGGATCAATATTGACGGCATCCGCAAAGACGACATTTCGAAACTCTGCCGGCACTTTGGCGTGCACCCGCTGATAGAAGAAGACATCCTCAGCGTAGGCCAAAGACCCAAGATGGACGAGCTAGACGACATCATGTATTGCCTCCTCAATATGTTGTATTTCAACGACCAAACGGCACGGGTAGAGCAGGAACAAATCAGCATTGTTTTGGGAAAAGGTTTTGTGCTGACCATACAGGACGACATTGACCGCGACGTTTTTAACCAGCTTCGCGAACGGCTGAAGATGAACAACAGCAAGATCAGGCATACGCAGGCCGACTACCTTGCTTATTCGCTCATTGACATGATCGTGGACCATTATTTCATTGTGATGGACAAACTGAGCGAACGGCTGGAAGCCGTGGAAGACGAAATCTTTCACAAAGCCAACGCCGATTCGCTGGCACATACCAACCGGCTGCGCAAAGAAATTGGTGTGTTGCGCCGCAACATTTTGCCTGTGCGCGATATGATCAGCAGCCTCATCCGCAGCGACAGCGACCTGCTGAACGACAAGGTGCTGCGCTATTTCAAAGACATACAGGACCACATTACGCAGGCGGCAGACACCGTGGAAAACTACCGCGACATGATGATGAACATGCAGGACCTCTACCTGAACAAAGCCAACATTAAAATGAATGAAGTGATGAAACTGCTTGCCATCGTTACCTGCCTCATGGCACCGGCAACGGTGATCGGCGGCATTTTCGGGATGAACTTTGACCGCATTCCTTACCTGCACAACCAATATGGCTTCTGGATTGCCGTGGGGCTCATGCTGCTCATTCCCATCTACATGATCAGGGCATTTAAAAAGCGTGGATGGTTTCAGAAAATGTAACCCCACCGGCAGCCTTGTTTACTTTTCAATTCAAAAGCATTCAATATGATCCTACGCATCTGGCATGGCTACACCACGCACGACAATGCCGCCGTTTATGAAGCCTTGTTACAGCACCAAGTGTTTGAAGAAATCGCTGGTAAAAACATCGCGGGTTTTACCGGCATACAATTGGGAAAAACGGTAGAGGAAAATGAAGTGAAGTTTGTTACCATTATGAAGTTTACCGACCTCGATGCCGTGCGGCAGTTTGCGGGCGAAGACTACGAAACCGCTTATGTGCCGCAGGCTGCCCGCCGAATTCTTTCCCGTTTCGATACAAAGGCACAGCATTACGAAGTGGTGCACGAATTATTACCGGGATAATGGAGATGGGCGTTTCGTATGTTGTGATTACGTCTTAACTAAACTTTTTCTGGCTAAGCAGTCGCAACCTTGCAAAGGTTCTTTCACCTTTTTTCGGCCTATTTCTACCGACACAAGCATCGTAAATTTGGTAGTTAAACTGAAATTTTTTTTTTTAAGAAATCTTTCTTTATGAAAAAAATTATGTTGCTATTTCTTGCATTTTTACCCTCAGTATTATTTGCATACATGTCAAATTGTACATGCGCTACTTCTGCATGGTCTTCTTCTGGTTGGGTCACTACTGAATGGCATTATTCAACCAACACCACAACATGCTTTCCTGCCACAGGAACAGTTTATAATTTTGGCTTTTCCTACACTTATATAGATGGTACATATATAGGTATAACATATTACGATGGAACCAATTACAACATTAATAACTATATGAATTGCGGAACGGTTTGATTTTCTCATTGTAAACTCAACTTCATGAAACTGCATTATTTACCTGCATTTTTTCTTATTCTCATTTTTTCCTGTAAACAGAAAGAGTATCTGATAGACGCGAATGCACAAAAGCTACAGCAACAGGCCATTGATTATCAACATTACCAACAGGCAAACACCGGGGCATATCAATCGTTACCTGCCTTTGTAGCCTATTACCGCGATAGCGGGCAACCGGCGCCTGCCTTTGCCATTCAAAACGATTTCATTGCGTCTTCGGGTCTTCCGCTACAGGCAGACATCGTGGAATGGTCGCAACATCATTCCATAGACGAAGCGGTGGCGTTGTGCAAAGCCTTTATCGAACATAACAACACGCATCCTTATCTCAATACGTTCAAACAATACAGCGGCTGGCTGTTGATGACGCATTACCATCTGCTCGATGAAGGGAGCGCCAACCAGCAAACGGTATTGTACCTGCTGAACAACCTGGCTGAAGCCAGATACAAAGGCTATCAGCTGCTGTACCTGGGTTTGCGCTATTTATCCGGCAGGCAGCAATACAAAGAGGTAGCGCGTTTGAGCCAGTCTATTGTTTCCTATGGCGCCACAGAGAAAACAGATATACCACTGGCGCCGGGAAAAGATGCCGACACCAGCCTAAGCACCATCAAAGACCCAAGAACGAGGAGCATGGTGGAACAATACATTGAGCAACAGAAGAACAGCCATGAGTATTTGGAGAAAATATCGCTGCTGGCAACAGTGTGATTTTTGGTAGTTAAGTGAACAAAAAAAAGCAATAATCTGAGTAAAGAATGGGTTGCTTTTGCTCAAATTCTTATATTTTTATTTTACCAAAAAGGTATAACTTTACACACCGAAAAGAAACCTAAAATGTATTTTGTATGATCAAAGGTGGCGGAACAGTATAAATTTACTTTCGATTCCAACTGATAATAATTGCCGAATTCAACTCAGCTTCTTTAAAAGCATATTCTTCTATTCTGAATGAGCCTTCGCTCCTTGTGTTTTTTTTCTGCAAGGCGATAGGATGTTCATCTTCATTATCGTTATCCGATTCAGCTTTCAAATATCGTATGGTCCAATCGGCAGGAAAATGAATGCAAAAACTAGTATTTGTTGACGTCTTCCTGATTTTAAAATATTCTTCTTTAGATGGGAAGAAATTTTTCCAGAGATAAGAAAAAGAATAAGTAATGGAATCATTCTGATCAATACTTTCTCTGAAATGAATTTTAAATCTTTTCTTATTGGGCGTATCACGCACCATCTCAATGTGCAACTCATTTTTATCATTGTCCCATGCCAACAAGTCCATCTCAGTGACTTGCATAGAACTGGTGTCGCAAAATACTTCGTGACTCCAATGCGACAAAGCATGCCGGAGCGCTGTCAGCGAAATTGTTTTGGTTAGGATCATATCGCCAATTTCATTCAGTATTTTAATTTCGTACCGTACAGCATCTTCTTTAACCAACTTATTACTGAATAAAGGCAGAGTTTCGCTACTGTATTTTTTGATCATGCTTCTCACTTTTGTACAAAAAGGAGCTGTTGCAGAAACTAAATTAGATTGAGATGAACTATATTCACCAATCGTGATGCCCAGTAAATCAGACGGTATCTTCAACATATTGCCTTTAGGTTTCAGCATATACACTTTATTGCTCCCTAATCTTCCAATGAACAAACCTGTTTCAAAAATCACATTATCGCGTGTCACGAAATGCTCTTCTTCTTTAGAAAACAATTTATCCTCTGGCTTGAAAATAAAAATGGCAAAATCAAAAGTTTTGACAGCTCGTTCCAATTCGTTTAACGCATTGCCAGACAGTTCAAAAAAGCCTTGATTCCATACCGTTATATCAGCATCATCATCTAAGTTTTGTTGTACGGCAAAAGCAACATCAGTTCCATCTGTCGAGCAACCAATAAAAAGTTTGGGTTTCATACAATCGCGTTGAGTAGTCAATAAAAATAGATGTTTTTGTGACATGGCAAGCAGCATTCTATCTTGATTTTCCCTTCCATGTTTACCGGCAACATCTATCACCAGGCGAAACTTTCTGCCAGGCATTCAGTTGTCATTTTCAATTGCTTTTGTCTTTGTTCACCTGCGTCATCTGCGGGCGACTAATACATCACCAATCATCCATCAAAATTCCTCATTCACAAATCCAAAATCATCAATCACCAATCATCAACCGCTTTCTCCTACTTTTGCAGCCTGATTTTTATCGTATGCAAAAAGACACACAGATTTTTAGCCTCATTCAGAAAGAACTGGAGCGTCAGCGCCGCGGCATCGAACTCATCGCCTCGGAAAACTTTACTTCCTTGCAGGTGATGCAGGCAATGGGCAGCGTGATGACCAACAAATATGCGGAAGGCTACCCCGGCAGGCGCTACTATGGCGGCTGCGAAGTGGTGGACGAAAGCGAACAGCTTGCCATTGACCGGTTAAAGCAAATCTTCAATTTAGAATATGCCAATGTGCAGCCGCACAGCGGCGCGCAAGCCAATGCCGCCGTAGCCTTGGCCCTCCTGCAGCCCGGCGATGTAACGCTTGGCTTAGACCTCAGCATGGGCGGGCATCTTACGCACGGCTCACCCGTCAACTATAGCGGCAAACTCTACGACGCGCAGTTTTACGGCGTTACCAAAGAGGGTATTGTAGATTATGAAGCACTCGAAGCCAAAGCGCGCGAATGCAAGCCAAAACTTATTTATTGCGGCGCAAGTGCGTATAGCCGCGACTGGGACTTTGCCCGCATCCGCAAAGTGGCCGACGAAGTAGGCGCGCTCATCATGGCCGACATTGCGCATCCTGCTGGTCTCATTGCCAAAGGCTTGCTTTCGTCACCGTTCGGGCATTGCCACATCGTAACATCTACCACGCACAAAACGCTTCGCGGACCACGTGGCGGCATCATTATGCTGGGTAAAGATTTTGAAAATCCGTTTGGCATAAAAGACAACAAAGGCAATACGCAGATGATGAGCAAGCTCATTGATCTCGCTGTTTTCCCTGGCACACAGGGCGGACCGTTGGAACACGTGATCGCTGCGAAAGCCGTGGCGTTTGGCGAAATCCTGAGTGAAGAATTTACCCATTATGCGCAGCAGATTGTGAAAAACGCGCAGGCAATGGCACAAGCATTTGTGGCAAAAGGCTACGACCTCATCAGCAATGGCACCGACAACCACCTGATGCTGATAGACCTGCGCAACAAAAATATCAGCGGTAAAAAAGCGGAAGCCGTTTTGGGCGAAGCCGATATTACCGTGAACAAAAACATGGTGCCGTTTGACGATAAAAGTGCGTTTGTGACGTCGGGTATCCGCGTGGGCGTTCCGGCCATTACCACCCGTGGTATGAAGGAAGAACACATGTCGTTTATCGTAGACAACATAGACAAAGTGCTGATGAATGCTGACGACAAAGCGCTGTTGGAAAAACTAAAAGGCGAAGTAAACAGCTACATGCAACAGTTTCCGCTATACCCGGAACTGGACTAAACGAAAGAGCACATTTTACATCATTCATAAAAAAGCAAAGGCAACCGGGGTTGCCTTTCTTTATTTCCGTTCATTTGCAGTTTGAAAAAACACCTCACAAATATCATCATCAGCCGCACCGACAGCATTGGCGATGTTGTGCTTACACTGCCGGTGGCAAAGGCGCTGAAAGACCATTTTCCCGGCATCTTCATTGGCTTTATGGGAAAAGCGTATACCAAAGCCGTAATTGAAGCCTGCGAACATGTAGATCAGTTTATTGATGTAGACCATTTTTTTCAGGGAAACATTACGCTCGGGGGCAAAGCGCCGGACTGCATGCTGCACGTGTTCCCGGTAGCGAAAATTGCCAAACGCGCGAAAGAACTGAAGATTCCGCTGCGCATTGGCACCACCAATCGTTTGTATCACTGGTTTACCTGCAACAGGTTGGTAAAGCTGAGCCGCCGCCAATCAGACTTGCACGAAGCGCAACTCAACCTCGCGTTGCTGTCGGTATTCAGCATCCGCCGCACGTTTAGCCTTGCAGAAATTGGCGGCATGTATGGATTGAACAGGCTGGAACCATTAAACAGCCAGTTTGCCCAACTGCTTTCGCCCGGCAAGTACAACCTCATTTTACATCCCAAATCGCAGGGAAGTGGCCGGGAATGGGGACTGGATAATTTTATTAGTCTCATCCGGCTTCTGGATAAAAGCAGGTACAACATTTTTGTTTCGGGAACTCAAAAAGAACGCGCCTTACTGCAACCCTTATTTGATGCGGTGGGCAGTGAGGTAACGGATATTTGTGGGATCATGTCTTTGTCTCAATTCATTGCTTTCATCAAAAGCTGCGATGGATTGGTAGCAAGCGGTACCGGCCCCTTACACATTGCTGCGGCGATGGGCATCCATGCATTTGGCATTTTTCCACCCATTCGTCCTATTCATCCCGGGCGTTGGGCACCGATTGGGACCAAAGCCAGGTTTTTTGTTTCGGATTTGCAGGCGGAAGATACCACCCGCTATTCAAACGTCATTAAGGTAATGGCTCAAACGGTGCAAGCATCCATTGATCAATCGGCATCTATTTGAGTTGGACAAACATTTTACAGCAAAACAGCCATTTGCGCAATGTGTTGCGCTTGCGCACAGCCATCAAGGATCTGTAATTGGCAAAAAAAGTGATCATCCGTAAGAAATTGTTTTGAACCGAAAAGCTTTCGTAGCTTTTCTTCAGTTGATACAACACTTTCTTTTCCCTGGCTAAATGGTCGGGACATTTGTCATAAAATACACGAATGCGTTCACGCTGGTCAAACTGATCTTTGCTTCGTTTTTGTTCGTTGTGTTTTTTTCTTTTGTTCCCAATAATGCCAAACAAATTTTTCGGGTGCTGCCGGTATTTGATCAATGTTTCGGGCAGAAATTTTACACCGCCGTGCAACGTGGCATTGAAGGCCAGCCACCAATCGTGTGTAATGCATAACGGAAAGTGCGGGGCACTAAGAAAAAGAGAACGGCGGAACATAGAGGCATGTCCATATACATTTGCAAAAACAGAATAGTTCAAACAACTGGTAAAGGTGTTGCACTCAACCGCATCTGAAATTCTTTTCCCGGTCAATGCAAGATTTTCATCCGTTACAAAGGAGTCGCAATAGATCATTGGATAATCGCCGATTTCTTCAACTTTCCGTTTGATTTTATCGGGCAGCCAGTAATCGTCCTGGTCGCAGGGCGCGATAAAGTCGCCGTTGCACAATGAAATCACTTTTTCAAAATTCTTCACATAGCCGAGGTTTTTGTCGTTTGCATAAACGGTAAGCCGGAAAGGTTCGCAGTTGAAACTTTTCAAAATCCCGATGGTATTATCGGTACTTACATCATCTACAGCAACAATTTCGATGTTTGGGTAGGTTTGCCGGCGCAACGAATCCAGCAACTGGGGTAAGTATTTTTCTCCATTATAAGTTGCTAACGCAATAGAAACCAAAGGACCATTGGCAGTTCGATTCATACATGTATTAGATGACTGTTAAAATATTATAATACAAGCTATCCGGACGTAATATTGCATAAATAAACGAATGTTTCTATAACCTTATTGATGTGGATATGAAAAATAGCATTTGCTTTTTTCATACATCAGGCAGCATAGAAACATTATTAAGTATCCTGATTTCATGAAATCATTGATCCACATGTTTACATGGTTTAAGGCTATACAATTGGCCATTGCCGCTGTTGTCTTTAATCGTTTATACATCTTGCGAAAAGCTGCTTTGGGCGATGTGCTATGGGTAGAACCTGTTATCAGAACACTGGCATTGCAGAATAGAAACATGATTGTCGTGACAGATTTCCCGGTTTTGTTTCAAAACTATCCCTTTCCGCATGTTCAGTTTGTTCACAACAATGTCAAAGCTTACAAACGGGCAGCCAAACTGTTGCATTGGTGTCGATTGAAAAACCATGTTGTTTATTTAAACGATACCTATGAAAAACAGCCCCACATGCATTTTTTACATGCGTATCAGCAGGTTGCGGGGATTCCGGTTTGTGATGAATATCCGCGGCTTTACCTGACGGAAGCCGAAAAAGAAAGATTTGCGCATTTGCCACCTTATGCTGTCATTCACCTAGAAACCACATCTTCCTGGAATCACCGGCAGGTATATGGTATTGACTGGCAGGAAATTGTTGATTATTTGCATTCCATGGGTGTAACGCCCTATTTCATCGCCAGGAACCCGACCACAGAACAGCTGCCTTATTTTATAGATGTAGATGTAAGAGGCATGATGTCGTTGCTTTACCACGCCCGTTTGTTCATTGGTATCGATTCCGGGCCCAGCCACCTGGCAGCTTCTTTACGTGTGCCTTCTGTTATTTTTTTTGGTTCCATCAATCCCTGGTACCGGCATTTCAAAGGACTTTTCAGGGGCATTATTATGCAACAGGCGTGCGAATTTGCCAATTGTTATCATCGCCCGCAAAAAAGGAAAAAAGATTATTCGTGCCTGATTGTACAAAATGAAGACTCACCAAAGTGTTGCGTTTTTACATCTCAAAATGTTATTGATGCCATTGGTACCATCCAGAACCATAACCACCGCTTTGTAGAAAACTATCTCTGACAAAACCCTTACAAACACTTTCGCTGTTGCAGGTGGGTTGTGAATCTTTTTACCAAAATACAAAATGCAAACACTCTTTATTGGCTACAATAAAACATCACCGGCACTTTAGGGCACTGTGAAAAATCAATACCCTTAGAAGGCGAAAAAATTTCGTCAAAGGACACAGCTTTTTTCCTACTTTTTTTTTCAATGATACGGCTGCTATAAACGATTGCCTGACGTTTTGCACCCGAACATTGGTAGGATAGGCAAAGGCGGCAATGAAATTTATAACGGGGACACGTTGACAACCGAACGGCCTGGTTGAATAAAAACAACCCGATGGAGAGCAAGAATTATTGAGGAATCGTACTATCGGCAACATACAAAAACGTGGTCGGCTGAATTTTATACAGCTGTACATCATTCAAATCCTGGCTTGCCGTCATCCCGATGGAGTTGATGATGTTCCCGTTAGGCTGGTGGATATAGACTGGTTTGTCGGTATAAAAACTGCCTTTGTTTTGGTCCCACCAAAGCTCGTTGGTACGCATGGTATCGCCTTTCACATTAAACACCACCACGCTGTCGCGCAGCAGCACTTTGCTTTGGTTTTCCATGTATCGCCCGTATTTGGCAAAGAGCTGACTTTCCACCTTCGTACTGTCGTTGTAAAAATCTACGTGCAGGGTATTGGGAAATTCGGTTCTTGGCGAATCTTCCTGTATGCGCAGCATTAGCGGCGATGTTAGTTTGGCTTTTACCAATGCATCCTGGCTCAGGTAACTCACCACATCCACCGCCTGTTCGATGCTCGTTTTTTTCTGGCTCAGCGCCTGCACCTGCTTCATATCGTTTTCGCAGGAAAACAAAAAAAAGCAGCCCCACAACAGGACCGCTTTTCCAATATGTTGACAAGAGAATTTAGTCATATTTGCGCTTGATAAACCAGATATCGCTCAAAGATAAGCCGGCAGAAAGCTTAAAGAAATTTTCCGTTACGTTATTAACATTTGTGCCACGCTTGCCCACCTCGATAGAGGTATTGATGATGGTGGACTGGTTGGAGCGCCTGTCAGACCGTACGCGCAGCCCGGCGCCCAAGGTAACTGCCGTTGTCTGCAGCCCGTTGCCATCGGCGTTGATGTAGTCTTTACCGGTATAAAAGCCAAGGCGGTAAGTGGTGTGCGAAAAGAAACTCGTGCTGAACGGGTCGGGCGTCAGGGAGCCGCCTGTGCGCAGCATCCAGTTGTTAACCACCTGGTCTTTCTGGTTGCCATAGCGGTAATCGGTGCCCCAGTTGCCAGCCGAAAATTCGGCTCCCAGCATCCATTTGTTGTCGCTGAACACATACGAAGTAATCTGCCGGGTAAGCATAAACCCAACGCTGAACATCGCCGGCAGCGAAACCTTGTCGGTTGGATTTTGCCGGAAACTCACCGTATCGTAAGGCAGGGTAGCGCCGTCGGAATTATAATAATACGTTTCGTTAAGTACGTTGGACGTGATGTTGATCTTGTTTTTCAAGGTTCCGGAAGCACCAAGCGTGAGCCCGTAGGTAGATTTGATTTTGCTCAGGCTATCGGTTTTTTCACCCAATTTCAGGTTCAGCTGCACCCCGCCGTTGGCAAACAACCCATAAAAATTCCCCGTACTCGAAACACTTCCGTTGTGGTAGCCAATGGTATCGTTGATCAGCAATATGTTCGTGTTGATTTCTTTCCGGCCAAAGAGATAACCGCCATTCACGCCTATGCTGAAAGCACCCCAGCGTTTTCCCAAACCTACAAAAGCCTGGTTGAGCCCGCCGCTGCCCTGGTAAAGGGTTTGCATGCTGTCGGGTCCGCGTCCTACACTTTGGATGCTGTAATTGATGCGCGACACGGGTTTGAGACCGGCTACCATCCCAAAATGTTTTTTGTTGATGGGAAAACCGACAAGAATATAAGAAGGGATGAAATTGACAGAGTTGTATTTTAACACCGGGCTGGTGCTGTGCAGCACCCGGGCATCAATGCTCACGCCCACGTCGAATGTAAACAAGCCACCATTGGCATACGTGCGCATATCGCCATAAGAAGCCGGGTTGTCGGAGTTGAGCGTCCGTCCGTCCGAATATGCTGCGGTAAGACCGGCAATGCCCCGTGCCGCGATGGTTTGGCTGGGGTACAAATCGCCAATTCCATAACGGGAATAAGGCGAATTTTCCTGTGCCAGCAGTGCCGAAACCGGTAGCAGGAAAGCGATAAAAACAGCAGTATAATTAATGATTTTTTTCACTGATTGCATATAATCCTTTGTATAACAGATAAGGGTCTGCAAGAACATTCTTTTTAAGATGCGGTACAAAAAACGGCATATTTCCCCCGGTTAAATGCGCGTTAAAGTTCCTGTATTTCAAGGCGTATTCATCAATGAAACCGTCAATTTCCTTGCTGATCCCGAGGATCACGCCACTCAGCAAATTGGTGCGGGTATCGTAACCGATGAGCGGAAAATTGGCATCCGGTTCTACCATCGGCAACAGCGCCGTATGGTCGTGCATGGCTTTGAAACGCATGGTAAAACCCGGCGAAATGCTGCCGCCAAGAAACTCGCCAAACTTGTTGATGAAGTTGTAAGTGATGCACGAACCAAGCGCGATCACGAGGTTGTGCTTTCGCGGGAACAGGTCGACTGCCGCTGCAGCCAGTGCGAGACGATCGGCGCCTATGCTGTCGGGTTTGCCGACGGGCGACGTAAACGGAAGCTTGCTTTGGTACGTCAGTTTGTGAAAATGGGTGCGTGCTGCCAGCAGGTCTTCGATGGCAGGCGAATGATGAATCACCGACGAAAGGATGGTGTAAGCAGGACGGAATTGATCTACCAGCTTTTCGATTGTCTCCACTGCTTCATTGTCGAGTACCATAAGTTCCTGCATGTCTTTTCCAAAAAACACAGCACACTTCAACCGCGTATTGCCAAAATCAAAACAAAGCGTCGTTTTCATATTGTATTAAAGTGGCTAAATTAGAGAATTAACGGATGGTAAGTCAATGCAGGACAATTTCAATAACCATAGGAACAATTGCTTACAGATTGGTGTAATTTTAAAATATAAAACAAAGGGTATGGATTCGTGGTGGAAAAACGGAAAGATAAACCCGATTTTAAATTGCGGCTCAATGAACTGAACCTGATAATGGATGATAATGAATGAGAGTGTTATCCCCTTCTACTGAACAATACGACCGTGGCGTAAAGTTTATTGATTGTGCCCGGCACGGTGTAACAGAATATTGGCTGATAGACCCAGAACAGCAAATTGCAGAGCAATACCTGGTGAAAAACGGAACCTTTGATCTGGAGTTCAAAGGCAAAATGTGCTCCCTGTTCAGTACAGCAATGGCTGGTTTTTCGATAGATGCAACAGCAATTTTTACAGAACAGGAAGCCCTGCAATCGCTTCAGAAAATAGGACAAGGTTAAAAATTGAGATCGAAGCCTTTGAGTTCTTTAAAATGCCCGTTCAGTTTCACGCGTTCTTTTAGCATTTCGGCGCCCAGCACCGCCGGCAACACTTTTTTCAGGTGTCGCTTGAGGTATTCGAGCCGCTGATCTTCGCGCAGCAACCCCAACAATTCGTATTCTTCTTCCAGCGACAGTCCGGCGTGATGCGCAATGTCGTAGCTGCGTAGTTCGTCATCGGGCTTTTTAAAATCTTTATTTACTTTCAATAGTTTGTGCAGTTCGCGCAGCCCGCTTACCACGCGCCGCATTAATTTTACCTGCAGTGCATCGTTGTTGTCGGGGTAGTCAACGATGGCGCCGCTGTAAAGCTTGTCGGGAATGGTTTTGATCACTTCCAAAATTCGGAAAACGCTGACGCCTTTGGTCCGGATGTCTATTTTGCCATCTTCGTGCACGGCCGCCACTTCTGTTATTTGCACCAGCGTTCCCAGTTCGGCCATGCTGTTTTTTAAAACCGCCGGGATGCCAAAGGGTTTTTTCTCCGCCACGCATTCCATGATCAGTTGCTTGTATCTTTCTTCAAATATGTGCAGGTTCAGCTGCTCGCCGGGATACACCACAATCTCTAACGGAAAAATAGGAACGAAATTGATCATACAAACAAAGTTATTGGTTCTGGCAAAAAACGAAAAGTGGTTTACCGATGCAGGAATGTTAATTTGACGTTTCCATCACCTGTTACAGACGAATGTCAACCGGGCGGTTGTGTATAAACCGACTGTTTCACGATAAATTCTTTTTTTTGTAAACGCATGGCAGTTGTGTGCCCTGAAACAGCAATTTTGTAGTGCGGAAACTTAAACATTTCATCTTTTATAGCTTCTGATACACCATGCGGGTTTACAACGAATCGAGGGGGAGAATCATCCAGATTATTTTTCTGATAGTTTTTGTCGTCATCATCATACAATTGCTGCATTTGCAATTGTTTTCATCCGAATACCGGTTGCAGGCAGAAAACAATGCCATTTACCGGAAAGTAGTGTACCCCGATCGCGGCATCATCTACGACCGGAAGCGGCGGGCAGTGCTGGAAAATACCATTATGTACGACCTGATGATTACGCCATCAGAGATTCGCGGCACCGATACTGCCACGTTGTGCAAAATTTTAAGCATAGACACCGCGGAATTCAAAAAGCGGGTACTCAACAGCATCTTCAAAAATTCGCGCTACAAACCCGGCGTGTTTGAAGCCCTGCTAACCCCTGAAAAATATGCCCTGCTCAACGAAAACATGTACAAGTTCCCGGGCTTCATGCTGCAGGACCGTCCCATCCGCAGCTATCCATACCACGTGGCGGCACAGGTGTTGGGGTATATTGGAGAAGTGGATACCGCTTTTTTGCGTAAGCATGACGGCGAAGGTTACCAGATGGGCGACTATGCAGGATTGGCAGGATTGGAAAAAATCTATGAAAAGATACTGATGGGGCAGCGCGGAGTGAAACGGATGCTGCGCGACAACCACGCCCGCCTTGTGGGATCGTATGAAAAAGGAGCGTTCGACACAGCCGCCGTAGCCGGACGAAATCTTTACACCAGCATGGATGTGCAGGTGCAGCAACTGGCCGAAAAACTGATGAAGAACAAAATTGGCAGTGCGGTAGCCATCAATCCCAAAACCGGCGGCATCATCGCCATGGTATCCGGGCCTACCTACGACCCGCAGGAACTCACCGGCTCGCAGCGGCGCCGAAACTTCAGCCGCATGTTTTTAGATACAGCCAAGCCCCTGTTCAACCGCGCCATTAAAGGCATGTATCCACCGGGTTCTACCTTCAAACCACTGGGCGGACTCATTGCCCTTGACGAAGGATTGATCACCCCGGCGTATGGCTATCCCTGTGGCGGTGCGTATACGGCCTGCGGTGTGCGCGTGCGCTGTACACACAGCGGCGGCGGTCATGCCGCCAATTTGCGCATCGCGCTGGCCAATTCCTGCAATTCGTATTTTGTCAATGTCTATCGCATGGCGGTTGACAACCCCGTGTACACCAACCCGCGGCTGGGATACATGAAATGGAAAGAATACATGAACAACTTTGGAATGGGACGCCGGCTGGGAGTGGATCTGCCGAGTGAAGACCCGGGGAAAGTACCCGATACCGCGGGCTACAACCGGGATTACGGCAACAACCATTGGGGCAGCTGCTTTAATGAAACGCTCGGCATCGGGCAGGATAGAATGCTGGCAACGCCGCTGCAACTCGCCAACCTGATGTCTATCATTGCCAACAGCGGCTATTATTATACGCCTCACTTTGTGGACAGCGTGGAAAACGAAACCGTTGAAGACACTTCTTTTTTCAATAAATACCGGACAAAACATGTAGCCACCCATATTAGCAGCGAAGACTACGAAGCCATTCACCTCGGCATGCAGGATGTAACCATTCGTGGTACGGCTTCGCGTATCAAAGTACCGGGAATAAATTTCTGCGCCAAAACCGGAACGGCGCAAAACCCGCACGGAAAAAACCACTCCATCTTTGTCGCTTATGCGCCCGCCGAAAATCCGCAGATTGCCGTTGCCGTTGTGGTAGAAAATGCAGGATATGGTGCTACCTGGGCAGGCCCCATCGCTGCATTTATGATGGAAAAATACCTGAACGATACCATTGCCACTGACCGACTCAAAGAGATAGACCGCGTGTCTTCAGCCGACCTGATCCCGGCTGCCATCAAGCATTGGTATTATGTAAAAGATTCGATCCGTGCCATCAAAGCAGCCAAACTGGAAGTAGATACCATCCCCAACAAGCTGGAAAACAACCTCGAAAACCGCAAGGTGACATTTGACCCCGAAGCAGAACCGGAACGCAAAGATTCATCCAACGGGAATCCGCAGGCGCCGCAACAGACACCTGCATTATCGCCGGCCGATGACAACAGGAGAAAACCGAATACAATCAAACCATGAGTACGAGTTATTATCAAAATAAATCCATTTCAAAAGGCATAGACTGGCTCACGGTGATTTTGTATGCCTTGCTGGTGTGCGTGGGCATCCTTTGCATCTTTATGGTGGAATACAATCCCGACGAAAAAGGGTTTTCTTCTTTTTTTAACGGGCAAACCAACTATAGCAAACAGGTATTGTTTACCGGCATCTGCATCGTAGTGGCCACCTTTATCCTGCTCAGCGACAGCAAGTTGTACACTGCTTTTGCCAATCTCTTTTATCTCTTTGGCCTCCTGCTGATGTTGTCCACGTTTGTCATTGGTAAAAACATCAACGGCAGCAAAAGTTGGATTCCGCTGGGCGGAGGCTTTAACCTGCAGCCGGCAGAATTGTGTAAAATATTTGCCGCTCTCGCCCTTGCAAAGTACCTCGCAAGACAGGATCTTGATTTCAGCAAACTGTCTTCACAGATTATTGCTGGTGTCATTGCCCTGATGCCGGCCGTATTATCCGTCGCACAAAACGAAACCGGGCTGGCGATAGTCTATGCCAGCTTTTTCATCGTCATGTACCGCGAAGGACTTCCGGGATGGATACTGGTGGTAGGATTTTCATTCGGGGCACTGGTGGTAGCAACCTTGGTGCTGGAACCCATTGTGCTGGCGATTGTGCTCACCGTCATTGCACTCATCGCGGTGTACATTTACCGGTATAAAATCAAAAAACGGCTGAGCGCACTGTTTTCCATCATCGCCATCTGGTTTGTTTGCGTGGGCATTTCGGTATTTGCCGTTCCGTATATTTTCAACAATGTGTTTCAGTGTTACCAAAGCCAGCGCATTTATAGCATGGTGGGCAAAGACTACGACTGTAGCCTGAACAAAAGTGCACAGTCGCTGGAAGCCGCCAACAAAAACGTGATCAAACCGGATGATTACAATGTGCGGCAAAGCAAAATTGCCATCGGCTCGGGTGGGCTGCTGGGACGCGGGTTCCTGAAAGGCACACAAACACGCGGCAAATATGTTCCGGAACAACATACCGATTTTATTTTTACCTCGCTTGGAGAAGCATTTGGCTTTACCGGTTGCCTCATTTTTTTGTTGGTGTATTTCTATTTTGCTCATCCGCATCATTACCATTGCCGAGCGGCAACGAAGTTCGTTCAGCCGTGTATATGCTTACAGTGTCGCCAGCATCTTGTTTTTGCACATTGCCATCAATGTCTGTATGACGGTAGGCTTGTTTCCGATTGTGGGCATTCCGCTGCCGCTCATCAGCTATGGCGGATCTTCGTTGCTGACGTTCACCATTTTGATTTTCATTTTGGTAAGGCTGGATGCCGACCGCAACATGGTGCTGCGGTAACTTACTGATATGATTTGCAAATGAACAATGTAGTATAGTGTACCAATCCATTTTGAAAGCAACCATTGTTGCCGTGTTATTCTTTGGTTCGATGTCAACCACAATTGATTGGTGATGCCGACCTTTTAAATCTTTATTTTATTGATATATGACAAGAAAAGAACGGTTTTCGTTTGTCATCCATTATTTCCAGGAACACAATCCCAACCCGGTAACAGAGTTGGCGTATTACAACCCTTACGAGTTGCTGGTCGCCGTGATTTTGTCTGCGCAGTGTACAGACAAGCGGGTGAATCTAACCACGCCTGCTTTGTTCCTTCAATACCCTACCGTGCACCACCTTGCCAATGCCACGTTAGAGGAATTGTTTTCTTTGATCAAAAGCATTTCGTATCCCAACAACAAAACGAAACACCTGATCGGGATGGCGCAAAAAGTCGTCAGTGAATTCAACGGTGAAATACCAATGACGGTAGAACAGCTCATCACACTTCCCGGCGTTGGCAGGAAAACGGCCAACGTGATTACATCTGTCATAGACGCGCAACCCAACATGGCGGTGGACACACACGTATTCCGGGTGTCGGCACGCATCGGCTTGACCATCAATGCCAAAACGCCCCTCGCGACCGAAATGCAGCTGGTGCAGTTTATTCCAACAGAATTGATACATACGGCACACCATTGGCTTATTCTTCACGGCAGGTACATTTGTGTGGCACGTACTCCCAGATGCGAAAGCTGCGGTTTGAAACCGGCTTGCAAATATTACCAGCGAACAAATAAGAAACCGATTACTGAAACGTCATCATTCTAACTACTTATCTTTTTTACATGCAAAAAGTGTTGTTTGTCCTTTTCTATTCTGCCCTGTGCCTGGCAGGCCGCGCACAGTACGAGTCGTATGAAAACTCCATCACCACGCAGTTTGGGGTTTCCGGTGGTGTCATGAACTGTATCACTGATCTTGGAGGCAAATCAAATGTGTTTAAAACGTTTAAAGCCGCCGGGGGGATGTATCTCAGCGCTTTTTACAACGATGCGATTGGTGCACGGCTCGAGCTGACATGGGGCACCGTGACGGCTGCCGATGCCAATGCCGATGGTGCCGGCGTACGCAGCCGCAATTTTAGCTTCTTCAGCGACATTGCCGAATTGAATTTGCTGGGCGAATTTCACCCGTTGAAATTGTCGCCCAATTATGATTTTCCTCTATCACCGTACCTGTTGGGAGGTATTGGCACCTTTTCGTTCAACCCAAAAACAAAATTCAACGGCAACACCGTGTTTCTGCAACCGCTGCACACGGAAGGCGAAGGATTTCCCGAAACAGGTCGCCCCGATTACAAACTGACGCAAATCATGATTCCGGCTGGTGGTGGTTTGGCATTAAAAGTGTCGCCCGTGTTTACCATCAAAGGCGAACTGGTGTATCGGTTTTTGAAAACCGACTATTTGGATGATGTGAGCACATTTTATATTGACCCGGCGTTGTTTGACAAACACCTAACGCCGGTAACTGCCAGCCTGGCAAAAGAATTGTACTATCGCGCCGATGAAGTGAACAACGACAATTCTTCACCTTCCGTTGGCAGCTTCCGGGGAAACACTGCGAAAGATGGATATTACTCCCTCAACATCAAACTGCAAATCAGCTTGAGCAAGTAGGAGAATAAGAGGAGGTGATTTTCTTACACAATTGTTGGTTCTGTATTTACTACATAAAAAAATCCACCGGCAAGCCGGCGGATTTTTTTATTATCCGAATTGATTATAACGGATGAATCTATTTGTATTGGGGAGTTAATGCCTTTTGCCAATTCTACCATCTGCTTAATGCCTATCTTCAGGAAGATTACCTTTCTTAAATTCAGCCAATACGTTCGGCAGCTTGTTCTGCATTTCCAGCAGGAAATGCTCTTCAAACGCTTTCACTTTATTCAAAGCTACTTCGCGCAGCAACCCTTGTGTACCAAGGTAAATGATAGCAACCTGTTTTTCAACAGACACCGGTGAATACTGTGGTTGTTTCAGGATTTCCACGTTGCGCGCGCCTTTGTCAATTACAAACTTGGTAGCCGGATCGAGGTCACCACCAAATTTAGAAAACGCTTCCAACTCGCGGTATTGCGCCTGGTCAAGTTTCAGCGTACCCGCCACTTTTTTCATGGATTTGATCTGCGCATTACCACCCACACGGCTCACCGAAGTACCTACGTTGATTGCCGGGCGAACACCTGCGTTGAACAGGTTGTTTTCCAGGAAAATCTGTCCATCGGTAATCGAGATTACGTTGGTAGGAATATAAGCAGATACGTCGCCAGCCTGCGTTTCAATGATGGGAAGCGCAGTAAGGCTGCCACCACCTTTTACGAGGTGTCTGATGCTTTCCGGCAAGTCGTTCATGTTTTTGGCTACCGCATCGTTGTTGATCATTTTGCAGCACGTTCCAGCAAACGGCTATGCAGGTAAAATACATCACCCGGGTATGCTTCACGTCCCGGCGGGCGGCGCAGCAACAAGGATACTTCGCGGTAAGCGACTGCCTGTTTCGACAAATCATCATAAATGATCAATGCCGGGCGACCGGTATCGCGGAAAAATTCACCAATGGCAGCACCGGCAAATGGAGCGTAGAACTGCTGCGGTGCCGGATCGGATGCAGAAGCTGCTACGATAGTGGTATAAGCCATCGCACCATTGTCGTTCAGTGTTTTCATCACACCGGCAATGGTAGATGCTTTTTGACCAATGGCTACATAAATGCAATACATGGGTTTTCCGGCATCAAAAAATTCTTTCTGGTTAATGATGGTATCGATACAGATGGCGGTTTTGCCGGTCTGACGGTCGCCAATGATCAGCTCACGCTGTCCGCGGCCTACCGGAATCATTGCATCAATGGCTTTGATACCTGTTTGCAAGGGTTCTTTTACCGGCTCACGAAAAATAACGCCCGGCGCTTTGCGCTCAAGCGGCATTTCGTACAGTTCGCCCTGCAATAGGTCCCTGACCATCTATCGGCTCGCCCAATGTATTAATAACGCGCCCTACCATTCCTTCTCCCACTTTGATAGAAGCGATCTTGCCGGTACGGCGTACTTTGTCACCTTCTTTTATATCGCCCTGCTCACCCATCAATACCACACCCACGTTGTCTTCTTCAAGGTTGAGCGCAATGGCTTTTACGCCATTTTCAAATTCAACAAGTTCACCGGAGCGAACATTGTTCAATCCATATACACGGGCAATACCATCGCCCACCTGCAATATGGTGCCTACTTCTTCGAGGTCAGCATCTGCATTAAAGTTGCTGAGCTGCTGCCTGAGAATGGCTGAAATTTCATCTGGCTTTATACCTACCATTATCTGATTAAATATTTAAGATGTAATTGTAGTTATTTTTTTGGTTACCAACGGCATGTCTCCGATTGGGCTTCCGTTGCGTCGCACACTTGTACGCTTTGTCCTTTCGTCAGGCAAAGTGCGATTATCGTATGTTATGCACATACACGTTTTGCTGAAACTGCTTTTTGATGTCTTTTAAATCCCGTAAGATGCTGGCATCTACAAGGTTATTGTTGTATTCCAGTACAAATCCACCAATGAGGTTCGGATTCACCAGCCGATTCCAGTTCTATTTTATCAAAACCGGTGCTTGCTTTCACTTTGTTGACCATCGAGTTTTTAATTTCGTCACTCACCGGAACAGCGGTTGTCAGCTTGAGTCTGAATACCTTTGATTTCATTGTATTGCGTAATAACCGCTTCGATGATTTCAGGCAGGTCTTCTTCCCGGCTTTTATCGGTGAGCAGCTTAATAAATGTTGCAGTCAGCGTGCTGATTCTGTCCTTTGGTAATGGCGGCTATGAATGATGTCTTTTTTATCAGCTCTGATTACCGGGCTGCGCAGCAAGTTCACAAAATCGTTGTTGCTTTTGCAAATTGATTGCAGCAATTGCATATCCTGATACATCGCTTCCAGTTCGCCGCGTTCCTGTGCCAGCCCTACAAGGCTTTTGGCATATCGTGCTGCTATTCGTGGATTGGGCATGTGTTTGATTATGATATTTGACTGATAGTTATGATGAAATTCTCGGTTCATCAATTTCAAAACCTGGTATTTGCAGATCTATGTTTGAAACCTGTTTAGGCGTTATCTTTGAAGTGGAGCTAATTCAGTTTTACGAGCTTCTGCCAGCTGTCTGATGTACGTTTCCTGCTGTGCTTTGTTGTCCAGTTGTTTGCGCAGCACTTTTTCTGCCACTTCAATAACGAGGTTGCCTACCTGGTTTTTCACATCGGTCAAGCGCTGCATTTTTCTGCTGGTCAATGGCAGCCTGCGCTTCTGGTCAAAATTCTGTCATATTCCACTTTGGCTTTGCCTTGTGCATCCGCAATCATTTTGTCAGCTGTTTCTTTCGCTTCTTTTATCATGACGGCTCTTTCTTCGCGGGCTTTAGCCAGCAGGGCTTCGTTTTCATTTTTCAGGGCAGCCATTTCCAGCTTTACCTTTTCGGCAGAAGCAATGGCATCCGCTATGTTGGTTTCCCTGTCTTTCAACCCTTGCAAAATAGGCTTCCAGGCAAATTTTTTCAGTATAAACAAAACAACAACAAACGCAATGCAGCGTCCATATCAGCAATCCTAATCCGGGTAATAACAGTTCCATGTATTCTATTTGGTAATTTGAAAATTTGAAAATCGGGTCATTTGAATCATGTGAATTAGCGGTCTGATAGATCCATTTTCACATCTTCACTGCAATGTTTCAAATCAGAATTATTGCACCCTCCACCCTGTGCTTTAGGTGCAATAATAAATTGTGTGCGGACAGCTGCATTATTTCAATACAGCCAGGATACCTGCAATTACGGCGAAAAGGGCAACACCCTCAACGAAAGCGGCAGTCAGGATCATGTTTGCACGAATGTCGTTAGCTGCTTCCGGCTGGCGGGCAATACTTTCTACCGCACCTTTACCGATTTGACCGATACCGATACCGGCACCAATGGCTGCTAAACCAGCACCAATTGCTCCACCTAAATGGGCAAGTGAATTTGGCCCGATTTCCAACATAGTGTTGATTAAAGACATAATTGTTGTTTTTATGAATGAAAAAGTTATGCTTACTTAAATAATGACAGCATCTTCTGCATGGTCGTGACCATCGTGGTGTTCGCCTTCAAACGCCTGACCGATAAATACGGCCGTCAGGTTGGTGAAGATGAACGCCTGGATAAACGCCACCAGTATTTCGATGAAATAAATGAAAATGGTAAAGGCAACCAGAAACGGGCGCAAAACCCCAGCCTGCCACCTGGCTCATAGCCCCAAAAATAAAGATGAGGAGGATGAAACAGGTGATTACAATGTGACCTGCCACCATGTTGGCGAACAAACGTATCATTAAGGCAGCGGGTTTGATGAAAACACCCAGAAGCTCTACCGGTATCAAAATAAATTTTACCAGGATAGCGGTACGCCGGGAGGCCAAAAAATATGTCCCCAGAAATGGCGGTTGGTGCTGAACAGAATAACAAGCAGCGAAATAACAGCCAGTACCAGTGTAAAAGCGATATTGCCGGTTACGTTAGCCGAACCGGGTATAAGCCCAAACAGGTTATTGATCAGGATAAAAAAGAAAACCGTTAGCAGGTAAGGCATAAATTTCTCATACTTTCTGCCCAGGTTTGGCTTGCCCACTTCGTCGCGGATAAACGTAACCACTGGTTCTATCAGGTTCTGAACGCCGGTTGGTGCCACATTGGTGCCATTCTTTTTATATTTTCCGGCTGCTGCCAGCAAAATCCACACAAGAATAATGAGCGATAAAAACATCTGCACCACGTTGCGGGTAAGGCTGATGTCGTACACTTTCACTTCTTCGTCTACATTTCCGCTGTGCATCAACAGCTACAATTTTTCCTTCTTCGTTTTTGTAACCGTTATACACGCCATGACTGTCGTGCTCATGAAAACGGCCGTATGAAAACACATCCAAACCGCGCTCCTGTGAATACAAAATAACAGGAAGCGGGATAGAAACCTCATGCTCCTCGCCATCGCTGCCCTTGTAAGAAACAAAATGAAATTCATGCGCATCCATGATGTGCTCCATGATTACTTTGGCAGGATCGAACGTGCCTTCTTTTGCAGTCTTTGTTGTGTCTAAAGGCTCCTGTGCAAAGGAATTATTGAATGCAAGCAAAGAAAAAACGCTGAAAGTCGCTACCAGTAAGAGTTTTAAGCCTCTAAAGCCCATACTTTTCCTCAAATTTTGCGCAAAGATAAGCAGTTGAACCTTAAAAAAGGTATCGTTTACCGGAAATTGAAAAACTAATTTGCGGCAATAGCTTTGCATAAACAACAAATAAATTTAAACTATGAATACACTAAAGGAAGGCGATAAAGCGCCTGCGTTTGCCGGCAGAGACCAAAATGACAGAGATGTTTCTCTCAACGAGTACCGGGGCAAAAAAGTGGTTTTGTACTTTTACCCGAAAGACGATACACCCGGCTGCACGGCACAGGCCTGCAACCTGCGCGACAATTATTCCGAACTGATAAAAGCAGGATATGAAGTGATTGGCGTTAGTGCAGATGATGTAAAAAGCCACCAAAAATTCGGACGAAAAGTTCAACCTGCCTTTTCCACTTGTGGCCGACGACAAACAGATAATTGCGCAGATGACTATGGCGTGTGGGGCGAAAAACAAATGTTTGGTAAAAAATACATGGGCATTATACGCACTACCTTTTTAATTGATGAAGAAGGTATTATAAAAAAAATAATTACAAAGCCTGATACCGAAAACCACACAGAACAAGTACTGAAAGCCTGGCAGGAATAACATAAAATATAACTATATTTGACGCAATTTTAATTAATACACCAGTGTTACAATGCATTATCAATTGAGTATAGATTACAGATAGCTTTCTGAGTTAAAACCTTATAAGCCTGATTTATCCTCAGTAAATCAGGCTTTATTTTTGAGTATTAACTTTTTCTTTAAAACCAAAATCTGTTTCGCAAAAAGTCCCGTATATCAACATTGAGAAACTGGCCGCATTTGTAATATCTACAGACAGCTGATTTTATCACCTCCCATTTTAACAGCAGTCTTATTTTCTTTTATCAAACATTCATGCTAACATGAAACAACACTACCAGACTTTGGCAATTCGTCTGCTATTTCTTTCATTTTTAATTTTACCCGGGGTTTCATTTTGCGCAGAAAGCGCCGCCGCTCTCGCTTGTTCAAACAATATGTGCTTGATCACCAGAAACCAGCTTGGCGTAACAGCCAGAGATGCGGAAAGTCTGTTTGTTACCTACGATTACACCGACAAAGCTACCGGCATTCAGCACATTTATTCCACACAAAAATTGAATGGTCTCACGATTACCAATTCGCAGTTTTCGCTCACATGTCACAATGGTTACCAATTCGATGCCAACCGGTTGCTGGCACTAAAGACTTCAGAATAGCGCCCGTGCAGGTATCTGTACAGGCAAAAGATGCTGTGCTGAAGGTAATGACCGCCATTCAGTATACCGAAACTAAAAGCAGTCAATGTAAAACAACCCGCTTCCGGCACCGACCAGTTACGGTGTTTAAAAGGAATGAATCGCCGGTGTGGGATATTCCCGGCCGCCTTGTTTACTACAACAATGCCAAACTGAAAACACTAACGCCTGCCTGGGAAATCCAGATGATGGACGTAAACAAGCAACATTACTGGCTCGCTATGTAGATGCAGCAACAGGCACAATTCTGGAAAAAAGTGACCTCATTGTACATTGCAAATTTGATGGCGGTGGCATTTCCGATACATCACTCTAACAGCAAACAATCCTGCCAATGGCAATCACCAGCTCACAGTTTCACCTGAACAATGTGGAATCTGTGCAGAAAGCGCACAGGCATTACCCAACTAATAAATACCGCGTATACAATCTGCCTTTTGAAAACCCCATTGATCCGGGCGCAATTCATTCGCTGGTTACCAAAGGCGGCGATCTCCTGGCTTCGCCCGACGGATGGCACAAAGTAGGTGGCGCTATTGACGTACAATTATACGCATGGTAATAATGTATGGGCGTTTCAGGACCCTACGCCGGCTCCTCTTGGCGGCGTGCCAAGTGCCGATCCAACCCGTACATCTTACCCTACCAATACGGTATTGGGTGTTCCGCCGGTAACGGAACCTTTTGTATTCGATTACCCTATTAACCTTACACAAGATCCGACTACATATATGTATGCGGCTATTGTGAACCTGTTTTTCTGGAATAACCTTATGCACGATGTATTCTATTACATGGGTTTTGATGAAGCAGCAGGTAATTTCCAGGAATCCAACACGTTCTCTACCGGCACCAAAGGCAATACCAGATCGCTGGGCAATGATGCAGTGCTGGCACAGGCGCAGGACGGCGGCGGAACCAACAACGCCAATTTCCTAACTCTTCCCGATGGCACCAACGGGCAGATGCAGATGTACCTGTGGACGGCAGCCACGCCCGATTCGATGGTTCAGATTTCATCTTCTACTACCGGCACACCTGCCCCGGGCTCCAAATATTTTGCTGTGCAGGGTTCTGTTAAATGCTTTGCCTACGGCAAATAATAATCTGTATACCAACCCGGTTGTGAATAAAGAAATCGCGATGGCGCAAAAAAATGCCGCTGTCTACTGTAGGCAGCGAAACCGAAGGCTGCAGCACAGCGCAGCAAAGCATTGCACTGCCGTTGGGAAATGTAAGTGGCAAAATTGCCCTGATAGACAGAGGCTCCTGCAGTTTTGTAGAAAAAGTGCTGGGTGCGCAGGAAGGTGGCGCAGTTGGCGTTATCGTCATCAACAATGTAGACGGTCCTCCGCTGGCAATGGGTGGCAGCGATGCTCCCGGCTATGCCATTACTATTCCTTCTGTAATGATCAGCAAAGCCGATGGTGCCATACTGAAAGCACAACTACTGGCCGGTGCAACCATTGTGGGTTCTTTAAAAAGAAACACACCGCCACGCGCCAACCGTGATGGCGACATTGACAATGGCGTAATTGCTCACGAATATGGTCATGGTATTTCCAACCGTCTTACCGGTGGTCCGCGTGCATTGTCTCCATTAGGTGGCGCAGAGCAGGGCGGCGAAGGCTGGAGCGATTATGTAGCCTTGTACATGACGCTTCGCAACAATGATCTTTCAACCTGCTACTGCCGGACATCCAAATGGCGTACTGCCCAAAAGAAGCATTGGCAACTATGTTACCTATCAAAGTTATGATGGCGCCGGCATCCGCGAATATCCGTATTCCACCGATATGAGTATCAACCCCGCAACTTTTGGATATGTGAAACGTCCGATTATTCCGAAACCCACTCTGTAGGTTTTGTATGGTGCACCATGCTTTACGAAATGATGCAGAATTTTATTGATCAGTATGGCATGAGCGAAAATGTGTATGAAAGCTCCAATCCTACAGCAGCGCACAACCCGCCGGCTACTGCCAAAGGCAACAACATTGCCATGCGCCTTATAATAGAAGGCATGAAACTGCAGCCAACCAGTCCTACTTTTGTAGAAGAGCGCGATGCTATTTTAAAAGCAGATACATTGTTATACAATGGACAGAACAGTTGCCTCATCTGGAAAGCATTTGCAAAAAGAGGCTTGGGATATTCTGCCAAATCGGGCAATACAAACCTGGGCGACGAAGTAGAATCGTTTGATGTACCACTTTCCTGCAATGCAGCCCAAAAAAGAGTGCGCATTGTGAAAACCGGCCCGGTGAGTGTGAAGAAAGGCACCAACATTCAAGTACACTATAAGGTTACCAACATATACCCCACTACCATCAGTGGTTTGAAAGTAATTGATACATTAGCACCTTCACTTACGTTTGTATCTGCCACAGGCAACCCGGTTGTGAATGGCAACATTATTACCTGGACAACCAATGTAGCAGCAAACATTACGAAAATCATTTACCGTAACAAGCACTGGTTACATCCACCAATTTTACCAAAATCATTTACAACAATAACCAGGAAGCGGCCGCTACCAAATGGGTAGTAACCGGCAATACCGGTACAGAATGGACTTACAAAACAGATGCTTCGCAGGCATACAGCGGATCTAAATACTGGTTTGCGCCCGACAGCACCATTGCTGCCAATACCAGCCTGCGTACCAAAGGATTGGTGCAGGTGCCGGTAGATGGCGAACTCGTGTTTGTTCATAAATTCTCAACTGAAAAAGGCTTTGATGGCGGAGTAGTGGAAATTTCGCTCAATGGAAGCAACTGGAATTATTTACCACCCAGCAAGTTTGTGGAAGGCAACTACACAGGCATTGATCACCAAAGGCAAACAACAGCAATATCGGAGCGTCCGATGCAGCTGCCTTTACCGGCAGCACCGGCGATTATATCACTTCTATTGCCAAACTGGATGACTATGCCGGCAAAAAAGTGTACATCCGTTTCCGCATGACCACCGATTCTGCCAACAATGTCAGCGGCGGCGGCTGGTGGCTCGATGATGTGTATGTTGTTGCCAACCGCACACAGGTAAGCAACACCGCAAATGCCATCACCACTAGCGGCGCTCCGGCAACCCTCACAGAAGGCACCAACGCTTATTCCTCAACCACCGCGTTTGTTATTGCAGGCTACCAATGCTACGCTTACTGCAACGCCCGATCAGAGAATGGTGAACTGCAATGGAATACAGAAAATGAAACCGGCAGCCCTGTATATGAAATACAGCGCAAAACTGCCGGCGACGCAAGCTTTGTAACCATCGGCACCTATACGCCAACAGAAGCAGAAGTGGAAAAGGCAGTTTACGTATACAGATAACTATACGGCATACCAGCACACACAGAATACAATGTAAAACAGGTGGGTAAAAACAGCACCGAATATGCATCCAACATTGCAGTAGCCAAACTAAACAACCCAGCTGAGCGCAATGATTGTATCCAAACCCTGTGAAGGACAATGCCAGCATCAGAATTACCAACAACAGTAAAGAAGATGCCTATATCGTGATCTATGATATTTATGGTAAAAAACTGGCAACACTGAATGCAGGAATACCAGCAAAACAGTATCGCTGTACCGGTTCAGCAATTACTGAGCAGTACGTATTGGGTAGAAGTAAGAACAGCTACCGAATCGGTTACAGTTCCGATGATTATTAAGAAGTAAATAGAAATCGGATAATTATCAAAAAAATGGTGCATCAGGTTATTGTGGCACCATTTTTTTGCAGATATCATTTAGTTGTGTTACACCTTTGAAACTGTCTCGCAGACATGATGTACTCTGAATTTTGCAGTAAATCCGTTATTGATTGTACATTCAGGAGGCAATTTCCTTGCAAATTGCTGCACTACATCTACTTACAATCAGTATTTTATACAACACCCATATGACTAATTGCACGGACATAGCCCATGCATAAAGTAGCAATGCTATACACTTGTAAAGTAGCAGCCGTTTGCAGGTTGGAGAACCGGCTGATGACCCAGAAATAAGCATCGTTGGCATGGCTCACCACCATGCTGCCTGCGCCCATGCTCAAGATAGCCAGCGTAACGCCGGTTTGAGATGTGCAGACCCAAGATCGCCAGCATGGCGACTACCAGCGAAGAAGCAGTAATGATGGCGACCGTAGTAGAGCCTTGTGCTGTTTTTAAAACAGCGGTAATAAGAAACGGAAAGAAAATGCCAAGTGATAAACCACTTAGTAATTCACCTAAATTTTTACCCATGCCAGTTGCCTGCAACACTTCGCCAAACATGCCGCCTGCCGCAATGATAGACAGTATCATTCCTGCTTTTTCCACGCCTTCGGTGAGCCAGTGCGAAACGTTCATTTTTATGCTGCTTTATCAATCAATCAAAAGGAAACAATAATACCAAACATCAAGGCAATCACCGGCTCGCCGGCAAACGACAGCAACTGACAACCAAACTATTTTCGCGGAGTCGTCTCCTGCGCAACAAAGAGCACGGTGACCGACTTGACCGCAATCAATACAATAGGCAAAACAATGGGAAGAAAAGAAATAAAGGCAGGTGGCAATTGTTGTTACGCACACCTGTGACACTTCCGGCTCAATGTATTCGTGTGTAATGCGGCTGCCGCGCCATACGCTCACTGCATAACCAACCAATGCGCCGGTATAGCCAAACCAATACCCCACAACATCACCATGCCGATTTCGCCACCTGCCGTACCCACAGCGGCGGTGATGCCGGGGTGCGGCGGCACCAGGCAATGCACCGCATACAAAGATGTACCCAATGCAGCCGCCATCACCGGCATTTTACCACTTGTTCTTTGCACCAGCGAATGGTTTAATCCGCTTAGCACCACAAAGCCACTGTCGCAAAAAATAGGAAGCCAATGATAAAGCCGGTAATGGCGATGGCGGCAGGCGCGTTTTTTTCTTTTACTTTTTTAAGTATAAATGCGCCATGCTGGCAGTAGCGCCGGTTTTCTCCAGTATCACGCCCAGCAATGTTCCGAGGATAATGAGTAAGCCCGATTTTCTCCATCGTATGACCAAAGCCTGCTTTAACGTGGTTTGCCAATGTACCCAATGGCAAGCCGCTGAGCAAACCAATGCTCAAAGCAGCTAACAGCAAAGCCACAAAAGCATTTACCTTTTTATAAGCGGTAAGCCATACAATGAACAGGATGGCAGCAACAAGCAGGAATAAAAGATAGTAAGCTGGCATGATATGGTTTGATAGAAATGCTAATATACAATGGCCATCATTATATCCATGACATTGGTTTGCGTAGCGCCGGTTATGATCAGTCCGCCTAGTCTGCTCAAAAAAGTGATATGCATCGTGATTCTGCAAGGTAAGTCTTCTATAGACAAATGCTTTTGCAAGCCATTCGATGGTTTCTGCTCCGCCACTGGCACCGGCAGCATCGGTAGGTCCATCAGTACCATCGGTGCCACCGCTGAGCAGCACAATAGGATTTTCTTTACTGTCTTTGCGCACCATGTACATAATCATTCAATGCTGCCAATACAAAATGCTGGTTTCTTCCACCTTTTCCATTGCCGGTAACCTTTACCGTTGTTTCGCCACCCTGTATTAAACAGGCAGGCTTTTTACCCTTGGTAGTTGCATAAAATGATACCCATTTTTTGCTTCTTCTTCGGCATCGCCGGTAATCAGTTGTATCATTTACCACTACTGTATACCCCAATGCTTCTGCTTTGATGGCTGCCGCTTCACGGCCATGGCATTGCTGCCGATGATGGTATTGGTCTGGGCTTGAAAACAGGGCATCACCCGGATTTGGTGTTTCTTTTATTTCACCCTGCAATGCCTTTGCGTATATGCGTTTGAATGACTTTGGGGCAAATGAGGAAAGACATTCGATACCGGCAGAGAATATCATAGGCATCGCAAAAGTAGATGTATCGCCAACTGTTGGTCCGCTGGCAATGACGCTTACATCGTCGCCGGGCACATCGCTGATGATAAGCGAGAAATACACGTGCGCCATTGCAATGCCGTACCAACTGCCCGCCTTTGATAGAAGAAAAATGCTTGCGTACGACATTGACTTCATGAATAGCTGCCCCACTTCTTATCAGCCTGTTCAAATGTTTGCTGTACAGTCGTAGCGTTGAAAGCTTTCCGGCACATCGCACCACAAAGCAGAAGCGCCGCCGCTGATTAGGCAAATGACAATATCGTCTTCTGGTCGCCTGTTGCAGCAACTGCAGTGTTTTCTGCACCGCCAATACACATTGCCCGTCGGGTACAGGATGCGCGCCTTCCATCTGATGTGTTCTGACACGGATGCGCATGATCATACTTGGTGATGACCAAACCAGAGGTGAGGTATTTCCCTAGTTTTCTCTGTTTCCACCGCCATTGCAGCCGCCGCTTTGCCAGCCCCGATTACATACAAATGCCGAAACTATTCCAGGTATATGTGTCGTTGCCGATGGTTAATTTATCGGTATTGAATGATAAAAAAGAAGACAGTAACTGCGCAGGCTGCACAGCAGCAACGGCTGCATTGAAAATGTCCATTGCATCTTGCTTTGCTGTCATTTGCATGGTTGATGGTATGGATAAATAAAGAGTAACCGCATTAATCTCATTTCCCGAAAGCTATCGCCTTTCACTTACACAATATTTTTCATTACCCTTTGAGGCATTGGTTGATTTTTTCAACCAACAGATGGCTGATGATGCCTGCCTGGCTATACACCATCAGGTGACCGGCATCTTTGATGGTCATGTGAGCTTTGGTATAACGGGCGGGGAAAATCCGGTCGTCGGTGCCGTGAATGTGAACCATATTGGCAGGTGGATGCTCCTGTTGCCAGTTGATAATCCGGTGAATTGCCCATTTGAGAAAAGGCGGAGATGTATCGTCAATGATTTGCTTCAACAACTTTTTTTCTTCCGTTGTACTGGAGCCAAATATCCAATAAGTATAGGGGGTAATGGTTTTGAGCAAAGAAGAAGGCACTACTTTGTCGATACCCATTTTTCCAAGGGCTTTGAACGATGGTGGCAGTTCATGTTTGGTAGCTACACTTGAAATGAGGATGATGAGTTTGGGTTGTAAAAAAGAAGACATTTCAACAGCAATCATGCCGCCGAAAGATAGCCCGATCAGCACAAATGCTTTGTCTGTTTTGATCTGCGCCGACATTCGTTTGGCATAAGCTGAAAGCGATTCATCCGGCAGGGGTTCTATCCATTGCAGGTAAACAAGGTGCCAGCTTTGGGGCAAAACGAGTTTTTGAAAGACCCGCTCGTCGGCACCGAGACCGCTGATAAAATAAATGGTCACATCAAATGTTTGCGGATGAAAGATCAACCGGTTTGTTATTTCATTCAGCTTCCACCAGGAAAGGCAGTCGTGCCTGCGGAATGTTAAACATTTCCTGCACGCTTTTCAGTTTCATCAACATCTCATAAGTGGGCTTGCCAACCTGTTCTTCCACTGCGTTCTGCGCTCACGCTTTTATCTGAATATCTTTCCATCATTTCTTCCAGGTAGCTTTCGTGGTTCAGGATATTCTTTTATATAATAATCGGTGGTTTTAGCCATCCGCGCAGCGCAGTCCACCGCATCCTGCAAGGTGCCGGTTTTGTCTACAATGCCAACGGTAATGCCACGCATCCCTGTCCATACCCTTCCCTGTGCAATGCTGTCTATATAAGCAGTATCCTTCTTGCGCCCAGTAGCCACGCGCTGCACAAATGTATTGTAAATGGTATCTATCGAATTTTGCACAAAGCTTTTGTTCGGTTGGCGATAGCGGACGGCTTGTCGTCATCATATCGGCGATAAGGCGCTGTTTTTACACCATCGAATGTAACGCCCAGTTTATCGTTATAAAAAGACTTGCATGTTGGGAATTACCGAAAACACGCCGATAGAGCCGGTAATGGTGCCCGCATCAGCAAAAATACTATCGGCAGCACACGAGATATAATAACCGCCCGAAGCAGCATAATCGCCCATGCTCACCACCACGGGTTTTACCTGCCGTGCCAGTTTAATCTCGTGCCAGATGACATCGCAGGCAAGTGCGCTGCCACCGGGCGAACTTACCCGAAACACAATGGCTTTTATATCATCATCGAGCCGCAGTTTGCGGATCAGGTTTTTGTACTCATCGCTGCCGATATCGTCCTTTCTGTCCTTTGCCATCTACAATATTGCCCTGCGCATACAACACAGCAATGCGGCTGCCCGATGTTTTGGTATAGTCTACGGCATCGGCATATTTACCGAAGCGGTATAAAATTGATTTTGTCTTTTTTACCGGATTGCAATAATTGCAGCCACTCGTTTTGAATATCGTTGTCATACTTCACGCCATCTATCAGTTTGTATTTCACCGCATCGGCCGATGTTTGAATAGCACCGGTCAGTGGCAAGGTTGTGCAGTTGCGCTGTATCAATCTTCCGGTTTTTCGCTGCCTGCTGCAGAAACAAGGCTGTACAGATCGCCCAGCCAGATATTGGTTTGCAGGCGGTTGGGTTCGGTCATTTGCGTTGCCCGAAAGGGCTCGGTAGCGCTTTTGAATTTACCGGCATAAAAAATCTGCGGCTGGATTTCCAGTTTGTTCGAGCAGGTTTTTGATAAAAAACAAATTGACGGACAAAGCCATCCCACTCTAAACCGCCAACAGGATGACAATAAATTTTATTGGCTTCGCAGGCTATATAGTAAGCTTTCTCGCTAATGTGTTTCGCCATACGCCATCACGAACTTTTTACTTTGCTTGAAATCTTCAATGGCTTTTATCAGTTCTTCACTCGTGGCATAACCGTTGGGATTGTCGGAGGCTTTTATATACAACCCTTTGATGGTAGAATCGGTTTTGGCATAATGAAGCAGCCGCACCACATCGTACAAGCCCGGCACATCGGTCCCAGCATCGCCCGTGAGCGAACCAAACGGATTTTCTTTCTCCTGCTCGTTAAAGGTATTGCTCACATCCAACACCAATACGCCTTTGGCACCAAAATCGGGCTTGCCGGAAGAGGCAGCGCTGCTGATGATCCAGCCACCATAACAAACAACAAAATAGTGAAAATGAACAGCGCCAGCAACGATGCAAAGAATATTTTAAAAAATGACCTCATACATGGATATTTGAAAGGATGAACACCGCTTATGTTCTTGCCGGCAGCAACATGGGCAACCGGCTTGCATTTTCTGCAAGAGCCGCAAATGTAATGGAAGAACAATGTGGCAACATCATTGCCCGGTCTTCGGTTTATGAAACAGCAGCCTGGGGCTTACCAATCAGCCTTCTTTTTACAACCAGGCCTTTGCCATCAGCACAACGTTGTATGCCTGCACAACTTATGCAAATCTTACTGAATATTGAAAACAATATGGGCAGGCGGCGAACCTTAAAATGGGACCGCGTACCATTGATCTTGATATTCTGCTGATAGGTAACCTGATTATAAATACCGACCTGCTGACGGTGCCACATCCCTACCTGCCGCAACGCCGGTTTGCACTGTTGCCGCTGGCCGAAATAGCCGGCAGACGTGGTGCATCCATTGTTGCACAAAACCATCAAGCAATTATTGGATGACTGCGAAGACCAATCGGAAGTAAAGAGATTAACGGCGGAAGACAATGCATAAGGAATTGCCCAACCGGCATCTGTTTTTCACTGTTCATTCTTTTGTTGATCCTGCGAAAACAGGGCTTCCCACAGTTTGCCAATTGCCTCTTTCGGAGCTTCGCCTTTGCCGGCTTCCAATACCGGGACTGACTTTTGGGCAAGACATGCTTTCAGTGTATCCTTTTCTTCTGCCATGCCGATAGCTGCTATGGCAGCAATATTGTCGGGCCCTTCGCAAGCGTAGCGATAACACATGAGCCCGCCGTTGCCAAACCCCATGAGATAGATGCGGCGTGCATCGCAGCCGTATTGCTGTACAAAAAAACCAAGCATGATGGTAATGAAAGATGCATCGTTGATGGTGTCGGCAGAAGCATTGCCACCGGTGTTGAATAAGGTGTTCCAATGTCCCTGCCGTGCGTCGGGATACATCACCACGCATCGATACTCATCTGCTTTTGCATGCATCACATCGCCATGAGCTTTGATGAGTTTGCGGGCATTGCTGCTGTCGGGATTCAGGCAGATGAGCAACGGGTAATGGTCTTCTTTTCCATAGCTGCTTTGGCATGTAATAAGTGATGGACCGGGACAGCTCGTCTATGGTAAAATCGCTGGTATAAATGCCGCCGGCAATCAACGAATCATATTGGGCACGGGCTGGCAAAGCAAATAACGGCAACACCAATATCCACAACACAACAACTTTCATCTGGAAGAATTTGCGTAACAAAAGATTGTTTTATCTAAAATCATCAACCGTAAACAGCAGAACAAACGATGATACAAACTGTAAATAGCATGCCGTTACTTCAATGTGAGCGTTTGCACAAAAGAAAAAATAAGCAGGATTGAGTGAATTTCTTTTGGATAGAAAGAGAATTGCCTTTACCTTTGCCGTCCTTTAAAATATAAAGCTATGCAAGCAGCAGTGCAATTTGTACACGAGCAACTGACCGCTAAAAAGCAGTTTCCGAAGTTCAAAGCAGGCGATAACGTTACAGTTAACTATAAAATTATCGAAGGCGGAAAAGAGCGTATCCAGGGATTTCGTGGAGATGTGGTAAAGATACAGGGTCAAGGCTCTACCGCTACGTTTACGGTTCGTAAAATTTCAGACAGTATAGGCGTAGAAAGAGTATTTCCTTTTTTCTCACCCAACATTGATTCTGTTTTGTTAAACAAAGTAGGTAAAGTGCGCCGTGCAAACTGTACTACTTACGCGAGCGCAGTGGTAAAAGAGCCAGAATTAAAGAAAGACGTATCAAATAAGACGTCTTTCCGCAACATTATATAAAAAAGCAGAAGAGTATTCTTCTGCTTTTTTATTAAAGTCTTAACTCGTAACACACTTTTTTCGCCATAAATTTCTTATACCTTTGAAATTCATTTAAAAACTTTTTATGGGCAATTTAGGCTTTCAGGAAATATTACTTATTGCTGTAGTTATCCTTGTATTATTTGGCGGTAGAAAAATACCTGAATTTATGCGTGGTTTGGGTAAAGGCATTCGTGAATTTAACGATGCGAAAGATAATGTGAAGAAAGAACTGGAAGAAGGCATGAAGGAAAAAGACCGTGCTGCCGCTACTGCCGCTTCGACACCTGCTGCAACACCAGTATCCAACTGCGCACCTGCATCAAACACATTACGACAACACAACCATAATTTCTTTCTTTTACATAATTGTATAGCCTTTGTTTAGTTTTCAGTTCTATCAAAGACTATCATGCTGATTTATTGCACGGTCGCACCACTTGCGTGGAAGCCGTGCAATATTATTTACAGCAGATAGCTAACCAAACACATCTCAACGCATTTTTAGAAGTTTTGCTCGTCGGAAGCGCTGCAACGTGCGCAGAACTCTCGATGAGCAAAGTGCCAATCATGGTATACAGGGAAAACTGCATGGCGTTGTGATCAGGCATTAAGGATGTATTTGCTATAAAAACCACCTGTTTCTGCTTCTTCCAAAATACTGGAAGGCTTTACCTCCCTTTACAATGCTACGGCTGTGGAAAGGCTGCTGGCAGAAGGTGCAATTATCATTGGCAGGCAAAACTGCGATGAGTTTGCCATGGGCAGCAGCAATGAAAATTCTGCATTTGGTACTGTGCTCAATGCACTCGACAACAGCCGGGTTCCCGGCGGATCATCGGGTGGCTCTGCAGTATCGGTTCAGGCAGGCATGAATATGGTCAGCCTTGGCAGCGATACAGGCGGATCTGTGCGGCAGCCGGCAGATTATTGTGGCATTATCGGGTTAAAACCTTCTTACGGCACGTATCTCAAGATATGGTTCATTGCATATGCGTCTTCCTTTGACCAGATTGGTATTTTTGGAAACAACATTGCGGATGTAGCCCTTACGCTTGAAATTATAGCCGGAGAAGACGAATTTGACAGTACGGTCAGCGACAATCCTGCAACCGCTTTCGAAGAAACGACAACTGTACCAGCAGAGAAAAAGCGGATTGGGTATTTTACACAATTCCTCGATCATCCTTCCTTAGACCCTGAAATCGCTACTTCTTTCTTTTCATTTACAAAAACATTAACAGCCAACGGTTACCAGGTGCAAGGCATTGATTTTGAACTACTTGACTACATAGTTCCGGTTTATTATATTTTAACAACGGCAGAAGCTTCCAGCAATTTTCAAGGTACGACGGGATCAAATTCGGGATTAGAAAACAGAGGTGAAGATGCACAGCCTTGCCGACCTGTACCAAAGCAGCCGTTCGCAGGGATTTGGCAAAGAAGTACAGCGCCGCATATTGCTGGGAACCTATGTATTGAGTGAAGGATATTATGATGCTTATTATACTAAAGCTCAGAAAGTTAGGAAGCTGCTGACCGACAACAGGTAAAAACCGTATTTGCAATACTTTGATGCCATCATTTTACCAACTGTTCCTTCACCGGCATTTCAATTTGGGGAAAAATCAGATCTGATTGAAATGTACCTGACTGATATTTATACCGTTTTCGCAAACCTAACCGGAATTCCGGCCATTTCACTTCCGCTTTTCAAACACAGTAATACGATGCCTTTCGGACTTCAGGTGATGTGCTGCACAGGAAAATGATGTATATTTGTTGAATCTCTCTGAAGAAATGATGCAGATGGAGTCATAGGGGCATAGGACGTTCATTTGTCCTTTAGTTACCAGGTATTTTAGCGCTTATAAGCCGCTTTATTTTTTAAAATAAAACGAAATTGATGCAAAAAAGAAAACTGGCAAACACGTTTGCACTTTGTATTCTTTGTTCTTTAAGTTTTTCTCTGATGTCTTTTACCGATGGCCGATCGGCGTCGGGTGATCCGAAAAAGAAAGACAGTGTTTCCTTAGCCAAAAACTCAGGTTCCCTTTTCTCTGCCGATCTACTCCCTAATCTGGCAATTTCTATTCCACTCAATCCGTTGTGTTCCTTTTGTCACCAGTTTCCTAAATAAACAGTCGGCGATAACTATACCAAAATGAAAGTTTGGGGCAAATCGTACTTTGATTTGTACGACAGAATTCTTACCGAAAACAATGTTCCATACCAGTTAAAATATTTATCTGTTATTGAAAGCAATCTGAAACCATCACAGGTTTCCGGCGCCGGAGCAGCAGGTCCATGGCAGCTGATGTCATCTGTGGCATCGAGTTACGGGCTTAAAAACAGGCAAAGTGGATGAGCGGAAAGACTTTACCAAAAGTACAAAAGTAGCCGCTAAAATGCTGGCACTTGTATAAAAGCCTGGGCGACTGGCTGTTAGTTATTGCAGCGTACAATGCAGGCGAAGGCAGGGTGAGAAAAGCCATGAAAGCCAGCCGACAGCGATAATTTCTGGGACATTCAGAAATATCTTCCGCTTGAAACCAGAAATCATGTCAAAAAATACATCGCTACCCATTTCTTTTTCGAAGGCACAGGTGGAGTAACGACCATGACGGCAGATGAAATAAAAAACAGCAAACATTCAGGTTCCCAGCTGGAGATGATAAAAATGTAATACTTGAAAAGTGTGGAAATACAGGGAAAGTACAATTCTACACTTATGGCAAAATATCTACAAATGGATGTTGGCTATTTTAATAATATGAATCCCGGATTGACAGAAGCGCTTAACAAAGGCATTGCTTTAGACTTAAAATTACCAGCTGACAAGGTTAATACGTTTAACACAGCGAAAGCGCAAATTCTAAAAGAAAGTGTGCAATTGTTGATGACTAACCCATCATTTCCGGCGACGACCTTAAACTTTATGATCTATTAAGCCATTTTTAGCTTTCGAAACTTCAGAATTTCTATTCATCCTGAAAAAAAGGAAAGGGTTTTTAGCATTTATTCAGCAATTAAATAACACTTAACTTTTTTATTTGAAAAGAAATATGATATTTGCAGTACAAAGTCGGCGATCAAATCAAGAATAGGATTCATTAAAATGTTGATTGACTCAATAGTATTTCGAAACTTGGCACTTGCTTTGCAAAATTAATTTGAGAATATAAGTAGTCAATTTTCTCATAAGCAGTTAGTTTTGGTTGCGGCCCCTGTTTCTACAGGGGCTTATTTTTTTAGCCACTGCTTCCGTTCTATAACCGGAATATAGAATACCCCAGCAAACAACCGACAGCATCAGCCATCATGTCTGTAACATCAAACGATCTGCCTTCGGTAAAATATTCCTGCACATATTCCATCGCCACACCGTACACCACCGCCAAACAATTATCAGCAAGTAAAGCGGATGCTTGTAAGAAAAACTGTTTGCGGAAAGGAAGGCAAAACAAAAACACCAGCCCGGCAAACAAACCGATATGCACCCATTTGTCAAAATAAATCATTTCGAAAAAGGGATTTTTGGGTATATCGCTGCCGGGAAGCGTAAGTAATACATAAATCAAATATAAACCAGGCTACCGCGGCAAAAAAGAAATGATAATTTAGTTTCAAGTTAATCGCTTATAAATTAGATGACTGACCTACGTTTCATTTATAGGAAAGCTTGACAATAAGTAACCTGTCAAGGCAAAATTTATTTTACATTTTGTTGAAACACAGATCCGCTTACTCTTTTTTCGTCATTTTTTCCGTGTTTTCGGCTACCTGCAAGGCTTCAATAAATTCATCGAGATTACCATTGATACAGAATCGAGATTGTAAGAGGTAAGCCCGATGCGATGATCGGTTACACGTCCCTGCGGCCAGTTGTAAGTTCGGATTTTGGCACTGCGGTCGCCGGTACTTACCAATGTTTTTCGGTGCCGGGCATATTTCGTCTTCCTGTTTGCGCACCTGTTCTTCGTACAAGCGGGTACGCAACATGGTCATTGCTTTTTCACGGTTGCCCAGCTGGCTGCGCTCCGTCTGGCAAATCACTACGGTACCCGTAGGTATATGGGTAAGCATTACTTTGGTTTCCACCTTGTTTACGTTTTGACCGCCTGCGCCGCCACTTCGGGCGGTTTCCATTTTTACATCGGCGGGGTTCAGTTCAAAATCCACCTCTTCAGCTTCGGGCATTACCGCTACGGTAGCCGCCGACGTATGCACCCGCCCCTGTGTTTCGGTATCCGGCACACGCTGTACCCGGTGTACACCACTTTCAAACTTCAGGGTTCCATATACATCCTCGCCCTGCACTTCTACCACCACTTCTTTATAACCACCCACAGTTCCTTCACTTTCGCTCACAATCGCCGTTTTCCAGCCTTTCTGGCTGCAATATCGCAGGTACATATTCAATAAGTCGCCGGCAAACAAGCTTGCTTCGTCGCCTCCGGTTCCCGCCCGTATTTCAAGCACAGCATTTTTATCGTCCTGCGGGTCTTTGGGAATCAACAGTTTGGTGAGCAATTTTTCCAGTTCTTCTTTTTTTGCTTCCAGTTCGGGCATTTCCATTTTAGCCAGTTCGCGCAAGTCTTCGTCATTGCTGTTCAATGCTTCTTTCGAAAACTCATATTCGGACATCACCCGGCGGTATTCTTCGTATGGCTTAACAATTTTTTCCAGGCTCGCGGTATTCTTTGCTGTAAGCGCCAAACTCCTTTTGGTTGTTGATGATTTCCGGGTTGGTAAGCGCCACTCCTACCTGTTCAAATCTGGCTTTCAATGCATCCAATTGGTCTGTCAACATAATATAATATTCTTAATAGCTTTTATTAACAGGCAATTTACCGAATCTGTGAAATGCCATTCGCTTTTAACCATGTCAAAAGAATAAATTCTGATACTTTTAAGCGCCGCAAAGCTAAGCGAATTCAGCGGATGAATCAGATTACGATTGCGCATTGGCTGATGATTGGCATTCCAAATGGATTACTGGCGGTAAACAATCGTTGCAAAGAAAAAGCGGAAAACAATTTATAGTTAAACGAATAAGAAATGAAGATTCTCAGGTATGTACTCATTGTATTGATCGGTGTTTCAGTGCATGTGGCGCAGTGCCAACGGCGGCGACGTTCATTGGTCCAAAGATGGCAACAGCTATTACGAAACCGGGAAAGAAGGCATTGCCCATAATTTCCTTGCCTTCTTTTGCAACAACAACATTGTAACCGCCTCACAACTGGTACCGGCAGGCGACACAATACCCGCTGGAAGTTGAAAATTTTACTTTTTCGGATGACGGCAAACAAATGATGTTTTTTACCAATAGCAAACGGGTGTGGCGATACCATACCAGGGGCGATTATTGGCTGTTCAACACCGCCGACAGCAGCCTGCAACAATTGGGAAAAAGCCTGCCATCTTCCTCACTCATGTTTGCCAAATTTTCACCCGATGGCACCAAAGCCGCGTATGTAAGCAAGCACAATATCTATGTGGAAGACCTGGCAACTGGCACCGTAACACAACTAACCCACGATGGAACCGACCGCCTCATCAACGGCACATTCGACTGGGTATATGAGGAAGAACTGGACTGCCGCGACGGCTTCCGGTGGAGCCCCGACAGCAAAAGCATTGCTTACTGGAAAATTGATGCGACCAAAATTCCCAATTTTTTGATGATTGATAATACCGACTCGATTTATTCATTTACCGTGCCGGTAGAATATCCGAAAGTGGGCGAAGATCCATCGCCCTGCTATCTTTATGTGGTGAACATCGCCAATGGCAACAGCATCAAAATGAAAGTGCCCGGCGACCCGCAACAGCATTATATTCCCCGCATGGAGTGGGCGAACAACAGCAGCGAACTCATTATCCAGCAGCTCAACCGCAAGCAAAACGAAAGCAAACTCATGTATTGCGATGCGGTTACCGGCGATACAAGGGGAATTTATAAAGAAACCAATGATGCATGGATAGATGCCAAAGCCGAACCGGTGGGTTGGGACTGGCTGAATGGCGGCAACACTTTTTTGTGGACATCGGAGCGCGACGGCTGGCGACATGTGTACATCTTTAGCCGCGATGGCAAAAAGCAAACGTTGCTAACGAAAGGCGAGCTACGATGTCATCAGTGTGCAAGGGTACAATGAAAAAAACGGCTATCTCTATTTCATGGCTTCGCCCGCCAATGCCACGCAAAGCTACCTGTACCGCGTAAAGCTTGATGGCAAAGGCAGCGGCAGAAAAATTATCGCCCGCCACATGAAGCAGGTACGCACTTTACGACATTTCGCCCAACGGTTTGTATGCCAGTCATTCCTTTTCCAATGCCAACACACCGCCGTCCGGCAACTGGGTGAGCCTGCCCAAACACACGGTGATTAAACCAGGCGAAACCAACAATAACCGGCGATTGACATTGCCACCAGTAGAATTTTTTACCATCACGACCGAAGACAATGTAACGATGGACGGATGGATGGTGAAACCGAAAAACTTTGACAGCACCAAACAATACCCGCTTGTGTTTATGGTCTACACCGAACCGGCTGCGCAAACGGTGAAAGACAGCTATGGGATGGGGTACAACAACCTGTACAACGGCAGTATGTATGATGACGGGTATATCTACATAAGCCTCGACGGCCGCGGCACACCGGCACCCAAAGGTGCCGCCTGGCGCAAAGCGATCTACCAGAAGATCGGCGTCGTCAACATCCGCGACCAGGCCCTGGCGGCAAAGCTACTTATGCAGCGTCCCTACATAGACACCAGCCGGGTAGCCGTATGGGGCTGGAGCGGTGGCGGTTCCACCACGCTCAACCTGATGTTTCAGTATCCGGAAATTTATAAAACGGGTATTGCCATTGCACCCGTGGCATACCAGCTTACCTACGACAACATTTACCAGGAACGATACATGGGTTTGCCGCAGGAAAACTTTGACAACTTTGTAAAAGGCTCGCCTGTTACCTATGCCAAAAACCTGCAGGGACACCTGCTGGTGGTGCACGGAACCGGCGACGACAACGTACATTATCAAAATACGGAACTGCTGATCAATGAACTTGTGCAGTACAACAAAAACTTTCCAGATGATGAGCTATCCCAACCGCACGCACGCCATCCGCGAAGGCGAAGGAACCAGCCAGCATCTGCGCACGTTGTACACCAGTTTTTTGAAGCAATATTGCCCGCCGGGCGCCAGGTAGTGCTTTGATCGGGTGAATTACAAAGGGGAGAGTCTTGAAGTTGCACGAAAGACAAACACCCAGGTGCAAACTTCTGTTCTTACCCTCTTTTTTGCACCACCAGTTTACCGAAAACAAAGAAGCCGGAACGAATGGTTACCGGCTTCTTTGTTGTTGATAGTAAGGCAAAATGCGATCATCGCTCCATGTTGATCTCGGTAATGTATCGCGTGGTTTCGTCATCGTATGTTTCCGACTCTTCTTCCGTGATTACCAGTTTGGTAGCCGTTAATTCTTTTACCGAATAGTCATACACTATGCCGTCTTCGTTGGTTGTAATGGTCCGGCTGTTTTCGTTGTAGGTGTAAGTGTAATTGTACACCGTGCCGTCTTCATCTGTTTCTTTCAGGTTGCCATCATCCGTAAACTCAAAATATACGTTGGGCGAAGTGTTGATGGTGGTATCGGTAAACAGGACATTATTAGCAAACACCTGGTAGTGTACCGAAACGACGTTCCATCTTCCCTGTAAAGTAATGGGGTTGCTGTCGTCTTTTTTACAGCTGTTCAATACAAAAAGGAACGATAAACAGAATAATGAAGAACAGATTTTTTTCATAACCAATCAATTGCCTGCAAGTAATGAGGGCTCTATACAAATGTACTGTTTCTTACCGGTGAGGAGAAGATTTATTTGGATGACCGGCAGGCTTCGTTTGCAATCCATTTCATGAACCAGGCATGTATCCGGCAGAGGAACATGTTCTCCCAATCAATATCACATCTGCACGGTGATTTCCAGGATTCATCCGGAACTCATCACATGTTTATGCGGTTGACACCGGACAGGCTGCGGACTATTTTTGCATCATCAATCACCTGACAACCTTATAAAAAACAAACCATACCTGTAAACCACTTAAACAATTCATCAACCGGTAACCTTAAAAAACACCCTAAACCCGGTTAAAAACATCAATCTAAAAACCCTTTTCACATGAAAAAAACAGTTATCAGCACCCTTCTTTTTTCTGCATTGGCATTTGCATCGTGTAAAAAAGATACCGACAACCCTTCGGGCACGGCAAGCATACAGGGCAAATGGAATGTCACCAGCATCCTGACCGTAGAGCCAGATACCGACCCTTACCTGTATGAAGGCGCAGCGGGTGATTATTACGACTTTCGCGCCGACGGAACGGCGTATGCGAGTGTAGATGGCTACACCGACCAGACCACCTACGAAATGGTTGATGCAACGCATGTAAAAATAGATGGCAATGTAAACGAGATAAAAGAGCTGTCGGCCAGCAAACTCGTTTTGCTCAATCCGCCACATACGGGACAGGTAGAAACCATCACTTATACCCTACATAAATAATACATACAATTCAGTAATAGCAATCGGATAGCGGCGGGATACTCTTATCCTGCCTTTTTTTGTGCAATAGCGGGATGCGGAAATACCGCCGGGATGCTGATGAAAACGGGTGCAAAACAGCCAACGGCTTGCGGTTATCGGGTGCGATGTTGTCAATCAAAAAAACATATCAGCCGATTTGTTTACGGTGCGGCATGATAGGCTGACAGGCTTCATGGTCAATGTGTGCTGTAAACTTTGCATGCCATTGCTGCCATTCGTTCTGATTCAGATTTCCGGAGAGCGATTGTTCGTAAGCATCCAGGGTGTTGAATCTATGCTGTAAGATCAGGCGGTAAGCATCGCCGGTAAAATCGGTAAACATATGGGGATCATGCATGTCTTTTACAAACCTTTTTGGATCAGTTCATCCAGCAATGCTTTTGCATCGCGGTAATGACCATCTTTCAGGTGAAACATATCGCGGACAATGTACATGGCTAGTGGTTTTGAAGGTGAAGAAATAAGCGGAAAGCCTGTACCGGTATTGTGTAAAACAGGGATAAATAAAATTACAGGTTATGCAGAAGAATTTTATTTGGCTCGCTTGTGAAAGAGTTAGTCTAACAAGTAGCGTAGCACAGCGTTTCTGTTGCCAATAACAGCGTCACTGCGCATGCGCTGTGGTTATGAAAAACAATCTGCAAGCCATAGCAGCCATGGGGAACGGGCGGAATACTTTATCTATGGTACGTTGGGCTAAGTTTGTGAATAAGGAAGGGTGCCCAGTATACGGGCATCAAGCGCAAACAGGGATTAAACATGGGGCATCTTACATATTGTTTTGGGCTTGTAGGCTTCACAACAATAGGATGCGATCTGCCCCTGAAGCGGTAGACACTACTAATGAATGTGGATCCGCCATAGGACCTGAAACAGCAAAAACTGATAGCATGGCCAAAGTGGATTGTCGCAATTGTAGTTTTCTGCATAAACTCACTTAACTCCCTGAGAATCAATGCTGATATTTTTTTGAGAAATTGCGTTTATTGCGGTAATATTGGAGTTGGTGGCAATGCGATTTCGAAATTTCAAAAGGTTTATAAAAAACGAAACCCGATTGTTTGACCTAAGTCAGGGACAACCGGGACGATGAGCAAATATACAAATTTCCTTTTGATTTCGCTTACATTGCATTTAAAAACGAGTGGACTATTCCGATTTTGAAAGTGCATTTTCGCAACCGAGACTTGGTAGATTTCTTATAGCTGCTAAAGGGAGGCAAATAGACGCTATTGAATTATACAGATTGAATATAGAGCTTTCCAAAAGCTTGTTTGGGGTTCTAAGCATATTTGAAACTGTCCTTCGGAACAAAATTGACCAACATTATAGAAGGCTATTTGCTGATAATGAGTGGCTGAAGAACCAGTGTGGACTGAAAGGAATTTTTAGTCATCCTTCGTTTTCACGTAGAGGATTTGAAACACGTACAAGAATTTTAACGACAATTGCTCAACTTGGAAAAAACTATACCCATGATAGGCTGATTGCTGAACTGAACTTTGGATTTTGGACATATATGTTTGCACCAATTCAATTTAGAGTAGGTGGACAAGGACTTCACAAGATTTACGTAAACAGACCTAAAGGAACTTCACAAAGTCTTCTATTCAATGAACTTGATGAAGTTAGGAACTTGAGAAACAGAATTGCTCATCATGAGCCAATATGCTTCAGTAGAAACCACAAGATTGAGACGAGCCACACAGAAAGGACATACAGCTACATTTTGAGGCATACTGATTGGTTAGGCTACAAAACGGATGAGTTGTTTTTGGGAACTGACAACACTACTGAAATCCTAAATCAAATAAGCGTTTACAAATAGCAGCACTGCCACCAACAAGGGTATTGCCAATAGTTGGGCGGGACGTTGGAGCAATCGGCAGCATAATCATTAATCAGCTTCATCCCGGCTTGACGGAATTCTGTTGAGCATAGAGAACAAACTTTGAAAATTATATCTAAATTGAACTTCAGTTGCCAGGCTGGACGTTCAATGAATACCCAACCATCGGCAATACCTGTTCGTTAGCTGCCATACTTTCGCGAAACTCAAAAAAATGTATATTGCAAATATGAATTGGCAAAATTATATTATTTCAGATAGGCAAGTGTTACTTGGAAAACCTACAATTAAAGGGACAAGGATTTCAGTTGAGTTGATTTTAGAACTATTTTCAACAGGGTGGACTGAAAAGCAAGTTTTAGATTCGTATCCCACAATTTCTGCAGAATCTCTAAGAGCAGTTTTTGCTTACCTTAAAGACTGTATTCAACAAGAACTTTATTTCCCTATTTCTGCATAATCCATGACATTTTTAGCAAACGAAAATTTTCCTCGTCCAAGTACAATTCTCATTCGTAATAAAGGATTTGACATTAAAAGCATTCAAGAAGATACACCTGGCATTTCGGATGAAGAAGTCATAAAAATCGCAAATGAACTCGACTTAATCATACTTACTTTTGACAAAGATTATGGTGAAATAATTTTTAAGTATGCAAAAGACAATCCACCTTCTGTTGTTTTTTTTAGAGAAAAAGGTAATACTCCTGACTTCGCTGCCTTGACACTACTTAACTTACTTGAGAAATCTAACCTTTCCTTGATTGGTGCATTTACAGTTTAGAAGACAAAAGTATTCGCCAGCGCTTTTACAAAAAATAGTACGGCGTGCTAACAGGGGTATTGCCAATAGTTGGGCGGGACGTTGGAGCAATCGGCAGCATATCATTAATTAGCATCATCCCGGCTTGACGGAATTCTGTTGAGCATAAGAACAAACTTTAAAAATTATATCTAAATTGAACTTCAGTTGCCAGGCTGGACGTTCAATGAATACCCAACCATCGGCAATACCTGTTCGTTGCTGCGCATCTTTTTTGACCACTTCGATTCGACAAAACATCATAATTTTATCTTATGCAAGCACAAGTAGACATAGGTTATGACCAGTTGACTAAAGTTGGTCAAACAGCTTCCTAGAATGATCAATGAAGGAAAGCTCAAAAGTGATATCGAAGCACAAATATTCTTGAAGCTGACCCGCAGTCAAATATGCTTACATTTGCTTTTAAAGGACCGACATTCAGCAAAAAACGACTTTCTGAAATTGAAAACGCTCGAAAAGTAAATCAATCAATGGCGACACGAAATAGTTCTTGTAGACCTTCAGTACTGATTGACTATTTCCGATTAAACTGATAAGTCAAACTCATATCTTGTTGCAATAGTGAAACACGGTATACGAATTGATTGCATCTCTTCTGTTACTGAATTATGAAATTTATCGCGGTGACATCATTTGGGCAAGAACCGTTTTGGGATGACCTATTATTGAGAATTCAAGTTGTATCTTTCGACAAATCAGCCATCAAGAATAGCTGTTGATATAAATGCGGCATTAAAAAGCAAAAGGAAGCAAATAGAAATCGCAAGTTCATTTATACCATCGACCGCCATTGCTAATAGGATCTTGACCTTTTGCGACATTGAATAAAAAGCATTTCGACCGCATTGACAACGCTTAATATTATAGAATGAAGCAACGCACAACAAGGGGTTTGGCAAAATACGGGCGGACGGAAGCCATGTTTCAACTTTTAGTATTTCAATTTAGCCACATATCCGGCTGGACGTTATAAATTTAGCTAAGTGCAAATCATCAACTTTAAAATATAAATTTGGCTTCAGTACGCCGGGCTTGACAGAATTCTATTACCCGTATTCGCCAAGCCCTGTTCGTTAGTGGTAATACCCCAATTTGACAACTCCAGTAAAATTCTGCTTAACTTCCAATGAAACTACTACTCAATAATAGCAGCACTACATTCCCAAAGGGACTGATGTATCTTTTCTTGGTTATTGTTGGAATACTCATAATACTTCTTTGCAGTATGGTTCAGCACGTACCAGCGCCAACCAAGGGAGAATATTACTATTCTACTTTTTTTAGAAATAACTACACCTTGCTAGCAAAAGCTCTTTTTTTCATTACCGGTATTCTGGTTGGCTATTTTTATCAATTGAATCCATGGTATTCCGGCATAGGTCTTAATTTAATTTTCCCCTTAACGTCTATACTAGAGGGAACTGTTTATAAGGGCAGTCACAATCTTATACCAATTGAATTTGCGTTTCAGTTATGGTTTGCGCTACCAGCTGTGATTGCTGTATATATTGGACGATTTATTTATAAGCAATTCTTAAAGCGAAAAGAAAAAGTTGAAAGTAATAAGGTTCCAAAGTGAAAACAGAAAGCCGCTAACAAGAGTATTGCCAATAGTGGGGCAGGACGTTGTTAGCTTCGGCAACAGTTCAATATCACGGTTGGTCCCGGCTTGACGGTATCAAATATCCCAACAACGCCTTATACATCGAGGTGTAAGCCCAACGCACCGCGAAGAAGGAATAAACTGATTCTCCGCATCACAGCAAACAACAACGGTTTAACAAGCATGTTGTAGACATGTTTTATTCGATATCCGAAGTGCGCTCCGCCAACACTGTAAATAACGGGTAACACTCTTTTCATTTACAAAGTGTTTGCATTTTCTATCTCAAAACAAAGAGCAAGCCCGGGGCTTGCTCTTTGTTTTGATTGATATACGGAACCCGAAGACTCTTGATTTTGGGATTTTACCAGATATGCACCCGTTTGTCTTCGGGCAAATACAGGCTGTCGCCGGGCTGCACGTTGAAAGCGGTATAGAAATGCGGGTTGTTCATCAGCGGGCTGTTTACACGCCACATCGGCGGCGAGTGCGGGTTGTTGTTGATCCATAGTCGCAAAAATTCATCTTTCATTTTTACCCGCCAGATGTTGGCTACCGAAATAAAGAACCGCTGATCGGGTGTAAAGCCGCCTATCTTCGCCGTATCGCCACCTTGCTTTGTTAGTTTAAACGCATCGTAGGCAATGGCAACGCCACCAATATCGGCCGCGTTTTCGCCCACCGTCATGGCGCCTTTTACATGCACCGAATCGAGCACGGTAAACGTATTGTACAGGTCCACCACCCGTTGTGTTTTCGCTTTAAATTTGTCGTAGTCGTCTTTTGTCCACCAGTCTTTCACGTTGCCTTCTTTGTCGAACTGTGCGCCCTGGTCGTCGAAGGCATGCGTGATTTCGTGACCAATCACCATCCCGATGCCGCCGTAGTTGAGCGCGTCGTCGGCGTTGTTGTCAAAATACGGCGGTTGCAAAATGCCGGCAGGAAACACAATTTCGTTGGCGGAAGGATTGTAATACGCCGTTACGGTAGATGGCGTGGTAAACCATTCACTCCGGTCAACCGGCTGGTTCAGTTTTGCGAGGTCGTATTGGTAACTGTTGGCAGCGGCGGATACTACGTTTTCGAAAAATTTGTCCTTTGCAACGGTAACATGGCTGTAGTCGCGCCACTTGCCGGGATAACCGATTTTTTTATCAATGGAAAACAGTTTGTCTTTGGCTTTCACCTTGGTGCTGTCGCTCATCCAGTCGAGCTTGTCAATGCGTGCCGCCAATGCCTTTTGCAGATTGTTCACGAGGTCGAGCACCCGTTGTTTCGCTTCTTCCGGAAAATATTGTTTTACATACAACTGCCCGAGCGCTTCACCCAATGATCTGTCCACCCGGCTGGCCATCATTTCGCCGCGCGTTTTCTGCACCGCCTGTCCCGAAATCACTTTGTTGAACTGAAACTGTGCCTCTACAAAAGGCTGGCTCAGCACGTCTGCATAATTGCTGATGAGGTAGGCTTTGAGATAGACTTTCCAGTCGCTGAGCGGCACCGATTGCAAAGCGGCATTCAGCTTCTCGTAATAAGCGGGTTGCTGTACATCAATCGAATCGGTTTTGGCACCGAGTTCGGTCAACACGTTTTGCCAGCCGATGGCAGGCTCTTTTTTGGCAAGGTCAGCCACCGGCATTTTGTGATAGTTGGCGTTGATGTCGCGCAATTCAATCTTTGTTTTGTGCGCCGTTGCCAGTTGTTTGTCTATGTTGTACACCGTGTTTGCGTTCTTCGCAGCGGTTGCCGAATCGCTGCCCGTTAATACAAACAGGCTGCGCAAGTAAGTTTTGTAAGCCTGCTGAATGGCGGTGCTTTGCGCGTCGGTCGCAAAGTAATAATCGCGGTCGGGCAAGCCAATGCCTGCCTGGTACAGGTGCGCGATGTTGAGATTGCTGTTTTTGTTGTCTGGTCCTACGCCAAAGGCGATGAGCGACGTGTTGTTCACCTTTGCTTCACCGGCTACAAAGCGGAGCAGGGAAGCTACATTGCTGATGGTGTCGATGCTTGCCAGCAACGGCTGTATGGGCGCAGCGCCGCGTTGGTTGATGGTGGCGGTATCCATACCGGCGGCATAAAAATCACCCAGTTTTTGCTCAATGCTGCCCACTTTGTTGTCTGCCTTCGACACACTATCAAGAATGCCCTGCAAGCGCAGCCGTTGCGGGTAGTTCATAAACATATACGCACCCACGCCCGACTGCGATGGTGGTATCTGTGCCGAGTCGTACCAGGTGCGGTTGACATACATAAAAAAGTTATCGCCGGGCTTGGTGGACGAATCAATGCCCTTTATGTCGGCTACCGGTTGTTCCGGCGCGTTTTGGCAGGCTGCCAATGTTAATAGTGTACTGAGAATAGAAAGAATAGTTTGTTCATAATTTGGTGTTGCGGTGCTTTCTTTTAGGAAGAGAAAAGTGTTCTCCTTTTGCGTTTGCCGAAGTTAGGGGTTGCAAGGATTGGGTTGTTGGGAAAAAGGAGGGGATTGTGTCATTTGTCGGTGAGGCAATAGAGTGGGGATGAGTTGTGGGAACAAACAAACTACGCTGCATTGCCAACGTCATCGTTATATTCTCCTTTTCAAACAAAGGATTTTATATATTTAGCCATGTATAAAACCACCGATTGGCAAAGACTGTTTATGAACGACCTGCCGGTTTCTTTTCTGCTTGAGGTAGCGCTGCGTTCGTTCATCATGTTCATCATTATTTTGTTGGCCATGCGTGCCTCGGGCAAGCGTGGCATCAAACAACTATCCGTTTTGGAGCTGGTATTGATCATCGGGCTTGGCTCGGCTGCCGGCGACCCGATGTTTTACGAAGATGTAGGTCTCCTTCCGGCCATCACGGTGTTTGTAATCATTCTCCTGCTGTATTTTGTGATCACCAAACTATCCGACCACTCACAACTGGTGGAGCGGCTGCTACAGGGCGAACCGGTGTATATTATACAAGACAGTACAATCATTACAAAGGCATTTGAAAAAGTAGACCTTTCACGCGAAGAGTTGTTTTCGGAGTTACGGGTTTTAAACGTTGAGCATTTGGGGCAGGTACAAACGGTGCTGGTAGAAACGTCGGGAGAGTTTGGGGTGCTGTTTTATGCCGATGATGCCGTGAAGCCGGGCTTACCGATTTATCCTTTGCCGCTCAAACAGAAAACGACAACCGTGGCCGAAAGCGGGCAGTATGCGTGCTGCCATTGCGGTGCCGTGCAACCAATAGAAAAAGGCACCGAGTCTGCCTGCTTTTCGTGTGGCTGTACCGAATGGGTAAAACCCATTGCTACCAAACGGATTGGGTAAGAAAAGGTACTTAGAGAGATGTGGGGGAAAGTTTTATTGATATCGCAGTAGAAATGTTAGCACTGTTGGATTATCACCTTCAGATGTGTTGCAATAATCGATCCAACTCGTTTGCCTTCAACGCAATGTTCCGCTTGTTCTTCGAGGTGTTAGCGCAGCGCACCTCGAAGAAGGGATAAATTGATTCTCCGAATCATAGCAAACAACAACGCTGTAACAGCAAGTCAAAGACTTGCCTTATCCCCTATTCAAAGTGCGCTGCGCTAACACTTTGAATAACTATGGTGTAACTATGGATAATTAGGGTGTGGTAACGGAAATATTGGAAGCTGCAAGCTACATCAGAAGTTGCGCGTAGGCTCAGCCGTACGCGCAGTGCAGGCTGCTTTATATTGGTTATAAGCTACGGTGAATGGGAAGAAGTAAGAAGATTCAATGTTTCTTTTGAATGATGATCATGCTCGATACAAAATCCGCCTGTCTTACCAGCAATGCTCTTTGTTGATTTACCCATTTCCAGCTACTGTTTAAATGAAACCATAAGCAGCTTCCGGTGTTGTCATGGTTGCATTGCCATTACGTCTTAATATTTCGGATACATGGCAGTACAACTCGTACATCTGTTTTTTAATAATTACATTCTGCTCAGGACCAGCAAACTGAGATTCGTAATAGGATACTTCTACGTATCCATTTGGCAGCAATTCTGCCATAAAAAATACAATATCTGCCTGCACCCGGTGCGCCAATTTAAAGAGATTGGGTGAAAATTCGCTTCCCAATTCCTTATCTACTAGAGCAACTACTGTTCCTTGCTGCTTTAAAATTGTTTTCGCTCTGTTTAGTACAAAACTGCCGGTGCGAATGGCAGGAATTTTTTCTCTAATGCCCCAAACAGCTATAGAATCTACCACCCCTGGATTGGCTGCAATGGCAACAGATGGTTGTAATCCGGCTTCTATCAAATGTCGCAAAGCCACCTTAGAAAGCGGTATATGCACAGAGCATAGAATTAAACCATTGGGTCTTGGCTTGTTAAAAACATCTAACCCTTTTGCCTTTATAGGTATTGGAAAATAGCGATCTTTACGGGTAAACAGCGCCAACATTTCATTAAGCTTATAAGCACGTGTAAGCTCGTAAGTATTGGTGTACATAAAACTTTTATGTATACTGGCATATGCCGTAAAACGTGTAAGCTTATAAGTAATCCAATACCATTCTGAAGGTGCAAGTAAACAGGTAATAACATGTACAGATAGCTTTTTAAATGCGTAAAACAGTTTTTTAAACATATCAATGACATTGGATGTAAATGAAATTGAATCAATAATAATTTTTAAAATTGCATTGAAAGCCAAACACACACAGTACCATTTTAAATGGGTTGTGATATCAATAGTAGTAATCAATTACTGGTTTGCATCACGGAACCGGCAACTACCGTAGTCAAAATTGTAACAAACTTAATTAGATTGCATTTCCAAAAAAAACTTCTATACACATTTACATTATTGCGCTTACCCGGAAACATTCTGTTGTGGCCGTTCTGATGAGTGTATTTAGCATTGTGACATGTTTTCGAGGTGTTAGCGCAGCGCACCTCGAAGAAGGGATAAAGTGATTCTGCGAATCAAAGCAAACAACAATGACTGTAACAGCAAGTCAAAGACTTGCCTTATCCTTTATTCAAAGTGCGCTGCGCTAACACTTTGAATAACGATCCCGGCAGCCAATCTCTCTGATCTATATCCCTGATTACAAAAGATTCTCGTTTCGAAATCTTCACCCGAAAATTCCCATCCACCCGCGATTCATTTACCTAAAAAAAATATACGCAATGCCAATGGCAGCCACCACGCCAATCATATCGGCGGCAATGCCTGCCCAGATGGCATACCGCACTTTTTTGATGCCTACACTGCCAAAATATAGCGCAATAATGTAAAACGTAGTATCCGCACTTCCCTGGAACGTGCTTGCCAGTTTGCCCACAAACGAATCGGGACCAAAAGCCGGGTTTTTAAAAATGTCGAGCATCAGCCCGCGCGCGCCGCTGCCGCTCAAAGGCTTCATAATTGCCACCGGCAGGGCAGGCACAAAATCAGTATTCATGCCCGTTTGGTGAATGAGCCACGCAATGCCATCGGTGAGATAGCCCAATGCGCCGCTGTCGCGAAACACGCGGATGCCCACCAGCATCGCCACGAGGTACGGAATGATTTTCAGCACCACATCGAAACCGTTTTTAGCACCTTCGATAAACGTATCAAACACAGAGACTTTTTTATAAGCGCCACCCAAAATGATGGCAACAATCAGGAGCAAAAGGATCAGGTTGCCCGAAATATTACTAAATGTATTGCGGCTGTCATCAGTAAGCATAGCCACATAAAACAACAAGCCAGAAATCGCCAGCGAGATGGTAAAGCAGCCAACCAATCAACACAACATCCCATTGCACCCGTTGCCGGAAACTAACGATGACAATAGAGGCAAGCGTTGTGATGGCAGTGGCCACCACGCAGGGAATAAAAATGCTCGTGGCATCGGCTGAGTCTGCCGCCACGCGGTAAGAAATGATAGACAAAGGAATGAGCGTTAAGCCGCTTGTGTGCAGCACGAGAAACATGATCTGCGCATTGCTGGCCGTGTCTTTCTCGGGGTTCAGCGATTGCAGGCTTTGCATCGCTTTCAGCCCGAAAGGCGTAGCGGCATTGTCGAGACCCAGCATGTTGGCGCTGAAGTTCATCACCATCTCTCCCATCGCCGGGTGGTTGTCGGGCACTTCGGGAAACAGGCGTTTTAAAAATGGGTTTAAAACCCTTGACAGCCAGCGGATGGCACCAGCTTTTTCGGCAACATTCATCAAACCTAAAAAAAAGACCATAGTTCCCACAAGCGGAAACGCCACGTCAATCACAGACGATTTGGCGCTGTCGAACAACCCTTCTGTCAGCGTTTTAAAAATGTTGGTATCGCCCAATACAATGAATTTGAACAAAGCAATGGCAAAGGCAATTACAAAGAACCCGATCCATACCACGTTGAGCGCCATAGCAGAAGTTTTGAAGAGTGGCTAAAATAAATCTTTGCATCCATACTGGTAAGATAAAGGATGGTAACGCATAAAAAAAGCTGCATCCTTTCGAATGCAGCCATTTCAATTGTTACCCGAACAGTTTGCCGTTAGGCAATGTCAGCAAGGCTTTCTTTTGTCGCCTGTATTGTATAATCAAGATCTTCGGTTGTCAGCGCATTGTTCAAAAACCAGCTTTCAAAAGCCGATGGTGGCAGGTAAACGCCGCGCTTCAGCATGGCATGAAAATATTGTTTGAACAACTCGTTATTGGCACCGGCAGCCGACGCAAAATCAGTGACAGGGTGCGCTGCAAAATGAATGCTGATCATCGATCCAAACTGGTTGATGGTAAACGGCAAACCAGAAGCCGATAATACCTGTTGCAAGCCATCTTTCAGGTACACCGTTTTTTGTTCCAGCTCGTCATAAATGTCGGAATGATCGTTCAAAATCTTTAATGTCGTATAACCTGCAATCATCGCCACCGGGTTGCCGCTGAGCGTGCCTGCCTGGTACACATTGCCAATAGGCGATACCATTTCCATGATGTGTTTTTTTCCGCCAAATGCGCCTACGGGCAAGCCGCCGCCAATCACTTTTCCATAGGTTACAAGATCGGCATCGATGTTCAGTACCTGCTGCGCGCCGCCTTTTGCAAGTCGAAAGCCTGTCATTACTTCATCAAAAATAAAAAGGATGTTGTTTTCATTGCACAGCGTGCGGATGCCTTCGAGAAAGCCGGGCTTTGGTAAAATGCAACCCATATTGCCCGCTACCGGTTCTACAATAATGGCAGCCAATTCATTAGCGTATTCTTTCACCAGTTGCTCCACAGCTTCCAGGTCGTTGTAAGCGCAGGTAAGCGTATCGTTGCTTACGCCAGCCGTTACACCCGGAACCGTCTGAATATTCAGTGTAGCCAAACCACTGCCGGCTTTAACAAGAAAAGAATCGGCGTGTCCGTGATAACAGCCTTCAAACTTGAGAATTTTGTTTTTACCGGTATAGCCACGCGCTACGCGGATGGCGCTCATGCAGGCTTCGGTGCCGCTGCTCGTCATGCGGATGAGATCTACATTGGGCACCATGCTTTTGATAAGTTCCGCCACTTCAATTTCAAGCTCTGTAGGTGCGCCGTAAGAGGTGGAATGAACTGCCTGTTCTACGATGGCTTTCACCACTTCTTCGCGCGCATGACCTAAAATCATGGGTCCCCACGACGCGATATAATCGATGTATTTGTTGCCGTCGGCGTCGTAGAGATAAGCGCCTTTGGCTTTGCTGATAAACAACGGGTTGCCGCCCACGCTTTTGAACGCGCGCACCGGCGAGTTGACACCGCCGGGAATAGACTGTTGGGCACGGGAAAAAAGAGAAATGCTTGTATTGATATTCATAGGTGACTAAAAGATGATGATAGAAGAAATTTATCCTAAGAGGGCCACGGCGTCTTTGGCGAAATACGTGGCAATCAAGTCAGCACCTGCTCGTTTCATTGAGGTAAGTGTTTCGATGATGGCTTTGTTTTCATCTATCCAGCCCATTTTGGCGGCGGCTTTAATCATGGCATATTCGCCGCTGATGTTGTAAGCACTTACCGGCACGTGCACGGCATTTTTTACTTCGCGGATAATGTCGAGGTAAGAGAGCGCAGGTTTCACCATTACAATGTCGGCGCCTTCTTCCACGTCCTGCATTGTTTCCTTGATGGCTTCGAGGCGGTTGGCATAGTTCATCTGGTAGGTTTTTTTGTCGCCAAAACCCGGTGCGCTGTCCAACGCATCTCTGAAGGGACCATAAAAGCAGGACGCGTATTTGGCGCTGTATGCCATGATACCGGTTTTGGTAAAGTTGGCTTCTTCGAGACCTTTGCGGATGGCGCCGATGCGGCCGTCCATCATATCGCTTGGCGCTACGAAATCGGCACCGGCTTGTGCGTGACTTACGCTCATTTTTACCAGTGCTTCTACCGTTTCGTCGTTTACAATTTCGCCATTTTTTACAATGCCATCGTGTCCGTATGAAGAATAAGGATCGAGGGCGACATCTGTCATTACCACCATCTCCGGGCACGGCGTCTTTGATGGCTTTGATGCTGCGTTGCATCAGCCCGTTATCGTTCCAGGCTTCTTTGCCGGTGTTGTCTTTCCATTCGTCTTTGCATTTGATGAAGAGCAACACGCACCTGATGCCCATGCTCCACAGCAACTTCACTTCCTGTACGGTCAGGTCGAGCGAGCGGCGGTAATAGTTGGGCATGGAAGCAATTTCGTGCTGTATGTTTTCGCCTTCGTCAATAAATAAGGGAGCAATAAAATCATTTGGTGTTAATGCTGTTTCGGCAACCAGGCTGCGGATGGCGGGTGATGTTCTTAATATCCTGTTTCGTTTTTGTAAATACATTCTTGTTCTTTGTATAACGTTTGCGGAAGCGGCTGCAAAGCTAAGCCTGCCATGCCGAACACAGTGGAATGATGGCATGTTATGACGCTTTTATAACATTATGGCAATTCTAAAGCGGTATTACACATTCGATTTCATTTGTAAACCGGGAAAAACGCAGGCTTGGTATAATAGGAAGAAGATGGACACATGTACATAGATGGACATTAGCTGATGGGCTGCGGGATGTGCGTGAGTACCGCGGTGAAGGTTTGTGCGGGGACATTGTGCCGCAGTACTGCGCGACAGCCCGGACAGGTGTTGAAGAAAACAAAATAGTTTACAGCCCCAAATACAAAAACGTCCCGAAAGGGACGTTTTCATTCAAAGTATTTGAATAAGACAGTGATGTTGTTAGTAAGACCAGAGGTTTTGCTCGTAGTCGAAGATTTTATCTTTTACAGCTTCACCGGCATAAAGACGAAACAATGGATCGCTAATGTATTGCTTGATTGCCTGATCGTATGGATTGTCGATAGTAGACTTGGTGATATAGCTGCTGAACATACGGTTTTCAAATACTTCTTCCCATGTCATGCGGGCACCGAAGTTTTTGGGATTGTAAGCTTCGTGTTTGAGCCAATACCGGACGCAAATCGGGATAATAAACCCACCATATCGGGATGCTCGCTGTTTGGTATTACATCGCCGGTAGATAGTTTTTGTGCAACGACCGGTGCAATGCCTAGTATGCGGGCATACATGCGGCTGGTTTTTTTATCGAATATCCATTCTTCCTTTATTCTGAACAGGTAAATAGAATCTGGATTAACGGGTTTTGCTCTTACCTGGTAGCCAATGGTATTGCCTTCAAGATCCTGAGATGCTACGGTATCTGCACCGCCACCAAACGCGGCTTCTGCATCTTCTGGTGTGATAGGTGTGGTAAAGCGATCGTCTTCGCCGCTAAAAGCAGTAACATCACCATCCATAATGGCTTTCAGTACAATGCTGATGAAACGCTGGCTGCCATTGTCTTCCACGGCTGCATAGCGGAATGGCAGGTTTAGTTTTTCGCGGGTATCGATTTCTCTCCATACACGTAACACGGTAAGCAGCATCATCTTCACGCAGGTTTTCGTACTCCAACGGCGTGCGTTCTTTTATCAGGTTTTGCTTCAAAAGGCGCATCGTTGCGCAAGGAAGGACGAACACTGTCTAACAATCCACCCCCGGTAGAAGGCACCACGGTAATGGGCAATGTGGTATCGATAGAGTTGTAACTGCTGTTGTCTGCTGCTGCGCTGCACTCCATAGTTGGTGTATTCGTTACCGGTGATTGCCAACAGCGCTTTTTTTCTTTGGGAGCCGTTTCGGTCTTTGTAGGCTGCTGCCGGTAGTTGCCATAGTTGCTATAGTCATTGTTACCGGAGCGCGTTTTTTTGGTACGCTTTGCCTGAACCAAACACAGCACCTCTGTCATGGCTACAACAAACCAAGAACACAACCTAATTTTACCATCTGCTTTACCTGCATATACATTGCGTATCTAAATAAATTATCTTAAGTTAAAGACAATAGGAGGTAATTTACGGCTACCACCCGGACCTGCTACCCGTAATGTTGTCTAATTGTAACCACGGTATTGCGGACGACATTTTTCAACCAAGTCTCTTACTGAATTAAAAGTAGGACCGCTTACATTGCGGAAAGCGAAACCTTCAGGGAAACCTGGACCTGTAAATACGATGGTGTAATCTGTAACATTGAATTTCACACCTTCGAATACAAAGTTTTCCAGTTCGGCACGAACACCTGCCTGCGCCTTAAACTCGTTCACACCCATGATTCCACCTTTGCTGGCACCAACCATTGCGATTGGATCGGGAACCGTTTTTACACGGAAAGGGAACTGCTGTGTTTTGCCTTCAATGTTCAACGTGATGTTGGCTGTACCTGGTTTTCCGGGACGGATGATATAATGTCCGGGTCTGTCTTTGGTATAAGTACCGTTGTCAATACTAAATCCTACTTTTTCATCACCTACATTACCACCGCTTACAGAAACGGGATTATCCAAACCTATGTAAAGAACTTTTACGTTATCGGCACTTACGCTGGCTCCTGTGGGCGAACCTACCGTGTAAGAAATTGCTTTCTCCATCGCGCCCTGTGTACCATCTGGTTTAACAAACGAAATTCGTACCTTTTTAGTATAAGAACCTGCGCCGCCAACGGTTGTTTTGTATAATGCGGCGCCATCGGAACCCAATGGACACGTTCGCACCGTCAATATGTGACTGTTAGGTTTGGCTTCGGAGCTGAATGCACCGATACCGGCTGTAATCTCCAGTTCCTGACCTGGCATGAGGTATTGTGAGCTTTGACCGGTAAATGCCTGGAACTGGTTGTACACCACTTTTACCTGTCCAATCTGGTTGTGACAATATTCAACAACCTGCGCTTCGCTGTTTTTTACGTCGTTCTGAAACTTGCTCAAAATGGTAACAGCGGCCACAGCGGGCGTCATTCTGAAATAAGCGGCGCTCCACGTATTGTTGGTTTTGTTTTCCACTTTTGGCATGGATGACATCGATGGGCAAAGAATTTTGAAATTCTTTTGCAATAGCCGGATCAATGCTGAACAACGCTTTTTTAAATTCGGCTAAGCTTGTTTCTCAGCTCTTCGCCTTTGCCCTGCTCGTCCATTAAGCGGGTAGCAGCTTCCAGGCTACCTTCGTTGTATTTGCCGGTTTCTGCATCGAAGTCGGCTTCCTGCTTTCAGTTCAGCCTGCAGTTTTGCGATATAGGCATACATGTCGTCTGACAATTGTTTTGCCTTATCGGCTTTTGGAGCCCAGATATTTGCGTTCTGCTGTGTTTTCGGATCTTTTTTTAGCTCAGCCAAAGAATTAAACAATGTTTTGTTTTTGTCTTCAATGGTATTGGTGGCATTGTTTAAACTAATGTTAACGGTATTAAAGGCATTCAGGATTTCTGATGATACGTTGAGTGCCAGCAATGCTGTAAGCACCAGGTACATCAGGTTAATCATCTTTTGCCGTGGCTCTTTGGGTAGTGCCATTGGAGTATTCTGATTTTTTCTTTAATAATGTGAATCAACAATGAAATACAATTGCTCTAGGCAACCGTCATTTGTATTGTCGGTTAATAATTCACACTTGTCGATTATGGTTATTTCAACTGCATTGCTGTGAGCATGCCACCGTATACCTGGTTCAGTTTAGACAGGTTGGTAGCCAATGTTGCAATCTGCACCTGTGCACGTTTGGCATCTTCCGCACTGGTAGTCATGGCAGCAGAAGCTTCAGCCAATTTACCGTAAAAACCATTCAGTGCTTTCAGGTGGTTGTTGCTTTCCTGCAGTTCCAGCTGGTAGATGGTATTTAAAGAAGACAGGTTTTTGGTAAGAACCTGTACCTGGTCGTGAAATCCTTTTGTGCTTTCGGAAGCAGTTGCTAAAGGCGTTCATTGAATTGGCAAATTTAGAATACGCGTCTTTTACCGTTGTTAATGCAGCGGTTGCTTCGTTTGTTTTAGCGGTATAATCGCCGGTAGCTTTTACCACGTCGCTGATTTCGCCCATCTTATCTACGGTAGTACCCAGTTTCTGGAAACCGGCACTCAGTTTGGAAAGATTGGCAGGCGTAATATCGGCTTCTTTCAGCATTTTTTCCATGCTGGCCAAGGCAGGGTTGCCTGCAGGCTGGGCTGTAATTCTTTAGGAAGATGCACTTCGAGATCATCAACCGGCGGATAAATCAGATATAATACACCATATATTAAGAACACGACTGCTTCGGTACCCAATCCGAGAATCAGCATTTCATCGGCACCTGTCCAGTGCTCAATTTTAAATAATGCACCAATAATAACCACTGCCGCAGCAACAGATACGATAATGTCAACGACTCTACTTACTTTAGGAGGAATTGCAGCTGCCATTTTTCTTTTTTTTTTTTTTGTTTTTTTGATTGTATGTTAATTGATGTACACAACGCTTTTTGCCAGCGGGTGCTTTGCATTGAAATAGGTTATAACTATGGTAAATGATGTTCTATTTTTTTAATTGTGCCGGTAAATCGATCACGCAACGGAAGCCGAGATAAGACTTTGCAGAATCCTGATATTCGTAGCTGCGAGAGCTGGTTTGCAGATAATAAGCTACATCTTTCCAGCTGCCGCCGCGAATCTACTTTACGCTTCATCAACGGAGGATCGGTATCTTTTGCATTGTAGCGAACATCCGGGTTCATATCGTGCTGGAAATTGTAAGACCCTTCATAGAAGTAAGATTCTGTCCATTCAGCATACATTGCCTGCCATATTGTATAAGCCAAAATCGTTTGGCCAATAGGCATCGGCACGTACAGTGTAAAAACCACCATCTTCAGGATAATTGCCACGGCCGGGTTTGAAATTGGCCAGCAAACAACCTTTTTTGTTACGTGTATAATAGTTACCCCAGGGATACATGGATTGTGAACGTCCGCCGCGGGCTGCATATTCCCATTCGGCTTCTGTAGGCAAGCGGAAATCGCTTTCCTGTGCAAATTTCTTCTTTTCAAGATAGCTGTTCAGATAATGTGTTCTCCAGCTACAAAAAGCAATCGCCTGTTTCCAGGTAACACCTACAACCGGGTAGTTGCCAAAAGAAGGATGAGAAAAATAGCGTTTTGCCATCGGCTCGTTGTAAGAATAAGAAAAATCTCTCATCCACACAAGGTATCGGGATATACTTTTTGTGCATAGCGATAAATGAAATCTTTACGCGGGCGATTGGCGATTTTCTCGTTTTACGGCTTCTTTGTAATCGTAACCCTGCACACTGTAAATAATTTTATCCGGGTCCAGTTCCATTTTGCCATACATCGCGGTTGTCTGGTGCCAATACCAGACCCGACAGTTTTTCCATGGTTGATTTATCACCCCATTTGATACCGGCTGCTTTTTTCCAATCTACCGCGCTGTCGCCCTCGGCGCCGCTTTTAATATAACCCAGTTCAACTGCTGCCAGAGAGTCACGGGTCCAGTAGATAAACTGGCGATATTCGTTGTTGGTAATTTCGGTTGCATCCATCCAAAAACCGGCAATAGATACTTCCTTATTGCGGGATGTAAAACTGTAGTTGATATCTTCATCACTGGGACCCATATGAAAAGTTCCGGGTGGTACATATACCATGCCTTTGGGTTTGGTCATGCTGGTACGGGCGCTAATTGCGATACCTTCCAGCTGCCCGTTATCGGGTACGGCACTTTTGGATTTTCCTTTACCGCAGCCCATTGCCGTTGCAACAATTGTTGTTAGCGTTAAAAATGTGAAAAGTTGGGTCTTCATCTATCTTTTGTTTGAAACCTTTAATTCTTTGTTTCCGGTATATTATTCGCAATAATACAGTTTAACGGTACATTAATTGAATATATTGCATTAAGGTTTTTTAATAGTCCAATTAAATTTTATTAACCGGAAGTGAATGTAGAAATGAAACGATTGCTTTAATTTTTTGAGTTTTGGTGTTCTCTCAGCAAATTTAGGTATGAAAATCATATAAAAATACTTTTTATAGAATATAATCTTTTATTAATCTGTTGAAAATTTCACCCATTACACCGAAAAAATCAACTCAAAAGCGACAATGCTTCTTCCACTGTTGTACCGGCTGCTGGCAAACCCCGTTTCGACATATGTAAATGAATGTTTTATCTGGCACTACCCTGTTTTGTAACAACACAAAGCTGTCCCCGTCAGGCTGTTGTTTCAGCAACCTGGATGATCTTATTGGCAATGAACCGCTCCTGCAATTCGTGAAGCCCACAAGCGCATCTTTACCCGTAATCACGATTTCATTAACGCCTCTTACGAGTTTCCTGGTAAGCAATTGCCCAAACGCCAAAAGACGTAGGATATTTTACAACCGCAGCAATGATGTTCCGGATCATCTTCTGCGACTGCTGCAATCCACTCCGGCCGGTCAAAAACAACCGACAGGTAGTGCAGGCACATCGCCATTACCGAATTGCCGGATGGCGTAGCGCCATCATAAATTTCTGTTTTCTTTAACACGATATCTTCCTGGTAATCTGGTGTATAATAAAACATCGGCGATTCTTCCGGCAGCAAAATGGCTCAATTACATATTCGGTTATGGCTCGTGCTTTCAGCAGGTATTCGCTGTTGCCGGTTACTTCCTGCAACTGTATATATGCCGAAATGAGATAAGCATAATCATCTAGGAAAGCAGTGTGGCTGTGCTTTGCCTTCTTTCCAGCTATGCTGCCACACAGTCATCGACAACAGTTGTGTTGCAGAAAATGCCATATTTCGTTCTGCCATTTCCAAAAATTCCCGTTCACCAAGAGCAGCATAGGCTTTGCAACAGGCACGATCATTAGTGCATTCCAGCCGAGAATGATTTTATCATCCAGTTGCGGGCGTATGCGTTGTTGCCGGGCTGCCAGCAGATTTTGTTTGCAGGCGTCATAGTGTTGCTTTCGGTGCACGGCATCGGCATATACTTCTTGCGGCGCATCTATCGTGCGATAGCCATAGAATGTTGGTGTGTTCCCAGTTGCCGTCTTTCGCTTACATCGTAAATGTGGCAAAACAAGTCACTGTCTTCATCCCCCAGAATGTCATCAATCTCTTTTTTGCTCCAGGTATAATATTTTCCTTCCACGCCTTCGCTATCGGCATCGAGGGCGCTGTAAAAACCACCTTCCGGCGAGCATCATTTCGCGTTTTATAAACGCAATGTTTGCCGGATGGTATCGGCATACATCTGTCTGCCGTCAGTTGATACGCTTCGCTGATGGTTGTAAGGAGCAATGCATTATCGTACAGCATTTTTTCAAAATGTGGAGCAAGCCATTTTTCATCGGTGCTGTAGCGGGAAAAGCCGCCGCCCAACTGATCGTAAATTCCGCCTTTAATCATTTTATCAAGGCTCAGCAAGGCCTGCTTTATCAGACGCGCTCGTTGCCGGTAAAATAATAATACCGGAACAGGTACTGGATGGAAAAAGTTTGCGGAAATTTGGGTGCTTTTCCAAAACCGCCCCATTCGGTATCGGCAGTTTTCAGCAGATTTGCGTGTGTATGGTTCGAGGTTTTCTATCGTTAAAATAGCATCGTCGTGCTATCGTTGCGTCTTGCAAAAAACTGGCGGCTGACGACAGGTGATGCAGCAGATTGTCGGCCTGCGCTTCCACTTCATTGTCTTTTTTCGGTAAACATGTCATGTATGGCGGTCAGCAATTCGGTCCAGCTCATGCGGTTAAAAGCCCGCACCGGCGGAAAATAAGTGCCACCATAAAAAGGACGTCCATCGGGCAACAGAAATACATTGAGCGGCCAGCCGCCGCCGCCACTGATTGCCTGCACGGCATCCATGTAAATATGATCGAGATCGGGGCGTTCTTCCCGGTCGATTTTTATATTGATAAAATACCGGTTCATCAGCGCAGCTGTTGCTTCGTTTTCAAAGCTTTCGCGCTCCATTACGTGGCACCAATGGCAGGCAGCATAACCAATGCTCACCAGTATCGGCTTGTCTTCGTCTTTTGCTTTTTGCAAGGCTTCTTCGCCCCAGGATACCAGTTCACCGGGTTGTGCGCATGTTGCAGCAGGTAAACGGACTGGTTTCATGTATAAGATGATTGGTGTATGTATGGTTATTCACGCATTTTTTATGTGAAATATGTATAGCAAATGTAAAACCAGATACCAAGGGTGAAAACAATTGAGCCTGCCACGCAAAGCTAACCCCATTCAACGATCGCACAACGTAGAAAAACGAAATTTTGGCACTGCCATTTCCTACAGGAATCAACAAGATAAGTGACTGAGGATCAGCAGCCGCTACCGGGCTGGATTGTATTGTTTGATGGTTTGTCAAAGAGCAAGAATGGCTTTATTTCTTTTTGACATCCGGGCTGATGGCTGCCAGATATTTATCCAGTGCCGACACCATACTGGGCGCTTGTGGAGAGGGCACTTTGATATCGGCACTAAAACCGGCTTCTTCCACCGCTTTCAATGTGTTGTTGCCAAATGTGCCGATCATGCAGTTCGTTTTGTTGAAAGTCAGGATAGTTATCAATCAGGCTTCGCACACCGCTGGGCGTAAAAAAACAAATGACACTGTAGGTATCTTTTTCCATCACACTTTTGATATCGTTGCTGATGGTGCGGTACATAAACGCAAGCTGAAACTCGCAATTGTTCTTTTTCAACCAGTTTACGATATCGTTGTCCTGCTGGTTTTCGCTGCACACATATAAGAAACGTTCATTTTCCTTGTGTTTGTTCATAACATCAAACAAAGATTTATTGGTGCCATCGGCACCATAAAACACTTTTCGCTTGCGGTACAAAATAAATTTCTGGAGGTACAGCGCCACAGCTTCGGTAATACAAAAATACTTCGTATCCTGGCTGATGGTAATTTTCATTTCCTCACACATGCGAAAAAAATGATCTATTGCATTGCGGCTGGTAAAAATAACAGCGGAAAAACGGGAAATATCTATTTTTTGTTTTCTGAATTCGCGTGCAGGAATTCCTTCCAGCCGGATAAACGGATGAAAAACAAGATCTACATTGTACTTTCTGGATAGTTCAAAATAGGGAGATTTATCGCTCTCCGGTTTGGGTTGGGTTATTAGAATCTTTTTGCCGCTTTTCTTTACGGCAGCGCTTTTTATCCCGTTTTTTAACATGCGACGCCTTTCAGGAAAATTTAATATTAAACTTAGAGTTCTTTCGTTATCAATAATACCTTATAAGTAATCAGCAAAGGCAGTACTTCAACAGCGCAAAGGTATAAAAAAAAGTGCAGTGGATTTATCTTAAGCTTTTTTCCTACCACACTTAGCGAAACAATATATCTATAACATTAACAATATAGCGATCAGTGCTACGGCGATGGTAGCTAACAACTGTAAAATTGCCACGTAGCAATAACAGTAGCAGCAACAAAGGGAATAAAGCATAAACCTGCAATTTTATTAACTACAAAAACTATGTACCGGTAATTGCTTGCCGGTTCTTCAGCGTTGAAAGACCAGCCAAAAAACATAATGAATAACGATTTAATAATATAAACAACTGCCAATGCGCCAGATGCATATAACCAAAGCAAGGGAAAGGGAATGCTGATAGACAAAATCATCTGCCCTTAACAAATGCTGCCAGCAGCAAGCCACGCCGATAATACAAAAACAATATTCATTAAAAAAGAAGGCAGCGCATCCTGCGCAATACTTTCTTTCGATTGCCGCTGGCGCTGCGAAGATTGTAAAAACAGACTGGAACAAGGTAGCAAAATATTTTGGAAAAGCCGCCCTTATAATACCGGTAAACAACAGCAAACCCGCTAAAATATAAAACTGCTCGTCTTGCTGCAGCTGGTCTGCGCACCGCGTTGATGGCAAATACCGACTGCTTGTTGCGCGGCAATTTTTGTTTTTGAAAAACCGGGTAAATGCCGTATCCTGCTGCCAGTTCAGTGTTTTCAACGGCGGCACCATTGCACACGATGCACGGAATCTACATTATCGGCCTGCACTGCCGACTAATATGGCACCGCTGCCTGCCGGGCAGTGTCGGTGGAGCGCACACGCTCAAAGTTTGCGCACGAACAGCAGAAGTCATTGAGAAGCGAAGAAAAACAATAAACCTTTTCGCATAGTTAGGGGCAAAAGTATTGTAACTAAACGGCTCTTATTAAATTACGATCGGCAAAAATGAGCAATCAGCCGCCTTGCCAGCAGGACTGCCCTGTTTTTTCTTGATGAACAACCCTTCGAGGTAATCTTCTTTAAATTCAACAAACGTTGGATTGCCACCGGGCGTAAGATTGGGTGTCTGGCAGTTGAAAAGCTGGGCGGTCAGCATGTCCATTTCTTTTACCGCCAGCGGTTTTCCCGATTTTAATAGCTTGCTGCCGCGCCAGGCACCGCACCACTTTTTCGCGCCGGCTCACTTTGATGTCGCTGCTGAAATGCTTAAACTGCTCGAGCAATAGTTCAATCACCTGTTTTTCATTTCCCTGCGTCAATATCTGCCGGTGTACCTTGTATGATAAAGCTGTCCTGCCCAAATGGCTCTATTTCATAACCAATCAATTGCAGTTCGGGCAATAGGTCTTCCAGCAAAATCGCATCGGGCGTCGCCAGTTGCAACAGCCGGGAAAAAGATTCTTTTGCGTAGCTCCCTGTTTGCCATGCATGGCAATTGACAAACTGCTCGTATAAAATGCGCTCGTGTGCCAGTTGCTGGTGAATGAGCAAAAATCCGCCGTTGAGGCCATCTGCCATGATAAGGTAGGTCATTGTGCAGTTGCGCCAGCACTTGTAATGCGCCCGCCACCGGCTGCTGATTGCCCGAAGTTGGGTATTGCATACTGAAAGGCCGCAGACTGGTCGTTCTCGGAAGTTTCGGCAACGGGTGCGGTGGTAAAAAATTCTTTCCAGTGCCGCAGTTCGCTTTTGTCGGTTGGCTCTATGCGGTGCGACTGGTGCTTTTGGGTAAATGTCTTGAACAACCCTGAAGCCGATGCGCGTTTCTTTTTCCATGTCGCCAAAAGGTTTGCTCACGGCTTCGAGGTGCTGAATACCGGCATCGAGCGTAAAATCGAGCGATGGCGATATGCTGAACTGCGCCAGCGCATGTCTGACGGCCGACTGTACAAACGCATACACGATTTTTTCATCCTCAAATTTTATTTCCTGCTTTGTGGGGTGCACATTGATGTCAATCTGTGCAGGATCGAGATCAATGAATAATACATACAGCGGGTAACTGTCTTTGGGCAATAAATCTTCGAAGGCGCTGCTTACGGCATGATTAAGATAAGCGCTGCGGATAAAACGGTTGTTTACAAAAAAATACTGGTCGCCACGCGTTTTGCGGGCGGCATCGGGCTTCCCAATAAAACCGTAGATATTCATGTAATCGGTGCGCTCATCCACAGCTCACCAGTTTCGTGGCATACTGGCTGCCCAGCATTTGCAGGATGCGCTGCTTGTGGGTGCCAGCTTCGAGGTGAAATACCTGCTGACCATTGCTGACCATGGAAAAAAAGACTTCCGGAAATGCCATTGCCACCCGAATAAACTCATCCACGATGTGGCGCATTTCCGATGCATTGCTTTTTAAAAAATTGCGGCGAGCCGGCACGTTGAAAAACAAATTTTTCATGCAGATATTGGTACCGGCGGCACAGGCACAGGGCTCCTGCTTGGTCACCATACTGTTTTCAATATCAATGGCGGTTCCCAGTTCGTCTTCGGCGCGGCGGGTGCGCAGTTCTACCTGCGCCACGGCAGCGATGGAAGCCAAGCGCCTCGCCGCGGAAGCCCATGGTGCTGATTTTAAAAAGATCATCTATTTTTCTGATTTTGCTGGTGGCGTGCCGCTCAAAGCTAAGCCGGGCATCGGTTTCACTCATTCCCTTTCCGTTGTCGATTACCTGCAGCAGGCTTTTGCCGGCATCATTTACAATCAGCTGGATATGAGTAGCGCCGGCATCTACCGCGTTTTCCAGCAACTCTTTCACGGCGCTTGCGGGGCGTTGTATCACTTCACCGGCGGCAATCTGGTTGGCAATATTGTCGGGCAGCAATTGTATAATATCAGCCACACTTATTTTTTGATGACGGAAAGTGTAAAACTATATTTTATTTACCTGTAGGCTGCACTGGAATGATAATTTTATGGTTACCCAAACAGATATGAACATCGTAGAACGTCACCAATTGCAGCATGCTTTGCTCATTTTTACAAGGCAACATGTTGTTTTTGCGGCGGCTGAAAATGGATATAAGCAAAAAGTTGAAAGAAAAGGCAGTTGGATTAAAAAACTTTAATGCACATGGTGTAAAAACTAATGTCACTTTAAGGTAAAGTTGTTAACACTAGCATAATTTTGAGTTATCCAAGCAAATCCAACGGGCGAATGAAAATTTCCCGTTTCGGAATCCAATATCAAACTTATTCAAGGCAATGCGGTTTCTACGGCATTGCCTTTTTTAGCTCTGGCAAACAAGCAGATCCATAAAAAGCCGGTTCCTCATCAAACCGGCTTTTTTATTTCACCTCTTTCGTCTTAGTTCTTGCATCACGATTCAGTTACTTTTTACAAACTTCACGGTTTCTGTTTTGCTGTTCGTGGTGATGTTGACATAGTAGGTACCGGGCTGCAGATTGGTCAGCTGCGAGCGGTATTGCGCACTGCCGGTGCTCACGCCTTTTACCCTTACATTCCCACTGCCATCTGTGATGCTGATGTTCGCTGTTGTGTTCTGGGGCAATCCTTTTACCAACACATAGTCTTTGGCAGGGTTGGGATATACAGATGCCGTATTCGCGCTGTTATCCGCACTTGCTACTTCGCTGTATCTTACAACACCATCCCCGCTTACGGCTTTTATGCGGTAGTAGTTGGTGCCTTGCAATAAGCTGCTGTTGGTAAGGCTGTAATCTTTCAGGTTACTTACACCGCTTACCTTGGCTACGGGCGTAAAGCCATCTCTGTTATTGTTGCTTTGCTCTACGCTGTAGTAAGAAATATTGTCTTGGGGCAAACCTTTCCATGTAATGGTATGGTTCTGCAACCAGCGCTTGATGCGGACGATTAAGGATACTTTCTGCGGATAACCATAGTAGCGGGCATAGAAAAGACTGTAATCCCCAGCGCACGGATGCGGAAAGTGCTGTAGAATACACCATAAGCTCCGTTGTTTCCACTAATTATTTTGCCATCGCTGGTAACGACAAGCGCACCCTGACCAATGTTATTGTTACCGAGCGGAGAAGTAAAAATACCGCCTGTACCAAACGAAGCATCCAAAGTGCCGGGCTGTTGGGCGTGCAGAGCAGCCGCTGTAAAAAGCAGCACAAAAGAAAAGAATAAAGATTTCATATTGTATTTGGTTTTGCTGGTAAATAAAATGTGTAAGGAAGTTCATTCGCCATCATCAGGTAATCTAACCGTTGTAGGCGGACATGGCTCATTGCAGTTATGGCAGGTATTTGGGTCCACGTTCGGGTTATCAGTTGATACCTGCGAATTAGGATAGGAAAACTTGCCCTGCCGTTGTTCAACGTGTTAGCACAGCGCACTTTGAACAACGGATACAGCAAGTCTCCCACTTGCTGCAAATGCCATGTAGTATGTTGTGATGCCCAGAATCGCTTTCTCCCTTTCTTCCCCGCAATCTCTCCGCCCCGGGACATTGGCGTTACACCATTCGTTTCACGCAAAAAAAATTCATCGCATTCTGCCCGTCAAACCTCTATTGTTCAACTCCATAAAGCTACACCATACATGCCTGCACACACCGGATATCATACGAAGCTGAGCTATGCAGATACGCTTCCGGCAGTTTCGCCGGCGCAGGTCTAAAAAGGCGGCATCAAAGAGCGGAGCGATGGGCAAACTTTCCCACCGGTTGATACACGGTTGCCAGGTTGCAGGCTTCACCCTTTGCCCAGGAAAATAGATGATGGGAAGATATTCTTATTCAAAATAATTAATTGCTATATTTAGTTCAAAATCGTTGAAAATGAAACAACACGCGGCATTTATTTTATTCCTGCTGATGTTTACGTTTCCCGGCATCGTCGGCGCACAGGCAAACTTTCCATTGTTCGACAGTACCTGGTATGGCTTTGCCACCGGCACCTACCCATATGGTCAAACGCCTTCTGCTATTCAATCTGCCGATCTGGACAACGATGGCGACAATGATTTGGTGGTATCGCTCGAAAATAAGGCTACGGGTTTTGTAGCGTTGTTAAACCAGGGTAAGGGGCAATATTCGGCACCCATATCTTTTCCTTCGCAGGCGGCTTCAAAAGATATTGTCGTGGCAGACTTTAACAATGACGGACGAAAAGATATTGCCGTTACAAATTCCGGGATGTATCTCGAAGGAAATACCATTTCCGTATTCTTGAATAAAAAAACCGGCAAACCAACACCGGTAACCTATACCGTAGGTACAGGTCCGGTTGGCATTGTTGCCGGCGATTTTGACGGCGATAATGATATGGATATTGCGGTGGCAAACAACATGTCTTTTCCCGGCACCGTTTCCATTTTAATCAACACCGGCAACGGCACGTTCAATCCCGCCATTAATGTTCCTGCCGGCAACTATCCCTATAAGCTTACCCTTTCAAAAATCAACAACGATTCGCTTGTAGATATTGTGGTGGGCAACGAGAAACAAAAAATGAATATCCTGTTCAATACAGGAAACAATCTGTTTAGCAACAGGCTTGAAAAAAATGTGCTCACGCTTATTTGGTCGGCAGACGGACAGGCGCATGTGAAAGCGGCAGATTTTGATAAAGATGGCGATAACGACATCATCTACTCAAGCAGCCAAACGTGGAATGGCGACAACGGGCAAATTGCACTTTTTCGCAACCAGGGCAACGGCGTATTTGGGAATTATGAATTGATAAATCTTGCTTACTTCACCGTGGGGCCTATAGACATGGATGTGGCTGACCTGAACAAAGATGGCTACCCGGATATCGTTACCACCAATTATTCGGGCAGAATCGGGGATGGGTTTCAACTTGTCTTGAATGATGGCACAGGACATTTTTTACCGGCGGCCATCAAACCGTGCGGACAAGGCACCTGGTCGCTCACCGCAGCCGAAGTCACCGGAGATGCGAATGTGGATGTTGTTACGGTTGACTCTTATTCCCTGCAAGTAACCGTTCACAAGAATTATGGCAATGCGGCTTTCCGGCACCGGCGTTGTACAACACCAACAACAGCTCAACCGGCTCGCTCGATGCGGCTGATATTGATGGCGACGGCGATCTTGATATTGTATCTTCTGCATCCAGCATCGGTGCTGTGGGCGTAACCGTTACCGTGCAAAAAAATAACGGGCACGGCGTGTTTACGCCGGGAGTGGCTTACTCAATCAGGGGCGGGGGCGTGCAGGCCAAGTTTCGCGATTTGAATGGCGATGGCAAACCAGACCTGTTGTTTGCTACGGCGATCTCAACACCACCATACGATTTTCATACAGCCATTAATAACGGGGATGGCACGTTTGGCCCACGCCAAACGTGGAGCATGAATGCCTGCGGATGGAACGACATTGATGCTTTCGACTTAGACAACGATGGCGATCTGGATGTGGTGATCACCGAATAGCTAGGGTATACAAAACGTATCCTTGTCTGCCAGGAGAATTTTCATTAGCAAGAACAATGGTGGAGGAAGTTTCGCCACCCCGCTGGTAAAAGTTGTCAACCCTTTTCCGGGACCCATTGCCGGGGGAGATTTTAACAAAGACGGAAACATTGATCTTGTTACCGGCCAGTCTCTTTCCATTGACCTGCACCTCGGAACAGGAACAGGCGACTTTCAGCCCCCTCTGTCATTTGCAACGGAGCAATCGCCGTACGACCTTATTGCCGTTGATTTGAATGGCGACGGCAATCTTGATATTGCTGCTTGCACAGAATACACCGTTGAAGGCATGAGCGTATTGTTGGGTAATGGCGATGGCACCTTTAGACCGACGCAAAATTACCAGGGCGCTTACTCACCGGATTTGAGAAATGAATCGGGCATCACCTCCGGCGATGTGGATGGTGATGGCGACATTGACTTACTTGTTGGCGGCGCTGCATCAAATGATATTTCCGTTTACCTGAATAAGGGCAATGGCACATTCACCTTCAAAAACCGGTATGGCGTTTATTACAGCGCATCCTCTCCCATTTATGCAGACTTTACCGGCGATGGCAGAAAAGACATTGCCGCTGTTGTAGCGCTTCCTCCTGGCGGGTTTCAGTCAGCCCTCGCCATCATGAAGGGCCGTGTGCTCAATGCACAAACGGTAACTGCGGCCAATAAAAGTGTACACAAAACCACAGGGAAAATTAGCCTCAACAACGAAATGACGGTATTGAACAATCCATTTGGCAATGTCATCAATGTAAAGTTTGCGCCCTCATTTCCAGGAAAAGTAGTTTTTCAACTGGCCGATGTTACGGGGCACGTAGTTGCGCGATGGAATCTGGAAGCTCATTCCCCTTCTCAGTTCAGCTTGCCTATTGACAAACATCTGTCGGGTGGAATGTACCTGTTGCATGCAACTACCGGCGGTTTCACCTATACCAAACCGGTGATGAAGCTGTAAAAGGGAAATTATCCCGGGAAAATCGTTCAAAAAATGGGTGTTTATTTTGTCAACGCGTGCAGAATTGGTGTTGTTGTTCAAAGTGTTAGCGCAGCGCACTTTGAACAGGGATATAGCAAGTCTCCGACTTGCGACAAATGCCTTGTAGCTTGTTGTGATGCAGAGAATCACTTTATCCGTTCATCGGGGTGCGCTGCGCTAACTCCTCGATGAACGAGATGTTGAGCGTATCCGCAACCAACTCAACACGAATATGTCTGACGGCTAACTGTTGAAGAAAATGTTGCGAATAGCTTATCATTCATTATCAACTACAAATATTACTTTATCCCCTTCAAATACGCGCCATATCCGCTTTTCGCATAGAGCTCTGCCTGTTGCATCAGTTGCTCATGAGTGATAAAGCCCATTTTGTAAGCAATTTCTTCAATACAGCCAATTTTAGTGCCCTGTCGTTTTTCTATCACGCGTACATATTCAGTTGCATCGCTTAGCGAATCGAAAGTACCGGTATCGAACCAGGCAAAACCGCGGTTCATCACGCCCACATGCAACCTTCCGCTTTCGAGATACACTTTGTTCACATCGGTAATTTCATACTCACCACGCGGCGATGGCGCAATGTTTTTGGCAATGTTCACCACTTCATTATCGTAAAAATACAAACCCGGCACTGCATAGCGGCTTTTTGGGCTGCACAGGCTTTTCTTCTATCGACAAGGCTTTAAAATTTTCATCAAAATCCACCACGCCATAGCGTTCGGGATCGCTTACTTCATAAGCAAAAATAGCAGCGCCGTCCACATCGCTGAACGACTGCAGCAGCTTGCTGAAACCCGGACCATAAAAGATATTATCGCCCAGTACCAGCGCTACTTTATCGTTACCAATAAACTCTTCACCAATCACAAATGCCTGCGCCAGTCCATTTGGTTTTTCCTGCACGGCATAAGAAAATTTGCAGCCGATAGAAGCGCCATCGCCCAGCAGTTTCTGAAACTGTGCCGAATCTTCGGGTGTGGTGATGATCAACACTTCGCTGATGCCAGCCAGCATGAGCACCGACAACGGGTAATAAATCATCGGCTTATCGTACACGGGCATAATCTGTTTGCTGATGCCTTTGGTAATGGGATACAACCGGTGCCGGAGCCGCCGGCGAGTATGATTCCTTTCATGGTAATGTGGTTTATGAAATGTCTTGAGCAATGGATTCACGAGGTCTTTGTCCGATAATATCAATTCGCTTTCGGGCAATTGCCAGTTGATGACCAATTGCGGATCGTTGTACATCAGTCCGCCTTCGGCAGCTTTGTTGTACAAATTATCGCATTTGTAAAAAAATACTGCTGTATTCGCTCAGCACCACGAAACCATGCGCAAAGCCACGCGGGATAAACAATTGCGTGTGGGAAGTATCGGATAATTCAACCGCAAAATGCTGCCCGTAAGTGGGCGAGTCTTTGCGCAAATCAACCGCTACATCCAGCACCGAGCCTTGCAGCACGCGCACCAGTTTTGCCTGTGCCGCATCGCCTTTCTGAAAGTGCAGCCCGCGCAATACGCCTTTGGTAGATGCCGACTGATTATCCTGCACAAAATGCACGTCGAGCCCGGTGAGTTTAGCAAATGTTTGCTGGTTAAAACTTTCGAAAAAATAACCACGATTGTCTTTAAAAACCGTATCGTGAATGAGGTAACAATCTTTAAGTGGTGTTTGTTCTACTTTCATATGTAAAAGGAAGAAGGATCTCGAAAACCGGCTAATGACGTATTTATCAATTGCTTTTTCCTGTATGCTTTTTACTTATCGGTTGGTATATTGTTCTTCGTAATAATGCTGGTAATTGCCGGAGGTAACATGATCGAGCCATTCTTTATTTTCCAGGTACCAGTCGATGGTCTGGCTCAAGCCCTTCTTCAAACGTTACGCTTGGCTCCCAGCCCAGTTCCTTATTGATTTTTGTGCATCAATGGCATAACGCAGATCATGCCCGGGACGATCTTTTACATAGGTAATCAGTTGCTCGCTTTCGCCTTTTTCCCTGCCCAGTTTTTCATCCATCAGCTGCACATCAGTTTAACGAGGTCAATGATTTTTCCATTCATTAAAACCACCAATATTATAGGTTTCGCGGTTTTTTCCTTCGTGAAAAACCAAATCGATAGCGCGGGCATGATCTTTTACAAACAACCAGTCGCGGGTGTTTTCGCCTTTGCCATATACCGGCAGCGGTTTCTTCTGGATGATGTTATTGATAAACAGCGGAATCAGCTTTTCGGGAAAATGATTTGGACCGTAATTGTTGCTGCAATTGGTGATAACAACCGGCAAACCATAGGTTTCGCTATAAGCTCTTACAAAATGGTCGGATGAGGCTTTGCTGGCAGAATACGGCGAGTTGGGAGAATAAGGCGTGGTTTCGGTAAACATGCCTTCGTCACCGAGCGTTCCATACACTTCATCGGTAGAAATATGGTAAAAGCGATGCCCGGCATAATCCGCTTTCCAGTCTTCTTTTGCCGTGTGCAGCAGGTTTACTGTGCCAACAATGTTGGTATAAATAAAATCGAGCGGCGCAACAATAGAGCGGTCTACATGACTTTCAGCAGCGAGGTGAATCACATCGGTAACGTCATATTTTTCAAACACCGCTTTAATGCGCATCAGCATCCAGGATATTTACTTTTTCAAAATGATAATTGGGTTTGTCTTCTATATCTTTCAGGTTCTCGAGGTTGCCCGGCATAAGTAAGCGCATCGAGATTGATGATAGTATAACCGGGATATTTATTGACAAATAAGCGTACTACATGCGACCCGATAAAACCGGCACCGCCGGTAATAATAATTTTTTTTGACATACATATGATACTCTGTTGTTTACTGTAATAAGAGATGAGAACGGGCGTAAAAATAAAAGAATTGTTCCTGTGGTGATACTTCAATTTTTCAATTAAAGTAATCCGCAAAAGCTTGTTTCGACTGATATTACAATCCCAGTTCCATCAAGACACCGAAGGCAACAGGTGCACTGTTTGCAAACCCGGCTTTTTGTGCGCCTTCAATGTTGGTAAGGGTATCATCTATAAACAAGGTTTCATCTGCTTTAAATTCTGCTCTTCCAACACATATTGATACGCTTCCACATATGGTTTTCGCAAGCCCCATATCGTGCGAATAATAGGCTTTGATAAAATAATCGTCGAAATTGGTTTTGCCGGTTTGCTCCCTGTAAATTTTCGTAAACGCTTTGTGATGAATGGCGTTTGTGTTGGAAAGCAAAAACACGTTGTATTTATGGCGGATGGTTTCAAGCCATTCAAGACGGTCGAGGATAAAAGCAGCCAAGCAACGCATTCCACGATTCTTCTATCTGCTCGTCGGCCAAGTGTTGTATTGGTATGACTGCGAAACGTATTGTAAAATTCTTCCGCATTCAGCTTGCCGGTTTCCAGCATTTCAAACAAGTCGGACGCATGGCTTTGTGTATAAAACTCATTGAAATTTTGCACGCGCAGATCGGTAAATGCCGCCAGTGTTTTGGCATAATCGATAGAGATAAAAACGCCGCCGAAGTCGAAGATGATATTGTTTACATGTCTGCATAAAAGCAAAAATAAAGGCTTCGGATGGGTTTTACATTTGGAAAATTGCGGGATTTCTCTATTTTTGCGCTCCCGAATTCGGAAAGGATTCAGGGCCTATAGCTCAGCTGGTTAGAGCACCTGACTCATAATCAGGGGGTCCCTGGTTCAAGCCCAGGTGGGCCCACGATAAGAGAGAAAGCAGTTGTGACGCAATGTTCACCGCTGCTTTTTTTGTGTTGGTACATCAACAGGCATTTGATTGCTTCAATATTGTATTTTAGATGTTTCTTGTTTACCAACAACGAAATATTTATAATCCGGCACAAAACTGTTGGATAAGTTTGCCAAAACCATTGGTAATACGCGTCAAAAGGCGTCAACGCTCAAATCACTTCTATCGTTCGCTCCCATTCATTTGTTAGATCAAAGCAGAGTTCTTACTCGTATTTTTGATAGCAATCTGTTTTTGCATCACCTCCCCCCGACCACCCTTCTTCCCCATCAGCCAAACTTTTATCTGTCGTTCGGGCAAATAAGCGTATCTTTCATTGCAATCAGTTTTATGGTTCAGGTACCGGCGATGCCGCATTCACAAATGACTCCTTCCCTGTTCGTCTGATTTTCTTTCACTTTCACAATCAGGTTGCACCATATCAAACCGTCACTTATTGCAGGCAATCAGCATTTGCCTGTGCTTTATTGGGGTACGTTAAAAATTATTTATGAATACACCGGTTCAAAGTTTAAAAATACTTTTCCTAAGCACCTTTTCCCCTAAAAAATGCGGAATCGCCAGCTTTACGGAAGATTTGATCAACGCCATCAAACCCAACATCTCGGAAGAAGCCGATCTCGAAGTGTGCGCCCTCGACAACAGCAACAAGGCGAAATTTTACAGGTACCCCGTCACCATGACCATGGATAGCCAGCACCCCGACAAATGCATCGAAACGGCGATAACCATCAACAAAGATGCGTCTATCAAACTCGTTTGTATAGAACATGAATTTGGTTTGTATGGCGGCGAAATGGGCGAATATCTACTTGGCTTTTTATCCTTGCTTGAGAAACCTTTTATCATTCGTTTTCATACTGTACTTCCGAAACCCGCAGCTAAAATGTTAAGTATTGTGCAGGCAATTGGCTCTGCTTGCCGACAAGATTGTTGTAATGACAAAAAACTCAGCCCGTATTATAAGGGAAGATTATGGAGTGAATGCAGATAAAATTGTGATTATACCACACGGAACGCACGCCAGCAGCCTGGTTGATGCCGATATTTTAAAAATCAAATATAACCTCCGTAACAAACAGGTACTAACCACTTTTGGATTATTGAGCCCCAATAAAGGCATCGAAAAAGGCATCCTGGCAATGAAAGAAATCAGCGCCGCGTTTCCCGATGCCATGTATGTTGTGCTGGGGCAAACCCATCCCAACTTATTGGAACAGGAAGGAGAAAAATACCGCGACTATTTACAGCAACTCGATAACCGAAAATAACTTGCAGGAAAATGTAAGACTGATAAACGAATATGTGCCTACCAAAAAACTAATGGAGTATTTGGCACTGACAGATATTTATTTATTTACCTCCAAAGATCCTCAGCAAGCAGTAAGCGGCACCTTTCTGTATGCCATGAGTGCCGGCTGCCCTATCATTTCCAATGCTTTTGTTTTGGCTAACGAAATGCTGGATGATCAAACCGGCGTTATACTCACCAGCACTAAAGAAAGCGAACTGGCAGAACACGCAATTCGCATTTTACAAAATCCGGAACTAAAAAAAGAAATGAGGAAAAACGCACTGCTGAAAACGCGAAATACAACCTGGAAAAAAGTAGGGGAAAGCCATGCCACTTTGTTCAGCGATATTTTAGGAACCACAACCCTTACGGCTACGTTACCCACTGTATACATCAATTAATATAACAACATTTATGAAAACCGCTATGGCAAAACGCCCGGCAAAAACTAAGGCATTTGCACTAAAAGATTTGCCGGCAGTTAACTTGTTTCACATCAGAAATTTAACCGATGATACCGGCATGATACAACATGCCATCTTCAATATTCCCAACCGCAAAGAAGGATATTGTATAGATGATAATGCAAGGGCTTTATTATTATCGGTACTGGCGCACAAAAATAAAATTGGCGAATCAGAAATGCCACCGCTCCACGGTTTACCTAAGCTTTATTCATTACATGCAAACAAACAATGGCGAGTTTAAAAACTTTATGAGTTATACCAAGGAAGCTACTGAAGAGCGTGGCTCGGAAGATTCGTTTGGCAGAACCCTTATGGCGCTTGGCTTTCTGATGAATGAAGGTCCTTCATACTTATTAAGCAAAACAGCAGCGGGTATATTTACCAAAGCGTATGTGCCACATCGATAAACTGGTTTCTATACGGGGTATTGCAAATTCCATCATCGGGCTTTGCCAGTTTGTAAAATACAATTATCCGGATGATGTAAAACGCGACCTTGTGATAAAGCTCACCAATAAAATGGTTGGCATGTATGCAGAAAACAAATCGGCGACTGGCATTGGTTTGAGCCCATTCTTACCTACGATAATGCCATATTGCCACTTGCCTTATTCAACGCTTACGAAATTACAAGCGACGAATGATTACCATACCATTGCTTTTGAAGCGATGGCATTTTTAGAATCCAAAGTTTTTGGCGATGGATGTGTTAAGCCCTATTGGTAACCAGGGCTGGTGCGAAAAAGGAAAAGCTACATCAGCACGGTTTGACCAGCAGGGAATTGATGCCATGGCGATGGTTCTTTTTTACCAGCAGGCTTACCGCATTACGGGCGATGCAATTTTTTTACAACGCATGTATAAAAGCTACCAGTGGTTTTTAGGCAAAAACGATCTGGAATTGCTTTATACGACCCCACCACCGGTGGTTGTGCAGATGGGTTACACGAAAAGGAAGCAACTTAAACCAGGGCGCGGAAAGCACGTTAGCGTACTGGATTTCTCACATGATTGTGGCATCGGAATTACAAGTATGAAAGTAGCCATGTTAGCCCCGCTTACCTGGCGCACGCCGCCCAGGAATTACGGACCGTGGGAACAGGTAGCTTCTGTATTAACGGAAGCGCTTGTTAGCAGAAGGAATAGATGTGACCTTGTTTGCAACCGGCGATTCGCTCACAAAGGCAACAGCTGGCTTCCGTTTGGGACAAACCATTGGGAGAATACCCGGCTGATGCGAAAGTGGCTGAGTGCCTGCACATATCTAACCTGATGGAAAGGGCGGCTGAGTTTGATATCATTCACAATCATTTCGATTTTCTTCCCTTAACCTATTCCCGTCTTATTCGCACGCCCATTATCACAACAATACATGGCTTTTCTTCAGAAGAGATTGTACCCGTATATAAAAAATACAATGCCCATTCCATTATGTTGCCATCAGCAACAGCGACCGCCACGCGCAGCTTAACGTATTTGGATACTGTTTATAATGGATTAGATGAACAACAGTTTTCTTTTGGGGAAGGAGGTGGTGATTACCTCTTATATTTTGGCAGAATTCATCCGCACAAAGGCGCTCACGAAGCGATACAGATAGCAATTCAATCTAATAAAAAACTAATTCTTTGCGGGCTGATCCAAGACCAAAATTATTTTAATGAAAAAGTAGCTCCTTACCTTAACGATTCTATCAGTTGTTTATCTAGGCAATGCCAACCCGCAGCAACGCAACCAATTATTGGGAGATGCCATGGCACTGTTGCATCCGATCATCTTTTGAAGAACCCTTTGGCTTAAGCGTTGCCGAAGCAATGATGTGCGGCACACCGGTTATAGCTTTTAACCGCGGATCTATGAAAGAACTGATTGTAGATGGCAAAACCGGCTTTTGTACATACGATTGCGGAAGCAGTTGCGGCATTGACAAACATTAAACGGTATTTGCCGGTACACAATGCAGGCAACACGCCATCAAATTCAGCAGCGGCGTAATGGCAAACAATTACATCCGCTTATACAAGCAAATCGCTGCGAAGGATAAAACAGTCATTTGACTTGCATGATTTCATCCAGCAAATCAGTCACCGAAACAGATAGCAAACGAAGAAGCATAATCGGATACCGCATACGGAATAAACAAATGATCGCCATGAATGATAGAGCCGCAGGAGTATACTACATTGGGTACATAACCATCCCGTTCATCTTCGTTGGGTACCAGCAAAGGTTCCTGCAGACGTCCCAATTCTATTGTGGGATCATTTAAATCAAACAAACTGGCACCTAGGCAATATTTGCGCATTGGCACCCACGCCATGCGTAATTACCAGCCAGCCCTGCTCTGTTTCAATGGGCGAGCCCGCATTGCCAATCTGTACAAACTCCCACGGGTATTTTGGCTGTTGTAACAAAATCGCTTCTTCCCACACAAAAAGTCGTCGGAAAACATGATGTAATTATTGATGTTATCGATGCGCGACAGCATTACATACTGCCCGTTAATTTTTCGGGGAAACAAAGCGAGGTTTTTATTGATGGCGGCTTTACCATGCAGCGGCGCAATTTTAAAATGAAGAAAATCGGTTGTAAGAATCAGTTGCGGCGAAATGGCAGAACCATCATAAGCCGTGTAGGTAGCTATATAAGTAAACGTACCATCATCTTCCGTAAACTTTACAAACCGCGCATCTTCCATGCCGTTTTTTTCAACGCGGGTTACGGGGAAAATGACCCGTTCAGACAGCAAAGAATCAGGAGAAAACTGCAACTCGTAACTGGTATTTACAGCGTGAGTATTTCGTGTTTCAGCTTCCGTTCGCTTAGATCATCTTTCAATTGCCGGCAGTGCATTCTTCAAAGCCATTTCTATTTCTTTATACGAAAACGAATCCTGTAACTGGTTTAAAATATTGATAGCGGACATCTTCCGGCAATTCAATTTGTGTCAACACATTTTCAAAGGCTGCTTTGTTATCTTTTTCCTCTTTGTGTCACAATTCCTTCACTCATAAACTTACCCGATGGTTCAAACGAATATGCCGTTGTCGCCGTCCAGTTTACCCCGCTTAAACACAATTGATGAAATATGGCTTTCGCCTGTAGCCCTGAAGCTGACGATCACTTTCATTTGTCCGTCTTCCGGCATCGCTTTGATCAAAGTCTTCTACAATGGACGGATTGAACAAAGCAGCCGATTCAATGGAATATTCCATCGTAAAATACGCGCCGATCAACAGCTTCTTGTTGGCTGACAATGCGGCGATTTCAGCATCGGGCAATAAATACCGGACGAGTGAAAAATGCTTCAGAAAGATGGTTTGCACCTCTCTGTAACGGCTGGAGAATTCTGTGTAAATCTCGTTGACCAACGCTTCTGCCTCTTCTTCCGCTATCTGCAATACTTTGTTGATGATCAGCAGCGACCTTTCGTTGCCGGTATTGAAAAACCGGGGAATGACTTTGGTATAATCCGGTCTGAGCTTGATATCGCTTCTGCTAACTTTTATTGCCATAGTAAAGATGAGTAATAGTTGTTGAAGGTAAGCGAATGGACTTGTGTGTAGTCGTTAATTGTGAGAAGGCACCTCCGCATCGGGGTGTGTGACACAAGGCACTGCGTTGCATTCCAAAACACCATCCACGGGTTTCCGTACCACAACAACAGGCAGCAGGCACACAGGGAGCAGGATTGGAATTGAGAATGCTTCCGCAGTTGTTAAAAAACCAATCCCAACAATTCAGTAGAGGGCTTATGTTTGGCAAACGAAACCATTTGCCATGACAAATTCGCTTCGCTCCCAGCTTATCTTTTGCCTCATCTCCTGTTTGCTGCAGTTGCCTGCAGCCACGGCGATTGCGCAATCGCTTTCCGTTGCCGGCCAGCCGGCACAATTAGACATCAGAAAGGCGGGTGATAACAGCCTGCGCATTACGCTGAAACCGGTCAGCTACGCGGCAGAGTTTCCTGCAACGCCGGCAATATCAGGCAGGCAGTACGATGCGCCTGCCATCAGCCTGCATCAACTGGCAGACGGGGTAAAAAAACAGGTTGGCAACTTTACAGTGGAGGTATTGCCGCAGCCTTTGCGCATATTCATCACGAATGTAAAAGGCGAGCCGGTGCAGCAGCTGACAGTTGAAGATGACGGAAAACTTTCTTTTCAATTATATGGGCAGCCTGTATTGGGTATGGGTGAAGGCGGACCGAAAACAGCGCCCGGCACCGACTGGCGCAGCGAGCCGGTACAGTTTGACCGGCGCGGCGCCTACGATAGCATGCAGCCCCGCTGGCAAAGCGGCGCTTACGGCTCGCGCAACCCGGTGGCGATGCTGGCAGGCACAGCAGGATGGGGCTTGTTTGTAGCGCACCCGTGGGTGGAAGTGGACTTACGCAGTGAAGACAAAGGCATCTTTATTCCGTGGCAGCCGGGCACCGTAGACAGCGTTGCCGCAAACCGAAAAGAACCAGGGTGCAAACACAGGGCAAAGGATTGCCGCCGGTAAACGAAATTGTGCCCGGCTTGTACGACCTGTTTGTATTTGACGCACATGAGCCGGCAAACCTGATGAAAGACTTTTCCCTCATTACCGGTGCAGCTGTGCTGCCGCCCAAATGGGCGTTGGGTTATATGCAGTCGCACCGCACGCTGGAAGACGAATACGCCATGATAGGCGTCGTGGATACATTTCGCGCCAAACAAATACCGCTTGATGCTGTTATTTATCTCGGTACCGGTTTTGCGCCGAGGGGCTGGAACAAAATGCAGCCTTCCTTTGACTCCAATTCCGACGTGTTTCACCGCGATCCCACAGCTTTTTTAAAGACATGCACGAGCGGAATGTGAAGGTGGTGCTGCACATGGTGCCGTGGGACAGGGACAGGCTGCCCACGCTGCATGGAACAATTCCTGCCGGGAAGGGCGAGACAACAGACGCTTCGCATATACAAAGCTACTGGCAGCAGCATCTGCCGTTGGTAAACATGGGTGTGGATGCTTTCTGGCCCGATGAAGGCGATTGGTTCAACCTGTATGAGCGCATCAAACGCCTCCAGATGTATTACCAGGGCGCTTTATCCGCTCATCCCAACCTGCGCCCGTGGAGCCTGCAGCGCAACGGCTACCCCGGCATTGCGCAATGGGGCGGCTGGGTCTGGTCGGGCGATACCGAATCGTCGTGGAAAACGCTGGAAGCGCAGATCGCCGTTGGCATCAATTACTCGCTCAGCATCGGTCCTTTCTGGGGTTCCGACATTGGCGGTTTTTACTCCAATACTGAACTTACCGGCGAGTTGTATGCACGCTGGTTTCAGTTTGCTGCCTTTTGCGGTTCTTTCCGGTCGCACGGGCGCACCTGGCACACCCGCCTGCCATGGGGCTGGGGCTTGAGTGACCGGGGCCCTTTAGAAGACCGCGTGCCGCCGCTGGCTTCCGAAATGAACAATGCCGCTATAGAACCGGTGGTTAAACAATACGATGAACTGCGGTACCGCTTGTTGCCTTATACCTACACATTAGGCTGGCAGGCGCGCACGTCGGGCATGCCGCTGATGCGTGCGATGTGGCTGCAATATCCCGGTGAGACACTGGTAAAAAAGATGGGCACTGAGTATATGTGGGGAAGCGACCTGCTGATAGCCCCCGTATTTGAGAAAGGTGCTGTTGCCCGCAACGTGTATCTGCCAAAAGGCGACTGGTACGATTGGTGGACAAACGAAAAAACCGCAGGTGGTAAAACGGTGACGCGGGAGGTTAGTTTGGCTATAATGCCCATCTACGTGCGGGCAGGCGCCATCATACCCATTGACCCGGTAAGGCAATATGCAGACGAACCGGCAGGCGGACCAACAACGCTCACCATCTTTGGCGGCGAAAACGGCGCTTTTGACTGGTACGAAGATGACGGCATCAGCCAGGAATACCTGGATGGGAAAGCTTCCCTCACCCGCATCACCTGGAATGAGGACACCCGCACAGCCACGCTGCAGCCACAGGCAATAGCCGGGAAAATACGGAAGCCTGCCGCTCGTAACCTAATTATAAAGCTACTGCCCGAAAACAAGACACAGACCATAAACTATGCGGGCAAGCCGGTATCGGTACACTTCTGATGATGGCTGAAGATTGCGCAGGTATTTTGTTCAATATGTTAGGTATCAGCACCTTCCGCGCTCCTCCTTTTACACCCGTTCATCAACAAACTTTACGCGCGTTTCATTGTTTTTTGCAGTGATACAGGGAAACGAACCTGCTATGTATTGATGCGTGTGTAAGCTGCCATTCTGTTATCATTTGTTGGTAATGAATCGATTACACTTTGTACCACGAAGACTGCCAACCTGAAAATGCTGTCAAATTCAACCCTGTATTAACAAAATTTTCAGAAAGATAATTTATGCTCATACCCTGCTAATATCCGTATGCAACCGCCCGGCAAATGCTTCTACTTTTAATTATCGGAATTACATTTAATCATGCATTGACGACTGCTGCTTCTTGTTGATTCCGGGTACAAAAACGCTTCAATCTGTTATTAACTATTAAAAATTGCTATGAGACGATGTTTACAATGGCTGTTGATGGTGGCGGGCTTTTTACTCCTGCTGCACCATACGGCACACGCGCAAAATCAGGTATCGGTTCAGGGAAGGGTTACCGACGAAAAAGGAAAGGCACTGGCAGGCGCAAGCGTAAGCGAAAAAGAGCGGTCGTCCAACGCTACCATGACCGACAGCGCCGGCAGGTTTGTGCTCCTGTTAAAAGGTAAATCCGGGCAGGTGATCATCAGCTTTGTGGGCTACGACGACAAAACGCTGAAAGCCGCCGCCTCGCCGTTTGCTGTGTCTCTCACCCCTTCTAACAACAAGAACAGCGAAGTGGTGGTGATAGGCTATCAAACGCAGAAACGGCGCAACCTCACGGCTGCAGTCTCGACCATTGCCGGTAAAGACATCAAAGACATTCCGGAAGCCAGCTTCGACAAGACACTGCAGGGCAGGCTGGCGGGCGTAAGTGTGCTGTCGAGTTCGGGCGAGCTGGGCGGCAAACCCAACATCGTGATACGTGGTGCCACCAACATAGATTATGGCAACGAAAATGGTGGCAACAGTGGTCCGCTCTACGTAATAGACGGTGTGATTTACGATGTAAACGCGATTGGAACGGCTTACGCCAACTCAAACCCGCTAAGCCTCATCAACCCCAACGATATAGAATCGATTGATGTGCTGAAAGACGCATCGGCATCCGCAATTTATGGTGCCAGAGCCGGCAACGGTGTCATTATTGTAAAGACAAGACGGGCAAAAGCCGGCAAGCCGCAAATCACGATTTCGGCGTATGCCGGTGCCATTACAAGCCCGCAGTTTCGCACAGTGCTTACCGGCGCCGCCGAACGCAACCTGAAGCTGTCTTTGCTAAACGCGCAGTTGCCCTATTCGGTAATTCAGCAAAACAATATTCCCATTCAACTAACCGATAGTCTGAATCCTGCTTTCAACAACAGCGTGGACTGGCAGGGCTTAATGGTGAGAAACAACGCCTTTCTGAACAGCGAAGATGTGAGCGTAGCGGGCTATATGGGCACAGCAACCTATCGCCTTTCGGTAAACCACTACAGCGAGCAGGGAATACTGAACGGGTTTGCGCTCGACAGGCTGGCACCGCACCTTAACCTGGGTGTGCACCCCGTGAAAGGCATGAGCATCAATACTGACATTTTAATGAGTTCGGAGCGCAGAAAACATGGCGTAGGTGGTTCTACCGGCGCATTGTTCAATTCGTGGAGCTTCCCTACTTCTTTTGCGCAGCTTACACCCGAGCAGACCGCCGTTTACAAAGGCGATAAAACCTACTACGACGACAACCGCATCTTCTCAATAACAGGTTCTATTGGCCTGACAGATACGCTGTCGCGCAACCTTACTTTCAACAGCAATTTTTCATCTACCAACTACACCGACCACTATGCTTATTTTTCGCCGGTAGAAATAAATGGTTTGCAAAACCAGACCTACGACATCAATTCGGCTAGCCCCGGCTGGTCGTTTGAGAATTACCTTACGTACCTGAAAGAATTCAAAGACAACAGGTTTATACTCGTTGGCGGCACTTCTTCTTACAGCAACCGTTTCAACAACAGCTATGCCTATGCGAAAGGCGTGGATGTAACGGGGATCAATACCATTCAAACCATACCATCCGGTCCCAACCTGTTTGTGTCAACGGAAGCGAGCCGCAAAACCACCGTGTCTTATTACGGGCGGCTGAGCTATGATTACAAAGGAAAATATTTTGCCACGGCTTCGGTGAGGCGCGATGCCAGTTCTATCTACAGCGCCGATTACCGCTGGGGAACATTTCCTTCTGTGTCGGCTGGCTGGATACCGTCGGACGAAGCCTTTTTTCACCCGTTAAAAAAGGTGGTGAGCTTTCTGAAACTGCGGGCAAGCTGGGGCATCACCGGCCTCGACCCCGGCAGCTGGTATGCCAAGTACCAGCAGTTGTATTCCGATGCCAGCTACCTGCTGAGCACCACCGGAACACTCGGTTCCTATGGCTCTTATGTGTACCTGGCCGGCACACCTTCTACCTACAACGGCACAACCATTATCTCGCCCTTTCCGTATGGCAGCTATATCTACAATAACGGGGTCAACGCCAGCAACAGCGTGCGTTGGGAAAAGTACCCGCAGGTAGACCTGGGTGTTGACGCAGAATTGTTTAACAGCCGCATATCCATTACCGCCGACTGGTATCAGAAAGACACAAAAGACAAGTATTTCTATGCCATTCCGGCGCAAACCACCTCCGGATACCAGTATTATTCGGGCAACTATGTAAACATCCGCAACACCGGTTTTGAACTGACGGTAAACACCAGGAATACAGGTCCCAAATCGGCGTTTCAGTGGAATACCAACTTCAATGTTTCGTTGAACAAAAACCTGGTGACCAGGCTGCCCAACGGCAACCGCGATTTCCTGTTTGGACCACCCTGGTTTCAGCAGACGCTCACGTATGGAGAAGCGCTGTTTAATTACAAAGTGTACCAGATAGATGGCGTATATGCGACCGACGATGATGTGCCGACAGACCCCATCACAGGCAGAAAAATGAGCTTTCAGGGCGCTACGTTGCAGGCAGGCGACCCGCGGTACATCGACAACAACGGCGACTACAACATCAACTACGACGACAAAGTAATAGCCGGCAATCCAACCCCGAAAGTAACCGGCGGTTTCAGCAATACCTTTTCTTACAAAGGCTTTTCGCTCAATGTGTTTTGCTCTTTTCTTACCGGGCGTAAAATATTCAACGGTTACCTCTCCGACTACCTCAACGGCAGCCGCTACATCAACTCGTGGGGAAGCGTTGCCGGCCCGGCAGCCATCAGCAACCTGCTGAACCAGTTTTGGGTGCAGCCCGGCGACCAGACCACCTTTCCAAAGCTCGTAAACTATGTGGGCAGCGCCCAGGATCCGTGGAATATTGCCAGCTCTTACTTTGTGGAAAACGGCGATTTTATGAAGGTAAAACAGGTGACGCTTGGCTATACATTCTCTAACCGGTTGGTGCAGAAACTCGGAATGAAACGGCTGAACATTTACAGCATGGCAGACAACCTGCTGATACTGAAAAAAAGCAAAGTGATTCCCGACCCCGAACTGGTAGATCCCACCACGGGGTCTGCCAACGTGGTGTACCCATCGGCATTGAAAATGACAATCGGCGCCAACATCGAGTTTTAGCTTTTACCAAACCTTTTTCTTTCCTTTTTTAACCATCGCAAAAAGCATGAGATCAACACCTGTTTTTGTCATCATCAGTCTTCTCGTTTGGTGTGCCTCGTGCACCAAATTTCTGGATCAAAATCCAAACAGTACGGCAACCGACCAAACCACCTGGCAAACCGAAAGCGATGCAAACGCTTCGGTAGCTGCCTGTTATTCGCTCATCCGTTCGGCATTCAACGCGGCCATCACTTACTATACCTACGGCGATTTGATTTCGGATGAGTTTTCGGACGTGGTGGGCGGCGATGGCGCCTACCGCGACATACAATCGATGCGCTGGAATGCGAGCATCCCTTACGCCAACACGTACGATCCGCGGCTGAAACTGAGGCTCTATACCAATTTTTACACCGCGATCGCGCAAAGCAACCGCTGCCTGTATTTCATTGGTAACATGCCCGGATCGGCTTTTGCGGGCAGCGATGCGGCAGCCAAAGAAGCCAGCAAACACAAATACCTGGGCGAAGCTTATTTTACGCGGGCGTTCAACTATTTCTACCTCGCAAGGGTGTGGGGCGATGTGCCGCTGGCGCTAACGTATTACCCCGATGTATCGGTGCAGCCACAACTGCCGCGCACACCGCAAGCCGATGTGCTGGCGCAGGCGATAGCCGATGCCAATCTGGCCAAAGATTACCTGGACTGGAAAGACGAAGGCTCGGTAAACAAAGTGGTGCGTGCCGACAGGGGCGCCGCCTACGCATTGCTGGCCCATCTTTACGCATGGAAAGGCGACTACGACAGTTGCGCTATGGCCTGTGATGCGGTGATGGCTTCGGGCAGCTACCAGCTTACCGATGCCGCGAATTTTATGACCATCTACAAAGGACAGTCACCCGAAGGCATTTTTGAAATTGCTGCCAATACTTCTGTCGAAAGCCAGAATGCGGCAGACGTGTACTCCTATACCGGCGTAACGCTGACGCCGCCTTATGTAAACAACTTTGCCACACAACCTGCCTGGCAGATCAATACCGGGTTGGTAGAAATGCTGTATGCCGATGCAGACGATGTGCGGTATAAAAACGCCTTCGTCACGCTTTCCAACAACGGGGCTTCGATACTGGAGTGTATCAAATTTGCCAACATTCAGAATGTAAACAACAACAGTTCTTACCAGGTAGCGCTGAACAACATCATCGTGTTTCGGCTGGCCGATATCATGCTGCTGAAAGCCGAAGCGCTCGCTGCCAGATCGGCTCCCGATGCGGCTGGCGCGCTGGCGCTGGTGAACGAAGTGCGCGCCCACCGTGGCATTGCCGAACCTCTTTCCGGCGTGGCAGGCCCCGACCTGATCAACCTCGTTGCCGATGAGCGCGGCAGGGAACTGTTTATGGAAGGGCACCGCTTCTTCGACCTTGTAAGGCTGGAAAGGCTCACCAACCAACAGCAGCTGCCTTATATGAGCCACGATGAATTTCTGCAGGGCAAATATTACTGGCCGGTTGATCCTACCTTGTTTCTAACCAATTCAAACCTGCGACAAACGCCGTTTTGGGTAGGCAAAATAAAATAACCGCTCCGGCAAAAAACCAATCATGATGAAGGATACAAAACATACACTATTTCCCGTGCTCCTATTGACGATGCTTTTGGCTGCAACACTCCTGCCGCAAAGACAGTTACCTGCAGGATGGCGGCCTCAGCAGCGCGGCTACTTCCTTTACCACCTACGATTATCTCAAAAGCCATCCGTATCATTATTTCGATACTACGCTACTGCTGATAGACCATTTTAACCTGAAGGATTCTGTGAATCGGCCGGCACTTTTTTCGCCTTTACTGACTTTTCGGTTGCTGCGCTGATGAACACACTGAACTGCACAACGCTGAGCCAGCTGTACGATTCGGTAAGTCCAAAACTGGTAACGCAATACCTCTTTGGCGAAAACAACATTACCCTTGAAAATGCTACGCTCACCGCCGTGGAATACGAAAGCTGGGCAGGCAACAGCGTGCGCACTGCCGTAAAAAAAATACAGGGTGCTTATGGCATCAACCTTACCAATTCGGCGCCGGCGTTCAACTACTACACGTTGCAGTACATCAGCGTTCGCGGAGTACCGGATGGTGCTGCGGGTGCGCCGGACAACGACGCGGTAGATGCAGTGGTTTCGTGCCAGACAACTGGCATCAAAACAGCTTCGGGCACTACGTTGCACGTGCTGGCAAACAATGCTTTGCTAACAAAGCTGTAGCATCACTTTATCAGAAAAAATGACTGAAAACAAAACTTATGCGTACTAAGAAACAGATTCTACAGGCGCTTGCCTGCAGCTTTATAGCATGTGCAGTGATGAGCTGCGAAAAAACCGAGCGCGGCTTCCTGAGCGATAACCTTTACTACCTCGAAAATCCGTTTACAGTGCAGCAGGGCGTTACTACCACATCATCGCCGCTGGTGGTAGATGGCTCTACCGCGCCGCTGCAGACAACCCTCCTGGCCATCCGGAACAAAGCTACCGGCGAAAGCGTGGACAGCATGTTTTTGAAACCGCAAATCATTTCTGTTTATACCGGGACCATCACTTATGCCGATACTACGGAAGCCATGCTTCGGGCAAAGCTGAAAGACAGCGTGGTGGCGCCTTTCAGCATCAACAACATTGGCGGGCGGCTGCAGTTTACACAAGCGTCCAAATACGTAGCGCCGGGTACGTACACCATTGACATCAGCGCCAGCAACATGCGCGGTACCAAAGTGCTGCAGAATGCTTGTGACATCCACATTACGCCCATCACCACCATTGATACGATTTTGTACAAAGCCTGGACGACCTCAGACGAAAGCGGTACCTTTTACGGCATTGCCGACCCGCTCAATGTGTCGATCACTCACGATGCTGCCGGTGCCGATAAAATCGTGTTTAAATTCCTGGATAAAAACGGGGTGCCTTTCAGTGCAGCCAACGGTGAGATTGTTCCCCGTGCCGGGCGGCCTTCGTTTAAAAACTGGAATCCTTATGAGGCACCGGTGTATACCGATACGTCGCTTGAATTTTCTTATCCTGCCGGCATACCCATGCTGCCGGCTTACCTGAACACGGTGATAGAAAACGGATCGGCGTGGAATGATGGCATCGTTTATTACCAGATTCCTGCCCGGTTCACAGACGTGAACCTGAACGTAAACCCCGTGCTAACGGCTCAGTATTTCGTGACGAAAGGCACTTATACCGTTACCTATTACCTAAACAATGTAGCGCGCAAATAAGTGCGGCACCTCATCTTGAAAAAGCAGAGAACGCAACTGGCAGGATAATTCATTCTGAGTGTGGTTCCTGCAGGCGGTTGTGTTCTCCTTACCTGGCGTGTATTTTTTCAAACAAAACAAGCGTTCTGTTTCTACAGAATGCTTTCCTTATTCACGAACCAATGTACCGGCAAAACGGCAGCACAACACGAAAGCCGCCGCGGTACAGGATAGACATACATCATAACTTGTCCGCTGACTCAATTCTTAAATCAATAGCATTCATGAAACCATTGTTACTCGTTTTGCTCACTTTTGTTTTCATAAAAGCAACTGCACAATCAAACAATATTGCCCCGCTTGCCACAGTCAGCACGTCATATGTTTCGCCATGGGAGACGCTGGCGTCGGTAAATGATGAACATACGCCCGCTAACTCCGGCGACCGGGATCATGGCGTGTATGGCAACTTGCAAGCCCCGATTCTATCCAGTGGGTACAGTATGGCTGGCCGGTAAAGTATTCCATCAGCAAGGCAGACATCTATTGGTTCGAAGACGGGGGTGGAATTCTTGTGCCCACGACTGCTTACATAGAATACTGGGACGGCAGTTCCTGGATGAAACTGGCGGATGCGCCCACAAACAAAGATGCCTTCAACACGGCAACCTTTCCCGAAGTGCTCACCGATAGCTTACGGCTGTCCATGAAAAACAGTACCGAATCAACCGGTATCATTGAGTGGCGTGTGTATGGAACCACCACCGAAACGCTGCCTTCCGGCAAGCAGTTGTACATACCCAACGAGTGGGGCGACCCGAATGCCAATATCCCCTGGGACTCCACCAACCGTTGCAAACAATCGGCAAACTTCGCCTTGTTTTGGGGACCATTGGCCGGCAACGATCCGCTGCACAACACCGACCCCGCATTCCAGTTTGATCCGGAAGTGATTTTGGATTCAATGGAAGCCATCTGGAATGATTATGTAACTCAATGGCACCTGATACCCGATTCCGGTTCCATTGCCAGGTACAAAAACATCATTGTCATCAACAACACCTGGCGCGATGGATTGTACACCGGATACGCTTTTGGCGGAGGTTATGACGGAAAGGTGGGCGCCTTCTGGGTGGAAACCGGCGTGTTTAAGCAAGGCAACAGTTTTGTCGCCTCCCATGAATTTGCCCATAGCTGCCAGTACATCATTTCCAGTGTACTTTACCCGGGTCATGGTTTTACCGACGCTTCCAATGGATTTTTTTGGGAATCGCACGCCAATTTCATGGCCTGGCAGCGAAACCCGTCAATGGTTTGGGCGATGGATCCCGCCCGCGCTTATAATTTCACCAGTTACACCCAAAGTTCAGACAGGAAGCACTATGCCAATGTCTATTATATGGAACTGTTGCGGGACAAATATGGGTTAGACTTTGTAAACCGCATATGGCGTGAAGCTGATGCTACCAATCAGGAGCATCCGTTTCAAACCATCCAGCGCCTGTTGGGACTGGACCAGGATGGCATCAATGCCTTTTTCATGGAGTATGCCATGCACAATGTAAACTGGGATTACGAAGAAAAAGGAGACGATATCCGGAATGCGATGGCCGGGCTGGATGCCAGTTTCCAGTGGCGTCCGACCAATCTTTTAGATTCGCTGAGCAAGGGGCATTATGCAATTCCCGACAACCTGGCTCCTCAGCAATATGGTTATAATATCATCCGTCTTTACCCGGATAGCTCTGCCTGTATTACACCATCCGTTTACCTGACATTTAAAGGACATATTGACCCCAATACAAATGCTGGCTGGCGATATGGGTTTGTGAGCGTTGATGCCAACGGCAACAGCACTTACAGTAGTCAATATGCCGGCAATGAGTCTGAAACCGGCTACCAGTTTCCGGCAAATGCCGTACGCTATTACCTCGTGGTTTCCGGCGCTCCTACTGCCTTTTATGTACACACCGGGCAGTTCAGCGTTGGTTTTCCGAAAGAATACCGGTATCCGTGGGAAATACATATTAAGGAAATGATACCAGAAGGCTACCAGCCGAACTTCAGAGACACAGCCGGTCTTGCCGGTGCACCACATCCAAATGGTGGTGGCTTTGTGGCTGCTACTGCGCATGTAGATGCCACGGCTTATGTAGCCCCGGGCGCAGCCGTACTAAATGCGGCCCAGGTTACAGACAATGCCCGCATTGAAGGCAAAGCGGTGATAAAAGACAATGCAAAGGTGATGGAAAACGCTGTAGTGTCTGACTTTGCACGCATTACCGGTGGATCGGTTGTAAAAGGAAAAGCCAGGGTAAACAAACAGGCATTGCTCAATGGAGGAGCCATCATAGGTGATTCAGCTATTGTTACGGATAATGCAGTAATGTACGATGGAGGTGTTTCTTCGGGTGGCATAGCCTCCGGCAACCTGTTTGCCTGGGGTGGAGCGATTGGCGGAACGGCAGCCTACGGTGGTGATGCAGAGTTGTTTGGTGCCTGTGATGCGGGCGATACCTGCAGCCCGATGGCTTGGCTGTTCCCGGCGGAGCGGTTCGCAATTACTGCGATGGCTCAACCGACAATCCTGTAAACATTGATGTAAACGCGCCTTATGCACATTTCGGTCCTGCAGAGATGGCATTTGCAAACACCAGCGAGTGCGGCGTCGTCACCGGCGAGGCGGGCGCCCCACCGGTAGTAGATGCCGGCAACAACCAGCAGGTCCTGGCGGTGGCAGGCAGTGCAATGCTTGCCGGCACAGCCACATCTCCGGCGGGCATTATCATGGGTATTGCCTGGAGCAAAATATCGGGTCCCGACAGCTACACAATTGCCGATGCAGGCAGCACCACAACGCAGGTGGATAACCTGATAGCGGGTGTGTACCAATTTGCGTTGACCGCCAGCGACAACTTCTACAACCAGGCAAGCGATACCGTTACTATCACGGTGCTTCATTCCAATACAGCGCCGGTGGCAAATGCGGGAACAGATCAAACCATCACACTGCCCATGAACTACATTACACTCACGGCGACTGCCACAGATGTAGATAAGGATCTGCAGGCAGTAAGCTGGATGCAGGTTTCCGGACCTATGGCAGCCGTCATCGTCAACCCGAACCTGTATAGGTGCACCATGGATAAACTGGTGGAAGGGGTATATAAATTTGCCTTTACCGGTACCGATAGCTATGGCGCCACGGGTACCGATACGGTAGCCGTTACTGTATTGAAGGCTACCGGTAATATAGCGGGCCGGTGCGTGTGACAACGCCAACGATATTCCCCCTCCCGGCATCGGAGATGGCAACGGTAAACTACCCGGCTACCATTGGGGGTGTGCTGTCTGTTTTTGATGCAAAAGGTGCCAGGGTGCTTACGGTGCAGGTGCCGCCCAACAGCAACAGTGTTTCGTTTCCGGTAAAGCAACTGGTTGCCGGTGTGTATTACCTGCGGATAGATACATTCAGCAGTGATACCTACAAACTAAAAATGATAGTCGTTCATTAAATTCTGTTGCCTGTATCGTCGCTTTGCCAAAGCACAACAGAGCCGGGGATTGTATGTTCCTTTTGTTTACCTGAAATCTTGTTGCGATGACCAACAATCTTATTTATACCGCAGGCCTGTTAGCCGCTTTCTTCCTGCTGATGTAAAAATAGAGATGGTTATGTGTTACCGCTTCTATTGCTAATGGACTGTTGGGATAAAGATGCCCACAAAAAAATGGAGCGGCATTTTTGCCGCTCCATTTTTTTTAAATTTGTTTGTATTGATCAATAGCCAGGATTCTGCTTGTTTATTCCACCCGTTGCCAGGTTGGGATTGTTGTCAATCTCCGACTGTGGAATCGGCAACAGCTCGTCTCTGCCGGCTTTGAAATAAGATAGCGGATCGCCTCCGGTAAAATATCCTTTTTTGCGCCAGCGAATGATGTCAACGTTGCGCAATTCTTCATCGCCCAACTCTACTGTTTTTTCATGCATGACGGCTTTTATGACCTGCTCTTTTGAACCGGTAGGATATTGCGCAGTCGGGTAGTGCGGCATCGCCACACTAGCACGGTCTCTCACCTGGTTGAGGTAATCAACGGCAGCGGCTGTATTGCCCAGTTCGGTCTCACATTCTGCAAGGTTGATGAGTACCTCGGCGTAGCGGATGATGCGCTGGTTGTTGCCACCCGGATGGAAAGATGCCGTAGCAAGGTCCTGCTTGTAAAGAAGCATGAATTTGCGCCAGCTGATTTTGATGGTTTGCCCGTTCACCACCGATGCGTTACCGTTTTGCATGTCGGCTGTCAGCACGGTATTGCCGTTGTTGAAGAGGTCGCCGGTTTCGTACACGGTGTATTGATAGCGGGGATCAGACTTGGCAGCACCGGTGCTTGTTTTCTCAAATTCCGCCAAAAAATGATTGGATGGAATGAGGTTGCGCCAGGCCACGGGGCAATATTCCTGGTTGCGAACGGTAGATTGGGCATCGTTGGCACCATCGCCTACATATCCCCAGTTGAAGGCATTGTCGCCTTTGTCAACAAACACTGCTTCGAAAACAGACTCTGAATTGAATTCTGTTTCTTCCAAAAAATTATCCATGTAGTTGTCCACCAGGTGATACATCCCCGATTTTGCTACCTTATCCAGTGCTGTTTTTGCACTGGCATAATCGCCTTTTTGCATATATACCCTGCCCAGCATCGCGTTGGCGGCGCCGGCGGTAGGTCTGCCCTGATCAGATTTAGCAGCATACGTAGAAGGTAAAGTGTTGGCTGCATCAGTCAGATCCTGTATTGCCTGCGTATACACCATATCTTCTGACACGCGGGGAGAATATTGATCGGGTGTTGTAACCGGGGTGGTGTACAGGGGCACAGCACCCCATTGAGACACCAGTTCATAAAAAGCCCAACCACGAAAAAACTTCGCTTCGGCTACATAACGGTCACGCGCGGCATCATTGTCTGTCACATTGGGTGCGTTTACAATAACAGTGTTTGCCCGGTGAATCATCGTATACAATCCCGCCCACACGTTGTTCATCACCGGGTTGTCGGGCGTGGTAGAACCATTTAAAATCTGGGCGCGCGGCACTTCTAGCTGTCCGCCGCCGGCAGCCACATCATCGCTGCGCAGGTCGTGCAGGAAAAACCATTCACGCGCTATCAATTGCGCACTGTGAAAAATGGAATAGATGGCATTGGTGCCCGCGAGCAACTCGTTGCTGTTTTTAAAATAACTGTTGAGTGTTAAATAACTGGGATTGGTTTTGTCCAGCTTTTTGGTACAGGAGATCACAATGCCTCCTGTTATCAAAACCAGCGCCGTTAGTATGGCGTACAACTTCACATACCGTAGTTTCATATTCAATGTCTTTGTTTGTTAGAATGAAGATTTAAAAGCTTGCCTGCACGCCTACCTGGAATGAGCGGGCAGCCGGGTATTGTCCATAATCAATCCCGTTGGTAAGCGTGGTGTTTTTAGACCCTACTTCCGGATCCCAACCGCTGTACTTGGTAAATGTCAGCAAGTTTTGAGAAGACACATACAGGCGGATGCTGCTGACAGCGCCTTTGGTCCACATGAGCGAAGAGCGGCTCAGGGTATAGCCCAGCGCCACGTTTTTCAGCCGCAGGTAAGAACCGTCTTCTATCCAGCGGTCAGATGGTCTTACATTCTGGTTGGGGTCGCCGCTGATGGCTCTCGGAATATTGGTGTTGGTGTTCTGTGGTGTCCATGCGTTCAGCACATTGGTGCCGGCGTTGAACAACCGCGCCATGCCTTCGGTAATGATGCGCGATGCATTAAAGATCTTATTGCCCTGCACCCCCTGGAAAAAGATAGAAAAATCGAAGTTTTTATAGCTGGCGTTGTAGTTGAACGAGTAGGAGAATTTTGGAAAATAATTGCCCAAAAACGTCCTGTCTGCGGCATTGATGGTATCGTTGCCATCAAGGTCTTTAAAGCGCAGGTCACCCGCAGAAGTTTTGTCGGTCTGGTACGGGCTTTTGTTCACTTCTTCAACCGATTGAAAAATACCATCAACTTCATATCCATAAAACGATTGTACAGGCTGACCGGATGTGGTGCGCGTAATGGCTGAGCCACCGCCAAAATCTGCGTCGCCGCCCTGGTCAATGGTTGCCGTGGGTGTGTTGAGGCTCAATACTTTGTTTTTCAATGTACTGATGATGCCGGTTGCATTCCATGTAAAGTCGCCTTTGGTTTTGTTGTAACCAAGCTGCAGGTCGATGCCGCTGTTTTCCATTGAAGAAATGTTCTGCGAGGTACCGCCGCTGTTGTAGCCGGCAGAAGCAGGTGTTGGCACATTCAGGATGAGGTTATCGGTATTGCGTTTGTAAAATTCAGCCACCACCGTTATCCGGTTTTGCAAAAATCCAAGGTCAACACCAATGTTCAGCTGTTTTGTTTTTTCCCATTCCAGCGAAGCGTTGGCAATGGTGTTGTTGTAAGAAGAATTGCCGGGTGTAAATACATTTCCAAACGGGTAGGCAGCACCATTGGCATTTACCACCGCCTGGTAAGGATACTGAGTTCCAAAGATACCCACGGCATTCAGCCCGGTTTCGCCATAGCCGGCACGCAGCTTCAACTGCGAGATGGCTTTGGAATTTTTCATGAAGTTTTCCTGGTCTATGCGCCAGCCGGCCGATACAGAAGGAAAATTAGCAAACTTGTTACCCGGTGCCCATACCGAAAGACCATCACGGCGGATAGCGGCGCTCAGCAGGTATTTGCTGGCAAATTCATAGTTCACACGTCCGATGTACGACAGCAACAGGGCTTCGCTGCGGGATGAGGTAATGCTGGTATTGGTAGCACCTGCCAGCGTTTGGATATCGTTGGAAGCCTGGTTGCCGGTAGCTGTTTCAGTATAATTCCTGAATTCCTGCTGCTCGTATACGGCCGTTGCGTTGATGTGATGATTGCCAAATGTTTTGTCAAACGTCAGCTGCTCTGTAAACAAAGGCGATATGTTGCGCGAAGTATTGTCGGTAATCACTGCCAGCGGTGCGCTCCTGCCTTTGTCATTGTAGATGGGGGTAAACGCGTGCTGAAAATTGGTGGAATAATCCAGCCCGAAGGTGCTGCGGAAATTCAGCCATGAAGTAAAGTTGACCTGCGCAAAAGCAGTACCAAACAGCTTCATTGATTGGCGGGTGGCGTTGTTGATCAAAAGCGCATCTTCTACCGGGTTGGTAGGATCGGAACCATCGAAGCTGTTTTCCGAATTGCGGAAACCACCCAGCGTAGTCGGGTCGTAAACCGGCAGGTAAGGCAGGTTGCGAATCACGTTCACGAGGTTGGTTCTGTTGCCGCTGCTTACTTCAAGGCGTTGCTTGGCATAAGACAAAAACACGTTTTCGCCAAACGTAAATACTTTGCTGATGACGTGCTCCGAATTGATCCGGAAGTTGCCTCTTTCAAAATTCACACCCTGCGTGATGCCATCCTGTTTAAAGTAACCTGCCGAACTGTAAAAGCGCGATACCTGGTTGCCGCCGCTCACGCTCAGGTGCTGCTGCGTAATGATGCCGGATTTAAAGTATTCATCCTGCCAGTTGGTGTTGGTCTGTGCATAGGTTTGCGAAGTACCATCATAAATGGGCTGGCTGAAGTTTTCCGGTTGCAGGCGCGGTGGCAGGTTAATACCCGCAGCGCCGTTCAGCGCACGTTCGTATTGCAGGTACTGATCGGTATTCAGCAAATCAATTTTGTTCCAGGGGCTTTGCGTACCGACGTAAGAGTCGAGGTTCACATTCAGTTTGCCATCTTTGCTGCCCTTTTTGGTCGTGATGATGATCACGCCATTGGTGGCACGCGAACCGTAAATGGCAGCAGCGCTGGCATCTTTCAGTACTTCTACCGATTGAATGTCTTTGCTGTCAAAATTGCCGATACCACCGGTAGGGAAGCCATCCACCACATACAGCGGATCAGATGCAAAGTTGATGGAACTGATGCCGCGGATTCGCACGATGGGTTCGGTGCCGGGTGCCCCGTTGTTGGTAACGGTTAAGCCCGCTACCCTGCCCTGCAGTGCTTGCTGCACACTGGACACCGGCAAAGCATTGATGGTTTTGGAATCTACCGAAGAAATGGCGCCGGTAAGTGTACTTTTCCGTTGGGTACCGTAGCCTACCACAATGACCTGGTCGAGGTTTCCGGCGGCGGCTTTCAGCGAAACGGAGTAGTCGGAACTGTTGCCGACAACGATGTCCGTAGCCTGGTAGCCAACATAAGATACCGACAGCACATCGCCGGAAGCAGCCTGTAAACTAAAGCTGCCATCGGCGCCCGTTACGGTGCCGCGGTTTTTGTTGGCAATGCTGACCGAAACATTCGACAGGGGATTGCCGGTTTCATCGGTTACTTTTCCCCTTACCGTTTTCAACGTTTGCGACATGACAGCCGTAGAAGTCAATAATAAAATAAAGAGCGCGGCAATGGCACACGCACCATAGCAGCGTTTGCCAATGGCTTTGAACAGAAAATTTTTTGTCTTAGAAGCAAATACAATCATAAGAGTACATTTTAGAGTAAATAACTGGCGGACAACTACCATCAAGCAGTAGTTGAAGAATGGATAACAATGGGTATCAACCGTTATCAGGAGGAATCAATACAAGCACAGGGAACTTCCATAACAGAATACTTGGGTATGTGAATCAATAGAATGCAGCAAGTGTTTTTGGCAACAAGCAATCAAACAAACAGTTGTGCTGGCAATGCCCGGCTATGCACCAACACACCATCACATTCAGCCCGTTCAGGACCAAACGAAACGACAATAGACCAGGCGCATCCAAAAGTTTATTTGACGGGCAGTAAGTTTTTCAATGGCACTTTGTATTTAAAAATGAATCTGAACAAGCATGTTTACAAGCAAATCAATGTCTAACCGGATGCTAAAGTATAAAATAAAGTGACACAACGCAACCGATTGCATTATTTTTTTAAAAAAAGTTCTTTCTATATTTAACGCTTTAATTGCTGGTATTGAAACAAGACAAAGAAATTACCATTTATGACCTTGCAACGCAACTCGGTGTTTCGCCGGCTACCGTCAGCCGGGCATTGAAGAACAATCCTTCCATCAGCCTCAGTACGCGGAAAAAGATCAACGCCCTTGCAGAAAAGCTCGGCTACCGGCACAATACGTTTGCCAGCAGCCTGCGGCTCAAGCGCACCAATACCATTGGCGTGATTGTGCACGAACTGAACAGCAACTTCATTGTTACCGTACTGGCCGGCATTGAAAAAGTTGCTACCGAAGCAAAGTACAATTTAATCATCGCCCATTCGTCGGAAAATGCCAAACTTGAAGCTGCCAATGCCAGCAACCTGTTTCACAAACGCGTGGACGGGCTGATTGCGTCGCTTTCCTTCGACACGGAAGACCTCCTGCATTTCAAACCCTTCCAGGACAAGAATATCCCCATTGTTTTCTTCGACCGCGTTTTTGAAAACACCGAAGGCACCAAAGTGATCATCAACAATTTCCAGGCGGGTTACGATGCCACTTCGCACCTCATCAAACAAGGCTGCAAACGCATTGCCCACATCACATCGAGCCTGAAACGAAACGTGTATGCCGAACGGATGAGGGGCTACAAACAGGCGTTGCTCGACAACAAGCTGAAGTTTGAAGAAAAACTCATTGTGGTTGATGGCTTCAAGGAAGACGACGCTTCCCGCTCTGCCAAACGCATCGTGGCCATGAAGCCACTGCCCGATGGCATTTTTATCACCAACGATTTTTGCGCAGCCGTTGTGATGCAGGTTCTCAAAGATGCCGGCATCAGGATTCCCGAAGACATCGCGGTAGTGGGCTTTAACAACGATAGCATCGGCAAAATCATCAATCCAAAACTCACCACCATCAATTATCCCGGCTTCGAAGTGGGACAGGTGGCTGCCCGCAGCCTCATCAACCATTTAAAAGGCTTGTGGGACATGAACCTGACCAATACAGTGGTCATCAAATCGGAGTTGATTGTAAGAGAATCTTCGCTGAAACAAACAGAAGAAACTGCCGGCTGAAAGGTACGCGCATTGCCGGCTTCACAATTTACCTCACCTTATACCGGGGCATTGACAACAGCAAAAGACGAGGGCTGCCGAACATTGACCAACCGGCGAAGCCCTGCCAAGGAGAGGCATTTTTTAGCGCCCACATGCCCTTCCCCCGCTTTCAATTCCATACCCGCGCAATTGCTTTATTTTTGCGAAGGCGGTTTTCGCCGGCATTCATTCATCCGTTTTTTTTCGTGGCTCCATTATGAGAACAATCAATCCTGCATTTGTATTTAGGCTGGTCTGTTTGCTTTTGTTAACTGCAACCGGTTGCAAAGAAAACGGAGCATAACCGGCTGTTTACCGCCTTGTCTCCCGGCAAATCCGGTATTCATTTTATCAATACGATTGATGAATCGAAAATGAAAAGCGAAGCGCTGGACGAGTTTGCCTACATGGGCGGCGGCGTGGGCATTCTCGATGTGAACAACGATGGACTGAAAGACATTTTTTTTTGCGGAAACCAGGTTAGCAGCCGGCTGTATATGAACAAAGGCAACAACGAGTTTGAAGACATTACCAACAGCGCCGGTGTAACCACCGATGTATGGGCAACGGGCATAAGCGTCGTCGACATCAACAGTGATGGCTACGACGACATGTATGTGTGCGTATATGGTAAAGATTCCGCAAAGTCGCAAGACAACCTGCTTTTCATCAACCAGCACAACAACACGTTTACCGAAGCAGCCAAAGCTTATGGACTTAACGGGTGACACCGGCAATTGTTCGCAGGCTGCTTTTTTCGATTATGATGGCGATGGCGACCTCGATATGTTTCTGGCAAATTATATGCTCAATGCTTCGTATTCTGCCAATAACCTGTTTCCCAAAAACAACAGCGGTTTTTCGCCGGCAAATGACAAATTGTATCGCAATGATGGCGATAACGCAGGCATTGGTCATCCCGCTGTTTACCGATGTCTCCATAGGCAGCCGGCATCAAGGAAGATGGCTATGGGCTTGGCGTTTCGGTATCTGACTTTAACAACGATGGCTGGCCCGATATTTATGTCGCCAATGATTTTGTATCGAATGACGAACTGTGGCTCAACAATAAAAACGGCACGTTTACCAATGTGCTCGATGCTGTCTACCAACCACCAAAGCTATAGCAGCATGGGCTGCGATGCGGCAGACATCAACAACGACGGCTACATTGATTTTGCCACGCTCGACATGATGCCCGAAGACAACCAGCGCAAAAAAACTCACCTTTTCATTTATGAACTAAGAACGGTACGAAGCCGAACGCAACCTTGGCTATTCGCCCGAGTTTGCGCGCAATATGCTGCAATTAAACAACGGCACTTACCACGCCGGCGATACAGCCATTCCTTATTTCAGCGAAATCGGCCAGCTGGCCGGCATCAGCGAAACCGACTGGAGCTGGAGTGTACTGATGGCAGACTTTAACAACGATGGCTATAAAGACATGCACATTACCAATGGTATCGGCCGCGATTTTATCAATGCCGATTTTATACAGTTCAGCCAGTCGGTGGGGCAAAATGCCATCAGCGAAGACGAAGGAAGAAAATGCTGAAAGAAAAGCTGGTGTCGCTCAATCATGTGAACCTGCCCAATTACCTGTATCTCAACAATGGCGATTATACGTTTACCAATGTGTCAGACTCTTCGGGTATCAATGCAGCCGTCTATCTCCAATGGTGCCGCCTATGCCGATCTTGACAACGATGGCGACCTCGATCTTGTCGTCAACAACATCAACGAGGAAGCTTTTATGTTCATCAACAATCAATCGACAAAGGCAAGCCCGTTACGCAACATTCACATTTCGTTTTGTATTGAAAGGCGATAGCCTGAACCGCGAGGTTTTGGTGCAAAAGTGATGGTATATGCAGGCGGAAAACAACAGGTGCAGGAAGAGTACCCGGTGCGTGGCTACCTGTCCAGCGTTGATCAAACACTGTTGTTTGGACTGGGCAGCAGCACTGCTGCAGATTCGGTTGTGGTGATTTGGCCAAACCACGAAAGCAGGTGCTTCAACAGCTTGCAGCCGATACGGTTTGTATATTGTATCAAAAAAGCAACCGGCAACCTGGACACCATACAACCAGCAACAAACAACTCACTTTCTTTCTGAGGATGTAACGGCTCATCGGAAAACATCGGTACAAACATACCGATGTTTTGTTTTTCGATTATGCCAGCCAGCGTTTGTTGCCGCAAAAGTTTTCGCAATTGGGACCTTTTATCTCTACCGGCGATATCAACGGCGATGGCAGCTACCGACTTTTATATTGGCGGAGCGTTTCAATTTTCCGGGGCAAGTTGTTTACACAACAGCACAACGGATCATTTTCGTCCACCGCCACTTACCGACAATGTTAAAGTTCGAGGAAGATGAAGCAGTCTGCATTGTTTGATGCCGATGGCGATGGCGATCTGGATTTGCTCATTACCTATGGCGATACGCGGTATGACGATACTTCTGTCTCATTATCAGCCGCGCTTGTATCTCAATGATGGCAAAGGCAATTTCGCTGCACATGCAAGGCTGCCATACCCGCTTCGGTAAAAACCATCGCGGGCTGTGTTGCCGTCGCCGATTATGATGGCGATGGAGATGATGGATGTGTTTATTGGCGGACGGGTATCTAAACACTATCCGCTTATCGCCGCACAGCTACCTGTTGCAAAACAACAAAGGCATGTTTACCGATGTTACCACACCGCGTTTGCGCCGCATTGGCAAAGGCAGGAATGATTACCGCGGCGCAATGGACAGATATTAACAATGATGGCAAACCCGACTTGATCTTAGCTGGTGAATACATGCCGATACGCTTTTTTACAAACACCGGCTCTAAGCTCTCAGAAATCACAGCCAATACAGGTTTGCAAAACATCAATGGCATGTGGCGCAGCCTTGCCGCTGCCGATATAGACGGCGATGGCGATACCGATTTTGTAGCCGGCAATTTGGGTCGAATTGCCGGTATCACGTCAAGCCCGCAATACCCGATGCAGCTGTATGCCGCCGACATTGATGGCAATGGCAGCATCGACCCGGTTATGTTTTATTATATCAAAGATGAGAACGGCAACCGGCAACTGTATCCTTCCATCAGCCGCGACCATTTGGCAGAACAGGTGCCTGCCGTTAAAAAATCATTTCTCCTGAACAACGATTATGCATCAGCCACGGCAGCAAATATTTTTACCGATAAAAAAAACCTGCAAACATATACCTGCAACGAAACACGCAGTTGCTGGATAGAGAACTTAGGGCCGGGAAATTTTCAATGCATCCACTGCCGCCGGAAGCACAGTTTGCACCGGTTAATGCCATTGTTTGCACCGATGCCGATGGAGATGGCATCAAAGACCTCCTGCTTGCCGGCAACGAGTATAGGCGCGAAGTAATGACCGGCAGGTACGATGCATCTTATGGATGCTTTTTGAAAGGCAATGGCAAAGGAGCCTTTACCAGTTTGCCGGCGCAGCAAAGTGGTTTTTGGGTAAAAGGAGATGTAAAAGATATGAAGCTCATCACCACTGCCACCAACAAAAGACTGTTGTTGGTGGCAGTGAACAATGAGGCAATGAAAGTGTTTGCCAGTTTACGTGATCAATAAAATATCATTGCATGGCTAAACACGCGGAACGAGTGCGGCGGCACCGTGAACGAATACGCAGTTTTTCCTTCGCTTGTCTTTCTGTCCAGCTCATGCCGGGGCTGCGGGTAACGCCTGCAATCACCTGCCCTGAATTAAGGTCGGTAAGCTTTGAAAAATTGGTGGGCGTTAATACCGTTACGGCTGTTTCCGTATCCAGGAAAGACTCTACGATAAAGGAATTGTTGTCGTATACATATATGCTCATTTCGGCAGCACCTTCCAGCTGCACCGGCAATCCGGCACACAAGGTTTCCCTGATTTTATTCAACACCGGTGCGGGCATGTTGTAAAAATCGGCAAAATTGTCGGGCACCGTCAGCACATAAAAATGACCTTTCGAATAATCGGCTTCGTGCAAAATCGGCCAGCCATTTTCCCCGTCAATTCCCGAAACAATCTCCCACGAATCGTTGGTTAAATATTGTATCTGGTTCATCAATATCGGTTTGTCGCCATGTATCAAGCTGGTAAGTACCGGCGGTAAAATCCTGCACCAATGCCTTTCGGTCGGTGTACCGGAGTTCGGCAATATCCTTCAGCCCTTTATCCTGTAATTGGCGCAGCAAACCCGATGTAATGATCACTGTTTTACCATCGGTCAGTTGCTTCTTTATTTTGTTTACGATGTCTTTGTCGAATTCGGCTTCTTCTGTTAACAAAATCACGCTGTCTTCGGCAGGAAAGCGTGGTTGCATATCCATAGGCAAACCAATCATACCAAGATAATTTTGTAAAAAATCTTCACCCACTGAATGATAACGGGCGATAGCTTTTGATGCCGATAGGCTTGCCCAGTTTGCCTAAGTACCGCATCTGCTTTTTCAAAAGCATAACCCGCAATCCGGGCAATGGCTGGAAGGCGCCGCTGGCGTATCCGCCATTGTAGTTAACAGGCTGTCATCATTTCGCCGAAATCAAGGCTGTTGTGCTCTCTTTGCCACGCTGCCCTGTCGGATGGATAAATAGGGCGGCTCAGTTGCCGGAAGTCAAACAAGGTTTGTTCGGGCGCTTTGGCAAACAAGGTAATCCACAACTGTTCTGCATACCGGTCTGCCGATGTCATGCCGCCGGGATCTACCCAGCCACCGCCGTTTCTGCCGGGTGCGATGTTTTCAAAATACCGGAAAATGTTGTAGCCAAGATAAGGCTGCAGGTGTTGCGCACTCATCACGGCATCGCGGGTTTCGGTACCGGTATAAATGCCATCGAACAGTGCAGGCTCTTTTTCCAGGTTAAAGCCAAGCCCCTGGAAATGCTCGTACCAGTTGGGATATTTCACCACGACTTTTACGTTTTTGATTCACCGCTTTTGCCGGATCAACAATTAACGTTTTGGCAGCATCTGCCATCAGGTCCAGCCGGTATTGCGTCCAGCTTTTACTGCCTTTTTCTTTGATGGCGCCATCGTCTTTGCAGTTGGTAAAAAAGAAATCGTCCAGTATAAATTCATCAAAGTTTTTCGCCGTGTATTCGCTCAGTTCTTTTACTTTTTTCCTGTCGTCGGGATTGCTGTAGCAAAAGGTTTGAAAACGGTTGGGCTCACTGATGGTCAGTGTAATGCCACCAGCTATCGCAATGCCCCTGTCGGTAAAAAATTTCTTGGCAATATCCAGTGTCTTCTGGTCCACAATCTGCAAGGTCGCGGTGCGTTTCCAGGTACACTTTGTCAACTTTCATTTGTCTTGTTATCTCGTCCCATCTCGGCTTTAGATAATGGGTTGTATCTGCCATCAGCTTTACTTCGTAAGCACGGCAATAGACCGCAACGGTAAAATTGCGATACTGCTGTGCGTTGCTAACCAAAAAAGCAATCAGGAAAAGCAGAAAAAGGTTCATTTTTTTCATACGGCATCAATCGGTTTGGTAAAAAGTGTGGTACTAAAATTATAGCGCATTGCCCTTGGTAAAGCAAATTTTTTCGGATAAAAATTTCTCTTTTCAGCACATCGCTGCCAACAACACGACCAGGAAACCATTCATCACTTGCCGCTGATTTGGTCAGCAAATCATGCCCGGCAGGCACAAAGGAAAAATGCAGTTCCCGGTGACGTTCATCAATGCATTTCCTTCCTTTCTGATGGGAAAAAACATGTGTTCAGATAGCAGCCAGCCAACGGCATACAAAGGCAAGTAATGTTGCTTCCCGTTTGCGAAGAACAGCCATATCCATTGCAAAAAACAAGACTAACAATGGGCAAACAAAAACAGCATTCGGAAATACACAACAGATCACGGCTAAACGAAAAGCAATGGCTGGCGAACACAGGGGCAGCTTAGAAACCCGTGGCATTGCCGCCATCTACGCGCAGGATGGTGCCCGTGATGTATTTCGCAGCATCAGAAGCGAGGAACAGGACGGCGTCGCCGATATCAGCCGGCTCGCCAAGCTTTCCCATCGGTGTTCTGCCCATAGCTTTGCCTTTTCGTTCGGGGTCGCTGTTGAGCGCTTTGGCCGACATATCGGTGGCAATAAAACCCGGCGCCACGCAGTTGACACGGATGCCTTTGGGTGATAGTTCCGTTGCCATTGCTTTGGTCATGCCTTCAATCGCAGACTTGGAAGCGGTGTAGGCAATCACTTTCGGAATACCGTATTGCGAAGCCATGGAACTGATGTTGACAATGGCGCCGCTTTCGGTTTCCAGCATGCTTTTGACCACTTCCCGCGACAGGGCAAATACCGCCGTTACATTGGTGAGCAGGATGCGTTGAAATTCTTCATCGGTGACGTCGGTAAAATCCTTTTTTTGATTGATGCCGGCATTATTCACCAATACATCAATGCGTCCAAACTGTTTCGTTACCTGCTGCACAAGCAGCGGGATGGCAGACAAATCGCTGAGGTCGCAGGTCATGGGAATACAATCATCTCCCAAGGCTGCGGAAGCTTTGCGGAGCTTTTCTTCATCGCGGCCGACAATGATGGTTGTATAACGGGCAGCGACGAATTTTCCGGCAATGGCGAGCCCGATGCCGGAACCGCCGCCGGTAACAATGGCAATTTGTTGATGATTCATATCTTGTGTCTATTTCGTACACACCGGGCTAAAGCGGCGCGACAGGAACAGCAAATGGTATTTGATTTTGATGGCAACCGGTGTTTGTATTGCATCGGGGCAACCGTAATGAGTAAAAGGACTAACGACTTCGTAAAATTAGCAATTAATGCAATCGGTTACTATTGGCTTTCCTATTTTTTTAAATATACTTTTGCCTACTCTTTGTTATTCTCCTTTCACTCAGGGAATCGTTTGGCTCAACCGGCTTTGTATTCTTTGTGATGGAAATAGTTGGACTAACCCGCGCTTTGGTCTGACGCCAAAGCGCAATTGTTGCTATCGAAATAATAATTTCAAAAAATAATGCAATCGGTTGCAATTTTTTATGTAAACTTGCATCCGGTTTGCTTCCCAGTACGGAAATTTGTAAAAAACTAAGGACTTTGCCATGTGTGGCGCATCCGGATGATGTGCAGCTTGCCAGCGGCTAACACCACCCAAAGAACATACGGCAGATTCTCTTCAAATGATTTAGATTGATTTCTTCCATGCCATTTCATACATCCTATAAACAATAATTTTTATGAGCATTTTACTTGGAGACAGAGAATACTTCAAAGGCATCAGCCAGGTTCAATACGAAGGCCTTGAAAGCGACAATCCCTTAGCGTTTCGCTGGTACGACGAGAACAGAGTAGTTGCCGGCAAAACCATGAAAGAACATTTCCGGTTTGCCTGCGCTTACTGGCACTCGTTTGTAACGATGGTTCCGATCCGTTTGGTCCCGGCACACACGTGTATGAATGGAACCAGAAAGGCGATGCCGTCGAACGCGCCAAAGACAAAATGGACGCGGCTTTTGAATTCATCACCAAAATGAACATTCCTTACTATTGCTTCCATGATGTGGATGTGGTGGACTATGGCAGCGATGTAAAGGAAAACGACCGCCGCCTGCAGGCAATGGTGCAATACGCCAAGCAAAAACAACAGGAAAGCGGTGTGAAACTTTTATGGGGCACTGCAAATGTATTTTCGAATCCACGCTACATGAACGGCGCATCTACCAACCCCGATTTCCATGTGTTGTCGCATGCTGCCGCTCAGGTAAAAGGCGCCATTGATGCAACCATTGAATTGGGTGGAGAAGGCTATGTATTCTGGGGTGGCCGCGAAGGCTACATGACCCTGCTGAATACCGATATGAAACGCGAAAAGGAACACCTTGCCCGCTTCCTGCATACTGCCAAAGACTATGCAAGAAAAAACGGTTTTAAAGGCACCTTCCTTATTGAACCAAAACCAATGGAGCCTACCAAGCACCAGTACGACTACGACTGCGAAACCGTAATTGGCTTCCTTCGCCAGTACGACCTGCTGGGCGATTTCAAAATCAACATTGAAGTAAACCATGCAACGCTTGCAGGGCATACCTTCCAGCACGAGCTGCAGGTATCTGCCGACGCCGGTGTATTGGGTTCACTCGATGCCAACCGTGGCGATTACCAGAACGGCTGGGATACCGACCAGTTTCCCAACAACCTGAACGAACTGACCGAAGCCATGCTCATCTTCCTCGAAGTAGGCGGACTGAAAGGTGGCGGCATCAACTTCGATGCAAAAATCAGGAGAAGTTCTACCGACCAGTCAGACCTGTTTCATGCACACATCGGCGGGATGGATACCTTTGCAAGAGCATTGGTAACAGCCGATGCCATCCTGAACAAATCTGACTTTGCAAAGATCCGCAAAGACCGTTATGCATCGTTTGACAGCGGAAAAGGCAAAGAATTTGAAGACGGCAAACTGACCCTCGAAGATCTTCGTGCCTATGCCATCGAAGCCGGCGAACCCGCAAACACAAGCGGCAGGCAGGAATACATGGAAAACATCATCAACCGCTACATTTAGTTTTCACTGCGCATTCACCGCATCTTTTATACGGGCTGTTTCCTCTAAAGAAACAGCCCTTCTTTCCCATTGCTTTCCTCACTCAAATTTATTCCTGCAACATGGCATTTATTGATACCTCATCGGGTGCTGCTTCGTCCACTTATACGAAAGGCAACCCCGCTTATCTCATGCTGCTCACGCTGGTAGCAGCCCTTGGCGGTTTGTTGTTTGGCTACGACACCGCTGTTGTTAATGGCGCCGAAAAATCGCTCGTTGAATTTTACATCGCCAAAATTCTTTTGCCCGCCAATTATGTAAGTGATACCATTCCCATCATCGGTCAATACAAAATGATGCTCATTATTGTATTGATAGTGGTAGCCATCGTAATCTGTGCATTGCTCATCCAGTTGCTGGGCAAAAAAAGGGGCTTTATTACATCGGCCATTATTCTTGGCGCACTCATTGGCTGGTCGGTATTGTTTGCCAACAAACCTATCCCCAAAGCGGTCAACGAAATAAAAGATACCGTAGATGCCATCAAAGGCTTTGTGATTTCCAGCGCTTTGATTGGTTGCGTAATTGGTGGCGCCTGCGCCGGTTTTATCTCCAAAGCCATCGGCAGAAAAAATGGTTTGTACATCGCTGCATTTGCTTTCCTGTTGTCTGCCATCGGCGCGTGGAAGCCAGAAGCCTTTAATGTGTTCGGCGTGCGCGACGTGTATTCCTTTGTTATCTTTCGCATCCTTGGCGGCATCGGAGTTGGCATTGCCTCTATGATTTCTCCCATGTACATTGCCGAAATTGCACCGGCTAACGTTCGTGGCAAACTCGTTTCCTTCAACCAGTTTGCCATTATCTTCGGTATGCTCGTTATCTATTTTGTCAACTACTACATTGCTAAACAAGGCAACGAGCAATGGCTCATTACCGATGGCTGGCGATGGATGTTTTTTTCCGGTGCCATTCCCGCACTTTTGTTTTTTGTACTTCTCTTTTTTGTTCCCGAAACGCCCCGTTATCTCGCTATCAAAGGCAAGGACGACAAGGCATTGGAAGTACTCAATAAAATAGCCGGTAAAGAACATGCACCTGCCATTTTGAAAGAAATCAAAGCAACGGTTCACGAAGTGAATGCGCCCTGGCTGTCTTACGGTTCCGGCATCATCATCATTGGTATCTTGCTCTCGGTGTTTCAGCAGTTTGTGGGCATCAACGTGGTGCTGTATTATGCAGGCAATATCTTTCGCGACATGGGTGCTTCCACCGATTCTTCCCTTTTGCAAACCATCATCGTCGGCGTTGTGAATCTTGCATTTACCGTAGTGGCGATTCTGACCGTTGACAAGTTTGGCAGAAAGCCATTGATGATCATCGGGTCTATCGGTATGGCGGTAAGCATGCTGGCCCTGGGGCTTGTGTTTTACATGAACCAGGTAGGTATTGTGGCGCTGGTGCTCATGCTCGTGTACACGGCTGCCTTTGCCATGAGCTGGGGTCCGGTATGCTGGGTGTTATTGGCAGAAATTTTTCCCAATAGCATCCGTGGTGCG
>CAWGWV010000030.1:0-47361 GCA_963826385.1 uncultured Chitinophagaceae bacterium | reverse complement strand
AATACCCAACCATCGGCAATACCTGTTCGTTGGCTGCAATGCGTTGTTCAATCGCAAGACGACAAAAATCTTTAAATTTGGAAATTATCTTTTGCATATGACAAGGCAAGCCATCATAGAACGGACACTTAAAGCAATCAATCAACTTCCTGAAGAAAAAGCGGAGGAGATTTCAGATTTTGCTGAATTCATGATTAAACAGTACGAAGAGCAACAATTGACCAAGGGAATTCAAAGAATGACTTTCAGCAGTCAATCTTTTGACTTTTTGAAGGACGAAGAAGACTTATACACTGAGAAAGACCTAAAAGAAAAGTACAATGGCTAAAGGCGATATTGTACTCATTACTTTTCCTTTCACAAATTTGAGCGGTTCTAAACTACGACCTGCAGTGGTGCTTGCCGAAACAAGTTTGGACCTGACTGTTTGTTTTATTACCACGCAGTTAGGTTGGCAAGAGCCGTCGGACGTTGTATTGACACCTACTTCAACAAATGGACTTCGGAAGCCTTCTCTTATCCGCACAAGTAAAATTGCAACGCTTGATAGAACATTAGCGAAGGGGTTATTAGGTCATCTATCCCTTCAAGAGACAAATGACTTGAATGCAAAACTCAAAACGCTTTTTCATTTACCCTGATAAAAAGCACATGCAGCCAACATCGGTTTGGCGTTATGGCGGGGAGACCCAACGCAGCATTAACATCAGTAATTCTCATCAACAACAGTTCCAGCGTGACGTAACGCAGATGGTCAGCAGAATAAAACATCAGCAATTATTTCTATATTGTACTTCGGTTCTGGGCGTGACGTATTTCAAATGCCGCCACATCGCCAAGCCGTTAACCGTTGGCTGAAATACATCTTCAGTATAGACCACAATATTTCCGTTATGAAAAAATTATTTTTCTTAAACACATTTCTTCATCTTTTTACCATCCTTGCTTTTTCTCAAATTAGATTTAGCAACGAAGTAAAAAAATATATTGAATACGATACTCCTATTCTTGCATTAAGGAATACTTTGTTAATAGATGGCACAGGCAATCCAATTAAAGTTCATCAAACAGTAATGATAAAAAACGGACAAATTGCGTGGGTAGGTGATGATGCAAAAGCATCTATTCCCAAGGATGCTGTATTGCTAGATTTGAACGGCAAAGCTCTTATGCCCGGTTTGGTAATGCTTCATGAGCACATGTTCAGTTCTGCTTCTTCTTTTGTTCCGTACTATCGTAACCATAAACAATTGCCTTTTACTTTCCCACGCCTTTATTTGGCATCTGGTGCAACAACAATTCGAACTTGTGGAAGCATTGAACCTTATGGAGATATCAGAATCAAAGAAGATATTGATTCAGGAAACGTTCCAGGTCCTTCTATCGAACTTACTGCTCCCTATATTGAAGGAAAACATGGTTTACCACAATTGAAAGAATTAAAAAGTCAGGAAGAGGCAGTGTTGTTTGTGAATTACTGGGCTGATCAAGGCATGAGTTCTTTTAAAGCATACACCGGAATTAGCAAACCTATTTTAAAAGCCGCAATTGAGGCAGTGCACAAAAGAGGGTTGAAAATAACCGGTCACTTAAATAGCATTACTTACCGCGAAGCTGTTGATCTTGGTATTGACCAATTGGAACACGGATTTTTTGTATGTACAGATTTTGTAACTGACAAAAGGGAGAATGAAAGTGTTCCATGGAATAAAATGGTACAATCTGTAGCCCAACTAAATGTAGAAAGCGATAGCGTGAAAACATTTATACATTATTTTATTAACAAGAAGATTGCCATAACTTCTACATTGGCAACATTAGAAGGCGAAACAACTACTCAATCTTTTGTTTCGGATAGTTTATTGGATGTTTATTCCCCAGATGCGCGAGAATATTATTTACGGAATTTAGCCTTTATTAAATCACGAAAGGGACCGACAGATGAGGATAAAGCATTTAGTAACACAGCAAAAATGGAAAAAATGTTTTCCGATTCGGGCGGATTGCTAACCGTCGGTACAGATCCAACCGGCAATGGAGGAATATTAGCAGGTTATGGAAACTGGCGGGCAATTGAATTATTAGTAAAAGTTAGTGGTTTCACCCCTTTGGAGGCTATAAAAATTGCCACTCTGAATGGAGCAATTGCTTTGAGCCGAAGTGAGAATATTGGAACTGTTCAAGTGGGTAAAATCGCAGATTTAATTATAGTCGATGGAGACCCTTCGAAAAATATAAGTGATATACGTAAAGTCCTTTATGTAATTAAGAATGGTGTTGTTTTTAACTCAAAGAAGCTGTTTGATTCAGTTAGGGGCAAAGTTGGATTTAATTAAGAAAAGCTTTTATAATGGGTGCACTTCAGCCAACAAGGGTATTGCCAATAGTTGGGCTGGACGTTGGAGCAATCGGCAGCATATCATTAATCAACTTCATCCGGGCTTGACGGAATTCTGTTGAGCATAAGAACAAACTTAAAAAAATATAACTAAATTGAGCTTCAGTCGCCAGGCTGGACGTTCATTGAATACCCAACCATCGCCAAGCCCTATTCGTTGGCTGACATCCTGTTTAAAACGTCATGCCGGCACATTTAGACATAAAAAATTACCTTCTATCAAAATATTCATTAGTATTTATCAAATAAAATAAAAACAAAACCATGAAAAGGAGAATCTTTACTCGCACTGTATTTTTTGAACTTAAAACAATAGCGCTTTTCTTTAAGTTTAAAAATAGAAAACCAATTCAATATTTTAGCTTATTACTTTTGACTTTGGTTAGTTTAGAAGTATGCGCTCAGAACTTAATCGTAAATCCAGGCGCAGAATTGCCTCCTGTTGGCAATGGTTGGCAACAAGTTTCGGGTAACTGGGTACAAAGAACCACAAATCCTCTTCCATTTGAAGGAACTGCTTATTTTTTTGCAGGTGCTAACTCACAAGCCGAATTGTATCAAGATGTGGATGTCAGTTCGTTCGCTTCATCTATTGACAGTGGCCTAACTATGTTTACTTTTACCGGATACGTACGCTCATATTCTCAAACACCTTCAGACCAATCGCAAGAAATCGTGGAGTATAGAAATGAGGGAGGTGATACTCTTTCAACCTTTACTAGTGCTATGTATAATGATTCATCTCAATGGACACAAATTACTGATACCAGATTGGCACCTAAACTTACGAGAACGATACGTATCAGACTTCTTGCAAAAAGAAACGAAGGTGATAATAATGACGGTTATCATGATAGTTTGTCGCTCACTATAAGTCGAGTACTTCCAATAAAATTGGTTTTCTTCAAAATAAAGAACTCTGGACATATTCAAAACCTCACTTGGCAAACTTCTCAAGAAATCAATACCGCTTTCTTTTATATTCAGCGTAGTACCGACGGTGTGAGATTCGCAACCATTGGTCGTGTTGAAGCCTTAGGAAGTAGTAATTCGTTAAATAATTATACCTATTCAGATGATATTTCTAACTTGAAATGTAATGTCGTTTATTATCGTTTGCAGCAAGTGGATTTGGATGGAAAGAGTACATATAGCAATGTCGTTACTACGCAGATAATGAACAGCCGCTTTTCTGTAATTCCAAATCCAGCAAAGGACATAGTAAGAGTAATTGGAAAAGATATACAAAGAATACGAGTAGTAGACAGTGAAGGAAGAATATGTATCCAAACTCAAACATTAGGTAATGACAAAATCGACATTTCTAAACTTTCTAAGGGCGTTTACTTCATTTTAGTGACAGATACAAATGGATACACGGAAAAAAAGAGGATACTTGTACAATAGCAGTTTCAAGAATTTATGACGATTTTCATTAGACTGAGTAAAGGACGTCAGCCGACATGAGGCTTTCTGCTATGCTGGCTGACGTCCTTTACTCACCTCATCATTTGTAATTCTAATTATCTTTAGAAAGTCATTCGGCAGAAGAGCTATGAATGCCAGCACAGCAGAAAGCCGGAGCCGGTAGCGGTCAGCTAAACCAACATCACGTAGACAATGAAAATAGCGAAAGTAAAACCGTTTGACGGACAACATTGCGAAACGACAGCGACAGGAACTTTGTTAAGACAACTTGACATTGAACTTTCTGAACCGATGCTTTTTGGTTTAGGCGAAGGACTTGGATTTATATTTTGGAAAATGAAATCTATGAACTTTCCTTTTATTGGCGGACGAGTGAAAACAGACCTTTTAACTCAAAATATTGCAAGAAACTTAAACCTTGAATTAACTGTAAAAGAAACTGCATCAACTCAAAAAGCTTGGGACAACGTAAAAGAACTTATTGATAGTGGACAAGTAGTCGGCTTAAAATTAGACTGTTTTCATTTGCAGTATTTTTCACGACCTTTTCATTTTGCAGGACATTATGCTGCACTTTACAACTACGACAATGAAAATGCTTATTTGGTAGACACTAAACAACAGGGCGGACAAGTAAAAACAAGTTTGAAAAGTTTAGCATTGGCAAGGGCAGAGAAAGGTTCAATGTCATCAAAAAATTTGTATTACACTTTGCGTAAGACAGACAATAAATTTGATTTAAAAACTGCAATATTAACGGCAATAAAAAATAACGCCGTTGATTATCTAAATCCACCTATTACAAATATTGGCTACAAAGGAATTTTAAAAACAAGCACAGAAATAATTAAATGGTTTGACACAAGTAAGGACATTGAAAACGACTTTAAAACATCTGCAATGCTTATGGAGAAAGCAGGAACAGGTGGAGCATTATTTAGAAATTTGTATAGAGACTTTTTAAATGAAAGTTATGAATTACTAAAACTTGACAAATTAAAAACGGCATACGAAGCATTTATAGAAATTGCAAAACTTTGGACTTCTATCTCTCAATTATTTGAGAAAGTAAGCCAAAAAAATGATTTTAAATATATTCAACAAGCCTCTGACATTTTAAAAACAATAGCCGTCAAAGAAAAAAAGACAATGGAGATATTGGCGACGAAATAGCCGAACCGCTAACATTGGGTTTTGTGCAAGTTGGGCGGACGGAACAACAATGAGCATTCGTAATTCTATTTAGCTTTTGTTCGGGCTTGACGAATAAAACCAGGCATTAATTCTTATCTTCAACTTTATGTTTTCAATCAGCAGCGGTTCCGCGCGGATGTCATAAGAATATCCCACCTGCAGCAAGCCCTGCTCGTTAGCGGTAATTTTTTTCCGGCGGCATTGTCATTCTGATGGCTAATATTTTTTGGATAATATTGGATTTTGTAATTACTTTGTAATAACAAACAGTAGATATGGAACTTTCAATCATAAATATTGGTAATTCAAAAGGAGTTCGACTTTCGAAGACTATAATTGAAAAATATAGCATTAGCGATAAAGTTGAGCTTATTCTTGAAAAAGATTACATCATTCTAAAGCCGAAATCTGAACCAAGAAAGGGTTGGGATAAAGCATTTCAAACAATGCATGAAAACGGTGATGATCAACTTTTGATGGACGATGTTTTTGAGGATGAAAAGTTTGAAGAATGGAGCAAATAAACCAGTACGACATTGTGTTGGTTAATCTTGACCCAACAATAGGCAGCGAAATGAAAAAGACAAGACCTTGTGTTGTATTGTCTCCAAATGAAATGAACAAATTTTTGCAGACCATTGTGATTGCACCTTTGACGAGTAGTTCAAAACCTTATCCGACAAGAGTTGAAGTGAACCAAAAAAAGACAAAGGGTTGGATTGCAATTGACCAAATAAGAACAATTGACCGAATGCGCATAGTAAACCGCTTTGAGACATTAACTAATAAAGAAATTAAAAAAGTAAAAAGTGTAATTCAAGAAACCTTTGTGGATTAAAGCTACCGCCAACAAGGGTATTGCCAATAGTAGGGCGGGACGTTTGTGCAATCGGCTTCAGTGCGCTATCAGCAGCAGTTTCGGCTCGACGAATAAAGCCAGGCAAGAGTTCTTATCTTCAAATTCAAAACCAAACCGGGCAGCAGTTCCGTGGGGACGTCATAAAATCTCCCACCTGCAGCAAGCCCTGCTCGTTAGCAGTAATGGCGTCGCCGGTTCAATAATCTAACGCAACATCTAGTATAAAGCACTGATGTTGTAAACATGAAAATTGGCAATCGAAGACTGACTTTTGAAGAACGAATTTCTATTGAAAAAACCTTGCTTTAGGGTTCAATCCTTTACAAATTGCTACCCTGCTATCACGAAACAGAACTACTGTATTTAGAGATATTAAACGATGCAGCGAAGGTCATTATTCAGCAATGGATGCCACCTTCGCTGCTGTCTATGAATCGAGTGACAGAAAGAGTGGAAAGAGCAAAATGAACCAAAGTAAAGCGCTGTATGATTACGTGTTAGACAAGCTTGAATTATATGGGTCACCTCAACAAGTTTCTATACAATTAAAGAAAGATTTTCCTGATGAGAATGCGATGCGTTTAGCAACAGAAAGCAGCTGTTTCTAAATCGATGTTCATGCCAAACCAAGAATTGAAAGCAATGCTGATTGAGCAGCTAAGGCAGAAGAGAAAGTACCGGGGTAATGTTCGTATAGGGAATGATAAAAGGACAACAATTAGCTGATAAGATGATCATTAAAGAACGTCCTGAAAAAGTAATAGGAAGACTTGTGCCGGGACATTGGAAAGGTAACATGATCATGGGCAAAGACTGCCAAAGCGCTATAGGGACGCTCAATGAAAGATCTACACGCACCGTTATACTTGTACATCTGAAAGCCAGAGATGCAGCCTCGGTACGCAAGGCTTTTAACAAGAGTTTTAAACTGTACCTAAGCAAAACGAAGAAGTCTTTGACGTATGACAATAGTACAAAATGGCTCAGCACAAGCTCTTCACTAAAAACACCAAAGTAGCTGTTTAATTTGCTAATCCTTACAGCCCCTGGGAACGACCCACAAACGAAAACAGCAACGGCTTATTGAGAGACTATTTTCCAAAAGGAACAGACCTCTGAACAGTAAGTAAAAAAAGGCTAAAAGAGGTGCAAAATCAACTGAACGAACGACCAGGAAGAGTGTGGGATTGGAGAAGACTAAAAGAAGATTTTGATGAATTCATCATGCAGAAAACAGACCATTCAAAAGCTGCTTAAACCCACTGGCCAAAACCAGTAAACAAGGCAGATTTATCCATGCCGCAAGGACGTAAATCCTTAAAAAATTGAAGTACTTGCGATGTTAATCAACCGGTGAATATCAACCACTCTTACCAGAATTAAAACTGTTATATTTACTTGATATATTCCGTTGAATCCTAGAAACCGTCAAATTGTGCCCTTCACCAAAATCGATCAAAATTTCATTCATAAATACACTTTAACGATGAAAACTTTTATTGCGATTGTGCTATGCCTGTCATTTCTTGATTCATTTTCCCAAAACGATGAAGTAATCCTGGAACATGCACTATTTAATTTGCGGAATGTTTCTTTCAAGAAAATCAGTGGAATTGGCGCCCAATACCTGAAATACGAACTATTGATAAAGCAACCCCTTGACCACTCTCATCCTGAAATAGGTTTTTTCAATCAACGGGTTTTACTTACACATAAAAATTTTGATGGTCCAACCGTAATGGAAACGCAGGGCTATTCGCTGTACACAGAACGAAATGAAATCGAAAAGGTTTTTCTGGCAAATAACATCAACATAGAACACCGCTTCTATGGAAAGTCGCTTCCGGATTCTATTCAATGGAATTATCTTACGGTGGAACAGGCAACAGCAGATCTTCATACAATCAATCAGCTTTTCAGGGAGATTTACAAAGGCAAATGGATTAGTACCGGGGTTAGTAAAGGAGGCTCCACTGCAATCTATTATAAATTTTTTTTTCCTGCTGATGTAGATCTGGCCATCCCTTACGTAGCACCACTAGACAATAGTCTGGAAGACAAAAGAATATATGCCTTTCTTGACACGAATGGTACAAAAGATTGCCGGGATAAAATCCGTCAATTTCAATTGTTTTTATTACAGCATGAAACCGAGGCATTGGAAAAATTGAAGTGGTACTCAAAAGGTGCCAACTTAAATTATCATTATACAGGTAGTATCGGAAAGTCGTTTGAGTATGCAGTTTTGGAGTATTCTTTTTCCTTTTGGCAATACAATAGCGATTGCGGCAGTATACCAACCAATAACAGATTGGATGATTATCTGGATGCACTCATACAGCTTGTAAACATCTGGGCCTTTTCTGATGAAGGAATCAAAATGTTTGAGGCGCATTTTTACCAGGCTGCCACCCAATGTGGCTACTATGGGTACAACATTTCGCCATTCAAACAGTATTTGTACTTTTTTACAGAAAATCCTTCGGCCATTTTTCCACCAACAACAGCTACTCTCAAGCCGTTTGATAGTACCCTGAACCAAAGAGTAGAAAAATGGTTGGAAGAGAATGGAAATAACCTGATCTATATTTATGGTGGCGATGACACCTGGACTGCAGCAGGAGTAAAGCCTTCAAATAAAGTCAATTCGAGGCGTTTTGTTTTACCCAACACGAATCACGCAACGGCCACGATAAAAAATATGGATGTTGTAACACAGCAGCTTTTTCTTCAAGCAGTTCAAAAAATGATTGGTATAAATGCAGTCATTGACAGCATTGAGTAAAAAAGTTGTAGATGGCATTCGTTCGGCAGTCTGACCATTGCTTGCCTGTTTAAAAATGTAGAACGTTCAACATTCCGCTTTGTTGAATTACCCTGGTTAATTGGATATTTACAAACCAACCCAACATCAATTGATATATAGATATATCGATTGCAATTCCTAAATAGTCAAATTATGAAAAACAGAGTTTGGTGCTTCACAAATCTCTTTTGCACTTTGCTATTGCTGATCTGCAACAACTGCGAAGGACAGGAAACCTGGGTGTCTTATTCCTGCAAGATGGAGACAAAAATGTATGATGGTCTTCGTTTTCGTCTGCATTCCTTAGTTAAAACCGAATTAGAGGATGATAGTGCTTCAGCCCGTCTTTGGGCAAGAGTAGACAAGGAAAACAACATTGTGTTTTTAGAAAACATGGAAAAGCGTCCTATCCGGAGCAATGAGTGGAAGGAGTATGTAATCGAGGGTAAAATTGATTCCGGGAGCACTCACATCAAGTTCGGCCTTTTGTGTACTTACAATGGCAAATTTTATTATGACGATGTAAAGCTGGATGTTGAAACCAGTAAAGGAAATTGGACAAATATTTTTGCAGCTGATTTTGAAAATCGCAACAATCCTTTCAAGCCAGGAAATGTTGATAGCAATTTTAATGCACAGATCATCAACGGGCAAAAAAAGCAAGGAGCACAATGCCTGATGATTGAAGGCTCCAATGTGCCTAATTATGGGGTCAACAATAAGGTTGGCAAATATGCTGATGTAAATGGCATTAAACTGTATTATGAAGTTTATGGAGAGGGTGACCCGTTGGTTGTTTTGCATGGCAACGGAGGGGAAATTGAAAACGCTGCTACTTTTTATCCCGATTTGATCAAAAGGTATAAAGTCATTGCTGTTGACAGCCGGGCTCAGGGAAAATCCGGAGATACAGATGCAGCTTTGACCTATGATTTAATGGCATCTGATATAAATGAACTTTTAGAACAGATGAAATTAGACTCGGTTCTCATCTGGGGTCAGAGCGATGGAGCAGTCATAGGGTTGATATTAGCCAAAGACTATCCAAAAAAAGTAAAAAAGGTACTGGCTTTCGGCGCCAATATTCAGCCCGATACCTCGGCTGTTTTCCCTTGGGCAGTTGCAGTCATTCAAAAAAATTTGAAGGAAATTACCGATCCTCGTGAACGAAAACTAAATCGGCTCATGGCGGAGCACCCGCACATTCCTTTTTCAGAACTTTCGTTGATCAAAGCACCGGTTTTGATTGTAGCAGGCGACAGAGATGTCATTCGTCCGGAGCATACCTTCAAATTGTTTCAGCATATTTCAAATTCACAACTGTGTATCATTCCCGGTGCTACACACGGCGCAGCCTGGGAAAAGAAGGATTTTTTTTTAAAAATTCTGGCTGATTTTTATGATCAGCCTTTTACCATGCCCGATACAAAAGATTGGTATTAGAAAAGCTATGAAAAAACCGGAAACTCTATCAGCGCTGAATATCAAAACCAGTAATTCATTTATTTGATAATGGCTTACTGGCTGGCTTTTGTTTGCAATAAGGCTTTCCACCTTTATCAGTTGGTATCCCCAACAGCCGGAATGCCAAACTTTGGACCTGAAACCTGATATTTTATCTTGTCCTTCCGAACCTGATTATAAACAACAGCTTCGGATAAACATTGGCTTGAGTTGCTTGTATTCAATAAGCTTGTTGATTGTAAACACCTGTTGGCAGATGATTCACTAAAATTCGTTGTTAACTATTCCCTTTGATACCTTGTTCTACACGGGTGAGTCAGCATATACAGCTCTGTGATCGTCCCCAATCATGTTCACTTATCATGGTATCTCAAAGAGCAGAACGGATAGAAATACACAGCAACCAGGTTTACAGTTCATCAGTCTATGGATATTGAAAAATACAAAAATCCTATCCACCTACAAAGGTGACAGATAGGACAGGCGGCATCCGTTTTGGAAGCGCGATTCGTTGGCAATTGCGATTACTTCAAATGCATCGTTTCAGCAAAATCCGGCTTTTCTGCAATACAATCCGGTGTGGGAGATAAGGAAACTTTGCCGCTTGCCGGAAAACTTCCGCTGGAGTAGTGCAAGGTTGTATTGGGAAGATCTGGATACGTTTTGCATCTTAACCCATTACCGGGAATAGATTGATAAGCTGATAGTTCCGGTAAGTGGGGATGCCGACTGGCAGGGCAAAAGGCGCAGACTTTGATGGCGACAGGATGGAAGAAAGTGGTTACAGCCTTGGTTTTGTTTTCAGTATTATAGAAGTAGGGTTTCCATTGATAAGTATCGGTAAAGGAGTAGCATTAACTGGCGATTGATTGGTGTTTCAGCTGATGTGTAATGTCCCCAAAAGTAATAACTAAAAAAAGGCGTCTGGATAGGAGCAGAGATGCTTTAGGAAAAGGGATTGATAAGATCCCGATGGGCGCTGAATTAACAGGCACTCTCTGTTATTCGGGTAGAGGGGCTGGCGTTACCAAAAAATGTTGTATTCGAAGAAGCGAGTACGGTTGAGTTGAAGATCGATACGAAAGAAACGCAAAAACCAAAGGGATAACAACTCAAAACCAATGTATTGTTGCAGGCATTCATCTGTTATTTTTCGGGTTGTCCAGTGCATTATATGGAATCAAGAAACAGAATTTTTCTATACATGATTTCTGAAGGAAATGAACAGCGAAGGCTCTGGATGATTCATTTTCGGTTTGTGGATGATTTTTATAAACAGGTAAATTGCATTGTACCCCATTATCCAGAAAGTTTGCGGTGGTGGCTCTACGGATATTGAAAAAGACTTTGTCCCAGTTCTTTAAAGTGTTAGTGCATTTTGCAAAGTATAAAACCATTTCGCCAGTCAAAAATTCTCAATGGTGTCAATTCTCCTGAAAGCGTTCGCGTTCCAGATTCATTGGCTCTCCCTAAATCATGTTTTACCGCTGACGGTATCCATTTTCATCATCACAGCAACAAGTCGCAATTGTGTTCCGTTGCATCAATCACTGCGCCCATGGCTGTATAAAAACGGATGGCATCGTGGTTCCATCCCGATACCTGCCAGCGCACTTTGTAACAGCCCGTTTCTGTCGCCAGCGAGATGACGGATGCCAGCAATTGTTTGCCAATTCCCTTCCGCCGGTTGGGTAGTTGCACATACAAGTCGTCGAGGTACATCGCTTTGCCCGAGCAGAAAAAAAGGCAGGAAAATAGGAGGCAAACCCGATGATGTCACCTTCCGCCGTTTCGGCTACCCACGCCCGGAATGCATCCTGCGATGTCATTAGTTGATCAGCCGTGATTGAAACCTTGTCTGGAGTTCGTTGAAAACAGGCAGATTCGCGGATCAGGGCGACGATGGTATCACAATCGCCCTTTTCTGCTTTCCGGATATGGATAGGTATTCATTCCGTTCTTAAAATAATAGGAGTGGTTGCTGTCTATCGTTACAGCAGGTTTTTGCCCATCAGGTACTCTGCAATCTGCACGGCATTGGTAGCGGCACCTTTGCGCAGGTTGTCGCTCACTATCCACATGTTCAGCGTATTGGGCTGGGTTTCGTCCCGGCGCAGCCTGCCTACAAACACCTCGTCTTTTTCGTGCGCCCACATGGGCATGGGATAGTGCGCATTGTCAGTGATCATCCTGCAACCACCACGCCCGGTGCATCTGCCAGCAGTTGTTTTACTTCATCCAGGTCAAAATCGTTGTCAAACTCCACGTTCACGCTTTCGCTGTGACCGCCCATTACGGGGATGCGCACCGTGGTAGCCGTCACCCGGATGCTGTCATCCTGCATGATCTTTTTGGTTTCGTTCACCATTTTCATTTCTTCCTTGGTGTAGCCGTTGTCGAGAAAAACATCGATCTGCGGAATCACATTCAGGTCTATCGGATATTTATATGCCATGTCGCCTTCCACGCCTTTGCGCTCGTTGAACAGTTGGTCCACCGCTTTTTTGCCGGTTCCGGTCACACTCTGGTACGTGCTGACTACAATTCTTTTGATGTGATATTTTTTGTGCAACGGTTGCAACGCCACGACCATCTGGATGGTAGAGCAGTTGGGGTTGGCGATGATTTTGTCTTCGGCGGTAAGCACATCTGCGTTCACTTCCGGAACCACCAGTTTTTTGCTGGCATCCATGCGCCAGGCACTGATGATTGTCAATGACCGTAATGCCCGCTTCGGCAAATTTGGGCGCCCATTCCAGCGAGGTGCTGCCACCGGCAGAAAATAGGGCCACATCCGGTTTTGCAGCAATGGCATCTGTCATGGTCACTACGGTATAGGGTTTTCCTTTGAACAGGATTTCCTTACCAGCCGATCTTTCCGATGCCACCGGCACCAGTTCGGTCACCGGGAAATTACGTTCCTGCAATACCTGTAACATTTTTGTACCTACCAGCCCGGTAGCACCTACAACGGCTACTTTCATTGTGTTGTTTGTTTTCTGTGTGTGTTTAAAATTACGTTTGGCAATTGCAACAACAAAAAAGCCTCCCCGGTTGGGAAGGCTCTCTGCTTATTCTATTTCTACACAAGCGAATTTACCTTCCCGTTGGGAAAAGCTTAATGATGCGCTTTGTGATGTGAATCTGTGTTGACATTTGCTGCGCGAATGTAAGGCGGAATGAAGTTGTTGGCCAAAATTTATTTTGCAAACGGACAAATGCGGAGAAGAAAAGGATTTCCGGTTTCCCGGGAGAAGCTGGCGGAATGGAGTGGGGAGCAAATTGCCATTATTTGGCTTATTTTCGGATTTTGGGAATCCAAACACTTTTTATTGAACCTATATGGAGACAAATCTGCTCATTGTATTGTCGTTACTGCTCGCAGTGTCTCTGTTGTCGATGCTGAGCAACAAACTGGGCATTGCCTATCCCATTTTTTTGGTGATTGCCGGTTTGATCATTGGTATATCACCCAACATTCCCAATATCTCCCTCGATCCGGATATTGTGTTCATTATATTTCTGCCACCGTTGTTGTACTCCGCTGCGTGGAATACGTCGTGGCGCGACTTCTGGGCGTCACGCCGTTCAATTGGGTTGCTGGCCATCGGGCTGGTGATCTTCACTTCCTGCATCATTGCGGTACTCACACATGCCATGATTCCCGATTTTCAGCTGGCATTGGGTTTTTTGCTTGGGGGCATCATTTCTCCACCCGATGCGGTTGCCGCCACGAGCATCATCAGCAAGCTGAAAGTGCCAAGACGCGTGGTGACCATCCTGGAAGGCGAAAGCCTCATCAACGATGCTTCTAGCCTCATCGTGTTCCGTTTTGCGCTCAATGCTATGCTGCTGGGCGGTCCGTTCGTGTTGTGGAAAGCGGGCGTAGAGTTTTTCTTGGTGGCAGGAATGGGAATTTTCATCGGGTTGTTGGTGGCGGCCATCATTTACCTCATTCACCGCTTTTTGCCCACCGACCCGGTGATAGATACTGCCATTTCTTTGATTACTCCTTACATCATGTACCTCGCTGCAGAGCATTTTGAATATTCCGGTGTGCTGGCAGTGGTGAGCGGGGGACTTTTGTTGAGCTATTATTCCAGTCATTTCTTCAATTACGAATCCAGGTTGCAATTGCAGAGTGTCTGGAACACCATTGTTTTTCTGCTCAACGGCACCGTTTTCATTCTCATTGGCTTGCAGATACCGTTTATCATCCAACGCATGGAGAGTTATTCGCCCTGGGTGGCTACGGGGTATGCCATCCTCATCAGCATCGCATCAATCATCATCCGGATGCTGTGGGTGTATCCTGCTACTTATCTGCCACGATGGTTTAGCAAAACCATACGGGAACGCGAGCCGCCGCCCCGCTTTAATTCGGTCTTTATCGTGGCCTGGAGCGGGATGCGGGGCGTAGTATCGCTGGCAGCTGCCTTCACCATTCCACTGGAACTGGCAAGCCACGAAATCTTTCCGCACCGCAACCTTATTTTGTTCATCACTTTTGTTGTGATTCTTTTTACCCTCGTGCTGCAGGGATTGACGCTGCCCATGCTGATCCGGAAACTAAAACTGGACTCGGAAGACGGCGACAACGCATCCAAAACATTGATCCTCAACCAGGTATTGGCTCAAACCGTGCTTTCGCACATGGAAGAGAATTATGTATCGGAAGTGGAAAGCAATGACATGTACAAAAAGCTGTTTGAAAGGTACCTGCGGATGAAGGAAAAAGCGGAGCTATACATCAACGACAGTCATGAAAGAAGGAACACCAAGCGGGATGTAAAGCGATTGCGGGTGCTGATGCTGGAAATGATTACGGTGCAGCGAAATCAACTGGAAGAATTCCGCAACAGCGACGAGTACCCGGATGAATTGTTGCGCCGCAAAGAAAACGAACTGGACCTTGAAGAAGCACGCATCCGCAAAGTCAACTGAGTACGCAGCACGCAAGTTTCGGTACATAAAAAAGCAGAACAGGCATTGGCGTTTTAGCTCCCTTGCTATTCTGCTGTTGTTGTTATTGATGTAATAAAATGACCTGAATTATCCTTCGATCAGAATCTCTCCTTTCATTTCGTTGGGAATGGGCAAGCCCATGATGTTGAGAACTGTGGGCGCGATATCTCCCAGCTTGCCGGATCTCAGGTGACCGGTAAATTCATTGCTGATGAAAAACAGCGGTACGAGGTTGAGAGAGTGCTGAGTATTGGGCGATCCGTCTTCGTTTTTCATGTAATCGGCATTGCCATGGTCGGCAGTGAGCAGCGTGGCATAACCGTGTTGCAAACCCGCTGTTACCACTCGTTGAACACAGGCGTCAACAGTTTCTACTGCCTTGATAACAGCGTCAAACACGCCGGTATGTCCTACCATATCGGCGTTGGCAAAGTTGAGACAGATAAAATCTGCGGTTTCGTTTTCAATTTCCACCAGTAATTTGTCAGTGATTTCCACAGCGCTCATCTCTGGCTTGAGGTCGTAGGTGGCAACTTTGGGCGAGGGCACCATGAGACGGGTTTCGCCTTCAAACGGCACTTCGCGCCCGCCGCTAAAAAAGAAAGAAACGTGCGGGTATTTTTCGGTTTCAGCAATGCGGATTTGCTTTTTGTGATGTTCATCAGCACTTCACCCAACGTATTGGATAGGTTATCGTTTTCAAATACCACGTGCACATGCCTGAATGTTTTGTCATAATCCGTCATGGTGGTATAATGCAGGTTCAGTTTGTGCATGTTCTGCTCGTGCATGTCCTGCTGCGTGAGCACTTCCGTGATTTCGCGGCAGCGGTCGGTTCGGAAATTAAAACAAATGGCTACGTCGCCATCTTGCAGCGAAGCGACCGGGTTGCCGTTTTCGGTGATGACGGTGGGCAAAATAAATTCGTCGGTCACGCCTTTTTCATACGACTGTTTAATGGCAGTGATGGCATCGGGAGCCGTTTCGCCTTGTGCATTCACCATCGCATCATATGCCAGCTTGATACGGTCCCAGCGTTTGTCGCGGTCCATCGCGTAATACCTGCCACAGACCGTAGCAATTTTGCCCACGGTTTTATCAAGATGACTTTGCAGGTCGGAAAGAAAACCAATCCCGCTTTTCGGGTCGGTATCGCGTCCGTCGGTAAAGGCATGAATGTAAACGTCCTGCAAGCCTTCGGTGGCGCACAACGTCACGATGGCTTTGAGGTGGGTGGTATGCGAATGCACGCCGCCATCGCTTACCAGTCCCAGCAGGTGCAAAGGTTTGTTGCTGTTTTTGGCGGTGCGGATAGAAGCCAGCAGTTGTTCGTTTTTATAAAAGTCTCCTTCACGGATTGAAACATTGATGCGCTGCAATTCCTGGTAAACGATGCGGCCTGCGCCCAGGTTCAGGTGACCTACTTCGCTGTTGCCCATTTGTCCATCCGGCAGCCCGACACTCTCGCCACAGGTGATGAGGGTAGAATGGGGATATTTGCTGTACAAGGAGGAAACAAACGGAACATTGGCATGCTGTATGGCATCGGCAGATTTGATGTTGCCCAATCCCCAGCCATCCATAATGATGAGTATTACTTTCTTTTCCATTTGTTAAAACTAAAAGATTTTGAGAACGCAATGTAACCAATATACTGAATTAACATCTAACCTTCAACCAGTTATCGTATTTTTATAAAACAGGTAACTGTAAATGAAACCATTATGAACAAGTTTTTACTATTGGCAATATTGAGTCTGTCCTTGTTTTCCTTTACGGTGTTACAGGTTGGCAAAGATGAAATTGTCAGCGCCCTCAAGCAAGGCAATGCCGATCAGCTTGTGAAATATTTTGACAGCAATGTGGATATCACATTACCCAATTCTGACGATATGAAAGGCGTGCCCAAAGCGCAGGCGGCCGCTACCGTCAAGAGTTTTTTTGCTGACAACAACATCAGCTCCTGCACCGTAACCTCGCAGCGCGAAAATGCAGGCACCATGTATGTGACCGGCAAGCTGATGGGGGCGAACAACTACAACATCACCGTGATGAGCAAAGGAAGCGGAGACAGATTTTCCATCATCACCCTGCGGGTCAACAAATAAAGTAGCACGCAAGTGTAAAAAGTTGAAAGCCAGTGAGACGCAATCTCACTGGCTTTTTTTATTCATCCCAGAAACCCATTTTGTTGAATTTCTCAATGCGGTTTGCGACTCTTTCGTCCGGTGGCACCTGTTTGATTTCGTCCAATGCTTTGAGCAGCGATTCTTTCAGCATGCGGGCAGCATCGTCGTAATCCCAGTGTGCGCCTCCCAATGGTTCGGGTACAATTTCATCTACCAGTCCAAAGTTTTTCATGTCTTTGGAAGTCAGTTTCAATTGTTCGGCAGCCACTTCTTTTTTCTCCCAGCTACGCCACAGGATAGAACTGCAGTTTTCGGGCGAAATCACGGTGTACCATGTGTTTTCCATCATCAGCACCTTGTCGCCCACGCCAATGCCCAATGCACCGCCGCTCGCGCCTTCGCCAATGATGACACAGATGACCGGCACTTTTAGCCGGATCATTTCATAAATGTTGCGGGCAATGGCTTCGCCTTGTCCGCGCTCTTCGGCTTCAGCACCGGGAAACGCACCCGGCGTATCGATCATGGTGATGACCGGCTTATTGAACTTTTCAGCCAGCTTCATTAAGCGCAGGGCTTTGCGGTAACCTTCGGGATTGGCCATCCCGAAATTGCGGAGCTGACGCAGTTTTGTATTGGCGCCTTTTTGGTGACCAATGATCATTACCGTTTCGCCATCGAGTTGTGCAAAACCGCCCACCATGGCTTTGTCGTCTTTTACGTTTCTGTCGCCATGCAGTTCGATAAAATTTGTCATCATTTTATCAATATATTTCATGGTATATGGGCGGTCGGGGTGGCGGCTAAGCTGCACCCGTTGCCAGGGCGTAAGATGATTCGTGATTTCACTCCGTTTCTCAAGAATGGACTCTTCAAGTTGGTGAATGGTACTCTCATAATTGATTTTTGGATTTTTTGCAGCCAATTTTTGGGTCTGGTCAATCTGCTCGTACAAATCTTTTATCGGCTGTTCAAAATCAAAAACTGTCTGTTTGATTATTGCGGCATATTTTATTTACGAATAATAAATAGAAGGTAAAAATAAAGGTAGAAAAGTTTTGGAGAGAAAAAATGTTTCCTCTTATATTTGCACCCCCGAAAGGGATAAAAATTAAAGGATCGGTAGTTCAGTTGGTTAGAATGCTGCCCTGTCACGGCAGAGGTCGCGGGTTCGAGTCCCGTCCGGTCCGCTTAGTAGAATTACAAAACACATCAAATCCCTGCAAATACTAATGTTTGCGGGGATTTTTGTTTCGAAACAACACGCAGCCAGCCCATCCGGATCAAGAACATTTTTTGGGGGATTTAGAAATTTGGTTTGATTTTGCGTTTCATCAAATGAATGGTTTTGGAAGGAGTTTATCTGGATTTGTTGAAGGCTTTTTTGCCTGACGGCGTATTAGATTATTTTGAGGTAAAAGGAATTGATAAAAAAGGGGAGCAACTGACTTTACAGTTGGAAGAAAAGAACTTGTTGCCTGATCAGTTCAAGGGTCAGCCATTTCATTCAAAAGGATTTTTGCCTCCTGTACTTATCGAGGATTTTCCAATTCGAGGGCAAAGGTTTTACTTTGTATCAAGCGTCGGCGATGGGAGCACCAGCAGAGTGGAGCAATCATCACAAGGGATTGGACTATAGTGCAAAAAGGCACAAAAATGACGGCAGATTTTGCCGCTTTTTTAAAACAGATCCTTAGCTAATACACCTGTCTCAACCCAGACGTTGGCATCGCTATTTGATCTTAATGGCAAAAAACTTCAACGTCAATACCGTAATCACTTTTCAGACTATCAGCAGTTCAAAGAAAAGCATCAGGGCAAAGACCACATTCTGTTTGCACAAAACCTGACTAAGGAATTGAGTATTGACGAGACTGCACTTTCCAACGGAGAACTCTACACCATTATTACCAGCAAAGGAGCAAAAGGCAGAAAAGGTGCTTTAGTGGCAATGATCAAAGGCACTACGGCCGACCGGATCATTACTGTATTGCACCAGATACCGGAAAAGAAGCGCAGGGAAGTTGGTGAAGTCAGCGTGGATATGGCAGCTCTGTTACATGCCGTTATTCGTCGTTGTTACCCCCATGCACACCGCGTAGTAGATCGTTTTCATGTACAGCAACTAGCGTTTGATGCAGTACAGGAAGTACGTATTGCCTTGCGCTGGGATGCTTTGGATGCAGAAAATGAAGCCATTAGCCAGGCTAAGAAAGACGGCAGGAATTATTATGCTGAAGAACTTGCAAATGGAGACACCTTAAAACAAGTATTAAAAGGTATCTCATAAATAAAGAAATGATTTTAAAAAGATCTTAATGGAGGCAAGCATCAAGATGGCTTTGAAGTTCTGCGCTTTATATTCCTGCCTGACAATACACTTCGATAGTTGAACAGCCAGTGAAAATATCGCTCCACTTTCCAACTTCTTCTGTAGCGCTCCAGTTCCCTTCCATCCTGTGTTCTGGGTATCTTCCGATTCGTTTTATGTGGCGCAATCAGTTTTATACCCTGCTCGCTCAAACACTCATCCAGCTCATCACTATCGTATGCTTCAACTCCAATCAGTTCGTCGGCAGTTGAACAATGAATCTTTCTGCTAACGTCTTTTCTACTAAGGTGACTTCATGAGGGCTTGCAGATTCGACCGGGACAGATAAAAGAACACCACAGCGTCTGTAATTGCCATTACCTTGGTGCCTTTGCCTCTCTTTGTCCTCCCTACAAGTACCCCCTTTTTAGCCAGCGAAAAAGTGCCGTCTATAAAACATTCACTCAGGTCTATTTTTTCCACGTTCCTACAGGTCTCGAGTTAAAGCTTCCATGATCTTGTCAAAGACACCACTTTCTACCCACTGTTGTAAGCGACGGTGACAAGCCTGGTAAGGCGGATAGCGTTCCGGTAAGTCTTTCCATGGTGCTCCCGTTCCGACAATCCACAATATGCCTTCCGGTACATCCCGCTTGTCTCGCCAGGGTCTACCCTTACCATCACTTCTACGAACACCACCTGGCACCAGATCTTTGAACTTTTCCCACTGTTTGTCACTTAACTCCATACCCCAAAATTACTCATCACCTATTTATGCGATAAGGTCTACTCTATTAGGTGAATTGATAACTGATTTTACTTCAGCAGCAGTAATATCACTGACTTGCATCTGTTCTTGAAGATGTTTAGAATAGACCATTTAAATCAAGTAATTAGTTACCATTAGTAATGCAATCAAAGTAGTTATTCAATTTGTAATCGGAACAAACGATTATCTCAATTGTTCCTGGTTTTGGCAAGCATTGTAAATGCAACGACAACTTTCCAGCTAACCAAGCCTAAAATAAACATCCTAAAACCAAACAGGTTTGTAAAATTAAAGTTTGAAAAAACACCCAAAAGCCCAAATGCTATTATTGCTAAGCCAAAATACCCTACCCATCTTGTAAGTTGTGTTGTCCGGATAATTATTACAGACCATAGTGCAATAGAAATAGAAGTAGCAGCTATAAATATACCTGTCATTGAAATATTTATGTATTTCCCATAAACCATTATTGCTTTGATGGTAGAAGTATCAATTGTGGCATTTGAATAATCAGAAGCAAACAGGGGCAGCGTTAGTCCGTTAATGGTTGCTGCTATCATGGCGGCAACAAGTCCAAAGCAAAAAATAAAAAATCCAAGCATAGAAACTTTGCTTTTCGTTTGTAGTAGATTGGACAAACCCCAAAAGCCGAAACCAATAAATGGCAAGCAAAATATTGCTATAGAATGCGACTGAATAAGCATTGATTTAAGGTGAACTATGTGGGCAATATCCCCACCGCTCGGATGAAGCATCATTGTAAGCGTTGCTAATACAGAACCTATTAGTAAGCTATAACCTGAAGCTCTTTTAAATTCATTTTCCATTGTGTGTTTTTAGTAGTTGGTTAGTCATGACCCTTGCTAAAGTATGTTTGTATTGCGTTTGCAATTAGACTTTTTTATTTTTTATCGTCCTTAAAATTCTCAATTTTTTTGTAAAGTTCCATTGACTTAATAACTGGTGCCCATTCCTTTCCGGCAAAGATTAGTTTGAACCACTTTTTGTATTTGTTCTCATATTTAATATTAATAAAGAGACAAATAACGAGGAAAGTAAATATAAAGTTGTCCATAATGGAAGTTGTAAAAACAAAACAGGGGCAATCCAAAGCGTTAATGATTTTAATCTGGATAATTTTTGTTGCGTATGAACGATGGGCTCACTGACATCTCCCTGGTGAATAAGCGCTATCTGATAGAAATATGTTACAAGTGCAATTGTTGTAATGATTATTTGAAGACTGCAGAAATCAGAAAAAACAGGCTTACACTTTTAAATGCATGTATACACAGATTGATAAGTATTATACTGCCTGCCCCAACCCTTAAAAGCCCTATAATGATTGCAAATATTTTTATCGGCTTCATTGATGAGAGTAAAGACTACACCTTCATGTTAGTCATATCCTTTGTGTTGTTCTTGTTGACCAAAATGCTTTGTTCCAGCTTTTCGTTAGCGGCTTGCCACAATTCTTTTATTTTATTGTCGTCCATTTTATTTGATGTTTTGTTTTGAAAAGAGCTGTTTTAATTTGTCTTTTATACGTCCCACTTTCGTACCTACATTGCCTGGTGATATACCCGGAATTTCGGCAATCTCTGCATGGCTCTTATCTTCCAGGCACAGCAACATTAATGCTTTGTCTGATTCTTTATTTGCAACATCGACCTGGCGAAAAGCAGGGGAGTTATGCCCAATCAATGGTTCCAAAAACAAAAAGTCATCAACCGTTTCCTTGTAATTATTCATTGCATAAATCAAAGCCACGCCACCTCCCATTGAATGCCCGGCGATGATAATTTTCCCGGTGGGTTTCTTTTGTCGAATTGCCTTAATTATATCTGCCACATCATCAGCATACTGATTGATATATTCAACGTCTCCTGATTTATCAAAAGACTTTCCATGTCCTCTCAAATCTATTGCATACACTTCGGACTGTGTCGCTTGTTGCAGCATTCGAGCTGTGTTAAGATAGTTAACTGAACTACTTATTACCCCATGAATAAAGATGATGGTGTTAGGCGATTTGCGGAAATTTATAAGCAAATATTTTATGCTTATCTCTTACAGTGAAGTAATGGTTTGCAAGCTTATATGCTTTTCCTTTTGATAGAAAGGCTATTGTGTCCCTGTTGGGTAGCTTTAAAAGGCATGAAGGTAGGATTGGGCATATTAATAATTAGTAGCCTCTGACATTAAACTGTCTATATTGCCATTGAAATAATTTGCTAAAAAGTTTTGTGCTCAAAGGCTTAATGACAGGGCAAAACTGAAAAAAATAGTATGTATATACGAGTTGTGCTATTAAATAAAATAGTTAGAAAGCAATAAAGCAAAAGATGTTATGAGTTGTCTAAGTAAGTGACCAAACCACTCAAACAAGATGCACAACATCAAAACAAATTTCAGTAAATTTTATGGCATTTGTAAAGAGCTTTTTAAAGATGTAACCTATAACAAAAAGAACTTTCAGTATTTATCCTGTTGCACCTAAAATGAATGATCTGGAAAATATATCCATGGCTTGTTGCATGGAAGCCCCGGGTATCCATTCTGAAAATCTTTTATGGATCAAATTGAAAAGGATTATGCCACAGGCTTTCCCAGCCTGACAGATCGTAGCGGGTTTAACAGAAAAAAAAGATTGATGTCTTTTATCGGTCAAATACAGCATCACGTATCGTCAATACTTGAAAACCAAAGCCAGACAATGATTGTAGACATTGTACCTGTTATTAAGCTGGCAAGAGAAAAAAGTTATAAAGCTTTTGAGCATCCATTTGATACCGAACCGGCAAAAGGATGGAGTGCTGTTAATAAAAGCTGGTGCATTGGCTATAAGTTGCATGTGGTAATTTTTGATAATGGTGTTGTTCAACAAATCGGTATTACAAAAGGAAATGTACACGATCTTAATTTTCTGAAAGAGGTAGCCGATTTGCCTTCCAAAAATAAAATTCTTGGCGACAAAGCTTACATCTCCGGACCTCGCAAACAGATTTGTTTGACCAGAATAAAGCAACTTTGAAAGTACCTTTTAGAAACAACCAATACGATTATAAAGAGCATCCCAAAAAGTTTAAATCCAAAAGGCAAATGGTGGAAACCTTCTTTGCGCAAATGTGCGATCAGCTAAATTTGAAACGGAATTATGCAAAGTTCTATGAAGGTCTGGCAGTTAGATTGGCTTCAAAGCTGTCTTCCATGTCAATTTTGCATTGGATCAATCTCTTAAATGGTAAAAAACTTGCTCAAATCAAATATGCTTTGAGTTGTTGATAGCACGACACGTTAGAATTTGGCATCATCATCTCCTGATCAATACAACAAACATGCAGATGATGCTATTGCCGCCAGCCTGCACCGCACACCATTCAGCCACCACGCCCGTTTATCCAATGGAAACAGGATGGGTAGCACCTGCATGTTGAACGGTGGGAGCGTGAGGAGCCAACAGCAGCCGCTATTGATTCAAAACAAAAAAATCAAACAAAACATTCAGACGCATCCAATTCTTTCTCTTACCTTAACAGGGTAAAGCCCATCTAAGTTTTAACCTACAACAATGCCTCCCCGGATTTACTATCGTGTATTGGTATCACTGTGTTGCCTGTTGCTGCAATTGAAATCATATGCCCAGCCACCGGACCTGAAATTTAAAAATTACGACAACATCAATGGTATCGAAAACAGGAACAGCGTGGTGCGTGACAGCCTTGGCTATCTGTGGCTCACCGGAAATGGTGTGGCGCGTTTTGATGGCTACCAGTTGAAATCGTACCGGAGAGACGACAAAGATCCGCATGCACTGCGCAGCGATAATACCAACGACCTGATGGTGGATCAACAAGGAACGGTTTGGTTGGTATCCGGCGGTCTGTGTTATTACAACAGTGCAATTAATGGATTTGTGTATGTCATCCTCAGTACAGATAAAAATGTTACCTCCAATTATGCCGTGGTCTATGATGACCAGGAAACAATCTGGTTTTGCAGCCAGCAAGGTTTGTACCGAATCAACACCACCAACAAAACCGTCAGCAAAACTTCGCTCAAAAAGTGTCCTTATCCCGCCAAAGCCGCCATCGACAACCGGGGCAACATCTGGATCAGCCTGAATGGCGGCAGCCTGCTCGTTTACAATCCTGCCCTTGATGCGGTGACAAAGTACCCGGTATATGAAGGCAATGCTTTCGCAAGGTTGGGAAATGTTTTCTTTACAAAGCAGCACAAATTGTGGCTTGCCAGCAACGGTCGGCTGGTAGAAATTGACCCTCAACATCCAACGGATCAACAAGGTAATCTTGTGTATGAAGAGTTGCCCGGTTTGCAGCAGGTGATTTTATCTGTTTGGAATCATCCCCTGCAATATTTACCTGCTTACACCGGCGACAGCATTGTATGGATGGCTACCGAATCGCACGGATTGATTACGTACAATTCCCGTCAACGACAGGTTGTTGCTTCCTATTTGCCCGATACAAACAATCCCAACTCCATCTCATCCAATATACCCCGCAGCTTGTATGTCGATAAAGACAATCACCTATGGATAACGCAAGGCATTGGCTTGACGCTGTTGAATGTGGACAATCAAAATTTCAAAAGCCGCGTCCTGAATGAACTGGACCGGCAGTATGCACGCATCATTGTGCTGGAGAAGGACAAGGCGGACAAAGAGATGGTTTGGATGGGAACCAATTATGGCTTAATACAATACAATTGGGCACAAAAGCATACGGCAACATACATACCCCGTTGGGGACCTTTGAATGCTTCCAATGCCAATGCACTTTGCGATGATGGCAGTGGTAATATCTGGATTGGATCGGTCAATACCTTGTACCGGTATAACAAACAATCTCATGCTTTTACGCAATACCCGCCCCTGCCAACCGAACACCCGTTTGGATACGAGACAGTCATCAATAAAATCATGTGCCTGCACGACACGGTGCTGATGGCGACGACAACCGGGTTGATCGCTTACCTCGCCAAATCAAAACAGTACAGGATATTGTACACTGGTGTAGATGAAGGAATGGATTACAACAGCTTCAATCTCGCTGATATGGCTTGTGACAAAGAAGGGATGTTGTGGTGTGCCGGTTACAAAGGGTTGTTGAAATACAATCTCAATAACAACCGGCATTGGCTTTATCTTTTCCGGGACGGGGATGTCAATGGTTTCAACCGCAACAACGGGCTTGCTTTTTTGGGCGATACCATTGCCCTGGCTGCGAGTGCCGGCATTACTTTTTTCAATACCAAAACTTACCGGTACAGCAAACTTGCATCAGATGGCGAAGTAGATCTCAACAATAGCTGGGATGTAATGGCAGACAGCCTGCACAACCTCTGGATTTCCACGTATTACGGGCTGGTGCATTACAATCTTGCAACCAAACACCACGAAACCTTTACCGTTGCCGATGGCTTGCCGCGCAGTTTTTCCAATACCTGGGTAGATTTGATTGACAACAACATCGTGTTCAAATGGCGCAACAAATTTTCCTACATCAATCCTTATACGGTGGAAAAAAACAACAGCCTGCCACAGGTAGTCATCACCGATTTCAGAATCTTTGAACAGCCGGTGCTGTTTGATCCAAAACAGGTTAAGCAACAACGCTTCAACCTGACGTATCAGCAAAATTTCGTTTCGTTCGACTTTAATGCATTTGAATTCAATTATCCCGATAAAGTGCAATATGCCTACCGGTTAAAGGGCTTTGACAAAGACTGGATTTTTTCGGGGAATAAAAAAACAGCTACCTATACCAACCTGCCGGGCGGCGATTACGTGTTTGAAGTGAAAGCTGCCAACAGCAATGGTCTGTGGAGCCAGCCTGCCATATTCCGGATGTATATCAAAGCTGCCTTCTGGCAAACAGCCTGGTTTGAAATCGCAGTCGCTTTGATGGTTGTTGTATTGTTGTATGTCATGGTTCAAAAAAGAATACAACACATCCGAAATGAAGAAAACAGGAAACGGGAACATGAACGGGAATTGCTGGAACTGGAACTGAAAACAATGCGCAGCCAGATGAACCCGCATTTCATCTTCAATTCCCTCAATTCCATTCAAAAATACATTTGGGAAAACAAGCAGGAAGACACGGCTGAATACCTCAGTAAATTTTCGCGCCTCATGCGTATGACCCTGGATAATTCGATGCAAAAATGGATAACACTGGAACAGGAGCTGAACGCGCTGGTATTGTACATTGAGCTCGAGCACCGCCGCAGCAACAACAAATTCAATTACCAGGTACATGTTAGTGAGCACCTTGACGTTGCGACCATATTGGTGCCACCCCTCATCCTGCAGCCTTACGTAGAAAATGCCATCTGGCATGGTCTGCTGCCAAAAGATGGGCATGGCGAACTGCGCATTGCCGTGATGCCGGGTACAAGGTCTACTATTACCTGCACGATAGAAGACAATGGCATTGGGCGCAGCGCAAACGGAAACGGCATTGCAAACAACGAAAGCAAAAGAGTGTCGTATGGCATGCAGCTCACCCGCCAGCGCATCGTAATGACTGAAGCCAACGGGCAGTCGGGTGAGGTAGTGGTGGAAGATGTTATGGCGGAAAACAACGGTGCATCCGGCACGCGGGTAACCATCCACCTGCCGCTCAACAATTTCATAAAACTATAAGATGCTGAAGTGTATAATCATTGACGATGAAATGCCTTGCATAGAAACGCTGCAACTGATGCTGCAAAAAAAGTTTGCAGATACCATCAGCATTGCCGGCTGTACGGCGCATTCAAAAGAAGCCGCAACGCTGATTGCGCAGCTGAACCCCGACCTTGTTTTCCTCGATGTGGAAATGCCCCACATCACCGGGATCGAGCTTTTGCAATCTTTACCCGATATCCGTTTCCAGGTCATCTTTACCACGGCGCACCAGCACTATGCCTTGCAGGCAATCAAGCTCAATGCACTGGATTATTTGTTGAAACCCGTAAGCCTCGATGAACTGTCTGCCGCTATCCAAAAATGCATCAGCCGCCAGCAGCAGCAGGGCAGCGAATTGGTTACTTCGTTTCTCCGGCAAATGAAAGCCAATGGGACGACCAAAAAAATCGCTATTCCTTCTGACAATACCGTGCAGTTTGTACCGGTCAGCGAAATTGTCCGTATTGAATCCAACAGCAATTACAGCACGGTTTATTTTACATCGCGTATCAAAATACTGGTTGCCAAAACCCTCAAAGAGTTTGAAGACCAACTGGCGGCGCACAATTTTCTGCGCATCCATCATTCGCACCTCATCAACCTGGAGCATGTGATTGGCTATAAGAACCAGGACGGCGGTTATGTGATCATGCAGGGCAATGATGCCATAGAAATATCGCGCCGCAAAAAGCAGGAAGTGCTGCAACGCCTGCACACGCTTTGACGATCGGGAATGCCATTTACTAAGGAGCTGGTGCCACTTACTAACTGCCCGTTGACAACAGGCTTGTTATCGTTGTATGTTTATACGGCAATTAATCAACCCGCAGTGGCAAATGACATTCATTTATACCAGGAAGATGATCACATAATCATACAAATAGAAGCTATAGAAGGAGCAGAAAAACCGACGGCAACCATCATTAGCAACAGCGGCGAAACCTTGATGCGGTATGAATTGAAGCAGGGAAAAAATACGATCCATATTGCCCGATTCCAGGTTGAAAACTGTTCTGTGCGCATACAAAGTGGTCGGAATGTACTGGTAAAGAAAATTGAGAGATAAGCAACGCCTAAACCCTTTTTTACGGTCAGGTCAACTGGAATTAGCGTTGCCGGCTTGATGTTGCATTCACGCAGACAACACAACAATATATAATTTGTTTACCGGAGGATTGCAATGAAATCAATTTACCCTTTATGAATAATGTACCCCAACTGTTTTTCATCCTCTGTTGCGCAGGTCATCAACGTTGGTTTTGAAAAGCCATTTTCCCACTGAGGCGTTGCCATCACGGCTATTGCAGCGCCTCAGATGACCTTGCCTTACAATGCCTGGATGAGTGTATGATCAATCCTTGTACAGGTTTACAAAGTGTATCAACATGCAACATGAATTTGAGTTTTTTGCCAGGATAAAACATCGCTGATCGCTGAACTTTCAAATGGATAATCTATGAGTAAGGAGAAAAACAAAACGCCGGGTAAACACAAAAATGTCCAGAAAGAGACGACTGTCAGCAGCGCTGCAGCAAAACCTGTTACAGATCATCTGGTTCAGGATACTATAGTTGGCCATATCCAGGATGTAACTACTTCGAAAACAAGACCTGAAATCATCACAATAAAACTATTGCGTCCAGAGGATATGCTTTCGATCGAATTGCGGTTTAAAAATTTCGAATTGCAGGACATACAAACGGGTAAGGCAAAGCAGAAAATACTGGTTAAAAAAGCTGATCCTGCATTGATGATGGTTGTTTTTGAGCCGCAAAGTATATTCGAGGAATGCGGAAAGGAAGATGACAACAGCAAGACTCTGCCTGCAATGCCTGCCAGAATGATGTGTAGCGGCAACAGCCGGTTGGTGTTCGCCATTTCAGCAAAACAATTATCCCTTGACGTTAAGGAACTGCTGAACTGGGAACAATTTAAACTGGTGGTGAATGACAGGGCAAAAAGCGCCACCAATTCCCAAAAAAAGGGTTGGATACCTTTCTGTTGACCAACAAAACCAACAATAACTTTCCTTCAATTCCTTCCGGCAAGGGCAAACCTGCCAGCGCTTTTGCCATCCTGAAAAATGCCCCGCTTTCAAAAGATGCAAGGTTCAATATCCAACAAAGTATTTTTCAGCCGGGTATTACAATCAAAGAAAATTCTTTAGCTAAAGGTTTGCCAGATGGAATCATTAACCTCATTGATCAAACGATGTCGGCGCCGGCAGAATGGGAAACCTCTATTGAACTGCCTTGCCTGTTGTTGGTTTCTCCGTTATCGTATGCGCGCTGGAAACATACCCTTGCATTGTCATTCAGGGGCCGTATGACAAACAACCGGATCTACGAATTGTGGCATACCCACATGGGGGTGCCTGTCAGCACAAGACATACCGATCACATTGACGATGGCGGCTTTACTGCCGGTGAGCGCTTGTTCCGCGTCTTGTGGGGATATGGGGTGCACAAGGATTTTCGTAACATTCCTGCTGCGGCAGAAGTGAATGCCTCCATGAACAGCCGGCAGCGTCATGCATTGGTGCACGAAACAAGCAACTTTGCCATTCCCAACTTTACCCCGAAGCCGGTAGTGGCAAACAAACTTTTCCTAACGGCCATGGGTGGTTACCTGGATAGTCTATTTACGATAGACCAAAGTAGTTTGGATAAGGCAGATCCTGAGACAAAGGATAACGGGCAAAGATTGGGATTGCTGAAATGGCGGCATATCCAAACACTGGGCAGGGAGCACTATGTAGAAATTGTAGAAACCGGTTACATCATGCCTTTTGGGCACAAAGCGTCCAAAATAACCATTACCGAAAGAAAGCCTCATCCCGAAACACTAACGGCAATTAATTTTAGAAGGCAAATCGTTGTGATAACCGAGCCAGTCAAGTATTACAACTATCGCGACCGCAACGGCAATTTCATGCAGTTTTGTTTCAACCAGGTAGAGTTGCTTACTACGAGTACGCATTTGCTTGACTTGCCGCTTGAACCCATACAACCAGGCACCGATGCTTTTGCACTGCGCAGCAATGGGAAAGATATTTTATTTGACATCTCAGCCGAAGACTGGAATGGAAACATTGTCGATTTTCAAATGCCCCTGGTGTTTATCCAAAGCCCTGCGAAAAATTCCATAGAAGCATGCAAGGAACATTTGTTCAGCACCAATTTCAAGGGACAGAAACTTTCGTTGGCACCGGCAGAAAAGGACTCTTTCAATACTGCTTTTCCTGCCTACAACGGTGGGTTTACACTGGTAAATTTATTGAACACTGATCTGTATGACCATACCGATGAGCCACAAGGTTTTTTACCGGTATTGGGAGAAACCGAAATCACAGAACCTTCTTACCAGCGGCTGACCGGCAATGAAATAAAAACAAACGTGTGGATGGTAGACGACAATAGTGATGCTGGTATTTTTGCACGGTTGAGTGTTCCGCAGGCTGTTCAATTCAACAGCCAGGCGGATAAAACCGGTGGATTTGCGGTTCCGAATTTCAGGATGACCGCGTTGTCCAAAACAGCCGGCGCTGTTGGCGGCAACCTTTTAAAGGTGGGCGATGGATCAACTTATCAATTGGATCCCACCGCATATTTCCAGGTTCCGGATGCACCCGATTACCTGACGCCTGTATTGTTCGGTGTATTTAAACTGAGCGATGTACTTGAAACGCTTGACAGCAACCAGCTGCCCCAACTGATTACAACAGAAACAGAAGACGACATTTCAACAATTTATAACCTTACCTCATCCACCAGGAAATGGAGTAACGATTTTGTAAGCTTTGAGCCGGTAGATAAAAATCTTTCGGTTACCACAACCATCATTGCTAAGAAAATTCAACCCAAGGAAAAACTAACAGCACCGCAATTTTCCACCATCGCTACCATGGGGGCTTTTGGTGTAGCGATAATGAATCTTGGAACGTTAGGCTTTGATCCAAACGTTTATTTGATCACCGTTCATTTTGAAAAAGTAGAATTTACGACATCGCCGGGCAAGAGTGCAGACATCAATGTACAGATGGAAAATCAGGCTATCACCTTTGGTGGCCCGCTCCGGTTTCTCAATGCCTTTCTGCCCTTGATAGAGTCCGGTGGATTTTCCGATCCGCCTTATCTTGATGTGTCTGATACCGGTGTAAAATGCGGCTATACGACCGCCATTCCCAGCGTACAGGTAGGTGCATTTACCTTATCGAACCTGTCGTTGGGTGCCGATGTAAACCTGCCTTTTACCGGGGCGCCCATGATGATGGGCTTCCGTTTTTGCGAAAAGCAGCAGCCTTTTACCTTAACGGTCTCCCTGTTGGGCGGTGGTGGCTATGTTGGGTTTGAAGTAGACCTGCATGGCTTGCGGCAGATAGATGCCGCTTTGGAATTTGGTGCCTCTGCATCGCTCAATCTTGGCGTTGCAAGCGGTGCCGCCACCATCATGGCTGGCATTTATTTCAAAATGGAAGCCATTGACAGCAACAACAATTCTACCCGCTTGACCGGCTATCTGCGTATCAATGGTGCTTTGTGTATCATCGGGCTGATAACGGCTGCTATCGAATTGTACATGGCATTTACGTATCTCATTGCTGGTAACAAAGCGTATGGCGAGGCAGAAGTGAGCATCAAAGTACACGTGGCATTTTTTAGTAAATCTGTTCGTGTGCATACCTCCCGCACTTTTTCAGGAGACGGCAGCGACCCCAACTTTGAGGATACCTACACCTTAGATAGCTGGCAAACCTACTGCGATGCATTTGTTGCCTGAAACATCATCCACTATTTATACACGCCTGTATGAAACAGAAAATAATTGTGACTGCCCTGCCCAACGGTATCAATCCCGAAACGAAATGGGCTAAATTTTCCATCGCCATCAGCCTGCAGCTAACCGGTATCAAAAAAGGCACTACGCTCAGTGATGTGCAGGACCTGCTTCACTGGCATAGTCTCATCGGCAAGGCTGGTTTTCAGATACAGGTGAACAGCCAGCCACCGGTGATGGCACACCCTAAGAACGCCGCCCCGCCGGGAGCCCCGTTCTTTATGATGGATGCTGACCCATTGCTCTGGGATCGGTTGTTTACAAAAGAAATCAACGTGAATGATTTTGTAGTGGAAGACAACACCCAAACGCCGATTTATTCCTACCCGGTTAAGCTGATTGCAGATCATATCAAGACCATTGTGGAAACCACGGGCAAACAGTATGCAAACGACCTGCCTGGCAAAGACTTTTATACCACGGGCAAAGACAGCCATTTGTTTACAGACGTCTCCAATTACAAACTCACCTGGGTGGAAACCGGGAAAGAAAATTTCCAAAGTGTATTGGTCAGTTCGTCTGTTGGCAACACGATCAGACAGCAGTTTCAACAGCAAACTTTTATTCCTTTTGATGAGGAGATGAAGCCGGGAATTGCCTTTGGGCAACTGTGCAATTTTCATGGGATGTACCATGTGCGCCCGGTGAAAGATAGCCCGGACATTGCAAAACCCAATTTCGAATTTCACGACATTCTATCGGTATTGTCCAATCATCCGGCACTCCTGCGCCGCCTGGGGCTGGTGATTGATTTTGAAATCCCGTCAACCCTTTTCCCTCCCTCCGGTACGATCCGCGTATTCCCGGAAAGCCTTGATTTTTCGGAACCTTTCGTTCAAACCGAAATCAATTGTCCCCCAACAGCTTACGAACTTACCAAGCAAGGATTTTATACCAAAGCGAAGCCTGAAAGTTTCTATGCCAAAGGGCATGTAAAAATCAACAACAACGCTTTTACCATCTTTCAGATAGATACCGATGGTGCCGCCATCAAATTGGTGTCGCACATCGATGCCTTGCAACTGAAAGCAGAAAGACAGAAGAATTTTTATTTGAGAAATACTCCCGACTCTTCAACCGAACCCGCAGCAGAATTGTTGAAGGTACATGTGAATGAATTGCAGGAAAGAAGAGAAGGTCTGCCTACCATCAGGAGTGCGGGCATTGCCATTGCAAAAAACGGATTGGCCAATTACCTCAGTGATCGTTTCAAAAGAACGAATTTCCTGGTAGCGGCGTTGGCCGGCAACAGCGATATTCCTTCCGGTATCAGCAAGGCTGCGGGTAAAAATGTGAGTTATACTTCCGGTACAACCAATACAAACAGCAATGATTTGTCAGAGCCGGTATTGTATGCCGATGACGTCATCATTGGTTACCGCATGGATGTAGCCAATGATGACAAGGCAGATGACTGGCACAGCCTTCATTTCCACGAAAACAAATATTCTTACATTGATGCGGTGAGCCAAAAAAACGTAGTCATCGGAAACATTGGCAAGGATGAAGGATTTATTCAGTTAACTACATCTACAGATCTGAATATAACAGAACCACCCCTGCAAATGATGATGCAAAGGCGGTTCCGGTGCCACACATGAAGCTGAGTGAAGTCATCGCACGCTGGGAGGGCTGGAGCCTCGCGGTTCCCCTGCCAGGACTTGCATTGAATGAGCCTCGTTTGTCTCCGGGTAAAGAAGTAGAGGACATCAACGATAAAGCAGCCGATGTTGCCAAATACATAACACCGCTTGATGTGCCTTTCAAACTGAATGTATTTCCGGTACTGTCAAAAGGCACCTTGCCCAAATTGCGCTTTGGTCAACGCTACAAACTAAAGCTTCGCACGGTTGATATGGCAGGCAATAGTGTGCCTTACGATGCCGGGCCGGAAGATAAAAACGATGCGGTCGTCAGCAACATCTGTTACCGTCGCTACGAACCTGTTGATGTGCCGGCGTTGCTGAAAACTGAAAGTTACAGCGATGGCGAATCGGCAGAAGTGCTGGTGATCTGCAGCAATGAAGATGTACCTGCCACCGAATACACCAACAACGTTGCGCAAACAAATCCCGGTATCGCAACGCCTTATAAAAATACCTGCCACCGGTATGTAAAGCCGCCGCGTGCCGCCGTAAACACCGCTATCAACCATCGCATGCTGGACAATGCAATTGGTTTTACCCGCTACCGGCGCGAAGGAATCGGCAAGTGCAATATTTAGTCAGCTGGCAGCGAAAGACCAGGCAGCCACCGATAATATCGCTACTGTTGAATACCTGGCAGACCCCATGGCGGCAGGTGTCTCCTTTTATGTATCGGCGTTGGATGTGAACCATTTCCCCGGTTCCCAAAAACAAGCATTGGAAAAGCGAATCAGCTTTTATCTTGATGACAGCGATGTGACCAACAAACCAGAGGATGTTGTCAATGCGACGATGGATTACAACACGTGGATGCATCCCAAAATGTTCAAAGTTGTATTGCAGGAAGGTGTTGCGTTCAAACTTGATTGGAAAAATATCAACAAGGAACGCACGTTAACCGTGTACTTGCCAAAAGGGTATCTGCTCAGGCTCAACTATGCCTGTTTCTGGCGGCCGGCGGATATCAAAAATCTTTCGGGTATTCTTGATATGATGGGTATGAATACTTTGACGGATGCCATTGGTCAAAACATTGTAAAAGGTCAGCACTGGTTGTTCTCGCCCTGGCGTACCATTACGTTTGTTCATGCCGTACAGCAACCACTAACGAAGATTCAGAATTTTTCAATGATTGAAACCCTTTCAACCACGAATAAAAACAACCAAAGTAAGCCTGTTTCCCAACCGTTGCCATCCGGCATCCTGGGTAAGGAAATTGGTTTGCCCAATAAACAAAAAACAGTTTCTTTACCCTTATTGCCCTACCTCAATTATATTGCTTCACAAAGAGCTTTTGAAAACACATTTGCCATCCTCAACCTCAATGCAGACATACATGCTGCCTCTACCGGTCTCATTGAGGTACAGGCATCGTGGCAAGATCCCATTGACACGGGCAGCACAGCTTTGGAAAATGGTTTTGAATGGATTCATCAAACAGCTACCGTATATCATGGTGCCACCGGATACAACGATTACAGTTGTGTATTTGGAGAAGTATCGGACGATGTAAGAATCAAAACGCCCTTGCAAAAAATAACAAACAAGATCTCTAAAAAAGCAGCCATCCGACACCATTTCAATGATACAAAACACCGTTGGATTAATTATCGCATAGTTGCTTCCACCCGGTACAAGGAATATTTTTTTCAACTCATCAATTCCAAAAACACGGCACTCAATGCGGACAAAGCTGATGCCTTCAACATTACCCGCGATAGCAACCGGAAAAGAGTAAACATTCTTAGCAGCACAAGACCACCGGCACCACAGGTTGCCTATGTGATACCTACCTTTCAATGGATGGATGCGACAGAAACCGGTGATGGACATTTGAAAAGCAGAACGAGAATCGGCAACCTGCGGGTATATCTCAAAAGACCCTGGTACTGCAGCGGCGAAGGCGAAAAGCTGGCTGTGATATTATTGAAAGAACCCTTTGAACCAAAATCAGCAGATCACAATCCTGTTTATCAATTGCTGGAGTCTATTTTCACTACCTGGGGCAACGATCCAACGAAGTTGGTACCGGGAGCCGGCGGCGTATTTCCCACAACCGCCCATTTTGCTGTTGCCGATACCACCAAGGACGGCACTTTGTATGCAGAAGAGAACCTCTCCATTGAAATGCCCGGAAGCCCCAAAGTGAACATTGCCGCGTACGATGTGCATTACGACAAGTCAAAACAACTCTACTATGCAGACATCCGGTTCAACTACGATCCCAAGACATTCTTTTTATCTTATTTCCCCTTTGTAAGGCTGGCATTGGCGGCTTATCAGCAACACGCTGTCCGAACAAACAATGGAGAAGATTGTTGCCTTTCCAAGATCGTAAAAGCCGACTACATACAGGTTCCACCTGCCAGGCGCACTGCCGTTAAAACAGGGAATGGAGAAGTGTGGGTAGCTATCGCAGGATTTGTTTCCCATGCGACACCAAATTTTTCTACCCACATTGAATTTGTACTGGAACTGGCGAATGAAACCAATGGCAAATCGAATGATGTGATACTGACATTGGATGAAAAGGACAGCATCCGTATCACCCATACTTTGTCAGGCGAGGATATAAAAGACAACCTTGCTTTTGAATATGCGCATGTATTTTCATTACCACTTATGTTTGTTGTTAACTCATACCGGGTTAAAATTTTTGAGTATGAATCCATCAATCCTTTCGGCAGCGATGGGTTGCCCAAAGCAGAAGACTTCACGATCAGCCGGATGAAAAGAATGGTTTTTGCGGATGTTTATGAGATAGAAGTTACGGCGCCTGTTTTCACACCGATATAGTATTTGATTACCGGCAACTGGTTGAGAGTGTTGGTATTGCAAATGCAATCCAACAGGCAGAAAGCCAGCAACGGGGCAGGCTGCGATAAAACGCTCAACTAATCCCACACCCATGATTGACAACCGCTGACATCAAACAACACCAACGAATGATTGTAAAAGAAGAAACAAACGGAGCTCAACAAACTGAAATTGTTATGAAGACAAATCTTGTATGGCATGCCATTGCTCTTTTGCTCTTGTCTGTGTATTGCACTTCCTGTGCGCCATCCCGCTTTGTAAAGCCACTGGCAAAAGGCGAGCAGGCAATTAACGTAGCCGTCGGCGGACCCGTGATTACGTACAGCAACCTACCCGTACCGTTGCCTTTGCTGTCGGCAACGTATGGCTATGGGATTGACAGCAGCCTTACCTTTTTGGCGGTGTCAATCTTACTTCCGCATTCTATGGCAATGCACAGGTAGAAGCCGGCGTGGTGAAACGCATCGTAGCGCAGCAGCGCGGATTTCCGGGCATCAGCATTACACCCGTTGCCAATGTTATTTATCGCAATAAAGAGGCGAGCAAATTTTATCCGCAACTGGATGTCAATGCTTATTGGGAGTATAACAAGGGGCGAAACTTTTTTTATGCCGGCTTATCCAACTGGTTTGAATTGTCTTCTACCAAGGCATCCGATCAAAAGCAGGATCATCACTGGCTGTTGTCGCCCATGATCGGCGAATACTTTATACGAAAAAAATGGAGCATTCATGTAGAACTTAAAATTGTAGCCGCCAATCTGCCAAGCCAAAAAACGGTAGCGGAATACAAAACACCATTGGGACAAAATGGTGCGGCAGGAATTTATGTTGGTTACACCCGGAAATTCAAATAATATGAAAAACTCATCATCGCCATATTCATTCTCCTGTTGCGCATGGCAGGCTGCCGCCTGGATGATAACTTGTTCAATGCCACCAAACTGAATTCGTACTCCTTGCCAGCTATACCGGCGAAGTAGATTTCAAGCTCGATGCGGCTTATGAAATACCGGATAGTTTATTGCATCTGTTTACACTGGAGTCAAAAGCACCGGGCGAAACGTCTTCCACCACCATTTATGCCTTGTATATCGGTGACATCAGCCGAATTGCCATAGATACCGTCATCCTGTATTGCCACGGCAATAAGGACAACATGGATTTTTATTACCCGCGGGCGCCCTGTTGGCCAACACCAATGGCAAAAACCACTATGGGGTGTTGATGATTGATTACCGGGGGTATGGCAGGAGTGAAGGCGTACCCGGCGAAGAAGGCTTGTACGCCGATGCAGATGCTGCCCTGCAATGGTTGAAGATGGAAGGACTCACCAACGACAGGCTGGTGATGTATGGCTTTAGCATGGGCAGCGCACCGGCAACAAAGCTGACTGCCGAGCCGCGCAGCATGACGCCTGCCAAACTGGTGCTGGAAGCGCCTTTCGCATCGGCACAGGTGCTGGTGCAGGATGCGACGGGACTTGATTTGCCGGCTACATTCGTAACAGACCTGCAGATTAACAATGCCGAAGAAATCAGGAATGTACAGCAGCCCTTTTGCTGGCTGCATGGCACTGATGATGATTATCTGAACATTGCTACCACCGGCGAACTGGTGTATGCCAATTACAACGGCATGTACAAGGAAGCGCACCGCATTCCCGGTGCGGGTCACAGCAATGTTCCCAACACCATGGGTTTTGACAAGTACCTCGCTGTGATCGGTGATTTTATTGCGAAGCCATAACGGCGAATTCGGTTCTGCAAGGGCAAAAGGAGACTACAATGTTTTCCGCAGCTACCGCACATCAACTTTAAAAAAGGAAACAAACCCGTAAAGAAACGATCTTGCAACAGGTGATAATGGGCGAAGTGATGGATGTCATGATACATCTACAAGAAGAACATTGCAGGAAAGATGTATCCACAACCAAATGTACAACCCAAAAAAACTTAATAAACGAAGCCGTAAATAAGGCAAGACCAGCATCGTGTTGCTTTGCCGCTACTCTTTTGAAGCTTTGTTTGTTGCTGACATCGCGCAATCAAAAATCTAAACTAATTTTCAATCCTTTTTTGTGCGTGAGTTCTTCATACCCGGTGAGTTTGAATGCATTGGGAATTCCTCTCAAATCCAGTGTTTTCAGGTTGTTCAACTCCTTCAGTGCACTGAGGTCTGTTAGATTTTTATTATAACTCAAATCCAGAGTGGTCAGCTTATGCAACTCCTTCAGCGAATCGATGTTTGTAATATTGTTACCTCTCAAATCCAGAGTGGTCAGCTTATGCAACTCCTTCAGCGAATTGATGTTTGTAATATTGTTAACACTCAAATCCAGAGTGGTCAGGTTCTTCAACTCCTTCAGCGAATCGATGTTTGAAATATTGATACGACTCAAATACAGAGTGGTCAGGTTGTTCAACTCCTTCAGTGAATCGATGTTTGTAAGATTGTTACCTCTCAAATACAGAGTGGTCAGGTTGTTCAACTCCTTTAGTGCACTGATGTCTGTAAGATTTTTATTATAACTCAAATCCAGAGTGGTCAGGTTCTTCAACTCCTTCAGCGCACTCGATGTTTGTTAGATTGTTATCACTCAAATTCAGTGTAGTCAGGTTCTTCAACTTCTTCAGCGAATCGATGTTTGTAAGATTGTTACCACTCAAATCCAGAGTGGTCAGGTTCTTCAACTCCTTCAGTGAATCGATGTTTGTAATATTGTTACCACTCAAATCCAGAGTGGTCAGGTTCTTCAACTCCTTCAGTGCACTGATGTAGCTGTCGCTAAAAAGCGAATCATTTCCATGTAACCCCAGGTAATGTATTGTTTGTAGAGCTGGATATGAGGGAAGAATTTTGATGTCAAACGTCCCGGTTAAATCTACAGAGTCAAGATTGGGAAAACAGTTGCAATAGTCCAGTTGATCGACGATGAAACCCGATAAAGGCAAACGGGTGATTTTTTCGTTGCTATCTGTCCCGTATGCTTTCAAAGCATCATTGTACAACTGTGAGTGTTTGCATTTGTACTCCATTTGCAAATCATCATAGATGGGTTTTACCAGGAAAAATAAGAGAAGGCACGCCGCTGCGGCTGCCCCTCTTCTTATCCAACTCCGCCTTATTTTGGTTTGCGATTGGCTGATAAACCCGTTGATGGTTTCTGTAGAAAGGTTTTTATGGGCCTGCTGCCAACGAATTGCTTCTTTCAGTTTCCTGCCCCGGTAATAGTCATACTGTGCAGTGGCAAAATGCGCGGCGGCAGCTTCCAGCTTTTCTTTCTCGTTCAGGGCTTTCCGGTTTTCGTCTATCCATTCCTTCAGCCTGCCCCATTTCCGGATCAGTACTTCGTGCACAATGTCCACATACACTTTGCCATCTTTGCGGGCCGATACTTTCAGCAGCCGGCTTTCCTCGCCGGCCAGTTCATTTATCATTCGTTCTGTTTCGTCTTGCCGGTATGCCCACAAATTGGCAATCAGCTTTCTTTTTTCAACGGTTCTGCGCACGTCCTCATGGCTTTCCGAAAGCTCTACCAGCTGCAACAGCAAATCCCTGAACAAAGCCGATTTGTCCGAACCGGCACCTTCGGGACAAAGTTTTTCATACACCTCGCCGGCGTGCGTTTCAATAATGCCTTCTATGCCTTTGGCGTTTGCTACGGTATTGAATTCGCTTAGGGTAATCTCGCCGTTTTCAATGATGCCGGGTTTCCACAATTTATACAAGGTTAGCTGCAACAGCGGCAAGGCACCCGTAAGCGGTATGGTTTCCTGCACCAGCCGTTCCACCAATCCTTCTTCAAAAGTAACGCCGTGCAGCAGGGCAGGTTGTTGAATCACATCTTTCAACACCTGGTAGTCGTTGTCCGACTTCTCTTTGTCGGCGTCAATGGCTGCAAGGGTGTAATTGCTGCTTTCCAGCTTGTCTTTAAAAGCCGGGTAGTCGGCAAAGGCGGCGTAGTAATCGCTGCGCAGCGTCAACAATATCAGCATTCTGCCCCCTTCGGCAGCTTTGGTAAGATTGAGTAAAAATAGTTTTCGTTCGGTCTCCTCTTTACATTGCGTAATCACTTCTTCAAACTGATCTACAAACAGCACGATCTTTCTGCCATACACTTTGGCGATACTGCCGAGGTAATTGCCGGAGGCATCTTCCCGCATTTCTTTTTCAAATGTGGCAAAACTGTCTATTACTTTTTCGCGCTGCAGGGTGGTGGATAGTTCGTTAAGCGGGCTGATGCCGGGGCTAACAGTAATGTACTTCCAGCCTTCGCTTCCTTCGTACCTGCCGTTTTGCAACTGGCTCATCAAGCCTGCCCGCACAAAAGAAGATTTGCCCACGCCCGAATCGGCAACAATCGCCAGCAGGCTGCAGGCATACGCTTTGGAGTGCAGCCGTAGCTTTTTGTAAAACACCCAGTTGATGTCGGCGGTGCGGACACAAAGAAATAAGATGCGTCGGCAGACTCAAACACGTTCAGGCCCTTTGTATGGATTTTTTTCGTTGATCAGTGTTTGCTGCTCTGTTGTTTCTTTCAGTCCCTGCATCAATTTCCGGAATGCAAAATCATCCTGTGCGTCAGTAAATTCCACCCATTGATAGTTGATCATAAACCAGGGCAGCTCGCGGTTGATTTCTCCTTTCTGATTGGCGATGATGATGGGGATAATCTTATAGCCGGGGCGGGAGGATGTGTTGGCAGAAGTAGCGGTAACCGCTTCTTTCTCCTGCCATTTCCCTATGCCGTTTTCGCTGAGGAAGCACAAAAACGCATCGGAGTGATGCAATGCATCGCCAATCTGCCGCACCCAGTCGTTGCCCGCCACGAGGGAGGTGGCATCAAAAAAGATTTCTGTCTGTTGTAAAAAACCTGCCGCTACCAGTTTGTCCTGTAGGGTTTTTACAAAATGCCGGTCTAACGAGTTGTAGGAGAGAAACAGTTTCATCACGGAAGTTTTCTGAAAGTAAATGGATGGCGTTGCAATTGTTTGGGAAATCCTTTTCTCAAATGTAAGCCTATTTGAATGTAAAGCCTTTTATCGTACTCGCTGTGCACACATAGGTTGCCAGCTGTGGCTGGTAACCGAAAAAATAGCTAACATTCTCCCGGTTTCCAGATACAAGCGGATGGTTTTAGACCGTTCCTTCATCACACCCGCAGCGGTTGTCAGGATTGAAGTTTAGTTCAAACAGCCACTTTCAAGTTCAGATTCATGACCGCAGCAAAAATGTTGGGTTCATTCCGCCACCCGCGAGTGAATTCACGACAACGATCAGTTAAGAAATAGGAATTGCCGAAGAGAAAGGTTGCCTAATTTCATGCTCTTTTAAATTGATGCACATGATGGGTTTGTTACGCCGGTTTTTCAGCCTCGCTGTTGTGATATTGTTGTCCTATTTCGCAGTGCTGGCGCAAGCGCCTCCTTCTGCGCGCTATCATCCAACGCACAATGAAATGCTCGCGCGTTACCAGGCGGTTGCTCAGAAAGACAGCATCGCGAAAAATACAGTGTATAAAGCAGTGGTCAAACCGCATTGGCTGCCGGGCAGCAAAGCATTCTGGTATCAAAACAACCTGCAGGACAGCACATTGGAATACCTGCTGGTAAATGCAGCCACTGGCAGCAAACGCAAAGCTTTCAACGAAGGTGCGCTGGCAGCGGCACTAAATTCAGCCGGCCATAGCGGAGTAAACAAAAACCGCCTTTGGGTCAGCAACCTGTCATTTAACAAGGAAGCCACCGACATGACGTTTGCTTTTGGCAAAAAATATTACCGCTTCAACACCAAAACCAATGCGCTGACCGCCATCGATTCGTTGCCCGACAGGGCAGAAGACCATCACCAGTTCAACGAGCCGCCGAGCCGCTGGGAAAATTACGAAACCGATAGCCTGTCGCCCAACCATCAATATGTGGCGTATATCAAAGACAACAATGTGTACATCAGGCCCATCTCGGGCGGCGATGCAGTACAATACACCCACGATGGAAGCAACGCGCATCCCTATGGTTCTCTTGCCTGGAGCCCCGACAGCAAATGTGTAGTTGGCTACCACATCACGCCGGTAGAAGATTCGGCAGTGTACTATGTGTTGTCGTCGGTTGCCGGCACCACGCGCGGCCAGTTGCAGTCGCATCCCTACAAGCAGCCCGGCGACCCGTTTACCACCTATGTCATGTATCTCTTCCCGGTAGAGCAAATGGGTGCAGTGAAAGTAAACACCGATACCCTTGATTTCTTTGATGCGCCGCGCCTGCACTGGACAAAAGACAACAGCCATTTTTACTACGAAAAAATGGACCGCGGGCACCAGCGGTTCCGCATCCTCGAAGTGGAGATTGCCAATGGACACACAAGAACCATCGTGGACGAACAAACCAAAACCTTCATCTATACCAACCGCATTTTTACGCAATACCTGCCGCAAACAGACGAGATTGTCTGGACTTCTGAAAAAGACAACTGGCGGCACCTTTACCTTGTAGATGCCAGAACGGGTAACATCAAACACCAAATAACCAAAGGCGAATACGTGGTAAAAGACATTGATAGTGTGGATGAACAAAAGCGCGAAATCTGGTTTTCTGCCAATGGGATGAACAAGGGTGAAGATCCTTATTATGTGCATGTTTACCGCATTGATTTTGATGGCAACAACCTCGTGGATTTGACACCTGCCCATGCCACGCACACTGTCTCTTTTTCGCCGGATAAAAGCTATTATCTGGATACCTATTCTGACATCAATTCAGCGCCTGTTACAGAATTGCGCAGCACGGCTACCGGCAAAAAAATCGCAGAGATCGAGCGTGCCGACATCAGCACTTTTATGTCAATCGTCAAACGGTTACCGCAACCCTTTGTCGCCAAAGGACGGGATGGCGTGACTGATATTTATGGCATTGTTTGCCTGCCTGCCGACTTCGACAGTTCCCAAACATATCCCATTGTCGAAAACATTTATGCCGGTCCGCAGGATGCGTTTGTGCCCAAAAGTTTTATGCCGTATTACAGCGAAATGCAAAGCCTCGCCGACCTCGGTTTTATGGTGGTGCAGATCGATGGCATGGGTACTGCCAACCGGAGCAAAGCCTTTCACGATGTTTGCTGGAAGAACCTTGCCGATGCAGGCTTTCCCGACCGCATTTTGTGGATGAAAGCGCTGGCAGCCAAATATTCTTATGTAGATACAAGTCGCGTTGGATTGTATGGCACATCTGCCGGCGGGCAAAACTGCGTTGGGTGGTTTGTTGTTTCATCCGGAGTGGTACAAAGCCGGCGTGGCTTCCTGCGGCTGCCACGACAACCGCATCGACAAACAATGGTGGAACGAACAATGGATGGGCTATCCTGTAGGAGCGGAGTATGATGCGCAAAGCAACGTAACCAATGCAGCAAAGCTGTGTGGCAATTTGTTGCTGATGGTGGGCGAAGCCGATAACAACGTGCCGCCCGAATCAACCTACCGCGTTGCCGATGCCTTGATCAAAGCCAACAAAACATTTGATTTTTTACCCATTCCCGGTTCCGATCATACCAGCGGCGGCACGTATGGCAAGCTGAAAAGACGTGATTTTTTTGTGCGCAACCTGTTGGGTATGGAACCGCCGCAACGCAACAATGGCGAGCTTTTACGTGCCGCAAGCGAATAGTTTTTTCGGTCAATCACTTCAAACGAACACCTCAATATTGTTATACATGATGCCTCATCCAACTGCTTTTACCAAAAACATTGTTGCGTACTGTACATTTCTTTGTTTTTGTTGTTTCAGTGCAAATGCACAGCCTGAAAACGTGTCTTCGCTGTACGAACAAACCAGCGAAGTGAACAACATCATGACGCAATACCGCGCTGATTACGGCAATCTCTCGCGCTTTTACGTGATACAGAATTCACCCGAAAGAAGAGCCCGTTTACTGTCGGTTGTAGATGAATACATCACGAAGCTCAATGCACTCAATTTTGATCAGCTCAATACCGGCACCAAAGTAGATTATGTGCTCTTCAGCCGCGATTTGCACGAAGCGCAATACGCGTTGCAAACCGAAGAAAAAGAATACAACGCCATCAAACAATGGCTGCCGTTTGCCGATAGCATTTATGCCATTGAAAAAGCCCGCCGCCGCGGTGCGGTGCCCGATGCGCAAAAGGTTGCCAATCTATTCAATAACCTAGGTAAAACGGTGAAAGAGTTGCAGCAGAAATTCAGAAAGGAAAACTCCATTTCTGTCGAATTGGGCAGGCGTGCAGAAGGCACCATAGATGGCTTGCGCGATGCACTGAAAAGTACGTTTAATTTTTACAATGGCTACGACCCGCTGTTTACGTGGTGGGTGCCGCAGCCTTACCGAAAATTAGACAGCTTGTTGGCGGTGTATGCAGATACCATCAAGGCAAGGGAAAAAAGCATAACCCCGCAAAAAGAAGATGGCAGCGGCATCGTTGGCAATCCCATCGGCACGGCTGAAATCGAACGCCGGCTCAACTATGAGATGATTCCTTACACGCCGGAAGAATTGGTTGCCATCGCGAACAAAGAGTTTGCCTGGTGCGACAAAGAAATGCTGAAAGCCAGCCGGGATATGGGTTTTGGCGACAACTGGAAAGCTGCGCTCGAAAAGGTAAAAACGATGTATGTATTGCCCGGAGAGCAGCCAACTGCGATGCTGAAACTGTACAATGAGTCGGTTGATTTTATCAGGCAACACAACCTCATCACGTTGCCGCCACTGTCAGAAGAATCCTGGCGCATGAGCATGATGTCGCCAGAACGGCAATTGGTCAATCCTTTCTTCCTGGGTGGTGAAGAATTCATCATTTCCTATCCTACCAATACCATGAGTCAGGATGACAAACTGATGAGTATGCGTGGCAACAATCCGCATTTTTCACGGGCTACCGTGCATCATGAATTGCTGGCTGGTCATGCCTTGCAGGAGTTTATGACGAACCGGTATAAAACCTACCGCCATTTCGAAACACCCTTTTGGATAGAAGGCTGGTCGCTGTATTGGGAAATGCTGTTGTGGGACATGGGCTTCCCGCAGTCGCCCGAAGACCGCATCGGCATGTTGTTCTGGCGCATGCACCGCTGTGCGCGCATCATTTTCTCGCTCAATTACCACACTGGCAAATGGACGCCGCAGCAGTGCATTGATTTCCTGGTAGACAGGGTAGGGCATGAGCGTGCCAACGCCGAAGGCGAAGTGCGCAGGTCGTTTGTCGGCGGCTACGATCCCTTGTACCAAATTGCTTACATGATTGGTGGCTTGCAGATTATGGCGCTGAAAAAAGAACTGGTAGACACGAGAAAGATGACCTACAAAGACTTTCACGACGCATTTATTCAGCAAAACATGATGCCGATAGAAATGGAGCGGGCAATATTGGAAAACAAACCACCGGCAAAGGACTTCAGCAGTCATTGGAAGTTTTACAAGTTTTAATGTGGCTCAGGATAGAGGCTTGAACAACATGATTTTATAAACAATCGAATAGCGAAAAGTAACAACAGCAAATGAAAAACGTGATTGTAATTGGTGGTGGCGTGATCGGATTGAGCAGTGCTTATTACCTGCAGCAATCCGGGCATCGGGTAACGGTGCTCGACAAAGCCGGCTTTACCGACAATTGTTCGTATGGCAATCTCGGTTATGTATGTCCCAGCCATTTTATTCCCTTAGCCGCGCCGGGCATCATCTGGCAGGGATTGAAATGGATGTTCAACAGTCGAAGCCCTTTTTATGTGCAGCCTTCGCTCAATGTGTCGTTGATAGACTGGGGATTAAAATTCATGAAAAGCGCAACCCAAAACAACGTGGAAAAAGCGGCGGTTCCGTTAAAAGACATTGCCGTTTTCAGCCAGGATGAATATGCAAAATGGGACACACTGCCGGGCTTTGATTTTGCTTTTGAGCGCAAAGGAATGCTGGAAATTTTCCAGACAGAGAAAGTGGCGCACCACGCCGCCAAAACAGTAGAAGCCGGTAAAAAACTGGGTCTTGATGTAGAACTGGTAGATGAAAAAGGACTTCAGCTGTTAGAGCCGCAAACCGTCATCAACGCCAAAGGGGCCATCTATTTCAAATGCGATTCGCATCTGTATCCCGATAAGCTGATGAACTCGTTGAAGCAGTACCTCCAACAGCAGGGTGTGCAGATGTTCGCAGCAGAAGTCCACCGGTTTTGAAAAAAAGAACGGCAGCATCAACAGGGTGCTCACTTCCTCCGGCAGTTATGACGTTGATGAAGTAGTGATTGCCACCGGGTCGTGGAGCCGTGAAGTAGCCGCGATGCTCGACACCAAAATCCCGCTGATGCCAGGCCGGGGCTATTCTTTTACACTCGAAAATTCTCCTTACCAACTGAACCGGCCCGCCATTCTCACCGAAGGCAGGGTAGCCATCTCGCCCATGGATGGCAACAAAATGCGCTATGGCGGCACCATGGAAGTGGTGAGTACCAACACGCCGCCACGCTACCACCGCGTGGAAGGAATCGTGAAAGCCGTGAAAGACTTTCTCCCGCAGTTCGATATACAAATGCCGGCGAGGATAAAATTTGGCATGGCTTTATGCCGACATCGGCTGATGGCGTGCCGGACATCGGACGCATAAAAAAATACAAAAATGTTACGGTTGCCACCGGTCATGCCATGCTGGGGCTAACCCGCCTCGCACCGGGAAACTGGTCAGCGAACTGGTGAATGAACAAAAGCCAAAAGATGATCTGAAGGCATTTGAAGTGGAAAGATTTGGATGATAAATGCTTTTTATTCGATTAAATCACCAGCCTGTGAAAGTGTTTCGCAGGCTTTTTTTATTGCCAAAACCAACCATTTTTCACATCCCGATGAAGCCAGATTGTATCCATTTGGCAATCCCTCGTATCTCTTTCCGCAAGTCTGTTAATATCCGTAAAGCATACATCAATATGGATCAATTGCCCCGTCATTTCTAAAAATAGCTTTGTGGAAGATCATACCCCCATTGATGATTTCAAAACAAAAAATGTATATGAACTTACCAAAATTTTCT
>CAWGWV010000029.1:0-31626 GCA_963826385.1 uncultured Chitinophagaceae bacterium | reverse complement strand
ACGATGCTTCGCAACAGCTGGTGAAAAATGAAATTGCAACACTCCGCCAACTGGCGGGCACCGGCATTGCGCCCAACATAAAATCGGCAGGTGAATACAATGGCTATACGTACCTGGTTACGGAAGCTTACCACGCCAAAAAGATCAAAACATTCGAACTAAACCCGTTGTTATTTTCCATCATTGTAACGGTAGCAGGGCTGCTCCCGGTAACCATGGGGAAGACAACCTGCTGCATTCTTTTTGCCACGGCGACTTTTGCCCCTGGAATATCCTGGATGCAGGCAATAAAATGAAGGTGATAGACTGGGAGATGGCAAGCTGCCAGCTATTGGGTTTCGACTTGTTTACGTTCATTTTCAAATCCCGGTTTGAACTGACTCCAAAAGCCAAATGCAGTGAGTTGCTGGCCGAAAACAAGCATTGGATAGACCGTTTCTTTTTACCCTTTGGAATTGAAAACTGGCACCCTTACCTGCTGAAGTTTGCCCTGCTGATGCAGCACGACCGCAAAAACGATAAAAAACTCAACACGCATTTCGATAACCTAGTCAAATACCTAACGCAACAATGAAAATTTTGCTTTCTGCTTATTCCTGCCAGCCAAACATCGGTTCCGAAGGCGGTATCGGCTGGAACTGGGCACTGGAAATAGCCCGCCGCGGGCACGACGTTTGGGTCATCACCCGGGAAAACAACCGGAAAAACATAGAAAAGTTCAGGAATGAAAACAGTTGTGCCGATGCCATCCGCTTCGTGTATTATGACCTGCCCGACAGATGGCTCAAAAATAAGCACCTCATTGGTATTTATGTGTATTACCAACTGTGGCAAAAAGGTATTTTGCAGGTAGCTCAACAGCTGGACAACAGCATCGGTTTCGATCTTGTACACCACATTACCTTTGGTGTGTTCCGGCAAAACACGTATTTGTACAAGCTGAACAAACCGTTGTACCTCGGCCCACTCGGCGGCGGCGAACGCATGCCCGGCTTTTTGCTGAAATCGTTGCCATTGGGTGCCATCGCATTTGAATACCTGCGCTTGTTGTCCAATAAAATCAGTTGGTTTAACCCTGCCCTGATCAAATCGTTTGAACAGGCTGAACGCATTTATTTCAAAACAAGGGAATCGCTGGAAAGCATCCCGAGGAAATACTGGGTAAAGTCACAGATCACCAACGACATCGGCAGTTTCAACCATGTGAACACAACGAACGCCAAAACGCACAGCCGGCAAGATTTCACCGTACTGTATGTAGGCAGGCTGGTGCACTGGAAAGGTCCGCATTTGGCCGTATCTGCCTTTGCCGAATTGCATCGCCGGCACCCTACTGCCAAAATGGTTCTGATTGGCAGCGGTCCGTTTAAAAAAGACCTGCAGAAAATCATAACGCAGCACCAGCTTGACAGCGCGGTCGAGATACTGGAAGAAGTGCCGCAGCAAGTTGTGTTCGATCATTTTCAGAAAGCAAAAGTATTCCTGTTTCCTACCCTGCACGACAGCAGCGGAACCGTGATTTATGAAGCCCTTTCATTTGGGCTGCCGGTAGTTACCGTGAACCTCAACGGACCCGGATTTATTATGGGCAAAGACTACGAGCCAATGGTAAAAATCGTAAAGGGCGATACGGAACAAACGGTGATTGCCAAACTCGGGGAAAAGCTCCTCCGCCTGTACAGCGACCCGCACTATTACAACGAGCAGTCTCATTCTTCCCTGTACAAAGCAGAACATCTCTAACCTGGACAAATATCGTGGACCGGGTGTATTCGAAAATCGAAAGCAAGTACATGGCACTTCAATCACAATAACCACAACTACTGAAACGTGAACAAACTAATTACTACGAGCTGGGATGACGGCTATCCATTGGACTGGAAACTGGCAGAGCTGCTGAACAAATACAACCTGCCCGGCACTTTTTACATTCCCAAAACCAACACCGAATACGAGGTGATGGATGAATATTCCATCATCGATCTGTCGAAGCAATTTGAAATTGGCGGGCACACCATGAACCATGTGCGCATCAGCGAAGATTCGAAACCCACTCTTTACCAAAGAGATTGCCGGCTGCTATCACTGGCTCACCGACCTGCTTGGACAACCGCCGGTATCTTTCTGCTTTCCGGGGGCGTATTCAACAATGCAGCTGTCGAATTTACCCTGCAAAGCGGCTTTCAGATTATCCGCACCACAGAACTGCTCAATCCTGGTCTCACACAAAAGGGCAGCGTGTTTCCCACTACCATACAGGTGTACAATCATTCGGGGTTCACGTATATCAAACACCTGCTGCTGCGCAGCAAGTTCGAGTCACTACGCATCTTTTTTAAAATCGGCAATACCAACCAGCTATCGAAGATGGTGGAAAATTATATCGAACAAATCCTTAGCTACGGCGGCTGTTTTCACCTGTGGGGACATTCCTGGGAAATAGAAAAGTTTGGCTTGTGGAACCAGTTGGAGGAAATGCTGCAGCTAATGTCGGGTATCGCCGAAGCCAAATACATTACCAACGCCCAACTCATCAATTACAAATAGTACCCCGTGAAAGTTTTATTAATTCATACTTGCTACACAGAACGTGGTGGTGAAGATGCTGTTTTTGAATCGGAAAACAGCCTGCTTGCCTATAAAAATGTTGAAGTGGAAACCCTTCTTTTCAACAACGACAGGTACGTGCTAATGAACCTCTTACTGGCTCCGTTCAACATCGTTTCGTATTACAGAGTGATTGAAAAAATAAAGCAGTACAGACCCGATGTCATTCATGTTCACAACTGGCATTTTGCAGCATCGCCCTCCATCATCTGGGCAGCCAAACGGTGCAAGGTACCCGTTGTGCTGACGTTGCACAACTACCGGATGCTGTGCCCGTCGGGCATCCTTTTTCACCAGGGCGAGCTGTATTTCGACAGCCTGACGGGTGGCTTTCCGTGGAAGGCCGTGCAAAAAAAAGTGTACCGCAATTCGGCAGTGCTTACCTTTTGGTTGTCGGTTACCATCCGGCTGCACAAACGGTTGGGCACCTGGTCAAAAGTGGATCACTTCATTACCCTGACCGAGTTTGCACGCCAGATTTTCCTGCAGTCAGACATTGGCATCAAAAGCGAAAAAATATCGGTCAAACCAAACTTTGTAAAACTCCAATCCCCCCATCAACATCCCAAAAAAGAAGTGATGATGTAACCAACAAAACATAACAAACGCTGGCTCACACCAAAACGGCCAACCAACACGACAGGCATTTACCCAAAGCCATTGTCAACTGCATTTTACAGGCAGCCAAACGCCTGGCAAACCAAACCAACACACTGCTTCACCGCAATGCGCCGGGCATCCGCAGGCTGTACGCCTTTACCGCCTTGCCATGCGCTTTTTACTAACCAGATCAAAACTTATCCCTCATGTTCACGTCAGTATCCAAAAACCACACACCTGCATCAGCCATTGGCGAAGTGCCGCCACGCTTTGTGTATGTCGGCAGACTCAGCGTAGAAAAAGGACTTGATGTAATTTTCAAGGCATTTCACATCCAGCCATTTCACCTCAGCATCATTGGCGACGGACCTTTGCGAAGCCAGGTAGAAGCTTTTGCACAAGCCAATCCTACCGTAGAATACCTCGGTTTTCAAAACAAGGATACCATTCAGAAAGTATTGAAAACCAGTTCGGCACTGTTGTTTTGTTCCAAATGCTACGAAGGTATGCCCATGACCATCCTGGAATCGTTTGCCAACGGCACACCGGTCATCGCGTCTTCGCTGGGCTGCATTCCCGATATTGTTACCGATAAAGTGAATGGCTTGTTGTTCAAAAACAACGACGCCAAAGACTTGTCTCATAAAATTCAGCAGTGGGTTACAATGCCCGGGCACAAAAGACATCATTACCATTCCAACACGTTGGAAACGTTTCACAATAAATTTTCTGCAGATGCCAATTTTCTGCAACTGATGTCTATTTACGACGGGATTATCAGGAATCACAATTAAACTACCTGCCATTTACCAGGCTACCGGGTTTCATCCATTTGTTTAAGTGTGTTGGTAGTTCGCAGGTAATAGCAAAGTCATTTGCAACTCATTTGTCCTGCCGCCAGTTTTGAGAAATCAAAAGAAGGTGGCAGGACTTTTTTTTGCCGGAAATATTTGAACTTCCACCGGTATTTTATAAAAAAACACCTGTACAAAACGAGGCTATTTTGGCAGCAACATGCCTTACTCATGTGGCAAATGCTGTGTAGGAAACTGGTCCATTTTGATGAGAATGAGTGACGTATAGGGCGTGAGCGTTACAGACCGGGTATACGACTTGCCATCAACACCCACATAGCTGCCATTGAGCCAGATGGTTTTGTTAGCCTTGGTTTCATTGTATTCAAACCGGATAAACCCGTCGGGATGGCTAACCGCAACGTTGGCTTTGTACAAAGTCACGTTGTCTAACCAAAATGTACTGTCCACAGTATTTGTTTCAAAAACAACCGCTGCCTTGCTTTCTGAAACCGGTGCCGCAAACAGAACCTGGTGATCCATTTTATTAGTGGACATGTAATTGTAATCGATAGCAGACAACCTGTTAAAAGGCGATTCGCTTTGCCGGAGATAAACCCCGGTACAGGCGCCTTCTTTTGAACTCGCGGTGCTGTAGGTAAGCAAGTAATTGTCACTTGCCTTTACGTCGCCGATGTCCAGCGTTACATAGGTGGTGCCGGCACTGTTGTTTACAGAAGTAATCCTGAGCGAACCGCCATTGATCATCCCGGTTTCATCCAGTGCAGCAACACAACTGCCTGATGGATGGTAGCATTCTGTACCGCTGATGCCGGCAACATAATCGCCGTTGACAACCTTGTTGTCACCCAACCGTTGGGTGAGGGTGTAGTGGGCAATGGGTGTGAAAGTGCTGGCAGAATGAACATCCACACGGTGCATTAAACTCCAGGTACGGATATTATACGATGCAAAGCGGTTAGCATCCAAAGTAAAGATGCTGTTGTCTTCATTGAGTGGCCGGCAATAGTAGTTGCTGTCAGCAGTGCCAAATTGGTCAAGGTCGGTGCCGGTGGTCGTGAAGCGAAAACACCATTGATGCGGGTATTTGGCAAAAAAAACATTGTGGGCAACGGTTACATCCCGGATGGGTGCGCCGGTATCATCGTGACCAAAGCACAGTTGCTCCGCGCAGTTATACAACGTGTTGTTGCGGATGGTAACAAGCTGAGCATTGTGCAAAAAAATACCGCTCGATGGCATGTGCGCCACGGTATTGCCGTTGATGGATACCGCCTCTGCATTGTCGTCAAGATAAATGCCCCACGTAGCCGGCTGAAGTGGTTCGGGTGTGCCTTCGCCAGCGCTTCTCCCGTTCAGCACGATGTTGTTGGTAATGTTGCGGTCGGTATAGCCAGCCGGCAACAGGTTACCGTAAGTATAAATGCCGCCGCCATCGTCTTTGGTACAACAAAAGCTGTTGACAACATTGTTTTTGATGGTAACGTGATCGCCGGAAAAGGAAATGCCGTTGTAGCCGGTGCTGTCTATATCGTTATATTCCACCAGTGTATGTGAGCTATGAACGGGCGGAGTACCGCCGATCAAAATGCCGCAAAATGAATTGTACTGGCTGGCATCGCCCATGCCCATGTTGAGCCCCGTATTCTTCACCACATTGTTGCGGATAATGGTAGAATCGCAGTGGTAAGCCAGGTAAACCGCGTTGTTGTTGCAACCGGTGAGCGAAGCATGTTGCAGTGTAAATCCTACGAGGCTGAAACCATAGATGCCATCAACACCCGCCTGTGCGATGCTGCAATGGGAAATGGTGATGTGCTTTGCGTGGTGAATGTTGAGCGCGGAACGATTGGAGCCCACAAACGAAACATTCGTAAAAGTTACATCGCTTTGGTGATCCAACTTCACCAGGTTGTCAATGGCAGATACTTCGATATGCCGGGGTGCTGAATATCCCGAATACAGGTATGTTTTTTTTGACGCGGCATCATAATACCACTCGCCGGGCTGATCCAGTGTTTTGATATCGTTTTGGATAAAATATCCAAAGTTGTCGGTCGCTTGGTAGTCTGTCTGCGACACATAAGTCAGATCGTGTTGCCGCTGTGACTGGAAATGAGGCTCCTGTCGGTTGCCCAGCGGTCTTTCCTGATCACCAGTTCGGCGCCGGTCCAGTTGGGAGTGGCAGTTAGCTGGCTATCGCTGATGGAAGTATTGCCTATGTGCGATTCATAAGTAAGAAATCCTTTGTTGGCAGCACCGGCATTGGGATACCTGCCCATTGCTTTGGCCACCCCGTTTACCAGCAGGATGTTTACATTGTCCCCACAGCTCGGGGCTCGCAGCACTTTCCCAGATGCCGTTGCCCATGAATGTCCAGCCGGTGAGCGCCACCAGCCCGCTGATGACCGGGTTGTCGCCCTTGCCATACGCGCCCACTACAATGGGGTTACCGGCATCGCCTGATGACGCAACTTGCAGGCAACCAAAAAACACGTCGTCTCTTTTTAATAAAACCGAATCGCCGGGTTGCAGGCTACTGAAAAAGCTATTGAGTTTGGAGAGCGATTTCCATGGAGTGGCTTTGTTTTGCGCCTGCCGGCTGCTGTACCCATCATTGCCGGTTGCCGAAGAAAAATAATAGCTGGCAGCGTGCGCATTTGCCATGAAACATAGGAGCACACAAAAGAAAACACCCTTGTGAAAGTCGAATGATAACATTTGAAAAGAATTTGAACCTGTATTCATTGATACCAGACTGCTGCGGTTGATCTCACGATAAATCTAACGGATTCTCATCAGCAGCCATTTTATATTTTAATCTGCTTTTCCGGGTGCCGTTTCCTCTCTTCTTTGCCAGCCAGGTAAAGCATCGTTTGCCATACCGGCTGTCATTTACTAACCTGGCACAATGTTACAACCGGTAAAAGGAAGCCATCCATCCCATGGTTCCCAATATTGCAATCGCTTACCTTCGCAACATTAAACTTACTCTATGATGCATGCCTGGAACGACTATTTGGCCCAACACAAACACCGTTTTGTAGAAGAATTGCTTCACCTGCTGCGCATTCCCAGCATCAGCGCCCGCAGTGAAAATAAGGAAGACATGATCAACTGTGCAGAAGCGGTGAAGAATTACCTGTCGGCTGCCGGTGCCGATTATGTCACCATTTTTCCTACCAATGGTCACCCGGTAGTATATGGCGAAAAAACAGTGAACAAAGACAAGCCTACGGTATTGGTATATGGTCATTATGATGTGCAGCCACCCGACCCGCTCGAGCTGTGGCACAGCGGTCCCTTTGAACCGGTGATCAAAGACGGTAAAATTTATGCACGTGGCGCCTGCGACGACAAAGGGCAGTTTTATATGCACATCAAAGCCTTTGAAATAATGATCAAAACAAATACCCTTCCTGTCAACATCAAATTTTTAATAGAAGGAGAAGAAGAAATTGGTCTTCGCATCCTGGTGAATTTTTGCGGGAAAACAAAGAACAGCTTACTGCCGATGTGGTGCTCATCAGCGATACTGCCATGCTAGTCCTCGACACACCCAGCATAGACGCCGGCGTGCGCGGTCTCAGCTACATAGAGGTGGAAGTAACCGGCCCCAACCGCGACCTGCACAGCGGTGTATATGGCGGTGCCGTTGCCAATCCCATCACCATACTGGCACAAATGATCGCCAGCCTGCACGATGAAAACAACCACATTACTATCCCTGGTTTTTATGACGATGTGGTGAATGCTACTGCCGAAGAACGAGCAGAAATGGCCAAAGCGCCCTACGACGAAGCGGAATACAAAAGCGACCTGGGTGTGCAGGAATTGTGGGGCGAAAAAGGATATACAACCCACGAAAGAACGGGCATTCGCCCGACACTGGAAGTCAACGGCATCTGGGGCGGCTATACCGGTGAAGGTGCCAAAACAGTACTGCCATCAAAGGCATTTGCCAAAATCAGTTGCCGGCTGGTGCCCAACCAAAAGCATCACCAAATTACGAAAGCGCTCATTGATCACCTGCACACAATAGCACCTGCGGGCATTACCCTCAAAGCAGAAGAACATCATGGCGGCGACCCTTACCTGACGCCCGTCGACAGCATTGAATACAAAGCCGCTGCAAAAGCCATTGAAACGAGTTTTGGCAAGCCACCGGTACCCGTGCGTGGCGGCGGCAGCATTCCTATTACCTCATTGTTTGAAAGTGTGCTGGACTTAAAACAGTGTTTTTGGGTTTTGGTCTCGACAGCGACAACCTGCACAGTCCCAACGAAAAATTTGACCTTGCCAATTTCTACAAAGGCATCGAAACCATCCCCTATTTTCACCAGTATTATGCAGAAATGAAAGGCAGATAACCGGCTGGTTTCATGCTGATACGCGTTAAAAATCAATGATCTATGAAAAATTTACTTGTCATAATAGCGCTTCCCTTGCTGTTGGGATCCTGCAACTTTGGGGGCGAAAGGGTTGATGGCAACGGTACACTGGCCACCGAAAGCCGGCAGGTGTCTGCGTTTAAAAACGTTGCTTCTTCCGGGCCGATGGATGTGGTGCTGAAGCAGGCGTCCGGAAGAATGGTACAGATAAAAGGTGATCAGAACCTGTTGCCTTATATCGTAACGGAAACCGAAGGGGAAACGCTCAAAATAAAAATCAGGGAAGACTACAACCTGCATCCAAAAAAGCATTTGGTGGTGTATGTAACGTCGCCCGAATTCACAGCCATCTCAATGGGTGGCAGCGGCGATGTATCTACAGAAAATACATTGACCAATGCAGACAAACTCGTCTTTTCGCTCAGCGGATCGGGGAACATTGAAGCCAAAGTAAATACCCTTTCGCTGGAGAGCCATACCAGCGGCAGCGGCGATGTTACGTTCAGCGGCAAAGCCGATGATGCCGCGATGACGATATCGGGATCGGGCGACATTCATTGCTTTAGCCTTACGAGCGAAAACGCAAGCGTTTCGATCAATGGCAGCGGCGATGCCGATGTGTATGCCACCAAACAATTGACCCTAAAAGTGAATGGTTCCGGCGATGTGCGCTACAAAGGCGGCGCTTCCGTTGACAGCCATATCAATGGCTCGGGCAGCGTGTCAAAAGCCGATTGATGATTGATACCGGCAGGGGATTCCCACATACCAACACACAAAAGGCAGCCAACAAAGCTGCCTTTTGTGTGTTCGCAATCTTTCGTTATTCCCCTTCGTTTAGCTGCATCAGGAAATCGAAGAGATTGGTTTCTGTTGGGATCTGTAATTTTTTGCGCAAGCGATAGCGGCTGATCTCTACTCCCCTTACGGAAATGTTTTCCAGTTGTGCAATCTCCTTGCTCGACAGGTTCATGCGCAGGTAGGCACACAGCTTCAGGTCGTGGGCGCTCACCATCGGGTACTTCTGCTTCAGCATCGTTAAAAAACCACGGTGCACGGTATCAAAGTGGATGGCAAACTGCTCCCAGGCTTTGTCGAGTTTGTTTTCTTCTTTGAGTATCTGGATGATTTTCTTGAAATCGGCGGGCGATGTTTCGGGAGACGTTTTTTTGATGCGCACCAGTTCGTCCTTGATGTCGGAGAGCAACTCGCCTTTTTGCATCAGGTGCATGGCGGTAGAAGCAAGTTCTGAATTTTTGTATTCCAGCTCTGCTTCCAGTTTTTCATTTTTAAGTTTGATGATTTCCTTTTCCGATTTATCCAACTCCAGCTGATGCAGGTATTGCAATCTTTTTTGTTCTTCTTCATGCTTTTGCTGCTGCTTGGCCAGCATGGTTTTCTGCATCCGGTAAGCCCAATAAATCGCGACCACCAATAGCAGCAGGTACAGCAAATAAGCCCAAATGGTTTGGTACCACGGTGGCAGCACTTCAAATGCATAGGTATCGGCTACCGACTCGCCACCGAGGTTGTTCCGCGCTTTGACCTTGAAGAGATAATGTCCTGCCGGCAGGTTGGTATAATCTTTTTCCGCTTTCTTCGACCAGGCCGACCAGCCTTTGTCGAAGCCTTGCAGGTAATAACTGTATTCAATACTTTTTTCGCTTTCGTACGCCGGCGATGCATATTCGAAATGCACAGAATTCCATTTGTTTTGAAGCCCGGGTTGTTGTTTGCCGGTCTGCTTTGTCCGCGTGTTTACTTCGCCGTAATACCCGCCAAACAACAGGCTGTCGGTGTTGCCAAAGGCTTTCACGCTCCGGATGTTCACCTCGGCGGGATAATTGTTTTTGCGGTACTCTTTGTAGTTGATGTGATAGAAGCCTTTTTCAGCACCGGCAAACACATTCTGATCGTTGTAGGGATATACATGTTCAAAACCGCTGACCATTTTTCCATTCAGTTCCGGAAACCGGATGACGGCCGGTTGGGTGCCCGAAAAATCAATCACGCCCAGGTTTTTGTCTTCGATAAACCAGATATTGCCCTGCGGATCTTCTTTCAGGTACCGGATGTTCCGGCTGTCTAAAAAAGGTTTGTAGAATTCCGACGGCTGAAAACGGTCAGCCTGTTCATTGTATTCATACACACCTTTTTCGGTTGTGACCACAATGCGGTTTTTTACTTTGAACAGGTGATTGTTGAGGTAAGAAGGCAAGCCGTTGCTGGCTGTGTACAGTTTGGCGACCGCCGCTGCAGGGTTCGAAATGTCGATTTTGTAAACGCCGCGGTAAGGATGCGCTACCCAGATGAGGGCGTTGTTGTCTACAGCCGCGAAATGACTGAACTGGCGGAAACCGGGAATTTTTCCTTTGGGAACAAATGTCTGGTTGTTGTATTCAAACACCGACAGCCCGCTTTCGGTGCCGGCAATCACCAGCTTCGAGGGCTGCACCGAATAATATGGGAAAAATGTAAAGTATTCGTTGTTGGGATCAATGGGTATGGCTTTATTATCCGCCACTTCAAAAGCGCCGTCGTGATGAGCCATCAGCAACTGGTTGTTGATTTCATACAATCCCCACGTTGACCCTTTTGTATCAGGAACAGAAACAAACTCGCCGTTTACATAACTGACATCTGGCTTGTTGGTGAGCGGCACAACGTACAACCCGTTGGAAGTGCCGATGTACAGCTGATTCTGGAAAATGTAAGAAGTATACCCTTCTCCTTCGTTTAGCTTTTCAGGATAGATGTGCTTGATGGCATTGTTGAAAGGAATAAAATCAATCCCGTTGTCGAGCCCGATCCACAAATTTTGCTTCGCATCTACAAACAGGTACAGGATGTTGTTGATTTGCAACCCTTCTTTTCGCGAAATGTTTTGCACCACTTCTCCCTGCTTGTTGATGATGTAGCAACCGGCCAGGTTGGTGCCAATGGCAATGCGGTCTTTGGAAACAGGCGTCGCCGTTAAAACGCGCTGGTTGGCAAAGGGATTTTCACCGGCAAACTGGAACGGCAACAGTTGCTGGTGGCTGAGGATAAAAAAGCCGGTGTTGATGGTGGTAACAAAAGAACTGTCCTGCCCAATGGAAACGATGCTTGTGACAACAGATTTGACGGGCAATGCGCCATCGCGTTTCAGCAATGGCCGCCACAAACCATTTGAAAAAACCAGCAACCCGTTCTGTGCATCCTGCGCGATCAGTTCGCCGTTGCTGACGCCCAAAAACTCCCAGTCGGAAGCGGCAGGATAAATGGCAACGCTGTGCTGATCCCAGTGATAAATTTTTTCTTTGGATCTGAAAAATATGTCATCGCCATACGATACCACGTTCCAGATATCGGTAAGCAAAAAATCTTTGGGAGAAAGAAACTTTTTGAGCGATTGGTAATGGAGCCTGCCGTTGTTGTCGGGTGTAAAATATCCAAACTCGTCTTGCCCGCCCACATAAATGCGGTTGTCTTTTCCAATAACGACCGAACGAACCACTCTTTTGTTGGGAAACGGATAGGTTTTCCAGTAAGACCCGTCAAAGCTGAGCAAGCCATCCTGGTTGGCAAAGTAAACAATGCCGTTGACGTCCTGCACAATGCTGCGGTTTTGGGTACCGGCATTGTATGTTTCTTTGGGGTAATTGGTAATGTCAGGAATGCCAATTGTATTTTGTCCAAAGGAAACAACAGTGAAACAGCCAAATAACAAAGAGAAAAAACCTGCTTTCATGAAACAATCAGATAGGTAAACAACCGAAAAATATTTCAAAAATAGGATTTATGGAGAGGAAGCCGGGCAATGAATTTCAGGGGTAAAAGTGCGGCAAACGTAGTTTGCTTACTACAGATAAAGACCAAAAACAGATGCATGGCAATGAAAAAAAATAAAAGAGCAGAGTATAGAAATACCCTGCGTGTTTTGCTTGTATATATAAAATATAAGTTGTAACCAATATTAGTTGTAGCCTGGATTTTGCCGGAGATTGACGACGCCGGTTGCATTCTCTGCATCGATTTGTACCTGCGGAATGGCGAAATATTCATTGATGCCTTTTTTAAACACGGCAGTATTCACGATGTAGTAGAAAGAATACCTTGTTTTTTCCTTTGCCACATAAGCATTCAATACATCGGCCATGTAGCCGGTACCGTTGTCCCAGCGTTGCAGGTCAAAGAACCGGTGTCCTTCCATTGCCAGTTCGAGGCGGCGCTCAAAGCGAACGGCTTTGAGTGCATAGTCTTTTCCCTGTGCTGCAAATGTGCCGGCCGGGTACGGTTTTACCATGTAATTGGCAGCCGGTGTGTTTTGCGGTGAATACATTCCTGTAGCCGCGTTGTAGGTAGCATTGTCGTACACCCAGCCGGATGGGTCGGCAGCACGGTTGCGCACCCTGTTTACATATTCTTCGGCTTTGTCAAGGCTTCCTACTTCTATTTCGCATTCGGCAGCCCACAGCAGTACATCGGAGAAACGGATGATGTTGTAGTTGTTGGCGGTGATTTGCGTAGCTCCCCAAAAGACGGTAGCGGTAGAAGAATAAGTGCCCTGCTGGCTTTTGGCATACACATTTTTCTTCGGGCTGAATCTTCCATTGCTGGTAAGATCGCGTATCCAATCTACGGTATGGTTGCCCCAGTCGAGATAAGGAATGCCGGGTCTGCCCATGTTCCAGTCAATGCGCGGGTCTAACGTACCTGCATAAGCATTGGTGGTATCACTGACAACCGGACCATCGTTGAAGCTGCCATCGAGCAACGGCAACCCGTCAGCCCCTGTTTTGTACGCATTGGCAAGGTTCCACGACGGGTTGTTGAAACCGCAGCAACCACCGGGCGCACCCGCTCCATTGGGATAGTTGAGCACATCGCCCATATTGCCATTGCCGCCATCATTGGAGGTGGAAGAGCCGTCGTTGACAGACATCTGGCAGGCAAAAACCGATTCGGGCCCGTTCTTTTGCGCAGCATTGAAATTGCTTTCATAATTGACCAGGTCATACTTCTCGCCCTGCGCAGTAACGCCATTGGCGATTACCTGGTCGAGCAGCATTTTGGCGCTGTCGTATTTGTGTTGAAAGAGGCAGGCTTTGGCAAGCAATGCCATGGCAGCCCATTTGTTTACACGTCCCTGGTTGGGTTGTGTTTCGGGCAGGTTGTTGACGGCATATTGCAGGTCGCCATTGATATAGGGCCAAATATCTACGTTGTTGGGAACCGCAAGATTGTTGTAGAGAAATGAGATGGATTCATCCACATAAGGAAAGTTGTTGAAGATTTTTTTACCATCGAAATGATAATACGCACGCAGGAAGCGCGCTTCGCCGGCAATTTTCAAAGTATCGTCAGCGGTCATGTCTGTTGCCAGCCGCATATTGCGCAGCACATCGTTGGCACGCTGGATGCCGGTGTACAAAACAGTCCATTTTTGATTGACATAAGCGGTGGTGGCCTGTGATACCGACCAGGATTCGATAGATGACGCATCGGGCTGATCGCTGGGGATAGATCCTTTGTAAGAATCGTCGGCAGCAATGCTTCCATACACCCAGTTCGATCCGGCACTGCCGTAGGCGTTTCCGGCACCCGGAAGATTTTCGCCATCCAGCAAGGCGTATGCACCGATCAATAATCGTTCGACGCCTATTTTGTTGGCTACGTTAGACGGAAGTAAATATCCCTGTGGTGGCTTTTGCAAGTCTTTGTTACACGCGTACACGATGAAGCAGAAGGAAGCGACGGAAAAAGCGATGAATATTTGAAAACGAAATGGTTTCATGATCTGATTTTTAATGTCCGGTTAATGAAAAGCGATGTTCAGTCCAACATAAAAGGTTTTCTGGTTGTTGGGATAGTTCCCGCCATCCAAACCGAAAAGCGTATTTGACCCACCAATTTCCGGATCGAGCCCTGTGTATTTGGTAATGGTAAACAGGTTGATTGCCTGAACATAAACCCGGCACCTGTCGATGTGAATGCGTTGCAATACATCTGCAGGTAGGGTATACCCCAGCGTCAGGCTTTTGTTTTTGAGGAAAGTACCATTCTCCATGGCATAGGAGTTCAACACCCTCGCATTGCTGAAATTGGAAGACCTCTCCAGGATGGGCACTTTGCTGTTGGGGTCAGAGACCTGTGCTTCCGGATCAAAAATATTGGTGGGCTCCCCGGCATTGTTCACCAGGATCGGCGATTGGAGCGCTACCCGCTTGCTCATGGCATTGCCGAAAGCCTGCGGAAAGTCGGTAGAGCTGCGTACGTTGTTCAGGATATCATTGCCTACAGATGCATAGAAGAAAGTGGCAAAATCGAAATTCTTATAGCTGAGCGACAGATTTAAACCGGCGGTAAAATCGGGATTGGGATTGCCGAAAAAGGTTCTGTCGTCGGCGTTGATGTTGCCATCGCCGTTTGCGTCGCGGTATTTAAAGCGGCCGGGCGCAGCATCTTCCTGTGTAGGCGATTTGGCCACATCAGACTGGTTTTGAAACAGGCCGACAACTTCGTAACCGAAGAATGCGCCGGCAGCCTGCCCGGGCTGCAGTCTTGAATACGTGGTATTACCGCTGTTGACATTTACATATTTTACACCCGGTGGCAGGCTTTCCACTTTGTTGTCGTAAGAAGTGAAGGTGCCCGTCACATCGAGCCGCCAATCTTTATGGAACGTACCATGATAGGTAACCGCAGCATCAATCCCCCGGTTTACAATGTTCCCGGAGTTGATGAATGGCAAAGCGGCGCCCCCGCTGGTACCGATGGCAAGCGGCGGGAACAACAGTCCGCTGATTTTCTTTTCGTACCATTCTACCGTTACATCAAGCTTGCTATTGAACAAGCTGGCATCGAAGCCAACGTTGGTGACGATGTTTTTTTCCCAGGTGGTATTGGTATTTCCATACTGGCTGGTAAACAATCCTGGCGAAGCCGATGTGCTGGTACCATTGATGTCGTAAAAAGACTGGTTGGCGGCCGAGCCAAACAACGTATAGGAATTGGTAGGCGAAATATTGCTGATGGAACCGAGTTTGCCCCATCCGCCCCGGATTTTGAAATCACTGATCCAGTCTATGCTTTTCATGAATGCTTCTTCCGACAATCGCCAGCCGGCAGTGAAGGAAGGAAAGATGCCGTAGCGCTGGCTTTCGTCAAACACCGAAGAACCATCACGGCGAACCGTGGCACTAAACAGGTATTTGTCATCGAAATTGTAATCTACCCGTCCAAACAAAGAGAAGATGGAAGAAGGAATGGGCACTCCATAACCAGGGAAATAATTGGAGTTGGTCTGCCCTGCCGGAGATCCGAAATTGAGTGTCCACAAATTGGGATCTACCGTTAAATTGGCCGGATTGGTAATGTAATAGTTGCCCCTTGTTGCATTTACCGCGCGGGCATTGTATTCGAGGAATTCACTGCCGATTAGGGTAGTAAGATTGTGTTTTTGCGCCAGCACATTGGAATATTTCAGCGTATTGGTCCACGTCAGGTTGCTGAACCATCCGTAGTTTTCCAGGTAGCTGTTGGCATTGGTTGCATTCTCCGCATTTTCATAGGCGGTATAGACAAATCCATTGTTGTAAAAATTATCTACCCGTCCGCCTACCGTTGTCCGTGCTGTCAGATGGTCTACCACATCAAGTTCGGCAAAAATGTTACCGTTCATCTGGTAATCGTTATTCCGGTTGTACTTCTGGCGTTCCAGCACAGCAATTGGCTGCTGCGAGTTGCCAAGTCCCTGCGAACCGGTACCTGCAAAATTGCCCATAATGTCGTACACCGGGATGATAGAAGGCGTTGAATACGCCATCGTAATGGGGTTTGAACTGTTGACACCCGGCAGGTTCAGGTAACCGGGGTTCTTTTTGTAAAATACATAGGCATTCTCACCAATGCGCAGCCGGTTGTTGGCCAGGCTGAAAGAAGTATTGATCCTCACAGAATATCGTTCGAGCGAAGTGTTTTTCAACGTACCCTCCTGGTCGAGATAGTTGAAGGAGAAATAATAGGTTGATTTGTTACCGCCCCCGCTGGCAGATACGTTGTGGTTCATGATGGGAGCCGGGTTAAAGATTTCGTGAAACCAGTCGGTTCCGCTTTTGTTTGCCCGCGTAATCTGGTTTGAATACAAAGCGTAGGTAGCAGGATCTGTTCTCGGATCGCCTTCAAAAGCACCTGCCGGGGTGATGTAGTCCGGAACTACCGGCGTAGGTCCGTTGCCATACTGCTGGTGCGAAGCGACGAGGCCGTCGTTAAAATATTCCTGCCACAAGGCATTGCCTGTTTCGGTAGGATTGGCAATGTTGTATCCTTTATTCAGGGGGCGTTGTGTGCCATAGAAAGCATCATAAGACACCTGTACCCTGCCCGATTTTCCTCTTTTGGTGGTAACGATGATGACACCATTGGCACCACGCACACCATAAATGGAAGCCGCGCCGGCATCTTTTAACACCTGGATAGATTCAATGTCGTTGACATTCACATCGTGCAGGCTGCCGGGTGTTCCATCAATCACCACCAATGGCTCTGAACTGCCGGTAGAAGTAATGCCCCGGATACGCACCGCGCTGTTGCCACCGGGAGCACCCGAATTAATTACCGTTACGCCCGCTGCCTGCCCCTGCAACAAAGATTCGGTACTGCCCGATGGCACCTGTTTGGCATTGGCCACATTGACCACCGACACCGATCCGGTAATGTCTTTTTTACGCTGCGTGGAGTAACCCGTTACCACCACATCGTTCAAGGTAGCGGTAGAGGAACTAAGCCCGATGTCACCAAGCGACATCCTGCCGGCAGTTGGCACTTCTACCTGTTCGTAACCAATAACGCTTACCAATAAAGTACTGCTGTCTGAGGGGACGGCAATACTAAACGTTCCGTTGTTTTCCGTTTGCGTGGCGATGTTGGTATTTTTAACCAACACCGTTGCCCCCGGCACCGGCTGTTTGTCGCCATTATTGATTACCCGGCCTGTTACAGTCTTCTGGGCAAATGTATAACTCATGGTGAGCATCAGCAGCCATGTCAGGATACTGCGCTTTTGATAATTGTTACCTTTTGTTTGCATCAGCAATCGTTTTTAAAAATGAATGAAGCAATATTTTACGTTGTGTATTGGTCATTGGGAAAAGAAAAGGCACTTGTTGCGAAGCCAGCATTACTCGGCTTTGGACGAGTTGCTGACAAAAGCAAGACGCTTGCTGTCGGGCGACCAGGAGTTAACATTGATTGTACCCTGACCACCATAGAGATAAGCGATTACCTGTGGCGCGCCACCGGCAGCCGGCATCATCCGCAGCATCACCCGTTCGTAGGAAGGATGAGAAGAGGGGGCTATTTCGATGGGAAAAGAAATAAAGGCGATCCATTTGCCATCGGGCGAAATGTGCGGAAACCAGTTGTGGTATTCATCAAATGTCAACTGTTCTTTACCTGAACCATCGGGTTTCATCCGCCAAAGCTGCATGGTACCCGTGGGGTTGGCATTGTAATAAATGTATTTTCCATCGGGAGAATATTCGGGACCATCCACATGCCCTTTGACGTTGTGGGTAAGCTGTACTTCTGCTCCCCCGTTGATGGACTGTTTGTAGAGATTGTAAATTTTAGAATTGTTTCGCTGGGCCACAAAAGCTACCTCTTTGTTGTTGGGATTCCAGCCGTGCCAGTAAGATGGCGTTTCTTCGGTGAGGAGCTTGGGAGTGCCGCCCGTCAATGGCAGGATGTAAACAGAAGAACCTCCGCCATTCATGCCGGGACGGCTGTTGCTGATGGCAAGCAGCTTTCCATCGAACGAGATACCATGATCGTTATTGATGGCATTGGCATCACCGGTATTCAGTATTGACGGGGTGCCGCCGCTGACGGGTATGGTATATAACGAACCGTTTGCATTGAACAACAACTGCTCGTTGCCGGGCATCCAGTTGGGCGCTTCAAACCGGTCTTTCGCTTCGTAAATCACTTTTCTTTTGCCCGAAAAAACATCCAGCAACTCTAACCGGGAGCCCAATACATCGGTTACCGGCGGCGTTACCACATGCGGGTTCGATGTATATGGATGAGAAATGGGCTTGTCAATGCGCACATTCCACACCTTGGCTTCTGCAAGTTTGTTTGAATCGTGCGAGCAGATGTAAAACCCTACCAAAACAGAATCTTTCAGTTCGATGGTTGCGCTGCCTACGGTTTGCAAAGGCTCGCCCGGGTGCGCCACCCGCATGGTGATTGCATTGCCATTGCGCTCCAGCTGCATGGTTTGTCCGCCTTGCTTGGGATAAAACAGTTCTTCTTCCGGATCGCGCATATACATGCCCCGGTACGGTCTCCATTGCAACACGGTAAGCCCATCAATGTGCTTGCAGCCATTCATGCTGGCGGCGCCTTCGTCGGTAGATTCGCGCACCATCCACCCGATTTTTCGGTGACCATCGGCCTTTGCAGTATCGCCGCTAAATGCAAAATCGGCCGTCAGGATAAAATTGCCGCCCATTTTCTTATAGACAAACTGAAACTCATCGTGGTTGAACCAGATGTTGGAACCGGCGCCCGAAATGGTGTATTCCTGCGTGGCTTCGTTATAGGAGGCAGAACCTTTGAGTTTGGGATTGCCAATGTCGGCGTGATTGGTAAATTCACCGACGGCGTTTTGCGAATGAGAGACGATCCCGGAAAAGACACAGAAAACAAACAGGTAGATTTTCATAGGAAAGTAGATTTGCGTACAAGCAACGAAGCGTTTCAATAGCCGGACAAATCTATTCGCTTCGTTTACTTTTAGCGGTATTTGGCGGTACATCAATGCTACATCAACCCAATTTTTAGCTTGTAATTGCCTTTAATTTCACCCATCTTGACTACATCGCCCTTTTTTAAGGATCAATTCAGCTATATAAGAATGGACAAAGGGTTTTTGGTTGGTTCTTTTGTTTGATCAAACCACTTTCGTTTGCTTCATTGAACAGGGAACAAACCGGTCCAACGTTACAATCCCGCATGATACCGGTAAATCAAGCTCGCTTGCGCAAATATTTCAGAGAAATGAGTACCATTTTCCCGGAAAACCGCAAGCTGACAGCCATGCTAACGGGTCAATCTACCTAAATCCATTTTTGTGGAAACAATGGGTTTAAAAAGAAGAGGAGAAGCAAATCTCCTGGCAGAAGGCAAACAGGTTAACAGTTGACAAGGCAGAATTGATGTGGGAAGGCGTGGTTGGAATAGACAAAGGATAATCGGAATTTATTACTCCTCAACTTTGAACCGGATGAAATTGAATGGACATTCAAAAAAATGGGTCAGTGCATATCCATACACTTGTCGGAAGAATTGCGGCGGAGCAGTTAAAAACTTAGGGTTCCATTATAACAACTCCATTTTGCCCAGCTACCACGGCTTTTGTTGCCATGTTGTAAAACAAAGACGTTTCTACCACGCCGGTGATGCTTTTCAGGTGGGGATTGATTTGTTCAAGACCCGGAAATGATGCAAACCAAACATCCGCCAACAGGTTGCCGTTTTCCGTGATGGTGTTTTTCCGGAACGCCAATCTGGTATTGCTAAATAGTTGCTGCACACAGGCGGGCACATATGCGGCTGCCTGCGGCAATATTTCAAGCACTACGGGATACTTCGTGTCCAGCTTTTCTGCATATTTTGATTCATCGCCCACCAACACAAATTCCTTGGCCATGGAAGCCAGCAACTTTTCTGCCGTATGAATGCCGCCGCCGCTTTTCAATGCATTGAGATGCTGGTCAAACTGATCGCAACCATCGAAATAAACATCCAGCTCTGCGATCGCGGATACGTCACCCACCTGATATCCGGCATGCAACAACAAATTTTTGGTAGCCGCCGAAGAAGTGAACAGCTGCAGGCCGGTTAAGCCTGCTTCTGCCAGCAACGCAACCATATAAGCCATCGTAGCACCGGCGCCAAGCCCGACAGCTGTATAGTTTTGAATCAATGACACTGCTTTGGCTGCTGCCTCCTGTTTCAGGTTCATGCAGTTGGTTTTGTGTTGGGAAAAATCGGGCAACAGGGAACAATCATACAACGTTTTGATTACCAGTTGCCTGTATCCAATTTTGATAGATAGTTGTAATCGAATTCCATGCTTTCCATGGGAGTATGGCTGTATTCTTCCTGCTCGATAAAGAAGTATTTCATGCCAGACAGCTTTGCATTTTTCAGCAGTCCTTTGATGTCCACTGCACCTTTACCAAATTCGGTACTTTGCTTTTTTTGCAAGTCCATGTCTTTGAGGTGCCAAAGCGGAAAGCGACCCGGGTACCTGGTAAAATACTCCACCGGGTTGTTGCCGGTCGCTACAACCCATCCAAGATCCAGTTCCATCAAAGCCAGATCGGGCTGAACATTGTCGAGCAATACATCGTAAAACACCTGCCCGTTTTCTTTTTCAAATTCATATTCATGGTTGTGATAGCCAAAGCTGACCCCTGATTTTTTACACTGTTCGCCTGCTTTATTAAATAACGCTGCGTTTTTTTTGTAATTGTCAACGGTCTGACCTTCTGATGGCAATACGGCGCAAATAAGGTATTGCTCGCCGGCTTCGGCAGCCTGGTCGATGGATTGCTGAAAATCTTTATCAATGTGTGTATGACCGCTGCGAAGCGTCATGCCATGGTCGCTGAGGATGGTTTTGATTTCTTTGGGTGTGAGTCCGTAATAATTCCCTTTGGCACTGCGGGCAGATTCAATCTGGTTGTACCCGATTTTGCCCAGTTGAATCAAGGTTTCGGCTGGATTTGCCAACATCTCGTTTCGAACAGAATACAACTGGATGCCCACTTCTTTTTTGGCGCGGTCACCGGCTTTCAGTAAATGAGGCATCAGTAAACTTCCGGCCAATAGTCCACCGGCCGATTGTATAAAATCACGTCTCGTTGTCATATAGCAATACAATTTAGGCTGAATATACAGCAGGTTTACAAAACAAAATTTCAGCCGGCAGCCACCAATGGTGGACTGCCGGCTGAAATTGGATAACATTTATTTGCTGCCGTCAGCAACCGTGTTGCTGATAAAAGCCACGCGTTTGCTGTCGGGCGACCAGGATGGTGTGTTGATGGTGCCTTGACCACCATACAGGTAAGCCACCACTTTTGGTTCGCCGCCACTCACCGGCATCACGCGGAGATACACGTGCTTGTAAAACGGATGATCGTCGGCGTCTTACTTCATTGGGCAGGAAAGAGACAAACACGATTGTTTTTCCATCGGGGGAAATGTGGGGAAACCAGTTGTTGAGGCTGTCTTTCGTCACTTGTTCCTGTTCGCTGCCATCGGCTTTCATCCGCCACACCTGCATCAGCCCAGTACGTACCGAGTTGAAGTAGATGTATTTTCCATCAGGTGTGTATTCGGGTCCGTCATCAAGTCCAGGCGCCGTAGTCAGCCGCACTTCTTTTCCGCCACCTGCCGGCACGCGGTATATGTCGTAGTCATTGTTTCGCTGGGCGGTAAATACAATGCTTTGCCCGTCGGGCGACCAGCCATGCGCATACGAAGGACCTTTGGGCGTAATCTGTTTGGGGGTGCCGCCTGTTACCGGTACGGTATAAACGATAGAACCGCCAAGGCTTTGTACACCGCTGCTGATGGCCAACATTTTGCCATCGAACGAAAGCACGTGGTCGTTGTTGTTGTTCTTTACATCGCCGGTATTGAGTAGCTGTGGTTTGCGGCTGCCAAGGTCGAAGGTATACAGCGATCCGTCGCTGTTGTAGATGAGCGTTTTGCCATCGGGCGTCCAATTAGGCGCCTGTATAGAATTGGGCACGGTATAAATGATGTCGCGTTTGCCGCTGGCTATGTCCAGCAGTTCGAGATGGCTGCCCAGGTATTGCTTGTAAGGAACGAGACTGGCAGGTGCCGGTACGGCGATGCGCACATTGCTGAAGACACCGGTTTCCAGTACATCGGCATTGTGAGAACCAACAAACAGCCCGACATACACATCATCGCCGAGATCGATGCCTGAAATAGAATCTACGGTATAAGTATCGCCATAGGCTGCAGCCCGCATGATGTAGGTATTGCCTTTTCTTTCCAGTTCCAATATATTCGCCTTGGTCAGCTTCATTTTCATCTCTTCGGTTTCGGCGCCGGCAGTGCGGCGGTATTGCAGCGAAGTGAGCCCGTCGCCATGTTCTACCGCATTGACGTGTGGCGAATTGCCATCGAGCGATTTGCGCACCATCCAACCTACTTTCCGGTGATAATCTACCCAATTGCCCAAAAACTCAGCTTTGGCATGCAGGATAAAATCGCCCGACATTTTTTTCCATAAAAACTGAAACTCATCGTGATCGCCCCAGACATTATAGCCGGCGCCGGAGATCACATACTGCCCGCTTTCGGGAATGTAAGTGGCAGAACCGGTTTTTACATTTTGACCCACATCGCCGTGACCGTCAAAAATGCCAATTTTGTTGGGCTGTGCATAAATTAAAAGATGGGTGAATACTGTCACCGTTAGGAGTGCAATGCTTTTCTTCATGTTTGCAATCGTTTGAAAGAATTGAATGTAGGTATGATTAAATTGTTAGCCAACAAAACTAATGGCAAATGATGGTGGCAGGTGATTTTGCACCACATCAAAACTACATCGCAACCTTTTTTTGCCTCTAAAAAGGCATTACCAGCTGTGGGCGCATGGCATAGGACAGGATTGATGAATGGCGCAACCGTATTTTGCCCAACTCAAAACGGAACCCGGCAACGCAAATAGTCTGGGTAAAATGAGCCAGCTTTTCTGGCAACAACAATTTGTGCTGCCAATTTTATGAAGCAAAACAAACCACCCGGTTGACAAATGGACAATCGCCGGGCACTGTTGAGAAGTCGTTCAACAAAAACACCGGTTTTGGACCCTCGTCGCAAAACCGGTGTTCAGAAAATAATCCGAGAAATATTATTTGTCCGTAGTAATCACATCGCGATATGCATAACCGGTGTTGGTCAGCGATTTATTGGGATTGTGCAGTTCTGTTGTTCTCGGGTCAGTGAAATTGCTATACCAAAGTACAAAGGGCAGCTTATAATTGGCGCACATTTGTACCGTTTGCGTGACGGTGTTCGGGTCGGTATCGTATTGACTCAGCTCATTGATGATTACCGGTTTGCCGGTTTTTCTTTTCAGGTAGTCAATGGTTTCACCCAAAGCCTGCGCATCGCTTGATGACATGGAGCGCCAGTGAAAGTTGACATAATCGATATCCATGATAGCAAAATTGGTCAGTTCATAATCTATAAAGCTTGCCCTGTCCTGCACCTCGACCGATTTGAGTGAAATCCGCATGCGCTTTTTGTAGCTTTCGGCTTCTGCCGTCATGCCGCGTGCAATATAATCCTGATAAACAAGGTAAGCCAGACCGGATGAGGTAACGCCACCATTGGCAACTTTGATTCCTTTGGCATGCATGACGGGAATTGCCGCTTTTATCTGGTTCACATATTCAATGGCAGTGCCTTTGAAATACTTGAGGTTGGATTCTTCATTTTCGATCACCGCCATCAAAGGCATTTCGGTAAATGAATTCAGAATGGTAGTCAGATCATTTTTATACGTCGTCAGGTCTGTTCTGAACGGCATCGGCATGGTGCCGGAACTGTTGAAGTTGAGCAGGATGTTGTAGCTGGAAGACAGCAAATCAATGCGCCTGCCTTGCGGAACCAACACTCCCTGCCGGATGCAGGATACATTAAGTTCACTAGCAACATTGCAGGTGTAATCGTAAGAGCTGGCTGCGGTGTCGGGCACGCTGATGTATGCCCCATAATTGGATAAACGTGTAGAAAGACCGATTTTCGAAGTTGCCTCCGTAACCGGTATGGCTTTGCTGTCGAGATAAGCTTGCACACGGGTACCGGCGACTTCTTTTTTACAGCTGATCACCGTCAGGGCAATAAAAGCCCCCATCAAAAGATTGACTTTTTGCATGATATTGAATTTTAAAGAATTCGAAAGTTTGGTACTAACGAACCTGATGATTGGATGCGGTAAAATTAGAAACAAGGACACGGAAACTGTTTTAAAAATGATGAAAATTTTATTAATATCCACTTAAGAAAAGATTTTAAAACTTTGTTAAACCTGACAACTGTCTGAATGACAATGATTTATAACGATTAAAATATAAAGTATCTGATTTTTTTCCCGACTCATACAAATTATTCAGAATATAAGTGAGCAACCGATTACCAAACATTGTGTAAACGATTCCGCGCTTTTCAAATACTATACCAACCAGCTTGTTTAAACGATTAATTTTTGTGAAAGATGAAAAAAAGTGAACAATAACAGATCAGCAGTTCTGTTGTAGTACCGGCAAAGGAGAAAAATAAGGTGGAAATAAAATTTGGGGTTGGGTCAAAAAAAAGCAGCTATGATTTGCATCATAACTGCTTTTTTTAAAATTGTGGTGTGGGCCGGGATCGAACCGGCGACACAAGGATTTTCAGTCCTTTGCTCTACCGACTGAGCTACCGCACCATCCGTAAAGGGTTGCAAATATAAGCCGCAATCCCGAATTTCAAAATATTCGGTTCACTTTTTAAAATTCACAGTTTTTTGGAGTGCGCGCAAAGGGGATTACATCGCGGATGTTGGTCATGCCTGTTACAAACTGCACCATGCGCTCGAAGCCCAGTCCAAAACCGGCGTGCGGCACTGTACCAAACCGGCGTGTATCGAGATACCAGCTCATCTCCTGCACCGGGATGTGCATCGCTTCCATGCGGGCCACCAGCTTGTCGTAGCGCTCTTCACGCTGGCTGCCACCAACAATTTCACCAATGCCCGGCGCCAGGATGTCCATTGCAGCCACGGTTTTGCCATCCTCATTTTGCCGCATGTAAAATGCTTTGATGCCTTCCGGGTAGTTGGTCACAATCACAGGCTTCTTAAAATGTTTTTCTACCAGGTAACGCTCGTGTTCGCTTTGCATGTCTATTCCCCAGCTCACGTCATATTTGAACTTCTTCTTTTTGTATGCAGGCGATTGCAGCAGGATGTCAATGGCTTCGGTATAAGTGATGCGCTCAAACTGGTTGTTCACCACGAAGCGCAGCTTTTCCAGAAGCCCCATATCGCTGCGTTCAGCCTGCGGTTTGCTTTTTTCTTCTTCCGCCAGCCGCTGATCGAGAAATTGCAGGTCATCGGCATTGTTGGTCAATGCATAGTTGATGAGGTATCGAATAAAAGCTTCCGCCAGGTTCATGTTGTCTTCCAGGTCGTGAAATGCCATTTCAGGTTCCACCATCCAGAACTCGGCCAGGTGCCGGGTTGTATTGCTGTTCTCGGCACGAAAAGTAGGTCCAAACGTATAAATGTCGCTAAACGCCATAGCGCCCAATTCGCCTTCCAGCTGCCCGCTAACGGTAAGGTTGGTGCTTTTCCCAAAAAAATCTTCTTTAAAATTGATGCTGCCATCTTCATTCAGCGGCGCATTGTTGAGCGGCAGGGTACTTACGCGAAACATTTCGCCGGCGCCTTCGGCATCACTCGCGGTGATGATGGGCGTATGCAGGTAAATGAACCCCTTTTCATTGAAAAATTTATGAACGGCAAATGAAAGTGAATTGCGCACGCGAAACACCGCACCGAAGGTATTGGTACGAAAACGCAGGTGCGCGATTTCCCGTAAAAATTCAAGGCTGTGTTTTTTGGGCTGCAACGGGTATTTCTCGGCGTCACTATCGCCCAGTATTTCAATTGTATCGGCTTTTATTTCCACCTGTTGTCCTTTGCCGACACTCTCCACCACTTCGCCCGTAACCTTGAGTGAAGCACCGGTAGTGATGCGTTTCAACGTGTCGTCGCCCAGCAAGCCGAGTGCCGCCACCATCTGAATGTTCTGGTTGGTGCTGCCATCGTTCAGCGCGATGAACTGGTTGTTGCGAAACGTGCGCACCCAACCCATTACCACCACTTGTTTCCCGGTTTCGCCCGACTGCAAAAGCTCTTTGATCTTTGTTCTGATGTTGAACATAGCGTGTCTGAATTTTTGCAAATAACAGAAATGTGCAGTACACTGCAATGCAGAAAATAAATAATGCCGCCCGGGGCAGGCACATTCAGTAATTGCACGTCTTTTTTACCCTGTTTGCTGGCGGCTTTCGCCACAGCATGGGGTTGTTTGTTGTGAAAGAAAAAAGTTACCAAACCGTCCTCATTACCGTGCATTTTTTGTATCATCACCCCTCCGCAATAGTACCGTTGTTGCAGCCTGATTGATCATGTAATAATCATACGCCATGAAGACATTCTGGAAACAGATCGTGATTCAAACGATTCTGAAAAACAAAAACAACAGTGAGGAGGAAGAAGATTATTCATCGTACGACCTTGCCAAAGGCTTTCTCGATTTAAAAATTGTGACCGCCAACTTCGCAAGAGATGTATTTTTTATTGTATCCGGCATTGGTTCGGCAGCTTTCGGGCTCGAAAGTTTTTTGATTCCCACCCATTTTATAGACGGCGGCGTTACCGGCATTTCACTGCTCATAACGGCCATTACGCCGGTGCCGCTGTATTGGCTGCTCGTGCTCATCAACTTTCCGTTTGTGTTCATGGCGTACAAACTCATCAACAAGGCATTTGCCATCAAAACGGCACTGGCCATCGCCGGTCTTGCCGTTACGCTTGCCCTTGTGCAGTTTCCCGAGATTACACACGATAAGTTTTTGGTGGCTGCCTTCGGTGGATTTTTTTTGGGCGCCGGCATCGGGCTCAGCATCCGCGGCGGCGCAGTGATAGATGGCACCGAAGTGCTGGCCATTTACCTCAGCCGCAAGGCAGGTACCACGGTGGGCGACATCATTATCCTCATCAACATCCTGATATTTTCGGCAGCAGCTTATCTGCTTTCGATAGAAGCGGCTTTGTATTCAATGGTAACTTACCTCGCAGCATCGCGCACGCTCGACTTTGTAATTGAAGGCATTGACGAATATACCGGCGTTACCATCATTTCCACTCACAACGAAGACATCAAGCAGATGATTATCAACACCATGGGCAGGGGCGTTACGGTATATAACGGCAAACAAGGCTTTGGAAAAAAAGGTGAAACACGAGAAATAGACATCATTTACACCGTCATAACCCGGCTTGAACTAAACAAGCTGAATCTTGAAATCATGCGCATAGACAAAAACGCATTCGTGGTGATGAGCAGCGTGAAAGACACCAAAGGCGGCATGATTAAAAAGCGTCCGCTTGACCATTGACCCGCTATAGGTAATTGCCCAGTTTGTCTTTGTACAATTCAATAAACATCGCCATTTCCTTTCGTTTGTACTGCACGATGTACCGCGGGTGCGGCAATTCAATAATGGTTTCAAATAATTGAAATTCTTCGTTGAGCAGGTTCAGGTATGCTGTATTTTTTTTACCCAAACAAAAGCACACATCTGTCTGCAATCCAAACTCAATCTGCTGCCGGATACTTTCCACGATAAAGGACTTGACAGCGACAAACAATGCTTTGTCATCGTAATAATTGTAATTGACCCATTTGCCATTGCCTTTGTGAACAATGAATCCAAGCGGGCAAACAGAATTGATGTAAAACTGCTGGTAAAACCGATTGGCGCCGCCAAGTGCCGCGATCATGTGATAGATGAATTCGGAGGATGGCTCGTGCGACGACAAGCCGTTGGTGTCAATGCCACACACCGTTTGCAGCCGTTTGAAATCTGTGAACGGTACACCGGTAAGCCCGCCGCCAAAGCGACCGGGATTGATGCCAAGTATCGCCCGCCGTGGTTGTTTGTCGGCATAATATTGATCGTAAAACGCATCGCTGCAGCGCAACGCGGTATCGGCTTCGCGAAACGGGTTGAGCACGCCAATGCCTTGCGGTAGCGTGGCAGTTAAATGAAGTGAACGGTTGAAAGCTTGTACGCGGTTGGCAAACATGAATGAAACAAATTACGCAGCCTATCTAATGAAATATACAGAGGAAAAAGGATGTACAAACGTGTTACGCCATAGCCACGCCGTCGTAAACATCCTGCAAGGGAATGGAAAGCCCGATGCTGTTGATTTTTAAATCTTCATGCCGTTCTTTGTATTCCTTCAATTCCCACCATCCGTCGCCATTGATGGAAAAAGCTTCGACGCCGATGGCTTCCGAATTGACCAGAATGTATTCCTGCAAAGAAGGCAGGTCGCGGTACAATTTGAATTTATCGCCCCGGTCGTAGCTCCTGGTGGAAGGCGACAGTATTTCGATGATCACCGTTGGATTCAGTACATTCCAGTTGTCGTTGTTGCGCGTTTCGGTTTTACCGCATACGATAAAAATATCCGGGTAGGTAAACAACCCGTTTTTTTCTACATACACGCGCTGATCGCTGTGAAAAGGCTTGCAGGGCTTGCCTTTGAGATGTGGGATAATGCTTCCCAATAAGTTAATGGAAATGGTATTGTGCGGTATTTTGGTGCCCGACATAAGGAAGATCTCACCATTGTAGTATTCGTGCTTTTCAACAGCCTTTTCTTCCATGGCGAAGTACTCTTCTTCGGTAAAATATTGCTTTTGATAAGCAACCGCCGGTTCTTTTACTTCTGTTTCCATGAAAATAAAAGTAATCATTTACCGGCAAAGCAAAAAGAGAGAGAAAGGGGACGTTTGGCAACAAAAAGAGGAGTTGCGATTGACCGGTGCTATACTTCTTCTTCAGCGCCTTTGGTATGGCGCTTAATGATGCCGCGACCGCTTTCCCGGATAAACGTAACAATGTCGTCGCGCTCGTCAGTGGCGGGCAGTTCTTCTTCAATGTATTCCAGTGCCTGCGATATGTTGAGACCTTTGTTGTAAATGATGCGGTACAAATCGAGGATGTGGTTGATTTGTTCGATGGAAAATCCGCGCCGCTTCAAGCCTACACTGTTGACGCCGCCATAACTCAGCGGGTTGCGAACGGCTTTGATGTAGGGCGGAACGTCTTTGTTCACAAGGCTGCCGCCGGCGATAAAGGCGTGCTGACCAATGCGGGTAAACTGTTGCACCGCGCATACACCCGGCAATGATGCTCCAGTCGCCCATCGTTACATGACCCGCCATCTGCGAGTTGTTGCTCATGATGCAGTTGTTGCCGATGATGCAGTCGTGCGCAATGTGGCAATACGCCATGATGAGGCAGTTGCTGCCCACTTTGGTAATGCCTTTTTCCACCGTGCCGCGATGTACGGTTACAAATTCGCGGATGGTGGTATTGTCGCCGATTTCAATAGTGGTTTTTTCGCCCACAAACTTCAGATCCTGCGGTACGGCCACCAATACGGCACCCGGAAATATGCGGCAGTTTTTCCCGATGCGGGCGCCTTCCATAATGGTGACGTTGCTGCCAATCCACGTACCTTCTCCTACTTCCACGTCTTCGTGAATGACAGTAAAAGGGTCAATTTTTACGTTTCGGGCAAGCTTGGCATTCGGATGAATATACGTGTGCGGATGAATCATGAATATGTATGTGCTGCGGAAAAATGAAACGCAAAAATAGCCGTAATAATTTAATAACCTTCTTAGTCAGGTCTTTTAACAATTTGTGCCACCATGTCTGCTTCTGTCGCCACTTTTCCGTTAACATACACAATGCCATGCATATCGCACAAACCACGGCGCATGGGTGCATTGAATTCCATCCGCAGGATCATGGTATCACCGGGGCGAACCATTTGCTTGAACCGGCAGTTGTCGATTTTTACGAAATAGGTATCGTATTGTCCTTCGGGACTGTTGTTGATGGCAAGGATGCCACCGGTTTGGGCAAGTGCTTCTAATTGCAATACTCCCGGCATGATGGGGTTGGAAGGAAAGTGCCCCTGGAAAAACCATTCGTTAATGGTAACGTGCTTGATGCCTACAATGCGCGTATCGGTCAGCTCAATGATTTTATCAACCATCAAGAAAGGATAACGGTGCGGCAGTGTTTTTTCAATGTGCTCGAAATTGAACACCGGTGGCTCCATCGGGTTATAGACCGGTACATCTTTTACATGCCTGTTCTTTTTGATGTGTTGCTTGATTTTTTTAGCAAAAGCGACGTTGGAACTATGACCCGGGCGGTTGGCAATCACGCGTCCTTTGATGGGATAACCAATCAATGCAAGATCGCCGACCACATCAAGCAGTTTGTGTCGCGCGGGCTCGTTGGGAAACCGCAGCTCAAGGTTGTTGAGGTAACCTTCGCTTTTCACTTCAATTTTGTCTCGCTTGAAGGCTTTTGCCAGCCGGCTCATTTCGTCGGGCGTCACCGGTTTGTCCACTATCACAATGGCGTTGTTGATGTCGCCGCCTTTGATGAGGTCGTGCTCCAGCAGCATCTCCAGTTCGTGCAGAAAACTAAACGTGCGGCAGGGCGCTATTTCGGTTTTGAATTCGTTCATGCTTTTCAGCTGCGCATACTGGGTCCCCAATACCGGGCTGTTGAAGTCTATCAGCGTGGTAATCTGGTATTCCATCGCCGGCATCAGCACCATTTCCACCCGCTTCTGTTCGTCGTAGTGGTTGATGTTTTCGTCAATGCTATACCATATTTTGGCAGCTTCCTGTTCCAGTACGCCAGCTTCTTCGATCATTTCCACAAAGGGCTGGCTGCTGCCGTCCATAATGGGCACTTCGGGCGCATTCAATTCGATCAATACGTTGTCAACACCCATCCCCACAAGGGCTGCCAGCAGGTGCTCGATGGTGCTCACTTTTGCGTCGCCCAGCTGTAGCGTGGTACCACGGCTGGTATCGGTCACAAGATCGCAGTCGGCTTTGATCAGCGGCTGGTTGGGGAGATCCACCCGTTTAAACTGGATCCCAAACCCCGGGCTGGCCGGGCACAATGTCATGTCTACCAGGATGCCGGTGTGCAAGCCTTTTCCGTTGATGCGCACCAGGTTGGATAGCGTATGTTGTTTATCGGGATTGAATGTTTTGTTCATGTATCAAACTGTTTGCGGAGCCATAACGAAACAAGTCAATGTAACTGGCTCACCATAAAAGATGGCAGCAAATGTAAGGCTTTGCCGCATTTGGTAAAACTTTGTATGAAATTCAAAACAGCGCCCTGGCAAGGGTTTTCATTATCGTTCGCGGCATCGCGCCATCCCGGTTCCGGCAAATTGCAGGATGATGCGGCACATTCCCTTATTTTGTACATCTTAACTGCGAAGTGAAGAA
>CAWGWV010000028.1:0-84786 GCA_963826385.1 uncultured Chitinophagaceae bacterium | reverse complement strand
AAAGCATTCGCATCGCGTCGTTGCTCAACTGAAGATACCAAACACAACAATGGAGCGCCGGACTACACGTCCGGCGCTTTTGTTTGCAGTATGGTGAGCCATTTCTATCCGTGTTCCGATGCACATGTGACAGCGATCGAAATGGGACTGCTGGTTGAGAGTAGCAGCCATTTCCTTTTACCCATTTATTAAAGAAAAGTATGGCTGCGGTTGACAAACTTTGTTACTGAATTGACTTGCCAAAATGTTGTCGCATTTCCCTCTGTTAACAATGTTAGTATGACTGGTAAGCGCTTTGTTTTTGGAGCTCAAAACCGGTGGGTGAGAACTACTTTCCACATTGTCCACAGCCGTATTATCCTGCTCAATTCCTAATATTCTGTTACCAATACGGGCGTATCTAAACTTTGACATCCCTGTATCGTTTAAAGGGCGTTCCTGAATGAAACAAGCGGTTGCCGGCAAGTGTGTAGATTCAAAATGTTCCTATGTTTAGAATGATTCGCCATGTGATGGGAGAGGACTATTGCCAACAAATCTGGCGCTATACCAGTTTGACAAACAATGAGTTGTTAGAAAGGAAGAAAGGGGTAGTTGCTACGATGATGTTACAAAACCAGCTTTACAAAATATGAAAAGAAGCAACACCTCTCATAAAGTGGGAACTATTTGTAGAAACAAAATTTTGGCATTTACAAGGAACTTAAAAAAAACAAAATGTTGAAACACTCTTTCCACTTATTTGTTTTTGGAATGGTTGTTGCCAATGCGAGTCCGCTAAAAAAAGCAAAGCAATTGTAACGATGGTCACCAAGACTTAAACTATCGTTAAATGATTAAACTTTAATTAATCTTAATATCAGGAAAACATGGGGTATTCAATAATGATAAATTTGCAATGAATCCAATAATATCAGATCAAAATATCGTAACCGCGCTTAAGTTGAAAACAGAGGTTTGAGAGACAGCCGTACCATGTCAAGAAAGTCGGCAAGAGAGATCAGCGAGCAGTAATCATATTTTATCGAACACCTGACAGGCAAGCCAAAACAGCCTGCAGGCATACTATTGCCTTCCCGGCAATGGATTCAGCTCAACAAGTTCGTTAGTCAATACATCCAATATCAATAACAGCAATGTTATTCCATCAAAAAAAGCAATCGTTTATGAAAAAGGTTTTTTTACCAATCCTGCTTATTCATTTCGCTGCGATGGTACATGCAGCCACGTACTATTTTTCATCGGGATCGGGCGATGATGCCAGGACATCTGCCCAGGCGCAGAGTTCGTCCACACCGTGGAAAACCATTGCCAAATTAAATGCCATCATGTCTACCCTGAAGCCAGGCGATGCCGTGATGTTTAAGAAAGGAGAAACATTTGAAGGCGCCATCACGATAACGGTTTCCGGTGCCAACGGGCAGCCCATTACCTTTGGAGCTTATGGTTCCGGAAACAGACCCGTGATCAGCGGTTTTACCACCTTGTCGGGCTGGAGCCAGGTGCGTACCAATGTGTGGGAAGCCAACTGCAACGTGCCATCGGGCAGCACCAATATGGTGGTAATGAATGACAAGCAACAAGCCATTGGCCGCTATCCCAACACCAACGCAAACAACAGCGGTTTTTTGACCGTAGATTCGCATTCGGGTGGTACACAGATCACGAGCAGCGGGCTTGCCAACTCGCCTTCCAACTGGAACGGCGGGGAAGTGGTGATCCGCAAAATCCGCTGGGTGCTGGATCGCAACACCATCACCAGCCACAACGGCAATACACTCAATTTCATCGCCGGTTCGGGTTACAATCCTTCTGACAAATGGGGGTTCTTTATTCAAAACCATACCAATACATTGGATCAGAACGGCGAATGGTATTACGACAATAGCCGCAAGAAGATGCAGATGTACCAGACCAGCAATCCTGGTTCGGCAACCGTTAAGGCAAGCGTAACGCCCAACCTCGTGACCATCAACTACAACAGCTACATTACCTTTAACGGGCTGGCATTTGAAGGCGCCAACAGTTATGCATTCTGGTTTACCTTCAGCAACAACATCACGATCAATTCGTGCAGCATCAACTATTCGGGCGGCAACGCCATTACGGCCAATAACGCCAACAATTTTACCTTTACCAATTCTTTCATCACCAATACCAACAACAACGCCATCCACCTGCAGTACAACTGCTCGAATGCTACGATCCGCAACAACCGCATCCGCCTGACTGCCGTGATTCCCGGTATGGGGCAAAACGATGCCAACACTTACCAGGGCATCTACCTGGTAGGTGCCAACAACCTGGTGGAATACAACCAGGTGGACAGCACGGGCTACAACGGGATTCACTTTGAAGGAGAAAATGCAACGGTGAAAAACAACCTCATCAGCACGTTTGACTTTATCAAAGACGATGGCGCAGGCATCTACACCGGGCAGGGCGCGTATGACAATACGGTGTACAACAGCCGCCTTGTAACGGGCAACATTATCCTGAACGGCGTGGGCGCAAGAATGGGCACCGATGACACAACGTATTATGCCACCAACGGCATATATCTCGACGACAATACCAACCACGTAACGGTCACCAACAACACCATATCTCAATGCGGGCACGCCGGTATCTTTAACCACAACTCCCGCGACATTACCATCTCTAACAATACGATGTACGACAACCGCCAGGAACAACTGCTGGTGGTGCGCGACTACATTGTTACCAACCCGGTGCGGAATGTGACCATCACCAACAACATCATGTTTTCCAAAACCGCTTCGCAACTGGCAAACAATGTAACCAGCGTGGAAAACGACATCCGGCAGATGGGCAATTTCAACAGCAATTATTACTGCCGTCCCATCGACAACAACTACGTATTTTTTGATGCCTATTATTCGGGCGGTCAATTGTACCAGCAGTACAACAACCTCGCTGGCTGGCAGGCAAAATATGGTTTTGATGCCAATTCAAAAGGCGCTCCTGTTACCATTCCTTCTTACAAAATCAATTCACTGATCGGGAGCAACAAATACGTAAACGGGTACTACAATTCCAACGTGTATGAAGTGTATCCTTATTCACCCGTCAACGACATCGCCACTGCCTGGAACCCAAGCAAACTGGATGGCGGCACCTTGCAGGTATCTGCCAACAACTATTCTATGTCCAACGATTTTATCGTGAACATGCCCGTGGGCAAAATAACCGCCGGTAAAAGCTACGTGATGTCGTTTAGCCTGATGGGTGCATCCAGCAAAAAAGCCATTGATGTTTACCTGCGCAAAACGGGTTGGCCCTATACCGAGTTTACTCCAAGAAGCAAAGTTCCCATCACCAGCAACCGTACCGACTACCAGTTTGGCTTTACGGCCACCGGTTCAGATGATGTGTCCTGCATTTTGTTTGAAGTAGATCAGCCCGATGCGATGATGTGGATTGACAACGTGGTGGTACAGGAAGCCAACCTGACCATTACCAACCCGGATGATTACCTCATTTTTCAATACAATGCTTCTACCAAGAATAAATCTGTGAAGCTGCCCAACGGCACTACCTATTATGATGCAACCGGCAAAGCTTACAACGGCACCGTGGTGCTGCAGCCGTTTACTTCGGTGGTGTTAATCAAACAAAACAACAACGGGTACCAAACCGAAACCGACGCATCGCGCCAGGCCATCAGCATTGACGGCAACCTGACCAATGCGACCGCCAGCCTGACCAATGCCACTGCCACCGACCTTACCTGGCAGGTGAACAACCAGGCAACCAATGCTACGTATTACGAAGTGGAAAGATCAACGGACGCGACCAATTTTACAACCGTTGGCAAAGCGGAGGTACAAACCAGCACCCCGAATGCAACCTACCAGTTCAAAGACGCCTCGCCACTGGCAGGTAAAAACTACTACCGCGTAAAGCAATATGACGAAAAAGGGATGAACGCCATCAGCAAAGTGGTGATGGTCAACAACATCGGCTTCAAGCTGAATCCCAACCCGGCACACGATGTATTGCACCTGATGTTTGACCAGCCGGTAACCACCGCTGATGCATTGGGCAGGGAAATCGTGATCCGCAGCATGACGGGCGCAACGGTAAAAACCATCCCGATGCCCGCAACAAGCAACTTCAACAAAGTAGATATCAATGTGTCGGCTTTTGCCAATGGCATGTACACCCTCAGCTTTACATCAGAAGGCAAGGTGATGAGCAAACCATTCCTGAAGCAATAAGAAAACACAGCAACAGCGATGTTTCTGCACACAAACCCGGACGACAATGGACTTTGTTTTCCGGGTTTGTTGTTTGTAAAAGTCAACCAACGGCAGGCCACATCTTAACGGCTATCTGCCTGTGGTTGAAGCCGATACAAACGAACGAATTGAAGGTGAACTGCGGCGCACTTATTTTTTCGCCGGAATACAATCCTGCGTTCTATTTTCGCCATTCACAACCGGTGATACCGGCTATTGCCGCCAACCACCGAAGCCGTTGAAATCCAGTGTAACGCTATGAAATTTTTTACTTTACTGCATGTGGCTGAAAACGAAAACAGCACGCACAACAACAAAGCCAGCTCATTTACCAAACAGATACAGGTGTATGTCAATTGTGTAAAGCTGTTGCACAAAACGCTTGCGCACCAGGGCATCGAACTGGTGTTGCTGACCAATGAGAAAGCCGTGATGGCCCGTTTGTTCGGCGATTTCAGAATGGACATCGTGGAGTTGAATTTTACCATCCATGTGCCGTCGGGCACGCATTTTTATTCTGCCCATTTTAAGATTGAAGTCTTCAACTATCTCGGGAGCCTTGCGGAAGATTATGTAGCGCTGATCGACAACGACATGGTGTGCATTAACCCCGTGCCGGCGAGTTTTCGCAACTGTGCCAGTAACGGCATCCCGCTGTATTACGATATATCAGACCAGGTGCACCCCGTGTTTGGGCAGGAGGTGATCCTGCGCGACAAACAGCTGGTAGACGACCGCAACAAAGTGGGTATCTGGGCGGGCGGCGAATTCATTGCGGGAACGCCTCAATTTTTTCAACAACTCTACCGGCAGATAGAAGACCGGGCGCACCTTTACTTCGACAACATCCATCAGTTTCATCACCAGGGCGATGAACTACTGACGTCGGTAGCACTGGAAACCGGTATTTTGGAACAACATTATCCATTGCTTGATGCCGGCGACCTGAACATTGTGGGCAGGTACTGGTGTTATCCTACCATTCATCAGCAACCTCATCTCGATACATTTTCCAACTGCTTCCTGCTGCATTTGCCATCCAACAAAAAACTCTTGTCGGGCCTCCAGCACAAGGCGCTGCCCTACGACAGGCTGTTTGCGTTCCTGAAACCCCGCATCGCTTCGGTTTATCTCCTGAATGCGGTGAAAATGAATGTAAAAAAACTGGTGAAGACAAAAAAATAACGTGCAGGCTGTTGTCAAAAACAATCTGCACGTGATGGATGTAAGCGGATGTTGCCGCCATTATGCAACGAATAGAATCGCTGCGTTGCTTCTATGCTGTTTTGGAAGTATGTTGTTTCAATAGTGCTTTCAGCTTTTTCTCCACTGCCTTCGTATCCACAATGAGGTTCAGCTTTTCACCTTGTTTAAAATTTTTGGCGTGACCGTCAGACGGGCAAATGAGGTAGTCGTAATTGACGCCGGCTTTGTAAGCGAGGTCACTGAAGAAAGGCTGGGTAAAATCTTCCGGCATCAGTTCAATGACGTTTGCGTTTTCCTGGCAGAAAACCATGTTGGCCTGACCTGCGCCAATGGTGGCAATGATGATCTCCGCATTGTAAAACAAGCTGATTTTTTCTTTGAACGTACAGTTTCGACAATTCAAATGAAACAAAGCCGTAAGGAGCAAGTACCTGCATCACGTCGGGCTCGTTGAGTACGCGGCGTTTGGCCGAATCGTTGCGGCTGATATAAACATAAGGATATTTGTTAGCCAGCAAATTCTTTGTTTCCGGTGTCAGGAAATGGTTTTGCAAAAACCGAATGCTCCATCCCGGGTTGTGTTCGTGGTAGCGAACATAGGTAGTGGCAATGATGGTGTCTGCCTGTATATGAGGCTCTTTTTCACCTTCAATGATTTTGCTTTCGTCAATGCCGAGCATGCGCAGCGAGTCGCGCTGGAAATCGTATTTAGAGCTGGGTACCAGAAACCAGTCAACCGTGTCGAACCAGCCGCTTTTTTTCAACAATTCAATCCGTGAAATGGAATCTACAAGCCAGTGAGAATAGTTGACAATGCCGCCTTCGCCGATGAGCATCGTGAACACAGTGCCTTTGTAATATTTGGGCGGTTCAAAATAATTTTGCCTGAAAATATTGTTGTCATAAGGCTCGTCGCTGCCAAGCGTAAAGGTCAGTTCCCCGATCACTTTGTTGTCGGCACTGATGATGGCCACACTTGCATTGTTGTCGGTATGTACACGGCCGTTGGGAATCTGTACCACTCTTGCCGCAGGTATCTGTGCCGTTGTGGTGGTTTCTACATAATTGATAAAACGGCTTTTGAATTCGTCGGAGACAGCAAGGGTGGAAATGCCCTCGGGGTAAATTTCTTTGCACACAGATCCGGGCGTTGCCCTTGTATATTTTTCAATGGTCGGGTACGCGCTTTTGGGCTTCAGCTGCCGGTTGTAAATGATGATTTGCTTTAAAAGTTTTTTAAGTTTCCTGTTGATTTTGCGCAGCATACAAACATTTAAGTTTAAGAGTTTATCGATTTTGGTTCTGTGGTATTCTCAATCTTTGAAAAGGTTGGCGGCTTTGTGATGGAAGAATTTTATCTTAAGAAGATGGAGTTGATGACTTAAAGATAAATTTCTTTTGTTAGAAAAATTCAATAAAAAATGAAAAGCCCGATTCCACAAGTGTTCCGGAATGATAGCTGGTAAATCTTCCAGTTGCACGAATGCACTTTTAAAAACATCCTGCAACCTACTCCGCACTACGCAATCTTCAAACGCAACGGTAGGCGATGTATTGGACAGGTTCACTTTTTTCAAAACGTTTCCAGTGCCCGCAGAGGTGCCCGTTTGTGTTTAGCCAGCGCAAAGGTGACCGATTTTACAATGCCTTCTGTGGCTTTGTGGTGGTTAAAGCATTGCACCATGTTTACTGCATTGTCGGAAAAAGTCTCCAGCTTTTCGTAATCGGTAAGCAGTTGCAGCGAATGGCTTACCCAGGTATCCACATCCAGCGGCAGCACGTACCCGTTTTCACCATGAATAATGAGGTCATCGGCTACGCCGGCATTGTCGCAGGTAAATACCGGCGTACCGGCAGCGCAGGATTCATTGACCACCACGCCCCAGGGATCGTTGAGCGTAGGAAAAAGGAAAATTTTGGCTTTGGTATAGTAAGTCGGCAAAGCTTTCTGCGTCAGGTAGCCGGTAAACTCATATTGGATGTTCTCTTTGTCCAGTTCTTCCAGCATCTGTTGGCGCAGATCGCCTTCTCCTATGATGAGGACCTTGAAATTAGGAATGAGTTTGTTAAGCTTTTTGGCTATTTCGACAAAGAACATGGGCATTTTCCGTTCGATGATCTGCCCGCAAAACAAAATGTGGTACTCGCGGTCTTCCACGGGCTTTGCATAAAAACGGGTATTGTCAACGCACAGGCAGCTTTTAAACATTTTGCTTACGTCCACATGGTAGCTTTTGTACAGATCAAAACCGCCTTTGCCGGTCGCCACGAACGCTTTTGTCTTCGAAAAAATCATTTTCCGGATCAGCTTCTGAACAAACGAAAAGTTTTCCTCCGATTTAAAAGTACCGTCGTTGTACACGATGAGCTTTTTCCGCTTCATCACGCACCACAGCGCGCCGTAAATCATGGTCGGTTTGAAGGCCGTGATGATGAGCGCATCCGGATTCAGCTTGTTCAGCAGTTTCCATACTTCGGGGTTGTTGTGCCGGAAATCCGTAGATTTTTCGGTTAAAAAATGTTTGTCATAATTGCCAAACTCCAGTTCCCACAACCGGTCCGGCTCCAGTTTGGTACAATACACGACAGAATAAGAATCGTATTGTTCGGCGAGTAACTCGTGCATCCGCTCTCTATAGGGCGCTGTTGTGTTTGTTAAATAAACAACCGAAGAAGAAGAAGAAGTTTTTGCCATTGATCTGTGGATATATTTTATTGATGCTGCTTTGTATCCTGGCGCCTGCCGGTTGGTGATGATAAAAAGCCGATCGTTTTTTTACAGTTAAATCGTTTTTGTATGCTGAGTGTGTCTTATTTGTTGTGCAATTGCTGCGAATGCTTCTTTTTCTTTACGTATTCCATAAAAAGGGAAACAATGTTCGCAGCCACAGTTTGCCAAAAGCTGCCGGATAGTGTGATGGAAAATGTGTTTTGATAAAATAAAGGTACTCATTGTACGCCAAACCTTTGGGGCTATACAAATAGCGGATGCGTTCTTTGAGTGTTTTGTTTTTTGCCTTTACATGGTTAAAGTTATCATCTGCGCACACGCCGAGGATACCGGGTGCCACCAATACGGGAAACCCTTTTTTCTTAGCCGTGAGTGTATAATCGTAGTCGGCAATGCCATGCGTGTAGGCACCGGACAAGATGCCGATTTCGTCCACTACCTGCCGAGGCACCAGCATAATGTTGGCATTGCCAAGGTCACATTCGGCAAAGGTGTCATTGTTTTCCACGAGGTAATTGATAACTTTTTTGGCTGATACCAGTTTCCTGCCGCCATAGCTTGTTTTGCCCGTGTGCATGTCGCTGGTACTGCCCACGCAAATCACCGGTTTGCCGTAGTGTTCACTGGCATGCTGATAGGTAGAGAACAAACTTCTCAGTGCATCTGGTTTCAGGATCGTATCGTCGTTAATGAGTAGATAAAAGTCGGGGTGGTGCTGTTGCGCTTCCTGCCACGACCGGCGCATACCGCCTGCCCAAAACAACGATCCATTGCCATGAAAAATGTGAATGTCGGGAAAGGCGGAGGCCGCCGCTTCTGCTGTACCATCAGACGATGCATCGTCGGTAAGATACACCGTCAGGCGGGCATTGTTGGGCACCGGCTGTTCACGCAAACGCTCGAGGCAAGCCAGTGTCTTGGCTTTTCTGTTGAACGTGGTGATGAGAATGGCGATAGTCATGGATGATGAAAAACGATGATTAAGCAAATGGTAAATTGTTTGGTTCCTCTTCCTTCACAAGCAATGTTTGTTTTATCAGCCACGTGAGTGACATGTAAAACGACAACATCAGCATAACAATTGTGAAATAGTTGATATTCCTGATAAATTGGATCTTAAACTGGTTGACAAGCATAAAGCCAAACAGGATGGTGAATCCCAACAGCAGGTCGGTCATAAAATGATCGTCTCTCCGAAGCCGCCAGTACAGTTGTAAGCCATTGAAAATGGCAGCGAAAAACAAAAACAGCATGCACAATACCCCGATGCCGCCCCACAATACATAAGAACTCATGTACAGGTTGTGATAATCGGCCACGCCATCGTCCATCACATCTTTGCTAAACTGCGTACTCCTGTATTCTTCCCCCGATACAAAGTATCCCCTGCCGATAATGCCATTGGATTTCTTTACCTGTTTCATTGCGTAGGCAAATACACCGCCGCGGTTCATCTCTTCGCCGCTGAGAATTTTTTCAAGGGTCATGTGTTCAAAATCCATGCCTTCACTCCGTTCCACAAACACCGAAAAATCAAGAAACTCATACGCGCTGTTCAACAGGAAAACTCCCGATACAACGGTGATAATAAGGACGATCAATCCGGCTTTTAAGCGCTTGCCCAGCATGATGCAGGTAGAAAGAATAACAAACGGCAGCAACGCGATAGATGAGCGGGTGCCGGAATATACAATAGACGCTACGCCCAGCAATACCGTAATCATGCTGAAATAATAAAAGAACTTGCTTTTCTTTAAAAAACTTCCGCTCAAGATGCCGGGAATGAGCAATGCAATCAACGACAGGCTAAACTCGGCAAACGCTTCAAAATCATTGAGGGTAGACACGCTTCTTACAATGCCCATGTCATAAACAATGGTTTCGTCGGTTTTTGGGAAAAACGGGAACGGTGAGTTCAGCAGTTCGTATTTCTGGTTGAGCGCCACCAAAAACTCGTAGGCGAAAAAGATACAGATGGCAATCACCCATTTGTACACATCATCCTCGGTAAAGGGAATGCGCGAGGTAAGAAAAAAGAGGTACAGCATCATGAAAAATGCAAACACCGAGATCAATTCGGTCACCAGCGGAAAATGATTGCCGCCCATCACACTCAGAAAATGAAACACGGCCCACACAAACATGGCTGTTTTAACCGAACCACTCAATACAGAAGGTCGCAGGAACGTGATTTTTCCATTGATGGCCAGGTAAAAAACAATGGAAGCAAACGCCGCTATGTTGTAGTTGCCGCCGTATTTGTCGCCAAAAATGAAAAAGTTGCCGATAAAAAGCTGGATAAAAAACAAGACAGGCTCCTGCCGGTGCAGGCGGTAATAAAACAGCCCTACCATCAGTCCCAATGCTGCCGCATTCACTGGTGGCGGATAGATAGAATAGGTAAATGATCCACAAACAATCAGCGCACTGATGGTGAAGAATAACAGCCAGTTAGAAGAGGTTTCCTCCTGCGTACTGTTGACCAACAGGTCAGCAGGCATTGAGTCGGACAAGTACCGCACTCCCATTTTTGTGGATATTGATTTTTGCAAATATGATGATTAATTATTGTATTGTAACATTTTCGGCTGGTTGCTTTAGAAAATAATGTTGGTACAACTCCAGGTAAGCCGATGCCTGCCGGTTGCTGCTGTACTTTGCCTGTGCAGCCAAGGCTATGGCTTGCCGGTCTATCGTTTTCAACAAGCGGATGCAGGTAAACAGCGCGTTTTTCAATCCTTCCGCTGATAGTTCTTCCGACAAATAGCCATTGCTGCCGTTGGTGATGGTTTCCGGAAGCCCGCCTATGGCAAAGCCAACCACCGGTGTGCCGCAGCAAAGGCTTTCTACCATTGTATTGGGCAGGTTGTCTTCACGGCTCGACAGCAGAAAAATATCCGATTGGTTGTACAATTCGCTCATTTCGGTTTCCGAATGAATGCTGCCTGTGTACGTGATTTCCGGTATGCGCAACGACTTTTTCACCTCCCCAACAGCCGTAAAATGGCACGCTTCGTTTACAGCTTTGTCTTTCAGCAGTTCGAGAATAATGTCAAAACCCTTGCGCGTGTTTTGCAGGTTTTCGGCTACAAACAACACGTTGGTTTTCTTCCGGTTACCGCTTGCAGTAGCCCGCCCGTTGCCCGTTGGGCAAAAAACAGACGTATTGATACCGTTGGGAATGTGCCGGTGCGGAAACCTGGCCAGCATTTCAGATTGTTTCGATTGTTTCAACATCCATTGAGATGGCGTTACAATGGTGAGCATATCTGCCGGCAGCTGGTGCAATGCTGCTTTCTTCAGATTGTATTGTGTGGTATTCAATTCCTGCAGCGAAGCGGCAAACCGGTTTTCATCATCTTTATAATGAAAGCCGCCCTGGAAGGGGTTCATGTCGTGCAGTGTCCACACCATCGGTTTGCGCACATGGGCAAAAAACGTTTGAAAATCAATGAAATTGGCAATCCAGTGCAGGTTAATCACGTCGCACTCTTTCACCAGCGGGTGCTGGTGCAGTTCGGTGTAAGGGGTGTTGGCAAAAGAAAAGATCTCGAAATGGTATTTCTGTTTGCGGATGGCATAGTCGTTTTTCTGTTCAAGGGTTAGCGGCAGACCCAGCTTTTTCAATATCCGCAGCATGAGCTCGAAGAGATATATTTTTTTGTGGTACTGAATACTGGTGTCAGATTCCTGCCCTTTGTCGAGAAACAAAAATTTGCTGTCATAGCCCTGCGCCAGCAATGCTTTGTGCAGACGCGATGCTGCCGTTCCTGCGCCCCCAAACTGAAGCGTTGCTATGTGTAGAATTTTTAGTTTTTTCATAAAAAATTAAAACGTTCCCACCTGTCTTGATCCCGGGCTCCTGTACCAATGCCGGAAATTAGCAAGCGGGCTTTAGATCGTGTGTGTTCCGATGGTTTAATTGCGTTGCCTCTTTTTTCCCGTTTTCTTTACAAATAGTAATGCTGAAACCGGTTTAGCGATACATCTTCGTCTTTTGTTTCGAGGAAAAGCAGTTTCTGGTTGCCCAAAAACGCTGCCCAGCTCGAAAAGGTGCTTGGCGGACCCGTAATGTAGCTGCACTGCGACAACAAAATGATGTCTTCAGCCGCCGTACCTTTTGAATATACAATGGGCAGGTTTTGCGCATTGTCAAACTTTAATTCTTCGTTGGAACAAATGACGAAAACGCAGTTGGTCAACTGGCTGGCGATGTCTGTTATGATTTTGTAGTAAGCCGCATCATCGTAAAAATATTTTCCATAGAGCCAGGTTGCATAATCGCCTCGCCGCACATGCACACCTACAAGCGTGTGGGTAGGCCATTCTTTTTGAATGGAAGAAATGACCTTCCCGGCATTTTGCTGCGCTTCCGTATGAAACGACAATTGCTGGCGAATGTATTGCTGGTGTTTTTTCACGCTTTCATAATCGCGGAACAGCCAGTCGGTGATGATGATATATGGTGGCGCCTGCGTGCTGTTGAAATCGCTGCCGGCATTGAATTTCTGGTTCAGCAGCAATGTGTTGAAGATTTTGCGGTTTTTGTTGACCGCCATCAGCCGCGCCATTTTGTTGATGCAAAATGAAACGAAACCATTGGCGAGCACCTTGCTGAAATATACCTGCCGGCTGTTGAGGATGTCGCGGTTCAGAAACTTTACCACAAAATCTATTTTTGGATACACCACTACGTAACCGTGTTCGGCTCCAAAAGCCACCAGGTGCGCCAGTACGCCCAGTTGGTTGCCCAATTGCCCGTAGGTCGGTAAATAATATATTTTCTTTTGTGTTGCCATGGATATTGTTGACTAAACTTGCGATGGATATTGGATAAACACGGTTTATTTACTCAAAAAAGGAAACCTGACCGCTGCATGATCGTACAATAGTTTGAGGTTACTTCTGCCTTTCAGGAAAAAATTTCTGCCATGATATGCTTCAAAGCCGTAAGGCGGCTGCATAAAAGCCGGTGCCCGCAACGGTTGGCTGATTTCGAAGCGCTGCCGGTTGTGATGCTCATTCACTTCATCGCTGTGTACACCCACCGAACCAATATTGGTCACCAGGTTTTGTACCGAATTGATGCACAGCCCGTTGTGTTTGAAAATGGCATATTGCCACTGGTAATCCCAGGTGTGTTTTTTCTCCAGGTTGTAAATGTTGTTGAACAAAAAGTTCCAGCTTTTAATCATGGGTGCATAGTCTTCTTCCACCACATGCAGCACCTTTTTTTCTTTGAACAACGGCGAGTCAGTCATCCGGTAGTCGTACAGTTGCCAGGCTCTTTTCCACGTCGCCCAGCCCCAGATATGATCATAACGGGTATAAAAATAGTCGCAGTCCTGGATGGGAAACTCTTCGTTCCAGCGGGTGCCCGAAATGTGCATGATGCGCTCATCTTGGCATATTTGGTCAACAGTTCGTTGCAAAAACCAAAAAACGAAAGCGACGGCACGCAATCGTCTTCAATGATGATGAGCGTTTCTTCCTGTTCAAACGCCCAGCTAATGGCGCCCGATACGCCTGCACCGCAACCTTCGTTTTCTGCTAAGAAACGGGTATGCACCGTACAGTCCCAGTCCACCAATGACGCCAGTTTCCGGTTTTCCGAAATTTGTGCCCAATCGTTGTCGTAATTGTGTTTCCGCGGGCCATCGGAAAAGATGTACAGCCTCGGCGGTTTGCCTGCCGGATGCTTTCAAATACCACGCGCGTGGTATCGGTACGGTTAAAAGTGATGAATAAAACAGGTGCTTCACGGGTATTCATACAATCACGATAATGTTTTGGTATTGGTTTCACTTTTCAGTTTCCGGATCACAAAAAACGCCTGCAACCCGATGAGGCAAAGATACGTGGCGACGGTAGCGAAGGCAACACCGGTTTGTTCAAAGTATTTCGCCGCCAGCGTGTACATGCAAATGCAAAGGCTGGCAGAAATGATGTTGATGATAAGGCTTTTCCTTGTTTCGTGCAAGGCATTGATGATGGCGTCGAAAATGGAAAACACGATCATGAGGCAACTCGTCACGGCAATGATGTTGGCATATTTGGTAGCGCCCAGGTATTTGCCCGCCGTCAGGTAGTTGATCATCACCGACGACAGCGCCCAGAAACCGAGCAGGCTGATGGCGGTGATGGCAATCAGCAGCAGGCTGGTTTTTTTCAAAGCTTTGAGGTTTTTCTCCACCGCGTTGCGGTAAATGTCCGGTTCAAATGCCTGGTAAAACGGGAACAACGCCGTATATAAATAGTTGGCGATGCCCTTGCCGATGTTGTATAAACCCAGTTCTGCCGGTTGGTGCAGCCGCTCCAATGCAATGTTGTCATAACTCACAATGGGCAGGTACAAAAACGAACTGGGAAACAGGGGCAGCACGATCTTGAACGCTTTTTTGATCACGTCTTTCCGAATGCTGATGGGCTGATCTTTCAGCAGGTGCAAAATGGAAATGATGAAAAAAATGACTTCGCCAATCAATACACCGAGCATGCGGCCATACAACCCCATGTTTGCATTGACCAGGAAATACAGCGCGGCGCCGGTCGTCAGCACGCGATAGCCGGTAACAAACAGGAAATATTTCATCGGTTGCTGCCCCAGCCGGTAATTTGCCTGTACAAAACTTTTGTAAGTGCTGAGTACAGCAGCGCCCAACGTCAGGAGTGCAAACGGGTAAAACGGCAGGTTGGAATGCGATAAACTGAGGTACAGGTAAATGCCCAGCAGGCTGATGGGGAAAAAGAAAGCATTCCACAACAGGTTAAACAAAACCAGCGTGGCCAACACACTTTTTCGTCCGGTTTCTGTTTCTTTAAAATATACCGACATGTGATATACCGGGAACGAGAGACTGTAAAAACCGATCAAAAACGTAGAAACAGAGCCATAATAGCCAAAATATCCAAATTCTTCTGCCGTGAGGTGTTTGGCAAAAATAGGAGAAGTGAAAATGGAAATGGCAAAATTGATGATGGGAACCAACAGATAAACGCCCGTTGTTTTGACCTTGCCGATGATCGCCTGCTTGTTTACCGAGTAGAGTCTGATCAGTTTTTGATTCAATTCAACAATCTGCATAAGCTGTTTTGGTCTGTGATCCTGACACCACAGTCCTTTGGTTTCGCTGTTTAAACAATGACAGTTTGTGATACATTGGATGCTTTGTTAATCTGTTGCCCACTGTGGACGCCATGGGCAACAGACTCAATAACGGGAAAACAGTTTTTATATTTTCCCGTTATTCCTGTTACGCTTTTTTATCGGTCAAAACCTTTGTGCGATACACATTGTTGTCGTATTGGTAGCGATTGCCGTAGCCATAGCCGCGTCCGTACCCTTTTTTGAAAAATCCCCTGCCTTTCACCGAATTGAAGATGATGACGGGGCTCTTCAGGTCTTTTACCTTGCCGCTTTCTTCCAGTGCCTGTATCATGGCTTTGGGCGTATAGCCATGCCGCACCACAAAGAGCGTCATGTCGCAATATTCTGTAAGCAGGTAAGCATCGGCAACAGGATCAACGGGAGCGGTATCTACAATTATGTAATCGAATTTGGTTTCGAGGTAATGAAACAGGTCGTTCAGTTTTTCGTTCAGCAACAGTTCGGTAGGGTCGGTAGTGCCGGCCCCTACAGGGATCACCGATAAATTTTTATAAGCAGTCTGCACCACAATTTCTTCCAGGGTGCAGGTGCCTTCGAGGAAATTGATGGCGCCGGTTTCGTTTTGCACCTTGAAAATTTCGGAACTGCGCGGGTTGCGCAGATCAAGGTCTACCAGTACTACTTTTTTCTGCGAAGAAGCCAGGCTCACCGCGAGGTTGGTACTGACAAAGCTTTTGCCTTCGCCCGTAATGCTTGACGTCACCAACATTTTTTTCTGCATCTTCCGGTTGCTGAACAGCCCGATAGAAGCGCGCAGGTGCCGGAACTGCTCGGTGATAAACAAATTATCGGGCGAATTGATGGCAATAGGATCATTGATTTTGACATTTGCCAATTCTGCCACCACCGGGATGGGCGACAGTTCTTCGATGTCATTGCGAAACAATACTTTGCTGCTAAACAATTCTTTGCCACTCACGAATGCTACGCCCATCCCCATTGCTGCAATGAGTGCGGCGAGGTAAGCGAACGATTTTTTCGGGCTTTCCGGTGTGTCGTCAGCCTGTGCTTTGTCCACTATCCGGCTATCAGCAACGGCAGAAGCATAAGTCAAAGCTGTTTCTTCCCGTTTTTGCAGTAAAAAAGAATAAACACTGCTTTTAATTGCCTGCTGGCGGCTGATTTCGAGCAATTCTTTTTCTTTCTGCGGGATGGTTTGCAGGGTAGAATGTAATAGCTGCCATGTGGCAGCCATGTTTCTGCGGCTGGCTAATAAGCTGTTGCGCTGGCTTTTGATGTTTTCCAGAATGGTAGGACTCAGTTTATCAATTCGATCTCTGATACTTACCAACGGGTTGTTATCACCTGATATTTTCCGCTGTTTTTCATATTCCAGTTCGGTGGCATACAAATCTTCGATCAACATTAAATTTGGATCGCTGATACCAACGGTAGAAGGAACAATGCCCGACTTGGTCCCATTGGTAGATTTTGCGAATTTTTCCACCTGGTCCAACACCGCCATCTGCATGCTGATATCGGCAGCTTTCTGGTCGTTTACCCCCATATTCTGCAGGTACAGCTTTCCTTGTTCGCTTAAATCCACCACACCTTTCTGCGATTTGAACTGCTGAATTTTGCTTTCAATATCGCTTAGCTCGGCTTCTACATTTTTCAGCCTGTCGTCTAAAAAGCTAAGGGTAGTTGCAGCCAGTACATTTTTTTCTTTTACAGCAGCTTTGTTATAAGTATCAATCAAGTTGTTCAAGATGTCTTCCCCTCTTTGGGGAACTTCATCTTTGTAAATGAGGTCCATGATGGTAGAACCTTTGCTTGAAGTATTGACTTCCAGACCCAGCACCATGCCACTGGCCAGTTTGTTGACATCAATGAGGGAAAAATAGAGCGGTCCTTTTGGAGCCGTTTTCTGGTTGCTGTTTTTACTGAATTTTAAAACGCCATAAGGGGTGTTGACCCATTGGTTCAGCGGGAAATCGGTATTGCCAATGCGCACTTTCCAGCCGGTGCTTTTGTTACAGGTGAAATCTACGCGCTCTGCATCGTTGAGCTTATCGGGATTTTGTACTTCTATCGAAACGGGTGACGTGGTGTAAGCCGATGCAGTTCTAAAACGACCTTCTTCGGAGATAGGTGCGTACAGGTGCAGTTCCTTGATCACATCACGCATCAGGGTTTTGGAATGCAGCACTTCAGTTTCGTTTTCTACAATTGTTTTGGAAGCATAAATGTTCAGGGATTCCAGCAATTTTGAATCTTCCACGCCTTTGCGCTCGTCTTTGATAGACATGGTTGCCGATACATTGTACACCGGTGGGGTGATGCTCACGTAATAATAAGCGCCAATCAAACACACAACGGTCAAAAAAACAAACAAGGGCCAGTAAGGCAGGTACCTGAATTTTATCGAACTTAAAAAGCTGTTTTGATTTTTTTGCATGCGTTTCAATGTTTAAAGGAATTTGTTTGTCACACTCATTTTCAACGGAAACCGACCGGCGCAAATGTGAAAAATAAGTTTTGTAGTGCTAAGGAAAGAAGTGATCGCCAAAAGGAAGTCAATGTTTAATATGCAGTTAATCTTTTACTGTTAAAGTTGTAGTCAGATAAAATAACGCAAAACTTTTTCCTTTTGAATGTATTATTTTTTATCTTAACACTTTATTTTCTTTTTTACAATGCATCCCGTTGTTGCTGAATGTATTGTGGTATTGGTTTTTAATTCTTAACAATGTTCAATGAGTAACCCGGGAACCCGTATCCAAAAAAGACCTGACTGATGTTCGACATCTCTCTGCGATTACAAGACCGGCTTTTTTTTATTGTTTATTTCCGGTTGTCCGGGAATTCGTTTTGATTATTTGTTTTGATTGTTGGCAAAAATACTGCGATTAACAGGAAAAACATCCAGAAATGTGCAGAAAGCTTCGCCTTTTCCAGTCACATGAGTATAAAGCTTCATTAGTTTGGAGTGCTTGGTTCAAAGAAAATACAAATCAGCAAATGAAAGACCATATTCCGGCTTAGTCCTTTCCTGCCACCAGTCAATCAATTTTATGATATAATTTTATTATGCATTATTCATTTGTTGTGAATCTACCTAAGCAAGCTTCGCCAGCTTTAAAAGAAAAAATAAAAAAATAAAATTGACAGGTAGTGGCGATTCGTTTTTGCAACGCGGATGGTTGTATTCCGGAATACAGACGCGGAGTGAGAAAATCAGGATTGCATTCTGCCACGCCATCCAACAGCAGCCCTGTTTCCGGTACATCAATGATCGCCTGCAACCACCTGCCGCATTATTTTACGACAGTAATGACAGCGAGTGCCGGATGCGTTTGGCTGTTTCCTCTTTACCAATTGTCTCTGCAATTTCAAAAACACCCGGTCCATACTTTCCGCCCACCAGCATAATGCGGAGGGGTAACATCAACTCGCCGGGTTTTAAGAGGTGAACGGATACAATTTCTTTGAACAGGGTTTCCAGCCCGGCGTGATGCCAGCTTTCCACGAGTTCAAATGCTTTTACCAGTTCTATAAACAACAGGTTTTTTTGTTCGTTCCACTTCGGTTTGATGGATGCCACGTCTATCGTTTGCGGTGTTTGGAAAAAGTAACCCGCCTGTTCTACAAAATCGGTCAGTAGCGTGCAACGGTCTTTTACCATTTCCAACACATTGGTAAAGGCTTCGCCATCCGGCGCCGGAATATTTTTGGCGGCAAACAATTCTCTTATCTGTTGGCTGTAATGCGCAGGCGGGCAGCCGTTTGATCCATTCGTGGTTGAACCATTTGGCTTTTTCATAATCAAATTTTGCGCCCGCTTTATGAACGCGCTCTATCGAAAACTTTTCCATCAGTTCTTCAATGGAAAACAATTCCTGTTCGGTGCCATCATTCCAGCCCAGCACTGCCAGCATGTTTATAAATGCTTCGGGTAAAAAACCCTTTCTTTAAAGCCTGTCAGTCAGTTCGCCTGTTTTTGGGTCGGTCCAGTTTTTTGCAAATACCGGAAAACCGAATTTGGCGCCATCGCGTTTACTCAGTTTTCCATGTCCGTTTGGTTTCAAAATCAGCGGAAAATGCGCCCATTGCGGCATTTTGTCTTCGCCAAACAGGTATCGCCACAAGCAGGATATGTACCGGCGCGCTCGGCAGCCATTCTTCCCCGCGAAAAGCATGGGTAATCTTCATCAGATAATCATCTACTACCACGGCAAGATGGTAAGTGGGCATGCCATCGGCTTTCAACAGCACTTTATCGTCGGTACGTTGCCGTATTGAAACTCACTTCACCACGAATCAGATCGGTAAAAACCACTTCTTCAGCCGTATCGGGTATTTTGATGCGGATTACATACGGAATACCTTCGTTCAGCAACCGCTGCGTTTCATCGGTCGCCATTGTCAGCGAGTTGCGCATGTAACCACGGGTAGCCGCACTGTACTGCGGCGTGGCGTGTTCGGTTTTGTATTGGTTGCGCATGGCTTCCAGTTCTTCCGGCGTATCAAAAGCGTAATAAGCATGCCCGTTGTTCACCAGTTGTTCTGCATACAGCCGGTACGTGGCTTTTCGTTCGCTTTGGCGGTAAGGGGCAAAGTTGCCGCCCTGCAATACGACTCTCGTCGGGCTGTAAACCGCACCAGGCAAGCGTTTCAAAAATGTATTCTTCCGCGCCGGGTACAAAGCGGTTTTGGTCGGTGTCTTCTATCCGCAGCACAAACGTGCCGCCATGCCGGCGGGCAAAGAAGTAGTTGAACAACACCGTTCTTACACCACCAAGGTGTAATCCGCCGGTGGGAGAAGGCGCAAAACGAACGCGCACAGTGGATGTATTCATTGGGCAAAAGTAAAAGCTGGTGACTGATTTAGGATTTCTGATTGATGATTTGTGATTTTAGATGGACGATTGATCTATGAAAAAGAGGGGATCGGATTTTGGATTTTATTTGGAAAAATAGTGTGCAGCAACAACTTTTTTTGCCCGGAAACCAATGGCTTACAATCTTTTGATGTTGATGATGAGTACCGGCGGGGTAAAAGCCTGGTCGTTTTCGCGGCGGTTGTAGATGGTGTTCACCACATTCATGCCCTTGACCACCCTGCCAAACGCAGCATAGCCAAGCCCGTCGGGATTGTTTTCCCCGCCAAAATCAAACCCTTTCTGATCGCCAACGCAGATGAAGAATTCGGCGCCGGCCGTGCCGGGTTCCACCCTCGCCATGGACAAAGTACCGTTGGTATGAAGGATGCCCGTTTGTTGGGTGCTTTCGTGCGGTATGCCGGGTAGGGTAGAGGCTTTTTGATAATCTGATTTCCACAAACCACCCTGGATCAGTTCACTTTTCGGTGCGTTGGATGGCTGGTTTACATCGTTCAGGATGCGGTAAAAATTGCAGTGCCGGTAATATCCCGAATCTACATACCGGAGAAAAGCGCCACCCGTCAGCGGGGCTTTGTCGGTGTAAATTTCCGCTTCAATGTCGCCCGCTTCGGTTTCAATGAGCACATGCGGATGCTGGTATTGCGGCGACGTACAGGCGGCATAGAACAGGAGCCAAAAGAGGAGAAAGCGCAGATGGTTCATGGCGGGCATTTAATCTTTCAAAGTAAGTTTGGCAAGGTACTGGTCAAACGTGTCTTCGTACAAAACGGCGGTTTGCCAGCCTTCTTCGTCGGCAATTTTTGATAGCATCCGCTGGTCTATGTACAACCAGGTGAACCATTCTGTTTTTAGTTTTTTGTATTCATACCGATACGATACTTCACCGTAATATTTTTCGGTCAGCGGTGGTTCAAAATCATACAGGTACGCTACGTCGGAGGAATCGAAAACCAGTTGCCCGCCGGGATGCAGCAGGGTTTTGGCGTGTTGCAGAAACAGCCGCAGTCTTGATAGCGAACCGGCGAGCCCAATGCCATTCATCAGCAACAGCAGCGTATCGTATTGCTGGCGTTGAAAGCAAAAAATGTCGTCGGTCAGCGCGTCTTCCACACCCCGGTGTTTCATGATTTCAACGGCTTTGGGGGATATGTCCAGCGCCGTAACGGCAAAACCAGCCTGTTGCAAGGCCAGTGCATGGCTGCCCGCGCCGGCACCAATGTCGAGCACGCTGCCCCGGCATTCCTGCAAAGCCAGCTGTTCCAGCCGGGGCATCTTGTTTTTTTCCCTGAAATACAGCCGCACCGGCATGTCTTCTTTTTCACCGTAGGTGTTGTGAATCCACAATTTAGAAGGATTGGTTTTGAAATAATAATCGTACATCGCCTGGCCGAGAACGTCTTTCATAGTCAAGGAAAATGGCAAAATTCAAGAATGTGGCGGCAAATAGAAAATTTATTCGTTAGATGTTTCGATTTCGTTTGTACTTCGCCTCCGGTTTTCACAGATCGTTGCAGACCAAAAGCGGTCATTGGCTTTGATCAGCTACTTTCTGCGGGCAATTTTCCCGTAAAAAATGCATGTTTCCCAGCTTAAATGATAAACCTGTAGAAAACGCTTCGCCCTCCAGCCGGCAATACAAACAATCTGAATTGACGGCTATGATTTAGTTTTGCGCTTTTAGGAAATTCTCACTACTCAAACAACACAAGTGCAATTGATGAAGATTTTAGGAGGCCTGCTGGCTGCGTTTTGTATTGGATATGTTTTCAGTGCCTGTACGCCCAACAATGTGACCGTTGACAATTCGCTGGGTAAATATTTTGACGACAACAGCGTTAGCGGCACGTTTGGAATGTTTGACAACGGCCAAGGCAGCTTTACCATATACAATTTGCCGCGCTACCGCGATTCGGCTTATCTCCCTGCTTCTACGTTTAAAATTGTCAATTCGCTGATCGGGTTGCAAACGGGCAGGATTTCGGGTGAAAACATGGTCATCAAATGGGATGGTGTAACGCGTTCGGTGCCGGGTTGGAACAAAGACCTGACGATGAAGGAAGCATTTGCCGTTTCTGCCGTTCCATATTACCAGGAAGTGGCCCGCCGCATTGGCAAAGATACCATGCAGCAATGGCTCGACAGCCTGCACTACGGCACGCAAAAAATCACTTCGAACATTGATACATTCTGGCTCGACAACTCCCTGAAAGTTAAGCCTGACGAGCAACTGGGACTGGTTAAGAAGCTGTATTTCCAGCAATTGCCTTTTGACAAACGCCCGCAGACCATCGTGAAGAAAATTATGTTGCAGGACAACAATGCCAATTACCAGCTAAGCTACAAAACCGGCTGGGGCTACACCGAAACAGGCCATGCGCTGGGTTGGATAGTAGGATGGATAGAAGAAAACCAGCATCCTTACTTTTTTGTGCTGAACGTGGAAGGTGCGCACGATATCGATATGACAAGCCTCCGCCTCCGCATGCTGACCGCCATCCTGAAACAACTTGGTTTTTTTGAAGGTAAAAAGTAACAGCATCGCCATTCCCGGAACTGGCAATTCTGAAACATACTGAGGCTGATTGCGGGATTATTTTTAACGTCATCATCAATCTTTCCTGCTTATTTTTAAGTCTTTCCTTACTGCATGCTCACGTTTGAAAACCATATTTTTCTGTTGGGATTGCTGGCACTGGTGCCACTGGCACTTCTTTTTGTTGGTGTGCTTCGCTGGAAGCGCAAGGTGCGCAAAGAAATGGGCGATGCCGAACTCATTGATCAGCTCACCCGGCAATATTCTCCCCGGTTGTTCCGGATCAAATTCATTGCCGTAGTTATCGCCATTGCGCTGGGCATTCTTGCCATGGCCAACCTGCGCAAGCCCGCTGCCGGCAACCATGAACAACGCGCAGGCATTGATGTGATGTTTGTACTCGACGTGAGCAAAAGCATGCTGAGCCAGGACGTGAAACCTACGCGCCTCGACAAGGCGAAACAATGCATCAACCTGTTGACAGACCAGTTGGGCGACAACCGGGTAGGGCTGGTCATCTTTGCCGGGCAGGCATTTTTGCAAATGCCGCTCACTTCCGATGTAGCTGCTTCCAAACTGTACCTCAGCAATGCAACCACCGATGCCATCCCGCTTCAGGGAACCGTTATCAGCAATGCGTTGCAACTCGCCGGCAGCTCGCTGGATACAAAAGAAAAAAAATTCAAAGCCGTCGTACTCATTTCTGATGGTGAAGACCACGACCCCAAAACGCGCAGCGTTTTACAGCAACTGTACGATGATGGCGTGGTGATCTATACCGTGGGCATTGGTACCGCTGCCGGCGCGCCCATCATAGAAGCCGGAAACGTTTATAAAACCGATATCAACGGGCAAACGGTGATTTCCAAATTGAACGAAGAGGAACTGAACCTGATTGCCGACAAAACGGGTGGCAGGTATTATCATCTCGACAATTCGGCGGTGACCGCAAATGCGCTGGCATCGCAACTGAACAATATGGATAAAAAGCTAATTGCAGGTGGCGGCGGAAATCACCAGTATCTTTCCTTTTATCCCGTTTTTGCATTGCTCATGTTGCTGTTGCTGATCGCTGAAATTTTTATCCCCGAAATCAATCAAAAAAGAATTCATGGCAGGCAGTAATCTACACCGTAAATACAGCAATGAAATCACATGCCCGTTTTTTGGGCGTTCTGTATTTCAACATTCAACATCTGCCTTGGCTGTTTGCTTGTGCTGGGTAATTCTTTTTTTCTTCATTGTTTTTCTTGCTTTGCCGGCTGCAGCGCAACGGGTAAACCAGTCAATTGAAGATGGCAATGAAGCCTTCCGGAAAAATGATTTTGCCGCCGCAGCAAAAGCCTATTCCAAAGCCCTGCAGGCAGATGATGCCAACGCCATTGCGCATTTTAACCTTGCCAATGCGCTGCAAAGAACCAACAGTCCCGAAAAAGCCGCTGAACATTACAACGATGTGATCAACCACACCAACGACGCCGGGCTTCTATCCAAAGCGTACTACAACAAAGCGCTTACGCAACTGGTGCAAAAAAACCTGCCGGCAGCCATAGACGCTTTCAAACAGTCATTGCGCCTGTCGCCCAACGACGACAATGCCCGTGACAATCTGCAAAAAGCGCTAAACGAACAAAAACAACAACAGCAACAAAATCAACAGCAGCAACAACAAAATCAACAGCAGCAGGACAGTCAGAAACAGCCAAAGAAACCGCAGCAGCCGAAGATGGACAAACAGATGATGGAACAAAAATTCAAAGAGCTGCAAAACCAGGAAAAGCAATTGCAGAAAGAGTTGCAGAAGCAACGCGTGAACCCGCAGGAACAGGAAAAAGACTGGTAAGAGAGAAACGACTGGCAGGATCGGCTTATCTTGCGCGGCTTACCATCGATTTTTTGAACGGCACAAGCACAACTATCATGACAGAAGAGAAAGCCGACAACACCAGCCAGCAATACGATGCGGCCATTGCAGACTGCAAAGATATTTTTGATAAAAAAACAATTGATTACGGCACCTCGTGGCGTGTGCTGCGCACCATATCGGTGGTTGACCAAATCTTTATCAAAGCACTGCGTATCCGGACGCTACAGGAGGTAAAACAGCAAATGGTGAGCGACGACATTCCCGGAGAATTCAAAGGCATTCTCAATTACGCCGTCATCGGGCTGATACAACTCCAGATGCCCGCTGCCATTGAAGACCTCCCTCCCCATATCGCTTCCGAACTATATGAACGTCAAATACAGTTGCGCAAACAAACGATGCTTGCCAAAAATCATGACTATGGTGAAGCCTGGCGCGACATGAGCCAGCAAAGCTTTGTGGATCTCATCCTGGTGAAACTGTTGCGCATCAAACAGATCCTGCAAAACGATGGCAAAACGCTGATTAGCGAAGGAATAGATGCGAATTATATAGATATAATCAATTATGCCGCTTTTGCCTTAATATTGATGTAGCCAAACCGCAACATCTTTACATGAAAAGGAATTCCGTATTGCTTGTTATCCGGTGGATAGTAGGCGTCTTGTTTATTTTTTCAGGGCTCATCAAAGCCAATGATCCGCTGGGGCTCAGCTATAAGATGCAGGAGTTTTTCGAAGCCTGGCACATGACCTACCTGAATGAATATGCGCTCAGCTTCGCCCTGGTCATGAATGTGTTTGAAGTATTGGCAGGTGTTGCCATCATTGTTAGGCTGGCGCATGAAAATCTTTAGCTGGCTGCTGTTTTTACTCATCATTTTCTTTACGTTTCTAACCGGGTATGCTACGCTGTCGGGCAAATTCAAAAGTTGCGGCTGTTTTGGCGATTGCATTCCGTTGTCTCCCTTACAATCCTTTCTTAAAGACATTGTATTGCTGGTGCTCATCGCCATTCTTGTCATCAACCGGAAAACCATAAAACAGGCTTTTCGCATCAAAATGCTGTCTTTTTTCATCATTCTTTTTACGGTGGTAGGCGTGTCGCTGTTTGAAAGTTATGTGCTCACTTATCTGCCCGTTCTTGACTGTCTGCCTTATCGCGAAGGAAACGATCTGTTGGAACAAATGAAAGTGCCGGAAGGCGCGGTGAGCGATAGTTTCGCCCTGTCGTTCCGCTACAGCAAAAATGGTAAACAGGTTGAGTTTGATGCTGAACATTTTCCCGATGATTTCGATAGTACTTATGAGTTTATAGACCGTTACGATAAGCTGGTAAGACAAGGTACCGCAACACCGCCCATCACCGATTTTGCGTTACAAACCCTTTCCGGAACCGATACTACGGCGCAAGTGCTCGACCTGCCACTCTATGTATTGGTGATGGTACAAAATTTCAATCATTGGGAAAAACAAGCCATGAGTTTGCAGCAGTCAAAAAGTTTGTAAACAAAAAAATATTCCCCTCTTTGTTGTGACGCCCGCGCCGCAACAAGCTTTGCAGGTATTGCCATCGGGAACCAACCTTTTGCGCTGCGATGCCACCGTACTTAAAACAGCAGCCCGGGTAAACGCAACGTATTTGGTAATGGAAAAAGCGGTGGTGCGGAAAAAACAAAGCTATGTTTCAAAAGATAAAGTGATCAAATATCTCGAAGCGAAACAATAGAGCGGATCATTAGAAAGCGTAGTCAGTTTCACCCAAATGCGAACATGTCCTGCTGTTGGTGCGTTTTATTGAATCACCACGTTGCTGATGATTTTTTCGCCAAGAGCTTCGTTGACCCGCTCCATGATTTTGTCTTTCTGGTACATCAATTCGTTTTTTAAGCGGACCAACAGCGGTATAATGAACAACGTGCTGTTGACTATCTGGATTTTTTCGGTGTATTTGGCAATGGTATTGCCCATCAGTTGCAGCCATACTTCTTCGATCTGCACCGAACGAATACCATTTTTGATATTGAACTTTTGCTGATGAACTTTTTAAGTGCGCTTCCAATGTGATATTCGCTCATGTGCAGTGGTTGGTTGTTCAGGTAAATCAATCGCCGCTACTGTTATCTTCAGCGATGCTGTTTTTGCTGTAAAAGATATGCGGGAACCAACGAATTGCTGTGCCCGCAATTGTACAAAATGCCTTAGATTTTTAAGTAAGTCATCAGCAAATCATAATTCTCGCGAATCTCGTTTTCATAAGCTTCTTCACCAAAAAAGTAACGGATGGTATAATCGTAACGTTGCAGGTAGCAAGAATGTCCGATACTTCGGTTTTGTTTAGCTTGATGGTGACGATGAACAGCCGGTGCGCTTTCGGTAAAAGTATTTAATTGCACGATGCTGGCGTTGTTGGTTTCCACCAGCCGCGACAATTCGCCAATGGCGTAGTTGTGACGTTCCATTTCGAGCAACAATATGGCGCCGGGTTCTTCTACATTTTGAAAAACGGCGGCTGCATGCATCAGTTCAGTAGTGGTGATGATTCCCTGCAAATGCATATCGGAATTTATAACCGGCAGCAGGCTCAGGTCGTTAGCCGAAGCAATTTTCAATGCCGATAAAAAATGCTCCTGTTGGCTGCACAGATACTTTTGGATAGTGTGAGCGCTAACGAAGGCAGCGATGGTAGCCGTATCGTCTTCATCAAGCAGATCGTGTTTCGATACAACGCCGGCATACTGCTGTTCGGCATCCATCACGGGCAGATGCTGTACATCGTAATCATCCATGAACTGCAGGGTAACCGAAACTGTATCGGACAGGTGAACTTCCGGATAGTTCACGATGGGAAGCTGGCTTACAAGCATTGTACTTTTTTTAATGAGACAAAAAAAATCACGCCATTGTTGCAGCAGGCTGTTTCAATTTTTTTAGGAATGTCTTCGAGGATGCGGTTAAATTCTCCGGGCACTTCCATCATTGGCGCATGTCCACATTTGTCAATGTAATGCAGTTCGCTGTTGGGAATCAGTTTTTTAAATTCTTCTGCTACAAAGGGCGGTGTAATGGTATCGTTTTTACCCCAGATTAAGAATGTCGGCTGCTGGATTTGGTTCAATTCTTCACCCAGGTTGTTGCGGATGGCACTTTTTGCCAGTGAAATTATTTTGATCACTTTCAGGCGGTTGTTGGTAATTTCAAACACTTCGTTTACCAGATCGTCCGTTGCCATTTTGGGATCGTAAAAAGTAAGTTGCGTTTTCGTGCGGATGTAGTCGCTGTCGCCCCGTTTGGGATAGCTATCGCCCATGCCGTTTTCAAACAATCCCGAGCTACCGGTAAGTATTAGCGATTTGATGCGTTCGGGATGTTTTAAGATGTGAACCAGCGCCACATGCCCGCCCAGCGAATTGCCCAGCATATGAATGTTGTTGTAATCGCGCGCTTCAATAAAGCGGTGCACATATTTTTCAAGCCCGCCTACCGTAGTGTGAAAAATATCAAGCTCAAACAAGCGGCAGCATCGGAACGATCACAAGGTATTGGTTTCGAAAATGTTCAATGAGGTCCTGGAAATTGCTCAAAGCACCGAACAAACCATGCAACAGCATCAAAGGCTCGCCGCTGCCTTCTTCAATATATTTAAACTTATCCTGTTGTTTTATTTGATATGCCATGTACGCTTGTCTTATGTTAAGCCGAAAAGACCGGGTGAAGAAAAAATAGCTAATTGCTGCTAAAATACTGGTTTTATTGCAAGTATCTCATTTGCTTTTTCAACTACTTTACCAAAAAACCTTTCCAGCTCGCCAAACATGTTTTTGAACAGGGGCATTGCTTCACCCAATATCCGTGATGGTTGTAGGGGCCCAAAGGTTGTATAAACGGGTAAAAGTAAGAAGCCAGCAATGGTGTCGCGGTTCACAAGGAAAATTTGTTCGGCATAAAACAGCAAAATGCTGAAAATAATGGTAAACAGGAGAAGGTACAACAAGATGCCTGCCAACTTGTTGATAAACCCAAGCATGACAATCTGCAGCGCTTTTTCAATGGCTAACGCCATGAGGCGCGTTACCAGCGAAACTGCAATGAGGATCAGGACAAAAGCCACTACCGGCAGCAGCCGTTCGCCTTCACTGGCGCCCCTGCCCAGCCAGCCCGCCACCGTGGCAGACATTTTAAGCGCGGCCGCCAGCCCGATAAACACAGCGAGAAAAGAAAACACAGCAACCACAAAGCCCTTGCTGTATCCTCTTAATACCGCCAGCAGCATCAACGCGAGATAAGCAATGTCGATCAGCATATACGTGATTGGTTGTTTGTTGTGAATGGTCAATTGCAGCCTGCTTCAAAAGTTACCAGAAGTAAACAGTATAGTTATCATCTATTTGGCCAACAGCTCTTTCACAGCGGCAGAAATGGCTTTGCCATCGGCTTTGCCGGCAAGTTGTTTGGTTGCCACGCCCATCACTTTGCCCATATCGGCAGGAGACGACGCACCGGTGTCGGCAATGATTTGTTGCAATGCTGCGGTTAATTCCGCTTCACTCATCTGGGCAGGCAGAAATTTTTCAATGACTGCCAATTCTTCTTCTTCTTTTTTCGCAAGGTCCGGACGGTTTTGCCGGGTAAAAATTTCGAGCGAATCTTTCCGCTGCTTGATGAGCCGCTGTACAAGCTTCAGCTCGCCGTCTTCCGAAATCTGCCCGTTGGCGCCGGGTTCTGTTTTTGCTTTGATGATTTCCGCTTTGATGGCGCGCAGCCCGCGCAGGGCGCCTTCGTCTTTCGCCTTCATCGCTTCTTTCATTTCGGTCATCACCTGTGTTTCCAGACTCATAATGTTTGTATTAAGTAGTTTGTAGAAAGTATTGTGTATGGGATGTTAAAGCAGGTAAATTCATCACGTTGTTGATCGTTATCTTTCCTTTTTTATTTTGCTTCTTTAGCCTGCAGGTCGCGGAATTTTTGTAAAAACGCTTTGGCAAAGGTTTTCATGTCAGCCGATAATTCAGGGTAACGCGTGGCGCGTCCGTAAGTATCTGCCATGGTAATGAATGTCTGGTAAAAGAAATCGGTCATTTCGTCCACCATCATGTCTTTTGTCCACAAGTCTATGCGAAGCGCTGTTTTTTCTGCATTGTCCCAGAACGACAGCATCAGGCTTTGGCCACCTGGCTGTCTTCAGCGGTGCTGTCGGTGGCATTCCAGCTAATTTTGTCCACCAGCTTGTTTTCGTCCCGGCGAACGTCTATCGTGATTTTCGAATTGTACATGTGCAAATGTTAAGTTAGTCGGCAAAAGTAGCGAGGAAATTCTTTTGGTTCCCATCCGCAAAGGCATTTGCCAAATGAAAGTGTCCGGCGGGTAAAAAATTCAGTCATTGCTTTCGCATGGTAGTACCATGGCAAACGCTATGCACCGGGCATTGCCGGCATGAGGCTTTGCACGGTGTGGCTGCTGTTGAATTGCTGTATTTGTCCGGTGCCTGCGGCAATCAACTGGCTGCGCAGCCGCTCGTCTTTGTACAACAAAATCATTTTCTCCGTTAGCACGTCAGGTTGTCCGGCTTCTACAAGGATGGCAGCGGCGGCAGCATATTCGATGAGGCTGTCAGTGACCAGCGATATACAGGGCGTTTCGCACTGCATCGCCTGTAACAGGGGCACCACGTCATGGTCCTGTGCAGGCATATGTACAAATGCATAGGCACCGCCCAGCAAAACGGCATATTCTGTTTCCGGTAAACGGGGTAGCAGCAGGAGGTCGTCGCGGTATTTGTACGTATTGATTTTTTCCTTCCATTCTTCGTCATCTGCAAAGGGCAATGTGCCAGCCACCACCAGTTTCATGTTGCTGTGCTGCCATTTTTTAAACCCTGAAAACGCCTTGAGTAACGACAGGAAAAGCTCCTGGGTCGAAAAGCCCGCGCCCGCCAAAAAATATTCCCTTCCCTGCGTGTGTTCCATTTTTACCGATTGCTTCTCCGGCCAGGAGATTGGCTGAAAAGCTTCTCCTGCAAAAGCAGGCACTACCCGCACATTGCGTTCCTGCAAGCTGTATGTTGCCATCGCCTGATGTTTTGCATACTGCGAGCATACGGCAAGGCTAAGCGATGCAAGTTTGGCATCAATATCTGCCGGTTTCCCGTCTTCTTTTGGAACCATCAATTGCGGGATAGAAGTTGAGATGTTAGTAACGGCATTCAGATTTACCAGCCAGTTGATGGATTGTTTTTTTAGCAGGGAACGAAGATGCAGCCCGCTAAAAAATGAGTGTGAACGTTTGGATAGGGAAATGATGATGACGGTATTGTGGTCCGATACCGGTAGCTTGGCCGCTTCGTCAAACTCAGCGGCGTGAAGCATGGTAAAACCGTTATCGGCAAAGTAAGCCAGCAGCGCCCTGTTTTACACAATCTGCATAGCTGTTGGTTCTTGTCTGGTGAGAAAGCATTACAATACGCATAACCGGCAATTGATCCATAACGGCAAAAATGAGACAGGAATGATACACGACAATCAATCCTGTTTATACAAACAGCGATTCGGCTACCTCGATGCTTTCGGGTTTGCCAACATCCACAATCAGGTAGTCGTCGTGAGAAAACGACCGGATGCTATGCGACGCTGCCAGTTGCAGATACAGGTCAATGATGGAAAATTTACCGCTGAACGATTGTACCAACCCAAAAATGCGCGGGCTGATGACGTGAATGCCGCTGAACGCTTTTTCGGTATAGTCATCCGACGGACGGGCAATTTTCACTTCCCCGCTATTGATGTTGCGCCAGCCACATAGTTCGTTGTCACCCGTAAACAACAAGTACCGCGACGTGCTGCGGCTACTAACCGCCAGCGTGGCCAGCGGTTTTTCTTTTTGGTGTTGAACGATCATATCGCCAAGCGGCAGGTTGGTGAGCACGTCGGCATTCATCAATACAAAATCGCTGTCGCCGGCCAAATGTTGCCCAGCAAACAGCAACCCGCCACCGGTTTCCAGCACGTCGGCTTCATAAGAAAGGGTAACGCGGCTTCCCCAGCCTTCATTAATCGTGAGGGCGTCTTTGATTTGCTCCGCAAAATGATGCGTATTCACCACTACGTCGAAAATTTGGTGCGACTGCAGGTATTCGATGTTTCGCTGCAGCAGGCTTTTGCCGTTGACGGTCGCCAGCGCTTTGGGGTGATGGTCGGTAAATGGTTTTAACCTTGTGCCCAGCCCGGCCGCCAGTATCATGGCTTTGCTCACCACGGTTGTCGTTATTGATGTTTCCATACGTTACAACGCGATGGCTGTTGGTTCCGGTTTCTGAATTGCGGGCAATTCTTTTACCCAGTTGTCTTTGTTGTAGTGGTTCACTTCCACCGTTACCTTGTATTTGTTTCGCAGGTGACGGGCGGTTTGTTCGGCAGAATACACACTGCGGTGCTGCCCGCCGGTACAGCCAAATGAGATAGACAAACTGTCGAAACCACGTTTTATATAGTCTTCCACCGAAATGTCCACGAGGTTATAAACGCTATTCAAAAAGTCGTTCATTTTTGTTTTTTCTTCCAGGAAAGTCTGCACGTTTTTATCGAGCCCGCTGCAACATTTGTATTCGTTGTATCGGCCGGGATTGAGCAAACCACGGCAGTCGAACACAAAACCGCCTCCATGCCCTGAGGGGTCGGCCGGTAAGCCGCGTTTGTACGAAAAGCTATTGACCGTTACCACCAGCGGCGTATGCTCATCTGCCTGCACCGTTTCAAACCGGGCAACGATGTCGTTGGCTGTAATGGCGTCAAGGATGCGGGCAAAATGAGGCGTTTTGTCGTTCATACCCGGATGATAGCCGAGAAAGCTCTTCAGGTTTTTCAGAGCCAGCGGGATGCTGGTTAAGAAGTGCGCCTTGCGCTCAAACAAGCCGCGGAAGCCATACGCACCCAGCACTTGCAGCAGCCGCAGCAGCACGTAGCCATTGTATTGTTCGAGAAACAAATCGCGGTTCAGCGGTTGCGGCAGCAGTTGGTCGGCTTCGTCCATATAATACGCCAACAGGCTTTCTTTCCACTCGTTGCCCAGTTCTGCTTTTGCCTGCCACAGCAGGCTCGCCACATCATATTGCAACGCGCCGCACATACCGCCCTGGTAGTCGATGAAACACAACTGGTCGTTGTTCACAATGATGTTGCGGCTCTGGAAATCGCGGAACATAAAATACTGGCTGTCGGGATGCACGAGAAAACTGCTTAGGGTTTCAAACTCCGAATACAGCGCCTGCTTGTCGTAGGGCAGCTTCAGCGTATCGAGAAAATAATATTTGAAATACAGCAGGTCGTTCAGGATGGCTTGTTTGCCAAAATCTTTTGCCGTCAGGCACAAAGAATAGTCTATGCCGTTGTCGCCAAGGATCTGCATCCGGGCCAGTTGTTGCAGGCTTTTCTGAAACAATTGGTACACGAAATCGCTGTAGCCATGCGTCATCAGCAAATCGAGCAGCGACTGCGTGCCGGCGTCTTCCTGTATGTACAGCGTCCGTTCTTCGTTCACGGCATATACGAAAGGAACAGGCAAGTGTTTTTGTAAAAAATGCGCAGTAAACGCCAGGAACGTTTCGTTTTCCTGCACATGTATGTTGTGCGTGGCAATGAATGTTTTGCTGGGGCAAAATACCCTGAAATACACGCGGTCGCTGCCACTCTGTGGCAATTTTTCAATGCGGTCAACCGCTTCGGGATGAAAGCCGGCAAACAGGGACGTGATCTGAACTTCAATACTGTTCATAGAAAAAATTAAAAAGGGTGGTAAATATAAATTAGTTTTTGAGGAATCGGCAGCAATATTCTGTTAGGATTGTTGGGGTCAATTTTACCTGTCTTTTAGGCTGATGCTTCTTTTTTCACCCAATTTCTCCGGTTATCTTTGCCGCCAACATTTTGTTCCGCCTGCAACGGAATTCATAGCATCATGAAACATCAGCTTGCCTGATGTCTGAAATTGTAACTTTATGGCAGTATTACACAACCGTGTGAACGGCGAAGAGCTAAAGCAGCAATTGCTTGGCGAAACGGAAAAGCGCATCACCATGAGCTTTTACCGCTATTTCGACATCCGGAACCCGCAACAGTTCCGCGATTTTTTCTACAAAAATTTATTCGATCTCCGCGTTTTCGGGCGCATTTACGTGGCCAAAGAAGGCATCAATGCGCAGATCAGCGTGCCCGAAAGCAACCTGGAACCTTTTAAACAATTCATTGATTCGGTGGACGGGTTGCAGTCGCTGCGGCTCAACATTGCGGTGGACGACGACGGCAAGTCGTTCTGGGTCTTGAAAATAAAGGTGCGGGATAAAATTGTGGCCGATGGCATCGACGACGCCCGTTTTTCAATGCAGCATAAAGGAAAATATGTAACCGCCGAACAGATGAACGAGTTCCTGGAAAATCCCGGCACCATCGTCATTGACATGCGCAACCACTACGAATACGAAGTGGGACATTTTGAACGTGCGCTCGAAGTGCCGTCGGACACGTTCCGCGAACAACTGCCCATGGCGGTAGACATGCTGAAAGGCAAAGAACAGGAAACCATCATCATGTACTGCACCGGTGGCATCCGCTGCGAAAAAGCAAGTGCTTACCTGCTGCACCATGGTTTTACCAACGTGTTTCACCTTGAAGGCGGCATTATCAATTATGCAAAAGAAATCAGGGAAAAAGAACTCGACAGCCGTTTTATCGGGAAAAATTTCGTGTTTGACAACCGGCTGGGCGAGCGCATTACCGAAGATGTCATTGCACACTGCCACCAGTGTGGTAAACCCTGCGATACGCATACCAATTGCCAAAACAATGGCTGCCACCTCCTGTTTATCCAGTGCGATAAATGTGCTGCCCAATACAATGGCTGTTGCAGTACGGAATGCAAAGACACCATTGATCTGCCGGTAGAACGGCAGGAACAGCTGCGCAAAGGAATCGAAACGGGCAGAAATGTATTCAACAAATCGAAAGTGCGGTTGCGGCCAAAGCCCGGCGAACGCTAACCGGTATTATATTATTTGTCGTCGTGCATCAGCAGCAGGGGTGTATGCGTATGAAAAGCCAGCATCTTGATGTGGCTTTTGTGAAACAGCCCACTGAAAAATCCATGTTTTTTGGGGATCGCCACTACCATGTCTATCCCGTGTTCTTTTGTAAACGCATTGATGGCTTCGGCAAAATCGGCGTTTTGCACCACGTGAAATTCCGGTGCTTCACTTTGCAGTAAATTTTTCAGGGTCACCATTTCAGCCTGCAGGTTGTCGGCTTTGCTGTCCGATTCATTGACGTGCAACACGTGCAGGTGTGCACCGGTTTCGGTCAATATATTTTTTAGCGGCAGTACCGGTGTTGTTTCCGCCACTTTCTTATAATCGCAGGCAAACAGGATGTTTTTTACGGGTTGATAATCGGCATCGGGTGGCACGATCAATACGGGCGTGGTAATTTGTTTGGCAATGTCTATGGCGTGGCTGCCCACGAGGGTTTCAGTAAGCTTATCGCCGATGGTAATGCCCGTCACCACAAGGTCAATCATGCGCGATGCGCTCACTTCGATGATGCCTTCGGTAAGGTCGTTGAATTCGCCGATGGATTCGATTTGCAGCGATGCCGGCACTTCACTCCGTAGTTCGTCCGTAAACCTGGCCAGGTGTTCTTTGCTGATTTCGCCCAGTTCTGTTACGTTATATATTTCCATGGCATTCATGGTCGGTTCTATCAACATTGGGTCGGTAGGCATTGGTTGCTGGTAGGCGTTGTACAAAATGATCCGGTAAGCATGCATGTGTTGGGCAAATGCAATGGCATAGCGCGCTGCGTGTTTGGATGGTTCGGAAAAGTCTATGGGGACAAGGATATTTTTCATGTAAAACGATGTTTAGACTGCTGGTGAAAATGATTTTTACCGTGAATGATCAAATAGCACAAAACGGCTGATGACGTAACATCACCAGCACCAAAAAGGGAAAGGTAAGGAAGCAATTCCTGGTGCTTACTTTTCTCACGATGTAAACACCGGTGCCGATTTATGAAACGAGCTGTTGCCGGGAATCAACTTCACCCTCAGCTGCCGGTATTACCCGATATTCTCAATGATTCCTGCAATGCCCTGACCGCCGCCCACACAAGCCGTTACCATTCCATATTTTTTATTCAGCCGCTTCATATCGCTCAGTAATTGAATGGTCAGTTTGGCGCCGGTGCAGCCCAGCGGATGTCCGAAGCGCAATGGCGCCGCCATTGATGTTTACGATGTCCGGGTTCAGATCCAACTCGCGGATCACGGCCAGCGACTGAGATGCAAACGCTTCGTTCAATTCGATCAGTTCAATATCTTCAAGCTCATACCCGCCTGCTTCAATACTTTGGGCACAGCCGCTACCGGTCCGATGCCCATGATGCGTGGATGCACACCTGCACTGGCACAATTCACCAGCCTGCCAATGGGCTTCAATACCCAGTTCATTCATCATCTGTTCGCTCATCACCATCACGAAGGCAGCGCCATCGCTGGTTTGCGACGAATTACCCGCTGTTACACTGCCATCGACGGCAAACGCGGGTTTCAGCTTCGCCAGTGCCTCCGGCGATGTTTCGGTGCGCACGCCTTCATCGGTATCCACCACGTAGCTTTTGGTTTTGCGCTTGCCCTTTTCATCTACATACACCTGTTCTACTGTAATGGGTAAAATGCCGTTTTTAAAATACCCGTTTGCAATGGCTGTGGCTGCTTTCTGGTGCGAGCTGTGGCAAATTCATCCTGGTCTTCGCGGCTCACGTTATATTCTTTGGCAACCGCTTCGGCTGTTAATCCCATGCTCAGGTAATAATCGGGTTCTTGCTGCGCAATGGCGTAGGAGGGAACTGTTTTCCAGCCGGCGGTAGGCACGAGGCTCATGCTTTCGGTTCCGCCGGCAATGATGCATTCGGCCATGCCCGTGCGGATTTTGGCGGTTGCCATTGCAATGGTTTCCAACCCGCTGGCACAATACCGGTTGATGGTAATGCCCGGCACTTCAATGCCCAGCGCTTTGGCAGCAATGATGCGGCCAAACTGCAAGCCTTGTTCTGCTTCGGGTACCGCATTGCCCACAATGACATCGTCAATGCGGGTTGTAATCCAGTTGCGGAATGGTAGCCAGTAAGTCCTTTGATCACTTCAACTGCCAGGTCGTCGGGACGGTAAAAACGAAAGCCGCCTTTTTTACTTTGGTGACTGCCGTGCGAAATCCGGCAACGATATATGCTTCCTGCATGATAAGATTTTAAAGTGTAAATGTAGGACAAAGCCATCAGCATTTGGTTGGCATGACTTCTGCACCTGACGATTGCTTTTCTCTATTTGGCGAATATTTAGGGGTACCAAACTAATAAATAGATCGGTTTTGACGTGAATATATACATTCGTATTTTCAAAATCGTTCTATACTGTCTTTCCAATGAGTAAAATTTTGTACTGCGTTGTTTTTCTTTTTTCCTACACAGCTTATTCTCAAACGGATGTGGCGCAAAAATATGCGGCAACCATTACGCCCGCTGATCTCAAAAGCAAACTGACTGTGATTGCCGGCGCTGGCATGGAAGGCCGCGAAACCGCTACGCCGGGTCAAAAAAAAGCGGCTGCCTACATTGAATCGTATTTTAAAAAAATAGGGTTGCAGCCGGGTACGTCTTCCGGCTATCAACTCACTTATCCCGTGTACCAGGACAGCCTCATTAGTGCTGACCTGCGGATAAACGACCAGGTTCTGACACCGCAGGCAGATTATTTCCTGCAGGCTACCATGTATGCCAATGGAAACTGGACTGCCCAAAACCTCGTATTTGCATCATACGGTTTGTCGGATAGTCTTCACAACAACTTCGACGGGTTGGACGTTAACAACAAGTGGGTGATGGTGATTGATGGAACGCCTGCCGACATGGATAATTTGCCGGAAGCAAAATCGTATCCCAATTACCGCGCAAACCGCATGAAGCCTATCGACATCAGGAGTAAAGGCGCCAAAGGATTGATCATCATTTCCAAAACCCTCCCGGAAGGTTCCGGGGAGCAAAAAGGAAATATGTATGTGAACAAAAGTGGCGCGGTGATGCCGGTTATCTACATAACGCCGGTGGTAGCTGCCCGCCTGTTGCAGCAACCGCTTGACAGCTTTGCGAGCCTGAAAAAAGTTATTCGTGGCGTGTACCCGGTAAAACTTTCTTTTGCTGAACAAATGGAGACGATCAACCTGCAAAGCAGCAACGTGATCGGGGTGCTGCCGGGAACGGATAAACCAGAAGAGTATGTGTTTGTCACCGGGCATTACGATCATCTCGGCAAGCGGGGCAACGTCATTTATTATGGTGCAGATGACGACGGTTCGGGCACTACGAGCGTGTTGCAGATCGCGAACGCTTTTGCAAAAGCCAAAAAAGACGGTCATGGACCTCGCCGCACGATGGTGTTCATGACGGTATCGGGCGAAGAAAAAGGACTGTGGGGAAGTGAATATTATTCCGAGCACCCGGTGTTCCCGCTGGACAAAATATCGGTGGACCTGAACATTGACATGGTGGGCAGAATAGATCCGGATTACAAAGGCGATTCTTTGAATTACGTTTATACCATTGGGGAAGACAAGCTGAGCAGCGAATTGCAACAGGTGAGTGACAGCATCAACCAAAAATACAGCCACCTGGAGCTGGACCGCCGCTTCAATGATCCGAATGATCCCAACCGCTTTTACTACCGCAGCGACCATTACAATTTTGCAAAGAAAGGCGTGCCGGTGATTTTTTATTTCAATGGTGTACACGCAGATTATCACAAACCAACAGATACCGTGGATAAAATCAACTTCGACCTGATGGCAAAGCGCGACAAGCTGGTGTTTTATACTGCATGGGCAATGGCTAACCGCGATGCCATGATGAAGCGGGACATCCCGTTGCCATAAAAATTGCAACTTTGAACTGATAAAACTTCCAATTGAGATTCGTATTCACCTTACTTCTGTTTCTGGCGTTTTCTACGCTACGGGCACAAACCTGCACCGGATCGCTCGGCGACCCGATTGTGGACATTACGTTTGGTGCCGGGGAAGGAGTGGGAGAACCATTGCCGGGCGAAACGACAACCAATCTTGGCTACCGCTATGCCGACTGCCCGGCAGATGGGCAATACGTAATCATCAACCGTTCTGATACCTGCTTTGGCAGCACCTGGCACCATGTAAAAGACCACACCGGCGACGAAAACGGCTACTTTATGCTGGTCAATGCTTCTACAGAACCCAGTTCATTTTACATTCAAACTATTGACGGGCTTTGTTCCGGCACTACCTTCCGGTTTGCTGTGTGGATAGTGAACATGTGCAATTATACCAACAGCATCCGACCCAATATTACGATGACCATCGAGCGAACCGACGGCACCCTCCTGAGCAGTTATAGTACCGGCGATATTCCAGTAAATACGTTGGTGCCGGAATGGAAAGAATACGGGTTTAATTTCACCACGCCGGTAGGCGTTTCTACCGTGGTACTGCGCATGCGCAACAACGCGCCCGGCGGCTATGGCAACGATGTTGGACTAGACGACATTACTTTCCGGTCGGTGGGACCTGCCATTACCGTTTTTTCAAAAGACATTGCCGAAGACACCACCTTGTTGTGCGTTAACGACACGCGGACGGTTCACCTGCAGTCCAATATTGAAGCCTGTTATTTCAATACCGCTTACCAATGGCAAATCAGTACCGACAATGGGGATAGCTGGACGAACATCGAGGGTGCCAACAGTGCTACTTTCGACCGCAGCCCTACGCCTGCAGGCACTTACCTGTACCGGCTGGCCGTGGCGCAGCAAAGCAATATCGGCATTGCCACCTGCCAGACTGCTTCGCGACCCATCGCGTTGCTGGTGTATGAACCGGATGTGCGCACCATCCGCATTGAACAGCCGGCAAACGCTTTATGTGAAAATACACCTGCCATCTTTCGGGCAAAAACCACATATGCCGGTAAATCGCCTTCTTTTCAATGGTACATCAACGAGCAGGAGGCTGGAAACAACGATTCGGTATTGGTTACCAGCGACCTGAAAACCGGCGATGTGGTCAACTGTATTTTTACCAGCAGCCTTGCCTGCAATTCGCCGGCATCTGCCAACAGTTTCCCGGTTTCGGTACTGAAGCAAACTTTTTCCACCATCAGCCATTCCATGTGCGAAGGCGAAAGCTTTGAAGGATACACCGCTTCCGGCAGTTACAAAGATGTCTTTACCGGCAGCAACGGCTGCGATAGTACACGTACCCTAAACCTGACGGTCTTTCCGAAAGAACATACTCAGTTCGACACCACCATTTGCTTTGGTACCACTTACCAGGGACTTACCAGGGAAGGCACTTATCAATACATTTACCAGTCGGTGCATGGCTGCGATTCGGTACACACCATTGTATTGCACGTATTGCCCGATATTTTTGCCAAACCTTACCGCGATACCATTCTGTGCGCAGGCGATTCATTGGTGCTCACGCCCGACATTCCATTTGATTCTTATGTTTGGCAGGATGGATATACGGGGAGCAACTACCCCGTGCGCCGCGGCGGCACCTACCGCGTGGTAGCGACCAACAAATGCGGAACGGCGACCAAAACAACGGTAGTGGAAGAAAAAATTTGTAACCTCGATTTTCCCACCGCTTTTACGCCTAACAACGATGGGCGAAACGACCGGTTCAGGGTGGTGAACGCCTTTGGATTGTCGCATTACCACTGTATTGTGTTTAGCCGCTGGGGACAAAAAGTGTTTGAAACCACTGACCCGGCGAAAGGATGGGACGGGCTGGTGAATGCAAGACCCGCCGACAAGGGAACGTATATCTATTGGTGCGAATACGAACGGAACGGGAAACCTGGTGTTTCACAGCTTCGCGGAACCATTACCCTCATCCGGTAACCGGGGAAAAACCGGAAAAAGTAAAGCGCAGGTATTGCCTCACAACCATCACCGGTTACTTTTGCGCCAGCAAAACCATTTCATGCAGGAAAACAAAATCATTATCATCACGGCACCATCGGGCGCAGGCAAAACGTCTATCACCCGTTACCTGCTGAACAAGTATCCGTCGCTTGCCTTTTCGGTATCAGCCAGTACGCGCAGCCCGCGCGGCAACGAGCGCAACGGTACAGACTACCATTTCATCAGCGTGGCTGAATTTCAGCATCACATTCAGCAAAATGACTTTATTGAATGGGAAATGGTGTACGAAGGAAAGTATTACGGCACCCTGAAAAGTGAAATCAACCGCATCTGGAACGAACAAAAAACGCCGCTGCTCGACATTGACGTGCAGGGTGCCATCCATGTGCAGCAACGCTTTCCCGGCCAGTCATTGTCGCTGTTTATACAACCGCCGTCTGTAGAGGTATTGCGGCAGCGGCTGCAAAGCCGTGGCACCGAAACAGAAGAAAGCATCCTGACGCGGCTGGGCAAGGCGGCTTACGAGCTGTCGTTTACACATGCGTTTGATACCGTGATTGTCAACGACAATTTTGAACATGCCTGCGCAGAAACAGAATCCGTGATCAACCGTTTTTTAGGTGGTACTTTGCAGGCTGAACCCGGGAAATAATGAGCGCTTTTGATTGCTTTCATCAACATCCTGCATTCTAAAAGCTGCTCCGGCTACCGATGGCAATGTGGATGAAAATCACCACTTCAGGATGGCAGAGACTCACTATATTTTAGACACAGACCGGCTGCATTTGCAGAAGTTCACGCTGGAAGATGCCCCTTTCATTGTGGCACTGCTCAATAGTCCCGGCTGGCTGCAGTTTATCGGCGACCGGAATGTGAAAACAGAGGAAAATGCTGTTGCTTACCTGCAAACGGGTCCGTTGAAAAGCTATCGCGACAATGGTTATGGTTTGTGGCTGGTAAAAAGAAAAGAAGATAATCTGTCCATTGGCATGTGCGGCATCATCAGGCGCAATCACCTGGCGTTTCCCGATATCGGTTTTGCTTTTTTACCCCCATTTACAGGCAACGGATATGCTTATGAAATAGCGGCCGCCACGTTGCAATATGCAACAGATGTTTTGCATTTACCCGTGATTTACGGAATTACGGCACCCGGCAACGTGCGATCCATCCGCCTGCTGAAGCGCATCGGGTTGCGGTATCAAAAAACAATATGTTTTACCGATCACCAGGATGCGTTGCTGTTGTACAGCAATGAAGCTGTTTAGAACACCGGTGGCAATCCTTTCCTTTAAAAACCATCCAAAAGACACTTTCATTGTTACACGATTTTTTTGCTGGTGACTTTCGTTTCTGGCATCAAATTTTAGCAGGTAACATAAACTTGCCATGGCAGACAAACACAACATCGGCAAACAGCAGGAAGATCACGACAACACGTATCATCAATTTAAAAAGCTGGTGAACATGACGGCATCGGAAATTGAAAAGTGGCTGGAAACAGAAGAATCAAACCACACCGGCATGGACAGCGGCGACGGGGAAGCCGTCGGGCACAAATCGGGCAAAGCCATCGTGGATATTTTGCATAAAAAGAAAGCCGACCTCACCGAAGACGATTATCACCAGATGCACCGCGTGATCAGCTACATCAGCCGCCACACCGCGCAAAAGCCGGAAGGCGATGTAGAAAACACAAAGTGGAACTACAGCCTCAAAAACTGGGGGTACGATTACCGCAAAGAAAACTAAATGGTCAGGCTGTTTCGGCAGGCAAAGGATTGCCGGCTTCTTTGTTTCGGCGCTGCCATTGCTGCACACTAAGCGTGGCAGCCAGCAGCAAAACGGTGATGCCACAGCCCGCTTCTATCCATGGTGCAGGCAGGTAAAGCAGTGTCCAGCCGGTAAGATAGGAGCCAATGACATCGCAAAAATTAATGGCTGCCATGTAGGTGGTAAACTGCGAGCCTTCAATGTGCGGGCGGCACAGCGACATTAAAATCGGGAACGCAGCCACGCTCAGCATCGGGTCGGCAAAATTCCAGCCGATAAGCCCGGCGATGGTAACCGGGCGCAAATGCCAGAAGGCAAAACTGCTGCAGAGCAGGAGTACAAAAATGCCAACACTCCACAATACAATCCGTTGCAACCGGGCTGCGCCCAGCCGGTCAGATATTACACCGCCACCAATGATAACGCCAAACGTAAGCAGGCTTCCCCAGCTTCCCTGCAACACCGATACATCGGAATCGTGCCAATGCAATACATGAATGATGTGATAGGAATAAGACCTGATGAAGATGCTGAAACAGAGGTAGGCCAGCGCGATGCCGCCAAACAGTTTCAGGCTTACCGGTGACAGAATATTCAGGTACAATTCCCTGAACAACCACTTCAAAGACGGGTTGGTTTCGTCAGTTGCAGCCTGTTTGTTTTGTCGCAAGGCATTCTTGCTGCGTTGGGGCAGCAAGGGGTCGTTGCGGTCGAGTTTGATGAAAAAAGTCAGGATAGAAAACAACAGCAACAAAACCGATTGCAGGAGCGCAGCGGCAAAAAAGCCGTTCCGGTGCAAGATCGTTGTCAAAACAGCCGCGCCAAACGCGATGCCCAGCAAAAAACCGCCCCGCATAAACGCATTTACCCTTCCCCGTTCTTTTTCGGGCACTACGAAAATCGCAATGGCATCTACGCTGGCGTCCTGAACTGAGGCAAACAGGCTGTGGACAAAAAATACCGATGCCAGCAAGGTAATTTGTTGTTCGGGCTGCCGCACAAACAGCAACAACAGCGATGCGAAAAATGCCACCAGCTGTGTGAGTACAACCCAATGTTTGCGGTGTCCAATCACAGAATACTGGTACCGGTCAATCGAGCGGTCCCCACACAAACTGTAATATCCAGGGGATGCCAACAATGGCTACAAAACTACCTACTACATTGGGCGCTACCCCTTTTCCGGTAAGATAATTGGCAATGGCAGTAAGGGCAAAGCCTGACGGGATGCCTTGCATGACGTACAAATAAAAAAACGTAAACGAGCGGAGTCGGGAACTTTCGTTTAAAGCAGGCAACCGCATGAATGGATGTTTGAAATGATGTAGCTGTTTCAACAAACAATTAGCATGCAAAACCTGGAAACGATTTTTTAGTGAACCCGTGAATGGTACAGGAGAAGATTTGTCAATAAGACCCGCGAAAGATTATATTTTGTTACCGTAACCAGCATTTATAGAAATCGTTTTATAAATTGCTGTACCGTACACTAAAACAAAAACAGGATGAACCAGGAATTAAAAGCAGGCGAATTGTTGATTGCAGATCCGTTTTTGAAAGATCCCAATTTTATGCGTACAGTTGTGCTCCTGTGCGATCATCAGCCGGAAGGCACCATCGGTTTTGTCATCAACCGGAAATTCGACAAAACTGTAGGTGAATTGATCAGCAACCTTGAAACCTGTTCGTTCCCTGTCTATTACGGCGGTCCGGTGCAAACCGATACGGTTCATTTTTTACATACCTGCCCAGCCCTCATTCCCAACGGGCTCGAAATTGGCAACGGCATTTATTGGGGCGGCGATTTTGATCAGGTGGCAGTCTTGCTGCGCAACAATGAACTAGCGCAACACATGATTCGTTTTTACATTGGCTACAGCGGATGGGGAGAAGGGCAACTGGAATTAGAAATCAATGAAAAAACCTGGCTGACCACAGAAGGCAACCCACAGCTTGTGTTTCACCCGAATGTGAGCCTTATCTGGCAGGAGGCATTGCGGCAAATGGGCGGCGAATACGAACAATTGATCCATTACCCGCTGGATCCCCAACTGAACTGAGGCGGCTTCTCTCAAAAATCACCCTGAGTATCGGTTAACAGCATTTTATAAAGACATTTTAAAAATTCGACACTCTTATCTTTCCGTAAATAGCCTGTAAACCTTACCTTCGCGGCCGTATTTTATAAAATAGATACATAACACAACCATAATATATGGCCAATACAGGTAAAGTAAAACAATCATCGGTGCGGTTGTGGATGTGCAGTTTGAAGGCACACCTGCCGGAAATTTATAATGCACTGGAACTGAAGACGTGATAATGGCGATACGCTGGTGCTGGAAGTGCAGCAGCACCTTGGTGAAGACAGTGTTCGTACCATCGCGATGGATGGAACTGAAGGTCTGGTACGGGGTACTGGACGTTACCGATACCGGCAAACCGATCGCCATGCCTGTTGGCGAAGGGATTAAAGGCCGTCTGTTCAATGTAACAGGTGATGCTATTGATGGTTTGCCGCAGGTTAGCAAAGACAATGGCCGCCCGATCCACGCCAAGCCACCATTATTTGAAAACCTGAGTACAGCTTCTGAGATTCTATTTACCGGTATCAAAGTGATTGACCTGATTGAGCCTTATGCAAAAGGTGGTAAAATCGGTTTGTTTGGTGGTGCGGGTGTGGGTAAAACGGTATTGATCCAGGAGTTGATCAACAATATTGCGAAAGCATACGGTGGTGTTTCGGTATTTGCCGGTGTGGGTGAAAGTACCCGGGAAGGAAATGACCTGATGCGTGAAATGATCGAAGCAGGTATCATGAATTACGGCGAAAAATTTAAGCATAGCATGGAAGAAGGCGGCTGGGATCTGAGCACTGTGGATATGGAAGAGCTTGAAAGATTCAAAAGCAACTTTTGTATTCGGACAGATGAATGAACCGCCGGGAGCACGTGCACGTGTGGCCTTGAGCGGTTTGACCATTGCAGAATATTTCCGTGATGGCGAAGGCACAGGGCAAAGGAAGAGATATCCTTTTCTTCGTAGATAATATCTTCCGTTTTACACAGGCAGGTTCTGAAGTATCGGCGTTGCTTGGTCGTATGCCATCTGCGGTAGGTTACCAGCCAACGCTGGCTACAGAAATGGGACTGATGCAGGAACGTATTACTTCTACAAAAAATGGTTCTATCACTTCTGTACAGGCGGTATATGTACCTGCGGATGACTTGACCGATCCGGCGCCGGCAACAACTTTTGCCCACCTGGATGCCACAACGGTATTGAGCCGTAAAATTGCGGATTTGGGTATTTACCCTGCGGTGGATCCATTGGATTCTACCTCACGGATCCTTACGCCGATTATCGTTGGTGATGAGCATTACGATAGTGCTAACCGGGTGAAACTGATTTTGCAACGCTATAAAGAATTGCAGGATATCATTGCCATTCTTGGTTTGGATGAGTTGAGCGACGAAGATAAACTGACTGTATCAGCGTGCACGTAAAGTACAACGTTTCCTGTCGCAGCCTTTCTTTGTGGCAGAGCAGTTTACCGGCTTAAAGGTGTATTTGTAGCCATCGAAGATACGATCCGTGGTTTTAATGCCATCATGGATGGTGAAGTGGATGAATATCCTGAAGCGGCTTTCAACCTGGTAGGTACATTGGAAGATGCAATCGAAAAAGGTAAAAAATTGATGGCACAGGCACAGGGATAGTTTTAATTTGAGAATGTTTCCATTCTCATTAGATTAACTCACTATCAAATTAAGCTATGACATTAGAAATATTAACCCCGGAAAAAAAGCTATACAGCGGCGATGTTTATGGTGTTCAGTTGCCAGGCATTGATGGATTGTTTGAAGTGCTGGACCGGCACGCCCCGCTCGTGAGCGCGCTGGGTAAAGGAACCATCAAAGTTTTGCAGGACAAAAGCCATTTCGAACGGTTTTCTATTGAAGGCGGTTTTGTAGAAGTGCTCGACAACAAAGCCACGGTGCTGGTGGAAGGTGCTGCTTCTTTAGACGCATAATTCGTTACACCGCATTTTATACAAAAGCCATCGTTGTTGATTTCAACGATGGCTTTTTTGATGGAATTAACTGCCTGTGTTTGTGGTTTTATCATTTTTCAAAAAATCAACAGGAACAGACAAGCGGGCGGGCATGGCTTGCCGAAAATCATTTCTCAAAAGTCAAAGACGATGCATACACAACTTTTTTGTGCCCCTTCAGGTAGGGCAGTCTGGGCTCACCAAATTGCAGTTCCCGGATCTGGTACGGCGGCAATACATAACAGGTGCAAAAGGGCGCCTGAACATCGTTGTATTCGGTAAACAGCACCCATGCGTCGGGTTGTTGCAGGATGGTGTCTTTTCTCCATGTGCTGCACTGAAACGTCCAGGATAAGCCATAGCGCAACGCGGCAGAAGTCTTTTGTGTTTTTACCGCCAGCGGTACGCCATTCACAAACAAATCAGCTTGCCATGACTTTTCTTTAGCCCCGTAAATCGCATAATCCGGACCTACAACCGTTGCAAAAGGGCTGAGCACCATTTTGGCAGCTTCTTCGCCCAGTTTGCTGATGAAATGATCGTTGATCACTTTGGCCGTTTGCGTTTGGTTTGTATCGGCATAGTTGGTCGTGTTTGTTACGGCTTCTGCAAATTGTTTTGCTTTGGAAAGAATACCGGGTGGTAAGTCAACAGTTTGAACAGCAGAAAAGAATTTCATAAAGATTGGTTGAAGCAGGTGGTACTGATGGTATTAAAGCTAAGAAAAAAACGCGTTTCTTTTACACCTGTTTTTACAACAAACTAGAATTGGTTGCCCGGTAATTTTATTAAAATACCTGATGTAAATGCCTGATTTCGGTGAAACCATTGTCTATATGCGGAATATCTTCGTCCATTTCGTAGCAGTGACCGGTTGATAACCAAATGCGGGTTAGCTTCCCGGCACGTTCCACCTGTGGGTGCTTCGGGTTTTGCTGGCTGCAGATAGAGGGGTAATACAGATGTATTTGACAAAAACAAATAGATAGGGAAATAAAAAACCGGGAATTGAATCCGGTCGGAATCGATACTTTTTTGGGTAAAACTGGCTTGGAGAAGGCAATCCGGAAGACATATCATAAGCTAAAGAAGCGAACGAAAAAAATATTAAAGCCATGCGCGATTGTCAAGTTCGTGTCATATTTTTGCAAGCGTCCAAAAGATAACTCTTCTCATTCAATACAGACTGTGAATATGACTCAGCATAGAAGATTTGGTTTCAAACTCAGTATTGCTTTTGCCTTTTTATTCTTTTTATCCGCTGGTTATCAGGCTGATGCTCAAAACGGGCAGGCTTTGTTCTCAGCCAATTGCGCCTCTTGTCACGCAGTGCACAAGCGGTTGACAGGTCCCGCACTGGCAGGGGTAGAGCAGCGGGGTCCCTGGAAAGACAGAAAGCAATTGTATGCATGGATACACAATCCCGCTGGCTACATGAAGAACGATTCTTATACACAAGGATTGTTTAAGGAATACCAGGTGATGATGACTTCTTTTGCAGGTTTGTCCGAAAAAGACATTGACGCCATTCTCGGTTATATCAAAACCGTGCCCGAACCATCTGCCGCCGGTGCAGGTGCCGCTGCGCAGACTGCTGCTGCAGAATCGAGCGACAATACGCTTCTTTTTGGCATTCTAACGTTGATCCTGGCGGTTGTTTCATTTGTATTGCTGCAAGTAAACAGCAACTTGAAAAGACTGACTGACGAAAAAGAAGGTTTGGGCGGCGTAGAACCGGTTCCTTTTTGGCGCAACAAAGCATACATTGCGTTTATCGCTGTCATTCTCTTTTTGTTTGGTGGTTATATGACGGTAACGGGCGCCATCGGTTTGGGCCGTACACAGGATTACCAGCCTGAACAGCCAATCTTTTATTCGCACAAAGTACACGCCGGTACCAACCAGATCAGCTGTTTGTACTGCCATGGCAATACTGAAATGGGCAAACAGGCAAACATCCCGGCGGTGAACATCTGTATGAACTGCCACCTCGGTATCAGCGAATACCAGGGCGAAAAGTTGTACCGTGCCACCGGGGAAGAAGTAGATGGAACGGCAGAAATCAAGAAACTTTACAAATATGCGCATTACGAAACCGGTAAAGTATGGGACGCCACCAAGGCTGAACCCATTGCCTGGACGCGCATCCACAACCTGCCCGACCATGTTTATTTCAACCATTCACAGCACGTTAAAGTAGGCAAGGTTCAATGCCAGACCTGCCACGGCGAAATCCAGAAAATGGATGAAGTATACCAGTTCTCTGACCTGAGCATGGGCTGGTGTATCAACTGTCACCGGACTACGCAGGTACAATTCAATGACAATGGTTTTTACAGCATCTACGAAAAGTATCACGACGAAATAAAGAACGGTACGCTGGATTCAACAAAAATCACTGTAGAAAAAATTGGCGGTACAGAATGCCAGAAATGTCATTACTAACCAGGAATTTTCATTACAACAGGCTACACATATTATAATCATCTGCTTAGCAGTACATTGTAGAACTATTACAAATTATGGGAAACAAGCACTGGCAAAGTTTCGGCGAGCTTAATCAGACACAATCATTTGAAGAAGCAGGAAAGAATGAGTTTCGTGAAGAGTTGCCTTTATATACCGACAACAAAGGACTTCTCCAATCAACGGCACCGCGAAGAGATTTTTTAAAATACCTCGGCTTCAGTACCGCAGCGGCAGCCATTGCCGCCAGCTGCGAAATGCCGGTAAAGAAATCCATACCGTTTGCCAATAAACCGGAAGACATTGTTCCGGGCATGTCTTATTACTACGCAACAACCTATGTGCAGGATGGTGATGCCGTAAGCATTTTGGCCAAAGTGCGCGATGGCCGCCCCATTAAGATTGAAGGAAATGAATTGTCGCCTGTCACCAAAGGTGGAACATCAGCCCGCGTGCAGGCTTCTGTTCTCGACCTGTACGATACAGCAAGGCTTCGATACCCATATATCACCCGCAAGCAAAACGAAGTTACTTTTGAAGCAATCGACAAATCAGTAGCTGCCGACCTCGCAGGATTGGGCGGCGCGCCGGTTGTATTGCTTACCAGTACCATCAACTCACCCACGACTTTGGATGTCATCAGCCAGTTCCTGGCAAAATATCCCGGCAGCCGCCACGTCATGTACGATGCGGTTTCAAGCACAGGGATGTTGTTGGCAAATGAAGCTTCTTATGGCAAAAGGTCCATCCCATCTTACCGGTTCGACAATGCCAAAGTGATTGTTAGCCTCGGTGCCGATTTTATGGGCACCTGGTTAAGCCCGGTGGAATTCATCAAACAATACGCAAGCACCAGGAAAGTCAGCGAGAAAAACCCGACCATGAGCAAGCACATCCAGTTTGAGAGTGTGCTGAGCATGACGGGGGCAAACGCTGACGAAAGATATTTGCACCTGCCTTCCCAAACCGGTGTCGTAGCAGCAGCTTTGCTCAATGCGCTTAACGGTTCCGGCGCAGCCGGTATTGCCGATGCCAAACTAAAAGCCGGTATTGAAAAAACAGCTAAAGAACTGGCCGGTAACCGCGGAGCGGGACTGGTAGTCTGCGGCAGCAACGACCCATCGGTGCAAATGGTGGTGAATGCCATCAACGAAGCTATTGGTGCCAACGGCAAAACCATTGATTGGAGTTCTACTTTGAATTACCGCAAAGGCGTTGACAGCGAATTTGCGCAACTGGTAGAAGACATGAACGCCGGAAGAGTAGGAGCGCTGCTGGTGCATGGAGCCAACCCGGCGTATACATGGTATGACAGCAAGAAAGTAACCGAAGCCATCAAGAAAGTAAAAGTATCGGTGTCTTTCTCTCCTAAAAATGATGAAACCACGCAACTCTGCAAATACGTGATTCCCGATCATCACTTCCTTGAAAGCTGGGGTGATGCGGAACCAAAATCCGGCGAGGTTTCACTCATACAGCCTACCATTTATCCCTTGTTCAAAACAAGACAATGGCAGGACAGCCTGCTCAAATGGAGTGGAGCCCCTACCGATTATCTGGGTTTTGTGAAACAATACTGGATGACCAAGCTGGGAGGTGAACAGGCCTGGGACAAGGCTTTGCAAGATGGCATCATCAGCAGTTCAGCTGCTTCCAAACAATCGCCTGCTGTTTCTCCTTCAAGCAATGAAGGTTCGATGGCAGCGGGAACAGAAACAACAACAAAAACTGAAGAAGCCGGAACAGCATCTTTCTCCGGCGGAACAGCTGCTTATAACAACAGTCAGTTGGCTGGCGCCGTGACTGCCGCTTCATTCAGTACCAAAAGGCGGGCAGTATGAACTGCAGCTGTACCAGAAAGTAGCCATCGGCGCAGGACAAGGCGCCAGCAATCCATGGTTGCAGGAAATGCCTGACCCGGTAACCAAAGTTACCTGGGACAACTACGTGATTATTTCGCCGGCTTTGGCCAAAACCCTTCTTGACATTGACCTGAGTAAACCGGGTGATGCAGATGATTATGAAGTGCATCCTGAAAAACCGGTATTGAAAATAACAGTTAACGGAAAAGAATCAGTGAATTTACCGGTTCTGATTTTGCCGGGCACACATCCCAACACCATTGGCATTGCATTGGGATATGGCCGAACTGCAGAGTTGGGAAAAGCAGTCGTGAATTCAGGCAAAAACGTTTATCCGTTTACGTATTATACTAACAATTCCGTAAAATACGCTGTTTCAGATGTAAAAATTGAAACTACTGGTGATACTTACAAACTGGCGCTTACACAAACGCACAACATTTATGATACCGCTCAGGGAGTACGTACGGAAGTTGTGAAGCAAATGACACTTCCCGAGTTCATCAAACACCCCGAAGAGATCAAAGAAGAACGCAAGGAAGAACTGGAGAAATTTGGTGGGCTGGAAGATTTCGAGAAAAGAGGTACCCTGTATCCTTATCATCCGAAACCGGGCATTCACTGGGGAATGAGCGTGGATCTGAACAGTTGCGTTGGTTGCGGTGCCTGCGTTGTGGCTTGTAACAGCGAAAACAACATTGCCGTAGTAGGTAAAGATGAAGTAGCGCGTTTCCACGATATGCACTGGCTTCGAATCGACCGCTATTACAGCGGAGATATGGACAACCCGGATGTGGTGTTTCAACCGATGCTTTGCCAGCATTGCGACAATGCTCCCTGCGAGAACGTTTGCCCGGTAGATGCTACCAACCACAGCAGCGAGGGATTGAACCAAATGGCATACAACCGTTGTATCGGTACAAGATATTGCGCCAACAACTGTCCATATAAAGTACGTCGTTTTAACTGGGCTGATTATACCGGTGCTGATAGCTTCCCGGACAACCAGAAAGAAGTGTTGGATGATGTGGTTCTGAATATGAACGACGCGCTGACACGAATGGTACTCAATCCGGATGTTACTGTTCGTTCGCATGGGGTCATGGAAAAATGCAGCTTCTGCGTACAGCGCCTGCAGGAAGGAAAACTGAAAGCAAAACGCCAGAGCCGCCCGTTGGTAACCGGCGAAAATGGAAACTGGGATTTGAAAACGGCCTGTCAGCAGGCTTGCCCAAGCGACAGCTTCGTATTCGGCAACATCAACGATCCGGAAAGCGCCATTTCCAAAGCCAGGGAAGAAAATTACAACCGGTTGTTCTATGTCATTGAAATGATACATACACTACCCAATGTGAATTATCTGACCAAAATCAGGAACAAAGACGAAGAAATGGGTGTTCGCCACGAAGGTGAAGGAACCTCATAGCACAGCACATTATTGACATATCAAAGACGATAAGTTGGGTTGCGCAATCGCCAACCTGAATACAAGATTTTATTAAAAACACTACCGGATGTCATCATTAAAGTACGAATCGCAGTTAAGAGAACCCCTGGTAAGCGGTGATAAGAATTATCACCAGGTTACGGAAGATATCTGTGCACCGATTGAAGGCAAGCCAAGCAAACTATGGTACGTTGGATTTTACATATCCGTTGCGCTTCTCCTGTTCGGTGTTTACAGTGTGTACCGCGAGGTGGTGTATGGAACCGGACAATGGAACTTGAACCGGACAATTGGTTGGGGATGGGACATTACCAACTTCGTGTGGTGGGTAGGTATCGGTCACGCCGGTACATTGATTTCTGCCATCCTCCTGTTGTTCCGCCAGGGTTGGCGCACAGGAGTTAACCGCGCAGCGGAAGCAATGACCATTTTTGCGGTAATGTGTGCCGGACAATTTCCCATCTTCCACATGGGACGCGTGTGGATGGCATTTTTTGTAATGCCTTATCCAAATACCCGCGGACCGGTTTGGCCCAACTTTGATTCCCCGCTGATGTGGGACGTATTTGCCATCTCTACTTATTTTACCGTATCGCTCCTGTTTTGGTACAGCGGATTGTTGCCCGATTTTGCTACCGTCCGTGACCGTGCGAAAACCAAACTGCGCAAGTTATTATATGGTGTTGCCTCTTTCGGATGGTCAGGATCAACCAAACACTGGCAGCGCCACGAAAGTTTGTCACTCGTACTGGCTGGGCTGAGTACACCGCTGGTATTGTCGGTTCACACCATCGTATCGTTTGACTTCGCTACTTCCGTCATACCTGGCTGGCACACAACCATCTTTCCTCCCTACTTCGTAGCTGGTGCGGTATTCTCAGGATTTGCCATGGTGCAGACACTGTTGATTATCGTAAGGAAAGTGTTGAAAATGGAAGATTACATTACGCTCGGGCACATAGAAGCCATGAATAAAGTAATCGTTCTCACCGGTTCCATTGTAGGTGTTGCTTACCTAACGGAATTGTTCATGGGCTTTTACAGCCAAAACAAATACGAAGCCTATACCTTCTTTTATAGCCGTGGCAACCTGTTTAGTCCTTATGGCTGGAGTTATTATGGAATGATGGCTTGTAACGTGTTGTCGCCACAGATTTTCTGGTTCCGGAAATTAAGAAGAAACATTACCGTTACTTTCTTTATGAGTGTGATTGTAAACGTAGGGATGTGGTTTGAACGGTTTGTAATCATTGTCACCTCTCTGTACCGCGATTACCTGCCTTCTTCCTGGTCACCATATTATAGCCCGACCATCTGGGAAATCGGATTTTATGCAGGCACATTTGGTTTATTCTTTACCTGCTTCTTCCTCTTTGCCAAATATTTCCCTGTGATCGCCACAGCTGAGATCAAATCCATTTTGAAAACATCAGGCGAAAACTACAAGGAAAGAATGGAGCCGATAGAAAAGGAAGAAACCGCAGAATTTGCACATCATTACGCTCATTAAAGAATAAGGGCAATGGTCAAACCGGTTTTGATGTTGCTTTACACTGTTGACTTTTGAATTCAAGTATATGACAAAAAAGAAGTTTGTAGTAGGCTGTTTTGATAATGAAGATGTGCTTTTTCCGGCTGTAAAGAAAGTGCGTACTGCCGGGTATAAAATTCACGATATCTATACGCCCTTTCCTGTGCACGGTCTTGACCACGCCATGGGATTGCGGGAAACGAGCCTGCATACCGCCGGTTTTATTTATGGTATCACCGGTACTGCCACTGCATTGGGTTGCATGGGCTGGATTTTTACCAGTGATTGGCCAATCAATATTGGTGGCAAGCCGCATTTTGCCCTGCCCGCTTTCATTCCCATCACCTTTGAGTTGACGGTATTGTTTGCAGCGGTAGGTATGGTACTAACTTTTTGCTACCTGTGCCAACTGATGCCGTTTGTGAAAAGACATCATTTTGATATGCGTGCTACCGACGACCTGTTTGTGATGGTGATTGAATGTACCGCCAAAACCAATGTGAATGATCTGCAGGCATTTCTGAAAAACAACGGCGCCGTGAAAGTAAATGTACAGGATGCAGAACCCGGCTGGTGGTTTGGCCGGTACGACAAAACACAACAATTGATCAGAGATACAGCGGTAAATGTAGCCTAACAGCAGAATAAATTATGAGCATGAAGAACCTATCTGTTATCCTTTTTTCAGCCATGTGTATGGCAACAGCGATGAGCTGTGATAACGTCAAACGAGAACCAGGCGCCATTTACATGCCTGATATGACCTATAGCCGAGCCTATGAAACGTACCTGGAAAAAGATTCAACTGATTTTGCTTCCAGCCCGGCACAAAGCGATGATAAAATGTTTTACAATAGCAAACCGGTATTGGGTACCGTAATGCGGGGAGAAGACATTACTTTTTTGATACCAAAAGATGATGTTGGTGATTCTACCAATTATGTTGCGTCGAAAGCGGTGCAAAACCCGATGACGGCTCCCGGCAGTGCAGAACTGAAAGAAGCAGAAAGATTGTACCTGATCAATTGTGCCATTTGTCATGGAGCAGAATTGGATGGCAACGGTCCATTGTACAAAGGCGGCCAGGGACCTTTCCCGGCTAAGCCAGCCACACTGGTAGGCGATCCCAAATATGATGCAATGCCCGATGGGCAGATGTTCTATTCTGTTACCTATGGTAAAAACCTGATGGGAAGTTACGCTTCGCAACTTACCCGCCAGCAACGCTGGATGATAATTGCATATATTAAATCGAAACAAACTGCCAGCGATCCGGCTGCAGGAACTGACAGTACCACAACGGCAATGACGAAATAATAAAAAATAGCACTTTTTCAGTAACACCGTATTAAAAAGACTATAATGGCATTAGTAAGAGAACAATTCGAAGATACCTGCTAAAACACGGACCTGGGCGTTTGGCCTCATGGCTGCCGGGTTGCTGGCTGTGATCATCGGGTTTTTTACCTTGGGTTTAAGTGACAACGAGCATGACAAGACCGTATTCTGGGGCACCCTGTTGTACAACAGCATCTTTTTTACCATGATTTGCAATGCTGCCATGTTCTTTGTATGTGCCACAACCCTGGCAATGGCAGGTTTCACCACTACATTCCGTCGTGTTCCGGAAGCCATTTCTACCATGGTGCCCATCTTTGGAACCGTGACGGCCGTATTGCTCATCTTTATCGTACTGTCCGACAAACATTACATCTATGAATGGCTGAGCGATGAAACCGTTAGCAACAGCACGATGATGAAAGGCAAAACCGGTTTTTTGAACAAACCTTTCTTCATTGGGTGGACCATATTGACAATAGGTTTGTGGAGCTTGTTGGGTATCAAGGATGCGAAAACTGTCGAGCGAAGCTGATGAAGGCAAATTTGATTTCGAAAGCGGCAAAAGTTATATCTGGAGAAATACCGTTACAGCATCTTTGTTTATCGTATGGTTTGCATTGACCACCGCTTCGGTAACACCATGGTTCTGGCTGATGAGCATCAACGCCGAATGGTATTCAACCATGTACAGCTGGTACACGTTCATCAGTGGATTTGTATCGGGAATGGCATTGATTGCGTTGTGGGTAATTTATCTGAAAAACAAAGGATACTTAGAACTAACCAACCAGGAACACCTGCACGATCTGGGGAAGTTTATGTTTGCATTCTCTATATTTTGGACTTACCTTTGGTTTTCGCAATACATGCTCATCTGGTATGCAAACATGCCCGAAGAAACAGAGTATTTTCAGCCACGAGTAAAAGGTGTTTACAAAGGAATCTTCTATCTGAACCTGATTGTTAATTTTGTTTGTCCATTGTTAATCCTGATGAAACGATCGGTAAAAAGAAACTACACCCTGGTAACGTTTATGGCAGTGCTCATTATTTTTGGTCACTGGATAGATTTTTACCAAATGGTGATGGGAAGCTTGTCGCCTGAAGAAGTGACACTGGCAGAAAGCGGATGGCTCGACTTTGGTACAGCAGCCTTGTATGTCGGGGTGATGATATTTGGCGTGAGCCGTGCGCTTGCATCGAGACCGCTGGTGCCGAGATACCACCCGTTCCTGAAAGAAAGTATTGTTCATCATACATAGTGAGTGACGTATTAGGCGAAAGCAGTTTTGATAGCGGCAATATTTAAACATTGAAAATCAGAATATAGAATGTCCACTTTATTTACAGTTGCTGTAATCCTTCTCATCTTCATCATCATCTTTCAGATTGCAAAGGCGAGTGAATATGTGAATGTATTGAAAGGTGAAGAAAAAGCGAACAAAGCGAACAACAAAGTCAATGCCTTCTTCATGATTGCTTTTTTGATTGTCGGTTTGATCGGCGTGTATTGGTGCAACGAATTGTTTTATCCAAAAACTTTGATGGCCCAGGGACCGGCTAGTGACCATGGTGAAAAGTGGGACGATATGTTCAAATGGACCGTCATCATCACCGGTATTGTTTTCATCATCACCCAAGTCTTATTGTTTTGGTTTGCCTTCCGTTACCAACACAGCGATAAAAGAAAAGTTTTTTTCTTCCCGCACAACAATACCATGGAACTTGTCTGGACTGTAGTTCCCGCCATAGCATTGACCGTATTGGTGGTGATTGGCTTGCGCAACTGGTTTGCCATGACAAGTGAAGCACCCAAAAATGCGTTGCAGGTTGAAATTACCGGTAAGCAGTTTGGTTGGATGTTTCGCTACCCGGGTAAAGATGGGCAGTTTGGTCAGCGTTATTACCGGGTGATCGATGATGCAGCAAGCAATCCATTGGGACAGATTTGGCGCGACAGCAGTGAACTGAACCTGCATGCCGATTCAAAAAATTTTGATGATATCGTGGTGACGCAAACAATGTATGCAGTAAAAAACAGGCCGGTAAAACTAATCATCACTTCCAGGGATGTGATTCACGATGTGGGTTTGCCTCACTTCAGAATGAAGATGGACGCAGTTCCCGGAACCCCTACTACGATGTGGTTTACCCCATTGTACACCACGAGAGAAATGAAGGAAAAAACCAACAATCCGAATTTTCAGTATGAAATCGCGTGCGATCAGTTGTGTGGAAACGGGCATTATTCAATGAAAGGAATCATTGAAGTAGTATCACAGGCTGAATATGATGAATGGCTGATCAAACAAAAGCCAAACTATTATGTCGCATATCCCGAAAAAGACCCTACCAATGCTACCAAACCACCAATGCCGGGTGCTGACAGCACAGGAAAATCGGGCGCCGGTGCAGTAGCGTTGAACAACAAATAAAATTGAGCAAATTTATAACAGAGAATGAATATGAGTAACGAAGCGGCTTTGCATACAGGTACAGGCGGTGTTCATACAATTCACACAGACCATCATGAACATCATCCTCATCATGAAACATTCATCTCCAAATATGTTTTTAGCCAGGATCATAAAATGATCGCAAAACAATTCCTTATTACGGGAATGGTTTGGGCTGTATTAGGTGGTTTGATGTCAGTTTTATTTCGCTTGCAATTGGGTTATCCCGATACCACATTTCCCTGGTTGGAAACATTGTTGGGCAAATGGGCAAAGGGCGGACACATTTCTGCCGAAGCCTATTATGCATTGGTAACGACACACGGCACCGTACTTGTGTTTTTTGTGTTGACTGCAGGATTGAGCGGAACTTTTGCCAACTTGTTGATTCCGCTGCAAATTGGTGCGAGGGACATGGCTTCTCCATTGATGAACATGCTGAGCTATTGGTTTTTCCTGCTGGCTAGTATTGTGATGTTGTCATCATTGTTTGTAGAAACCGGTCCGTTCAGTGGTGGCTGGGTTGCCTATCCTCCGTTGAGTGCTTTGGGCAGCGCATCTCCCGGTTCTAAAACCGGTATGGATTTGTGGATTACTTCAATGGCGCTGTTCGTGGTATCGCAGTTGTTGGCAGGATTGAATTACATTTCTACTGTACTCAATATGCGTACGAAAGGCATGAGCATGACAAGGCTCCCGCTGACTGTATGGGCATTGTTTTTTACTGCCGTATTGGGCGTGTTGTCTTTCCCGGTTTTGTTTTCCGGATTTATCTTATTGATTTTCGATAGAAACTTCGGGACAAGCTTTTACCTGTCTGATATCTTTATCAGCGGTGTAGGCGCATTGCCAAATGAAGGTGGAAGTGCGATTCTCTACCAGCACTTGTTCTGGTTCCTTGGTCACCCGGAAGTATACATCATCCTCTTGCCAGCCATGGGAATGGTATCAGAAATCCTGTCAACCAATGCCCGCAAACCCATCTTTGGTTATATGGCAATGGTAGGGTCTTTGTTCGCCATCGCCGTATTGGCATTCCTCGTATGGGCGCACCACATGTTTGTATCCGGTTTGAATCCGTTTCTTGGATCCATCTTCGTTTTGCTCACCTTGCTCATCGCCGTTCCATCAGCCATTAAAGTATTCAATTGGATCACTACTTTGTGGAGAGGAAACATCCGCTTTACGCCGGCAATGATGTTTGCCATCGGCTTTGTAAGCTTGTTTATTTCCGGTGGTTTAACAGGCATCTTTTTAGGAAACTCAGCGCTTGATATTCACCTGCACGATACGTATTTTGTCATTGCGCATTTCCACATTGTAATGGGAGTTGCCTCTATGTTTGGCATGTTTGCCGGTGTATATCACTGGTATCCAAAAATGTATGGGCGTTATTTAAACAACACCTTGTCGTATATCCACTTCTGGATTACCTTGATTGGTGCTTACCTCATCTTCTGGCCAATGCACTACGAAGGTCTTGCCGGTATGCCACGCCGTTATTATGATTACAGTGTGTGGGTAAGCTTCAACCAGTTTGGTGATCTCAACCGGATGATCAGTACCGTTGCATTGATTGTTTATGCAACGCAGTTCCTGTTCCTGTTCAATTTCTTCTATTCGATCTGGAAAGGACGCAAAGTAAGAACGATGAATCCATGGGGTTCCAACACGTTGGAATGGACAACACCCATCAATCCAGGACACGGAAACTGGGAAGGTGAAATTCCGGAAGTTCATCGTTGGGCTTATGATTATGGTAAAGATGGAAAAGAATTTATCCCGCAGACCTTACCGGTTGGTGCAGATGAAAGTCATCATTGATCCATGATTATCTGACGTAAATTATAATTCTGATGCCCTGATTGATCAGGGCATTTTTTTTAAGTATTAAAACACTATTTTTTTGACGGGAGAATTGAATCGTGAAAATGATACTTCGTTGCGGTTGAGCCTGAAAGTAAAGGATTACCTGCAGTTAATGAAGTTTACACTGAGTTTTACAGTTGTGTTTTCCTGCGTCATTTGTTATTTGATGGCACCGGCAATCGTCGGTTTCAATGTCAAAATGATTATCCTGTTGTTTGTAGCAGGCATGTTGGTTACCGGTAGCGCCAACACCATCAACCAGGCGGTTGAAAAAGATACTGACGCGATGATGAAACGAACGGCAAGCCGGCCGGTAGCCAGCGGCAGGATGTCACAATCCGAGGCTTATACCTTTGCATTCGTTACCGGGATAGTTGGTGTGTTCATCATGTATTATTTTTTCAACATTGAATCGGCATTGCTGTCGGCGTTTAGTTTGTTTTTGTATGCATTTGTTTATACACCGCTGAAAAAAGTAAATTCGATCGCGGTATTGGTGGGAGCATTTCCCGGCGCGTTGCCTTGTCTTATTGGCTGGGTAGCCGGTTTTCCGGAAAGCGCTGCCATCGAATGGACAGGCGGTTTGGTTTTGTTCGCATCCAGTTTTTATGGCAGTTTCCGCATTTTTGGGCAATCGCCTGGGTAGCCCACAACGATTATAGCAAAGCCGGTTTCAAATTGTTACCATCAGACAAAGGACCAACAAAGTTTACAGCGTTGCAGTCCCTTATTGTACGCAGTGCTGATGCTACCCGTTGGCATGCTGCCCTATTATTTATATCAGTGGACAGGTGAGCCTGTTTATTCTGCTGGTATGCAATGGGTTTATGGTTGTGCAATGTGTCCGGTTGTACCTTGAAATGAATGTGAAAGCTGCCCGCAGAGTGATGTTTAGCAGTTATATTTACTTTCCGGTTGTATTGCTGGCATTGCTGGCAGATAAGTTGTGATACAAAACCGGTATTTTTTGTAGCAATAATATTTTAGAATCAATATGAGTTTGACGATGAGTGTTCAGAATGCAGATAACAAGCGGCTGCATCCCCACAAATTTACCCTATGGGTAGGTATCGGCAGCATCATCATGATGTTTGCCGCCCTTACAAGTGCCTATATTGTGCGCCATGCACAACACAATTGGCTCGAGTTTTCTATGCCAACAGTATTCTGGTATTCAACTGTTGCCATTTTGGCAAGCAGTGTTACCCTGCATTTAGCCATCAAGGCATTTCGTTCACGCGAGCGCAACCGTTACAAAACCTTGCTGTCCGTAACTGTTTTGCTGGGTTTGCTGTTTGCGGTATGCCAGGTATCAGGTTTTTATGATTTGTACAATCGGGGTATTCAAATTATTGGCCGGGGAAGCAATCCCTCTGCATCGTTTTTGGGCATCATCACTGGTTTACACGTGGTGCACGTATTGGGCGGCATCATAGCACTGCTGGTGATATACATTCGCGCCTACAGTACCAAAATCAAGAGTTACGACAGCACACCTCTTGACATCCTGAGTATTTACTGGCATTTTGTAGATATCCTATGGATATATCTTTTTATTTTTTTTAACTGGGTCGGATAAAAAAGCAGGTTTATAATTCTTAATTAAACGGCTGGAATATACATTTGCAAACGAAATTCAACTGGTAATATGGCAACAACAGCGACAGCACCGGCACCTGCCAAACTTGTGGGGCGGAGGCAAAAGCCCGTTCAACGTAGAATACGGGAAAATCATGATGTGGTACTTCCTGATGAGTGATGCCTTCACATTTGGCGCATTCCTGATTTCTTACGGTACCATCCGTTTTTCCACCAACGGATGGCCTGATCCCAACAATGTATTTCAACGCGTTCCCGGGGCTTGAGGGCAACGGCTACCCGCTCATGTTCGTGAGCCTGATGACATTTATTCTCATCATCAGTTCAGTAACCATGGTGCTGGCCGTACAGGCAGGGCACAACATGGAGAAGAAGAAAGTAGTAACCAATCTTGTTCTGGACCATCATTGGAGGTATCGCGTTTTTGAGTTGCCAGGCTTGGGAATGGTCGCATCTGCATCACGAAGGCGCCTGGTGGGGTAGCAATCCTTTCCCCAATGCTGATGGATCCGTTGCCACAACCAACTTTACCAATTTCTTCTTTACCATTACCGGTTTCCATGGTTTTCATGTATTTTCCGGGGTGATGATCAACATCATCATGCTGATCATGACGCTAACGGACGTTTTCGACAAAAGAGGACATTATCTGATGATCGAGAAAGCTGGATTGTATTGGCACTTTGTTGACCTGGTTTGGGTATTTGTATTTACCTGTTTTTATCTAATCTAATTACAAACGAACTTTTATGGAACATATGTCTGCAGTTGAATATCACGAGCACAACAGTGGCGGTACGAAGGAAATCATCCGCGTTACCGTTATTCTCACCGTTTTAACCATTGTTGAACTGGCACTAGGTTTTGCGATGATGGGTATGGAAGAAGGCAGTTTTACCAGAAACCTCATCAAAGGCATCATCGTTATCTTGATGCTGGCCAAAGCATTTTATATCGTTGGTTATTTCATGCACTTGAAACACGAAATCAGGAACCTGATCATGACCATCTGTATTCCTTTGTTGTTATTTGTTTGGTTCATCATCGCGTTTTTGTACGATGGCAACTCTTATAACAACAACCGGAATACCTTTAGCCCTTATTACAAAGTGAAAAGCCAGCAAATGGCACCGGTACACGAAAGTGAAGAGCATGGTGATGCACCAAAGAAATTAGAGTAACCAAAATGGTGTCTGAATATCATTCGAAAAGCTGCAAGGATTTCCCTGCAGCTTTTTTTTGTTCAATTTCAGGAATTAAATCTTAGGTGGATGAAATGAAACAATAAGAAATTTTCCGGTGAACTAGTATTGAAATTTATATCAATGAAGATTGGTAAAGGTGCAATCAATTTGTAAGCATCAACCCAATTTTTCCCTAAAACACACATCCATGACACTCAGATGATATTCCTTAACAAGAAAGACGGCAGAACCGGCGTAACTTTGCCACCGAAATTTTACAGAAGTAAATGAGTGACGTAATTATCGAAATACCGCCAACAGGCAAGTCTGCGGTCGCATTAACAGCAAAAGATTTTGCCACCGATCAGGAAGTTCGCTGGTGCCCCGGCTGCGGCGATTATTCCATATTGGCGCAGGTTCAAAAAGTGATGCCAACATTGGGCATTCCAAAAGAAAACATTGTGATTATCAGCGGCATTGGCTGCAGCAGCCGGTTTCCCTATTATATGAATACTTATGGCATGCACTAGCATTCATGGCAGAGCCACAGCCATAGCCAGCGGGCTTAAAGCCACCCGGCCGGAACTGAGTGTGTGGATTGTAACCGGCGATGGCGATAGCCTGAGCATTGGCGGCAATCATACCATTCATCTGCTTCGCAGAAATTTTGATGTAAACATTTTGCTGTTCAACAACCAGATTTATGGTTTGACAAAAGGACAATATTCACCAACTTCAGAAGAGCAATAAAGTAACCAAAAGCACGCCGTTACGGCAGTATCGATCATCCGTTTAATCCTCTTGCGTTGGCGATGGGTGCCGATGCAACTTTTATTGCCCGCAGCATGGACCGCGATCCAAAACACCTGCAAGCCATGCTGTTGCGCAGCCAGGCACACAAAGGCGCTTCGTTTCTTAGAAATTTACCAGAACTGCAACATCTTTAACGATGGTGCTTTTGAAATATTTACCGAAAAAATCACCAAAGCCTGAAGAAGCGTTATTTCTTGAACAAGGAAAACCACTTGTTTTTGGCGCAACACAAAACAAAGGCATTAAACTCGATGGTTTTAAGCCGGTGGTAGTAGACCATTGGTGAAGAAGGCATCGGCAGATGATTTGTGGATACACGACGAAAATGATTTTTACAAAGCACAATTGCTGATCCGCATGTTCGACGATCCCAGAATTGAGGGACATTTTCCACGCCCGTTTGGTGTTTTTTACGAAGCCGACAGAGCCTGTTATGAAGATGTAATGCGCCTGCAGATAGAAGAAACCATTGCTACCAAAGGCAATGGAGATTTGGATAAACTGCTGCGCGGAAGAGAGATCTGGGAAATCGCATAATACAGTAAAAAGTTCAATAGACAAAAGGTTCAACAGCCGGCGAATTGCCAATGCCTGTTGAACCTTTTTTTTGTAAGTGTGATGAAGATGCGTTACGCCGGGATCAATTCTTTTTGTGCCGCTTCAAATATCCGTTTCTGTTTCCAGTCGTACCATTTGATGGGTATTGTCTTTTTCATCAGCGTATCTATGTTGCGCATGCCCACAAGATTCCACACACCTTTCAGTTTTCCCGTCATGGAATGATTGAGTGCCCGCAGGCTCATGGCAACGCCGCTTTCGAGGTACTCCATGTGGTGCCAGTAGCCGCCGGGCATAAACAACGTGTCGCCGTGCTCGAGGATAATTTCGAAACCGTTTGCCTGCTCGATGGCGGGAAATTTCGATACATCTATCTTGCTTTTTTCGGGATCGTAATAGTGGCTAAAATCGGCAATGCTCAATACTTCAAACGGTTTGCGGTACAATTTGTACTGCTCTTTGTGCGGGAACAGCAATACTCTCTTTTTGCCAATCAACTGCGTATGCAAAATGTGGCTTAAGTCAATGTCGAAGTGCATATGGGCAATGGATCCTTTGCCACCGACAAACAACATGGGCAACCGTTTGACAAAGCCTTTCATGTATTCGTCAGGCCAGGAAAAATCTTTGGTGAGTTGGGGGGCGTGTGCAAAAATGTTGAATAAAAAAATGCGCCAGGCGGCGGGACCCTTGCTGATCATGTCAATGTAATTGCCAAAGCTGGTATAATCATCCGCTTTGTTGACCGGTGTATAGGCATCGCTTTTTACATTGTTGTAGATGCCTACTTCTTTGTTGCCCACAACAGACTTGAAATAATCCCAGGTCCACTTGTGATAAGCCGGCCACGCATGCGACAGGTTTTTGATCACGACGGGAATGCACGGATCGTAATATTTTCTTTTGAACTCCTCCGGGCTGATATCATTCACTACATCAACGTGCTGCAGTCGCATTTGGATACATTTTTGCGCAAATTTAAAATGAACTCGGTGTTAACACATTCTTATTTGTAACTTCTGATTGCAAAAAACAAACCAGTATGCTATTACATATTCATCCAGACAATCCCAACCCGCGCAATGTGAAAACGGTAGTTGAATGCCTGAATGATGGCGGCGTGATTATTTATCCTACCGATACCATTTATGGGTTGGGTTGCAACATCTTTCAGCACAAAGCGCTGGAGCGCATAGCCCTGATCAAAGGCATTGACCCCGTGAAAGCGCAGCTTAGCTTTGTCTGTTATGACCTGAGCGACCTGAGCAAATATACCAAAAGCATTTCCACCCCTTTGTACCGCACACTTAAAAGTTACCTGCCTGGTCCTTTTACGTTTATCCTGCCGGCCAGCAAAGAGGTGCCCAAACTGTTACAAAGTAAAAAAAGCACCATCGGGTTGCGCGTACCCGACAACAACATTGCCCGCACCATTGTGCAGGAGTTGGGCTCACCCATCCTGTCGGCATCTTTGCCGGGTGAAATGGTGGAAGAATACACCGATCCGGAACTGATTTACGAAAACTTTAAAAACCGCGTGGACATTGTGATTGACGGTGGCATGGGCGGCATGGTGCCGTCTACCATTGTGGATTGCACCACCGGCGAATACATCATTACGAGGCAGGGCGCCGGCGTGTGGAGTGAAACAGAAGTATAACCGTAACTTCTTTGGTGGTTACCGGTTGGCGGGTATTCTATCGCCGGTGGCGGGTGGGCAAAAAATCCGGAAACTCTTGCGGTGATATTGGCACAAACCGTATTTTTCAATGGCATCGCGGTGTTCTCTGGTGCCGTAGCCTTTGTTTTGTTTCCAGTTGTATTGCGGATGCTCTTCGTGCAGGCGGTTCATGTACTCGTCGCGGTAGGTTTTGGCCAAAACACTGGCTGCCGCAATGGAAGCATACAAACCATCGCCTTCCACAATACAGTGATGCGGGATGTTTGGATAAGGGACAAACCGGTTGCCATCTATCAGCAGCAGTTCCGGAATCACTTTCAGATCATCAATGGCGAGATGCATGGCCTTAAACGAAGCCTGCAAAATGTTGATGCGGTCTATTTCTTCCCAGGTTACCATCGCAACGGCATACGTGATGGCTTCTGCTTCTATCAGCGGCCGCAGGGTATTGCGTTGTGCCGCCGAGAGTTGCTTGCTGTCATTCAGTAACGGGTGATGAAATGACTTGGGTAAAATGACGGCTGCCGCAAACACGGGGCCGGCATAGCAACCACGCCCGGCTTCATCACATCCGGCTTCTATCCATTTGTCTCCATAACACGGGGTGAGCATGTATTCGTGGCTTATTGATTCAAAATTGTAAAATTATCCATTATCTCTTTGCGCAAGGCTGGCAAAGCTACCTTTGCGACGGTTTTAATATTTTGTTGAATGAAGCCCATCAAAGGTTACCTGCAGTTTACCCGGTTCTTGCTCGCATTTGTATTCATCGTGATTCTTGCGGGCAGCATTGTGCGCGCCACCGGCAGCGGCATGGGCTGTCCCGACTGGCCCACTTGTTTTGGCAATGCCATCCCGCCCACCGAAGAATACCAGGTGCATTTTCAGCCCCATCACGCGTATAAAAAAGGGCAGTTCATCATCTATCTCGATAGCCTGAAATATGCCCGGGAGGCGTTTACCAGCGGCACAGCGTATCAACAGGAGAACTGGCAGCAATACGAGAAAAACAACTATGCACAGTTCAACGTCGTACAAACATGGATTGAATACCTGAACCGGCTGGCAACGGGATTGTTTGGCTTCATCATCATTGCGCACATCATCTGGAGCTTTCGTCTTTTTTACCGCACGCGCCGAAGCATTGTGTGGTGGAGCTTGTCGCTGCTCGTTATGACGGGTTTTGAAGCATGGCTCGGGAAACTGGTCGTGGATACCAATCTCGCCGTCGTAAAAATTACGCTGCACATGTTGTTTGCCTTGCTCATCGGCTTTGTGGCGGTCATCATTTTGCAAAAATTGAGTCAGGAAAACAGGCTGAAAAACAAGCAGCTGATGTGGCTCAGCAGCATCGCCTTTGTCCTGGTACTGTTGCAAATCATTATCGGAACCGATGTACGCGAGCAGATTGATGAAGTTGCAATGGCATTCAGCTTTACCGGCCGGGGAACAGTGGGTGAGCCATTTGAACGGCTTATTTGACTGGCATCGAAACCTTGCCCCGCTCATCGCGTTGTTGTGCATTGTGCTGTTTTGGCAATCGCTGGCGCATCCATCTTTGCGCGGCCTGGCTACAATGGTTTTTGTATTGGTATTGGCGACAATTGCCGTTGGGCTTGTTTTGTACAACGTCAGTTTCCCGGCGGCGGCGCAGCCCCTGCATTTGCTGCTTTCCAGTTTGCTGCTCACCGCTTTATTTGCCTACCGGCTAAAGGTGGAGTGAAGTGGAATTGTGTGATTTTTTGTATTAAGTAGTATGTATAATGACTATGTATTAATGTTATGTAAAATGAATATGTATTATGGAATAGTGAAAATGATTACTTCACTTACTTTTTTATAACAAAATACAAAGATACATCATACATAATGCTTAATACCATACTACCTAATACCTTCTACATACTACATACTACCTAATACAATCCCCTCATACTTCACCTGGCATACCTCACAAAAAAAGCTTTGCCGTTGCAGCACGCCGGTGTACGCTTTGTGAAACGGGACATGGTCGCACGGGCAGATTTTTTGCCGGTGCGCTTCCCAGTGTTTGCGCAGCGTGTTGTCTTTTTTCCATTCCAAAAACAGGTAGCAATACACGATGGATTCTTGGATAATGCGCTTCCATTGTTTGGCGGGAATGCTGCCGACTTTGCTTTCGGGGTGTGTATGCGTGCGAAACAACACTTCGTTTTTGATAATGTTTCCCAGACCCGAAAAAATGGTTTGATCCATGAGCGCGTCGCACACCAATGTATCGGGAATGGCTGCCAGCTTTTTCAGGGCAGATGGGGTGCTCCAGGCATCATTCATCAGGTCGGCCGACCAGTCGTAAATGTCATGGAGCGGTTCTTCCACGAGTCGCATGGCACAACTGTAAAAGTTCAGTTCGGCATCGTCAAAATACAAGCGCAGCTTCACCGGTTTTTCAGGCGGTTTGCGCTGGTTGATGAACAGGTCGCCAAACATCAGGAAATGAATGCGTAACGTGACCTTGCCAAAGCAGATCAAAAAATGTTTGCCCCAGGTTTTGATGTCGTGAATGCTTTGTCCCTGGAGTCTTTCCGCGTCAAGTTTGCTGTTGTTTTCAAAAGCAGTAACCGTTTTGCCAATGAATTCTTTGGTTTGTTCTTTCCACAACACGAGCAAGGGACCTTCCGGCATTGTTCTCTTTTTGATTTCTTTGTCAAAACATACGCCATATGGAATGATAAAAGGAAGAATGAGGTTTGCGGCGTTGCATAAACTAACCTAAATTTGTTACATGGCAGACAGATCAATGTACACCAAAAGTCTTGGACAAGCTGTAGCCAACAGAGCCAAAGGCAGCGGACAGGGAAAATTTCACATCATTTCTTCCGGTACAGCCAAATGGGTGGTGGTGCCCGAAGGCGCCGTGAAACCCATCCGGTCTTTTCTATCCCGCAAATCGGCAGTTACCTTCGCCCTTGAATATGCAGTAACGCAGGCAGCATCCGAAATTGTGGTGCATGGAAAAGATGGCAGCATTGCCAACCGCATCGCTGTTTAGCCACCCCGTTTCCCTTTTGCAATGCCATTTGACAACAACGTATTCATCAATTGCCCGTTTGATGCCGGCTACCGCCGCCTGCTGAAAGCCCTGTTGTTTACCATCGTCTATCTCGAGTTTGAACCGCAAATTGCCCAAACCAAATCTTCTTCACAAGTCAGGATCACACAAATCAAAGAAGCCATCAAAAGCGCGCGCTACAGCATTCACGACCTGTCGAGAAGCCGTCCTTCCAAGCGAACTGAATTGCCCCGTTTCAACATGCCCTACGAACTGGGACTCGATATTGGTTGCGCCGAATTTGGCGGCAGTCCTTACCACGATAAAAAAATACTGGTACTGGAAAAAGACCGCTATCATTACCACAAAGTAATCTCAGATTTTTCGGGTCAGGACATTGAAAATCACAACGACAACCCGCAACTGCTCATCCGCAAAGTGCGTAACTGGTTTTCTGTCATTGACGAGGTGAAAGAATATCCCGGCAGCAACGAAATCTGGATATCTTATAATCAGTTTACCGACGACCTTTCCTCCGAATTGCTTCGCAAACACTACACCGCCAAAGACATCCGGGACATGCCCGCCGGCGATTTTATCAAGTTTGCCAAAATCTGGTTTCAGAAATTTACCTCGTAGCCTTTATCCGCATGGCGGCAAGGGCGTATTTTTAACCCATGAAAACGGCTTGTATTTTCCTCATTGGCCTCATTCTATATACCGGTTATGGATGCTCGCGCAATCCCTATCGCGACAGCAATCGGGTTTATCGCAAAGAAGCCAAAGGCTTTGCCAAAACGTTGCGGCAAATGCCCCGCACCGATAGCATAGACTCCATTGTGCCGGCGCCTTATGTTGTGGGCACCACCAACTTCAATCTTCGCAAACCCAATATGGTGATCATCCACCACACGGCGCAGGATGCCTGTGCACAAACGCTTCGCACGTTTACTTTGCCCCGCACACAGGTAAGCGCGCACTATGTCATTTGCAAAGACGGCACCGTTCACCACATGCTCAACGATTACCTGCGGGCGTGGCATGGCGGTGTGGCGCGCTGGGGCAGCGTTACCGATATCAATTCCAATTCGGTGGGGATTGAAATAGACAACAATGGATTTGAACCTTTTACCGAAGCGCAGATACAGGGTTTGCTGCAGGTATTAGCTTTTTTGAAAAAAGAATACAACATCCCCACGGCCAACTTCATTGGTCACAGCGACATTGCGCCGGTGCGCAAAGTAGATCCCAACCCTTTTTTTCCCTGGCAGCGACTGGCACAGCACGGTTTTGGTTATTGGTACGATGATACCACCGGCGTTGCCGTTCCGCCATCGTTCAGCAGCCTGCAGGCGCTGCGCATCATTGGGTACGATGTGAGAGACAGCGTGGCGGCCATACAGGCATTTCACCGCCATTGGGAAGGCGACAGCGCCCGTACGCTAAGCAGCGCCGATCAAAAAGTGCTGTATATGCTGGAGAAGAAATTTATGTAGTGACAAATAAGAAAAACCGGGATAATTATTCCTTGATCATCGTCAGCAATTCGTCCACGTATTTCCGTTCATTGCTCAGGCGGGGAATTTTGTGCTGGCCGCCGAGTTTGCCTTTCGATTTCAACCAGCGGTTAAACAGGTTTTTAGGCAGGTCGTGAATCACCGGCATCCGGAGGGCAATGTCTTTGTGCCGCTTGGCTTCGTAATCGCTGTTGATGCTTTTCAGCGCGCAGTCGAGTTCATAGGCAAACTGCGGTAGGTTGCGCGGTGCTGTTTCAAATTCGATGAGCCATTCGTGGGCGCCGTTGCTGTTGTTGGAGAAATAGAGGGGCGCAGCAGTATAATCGTTTACGATGGCGCCCGTTCTTTCGCAGGCAATGGCAATGGCTTTGTCGCTGTTGTCCACAATTACTTCTTCGCCAAAAGCATTGATGAAATGGCTGATGCGGCCGCTTACTTTTATCCGGAAAGGAAACAAGGAAGTGAACTGAATGGTGTCGCCCAACAAATAGCGCCACAAACCGCCGTTGGTCGTGATAACCGGCGCATAGTTTTTACCCAGTTCAACTTTGTCGAGACCAATGGTTTTGGGATGACGCTTTGCCATATTCTTCCAGCGGCATAAACTCGTAAAAAATACCATGCTGCAAAAATAGCATCATGCCATCGTCGTACGGATTGCATCCTGCGCAGCAAAAAAACCTTCGCTGGCATTGTAGGTTTCCAGGTAATTAATGTGCGCCACCCATCAGTTTTTCAAACTGTTCCCGGTATGGCACAAACGAAACGCCGCCGTGAATATAGAGTTCCAGGTTTGGCCACACTTCTTTTAGTGTGCTTTTGCCTGCTATTTCCAGTATTCGTTTTGATCAAAATGAGTGTCCAGGTAGGCACGCCGGCAATGGAAGTTACATTTTCGCCGATGGTGCTTTGCGCCAGCTGCTTCAATTTTTCCTTCCCATTCATCCATCAGGGCAATGGACAGTTCGGGTGTGCGCAGCCATTGACCCCAAAATGGCGTGTTTTGCAGCAATACAGCGCTCAGGTCGCCGTACTGCACTTCTTCGTTTAGCTGGCTTACCTGGTGGCTGCCGCCAATCACAAGACCTTTACCTGTAAGCAGATCGCTGTCGGGAAATCAGTTGTAATATAGCCGTAGTACATCTTTCGCTGCCTGGTAGTGGCATTGTCTTCCAGGCTTTCTTCGGTAACGGGATAAATTTGCTTCGATCGCTGGTAGTGCCGCTGCTTTTGGCAAACCATTTTACCGGCGTATTCCACAGCATGTTTTCTTCGCCCTGCATCAGCCGCCCGATGTAATCCTTGAGGTCGTCATATTCGCTGATGGGGATGTTTTCCTTAAATGTGCGGATGTTGAAGATGTCATGAAACCCATGTTTTCGTCCAAAACAGGTGTATTGCCCATGTGTAATGAGGTCCTGCAATACCTGCCGTTGGGTAGCCAGCGGATCGTTCATCCATTCTTCCATACGGTTGTAACGCAAACGGGCAAGACGGGATATGGCGGGGCTAATCAGTTTCATAGTGACAGCAAAATAAGAAATGATCTGTAAATATGATGAAAAGTTTTCAATCTACTCATGGCTGTTGACCATTTGGATGCGGTATTACCAGTACTTCAAATGCTGTTCCGATTGCGAGTTGCTGCTGCCGTTGGTTGAAACCGGATTCTGTATTCCGTTGGTTTGTTGGCAATTTCTTTTTGTAGCCGCGAATGCCATTCTCTGCAATAACTTCGCTTTTCATCTATGAAGGCACTTATCTACAAATCTACCGGTAGCTGGTACATCGCCAGGGCAGAGAATGGCCAATTGTTCAATGCGCGCATCAAAGGTGTATTGAAAATAGATGGCATTACTTCTACCAATCCCATTGCTGTTGGCGATGTGGTAACGATAGAACTGGAGAATGATGAAGACAATACGGCAATGATTTCGGAGATCGGAGAACGGAAAAACTACATTGCCCGCACTTCGCCGCACAACAAACATCAGCACCACATCATTGCCTCAAACCTCGACCAGACGCTCCTGTTTGCAACGGTGAAAGAACCGCGTACCTCCAATGGGTTCCTTGACCGGTTCCTGGTTTCGGCCGAAGCGTTTCATGTGCCGGCTGTACTGGTGTTCAACAAGGCAGACATTTATAAGAAAAAAGACAACGAGCGCTTCGAAGAGCTGCGCGAAATCTATTCGGCTGTTGGCTATAAGGTGATGAAGATCAGTGTGCAGACGGGCGAAGGAATGGACGAACTGAATGCCTTGCTGGCAGGCAAAACCACCTTGCTCAGCGGTCACAGCGGCGTGGGCAAATCTACATTTATCAACGCGGTACTGCCCGGCAAGCAATTGCGAACCATGGAAGTGAGCAACTGGAGCGGGAAAGGAATGCACACCACCACGTTTGCCGAGATGTTTGACCTGCCTTTTGACGGGCGGCTGATAGACACGCCGGGCATTCGTGAGTTTGGCATCACCGATATTTCGAAACAGGAATTGTCACACTATTTTCCGGAAATGCGGCGGCTGCTTCCACAATGTTATTTCAACAATTGCCTGCACATCAATGAGCCAGGTTGCGCGGTAAAAGAAGCCGTGAATGAAAATGAAGTTTCGGTAGATCGCTATGTCAGCTACCTCAATCTGCTCGATACCATGACGGAGAAAAATTATTAGCCATTACTGGTTTTGGGGAACATGTTTCAGCCAAAAAAGCGAAGGCGTACAAAGTTATACGAAGTAAAAGAGAGGAGTTTCGGGTTGCTTTTCACCTGACTTTCTTGGTTTGTTTCCACGGCGAAGACCTGCGGAATCTAAGTAAAGTTTTTCCTCTTTGTATCATAATGGGTCAACGATGCCAACCTTTTTGCGAAGCTTACAAAAAGCCCGACATCCGGCTGACCAGACTTTTACCGGGAACAAATCAATCCGGAATGAATATAAAAACAGGCTGCCGCGAAATACGTCAGTCACAGCCTGCACTTGCAAGCGCTGAAGACACAAATTTGTTGTCGATGAAGGAGATACGGAATGCTAAAGATGCAGAATGCTTGCCAGTTTGCTGATGAGCTTCAAATCTTTCGCATTGTCAGAACACAATGAAATGCCGTTAAAGATACTGTATTGCAAGGTAAGTTTTCGTCCACGGTAGGTAAAGGACCATTCAATGTTGTCTGCTTCGTCATTTTTACTGATAAAATGAACAAAACGCAATTTACTCAGTTTGTTGATGAGAGAATAAAAATCGGCAAGGCTGCTTTCTGCATTTTCGATGGCAGCAGCTACGTTGTTAGCAATCTGCATGATACGGATGGTTATTTTAGAGTGGTATGTATATTAATCTTTGAACTTCTTTCCCTTATTAACTGCTTTGATGGCTTTTGGATCTCCGCTCAGTATTCTTTCTGCTCCAATATTGGCTCCGTTTGTCGGACATCCTTTTTTTACAGCGCATGATGAAAACAACATCAGCAAACTACAAAAAAGGATAACTTTCCTGAAGGGTGTAATAAGCATAAAAAAATATAAGCAATTAGTTCTGTTGTCAGGAAAGCTATCCTGTATTATTAGACAATTGCTTTCCACTATCTGCTGCATAAAATATCAACTTTTTTTAACCATCTTGCATATTTTACATAATTATCGGCGATCCGGTTAATTTCTCCGGTTATCAGCTCTGCAGAAATATCTTTTACTTTTTTTGCCGGCACGCCGGCGTATATACTTCCGGCTTCAGCAACGGTATGTTGCAGCAGCACGGCGCCTGCGGCAATAATGCAGTTGCTGTGTATCAATACATCCATCCATTACAATGGCACCCATGCCTACCAGTACATTGTCGTGCAGGTACAGCCATGCACAATGGCATTGTGCCCAACCGAAACATTGTTGCCAATCGTCGTACTGATATTTTTCATAGGTGCAATGCATAACGGCATTGTCCTGAACGTTTACCTTGTTGCCCATCCTGATCGTGTTCACATCGCCGCGCAGTACCGCGTTGAACCAGATGCTGCAGTCGTCGCCCATCGCTACATCGCCCACAATTGTAGCATTGGGCGCATAAAACAATTGTTGCCCAACTGCGGGTCTTTGCCAAGTACGGGAATGATAAAAGCCATAATTACATTTTTAAATAAATGGATGGTTAGTCAGGATAAAGTAAAAGTACAATTATGAGGAAGCCAAACTTTACTTTTGTCTGGGGCACCAACCTTTGAGCAGCTAATTTTTAACTTGAATATGGATAACCGGTCATTGTTTCTCCGTCATGTGGCGCAAACGTCGGCAGCACCTATAGGGCTCGAAATGGTAAAGGCAGAAGGCATTTATCAATATAGTGCTGACGGAAAACGGTATGTGGACTTGATAGCTGGTTTTAGCGTTGCCAATATCGGGCACAGCCACCCCGAAGTGATAGCAGCGGTGCAGCAGCAGGCAGCAATTACATGCACCTGATTGTATATGGCGAATTTATACAAAGCCGCAGGTAGCCTATGCGCACTGCTTACCAGCATGTTGCCCCCATCGCTTGATTGTGTCTACTTTACCAACAGTGGCACCGAAGCCACGGAAGGGGCTATGAAACTGGCAAAACGCAGTACCGGGCAGGACTAAAATTATTGCCTTTCACAACAGCTATCATGGCAGCACGCAAGGTGCATTAAGTGCGATGGGCAGACGAATACTTCCGCAATGCTTTTCGCCCGTTGTTGCCCGAAGTCTATCATTATCCACTATGGAAGCGAAGCTGCCGTACTGAAGCGATTGATGAAACGGTATGCCTGCGTGATTGCTCGAAACGGTACAGGCAGAAAGCGGGGTAACCCGCCCACCGGCAGGCATTGGTTGAGCTCCCTGCGGAAACGATGCGCACAAACCGGAACTTTGTTAATTTTTGATGAGATACAGGCGGGCTTTGGGAGAACCGGCACGCTGTGGGCATTTGAGCAATATGGTGTGGTGCCCGATATTTTGTTGCTGGGAAAAGCTTTGGGCGGTGGCATGCCGCTCGGCGCTTTTGTTGCCGATTACCGCTGATGCAACAACTCACACACAAGCCGGTATTGGGGCATATCACCACGTTTGGCGGACACCCGGTGTCGTGCGCTGCAGGAAAAGCGGCATTGGAAGTATTGCTGACGCGAAAACTACATTGCCGGTGTAAAAGAGAAAGAACAGCTGTTGCGGCAACGCCTGCAACATCCCGCTATCGGGCAATTGTCAACACTGCCGGGTTGTGGGCTTCCCTGGCATTTGACAGTTTTGAAATCAATCTTGCCGTTATTCACCGCTGCATTGCCAATGGACTCATCACCGACTGGTTTTTATTTGCCGCCAACCGCCTGCGCATCGCTCCGCCGCTCACCATTACGATGCAGGAATTAAATAACTGTTGCGACCTAATTTTGCAAAGCATCACCGAAGCCTTGCCTTCTATAAACCAACCATCTTTTTCAGGCATTTGAACAGGCGTAATTCTTGCCAGTCGGCTTGCCAGTAATTGCTATGCCATAAAGAAAAAATATAATATAGATCAGGAAAAAAGGGCAGAATATTCTACATCTGATCAAATTACAAAATATACACCTGTATATTGTATTCAAAACGATGATAAATAAGAATGGCATAGTTATTTTAAAGAATTCTTCGCGTTTAGATCGTATCTTCCGGCAATAGCGGGTAACAGGCTGTTTATGAATTGAATACTAATTAAACTTGAAAACATAAAACAAAAAATGGATATCGTATGCTTCTCTCATTTAAGATGGAATTTTGTTTACCAGAGACCACAGCATTTACTCAGCAGATTCGCCCACACCAAACGGGTATTTTATTTTGAAGAACCTTTTTTTGACGCCGCCGAAGATCATTTCACCATCAACAAGACGAAAGAAAACGTGCAGGTTGTCGTTTTACATTTAAAAGGCTCCCCTGCTGAAGACGCGATACAACGACAGAAACGAATGGTGCAGGATGTGTTTGTACAATGCGACATCCGCCAATACATCCTGTGGTATTATACACCCATGGCATTGCTCATCAGCGATCAGCTTCATCCCCAGGCGGTGGTGTATGATTGTATGGACGAGCTATCGGCTTTCAAATTTGCGCCTCCTTTGCTTACATCGCTTGAGAAACAATTGTTTTCACAAAGCCGACCTCGTGTTCACCGGCGGTCATACGCTGTACGAAGCCAAAAAGACGCAGCACCACAACATTCATCCTTTTCCCAGCAGCATCGACAAAGCTCATTTCGGACAGGCAAGAAATGAAATGAACGATCCCGCCGACCAGGCTTCCATCCCGCACCCGAGATTTGGTTTTTATGGGGTGATAGATGAACGTTTCGACATAGACCTCATCAGGGAAGTGGCACAGCAACAGCCCGACTGGCATTTTGTACTGGTAGGTCCGGTCGTGAAAATTGATCCGGCTACGTTGCCACGCTTCCAAAACATTCATTACCTCGGTGGTAAATCGTATGATGATTTGCCGGCTTACCTGCATGGATGGGACATTGCCATGGTGCCATTCCTGCTCAATGAGTCCACCCGTTTCATCAGTCCTACCAAAACCCCGGAATACCTTTCCGGCGGCAAACCGGTGATTTCAACGCCCATCCAGGATGTGGTGCACCCATATGGAGAAAACAACCTGGTGCATATTGTAAGTGGTGCAGAGCAATTTATCGAACAGGCAACCGCAGAGTTGGCAACTACATGACAAAACAGCCTTGGCTTGACCAAATCAGATGCCTTTCTTGAAAGACAATTCCTGGGATGCAACCTGGAGCAAAATGAATGACCTCATAGGCAAGGAACTGCACCGGAAAAAAATCAGACACAATACCATACAAATAAACAATCACACAAAAAAGGAGGACGCTTATGTTTGATTATGTAATAGTAGGAGCTGGCTTTGCCGGCAGCGTATTGGCTGAAAGACTGGCTACACAAAGCCGGGAAAAAGGTTTTGATCATTGATAAACGGAATCATATTGGGGGCAATACGTATGATTATTATAATAACGATGGCATACTGATTCATAAATATGGTCCGCATATTTTTCATACCAATTCAAAAGATGTATTTGAATACCTCGGCCAGTTTACCGCATGGCGACCTTACGAGCACCGTGTATTGGCCAGTGTAGATGGGCAACTGGTTCCCATTCCCATTAACCTGAATACCATCAATACTTTGTATGGATTGAATCTCAACTCTGACCAGGTAGAAGATTTTTTCGAAAGCCGAGCCGAGAAGAGGGATAAAATCAGGACATCTGAAGATGTAGTAGTTGCCAAAGTGGGGAGGGAACTGTATGAGAAATTTTTTAAAAACTATACCCGCAAACAGTGGGATCTAGACCCAGCGAACTGGATGCTTCGGTAACGGCAAGTGTACCCACCCGCACCAATAAAGACGACCGGTATTTTACAGATACCTACCAGGCAATGCCGCTGCATGGCTATACCAACATGTTTCAGAACATGCTGTCGCATCCGAACATCAAGATCATGCTCAATACCGACTACAAGGAGATTCTTGACGCCATGCGGTACAAATCGCTCATCTTTACCGGACCCATTGACAGTTATTTCGATTATTGCTATGGCAAGCTGCCTTACCGCTCGCTGGAATTCCAGTTTGAAACCGTAGAAGCCGAGCGCTTTCAGAATACCGGTACGGTCAATTATCCCAATGAGCAATTGTACACGCGCATTACGGAATTTAAATACTTGACCGGGCAAAAGCACCAGAAAACATCGATCGTTTACGAATATCCCAAAGCAGAAGGCGATCCCTATTACCCGATCCCAAGACCGGAAAATGCCGAATTGTATAAAAAATACCAGTTGCTGGCAGCTACTACGCCCAATGTTTATTTTACCGGACGCTTAGGCACTTATAAGTATTACAATATGGACCAGGTAGTGGCGCAATCGCTTACCTTGTTTAAAAAACTAATGGCGGCAGAACAGGAAGCACAGCCGATGAACGGCACATTGCCCAAGTTGCCCCTTGCCATTCAGCCTTGATAGCAGGATGTAGCGAAATGGAAAGGCTGGAGAATTTAAAATTATGGAAACGGATTTAATGTGGCAAAACCCCTTCCGGTCGTTCTGGATGGCGGGTTACGAATGCACCGACCAACTGAACGCTTTTGGTAACCGGGTTGATTTTTTACAACTGACAGGACATTTGCAAAAGTTGTCGGAAGACTATGAGAATCTCTCTTTGTTTGGGATGAAAACCGTGCGCGAAGGCATCCGGTGGAGCCAGGTGGAAAAGCAGCCTTACCGGTATGACTGGCAGACGGTCGCCTTCATGATCGAAGCCGGCAGAAAAAGCGATTCAACAGGTATGGGACATCTGTCACTTTGGGTTTCCCGACGATCTTACGCCGCTGCATCCCATGTTTGCCCGCCGGTTTGCTGCCCTTTGCCGCGCTTTTGTTCGGTTTTACCGGTCGGTACAGCCAACTGAAACCTTGATCGTTACGCCGATCAATGAAGTGAGCTTTATTTCCTGGCTGGGAGGCGATGTGCGGGGCACGTCACCTTATTGCAACAAGCAGGGATGGGAAGTAAAGTATGGGTTGATGAAAGCCTATATTGAAGGCATCGCAGCTATGAAGGAAGAAGACCCTAGCATTCGCATATTGACTACGGAGCCATTGGTCAATATGGTGCCTCCGATCAATGCCACTCCCAAAGAAAAGTCGTTTGCCCGCATGGCGCACCTCAACCAGTTCCAGGCGGTGGAGATGCTAAGCGGCGCCCTGTGCCCCGAGCTGGGCGGCAAACCGGAATACCTTGACATATTGGGCTTCAATTATTATTACAACAACCAGTGGATCGCAGGCACCGGCCAGTTTTTGCCCTGGATGAACGATAACAACGACCCGCGCTGGCTACCCCTGCACAAACTGCTGCAACAAGCTTACCGGCGCTATCGCCGGCCGATGGTACTCACCGAAACAAGTCACCCGGCAGAAGATCGTCCTCAGTGGGCGCATTTCATAGCCAAAGAATGCAGGACAGCCATACAGTCCGGGCTTCCGCTGTGGGGCGTTTGCTGGTACCCGATCATCGACCGGCCAGATTGGGATCATCTTACGCCCTGGCACCGCTCGGGTGTGTGGGACGCCGATCTTTCCAACCTCGAAGACGGCGTTCCGGAAAGGGTATTGCACATGCCTACTGCAACGGCTTTGCTGCAGGGGCAGCAATGGCTGGCAGCTGCGTTTGCCAATATGCCCAAAAACAAAATGGCTGTGCGGTTGTAAGCCGTGGCATTGATGTTTATCACCGGAAATCTCCTAACAAAGTAAAAGCTACAAAGCAGTTAAACTTGTAATTGTACCAGTTTTTTAACTGATGTCAAACGTGGTTCAAACCGTTCTTTGCTATTGGCATTTGTGTTTAAAATGCTTTGAAAAACGAAGAGTCCCGCTTCGCAAACGGAAGCAGGACTCTTCTACCAACCGAAACCTTCTTTAAATGGCAAGTTTGGACAGCACAATGTGCGAAATGCTGATGGGTGTGTGCATCACAGCCGCAGTTTTGATGTTTGACGGCTTGCCGGTTACCGGGATGGTATCCAACGGCTTTCCCAGTTCGCTGTCTATCCGCCGCATTTTTTCCTGCATTTCCTGTCTTTGTCTTTCCAGGTCTTCGCGGTTGCGCCGGTTTTCTTCCAGCTTGCGTTCAATGTTGTCGTTTTGGTCATTCAATTCTTCATTGTTGTCTGAATTTGCATCGTTGTCTACATCCCTATCGTTGTCGTTGGAGTTTGTTTTACCATCGGTTCTTTCGAGTCCGTGTTCGGTCATCACATATTCCACATCATGATCCCAGTCCATTTCATCATCGTTCCAGTCGTCGTGAAAGCGCCAGTTGTCGTCGCGCCAGCCAATGTGAAAATTGCCGTTCCAGTTGGCAACGCTGCCATCTACCAGTATGCGTTTTCCCACGGGCACATACACGGTAAGATATACCTGCTGGTTCCGGAATTTCCGGTCTTCCGTGATGGCAATGCCTTTTGACAAGGACAATATGGAATCACGCTGAGTAACGTTGTAGTCTATTTCCTGGCTCAGCATATTGGCCTGTTGCCGGGAGGCGCCGTCGCTCATCTTCAGCAGTTTTACTTCAAAGCTGTCGTTGCTGCCTTTTAATATCCTTACCCGCAGGTTGTTCACATATACGGTATCGTCGTCAAAGTTGGCAAAGGGTTCCATGGTCAGCCAGTTGTGGCGGCGGTAGTAACTATTGATGCGGTCGGCATGCAGCTCCAGCTTGTCTGATTTGGGATCAGACAGGTAAACCGTTTGTTCATTGGCATTGCTGCGATAGCGAAAATCATTGGTCAATGATATGAGGAGCCCGATGATGCAAGCCAGTCCCAGCAGCCAGAGCGACAAAAAGCTGATGCGCAGTGCCTGGCTGTTGCCTTTCATTTTTGCCAGCCGGCGAATGAGGCTCGTCACAATGCTAATGACCGGCACCCAGATAAAGAGGAGAGACCCCCAGGCAAAAAGCGTTTGCCAGCCATTGTCGAGCAGGTAATCTTTCAGCGGGAGAAAACCTATCATCACGACACCGATGCCAAACAGTGCGCTGATGACGGCAAACAATATCACGCCTACGATAAAGTAAACAAATATTTTAACCAGCAGCGCGATGATGTCGCCAAAACCGCGGGTGCCCCTACGGGTCGTTTGCGTTACTTCGCTGCTGAATTGCTTTGCCTTTCTGGGTAAAGTTTTTACCGGTTTCTGCGGCAAAAGCGCCGGCTTCCTTGCCAAATTTGCTCACTCTTTCTCCCATCCCCTTCATTTCGCTGGAAATGTTGTTCTTGATGGAATTGAGATCTACCTTTTCGCCTTTCATTTCCAGCCGGTCGCTGGCCGATTTGGCTTCGGGCAATACCAGCCACAAAATAATGTAGATGATGGTAGCGCCGGGGCTAAAGGAAACGGACAAAAAGTTGGGGTAATCGAAGGCTCCCCAGTGTGCTCCATTTAAAAAAGAAAGTAGAAAAACGGGATGAGGAACATACGTGCGGGGAATCCAGACATTAACCCCAAAATAATACGCCAATCCTTTGCAGACGCCAGCAATGATTTTGTCTTCCGGGTCGCGCAGCAGCCGTTTGCGGGCCGAGCCAATAACGGTGGAAGCAGTGCTGGGCAAGGCTACCCACAATACAAGATACACCAGGAAGCCAAAGCCGAAGCCGAGCGCAAATACCACGAAGAGGATGCGCACAATCAGCGGATCTACGCCAAAGTAAGCGGCAATACCACCACACACACCGGCAATCACTTTGTCGTTTTCGCAGCGGTACAGGCGTTCGCCTTTTGTATAGGTATAGCTGCTTTCGCTTTGCTTCATACACGCGGCTTTTTACTTTGTCTTCTTCGCCGTCAAAATCTTCGGGACGTCCGATGCTGTTGATCACGGCAGTAACATCGTCGTCGGTGATACAGGTGCTGCCTTTTTTCAGGGTTTCGCCAAACAGTTCGGCAATGCGGCTTTCGATGTCGTTGATGATTTCTTCTTTGCCTTCCTCGTTTACAAAATAGCGTCGCAGGCTATCTACATACTGCTTCAGTATTTCGTAGGCAGTCTCTTCTATCGGGATGACCCTGCCCTGGAAATTTATGTTGATTACCTTTTTCATGATTATAAAAGATTTGATTGGTTATCGGTGGTGGTGATGGTAGGTTGGGTAAGCGTGTGTACAGCGTCGGCAAGCTCTTTCCAGGTGCGTTCCAGCTCGGCATAGAAAGAGAGTCCCTGTTCTGTCATCACAAAGTATTTGCGTGGCGGTCCGCTGGCGCTTTCTACCCAGCGGTAGGTTAAATAGCCCGCGTTTTTCAGCCGTGTCAGCAGCGGATAAAGCGTTCCTTCCAGTATCTGCAGGTTGGCAGCTTTCATTCGTTCTACAATATCGCTGGGGTAAACTTCACCTTGCTTTATGATAGACAAAATGCAAAACTCCAGCACTCCCTTTCGCATCTGGCTTTGTGTGTTTTGAATGTCCATAATTGTGTTTTTGATTGTTGTAATGGCAACTGCCCCGGAGAGCAGTTTTCTGTTGTTGACGACACAAAAATAGGAAATGTTTACTACTATGCAACACATAGTACCAAGTTTTTTTAGGTAGTTTGCACTGAAAGGAAACTGCTTTAGCACATTTGATTGATTTTCAGACTGTTATGAAATTTCGAAAAATTCAGAATTGGACGAATGGTAAAATGGCGGGATTACCGGTTGACGGCGAAACAGGGAGCGGGATAAAAACAATCAAACAAAACACTAATTCTTTCACCAGCACCTTAGAAAACGTATTGTATGCATGTTCAAGCATTACTTTTGTTGGTTACGTATTCTCCCTCCGTTGTATGATGACAGTAAAACAGCGAAAGATTATCAACGACCCGGTTTATGGTTTTATCACCATCGAGTCGCCCCTCATTATTGATATCATCGCGCATCCCTGGTACCAGCGATTGCGGCGCATACACCAGATGGCGCTTGCCTCCTTTGTTTATCCCGGTGCTGTACACAGCCGTTTTCACCATTCGCTGGGTGCTTACCATCTTATGTGCCAGGCAGTCACGGAACTTTGCAACAAAGGCATTGAGATTACCGAAGCAGAAAGCGAAGCCGTAAAAGCTGCCATCCTGCTGCACGACATTGGTCATGGTCCTTATTCCCATGCGCTTGAAAATTTACTGCTGCCTAAGGCAAATCATGAAGAGATCGGTTTGCAAATCATGCACAAAATGAACGACGACCTTGGCGGGCGGTTGTCACTCGCCATTGAGATCTTTACCAACAATTATCAAAAGTATTTCCTGCACAGTCTCATCAGCGGGCAGGTGGATGTAGACCGGATGGACTACCTGACGCGCGACAGCTTTTACACGGGCGTCAGCGAAGGCGTGATTGGTTACGACCGCATTTTAAAAATGCTCACGGTGCACAACGGTGAGCTGATGATAGAAGAAAAAGCCATTTACAGCACCGAGAAGTTCCTCATTGCCCGCCGGCAAATGTATTGGCAGGTGTACCTGCACCGCGCGGTGCTGGCAGCAGAAATGATGCTGGTAAAAATCATACAGCGGGTACAAGCCATTTACGAGCCGGGCGATGAGCGGTTGAAAACCGGCTCGCCATTGGATTATTTCCTGGTGACGAACGACGATCATTTGTCCAATTCCATTGAAACGTTTTGCCGCATTGATGATACCGACATCATGTTTGCCGTCAAGCGATGGAGTACGCATCCCGACGAAGTGTTGTCTATTCTGAGCAATGGGTTGCTCAACCGCAACCTGCTGAAATGCACGTTGCAGAACGAGCCGGTTAGCGAGGCAGAGCTGGCAGCATCCGCCAATCGCTGGCAGAGCGGCTTTCCATCAGCGAAGCCGAAGCTGCTTACCTGGCGTTTACGGGCAATGCAGAGAACACTACCTACAAACTGACGGATGAACACATACATATTTTATTCAAAAACGGCGATGTAAAAGAGATTTCGCAGGTAGACAACCCGCTGATTCATCAAACCTTGTCAATGCCGGTTAAAAAATTTTACATTTGTCAATTACGTTAACGGTTGTTAGGTTTACAAACAATTTATAACTAATCTATGCAATTCAGTGCCGCACAGATAGCCATGATCATTGGCGGAGAAACAGAAGGCGATGCTTCTGTTGCCGTAAGCTTCGTTTGGTAAGATAGAAGAAGCAGGGCAGGGGCAGCTTACGTTTTTGGCCAATCCCAAATACGAGGAATACTTGTACCGGACAAAAGCTTCCATTATCATTGTCAATCGAAGCCAGGAACTGAAAGAAGCGATTTCTGCCACGCTCATCCGGGTGGCCGATGCCTATTCGGCTTTTGCTACGTTGCTCCGCAAATACCAGGAGATCATGACGCAGCAATTGTCGGGCATTCAGCAACCTTCTTACATTGATGCCTCCGCAAAGCTGGGCGACAATGTATTTGTGGGTGCATTTGTCTATATCGGCGAACATGCGCAGATTGGGTACAATGTCAAACTGTTTCCCGGTGTTTATATCGGCAACAATGTGAGCATCAGCGACAATACCATTTTGTATCCCGGTGTAAAGGTGTACAACGATTGTGTGATTGGTAAAAATGTCACCATTCATGCGGGTGCGGTGATAGGTGGCGACGGTTTTGGCTTTGCCCCGCAGCCCGATGGAACGTATAAAAAAATACCGCAGATCGGCAATGTCCTGATTGAAGATTTTGTGGAAGTTGGTGCCAACGCTGCCATTGACCGCGCTACCATTGGTTCTACCATCATTCGCAAAGGCGCCAAACTCGACAACCTCATCCAGATTGCGCACAATGTAGAAATTGGGTTGAATACCGTGATTGCAGCGCAGGCGGGCGTTAGCGGCAGTACCAAAATTGGCAGCAACGTGATGGTAGGCGGGCAAGCCGGCATTGTCGGGCACATTCACATTGCCGACGGCACCAAGATCAATGCGCAGAGCGGTGTGAGCAAATCCATCAAGATACCCAACGTAGCCGTAACGGGCTCACCGGCGTTTGATTATACTTCTGCCTTGCGCAGTCAGGCGCTTACGCGCAACCTTCCGGAAATGGAAAAACGCGTGGCAGAACTGGAAAAGCTCGTGCAACAATTGATGGCAGAACGCATGGCTCAAAACTTTTAACGGATTGCCCGGAGAAAGCTGCGCGTGTTGCCGGCTTTCGGTTTCTTATTTGCTACCTGTTTTCCCACCTGTTTTTTCATGGATACTACTCTGGTTATTTATCTTGTTTTTGGTGTTGCACTATTGGTAGCGTTGGTCTTTGACCTGGGAGTCATCAGTAAAAAACATGCAACCATCACCATCCGCAAAGCGTTATTGCAAACCTTGCTGTGGGTAGGTTTGTCGGTTGCCTTCTGGGCTTTTGTCTGGATTGAAAAAGATACGCATGTCGCCA
>CAWGWV010000027.1:0-19416 GCA_963826385.1 uncultured Chitinophagaceae bacterium | reverse complement strand
GCAGCCAGTTACCGTACAATATCGCTTCCACATCGCTTTGCTGATAACCTCTTTTGATTAGCAGCGCTGGCAGCTTTTGCAGATCGGCAATGGTTTCAAAATCGTAAGGACATTGTTCTCTGCCAAAAGCACCATCCAGATCGGTTCCCAATGCCACATGCGACGCATTGCCCGCAAGCTGACAAATATGATCGATATGATCAACCGCTTTTTCCAGGTTGCACTGCATTGCTTTCGGGTGTTGATTGCCCACGCACCCAACCCGGCACCATCATCCACGCATCCAGCGCCACGCCTATCACCGCGTTTCTTTCCATTAATACTTTTATCATCTCATCACTAAACTGCCGGTTGTGATTTACCAGTGCGCGGCAATTGTTATGACTTGCCCATACATTGCCCCTAAACAAATCCATAGCTTCCCAAAACGCATCGTCACACAAATGCGTTGCATCAAGTATGATGTTTAGCCGTTCCATTTCTTTCAACAAATCTTTGCCGTCAGTGTTTAGTTTTCCGGTAGCATCCGTGCCGTTGGCATACCTGCCGGGTCCGTAATGCGCCGGACCTACGGCACGCAATCCTTCGTCATACATCCGTTCACATGTGCTGTAGTGTAATGAGCGAATCGGCTCCTTCAAGACTCAACATAAAGCCAATGGGTTTCTGTTCTGCCGGCTCTCCATTTTTCCATAATTCTATATGCGTATTCAGCGAATTGCCGGTCTTTGATCATCGTCATTTCGCCCGCTTCTTCCATCGCTTTATACCACGCCAGTTGCCCCTGTGTTTGTGCCCATGCCTGTTGGGCTGAATGCCAGCCGGGCAACGGGTTTTGGGGCGCTACATACCGCGCAATCTGCGTAGCGACTACCAAGCCCGATATTGCCTTTGCGCAGTTCGGGTAATGATACGGTTGCATTGCCACGGTCGGGCTTGTCGTGCATGCCTTTTTCCCTTGCATTGATGTCTGCAACTGGCTGCCGCAAATCGCGGTTCCATTCCATTGCGTTCATGCTCAGGTCGAGATGACCATCTATGATAAAAGGTTGATTGCGCAAGTCATTTTATTTATACATGAATAAATCTGTTTCTCGCTATCACGTGCCAGCTTCTGTTGATGTGTATTCGTTTCCGCAACATATGCCGTATTGTATAGCGCTACGGTTGGGCAAATGTGCACCGGCACGCCATACAGCACATCGCCCACTTTGTGCCCCTTATCTTGCAGGCTACACGAAGCACCAAATGTTCTTCGCTTTGTGAAATCAGCTTCAGCATTGGGTGCATTTAGAAAATGAACCCTGGGAAACGGGTTTTCAGCGGCAACAGATTTGTGCCCGAGATCTACGCAAATAGTTTGTTCATCTATCACCGATATCACGCGGGTGATTACGAGTGCTGCGTATTGAAAAGCTTCATCAGGCAGCAGGTGTTGGTATCCCCAATCCCAGAACACAAATGTGCCGGGGCTGCATTCCACGCCATCGCGATGAGCATGTGCCGGGAATGTAGGCGTGCCACCCATCACTAAAGTAAGCGGCAATGCCAGGTGCTGCAGGGCTTCCTGTTGCAGGGTTTCCATAGCTGCAAAAGCGGCGTCGGCTTTTTGCTGCCGCGCCATGATATCTGTATCCCTGATATGACCATCGTAGCCATGCAAACCTGTTACCCGGATACCTTTATAGTCCTTTATAGCACTGAGCAGTTGCATTACCTTTTCCGGTTTAATGCCAGTGCGGTTCATACCAATATTTACATCGATATAAACGGGTAAAATCAGCTGGTGTTTGCTGAAGAACCGGGACAGTTGCATTGCGGTTTCTTCATTATCAACAAGGCAGGAAAAGATAGTGGAAGCATACATCTGCACGAGTTGAAGCAGGCGTCTCATTTTAGGACCTACGGGCTGGTAGGCGAGCAATACATCCGGTGCTCGTTCTATCGCCAGCATCTCTGCTTCGGGTATGGTAGCGCATTTATATTTTGTGATGCCTGACTTTAGCATCATACGGCTTACTTCCGCCATTTTATGCGTTTTCACATGTGGACGCAGCCTGTCTATGCTGCCAATCATCTCTATGGCAAGGGCGATATTATGTTGTATTCTTTCCGGGTAAACGATCAGAGCAGGCGAATCGATATCTGCCATGTTTTCTATCTCGTACCAATTCATTTCTGGGTGTGTTTTCAAAGCGATTTTATTTCAGTTCAAAAATGGCTTCTATTTCTACCGGTATATTATCGGGCAGCGAGCCCATGCCCACGGCACTGCGCACACCAATACCGTTTTCGTCGCCCCAGATGGCGGCAAAGAGTTCGCTGCAACCATTGATGACATAAGGATGTTTTTCAAAATCGGGCGTACAGTTCACCATGCCCAGCACTTTGATGACGCGTTTGATGCTGTTGAGTGAGCCAAGGTATTGTTGGATGGTTGCCAGCATGGTGAGTCCTACCTGCCTTGCAGCTTCTTTTCCCTTGTCCATGTCCATGTCTTGCCCAACCCTGCCAATCATAAGGCTGCCGTCGGGCAATACGGGGCCGTGCCCCGACAGGTATAGAAGGTTGCCGTGCTGCAGGCAGGGTTTGTACACGCCTTTGGGCGCTGGCGCCGGTGGCAAGTGCAGCCCGAGACGGTTTAATATTTCGTTTGCGTTCTGATCAATCATGGTAATGAGTATCTGGTTAAATAATCACTTTGCCGGCAGGTTGCCATCGCATTGTTAGCGGGTGTAAAATAAGATAAATTGAGTGTACTGTGTTTCTATCCGGTCTGCGTACTTTTCTCGATTTGAGTTTCTGTTTGTATGAATGGATATAAGAAAAACCTGCTAGTTGTTTTGTATAATTTATACAGATCAAAATGAAAATCTTTATTAAGGAAATAGGGTAAACGTTTGGGAATCAAATCATTAAAACAGAATAGTTTATTTTCACAAAACCTTTTTTCAAAAAAGTTTAAACGTTTAAACAATCCTCCCTATATTTGCATTATCAAATAGAAAAATATACACTGTATATATAAGTTTCATATGGCAAGCAATCGTTAGAGGCCGTCCCTATTCTTGGGGAGGGCTTTTTTTATTTCCAACATTGAACGACCGATGCATCCTTCTTTTCCACCACATCTTATGAATCGGTTGATCGCAGTATTCGCCTGATTTTTTTATTGGTAACATGGTATATGCAGTAATGACTACCACGCGTTGCCAATTCCCGGTACGTTCAACTGTATGTGTAGAAGTACAAAGGTTATAAAAAAACCGGCGAGGAAATAATTTCCTGCCGGTAAATGAAATTGATAACAGTAATGCGCATGTTACCGCGCGTAGCTTTTATTATTAATGATTGGCCAGTTGCTTTCGCAACGTCAGGTAATCGAGGAAGTAAATCACTTTTAGCGACAGGTTGTTGTTGTTGTCGCTGCTGAGCGTGCGGTGCAGGTTTTTAAAATAAGACGTTTCTACTTCATTGGCATATTGCTGCGTCGCATTTTTCCAAACCACATTCACAAAACTGCCGGGCGCAAACTGCCACGAATACACCATGTCGATATTGAAGAAATTGACATTGCGGTTTACATTGTTAACCGGGTGGTTGTTGGGTAGCAAGCTGCCATCCTGTTGCAACAGGTAAAAGGCTTTATTGTCCACCGTACTCAGGTAATGCCTTGCACGAAACGTGATGCCCATTTTATTGGTAAAGCTATACTTGGCACTCAGGATGTTTTCCACTGTATTCACGGTGCGTTTGGCAAAGTCAATGTTGGAGCTACCGGCCACATACGTATAGCCCATGTTGTTGTATCTAGGCATCAGGTTCAGCGAGTGTGAAAGGCTCAGCTTGTTATTGAACCGCATGTTTTGCCCCAGCATCACATCCAACCCCATCGAGTTGTAAAAATGAATGCTCGAACGTACCGCCACATCGGCAAACCAGGAATATTGCTTGCTGCCATTGCTTTCAAACCACGATTCCACCATCGCCGACGCGCCGCGTGTAAAATACCATCCGTTTTGACGTGGCTCATAAAAGTCGTTTTGCCGGAAAGTGTAGCCCGTAAATACACCCAAAAACCATAGTTTTTTGCTTTGTACATTGGCATTTACATTGAAGCCGGCAGACTGGTAACGATCAGGGATTGGCGTTATTTTTTTTGCCAGCACGCTCACGTTGCTGTTGAAGTTGAGGTTGATGCGGTTGTACCAGTTTTTCGGCACCGTCCACCGGTAGCCAACCCACAGGTAATGATTTAAAAAGTTGTTGTTGGTAAAATAGCCCATGTCCACACTGCTAAATTTGGTATCAGTCCTTTCCTGCGAGAGGTTGAAGTTGAAACGGCCGCTTGTTTTGCCAACATGCAGTTCATGGCTGATGCCGCTTTCGGTGCCGCCGCCCGGCAGGTAGCCAAAACGGTTGCTCATCGCCAGCTTGCCACCGAGGTTATACGTGTTTTTCTTGTCGTTCAGTTCAAACAATGCCGCGGTTACATTGGCATCATAGTCTTTGCCATTGCGCCATACATTGGTGTTTATCAACGACACGCTCGAATTGTTTTTCATCGTTTGGTCCAGCACAAACACATTGTAGTTGGTCAGCGGGTCGGTTAGCTGCTGCCACTCTTCCTTGTCGTTGTTGGCGATGGTGGCATATTGGGGTTTGGTCAATGCATTCAGCACGCCAATGCCCAGCCCTTTTTGCGTTCTGCCCGATATTTTGGTGGCATTGATGAGCTTCGATTCGGTAGGATTTTTAACGACGGTATGGTTGCTGTCGAGATTGTTATATACATCATAGAGATGAATGGGCGAGCCGCCAATCCGCCGGGAATAAAACAGGTTGCCCTTGCTGAACAGTTCGGTGCCTTCGGTAAAAAAGTTGCGGTACTCGTTGTATTTTACTTCAAAAGGCGTCAGGTTCAGCACCTGGTTGTCGCTTTGCACCTGCCCGAAATCCGGAATCAGCGTCATATCGAGTGTAAACGCCTGGTTGATGCCGTACTTTACATCCAGCCCGCCGTTTACCTGCCCTTTCCAGTTGGGTTGCAACGCGCTGTTGTAGGGATAATGATTGGCATATACGGACAAATAAGGCGAAAACTGCAGCCGCAAGGGCGGTTTGATGTTCGACAATCCTTTCCAGATGCCTTCCTGCGTAAGAAACCCGTTTACATTCGGATCAATGGGATTCCACGTATTTTGCTGCCCCGTTTTTCTTCTTCGGCGCGTGAGGTTGATGCCCCAGTCCTGCACCTCATCCTTCCCAAAACGGATGGCGGAAAAAGGAATAAACATTTCAAAACTCCAGCCGCTGTCGGTAATCACGGTACCGCTTTTCCAGACGGCACTCCAGCTAAAATCTTCCGATTCTCCGTCCATGCTCGGCGGGTTCATTTTCGCGTCCCATTGTTCGCCAAGCGGTGTTACAAAGTATTCAAACCCATTGAGGTTATCGTGGTAAGTATCCAGCACAATTCCAATGTAATCGTTGGTGCCAAAGCCATCGCGCGTTCCCGTAAGTTCGGTGGCGATGCTGTCTCTTGTCCGTTCGTGGCAAAAACCACCCACGTAAATGCCTTCGTCGCTGTACATGAGGTAAGCAACCGTTTTCAGGGCAGGATCTTCGGGTGTGCCGGCTTTGGGACGGAAATATATAAAATCCGTCAGCAGCGAAGCGTCTTTCCAGGCACTGTCCGATAATACACCGTCAACCTTCACTGTGCCCGCGGTGCGTTGAGCCGTTATTATCCTCGGCACACCAGGCTGTGCTTTGCCGGAATGCGACGCCAACAGTACGGACGTAATCAAAAACATGACCGTTACCAAAATGCGAACCCCCTGTGTCATAAGTATTCAACGGAAGAATGAGAAATTCCGGCAGTAAAGATGTGGACATCAGGTACTGTTCCGGGTAAATTTTATGTGAATGGAAAGCAGTTCTTGATGAATGGTAAAAGGATTGTGGCTAGGTGGTTGCCGGTTGCTGCAAGAAATAAGGGATTGCCACGAGGGAAGATGTGGCAACAAGGTGCCGCCTTACCTTTACACTAAATCAAATACATGAAGGCATTTATCGGGACGGGTTTATTGGGCAGCGGATTCATCAAAGCAATGTTGCAGCGTGGCGAAGCAGTTCAGGTATGGAACCGCACCGCAACCAAGGCAACCGCGTTGGAACCCTTGGGGGCAAAGGCTTTCAGCCACGTAGCCGACGCCGTGCGCGGTGCCTCCCGCATTCACGTCGTGTTGAAAGACGACGAAACGGTGGATGCCGTGCTGGAAGAAGCAAGCGCCGGTTTTGAGAAAGATGTGGTGATCATTGACCACACCACCACTTCTGCCAAAGGTGCGGTGCACCGGGTACAATACTGGAAAAACAGGGGCTTTGCCTATGTACACGCGCCCGTGTTTATGAACCCGCAAAACGCACAGCAAAGCACTGGTTTTATGCTGCTGTCGGGCGACCAGGATATGATCAAACGCCTCGAACCGGAATTGTCCGTGATGACCGGCAAGCTCATCAACTTTGGTCCTGAAGACGGCAAAGCCGCGGGCATCAAGCTTGCGGGCAACCTTTTCCTGCTGTGCCTCACCGCCGGGCTTGCCGATGCACTCGCACTTTGCGGGGCGCAGGGCATTGCACCACAGGAATTGTTGACTTTGTTTCAGCAATGGAACCCCGGCGCCGGCGTGCCCGGACGACTGGAAAAAATATTGGGTGGCAATTTCAATGATCCGTCGTGGGAATTGAGCATGGCGCGCAAAGACGCGGGGCTGATGCTGACTACCGCCGAAGCCGCCGGCACATCACTCACGCTCATTCCCGCCATTGCATCGGTGATGGATGAGTGGCTGGCTAAAGGTCACGCGCAGGACGACTGGAGCGTGATTGCCAAAGAGGTGATCTAACCCTGCTTTTCATTGCGAAACGAACCATGAAGTTTCATTGTCAGCACAAACGCAACGTTGCCTCTTATTTATAAACGTATAGTTGATGGTTAGGCATTGCCAATGGTTTTAAAACCTTTGATTGTTCTGTAATCTGGCATCAACCGCAACGCCACAAAAGGAGAATGAACACTGCATTCTCCTTTTGTATTCGTGAAACATTGTGCTTTATGATTTGTGTTTCAACTAAATCCTTTTTTGTCAAAAAAACATTACGACTGCAGGGCATTTACCATTGCTCTTACTTCCTCTTCATCGGCAAGATATACATGCCCGTAATCGCTCACTGCGGGATTGAGAAAACGTACCGGGTTGGGCGCTTTTTTGCGTGCCGACGAATGAAATTCGGTTGCGCCGGTTGCCTTTTGTAAAGCAGCGATGTTGGCTGAATTGACGCCCGCACCGGGCATGATGATGATGCGGTCGCCGGCTTGCTTCACCAGTTGCGCAAGCAGTTTGCCTCCATCAGGAGCAGCGCTTTGCAGCCCGGATGTCAGTATGCGTTCGCAGCCGCAGCCGATGATGTCTTCCAGCGCCTCAAACGGATCGGGGGCGCAGTCGAATACGCGGTTGCAGGTAACGCCCATGGGGCCTGCCCATTCCACTATTTGCTGCAACCTGTTGCTGTCTATTTTGCCGTCTATCGTTTGAATGCCTACCGAAATGCCATCGCAGCCAAGCTCGCGGCACATGCGGATGTCTTCGCGCATAGCAGCAAATTCATCGTCGCTATAATAGTAATTTCCCGGCCGCGGGCGGATGATGGGATACAGCAAAATCGACACTTTTTCCCTGGCTTGTCTGATCATTCCATAGCTTGGCGTGGTGCCGCCTTCAATGGGATTGTCGCAGAGTTCTGCCCTGATGGCACCGGCTCTTTCGGCAATGATGCACGATTCGATATGAAACGCGCACACTTCTAACACGGCTTCTTTGTTTGACATGAAATATTGATTCTGAGAGGTTCTTTGAAGCTGCATATTTACAACGAAAAAAAGGAAACACAACAAAATGTCGGTTTGCAAAAACAAGTGATGAAACGAATATCAATGCAGCTTTGTCCGCAGCTTTTGTAAACATCAGGACAGCCCGTTACAAAGAACTTCGCAGGGTTAAATGAAACGCTGCTTCGATGTGCTCGGTAGAATGGTTCAGGATAAGCCCGGCTGCTGTTTCGCCAATCATTTTGAAGTCGGTAGAAATGGTGGTGATGCCGTTGAGAATGATTTTTTTAATGGCAGTTTCGTTGTACGAAATCACGCCCACTTCTACACCAATTTGCAAATGCTGCGATAAGATTTTTTCAATCAAAATCACCAGGTCATCTTCCATCAGGTTGATGTACACTTCACCTTTGCGGATTTCTTCCTTGTGGATGTGGGAAATGATTTTTGGCGTAAACGCATAGTCGTAGCAAAAGTTGGTAAAGCCTTTTACAATTTCTTCGGGATGATAGGTGTATTGCGGAAAAATCAGGTTGATCGTGTGGTATTTGCTCAGTTGCGGCAAAGCTTCTTTCAGGGCCGTGTAAATGTCTTTCTCAAAGTTTTCATACACGGCGCCATAGCTGCCTTCCACGCGCGGCAAGAGCTTGTCCATAATGATGAGCTTCTCTTTCGGCAGCTCGTTGATGATCTCGTAGGCTTTGTCGCCACCTTCGGTAAAATGCGGGATAATCACGTAATAAGAGTAATCGGTTTTCCGGTTGTTGAGCAGTTCTTTAAACAGTTGAAAATTGTTGTTGTAGATATAAAAATCAATGGAAGCATTGGCGCCCAGCGTGGCGGCAAATGCATCGTAAATGATTTTTTTATGAGTGCTCAGTTTGTTGAACAGCAGGAAGATTTTGATTCGTTTGCCCACATGCGTTTCCTTGATAAAATAACCTTTGCCCGGAAACGATGTGATGATGTTGAGCTTCTTCAGCTCTTTGTAAATGCGGATGCAGGTATCTCTCGAGATGTCGAGTTCATAGCTCAGATCATTGATAGAAGGCATCGTATAATCTTTGGAAAGCTTGCCATCTTCCACCGCTTTCACAATGGAGTTGACCACCTGCTGGTATTTGGGCGAAGCAGAATATTCGTCTATCGTAATAAAGCTGTACAGGTTTTCAGAAGGCATAGCGCAATGTTTGAAACAGTGATAACACAACTGCTAAAGTAACAACACTTATGATAAACGCCACCTGTGAAACATAGGCGTTCTTTGTTACCAATAAGGATAACCTACAACAGTTCATAACAGTTGATCCATTGCACAAATCTATTTTTACTTCAGATTATTCGCCATATAGAAAACCACAACATGCAAGTCATTTTCGGGATCATCTTTCATTTCATCGGCGGTTTTGCGTCTGGTAGTTTTTATGTTCCGTTCAAAAAAGTAAGAGGCTGGCACTGGGAAAATTACTGGCTGGTAGGTGGATTATTTTCATGGCTCATCATTCCGCCGCTGGCAGCATGGCTCACCGTTCCCCATTTTACCAGCATCATTGAGCAGGCATCTCCTTCCACATTTGGCTGGACCTTTACCTGGGGCATCTTGTGGGGCATTGGCGGGCTCATGTATGGGCTGGGCATGCGTTACCTGGGCATGTCGCTCGGCAACTCGGTATTGCTGGGTTTTACATCGGTGTTTGGTGCGCTTGTTCCATCCATTTATTACAACCTGTACCCCGAACCGGGCAAAACCACGCTGCACGATTTGCTGAGTACATCGTGGGGGCGCATTGTGCTGGGCGGGGTGTTGCTTTGCGTGCTGGGCATCGTCATTTGCGGTCGCGCCGGCGTGCTGAAAGAAAATGAATTGCCCGAAGAAAAAAAGAAGGAAAGCATCAGGGAATTCAACCTTGTAAAAGGGCTCATCGTGTGTACCATTTCGGGCATTTTGAGCGCCTGTTTCAACTATGGTATCGAAGCGGGAACGCCCATGGCAGAAGCCGCCAACGACTTGTGGAAAGGGGCCAACCCAACCGAAACGGTGGAGTTTTTATATCAAAACAATGTAACGTACATTGTCCTGCTCTGGGGCGGGCTCACCACCAATGTTATCTGGTGCCTTCTCCTCAATGCGCGCAACAAAACCTTTGGCGATTACACCGATACAAAAGCACCGTTGCTCAACAATTATTTCTTTGCCGCACTTGCCGGTACCATCTGGTTTTTACAGTTTTTCTTTTACGGCATGGGCGAAAGCAAGCTGGGCAATGGCGCGTCTTCGTGGATATTGCACATGGCATTCATCATCCTTGTGGCCAACATCTGGGGCATTGCATTGAAAGAATGGAACGGCGTGAGCAACAAAACAAAAATCACCATTGGAACCGGTATCCTTGTCATCCTGTTTTCGGTGATGCTGGTTGGCTATGGCAACGCGCTGAAACAATAACGCGGCAACCAGCTGATCAGCACGATGCATTCAGGTAAAACAACTACAAACAATCAATCTGTCATGAATACAACTTCAACCAGCTTCAAACACGTAAGCTACCTGTGGGATGAACAAAAAGCGGCTGCCCTTGGCGACGACCAGGTGGCGCTGCTCATCTATCGCTCCAACCTGCTTGGCGCCGATCTGCGCCTCACCAACTATGGCGGCGGCAACACTTCGTGCAAAGCTATGGCGCCCGACCCGCTTACCGGCAAAGAGGTGGAAGTGATGTGGGTAAAAGGCAGCGGCGGCGACATTGGTACGCTCAAGCGCAGCGGGCTCGCGGCGTTGTACGTGGACAAACTGCGCAGCCTCAACAACGTGTACCGCGGTATCGAACACGAAGACGAGATGGTGGAATTGTTTAACCACTGCATTTACGATTTAAATTCCAAAGCGCCTTCGATCGATACACCGCTGCATGGCTTTTTGCCTTTCAAACACATAGACCATTTGCACCCCGATGCTGCCATCGCCATTGCTGCTGCCAAAGATGGCAAACGCATTGTGGAAGAGCTTTTCAACGGCTCGCTTGGCTGGGTGGAATGGCAAAAACCGGGCTTCGACCTTGGGTTGAAACTAAAAGCCTGTCTCGACGCCAACCCCGGCATCCGCGGCATCATGCTGGGCTCGCACGGTTTGTTTACCTGGGGCGATACCGCTTATGAAAGCTACATCAATACCCTGGAAGTGGTGGAGCGCTGCGCGCAATATCTCGAAGACAACTATGGCAAAAAAGGACCTGTTTTCGGCGGGCAAAAAATAACATCGCTACCCAAAGAAGAACGCCTGAAAAAAGCGGCAGCCCTTGCGCCCGTACTGCGTGGCTATTGCTCTTCCCAAACAAGTATGATTGGTCATTTTACCGATGATGACCGCGTGCTGGAATACATCAATTCCAACGACCTTGATAAACTGGCGCCGATGGGAACGAGCTGTCCCGACCATTTTTTGCGCACCAAAATCAGCCCGCTGGTATTGAATCTTGCCACAGATGAAGACGTTAATAACGTGGCTGCCATCCGGGAAAAAATACAGCCGCAGTTTGAAGCCTACCGGCAGATGTACACCGATTATTACAACACCTGCAAACACGACAACAGCCCGGCTATGCGCGATGCCAACCCGGTGGTGATTCTCTATCCCGGCGTAGGCATGTTTACCTTTGCCAAAGACAAACAAACTGCCCGCGTAGCGTCTGAATTTTACATCAATGCCATCAATGTAATGAAGGGCGCCGAAGCCGTTTCGGAATATACCTCGCTGCCACGGCAGGAAGCGTTTAACATCGAATACTGGCTGCTTGAAGAAGCGAAGCTGCAACGCATGCCAAAACCCAAAGCGCTGAGTGGCAAAATCGCCCTGATTACCGGCAGTGCCGGCGGCATTGGCAAAGCCATCGCGAAAAAATTTGCCGAAGAAGGCGCCTGTGTCATCATCAACGATATTAACGAAGAACGGCTGACCGAAGCCAAAGAAGAATTTACCAAATCATTTGGAAAAGATGTGGTGGCATCCACACTGTTGAATGTGACCGACGAAACTTCTGCGCAACTTGCGTTTGAAAATGCGAGTCTCGCCTTTGGTGGTGTGGATATCGTGGTAAACAATGCCGGCATCTCTATTTCCAAATCCATTGCTGAGCATACACTCGAAGAATGGGACAGGCTGTACAACATTTTGGTGAAAGGACAATTCATTGTTTCCAAAGCCGGCATCGCCATGATGCGCAAGCAAGATATGGGTGGCGATATCATCAACATCGTGTCGAAAAATGCAGTGGTTGCCGGTCCCAACAATCCGGGTTATGGCTCCGCAAAAGCGGCGCAGGCGCACCTTACAAGGCTGATGGCTGCCGAGTTGGGCGGCGATAAGATTCGTGTAAACATGGTGAACCCGGATGCAGTGATTGCCGACTCCAATATCTGGGCCGGCGGCTGGGCCGAAGGCAGGGCAAAAGCTTATGGAATCACCGTAGCAGAACTGCCGGCTTACTACGCCAAACGCACGTTGCTGAACGAAATTATTTTGCCCGAAGATATTGCCAATGCCTGCTTTGCTTTTGTTGGTGGTTTGCTCAGTAAATCTACCGGCAATGCGCTCAATGTAGATGGTGGCGTGGCAATGGGATTTTACAGGTAACTGCCGGTTGCCGATCATCCATAATGCACAACAAACATGAAACAGGTGCATTTACAATGAAGTTGAACGAAGGCTGTGAAGAAGAATATCAGCGCCGGCACAATGCGATTTGGGCCGAACTGACAGACCTCTTGCATGCATCGGGCATCAGTGATTATCACATCTTTCTCGACCGCCGCACCCATGTCTTGTTTGGTACGATGAAGCTGGCAGATGAACAACTGCTGGAGGCTTTGCCTCAACATCCCGTAATGCAGCGCTGGTGGGCGTTTATGAAAGACATTATGGAAACAAATGAAGACCATTCGCCGGTGAGTGTTTCCCTGCAACAAGTATTTTATTTACCATAATCATTACCTTTTTTATTTCAAAAACGATTTGTTATGACCATTGCACCATATAAACTGGCAGAACACAACGAGCAGTTGCAGTCAACTCATCAGCGCAGGCTCAATTTTATTTTGGATGAAGTAGGCAATGCAGAAGACGTCCTGCAAAAGCTGGTGGCTTTCCAGGTAGCCATTCCAAGCTGGGCGCTGGGCACCGGCGGTACGCGCTTTGGCCGCTTTGGCGGTGGCGGCGAACCCCGCAATCTCGAAGAAAAGATAGAAGACATCGGGTTGCTGCACGCGCTCAACCAATCGGGTGGCGCTATTTCGCTGCACATCCCGTGGGACATACCAGAGAATACCAATCACATCAAAGCACTGGCTGCACAAAACGGGTTGCGTTTTGATGCCATGAATTCCAACACCTTCCAGGACCAGCCTGATCAGCAGCTTAGCTACAAGTTTGGCTCGATGCAGCATGTGGACAAAGGGGTGCGCAAGCAAGCCATTGAACACAATATCGAAGTCATCAAATATGGCGTGGAACTCGGGTCAAATGCGCTTACGGTTTGGCTGAGCGATGGCTCCTGTTTTCCCGGTCAGCTGAACTTCCGGCGGGCTTTTCAAAACACGCTGGAAAGCCTGCAGGAAGTGTATGCCGCTCTGCCCGGCGACTGGAAAATGTTTGTGGAATACAAAGCCTTTGAACCCAATTTTTATTCAACTACCGTGGGCGATTGGGGGCAGTCGTTGTTGTATGCCAGCAAGCTGGGTAAGAAGGCTTATACATTGGTCGATTTAGGACATCATTTGCCCAATGCCAACATCGAACAAATTGTTTCTTTGCTGCTGATGGAAGGCAAGCTTGGTGGCTTTCATTTTAACGACAGCAAATATGGCGATGATGATTTAACGGTGGGCAGCATCAAGCCGTACCAGTTGTTTCTCATCTTCAACGAACTGGTGGAAGGCATGGATGCCAAAGGCATGAACCATGCTACCGGTTTGGGCTGGATGATCGATGCATCGCACAATGTAAAAGACCCGCTGGAAGACTTGCTGCAATCGGTAGAAGCCATCATGATCACTTATGCGCAGGCATTGCTGGTGGATCGGAAAAAACTAAATGAAGCACAACTGCACAATGATGTGGTAACCGCGCAGGAAATATTGCAAACTGCATTTCGTACCGATGTGCGGGCATTGGTGGCAGAAGCCCGGTTGCGTGCCGGCGGCGCATTGAACCCATTGGCTGTTTTTCGAACAGAAAAAGTAAGAGAAGGGCTGATTAAACAAAGAGGATTGAAAACGGTGGCAACGGGATTGTAAAATGCGACCGTAGAGAATTTGCTAACTTTGAAGAAGTAAATGATATTGTTATGGATCAGGCAAATCAGAGCAACAACACGGTTGCTACAGAAACCGGCAAAACAGATGCATTGATTACCGAATGGAAACGGAGAAAAGCGGAAGATGAAAATGAATTTTTACGGGAGATCAAGACACCTGAACACAAACAGAAAATAGAAGCGATTCGTGGTAAAATTGTGAACAGTGATACAGTTGCCGGGTGAACATCATTACCTGTTTTACAAAGAAGAAAGCCATAACACAGCATACTTCTTTAAGACCCTCCATGAGGTTGAATACAAAGTGGTTTTCAAACCTTCGCCATACATATTTGGTGAACAAAAGCCTTATGCCTCTTTCGTTTACGAGTTCTCGGTATTGGCAAAATTTGAAGGTCCGGCAATCCTACGTTCGCGATGATTTAATCGCCACCACTGTCGCCATTATTTTTCTTGATTTTTATAACCATCATGATGAAAATGTTTGTTTTTATATCTGTGATTCTGCAGATGGAAGGCAGCATGTTCGCAAACGTAAATTTGACATGTGGTTTAGCCAGTACAATCGGGGTGCTTTTATGAAAATAGATGCAGTGATAAAAGATACGCCTGGAATTGACTATCCGGTTGCCATCATTTTAAAGCGGACTAATACGTACCGAAATGACATATTCTATGATTTCCTGAAACTGATTGATCGCTACAACAATGAAAAATAAAGAACCGGTCATCCTCATCTTTGACATTGGTAAAACCAATAAGAAAGTGTTGCTGTTCGACAGGCAATACCAGTTGGTGTATGAAGCGTCCGCACAGTTGGAGGAAACGGTGGATGAAGATGGTTTCCCCTGCGAGGATGTGCAGGCGCTTACTGCTGGGTAAAGCAATCGTTCCAGTAGGTACAAAGGACCCCGGTTTGACATCCTGGCGGTAAATGTCTCTGCCTACGGCGCTTCGTTTGTTCATCTCGATTACAACAAGCAGCCGTTTTTGCCGCTGTACAATTACCTGAAACCTTACGACAAAGCCTTGCAGACGCAATTCGAGAACACATACGGTGCAGAAAAAATAGCACTGGAAACAGCCTCACCACTATTGGGTCACCTCAACTCCGGCAAGCAATTGTATTGGCTGAAACACCGGAAGCCCGAACCGTATGCACGCATCCGTTATTCGCTGCATCTGCCGCAATACATCAGCTTTGTGTTGTGCGGTGCTTTGTACAGCGACCTCACAAGTATTGGCTGCCACACCGCCTCTGGAATGTTACAGAAAGCGACTACCACGAGTGGGTGTACAAAGAAGGCATTCAATAAAAAACTGGCGCCCCTTATTTCCGGCACCGAAGTAGCCGGCAGCACCACCGGCAATATACCCGCGGGTTGCGGGCTGCACGATAGTTCCGCGGCTTTTATCCCGTATTTTACAGCATTTCAGCGAGCCGTTTGTTTTGTTGTCTACCGGCACCTGGAGCATCAGCCTCAACCCGTTCAATCATTCGATGCTCACCGCCGAAGAACTGGACCAGGATTGCCTCAGTTATTTGTCTTACCAGGGCAATGCGGTAAAAGCTTCACGGTTGTTTGCCGGCTATGAACACGAGCAACAGGTAAAGCGAATCGCAGCTCATTTCAATACGGCAGCAGACTATTATAAGTCGGTGCAGTACGATGCTTCCCTCTGCAACAAACTGCATCGCGCAGAGCCGGAAGAAACAGCAAAAGGAATCAGCCATGGTTGGCCAGTCTGCATTCAGCAGGCGCAACCTTCACGATTTTGAAACCTGCGAAGAAGCCTATCACCAGTTGATAATGGACATCATCAAACAGCAGGTGCCTTCTACCAAACGGGTGATGAATGGCAGGCCGGTAAGCAAAATATTTGTGGATGGCGGCTTTAGCAAAAACGATGTATATATGCACCTGTTGGCGGCGGCTTTCCCGCACATCGACGTGTATTCTGCCACGTAGCGCAGGCTTCGGCACTGGGCGCCGCCATTGCCATCCGCAAGGTATGGAACAAAGCGCCCTGCCTGCAAACCTAGTGACTGTGAAGCGTTATGAACCCACTTATGATATTGTATTATGACTGTAGGATTATTTATTCCCTGTTATGTAGACCAGTTTTATCCGCAGGTTGCCATTGCTACACTGGAGTTGTTGGAAAAACTGGGTTGTAACGTGCACTATCCGTTAAACCAAACCTGTTGCGGGCAACCGATGGCCAACTCTGGGTTTGAACACCTGACGGATGGCTGCAACAAATTATTCGCAGACAACTTTAGCCGGTTTGATTATATCGTTTGTCCATCCGGCAGTTGTGTGCTGCACATCAAAGAACATTGGCACAATGAGCAATTAGAGAACGAAGCAAAGCTTATTCACGATAAAATATATGAGCTCACCGAGTTCTTAACCGATGTGCTGAAAGTAGACAAGCTGGAAGCTTCTTTTCCGTATAAAGTAGGCGTTCACCAAAGCTGCCACGGGCAGCGCGGTTTGCATCTTTCGCAGATGAGTGAACTGGTTGCCGCTCCTTTTTCAAAACCCGGAAAACTGCTGGGCATGGTAAAAGGACTGGAAGTGATTGAACTGAGCCGCAAAGATGAATGTTGTGGTTTTGGCGGCACTTTTTGCGTAGCCGAAGCAGCAGTCAGCGCGAAGATGGGCAAAGACCGTGTACACGATCACGAGGCTCATGGCGCCAATATATTACCGGCGCCGATATGAGTTGCCTCATGCACCTGGAAGGCATTTGAAACGGCAAAAAAGCAACGTACAGGTAAAGCATATTGCGGAGATATTGAACAGCACGTTTGAAGCACGATGGCACAACAAACAAGACTTTTTACAAGAAAAAAATGTACTACAATGGAACCAAATGGCATTAAGTACAGGATGATGCACTATAATTGTGCAAGCAAAACTTCATAACCGTAGCGCTTTTCGTTCCTTCGTGGTTCATCAAAAATATAACCAGTTGCAGCAGCAAACAACAGATCACGCCACATTAGCCATGCAGTTTAATAAGGACGAACCGCGTGTGGACTGGCACGATGAAACACTTGTGGTTTGTGCGTACCAAGCGCGACAAAGCTGCCCATGGATTGCCCGAATGGGAAGCCCTCAGAACGCTGGCTTCGGGCATCAAAAACAATGTGCTGTCCAACATGAGCACATACTTGATGGCGTTTGAAAAAAACGCAAAGCAAAACGGCCTTAGTGGTGCATTGGGCTGCCGATGCAAGGAACACAATGAAATTGTGCATACATTCTGAAGCGGCATGGCATAGATAGGATGGTAAAAAGCAAAAGCATGCTTACCGAAGAATGCGGATCTGAACCATTACCTGCATCAGCAAGGCATTGAAGTGATTGATACCGACCTTGGCGAACGCATCGTGCAGCTGCGCGAAGAACCGCCAAGCCACATTGTACTGCCTGCCATTCATCTTAAAGAAAGAAGATTCAGCAATACGTTTCACCAGCATTTGGGCACCGAAAAAGGCAATAACGACCCCGACTTTTTAACGCAGCAGCGAGGGTGCACCTGCGCGAAAAATTCTTAACGAGAAAAGCCGCGCTCACCGGTGTCAACTTTGCCATTGCCGAAACAGGCGAATTTGTAGTGTGCACCAATGAAGGCAATGCCGACATGGGCGCGCATCTTGCCGATGTGCATATTGCCAGCATGGGCTTCGAAAAAATATCCCGCTGCGCAAACATTTGGGTGTGTTTTTGCGCCTGCTGGCGCGCAGTGCTACCGGGCAGCCCATTACTACTTACAGCAGTCATTTCAAGCGCCCGCGCAAAGGGCAGGAAATGCACATTGTGATTGTGGATAATGGGCGCAGCACGCAGTTGGGGCGCGACGATTTTCGCAACTCGCTGAAGTGTATCGTTGCGCAGCCTGCTTTAATACCTGCCCTGTGTACCGGCGCAGCGGCGGGCACAGTTATCACACCGCTATTGCCGGGCCCATCGGGTCTATTCTCGCGCCCAACCTGGATATGAAGCAATATGCCGACCTGCCGTTTGCCTCTACGCTGTGTGGCAGTTGCAGCAATGTATGCCCGGTAAAAATTGACATTCACGAGCAGCTGTACAAATGGCGGCAGGTGTTGGGAAAAGACGGCTATACCGGTAAAATGAAAAAATGGAGCATGAAAGGAATGACGTTTGCGTTATCGCATCCCGCAATGTACAAAACGGCGGGCAAGATGGGAAGATGGTTTGTCAAAAATGTTCCTTTTGTTGTGAATAACGCATGAACCATGGTTTAACGAAAGAGACATGCCAGCACCACCGAAAGCATCATTTGGTGAATGGTACAAGAAAAACCGGAAGCCCCCAATTCCTGAGCAAAGGGTTAGTAAAGCTCAATGTTTGAAAAAGAGAATGAAAAAGTGAAAATTAAAGCTTTTTATACAATATAACATCACATGGAAGCAGCAAAGAGGAAGCAAAAGAGCAATATGAAGCATTAAAAGCAGAAGGTGTCAGCAACAGCCGCGAAGCAATGTTGGCAGGATACAGCAAAGCCAGCCGGACCTTGTTGAAGCGCCCCTCGTTCCACCCTTTGCGCCTTATTTTGAGGATGTGTTGCAGCAATATATCAAGTGTTGAAGGGCATTGGCGGACGGGTATACCTTGTAAATAATGTAAATGAAATTGTCGCAAATAGCCGATGATTTTGCCGGTCGACACGCATTGTTTCTTTCGAAAAAACATTATGCTTCCATTGCCGAAATCGTTGACGCCACAAGACCCGCATACCTTTTGAAGATGTGGATGTATGCATCTTGACTTCGCCATTGGCCGTGGCTGAAAACGGTGCCATATGGATATCGACAAGGAAATGCCGGTACGCGTGTTGCCTTTTATTGCGCAAAGCCTCGTAACCATTATTCACAAAAAAGTATCGTGGCTACCATGCATGATGCTTATGACATCATTGCAGATCAGGAATATGATTTTGCCACCTTTATCGCTGGTCCCTCCAAAACGGCAGACATCGAACAATCATTGGTACTGGGCGCGCACGGACCCAAAACCATGATGGTATTTGTTATCAATGAATAGCCCCGTTTTAGAAAATAAAATACAGATCAACTACCCGGCTGCTGAAGCTTGTTACATTGATACACATCAGTTGAATATCTCGCTACTCAGCAGGATGTAACGCCAATCACCACCCTGTTTTGTCCACTTTTAC
>CAWGWV010000026.1:0-72729 GCA_963826385.1 uncultured Chitinophagaceae bacterium | reverse complement strand
GTATGGCGATGATGATTTAACGGTGGGCTCCATCAAGCCGTACCAGTTGTTTCTCATCTTCAACGAACTGGTGGAAGGCATGGACGCCAAAGGCATGAACCACGCTACCGGTTTGGGCTGGATGATCGATGCAAGCCACAATGTAAAAGACCCGCTCGAAGACTTGCTGCAATCGGTAGAAGCCATTATGATCACTTATGCACAGGCATTGCTGGTGGATCGGAAAAAACTAAATGAAGCACAACTGAACAATGACGTGGTGACCGCGCAGGAAATATTGCAAATTGCATTTCGTACCGATGTGCGGGCATTGGTGGCAGAAGCCCCGCTTGCGTGCCGGCGGCGCATTGAACCCATTGGCTGTATTTCGAACAGAAAAAGTAAGAGAAGGGCTGATAAAACAAAGAGGTTTGAAAACGGTGGCAACGGGATTGTAAAATGCGACCGCAGAGAATTTGCTAACTTTGAAGAAGTAAATGATATTGTTATGGATCAGGCAAAGCAGGTAGCAACACGGTTGCTACAGAATACGGCAAAACAGATGCATTGATTACCGAATGGAAGCGGAGAAAAGCGGAAGATGAAAATGAATTTTTACGGGAGATCAACACACCTGAACACAAACAGAAAATAGAAGCGATTCGTGGTAAAATTGTGAACAGTGATACAGTTGCCGGGTGAACATCATTACCTGTTTTACAAAGAAGAAAGCCATAACACAGCATACTTCTTTAAGACCCTCCATGAGGTTGAATACAAAGTGGTTTTCAAACCTTCGCCATACATATTTGGTGAACAAAAGCCTTATGCCTCTTTCGTTTACGAGTTCTCCATATTGGCAAAATTTGAAGGTCCGCAATCCTACGTTCGCGATGATTTAATCGCCACCACTGTCGCCATTATTTTTCTTGATTTTTATAACCATCATGATGAAAATGTTTGTTTTTATATCTGTGATTCTGCAGATGGAAGGCAGCACGTTCGCAAACGTAAATTTGACATGTGGTTTAGCTAGTACAATCGGGGTGCTTTTATGAAAATTGATGCAGTGATAAAAGATATGCCTGGAATTGACTATCCGGTCGCCATCATTTTAAAGCGGACCAATACGTACCGAAATGACATATTCTATGATTTCCTGAAACTGATTGATCGCTACAACAATGAAAAATAAAGAACCGGTCATCCTCATCTTCGACATTGGCAAAACCAATAAGAAAGTGTTGCTGTTCGACAGGCAATACCAGTTGGTGTACGAAGCGTCCGCACAGTTGGAAGAAACGGTGGATGATGATGGTTTCCCTGCGAGGATGTGCAGGCGCTCACTGCCTGGGTAAAGCAATCGTTCCGGTCGGTACAAAGCGACCCTCGTTTTGACATCCTGGCGGTAAATGTCTCTGCCTACGGCGCTTCGTTTGTTCACCTCGATTACAACAACCAGCCGTTTTTGCCGCTGTACAATTACCTGAAACCTTACGACAAAGCCTTGCAGGCGCAATTCGAGAACACATACGGTGCAGAAAAAATAGCACTGGAAACGGCCTCACCACAATTGGGTCACCTCAACTCCGGCAAGCAACTGTATTGGCTCAAACACCGGAAGCCCGAACCGTATGCACGCATCCGTTATTCGCTGCATTTGCCGCAATACATCAGCTTTGTGTTGTCCGGTGCTTTGTACAGCGACCTCACCAGCATTGGCTGCCACACCAGCGCTCTGGAATGTTACAGAAAGCGACTACCACGAGTGGGTGTACAAAGAAGGCATTCAAAAAAAACTGACGCCCCTTATTTCCGGCACCGAAGTAGCTGGCAGCACCACCGGCAATATACCCTCGGGTTGCGGGCTGCACGATAGTTCCGCGGCTTTGATCCCGTATGTAACAGCTTTTAGCGAGCCGTTTGTTTTGTTGTCTACCGGCACCTGGAGCATTAGCCTCAACCCGTTCAATCATTCGATACTGACGGCTGAAGAACTGGACCAGGATTGCCTTAGCTATTTGTCTTACCAGGGCAATGCAGTAAAAGCTTCACGTCTGTTTGCCGGTTATGAACACGAACAACAGGTAAAGCGAATCGCAGCTCATTTCCATACGGCAGCAGACCATTACAAGTCGGTGCAGTACGATGCTTCTCTCTGCCACAAACTACATCGCGCAGAGCCGGAAGAAACAGTAAAAGGGAATTCTGCCATGGTTAGCCAGTCTGCATTCAGCAGGCGCAATCTTCACGATTTTGAAACTTGCGAAGAAGCCTATCACCAGTTGATAATGGACATCATCAAACAGCAGGTGCCTTCTACCAAACGGGTGATGAATGGCAGTCCGGTAAGCAAAATATTTGTGGATGGCGGCTTTAGCAAAAACGATGTATATATGCACCTGTTGGCGGCGGCTTTCCCGCACATCGGCATGTACTCTGCCACCGTAGCGCAGGCCTCGGCACTTGGCGCCGCCATCGCCATCCGGAAAGCATGGAACAAGGCAGCCCTGCCTGCAAACCTGGTGAAAGTGAAGCGTTATGAACCCACTTATGATATTGTATGATGACTGTAGGATTGTTTATTCCCTGCTATGTAGACCAGTTTTACCCGCAGGTTGCCATTGCTACACTGGAGTTGTTGGAAAAACTGGGTTGTAATGTGCAGTACCCGTTAAACCAGACCTGTTGCGGGCAACCAATGGCCAACTCTGGGTTTGAACACCTGACCGATGGCTGCAACAAATTATTCGCAGACAACTTTAGCCGGTTTGATTATATCGTTTGCCCATCCGGCAGTTGCGTGTTGCACATCAAGGAACACTGGCACAATGCGCAATTAGAGAATGAAGCAAAGCTTATTCACGATAAAATATATGAGCTCACCGAGTTCTTAACCGATGTGCTGCAAGTAGAAAAGCTGGAAGCTTCTTTTCCTTACAAAGTGGGCGTTCACCAAAGTTGTCACGGGCAGCGTGGTTTGCACCTTTCGCAGATGAGCGAACTGGTTGCCGCTCCTTTTTCAAAACCCGGAAAACTGCTGGGCATGGTAAAAGGACTGGAAGTCATTGAACTGAGCCGCAAAGATGAATGTTGTGGTTTTGGCGGCACGTTTTGCGTAGCCGAAGCAGCAGTCAGCGCGAAGATGGGCAAAGACCGTGTACACGACCACGTGGCTCATGGTGCTCAGTACATTACCGGTGCCGACATGAGTTGCCTCATGCACCTGGAAGGCATACTGAAACGGCAACAAAGCAATGTAGAGGTAAAACACATCGCGGAGATATTGAACAGCACGTTGTGAAGCACGATGGCACAACTATCAATACTTTTTACAAGAAAAAAATGTAGATACAATGGAACCATTATGGCATTAAGTACAGGATGATGCACTATTAATTTTGCAAACAAAACTTCATAACACATAGCGCTTTTTGTTCCTTCATGGTTCATCAAAAATATAACCAGTATGCAGCAGCAAACAACAGATCACGCCACATTGGCCGCGCAGTTTAACAAAGACGAGCCGCGTGTGGACTGGCACGATGAAACCTTGTGGTTTGTACGCACCAAACGCGACAAAGCTGCACATGCCTTGCCCGAATGGGAAGACCTCAGAACGCTGGCTTCGGGCATCAAGAACAACGTATTGTCTAACCTGAGCACGTACTTGGTGGCTTTTGAAAAAAAGGCAAAACAAAACGGCATTGTTGTTCATTGGGCTGCCGATGCGAAAGAACACAATGAAATTATTGAATCCATACTGAAGCGGCATGGCATTGATCGGATGGTGAAAAGCAAGAGCATGCTGACCGAAGAATGCGGTTTAAACCATTACCTGCACGATCATGGCATTGAAGTGATAGACACCGACCTTGGTGAGCGCATTGTACAGCTGCGCGAAGAACCGCCAAGCCACATTGTACTGCCTGCCATTCATTTGAAGAAAGAAGACGTCAGCAATACGTTTCACCAGCATTTGGGCACCGAAAAAGGCAATAACGACCCCGATTTTTTAACCGCAGCGGCAAGGGTGCACCTGCGCGAAAAATTCTTAACGCGCAAAGCTGCGCTCACCGGTGTCAACTTTGCCATTGCCGAAACAGGTGAGTTTGTGGTGTGCACCAACGAAGGCAATGCCGACATGGGTGCACACCTTGCCGATGTTCACATTGCCAGCATGGGCTTTGAAAAAATCATCCCGCTGCGCCGGCATTTGAGCGTGTTTCTGCGCCTGCTGGCGCGCAGTGCTACGGGACAACCCATTACAACATACAGCAGTCATTTCAGGCGCCCGCGCAAAGGGCAGGAACTGCACATCGTGATCGTGGACAATGGGCGCAGCACGCAGTTGGGACGTCCCGATTTCCGCAACTCGCTGAAGTGCATCCGTTGCGCGGCCTGCTTCAATACCTGCCCCGTGTACCGGCGCAGCGGCGGGCACAGTTATCACACTGCCATTGCCGGTCCCATCGGTTCTATACTCGCGCCCAACCTTGACATGAAGCAATATGCCGACCTTCCGTTTGCCTCTACGCTGTGTGGCAGTTGCAGCAATGTATGCCCCGTAAAAATTGACATCCACGAACAGTTGTACAAGTGGCGGCAGGTATTGGGAAAAGATGGTTATACCGGTAAAATGAAAGAATGGAGCATGAAAGGAATGACGTTTACCTTATCGCATCCTGCCATGTACAAAACGGCGGGCAAGATGGGACGATGGTTTGTAAAACATGTACCATTTGTTGTCAACAACGGCATGAATCCATGGTACAAGGAAAGAGACATGCCAGCAGCACCGAAATCATCATTTAATGAATGGTACCAGCAACACCGGAAGCCGCCCACTTCCTGAGCAAAGGGTTAGTTAAGCTAGTGTTTGAAAAAGAGAATGAGAAGGTGAAAATTAAATTTTTTTGTACAATATAACAGCACATGGAAGCAGCAAAACAGGACGCAAAAGAGCAGTATGAACTATTGAAAGCGGAAGGTGTCTGCAATAGCCGCGAAGCCATGTTGCGCAGGATACAGCAAAGCCAGCCGGGCCTTGTAGAAGCGCCCCTCGTTCCACCGTTTGCGCCTTATTTTGATGATGTATTGCAGCAATTTATACAAGTATTGCAGGGCATTGGCGGACGGGTATGCCTTGTAAATAATGTAAATGAAATTGTGCAGCAAATAGCTGGTGATTTTGACGGTTCGGCACGCATCGTTTCTTTCGAAAATACTTATGCGTCCATTGCCGAAATCGTTGATGCGCAGCAAGACCCGCATAGCCTGGAAAACGTTGATGTCTGCATCATAACATCGCCGTTAGCCGTGGCTGAAAACAGCGCGATATGGATATCCGACAAGGAGATGCCCATTCGCGTGTTGCCGTTCATTGCGCAAAGCCTCGTGACCATTGTGCGCAAAAGCAGCATCGTTGCTACCATGCACGATGCTTATCACATCATTGCAGATCAGGACTATGATTTTGCCACCTTTATCGCCGGTCCTTCCAAAACGGCAGACATCGAACAATCATTGGTATTGGGCGCGCACGGCCCCAAAACCATGACGGTATTTGTTATCAATGAATAGCCCCGTTTTAGAAAATAAAATATAGATCAACTACCAGGCTGCAGACGCTTATTACATTGATATATCAGTTGAAGCAGCTTGCTAATTAGCAGGATGTAACGCCAATCACCACCTTTTCTATCCACTTTTATCTAACTGTTTCCGCTGTTTGTATTTATCCACCGGCAATGTCCATTTTCATCTTCACAAATCGCTTTTACATGTATGCCTGTTTTATCAACTTAGATGAATTTGCCATTCATTCATTGCAGCTTAGTGTCCCGGCAGCCCCAATAAGCCAAAGCCGTTTGCTGCGAGGCATTGGGTTGGCTGTTAAACGCATCGATTTAAAATAAACATACTTGCCTGTTTCTATGTGCCGGTAAGACAGTTGGCAACGGCTCATCCATTATCCTCAATTTGATATCGGGTACTATTCACCAGCGGTCGCATTTGTACAGCGGTTCCATTGTATCATAAATGAGTTGCTCGCATTTTACTCATCCGCTGCGGATACAGAAAAAACAGGGTTGACTCTATGACAAAAGCATGCTTCAATGATGGCAAATCATCATCCAGATCACACCTCGTTTTCACGCAATCATACCAGTTCATAACAGTAGGGAAAATCTATTTTATAATTTAGCATTGTCAATAAAAATTGAATGAATTGCTTGTCATGTATCAACTCATTGCTTAACCATTCCATGTTTTGAAAATCTGTTGTTTGTTGATCTCCTGCCATTGGCGCTCTCTGAAAGGGCAAGGGAAGTTGTGTGCCTGATTGTTTGCTTTACTGTGCCTGTTTCCCTGCTTGCGCAATGTATCCCTGGTTTCGATAAACAACAGGAAAACGCATCCGTCCGAATTGTCGTTTTACTCAATGTTTATATTCATTCATCATTACACAATATGCCAACACCAACAACAGCTTAGAAGTCGTTTAAAACAATTGTAGAACAACAGGCATTGTCCGGCGCATCAAGAAGCTGGAAGCATCCTCCCAACTTGTTGATGCAGGTGTTTCCAACCTTTTCCCGGGCAATGACTTTTCAAACATACAATTCATGAAACTTCCTATCATTGGGGCCACCGCTTTGCTGGTCATGGCATTGGGTTACTGCAAAAAAGATTTCCTGGTTTTTACCTTCCGAAACCACCTTGTTGTTAAGAGCTTTGTCGTATTTTGATTTGGTGCAATATTCTGGAAAAATGCCGCTGCACCTGCTGCCCGCCACGTCTCGAGAAGAAACGGCGTTGCCCCTCACCGGCACCGATCGCATTGACATGCAAATCATTGCCGATGCGCAACAGGCGGCTGCTTTGCTGCCGGCTAAAGTGCGCAGGAAGCCGGCAGGGCTACTTCCGGTGCCGCCAATACATTGCTGGGCAATGTGTACATGATTTTGAAACAATATGCGCAGGCAGAAACAGCGTTCAAAGCCGTGGTGAATTCCGGCGAATATTTCCTGCTGGAAGATTATGCCGCTGTGTTCAATCCTGCCAATAAAAACAGCAGCGAATCGGTGATGGAAGTGCAGTACAAAGAAGGAAGTGAAGGTTGTGCCAGCAATTATGTAATGCCTTTTTTGCCCCAACCCATGTCTGCCGAAGACGTAACAGCCATGCTGGCAATGTACAACGTAATGCCAGCCTCTGTTCAGGCAGTGACAGTAGAAGCGTACAATATTCCCACACCCGATTTGATCGGGGCTTATGAAGCGGGCACCGAGCAAAAAGCGGCATCTGTCGGTTATGTCACTACCAATGGCACCACGTATCCGTTCATTTTCAAATACCTGCATCCACATGCCTTGTTTGGCAATACCAACGACAAATTCCCCGTGTGCCGATATGCCGAAGTGCTGCTGTTTTTAGCGGAAGTATTGAACGAACAGGGCAAATTGTCTGAAGCCCTGCCTTACCTGAACAGGGTGCGCAACCGGGCAGGTTTGAATGACGTGATGACAACAGGACAGGATGAACTGGGCGACATCATTCTGCACGAAAGAAGGGTGGAACTGGTGTTTGAAAACAAACGCTGGACCGTCCTCGTAGGAACCGGTAAGGCAGTAGAAGTGATTGCTGCCTATGGCGCACGGGTAAAAGTCCAGCCCGAAAACTATTATTATCCTGCCAGCCAGGCGCCACCGCCAGCCGCATTTTTCAACATTGATCTCAATTTCGCGTTACCGGCAAGCGAAGCTTTGCTAAGCCCCTGTTTTCAATGCAGAAATGAAAGGGGAGATGATGTTGAATCGTCAGTTTGAACAAGCAATATACACAAATCAGCCTCCTATTTTCAGGGGGACTGTTTGGTTTTCGCCTCCGCACCACAAAAGGCACGAGTAGCAAAGGTGGTCAATGATTGTTTGTTGCGAGGAGCCCCCTGACAAACCCGGGATTCGCATACGTAGGCACGATATCCAAAAGATATTGCTGATACAATGCTATTTTGTCAACCGTTGATGCGCAAGTGTTTTATAATTTGATGACGAAACAAACGAACCATGAAAATGTCAATCTGCACAAGTAATTTCAGAAGCACCATTATCCTTGCTGTTGGTATGCTGTTGCCTGTGGTCATGCGGGCGCAGGCCATTAACCCAACACTCCTGCAAAATCCATGGCAGGCGCAGTGGATCACAGGTCCCGGCGCTTCCACCAATCCCTATGTAACCGCAGCAGACCTTACCCTCAAAGAATACGGCGTTTATAAATTCAGGAAAAACATACCGCTCGCTGCCAAGCCCGCCTCTTTTATCGTGCATGTATCGGCAGACAACCGGTACAAACTGTATGTCAATGGCAAACAGGTATCGCAGGGACCCGCGCGCGGCGACCTGTACTTCTGGAACTTCGAAACCGTGGATCTTGCCCCTTACCTGCAAGCCGGCAACAATGCCATTGCAGCCCTGGTGTGGAACGAAGGAAAAGGAAAGCCGGAAGCCCAGATTTCGTACCTCACGGCATTCATCCTCCAGGGCAATGGCGAAGCCGAAGCCGCGATTAATACTGACAGCAGCTGGAAAAGTACCCGGGACAGCAGCTATCATCCGTTGCCGGTAAGGGTGCCCGGCTATTATGTGGCAGGCCCGGCTGAACTGGACAATATGCATTACCGGGTAAAAGGCTGGGAACAAACAAACTACAACGATAGCAGTTGGCACAACGCCCGCGAACTGGGGCCTGGCTTAACGAAAGAGGGCCGCCATTGACTCCCGCGGGTGGATGCTTGTGCCATCGCCCATACCAACCATGGAAATGACAGTACAGCGGCTGTCGGCTGTCAGGCAATCTGATGGGATAACAGTGCCTGCCGCTTTCCCCGCCACGCCTGCCACCCTCACCATCCCGGCACACACCACCGCCACTTTGCTGCTCGACCAGGGGTACAACACCAATGCCTATCCGACACTGCTGTTCAGCAAAGGAAAAGACGCAGGCATCTCGCTGGGCTACGCCGAAGCGCTGTACATCCGCAAAACGGAAAACATAGACGGTTATTGGATTCCCACTCTACCCAAGGGCAACCGCAACGAAGTAGCCGGCAAAATATTCATTGGTAAAAAAGACAGCATCATTTCGGATGGCAGCACAGCGCAAAATTTTACACCGCTGTGGTGGCGTACCTACCGTTACCTGCAACTAACCGTCACCACGCAGGATGAAGCGCTGCTGATCGATGACCTCTACGGCACTTTTACCGGTTACCCGATTTCACAACAACGCCAGGCTTTCAGCGCCCGATCCCGAAATGCAAACGATGCTGGACATTGGCTGGCGTACCGCGCGGCTGTGCGCTTTTGAAACCTATATGGATTGCCCGTATTACGAGCAATTGCAGTACATCGGCGATGCGCGTATCCAGGCAATGGTGTCGCTGTACAACAGCGGCGATGACCGTCTCGTGCGCAATGCATTGACGCTGATGGATCATTCCCGCATTGCCGAAGGCATTACCCTCAGCCGTTACCCCACCGATTTGCAACAGCAGATTCCCACCTTTTCACTGTGGTGGATCGGCATGCTGCACGACTATTGGATGTACCGGCCCGACAGTTTGTTCATCAAGGAAAAACTCCCCGGCGAACGGCAGGTCTTGTCGTTTTTCGAGCGGTACCAGCAGCCCGATGGCTCCCTGAAACATGTGCCCTACTGGATCTTTACCGATTGGGTGGATGAACAAACAGGCTGGAAAAGCGGCATGGCGCCGGTAGGCAGCAACGGAGAATCTGCCGTGCTCGACCTGCAGTTGCGGTGGACCTATTTGCTGGCAGCAGAACTGGAAGAAAGATTGGGCCTGAAAGAGCTGGCGGGAATATACAGAAAGCGGGCGGCGCAATTGCAACAAACGGTACAACGAAAATATTGGGACAACAGCCGCGGGTTGTATGCCGATACCGAAGCAAAAGATTTGTTTTCGCAACATGCCAATGCGTTGGCCATTTTATCGGGTATGATCACCGGTGAAAATGCCACCACCCTTGCCAACAACATGCTCAGCGATACAACGCTGGCGCCGGCATCGATTTACTTTAAATACTACACCCATCTTGCCGGCGTAAAAGCCGGGCTGGGCAATGATTACCTGTCGTGGCTCGACATCTGGCGAAAGAACATCGCGATGGGATTGACCACCTGGGCAGAAATATCTGACATAGACAAAGCCCGGTCAGACTGCCATGCGTGGGGTTCCAGCCCCAACATCGAATTTTTCAGAACAGTGCTGGGCATAGACAGCGATGCGCCGGGTTTTGCCAGGATAAAAATAGAACCGCACCTCGGTGCCATTCAAAACATCAGTGGCGAAATGCCACATCCCAATGGAACCATCTCTGTAACCTATGGAGTTGTCAACGGGCATACGACTGCCCGGATCCGGTTGCCGCAAAACACACCCGGCCGCTTGGTCTGGAAGGGACCGGCAGTACCCGCTGAAGCCCGGTGACAACAAGCTTTCATTGTAAAACAAACATACACTAACGAGTCACTAAACAAGCTCATGAACAAATACAAACAAGTGCTTTTGCTGCTGCTGCTTGCCTCTGCCAGCTACCAGTCAATCCATGCTCAACAGGCAAAAAGCAATACGCTGTATCGAAACTTTCAAAATCCCGGCAAAGCTGCCCGCCCCCGCGTGTGGTGGCACTGGATGAATGGCAACATCACCAAAGATGGCATCTACAAAGACCTGACCTGGATGAAGCGTTCCGGTATCGGCGGTTTCCAGAATTTTGATGCGGGCTTAACGACGCCGCAAATCGTAGAAAAACGTCTTGCCTACATGACGCCGGAATGGAAAAATGCCTTTCGGTTTGCGACTGTTTTGGCTGATTCGTTAGACCTCGAAATGGCGATAGCCGGCTCGCCGGGATGGAGCGAAAGCGGCGGTCCCTGGGTGCCTGCAAAAGACGGGATGAAGAAACTGGTTTGGCAGGAAGTGCGGGTATCAGGCGGTCAGCCGTTTACCGGCAAGTTGCCCAGGCCGGCGGCTACCACGGGCATGTTTCAAAACCTGCCGCTGCCCGAAGAAGCGAACCAATTTACCGCTGAAACTGCCCCGCCGCCGGAATATTACGAAGACATTGCCGTGGTGGCCTACAAACTACCCGAAAGCGACAAAACGCTGAGCGAATTGGGTGCAACCGTTACCTCGAGTAGTGGTCTGTTTTCACTCGATTACCTGACCGATGGCAACCTGGCATCTACCAGCCTGTTGCTGTCCGATACCGTTAATGGTTACGCCTGGATACAATTTGAATTTTCGCAGCCGCAAACGATCAGAGCGGTAACGGTCGTGGGCGGTGGCACGCGGTCAACATTTGGCATAATAACAGAATCGGAGGACCGCAGTATCGAAGCGAGTGACGACGGTGTTGCCTTCCGCACGATCGCATTTATCCCGTTGGGCGTTATCCAGCAGCAAACCGTTTCCATTCCGCCTACAACTGCCAAATACTTTCGCGTGACGTTTAAAAATCCCCCTGTGCCAGGAGGCTTTGGTGCCATGCAGGGCGAAGCGTCAAAAGCGCCTTTCGGAACCGATGTTGCCGAAGTGGTGTTGCACCCGGTTACGCAAATCAATCATTACGAAGAAAAAGCAGGTTTTGCCGCCGCCACCGATTTGCCCCAACATCCTACGCCCGCTGCAACCGATGTAGTTGCCGAAAGCGATGTGGTAAACCTGACCGGCAAGCTGAACAGCGATGGTACATTGAACTGGACACCGCCTGCGGGCAACTGGAAGATCGTGCGTTTTGGTTACTCCCTAACGGGAAAACAAAACCATCCCGCATCGCCCGAAGCCACGGGCCTGGAAGTGGACAAAATGGATGCTGAAGCGGTGAAACATTATTTTGAAAACTACCTCGACCAATACAAGGACGCGACCGGTGGCATGATGGGCAACAAGGGCTTGCAATACATGGTTACCGATAGCTATGAAGCCGGTCAGGAAACCTGGACGCCAAAAATGGCAGCGGAGTTTGAAAAAAGACGTGGTTACAGCCTTCTGCCATGGATGCCGGTGTCGACAGGAACCATCATCAGCAGCACTGAGGCGAGTGAACATTTTTTATGGGACTGGCGCAAAACCATCTCCGAACTGGTGGCTGAAAATCACTACGATCAGCTCACCGGCATACTGGCAACCTACGGCATGAAACGCTATACCGAATCGCACGAAAACGGGCGTACCTACATCGTGGATGGCATGGATGTAAAACGTACGGCTGCCGTGCCCATGAGTGCCATGTGGACCACCGGTGGTTCATCGCAGGTGATGGCGCAGGCCGACATCCGCGAGTCGGCATCGGTCGCGCACATCTATGGACAGAACCTCGTGGCGGCTGAATCGTTGACGGCGTATGGCTTTGGCGGCAGCGGTGCCTGGGGATATTATCCCGGCAACCTGAAACCAACGGCAGATTTAGAACTTGCCAATGGCTTAAACCGCTTCGTCATTCATACTTCGCCACACCAGCCGGTAGATGATAAAATTCCGGGATTGAGCCTTGGCCCTTTTGGCCAGTGGTTCAACCGCCACGAAACCTGGGCGGCTTATGCCAAAGTCTGGACTGATTATTTGTCCCGCAGCAGCTACCTGTTGCAGCAGGGAAAGTTTATCGCCGACATCGTCTATTACTACGGCGAAGACAACAACATCACGGCACTGTTTGGAAAACAACTGCCCCGGATTCCGGAAGGCTACAACTACGATTTTATCAATGCCGATGCGCTCGTCAATTTGTTATCGGTAGAAGATGGAAAGCTGGTTACGCCCAGCGGCATGCGCTACCGTGTATTGGTGCTGGACAGCAACGCGCGCTACATGACCTTGCCGGTGCTGCGCAAAATAAGTACCTTGTAAAACAGGGCGCCGTCATTGCCGGTGTGCAGCCAACGGGCGACCCGAGCCTGGCAGATGATGCAGCTGAATATCAAAACCTACTGAACGAAACCTGGAATCAACATAACGCCCGTGTCCTTACCGGGAAGCCATTGAGCGAAGTAATGAGTGCTTTGCATGTTGTGCCCGATTTTTCTTATACCAAACCACGGCAGCAGACCCGGCTGCTGTATGTACACCGCAAGCTTCCGGATGGTGATGTCTACTGGGTAAACAGCCGCAAGCGACAGTCAGGTGGTGGAAGCCACCTTTCGCGTAGCGGGCAGGAAGCCGCAGTTGTGGCATCCTGAAACCGGCAATACAGAAGCGGTGTCTTATTCAATCCACGATGGCGTTACGAAAGTCACACTCCCGCTGTCTCCCAACGATGCGGTGTTCGTGGTATTCAAAGAACACGCAGCTACAACCGCGGTAACGCTGCCTGCCAAAACAGAGAAAGTCATCACCACGGCAGCAGGTCCGTGGGAAGTGTCGTTTCAGGAGGGCGTCGCGCCCCGGCAACGGCTACCTTTGACCAGCTGCAGTCTTATACGGAAAGCCGCACTGCCGGCATCAGATATTTTTCCGGTACGGCTACGTATCGCAAGACCATCAACGTGCCGGCGGGCGCCATTCAGAGAGGTGCCCGGATATGGCTGGACCTGGGCGATGTAAAGAACCTTGCCGAGGTAACGGTAAACGGAAAATCGCTGGGCGTGGTGTGGAAACAACCTTTCCGGGTGGATGTAAGCACTGCGGTCAAGGGAGGAGGCAACCACATCGAAATCAAGGTCGTAAACCTTTGGGTGAACCGGTTGATCGGCGATGCACAACCGGGTGTTGCCAACAAAATTACCTATACTTCCATGTCATTTTACAATGCCGGCTCGCCTCTCTTGCCATCGGGATTATTAGGACCGGTCAGCGTGGTTTCGGTGGCGAAGCCGTAAAAGGATTGATTGAAAAAAATTGGTGAATTATGAAAAAAGCGCCTGGCACTTTGATAGGCCGGGCGCTTTGTGTTTTTTGCATGGCTACAAATCTTTCGTTCCTCCGGAGCTGAGCTAGCTGTTATATAAGTTAGTAAATCTTACGCTCATTTAGGGTTTAAATAGATGTCAACTCTTGTCATAATTGCCATTAATTTGCTTCTGCCGGGGGTGTGCTTGGATGCCTTTTGTTGCTTGTTTTTTTGCTTGACGATAAAACAGAAAATGCATGATCGCCGTTGAGAAACTACCGGATAATGGGATCTGACAAAACATGAATTTGCACCCAAGCTACTTAGGCGCAACGATGTTTGAAGGCCGCATCGCACCTGCTTGAAAGATGTTGGCTACATTTCCCTATTGCCGGCAAAGCCTCCGTTTAGAGTCTGCAATCAATGTCTTCTAAACATACAGTAACGGGAACTCAATTATCACACACTCCTGCCGGGTCATACCAGTACATAACAGTTGGTAACAACGGTGTTCTAATTTAGTGCCGTAGAAAGTTGGAGATTGCCGGTAATGAAAGCCGTTGGTCAATGAACACACATTGCTAGTGTTGTTACTGTTGTTTTGGGGAGTGCCTATAGAAAGCGAACCATTGCGGCGCAAAATAAATTTGCGGACGCGAAATGAATGCTGTTACTACTACCTTTATCAACAACCAGTTTGTCTTTCATTCTTCTTCATCATTAACAAGTCATATGAAAAACCTGTTGTTCCTTTTGTCGATTCTCATTACCTGTGCCGTAAAGGCACAGCAAGTCATTCCCTTGTACAACGGAACAGCACCCGGTTCGGAAACCTGGAACTGGCAGGAGCAGGAAATACAGGTAGATTATGGCACCGTGATCATGGCGGTATCTCGCCCTACTTTAACGGCTTTTGTACCTGACCATCCCAATGGCACAGCGGTCATTATTGCACCGGGCGGCGCTTTTCATGCGCTTGCCTGGAACCACGAAGGCACCGAAGTGGCCAAGCGGTTAAACGCCAAAGGCATTACCGCGTTTGTACTCAAATACCGCCTTGTTTATGACGACCCCGCGCATCCTGAAAACAGCATTGGCAACCTGATGCGAACGGGCAATTTTAAAACACTGGATTCGCTCAACAAACCCGTTGTGCCGCTTGCCTTGCAGGATGGTTTGCAGGCGGTAAAATATGTGCGTAGCCATGCAGCAACGTATCACATTGCGCCTGATAAAATTGGCTTCATGGGTTTTTGCCGGCGCTACGGTCACCATGTCGGTCGTCTATAGTGCCACCGACGAAAGCCGTCCCAATTTTGTAGCGCCAATCTATGCTTATGAAGGTGCCATCATTGGCAATACCGTTCCCACAGCTACCACGCCCATCTTTATTGCCGCCGCCAGCAACGACGATCTTGGCTTTGCCACGCACAGTGTACACATTTACCTCAAATGGCTTGAAGCAAAACAACCCGCAGAACTGCACATGTATGAAAAAGGCGGACATGGATTTGGTACAGCCGTCAAACATCTTCCCGTTGATAGCTGGATGGACCGATTTAGTGACTGGCTTGCCATGCATGGATTCATCGGCAAACCAAACTGACCTTACAACGCAACCTCTTTAGTCAATACAACCATTCAAGTGAAGAAAATACACGGAGTGAATCTCCTATTGTGGATTGCCGGAAGTTTATTTTGTCAATGCATCACAGCGCAGGATGTATACAACGGGCAACGCGCCCGGCTGGCTGCAAAAAGCAGCACAAAATGAGCCTGCACTGGTGCAAACAGTGCATCAGCCGGTTCGGCTGGTAACGATGGTCAAAGATACTACTGCCCACCAGCACTGGAAAGCAGTGGATGCCGGCACGGTCGATTCGTTTTACCAGCAATCCTTTAAAAAGCAGTCGGGCGTGGTGCTCGATTTTGGTGAACACCTTACCGGCTATTGCACCTTTTCGGTAGAAGATTTGGGGCGTGCTGCCGATGCACCGTTGCGAATCAAATTTACATTTGGCGAAGTGCCGTCGGAGATTGCCACGCCTTTTGATCCGTATCCCGGTCAGCTAAGCCGCGCCTGGCTGCAAGACGAAATCATCACCGTTACGCAGGTACCTGCCACCATCACCATCCCGCGCCGCGTTGCTTTCCGGTACCTTAAAATAGAGTTGCTGGGCAGCTCGGTATATTCCGATTTTTGCATTCGTGATCTTTCGTTCACGGCTACTACCTCAGCCGGCACCCGCCCCCCGGCATTGGCTGCCACTGCCGGCCCGCTGATCAAACAAATAGACAGCATTGGATTGAATACGCTGAAAGAGTGTATGCAAACAGTGTATGAAGACGGACCTAAACGCGACCGCCGCCTGTGGATCGGCGACTTGTACCTCGAAGTCACTGGCCAATAGTTATTCCTTCAAAAACGATTCACTCACCAGGCATTGCCTGTACCTGCTTGCCGGTTTGAGTTATGAAAACGGTGTGGCCCCTTCCAATGTATTTGAACGCCCGGTGCCACATCCGCAAATCAATCCCCTGTTTGATTATGCGTTGATCTATAACGTTGCGGTGAAAGAATATCATGCCGCCACCGGCGATCGGCAAACGGCAACAGACCTGTGGCCGGTACAAACAACAACTGGACATTGCCAAACCTTATCTCTCCAAAGACGGCATGCTCGACTATGAAAAAGCAGGCAAAGAATGGTGGTTGTTTTTCGACTGGCGGGATGGGCTGGATAAACAGGCAGCCTTGCAGGGCGTGGTTATTTGGGCGTATAAAAATACCTATGAATTGGCCAAGCTGCTGGGCAAGGAAACCGAAGTGGCTGACCTGCCGGACATCATCAAAACGATGAAGGCGGCTACTCATAAAAACCTGTACGACAAAGCCGCCGGCGTATTTGTGAGCGGAAAAAACAAACAGGTTTCGTATGCGTCGCAGGCATGGATGGTATTGAGTGGCGTGGCCTCTGAAAGAAGAAGGAGCGAAAGCATTACAGCAGTTGCCTGGTATGCAAAACGTCGTGTTTCCCGGCGCGCCCTACCTGTATCATTATGTAGTGGAAGCCATGATACAATGTGGCATGCACGAAGAAGCAGAAGAACTTGTGGTAAACTACTGGGGTGGCATGGTCAAAAAAGGAGCCGATACCTTTTGGGAAGTTTATGATCCCAGGAATGATTTTTTTTCGCCTTACAAATTTTTTCCGGTTAACAGTTATTGCCATGCATGGAGTTGTACGCCGGTCTATTTTATCCGCAAATATCCTGCATTTTTCAACAATAAGCATTGGTCATCTTACACAGACACCTCATTTTTAAAATGCACATCATGAATTGCTTTGCCAGATTTTCCTGTCGCTGTTGCTGCACTCAGCGTTTGCAGCTTTCATTCGCAGGCGCAGACCAGCAGGCAGGATAGCTTGTATCAAAGTTTTCTACGCCGCCAATGCAGCCAAACCCCGCGTGTGGTGGCACTGGATGACAGGGAAATATTACCAAAGATGGCATCCGCAAAGACTTGTTGTGGATGCATCGTTCGGGCATCGGCGGCTTTCAGAATTTTGACGCCAACCTCGCCACGCCGCAGGTGGTGGACAAACGGTTGGTGTACATGACGCCCGAATGGAAAGATGCGTATCGCATGATGACCCGGCTCGCCGATTCACTGCATCTGGAAATGGGCATTGCCGGCTCACCCGGCTGGAGCGAAAGCGGCGGGCCCTGGGTAAAACCCGAAGATGGCATGAAAAAAATTGTCTGGACGGAGACACGTGTCAAAAGCGGTGCTACAAACATCCTCCTGCCACAACCATCCGGCATTACCGGTCCATTTCAAAACATACCCAAACAACCAGAGTTTGGAACAAGCAGTGAAACAGAAGCTGCCCCAGCTTATTATAAAGCAGTTGCGGTGATTGCTTACAAGCTACCCGATGCAGACAAAACGCTCAGTGATTTAGGTGCAACGGTTACGGCAAGCGGTGGCGATTTTACGTTGCCCCAATTAACGGATGGCGACCTGGGCAAAACAAGTTTGCTTCCACCGATACCGTTAACGGTTATGCATGGATACAATTTCAGATTTCCGCAACCGCAAACCATCAAAGCAGTAACAGTTGTGGGTGGTGGCAACGCAGGCAATTTTGGTTTTGGCGGCGATGCAAAAGATGCGCGTACACTAGAAGCAGGCGATGATGGGATCAATTTCAAAGTTGTGTGTCCAATACCTATCGGTGCGGTATTGCAGCAAACCATTACGATACCTGAAACGACAGCCAAATACTTTCGCATTACGATAAAAAATCCCCCGCCGGTAGTGGACATAGCAGCCATGTTTATGGGCACCACACCTGCGCCTCCCAAGCCCTCGCCGGGATCGGAAATCGCAGAGATTGTATTGCATCCGGTGGTGCGTATAAATAGGTTTGAAGAAAAAGTTGGGTTTGCGCCAGCAACAGAATTGTATCGAAAAGCAACGCTGCCAACCAATGATGTAATAAACCCGGCAGAGGTTATCGATCTGACCAATCAGCTGAATGAAGACGGTACCCTCCACTGGACTGCGCCTGCCGGCAACTGGAATGTTGTACGCTTTGGTTATTCTTTACTGGGCATTACCAACCATCCTGCTACGCCGGAAGCAACCGGTTTGGAGGTAGATAAACTGGACCCAACTGCCGTAAAAAATTATTTTACCACTTACCTGGATAGTTATAAAGACGCAACCGGCGGTTTAATGGGTAGCAACGGCGGACTGCAATATGTAGTTACGGATAGCTGGGAAGCCGGCGCCCAAAACTGGACGCGTGATATGGCGCATGAGTTTCAGAAAAGGCGTGGCTATAGCCTCCTGCCATGGATGCCGGTACTGACGGGGCATGTTGTAAAAAGTGCCGAAGCCAGCGAGCAGTTTTTGTTTGATTACCGGAAAACATTGAGCGACCTGGTTGCCGAATATCACTACGACACACTGACAACTATTTTGGCTCAGTATGGCATGAAACGCTATACCGAATCGCACGAATCGGGACGCACCATGATTGCCGATGGCATGGAAGTCAAACGAAAAGCGGCTGTGCCCATGAGTGCCATGTGGACGCCCAACGTAACAATGAATGACGGTGACCAGACGGGCTACGAAGCCGATGACAGGGAATCGGCATCGGTGGCGCATTTGTATGGGCAAAACATAGCCGCTGCCGAATCCATGACCGCATTTGGATTGGGTGGTTCCGCTTATTCGTATGCACCGGGAAACTTAAAATCAACGGCAGATTTAGAATTTGCCAGCGGTATCAACCGCCTGATGATTCACTCGAGTGTGCACCAGCCGGTAGATGATAAAATTCCGGGATTGAGCCTCGGCCTTTTGGCCAGTGGTTCAACCGCCACGAAACCTGGGCGGCTTATGCCAAAGTCTGGACTGATTATTTGTCCCGCAGCAGCTACCTGTTGCAGCAGGGAAAGTTTATCGCCGACATCGTCTATTACTACGGCGAAGACAACAACATCACGGCACTGTTTGGAAAACAACTGCCCCGGATTCCGGAAGGCTACAACTACGATTTTATCAATGCCGATGCGCTCGTCAATTTGTTATCGGTAGAAGATGGAAAGCTGGTTACGCCCAGCGGCATGCACTACCGTGTATTGGTGCTGGACAGCAACGCGCGCTACATGACCTTGCCGGTGCTGCGCAAAATAAGTAACCTTGTAAAACAGGGCGCCGTCATTGCCGGTGTGCAGCCAACGGGCGACCCGAGCCTGGCAGATGATGCAGCTGAATATCAAAACCTACTGAACGAAACCTGGAATCAACATAACGCCCGTGTCCTTACCGGGAAGCCATTGAGCGAAGTAATGAGTGCTTTGCATGTTGTGCCCGATTTTTCTTATACCAAACCACGGCAGCAGACCCGGCTGCTGTATGTACACCGCAAGCTTCCGGATGGTGATGTCTACTGGGTAAACAGCCGCAACGACAGTGCCCAGGTGGTGGAAGCCACCTTTCGCGTAGCGGGCAGGAAGCCGCAGTTGTGGCATCCTGAAACCGGCAATACAGAAGCGGTGTCTTATTCAATCCACGATGGCATAACGAAAGTCACACTCCCGCTGTCTCCCAACGATGCGGTGTTCGTGGTATTCAAAGAACACGCAGCTACAACCGCGGTAACGCTGCCTGCCAAAACAGAGAAAGTCATTGCCACGGCAGCAGGTCCGTGGGAAGTGTCGTTTCAGGAGGAGCGTGGCGCCCCGGCAACGGCTACCTTTGACCAGCTGCAGTCTTATACGGAAAGCCGCACTGCCGGCATCAGATATTTTTCCGGTACGGCTACGTATCGCAAGACCATCAACGTGCCGGCGGGCGCCATTCAGAGAGGTGCCCGGATATGGCTGGACCTGGGCGATGTAAAGAACCTTGCCGAGGTAACGGTAAACGGAAAATCGCTGGGCGTGGTGTGGAAACAACCTTTCCGGGTGGATGTAAGCACTGCGGTCAAGGGAGGAGGCAACCACATCGAAATCAAGGTCGTAAACCTTTGGGTGAACCGGTTGATCGGCGATGCACAACCGGGTGTTGCCAACAAAATTACCTATACTTCCATGTCGTTTTACAATGCCGGCTCGCCTCTCTTGCCATCGGGGTTATTAGGACCGGTAAAACTTGTTTCTGAGCTCCACTAAATGAATTGCAATCAAACCAGTATTCTCTGTTGCGGGTCGTTTTGATCGTACAAAAACGATACGCAACGGTGTTTACAGCGGATTGATTTTTCGGGAATTAGTATTGTAGCAATCATATTTTGTTTTGTAATCTTTATCCGGATGTTGTAAAATTTTGCTGTATGGTTTCTTTGTTCAAAACTTATCCATTGCTCTTGCTGAGCCTGCTGCTGTGTATGGCAGGACATTCGCAACAGCACGCTGTCACTAAAGCACCTGCTCATTTTCTGTGGGGCATCGCTTCCGCCGCCTACCAGGTAGAAGGCGCCTACAAGGCAGATGGCAAAGGCGAATCGAAGTGGGATTTTTTGACCAATCAAGTGGGCGTTACGCAATTTATCATCGGGGAAAAACAAACCGGTAACGAGGCGATCAACATGTACGACAGAACGCAGTACCTGGCAGACATTCAGCTGATGAAGCAACTGGGTGTAAATGCCTACCGTTTTTCACTCGATTGGAGCCGCATCATTCCCGATGGTACTGGTGCAGCCAACGAACAGGCACTGGCGCATTACGATCAGTTGATAGAAGATGTAAAAGCTGCCGGCCTGGAGCCTGTTGTTACGTTGTATCATTTCGATTTTCCGCTGGCACTGATGCAGAAAGGTGGCTGGAGCAACCCGGACATGATCAACTGGTACACACATTATGCTTCCATCGTGCTGAACCGGTATGGAAAAAAAGTAAAGCATTTCATTACGTTCAACGAGCCGTACATCGAAAACTTCCTGGTGGAATACATGCTCAACCTTGACCAAAGCAAGGCGCCGGCAAATGTGCGGTATGCAACAGGCATGGAGAAAGTACACCACCAGTTGTTGGCCAACGCTGCCGTTACCCGGTTGTATCACCAGCTGCACCTGGGCGGCTCTATCGGCATTACGCTCAACCTGTCGCCTAGTGTTCCGTCAGACAAAAACAATCCAGCCGATGTACGGGCGGCCGCGCTGCAGGACCAGCTGCTCAACGCGCTGTTTTTAAATGCTTTGTACAAAGGACAATATCCTGCACAGGCATTGGATTCTATTCAGAAATACGATCCGCAGTTTCAGCCAACCGAAGCAGACATGCAGTTGATTGCTGCCAACAAACCAGACTTTTTAGGGGTCAATTTTTATGCGCCGGCTTTTGTCAGCTACGATACCACTGCGCCCATGTCGTGCAACTGGATGAGCAACAATCCCGATGCGGTAAAGTCGCACAACGGACCGGTTCGTCCCGAAGTGTTGTACCAGTTATTGATGCGGTTGAAAACCGATTATGGCAACCCGCAGATGATGATCACCGAAAACGGAGCCTGCTTTCCCGGCGAAGACACAATCGTGAACCACGCCATAAAAGATTCACTGCGTGGCAGTTACATCCGGCAGCACATTGATGCCGCCCTGAAAGCGAAGTCGGAAGGCGCACACCTGAACGGCTATTTTGTGTGGAGCGGCTGGGACAATTTTGAATGGGTGTTTGGCTATACCAAACGTTTCGGAATCATCTATGTTGATTTTACTACGCAGGAACGCATTCCCAAACAAAGTTTTTACGAATACGGCAACATCATCAGGGAAAACAGCCACCTGGCTGGCCGAAGTGCCAACTGATGTTGCCAATGACCGGACGCTGGCCACTTTTTGCTGTTCAAAACGAACGAAGGGCTGTACAGAAACACCTGGTGGATAGCCTGCTTATCAGCTTTTTCTTCAATATCAGTACATTTGGCAGGTGAAGAACTGTTGTATGGTAATACGTGTGGTTGCTGGTTGGCTAGTGGTAATGTTCCATTGGTGTCAATTGTATAGCCAGGATCGGGAAGTCAGTTACCTGGGCATCGGGAATGGTTTGTCAAACAATACTGTGACGACGATCTTCCAGGACCACAACGGGTTTATGTGGTTTGGTACATATGATGGACTCAACCGGTATGATGGCTATGAGTTTCGCGTGTTTCGCAATGTTATCGGCGACAGTACTTCGCTTCCGTCCAACAATGTCAACAGCATTGCAGAAGATTCGAGCCACAATATCTGGATCGGCGGACAAAAAGAAATCAGCATTTACAACCCCGTCAGCAACCATTTTACCACTCCTGCTTACCAATTTGCCAATCGTAAGACCAAAACAAAATTATCCGATAATGTCATCAGCATACAACTGCTACACAACAATACGGTACTAACCGGTACGCAGCACAACGGCTTGTTTTATTTTGACAATACCACCGCTGCCGGTACGCAGGTTCCGCTGATGGTAAACGGGCAGCCAAAAGTGGACTATTATGTCACTGCCATTCGTTACGATGCAGCCGGCAAGACGACGTATGTGTTGGTGCAGAATGAAGGATTGTTTGTTTACCATCAGCAAACCCATACGCTGCAGTTGCGAAACAACCGGCTGCAGCAGCGCAATTGCCTTGCCATTGATAAGGAACAACAGGTGTGGATCGGTGACAATTCGGGCTTGTACCGGTTAGACAAACAGTTGACTGTTTCTTCCGGTGACGTAATCCCTTACAAATGGCCGGTTTCGAATCTTTGCTTTGCGCGGGATGGCACTTTGTGGATTGCAACCGATGGCGGCGGTATCTGGCTGTTGACCGCCGGTCAACAGGTGGCAACGCCCCTAACGGCTACAGCCGACAACAAACCGCTGATCAACAGCAACGCGGTCTATGCGATCTACGAAGACAAGCAGGAACGCAAATGGATCGGCACCCTGCGCGGTGGCGTCAACGTCATCGAGCCGCAGGAAAGCAATTTCCGCCACATCGTCTACGAACCATCTCATCACAACAGCAGTGTCGAAAATTTCATCCTGTCATTTTGCGAAGAAAATCCCCGGCACATTTGGATAGGGACAGACGGGGCAGGACTTCGCTACTGGAACCGCAGCGACAACAGCTTTACCAATTTTGTACACGACAATAGTAACCCGCATTCCATCAGCAGCAATTTTATTACGTCGGTCGTGCAGGGCGGCGGCAATCAACTGTGGGTGTCCACCTGGTTTGGCGGCATCAATTTATTTGACAAACAAAGCCACACATCAAGGCAGTTTCCCTGCTTTAACCCGCTGACCCGCCGCACCGACAACAACATCTGGACCATGATGAAAGACAGCCGGCAACGGTTGTGGGCTTGTGCCGTGCGCAACGGCGGCTTGTACCGCTTTAACCCGGCAGCCGGCAGGTTTGAAATGTTCGACAGCCATTTGCCCGAATTGCAATGCCTGGTAGAAGATAGTGACGGCAATTTGTGGAGCGGCGATTACAACTCGCTCATTCGCATAGACACGGTAGCCAGGCAGCACCGGTTTTACAATCTCGGCTATGCTGTTCGCAGCATTTACGAAGACCGGCAACACCAACTCTGGATTGGCACGCAGGAAGGTGGTTTGCTGCTGTTTGACCGGCAAAAAGGAACCTACAAACGACTGACAACGGCCAACGGCCTGCCCCACAATACCGTGCTGCGCATATTGGAAGACGATACCGGCAACCTGTGGCTGAGTACTTATTTTGGCTTGTCGAAATTCAACCCCCGTACCGGCGTATTCCGGAATTATTCTCAGTCTGACGGCTTGCAAAGCAATCAGTTCAGCTTCAATGGCGCGCTGGCGCTCAGCAATGGCGAACTGCTGTTTGGTGGTATCAACGGGTTCAATATTTTTTTACCGGGAAGCATTGCCGAACGGAAAAAAAATCCCCCGGTATTCTTAACCTCCCTGCTCATCAGCAACAACCCGGTGCAGAACCACCCGGCGTATATCGAAGAAAAACAGCTGGATGTCATCAAAAAAATTGTCATTCCCTATGATGAAGCCACTTTGTCGCTTGACTTTTTAGGACTTGATTATGCCGACGCCGCCAACATCAACTATGCGTATTACCTGAAAGGATGGGACAAAAGCTGGAATTATGTAAAACACGTCCGCAGTGCCAATTATTCCCGGCTGCGCGAAGGCGATTACGAGTTCAGTGTCAAAGTGAGCTATTCCAATGGCGTCTGGAACAGCCCGCAGCAGCTATTGTCCATCACCGTTCTGCCACCGTGGTACCGAACTTGGTGGGCGTATACCATGTATTTGTTGTTGGGTGCCGGAGCGGTGTATCTATATGTGTTGTACAAAAGCCGGCAGGCAAAACTGCAATACGAAGTACAGCTAGCGCAGCTCGAAACCCTAAAGGAAAAAGAACTGAACGAAAAGAAAATTGCCTTTTTTACCAATGTGTCACACGAATTCAGAACGCCGCTGTCGCTGATCATCAACCCGATAAAAGAATTGCTCCGAAAGCCGGAAATCCGCAACGAAAATGCCGAACTCAAAGTGGTGTACCGCAACGCGCAGCGCCTGCTTCGGCTTGTAGATCAGTTGTTGTTGTTTAAAAAAGCCGACTCAGAAAACGACCAGTTGCACCTTGCAAAACTCAATTTTTACAACCTGTGCCTCAATGTGTTCTCCTGCTTTTCAGAACAGGCACGAATGCGGAAAATCAATTACGAGCTGCAAGCCGGCAATCCCCAGCTGATGTTGCTTGCCGACCGCGAAAAGCTGGAAATTGCCTTGTTCAATATTTTGTCCAACGCATTCAAATACACGCCCAACGGCGGTGAAATCATTTTTTCGGTCACAGAAAAAGCCTCGTACATCAGCGTTGCCATTTCAGATAGCGGTTCCGGTATCTCTGCAACAGAAGGCGTCAAGCTGTTTGACCGGTTTTACCAGGCCCAAAATGCCGGCAGCAAAGCAGGGTTTGGCATCGGGTTGTACTTGGTCAGGCATTTTGTAGAAGCGCACGGCGGCGAGGTTGGTTACGAGAGCCTGCCGGGAAAAGGCACCACGTTTACCATCCAGCTGGTTAAAAATGTAGCGGATGCCAGCTTTGTGCCACTGGCGGAACCGGGCAGCAGCGAATCCCCGGCGGCACCTGCGATAGCGGAGCCGGCAGCAGAATTGCCAGGCGTTGCGCCGGCATCGTTCATCCGCGAAATGAGTGAAGAACTGATCGAAGACACAGAACCCGACCCGCCGGAATTGCAGAAAGAACTGGCTTCCGGCCAGCCCATTTTGCTCATCATTGACGACGACAACGAGATCCGCAATTATCTTGTTTCAATGTTCCGCGCAAATTACAAAGTGTATGAAGCCGGCAGCGCGGAAACCGGCATTCAGCTGGCGCACAAATATTTGCCCGATCTCATCATCAGCGATATCGTGATGGATGGACTCAACGGGCTTGACCTGTGCCGGACACTGAAAGCAGAAAGCTCACTGAGCCACATCCCCATTATTTTGCTCACCGGCACCACCTCCGACGAAATGCAGCTGAAAGGCATGGAAAGCGGTGCGGATGATTACATCAAAAAGCCATTTGACAAAGACATTCTCGCCGCGCGGGTACAGTCGCTGCTGAACCGCCGCAACCTGTTGCAAAATTATTTTTACAACGAAATCACGTTTGGGACGGGCAAGTTCAAAATATCGGATGAATACAAGGAGTTCTTGCAAAAATGCATGGGGGTGATTGAACAACACCTGACCAACGAGCAGTTTTCCATCAAAGTGCTGGCGGTTGAAATGGGCATGAGCCATTCAAATCTTTACCGCAAAATCAAAACCGTATCGGGGCAGTCGGTAAATGGATTCATCCGGTTTATCCGGTTGCGAAAAGCGGCAGAAATTTTCATCAACACAGAAAACAACGTTAATGAAACAGCATTGATGGTGGGTTTTTATGATATGAAGTATTTCCGAACACAGTTTTCGAAACTGTATGGCATCAATCCTTCTGAATACATTAAAAAATTCAGGAAACCGTTTCACAACAACCAGCACATCGAAGGAAAAATGATCCGGTAATGTAGAGGGGAACAAAAATGCCTTCACAAAACATCATCCAAAGGCTGGTTTGAAAAGCCGGTTTGCCAACATTCGATTTGCTCTCCCGGATCGGCAAATGTCGATTGCCCCCCTTTTTTGGGCTTCTGTGCCGAATTTACCCTCCTTTTTTGCTGAATGCGCCCCTGCAAGGCTGCCGGCAACCATCCTACATTTGTAGCTGCCATTTTCCATTGCCAATGAAAGAAGCGCTTGTGTATTTATCTGTATTAATTGTCACTTATTAATTTTTTCTCATCCAAAAACTTTCTGTAACATGAATTGTTTGCCTATGGCTACAACAGCAGCTGTTGTAGCACCAAAACAGTTTGCTTTCGTGAAAGCATGCCTGTTTGTATGTTCTTTTTTCCTCATTTTTTCCGGGTCGCTCTATGCACAGCACACAGTAACCGGTAAAGTAGTAGCCGGCGACAGTGCCCTTAGCGGGGTTTCGGTTTCGGTTAAAAACACCACCACCGGCACCACGACCGATGCGTCTGGTCATTTTTCCATTTCTGTTCCTTCTTCCGCCGTCCTGGTGTTCAGCTATGTGGGCTTCACCGACCAGGAATACCGGGTAGACAAGCAAAGCGTGATCAATGTGACCCTCAGCAATAGCGTCAACCAGATCAATGATGTTGTGGTGGTGGGTTATTCGACGCAGAAAAAAGCCACCGTTACCGGATCGATATCGGTGGTGAAAGGAAGCGAAATTGTCAAAAGCCCGCAACCCAACCTGTCCAACTCACTGGCAGGTCGTGCTTCCGGCATCATTCTCAACAATCGTTCGGGCGAGCCGGGTTATGATGGTTCCAGCATTTTCATCCGCGGGTTGGCTACCACCGGCAGCAATGATGTGCTGGTAGTGGTAGACGGCGTTCCGGGCCAGATTGGCGGCCTCGAACGGCTGAACCCCAACGACATCGAAAGCATCTCTATCCTGAAAGACGCTTCGGCAGCCATTTACGGTAGCCGCGCTGCCAACGGGGTGATTCTCATCACTACCAAACGTGGCAAAACGGGCAAACCGTCAATTTCGGCAAGTTTCAACCAGGGTTTTGCTTCACCCACGCGGCTGCCCCAGATGGCAGATGCAGCTACCTATGCGGCCATTACCAATGAAATTGCGTATTACAACAACAAAGCCGGTGGAATGAACCAGCAATACAGCGATGATGACATTGAAAAATTTCGCAATGGCAGCGACCTGCTCAATTATCCCAACACCGATTGGGCAGATGTGACGCTGAAAAAGAGTGCGTTGCAAAACACAGCCAACATCTCTGTGTCGGGCGGTACGGAAAACGTAAAATATTTTGTGTCGCTGGGCAGCCTTTACCAGGATGGATTGTATAAAAATGGCGCAACCAATTACAAGCAATACAGCTTTCGTTCAAATATTGACGCCAACATCACCAAAAACCTGAAAGTAGGATTGTATCTCTCCGGCCGCGAAGAAGACCGGCAATACCCAACTTCCAGCGCCGGCAACATTTTCCGGTCTATTTACCGGGCATATGCCACCTTGCCGGCATTTTATCCCAACGGATTGCCTTCGCTGGGCATTGAAGGCGCCAACCCGGCGGTGATGTCCACCAGCATCGGCGGGGTGTCTAAAAACCCGGTCCAGGTATTCAATGGCATTCTGCGGGGCACGTACAACATTCCGGGTGTCAATGGCTTGTTCCTGGATGGTTTTGTGGCAGTTGACCGGTCCTGGAATTTTTCCAAAACCTTTGCCACGCCATACCTGCTGTATTCTTACGACAAAAATACCGGCAGCTACAATCCAAGAACCGTTGGCGGATCCAACAACCTTGCTACGCTTAGCGAAAGCCAGTACAGCCAGGTGCAGATTACCTCCAATATTAAAATGAACTATCGCGCCAGTTTTGGACAACACAACATCGATGCATTTGCCGGTTATGAACAAAGCGAAATAAGGAGCGAATCGTTTGGTGGTTTCCGCCAGAATTTCCCGACTACGCAAACCCCCGAACTGTCGCAGGGCGGCACCGCAGCTACCGACCAGACCAATTACGGCAGCAGCTATCATTATACAAGGCAGAGCTACATTGGCAAAGCCAGTTACAACTATGCAGAAAAATACCTTGCCGATATCCAGATGCGTATAGACGGCTCGTCTTCGTTCCCGGCGGGCAACCGTTACGGTTATTTCCCGTCTGTTTCCGGCGGCTGGCGTATTTCCAAAGAGTCGTTTTTCAACGTACCCTCTATCAGCAACCTGAAGCTGAGAGCTTCGTATGGCTTGCTGGGCAACGACAACATCGCGCAGTTTCAGTACCTCAACAATTACTCTTTCAACAGCCAGCTGGTATTGGGCGGCGTTATTGTACCAGGTATTGATTTGACCAAATTGTCCAATACCCAGATCAAATGGGAGAGCGCCAAAAAGCTGGACATCGGTCTGGAAGCCACGTTCCTGAAAAATTTCAACCTCGAGTTGATTTATTTCCAGCAAAAACGTTCCAACATCCTCGCCATCCGCAATGCTTCTATTCCGGCTGTTTCCGGCATCGTGAATGCGTATGGAGCCAGCCCGCTGGTGCCATCTGAAAACATCGGGAAAGTAAACAGCAACGGCATCGAAACCACCCTTGGCTACAACAGTACATCTTCGCGCGACTTTAGCTGGGGCGTGTCGGGCAATTTTACCTATGCCAAAAACAAAGTGATCTTTATAGACGAAGCTTCGGGCATATTGCCGTACCAGAGCCAGACCGGCCACCCGCTGAACACTTACCTGCTGTACAATGCCACTGGCATTTTCAGGTCGGATGATGACATCGCCAAAGTGCCGCACCTGAGCGTGGCCCAACCCGGCGACCTCATTTACGAAGACTACAACGGCGACGGTAAAATTACCGCCGACGACCAGGTTCGTTCCAAATACGGCAACATTCCGCAAATGACCTACGGACTGGTATTGAATGGCTCATTCAAAAACAAGCTGGACCTTGCCATCGTATTTTCCGGTCAGGCACAGGTGAGCCAATATGTATTGCCCGAAAGCGGCACCGTTGGTAACTTTTACAGCAGCTGGGCCGATAACCGCTGGAGTCCGTCGAACATCAACGGTACATATCCCCGTGTAGACACCAGGACCTCAGCTTCGGTTAACGGCGGACAGTACAACAATACGTTCTGGCTGAACGACGCTTCTTTTGTGCGGTTGAAAAACATTGAACTGGGTTATACATTATCCGGCAACTGGATGAACAACCTGAAGCTGCAGAACGCCAGGATTTATGTCAATGCCTTTAACCTGTTTACCATCACCAAAGTAAAAGATTACGATCCCGAAGGCAACAGCGGCAGCGGCCAGTTTTACCCGCAGCAACGCATTGTGAACGTCGGTGCCAACATTCGCTTTTAATTCAAAAAAAGTTATCCAAATGAAACCATTGAGATTAATCAAGTATATCGTTGCCGGTACGGTGGTATTGGCAACCTCCTGCAAAAAAGATTTCCTGACTGTGACACCCACCGACAGGGTTTCGGAAACAGCCATGCTCAACGACTCTTCGCTGTTTGAAGATTTTGTAGTCGCCCGCTACATCGGCGCACGGCTGCAGGACAAAGAAGGCGATGGCACCAATCCCGGCTTTGGCCGCGGCTTCGAATACGCCATGTGGAGCTCGCTCACCGACGAATCGATTTACAACAACGACGATGCTACGTGGCTTATCCAGCGCGGCTTGCTGGCACCCGAAAACCTCGGCAACGCCGGTGTGTTGTGGGGCAGAAGTTACCGCAGCATCCGCGAATGCAATTATGCGCTGAGCAACCTGGGTAGTGTGCCCATGAGCGACTATCACAAAGACCTGCTGCGGGCAGAGCTGCGGTTTATCCGGGCGTTCCGCTACCAGGATCTCATCCGCAACTACGGTGGCGTGGTACTGATGGGCGACGAAGTATATAACCTGAGCGACGACCTGCAGGATCCGGCTTTGTTTACCCGGAGTACCATCCAGGAATCGATGAATTATGTGATGCAGGAACTGGATGCAGCCGCTGCCGGTTTGCCGCTCGACAACAGCGACAGCTGGAAAACGGGACGTGCCACCAAAGGCGCAGCCCTTGCCCTGAAGTCAAGACTGGCGTTGTATGCCGCCAGCCCGCTTTACAATGCCGGCACGTGGGAAGATGCTGCCAATGCGGCACAGGCCGTTATCGGGTTGAACAAATACAGCCTTTTCCAGGGCGGATATGCCAACCTTTTCCTCGATGCCAACAACAGCGAAACCATCTTTGCCCGTTACTATACCAAAGGTGCCGGTCACACGCACCTTGAAATCGCCAACGGTCCCAACAGTTACGGCGGATGGGGTGGCAACCTGCCCTTGCAGAACCTGGTGGACGACTACGAAATGGAGAACGGCAAACCCATTACCGATCCCGCTTCCGGCTACGACCCGCAGCATCCTTATGAAAACCGCGACAACCGGTTTTATGCTACCATCCTCTACAACGGCGCACCTTATCGTGGCAGTGTAGTGCAGACGTATACCCCCGGCGGTAAAGACAGCAAAGACGGCCCGGATAACTGGAACACTTCCAAAACAGGCTATTACCTGAAGAAGTTCATGAACGACAACTACCCGTTGCAGAACCCGTGGGGCAATGCCGGTTTTCAGCCCTGGTATTACTTCCGCTATGCAGAGATCCTGCTCAACTTTGCTGAAGCTGCCAATGAAGCTTATGGACCCGACATGACACCTTCCGGTGCTTCCATGACCGCCCGGCAGGCTGTAAATCTCATTCGTACTAGAAACAGCGTGGACATGCCTGAGTTGCCTGCCGGTATGTCGCAGGGCGATTTCCGCGAGGCAGTGCGCTATGAACGCCGCGTAGAACTGGCATTTGAAGAGCACCGTTTTTACGACGTGAGAAGGTGGAAAATAGCCGATGAGACAGAAAACGAACCGGCTTATGGTATTTCCGTTATGACTGATGGAAACGGAAATTTTACCTACGACCGCAAAATTGCGCTGGATGGACGTGCTTTTTACCCGCAACATTACTGGTTGCCCATTCCACGCAGCGAAATACAGGCTTCGGGAAATAAAATAGAGCAGAACCCAAATTATTAAAACCGATTTTCAACGATAGCCCTGGCTGGTACTCTTTCCGATGTACGCCGGGGCTATTCTTTTCCGGTGATGAGTTGTTTTTGGTTATGCGTATCCAACCGCTGTATTACTTCATCCAACGGCAAACCACCTGCCGGTTGCCGGGAATGGTTTTACAGGATCAACCATGGATTCTACTGAACAACAGCAGGATCCAGGAAAACCAACCTTGCCTTCCCGCATCGCAGGATGTATTGCCGGAACAAACAGGTTTTTATAAGGCTGTGCGCCTGGTGGTGCGAAAACAGATATGATTTCCATAAAACAGATGACGATGATGCATGCTAAACAATTTGTCTTTTGCGGTCTTCTTGGTTTGCTGGGTTTTAGAGCTACAGGGCAAACGCCGGGCGCCATTCGCCTTCGGCTGGAGGAAAGCAAAACCTATCAAACCATTGACAATTTTGCCGCCTCCGATGCATGGGCCTGCCAGTTTGTGGGCAATTGGCCCGATGACAAAAGAAACCAGGTCGCCGACTGGCTTTTTAGCATTGACACATTTGCCAACGGCAATCCGAAAGGCATTGGCTTAACGATGTGGCGCTACAACCTGGGCGCCGGCAGTGCCGGGCAAAAAGACAGCAGCGGCATCAAAGATGAGTGGCGACGCGCACCTGCCACCGGCAGCAACAGCCCCAAAACAGCGGCTCAAAACTGGTTTTTAAAGGCAGCCAGCGTGCGCGGCGTACAGCAATTTCTGGGCTTTTTCAACAGCCCGCCGGTACAGCTTACCAAGAACGGGAAAGCCTTTGCCGACAAAGGACAATGCAACATTGACAGCAGCCGGTTCGAAGCATTTGCCGCCTATACCGTTGCGTCCATTAAACAAATCAAACAAGCCACCGGCATTGACTTCGATTACATCAGCCCCGTCAATGAGCCGCAATGGGACTGGAGCGATGGCGGCCAGGAAGGTTGCCCTTACAACAACCAGCAAATCAGCGGGGTGGTAAAAGCGTTCAGCAGGGCATTCAAAAAAGAACACCTCGACACCCGGCTGTTGATTGCCGAAGCAGGACAACTGCAATATCTTTTGCCTGCCAAAGACCGGCAGGACAAAGACAACCAGGTTGCCGATTTCTTTCATCCCGCTTCGCCCACTTACATTGGCAACCTGCCCAATGTAGCCCCGGTTATTGCTTCGCACAGCTATTTTACCACATCGCCGTACAAGGATGCCATCTCTTTGCGCAGCGAAGTGAATAACGCCGTTTCTCACACTCCTCATCTTCGCTTCTGGCAATCGGAATACTGCATTTTGGGCGACAATGCCGGCGAAATCAACGGCAGCGGAAAAGACCTTGGGATGAATGCCGCGTTGTATATTGCCAAAGTGATCCACGAAGACCTCACGGCAGCCAATGCAGCAGCCTGGCAGTGGTGGACGGCATTATCGGCATACGACTACAAAGACGGATTGGTTTATATCGAAAAAGCAGAAACAGACGGCGCCATTTCAGACAGCAAAATGCTGTGGGCAATGGGCAATTACAGCCGTTTTATCCGTCCCGGTATGCAAAGAATAGAAGTGACAATGCCGGCAACAGAAGGCGTGTATCTTTCTGCATTCAAACAACCGGCAAACAAAGAACGGGTCTGTGTGCTGGTCAACGAAAGCGACGCAGAAACCACCATTTCAATCGACAACGAGGTAGGGACAACCCGCCAAACAACAACCGTGTACACGACCGATGCAACCAACAACCTTGCGAAGCGGACTGTAACCGGGAACAACATTGTGCTGCCGGCGAAAAGTGTTACCACCGTCGTGATGAAATAAATCAAAAAAATTCAAACGACCATCTTATGCGCGCGATTAGCTGTTTGTTACCCGCAGTTCTTTTACTCCTGTTGACTGGTTGTAAAAAAGAAAGAGACAAAGATTCGGCACTGCCGGTGATACCCGTTGTTTTTGCACCTGCCACGTCTGCTATGTCAACTGATTTCAAAGGGCTAAACTGGGCCGATGAGCGCGACAACTTTGCCGACGATGACCTTGTGCTGTCGGGCACCACTGCGGCCGACGATGCAGTGGCGGTGGCGGCCAAAGCCAATACCATCCTGTCGGCTTTCAAAAGCGCTGGTGCCAATACCGTTCGCCTGCCCGTAAATCCGTCCACCGCGGAGGGCAACCGCTGGCAAACGTACAAAGCGGCGATTGACAAAGCGCTGGATTTGGATATGAAAGTGGTGCTGGCTTACTGGGAAGGCGCTACTTCTAAAGACGGGCTGGTAGACAATACGTATTCTTTCTGGCGGATGTGGGACTCCGTCACCACCGCATACAGCGCAAACGGCAATGTGTATTTTGAAGTGATGAACGAACCGCATGGCTACAACCTCACCGATCTCAACAGTTTGTATGCTTCCTTTCTATCGCATTATCCTTCCATGCCAAAAGCAAGAATTGTACTGGATGGAGCTGGCTACTCCACCGACGTCAACGGTGTGGGCAGTGACAGTCGGTTTGATAGTTGCCTGTTGTCTTTTCATTTTTACAGCTGGTTCGACAACGGCAAACAAACGGCTGCCGATTGGGAACAAAGCATCCGGGCAATCAGCGATCCTGCGCGCACCATTGTTACCGAATTTGGGGTGCCCATGACAGGCGACAAAGACTACATAGAAGCTCCCGGTACCGACCGCGAAGTAAGCTACCTGCAGGGCATGACCAACGGGATGCACGACCTGGACATGGGTGGAATTGATCTGCCGGGGTTGCGTACCAACGATAGCTATGGCATGTTTGCTTTTTCAGGGTCAGCCCTTACCGCCAGCAATGCATCCGGGCTTAGTCGTCTGCGTTATGCATGGGGAGAAGAAACCATTGTGCAGCCTCTGGCTTCTTTTGCCACCTCTGCCAGTTACAAAATCATCAACCGGAACAGCAGCAAATCGCTCGACGTCAACAACAGCGCGCTGGACGATGGTGCGTCCATCATCCAGTGGGATTACTGGGGCGGCACCAACCAGCAATGGCAGTTGGGCATCGCAGAGAACGGTTGGGTTTCCATCACCAACCTGCACAGTGGCAAAGCGCTGGAAACCAGTAATGCCTCGCCCGATGCCGGCAACCCGGTTGTTCAGGGAACCCTTACCGGCAACAGTCACCAGCAGTGGCAGGTAGTGGACATTGGATTCGGATTTTATACCATCCTCAACAAGCTTAGTAATTTGTCGCTCGACATCAACGGCGGCTCCACAGACAATGGTGGCAGTGCAATTCAATGGTATCGCAATGGCGGTGCCAACCAGCAATGGCAAATCACTGAATTGTAAAGAATGAATGACATTTACACCCGGAACACCATGACCCAAATATCCATCACGTGAGATTGCCAACCTTCATCGTTTCCTTTCTATTGCTTTGCGCAGCGGCATGCCGGCAGCCGGTTGCGCAACAGTTTACCGATGTGTCTTACAACAGCGGAATCGCGTTTGCCAACCACATTACCGAAACAGAAACGCAGAATATTTTTACCTACGAATACATGTACAATGGCGCCGGCGTTGCCGTTGGCGATGTGAACAACGATGGATTGCCAGATGTGTTTTTTACGGCCAATCAAGAGCCCGATCAGCTGTACCTGAACAAAGGCAAGCTGCAGTTTGAAGACATTACGGCTGCTGCAAATGCAGCGGGAAAAGAAGGCTGGAAAACCGGTGTGACCATGGCGGATGTCAACGGCGACGGCTGGCTCGACATCTATGTTTGCTATTCGGGGAACGGTGACGAAAACAGCCGCCGAAACGAGCTGCTGATCAACAAAGGACTGCGCAACGGCATTCCGTATTTTGTGGATGAAGCCGCGCAATACGGGCTCGATGCGCCGGGCACCAACAGCACGCAGGCTGTGTTTTTCGATTGCGATAACGACGGCGATCTTGATATGTTTTTGTTGAATCATGCCGTACTGTTTTATTCTCCCCTCGTCAATACCTACAAGCTGCGGCACAAGCGGCACCCGTGGTACAGCAACGATTTGTTTCGCAACGACGGCGGGCATTTCACCGATGTATCGGCAGTCTCCGGCATCGCGGGCGGCGGCAACAATTTCGGGCTTGGTGTGGTAGCCGCCGACATCAACAACGACGGACTGGCACCGACCTCTACACCACCAACGATTATGAAGAACAGGATTTTTTACTGCTGAATAATGGCAACGGCACGTTTGAGAAGTTACCAAAGAAGCACTGCAACACATTTCCAAATATGGCATGGGCTGCGATGTGGCAGATTACAACAACGATGGTTTGCCAGACATCGTGGTGCCCGACATGTGGCCCGAAGACAATTACCGGCAAAAGGTATTGCGTGGCCCCGATGAATACGACAAGTACAACATCCTCGTGGACAGTGGCTACATGCACCAGAACATGCGCAACACGTTACAACTGAACAGGGGAGCGGAACGGAACGGCAACCCGCAATTCTCTGAGATCGGTCAACTGGCCGGCATCTCCGCCACCGACTGGAGCTGGTCTTCATTGCTGGCAGATTTGGATGATGACGGCTACAAGGATTTGTTCGTCACCAACGGTTTCTGGCGCGACTATTCCAACATGGATTTTCAGACTTACGGAGTCGCTGAATACCTGGCGCAAAACGGCTGAAACGCGCCCCTGTACCAACTCATTGACAGCATTCCGCAAACCAGGTTATCCAACTATGCGTTCCGCAACAAGGGCAACCTGCAGTTTGCAAACGTAACCGACAACTGGGGTTTGCATACCGCCAATGTTTCGCAGGGCACCGCTTATGCCGATCTGGACAATGATGGTGACCTCGATTTGGTGATCAACAACATGGGTGAGCGCGCCTCTGTATATCGCAACAACAACATTGCCCACGCCCGTTATCTCAACATCCTTTTAAAAGGCGATGGCGGCAATACCAGCGCGGTTGGCAGCCGCATCAGCATCACGCATGGCGGAAAAATGCAGGTAGCAGAATTGCAGCCTGTGCGCGGCTATTTGTCTTCGATGCAGCCAATGGTGCATTTTGGTTTGGGTAACGATTCGCTCATTGAAACACTAACGGTTCGCTGGGCGGGCGGCGGCTTTACAACCCTGCAAAACATCAGTGCCAATCGAACGCTCACGATTGACAAAGCGTCGGCAACTACAGATAGCCTCACCAGGGAGGCAACCGGTCCCGCCGTTTTGTTTGCAGACGTTACGGGGCAATCCGGTCTCGGTTTTTTTCAGCCCGAAAACGAATTTGTCGATTACAAGCAGGAAAGTTTGCTGCCATGGCAGTTGTCTAAACAAGGACCTAAAATGGCGGCAGCAGATGTCAACGGCGATGGGCTGACAGACTTGTTCATTGGCGCGCCGAAAGGCAAGCCGGCAAGGTTGTACCTGCAGCAAACAGCAGAACGGTTTGTATCATCTTCCTCTCAGCCATGGATGGCCGATAGTGTCTGCGAAGACATTCAGCCAGTGTTTTTTGATGCCGATGGTGACGGCGACAACGACTTGTACGTAGTAAGTGGCGGCAATGAAAATGCCGCCACAATGGCTTTACAGGATCGCCTGTATGTGAACAATGGAAGAGGTTTGTTTGCAAAAGCTACCAATGCATTGCCTCCGCTGACTTCTTCCAAAGCCTGCGTTGCCATTGCAGATTTCAATGGAGATGGCAAGCCGGATATTTTTGTGGGTGGTCGGTTGGTGCCGGGTAAATATGGTATTGCACCGACCTCTTATTTGTTGCAAAACGAAACTGCCAACGGGGAAATAAAATTCAGCGATGTAACCGCTACTGTTTCGCCTGCCTTGCAACACGCCGGTATGGTTACCTCTGCTGTTTGGCGCGATGTAAACAACGACAAACTTCCCGATTTGATCATTGCCGGGGAATGGATGCCGGTGATGGTTTTTGTCAACGAAAACAACAAATTGATTGACCGAACGGCTGAATACGGTTTGCAGCAATCCAATGGGCTGTGGACTTGTATTGAGCCGGTGGACATAGACGGAGATGGAGATGAAGATTTCCTGCTGGGCAACCTGGCACCCAATACCCAATTAAAGGCTTCCAATCAGCAACCCATGACTTTGTCGGTAAACGATTTTATGCATACCGGCACCACCACCTGCATCCTGAGCTATTACATTAGTGGCAACAGTTATCCCTATCCGTCGCGCAACGAGTTGCTGGATGACATGCCCGCGCTGAAAAAAAGATTCCTGTTTTATAAAGACTATGCCACCGCCACGCTGAACGACATCTTTACACCTGATCAGCAAAAGGGAATGCAGACATTGAAGGTTTTCCAGTTGAACAACTGCTGGCTTGAACGGACAAACCAAAACAAGTTTGTTTTACACGAGCTGCCGGTTGCCGCGCAGTTTTCTCCCATACAAGGCACTGTCGTAACCGGTACAAACAAAGATGGAAAACCGGTAATCTTTGCTGCCGGTAATTTCTACCCTTTTCGCGTACAGCTGGGCAGGGAAGACGCCGGCAAAGGGATGCTGCTGCAGTGGAATGAAACCCTGGGGCAACCGGTGGTTTCAGCGCCTGTTGGCATCATCGCGGATGGCGATGTAAGAGATGTGGCGGAGATAACTACAGGCAGGCAAACATTGCTTATTGTCATTTCCAAAAACAACGACCGCTTACAGGTAATCAAACCACGGCAACCATGAACAAGCAGGGATGTTGTCTCATCTTGAACTTAGTGAATGCTGTAATAAAACGCAAACACTCACGAATCATTGACTTATAAATTGAATTACATGAAACGAATCTTGACCATTGTTATTTTAATCTGTTTCCAGTTTACATCACCGGCGCAGATACTGTTCAACGACGGCTGGCGGTTTCACAAAGGCGACCTCGCATCGCCTGAAACGGCAGCCATTGATACTACCGGCTGGCGCGCCGTCAGCCTGCCGCACGACTGGGGCATCGAAGGTCCGTTCAGCGAAGAATGGGCAAGCGCGACCGGCTTTTTGCCCGGCGGTATTGGCTGGTACAAGAAAGTATTTTCGGCACCCAAAAACTGGCAGGCAAAGCACGTCTTTCTCTATTTCGACGGCGTGTATAAAAACAGCACGGTCTGGCTCAACGGGCATTTGCTGGGCAACCGCCCCAATGGCTTTATTCCTTTTGAATACGAACTCACGAAATACCTCGATGCAAACGGTAAAAACGTATTGACCGTTAAGGTAGATCACAGCGAATTTGCCGATTCACGTTGGTACACCGGTTCGGGCATTTACCGCAATGTATACCTGGCTGTGAAAGAACCCATTTACATACCCACCTGGGGCGTGCAGTTTTCTACGCCCGCTATCACGACTGCCGAAGCAAATGCAAACACAAGGGTGATGGTTAGCAACAGGGGTAATCAGGATGCAGTCATTACCGTGCAATGCAGCCTGCAGGATAGGGAGGGACATGTTGTAGCCAAACAAAACCGTCAGCTGACGGTTGCAAAAGCCGACAGCGCCGTCGCCAACCTGTCTTTGCGCATCTCCCACCCGCAGTTGTGGTCGGTGAACAATCCTTCGTTGTACCGCTTAACGGTTGCGCTGCTGTCCGATGGAAAAACGATGGATACCTATTCCACGCAAACGGGCATCCGCAGCCTGCGGTTTGATGCCGACAGCGGTTTTTTTCTCAACCATCAAAACCTGAAGCTGAAAGGCGTGTGCATTCACGACGACGCGGGCGCACTTGGCGTAGCCGTACCCGAGGCAGTGTGGCGCAGCCGGCTGCAAACACTGAAACAACTGGGCTGCAACTCCATCCGCATGAGCCACAACCCGCACGCCGATTACCTGTACGACCTGTGCGATGAACTGGGGTTTTTGGTGATTGATGAAGCTTTTGACGAATGGGAAACGGGCAAGAACAAATGGATCAATGGATGGAACGTAGGCACGCCGGGAAAAGACGGTTACCATGAATATTTTAGGGACTGGGCAAACATAGATGTGCGCGACATGATCCTGCGCAATTACAATCACCCGGGCATCATCGCCTGGAGCATCGGCAACGAAATTGATTATCCCAATGATCCGTATTCGCACCCGGTGCTGGATTCCGGCAACAACCCGCAGATTTATGGCAAAGGCTACCTGCCAGATCATCCGCCGGCCAGCCGGTTGGGCGAATTGTCGAAACAACTGGTAATGGTGGTAAAACAATACGATACCACGCGCCCGGTAACGGCTGCTTTGGCAGGCGTGGTAATGTCGAACACCACATCGTACCCTGGCAATCTTGATTGGGTGGGCTACAACTACCAGGAATACCGCTACGCCGATGACCATGCCAAATATCCCGACCGCATCATTCATGGCAGCGAAAACGGGATGGCGCTGGGTGCCTGGAAAGCGGTGGATACCAACCAATACATCTCGGCGCAATACCTGTGGACGGGCATCGATTACCTGGGCGAAGCCGGTAAATGGCCGCAACGCAGCAATGGTGCCGGTTTGATAGACCTTGCCGGTTTACCCAAACCCGAATATTATTTCCGGCAAAGCCTGTGGGGCAATGAACCAATGATTTATATCGGCGCGACCAAAGCACCCAATGAAGACGACAAAAACATCTGGCGGCACCTGCGCGCCGAGCCTACCTGGAACTGGCAAACGGGCGATACCTTGCGGGTCAATTGTTTTACCAATTGTGCCGAAGCCGAATTGTTTGTCAACGGAAAATCTTTGGGCAGAAAACAGCTGGCAGAGGCCGGCAATCACATTCTTTACTGGACAGTTCCGTACGAAGCCGGCAAGGTTAAAGTCGTTGGCTACAACAATGGAAAAACGACGGTGGAAGATGTATTGACAACAGCCGGCACGCCATCCGTAATCAAAGCATTGTTGCAAAAAGATACCACCGGCAAAACAGGTCTGGTACAGGTTAGAATCAGTATTGAAGACGATAAGGGAATCGTGGTGCCGGGGGCTGATAGTGAAGTGATGGTTGCCGTTAAGGGCAATGCAACGTTGCTGGGATTGGAAAGCGGCAGCTCCACCAGTCACGAAGACTACAAAGCCAACCACCGCAAAGCAAAAAATGGTAAGCTGCTGGCGTATGTGATGAAAGGCAAATTCAACAGTGCCGCAACTGTAACCGTATCCGTAGAAGGACTGCCGCCGCTAAGCATTGCCTTGTAGATTTGGCATGGCGTCCGGTGGTGACGCTCTTTATGTTTACCTATGCAGAAACGAATCAACGGAATTCTTTCATTGTTACACACAATTTACAGAGATGAAATTACTTGTTTTATCCATTTTGTATGGTTTGCTCCCCGTTCTTATTGTACAGGCGCAAACTGGCAGAATGCACAACATCCGGCAGCACATTCCGCTCGATTCCATACAGCTGAGCGATCCGTTTATCCTCGCAGATTCAGCTACGCACAGGTACTACATGACCGGGACGGGCGGCCTGCTCTGGAAGAGCGAAGACCTTCAGTATTGGGATGGGCCTTACGTAGTGGCAAAAACCGATTCTACATCGTGGATGGGTGCCCGCCCAATGATTTGGGCTGCCGAAATTCATCCTTACAACGGCAGGTATTATTACTTCGCCACTTTTACCAACAGCGCCATCATCATTGACACGGTCAACGGATCTCCCATCGAACGGCGCGCAAGCCATGTGCTCGTCAGCGACCGTCCGGATGGTCCGTTTGTGCCCGTCAGCGATTCGTTGTATTTGCCTGCCTTTCAATCTACGCTCGATGCCACGTTGTGGACAGACCACGACGGTAAGCCATACATGATTTACTGCGGCGAATGGGTGCAAAACATGAATGGAACCGTGGAGAAAATAGAGATGAAACCTGACCTCAGCGGCACAACAGGCAACGGCAACGTATTGTTTCGTGCCAGCGACTCGCCCTGGAGCCGGGAGAAAGACAACAACGGCAACGACCAACCCAATAAAGTGACCGACGGTCCATACGTCTTCAGGACAGCAACGGGACGGCTTGGCATGATCTGGACGAGTTGGATTTACGATGTATATGTACAGGGCGTTGCCTATTCTAAAAGCGGCACGCTCGATGGGCCATGGCAGCAGGAAAAAGAACCCGTTACCCCGCCCAATTATGGGCATGGCATGTTGTTCAAAACGTTTGGCGGCACCTGGCTGATGTCTCTACACAGCCACAGGAGCGTCAACGGCAGGTTTCGCCGCATCCCGCACCTGTTTGAAGTAGATCTATCGGGCGACAAACTGGTGGTGGGCAAACCATTCAATACTTACCGGTAACTCTTTTTGGGGTTGTTTTGTTCCTGCTGCCGGTTGTGTACAACAATAGAGAACTTACACCCCTTTTGTAAATGTAGAAATTACATTTGATCTAAGATGTTTGTTATTTTAGCCTTTCGTACCTGATAAACTGATGTTATGCCATTTGTCAAAACTGCATTTTTGTCCGTTCTGCTCCTGTTTTTATCAGTGGCTGCAATCAGCCAGTCAACATTTAGCAATGTATTGTACGGCGTTGCCTATTACAGTGAATACATGCCTTACGACCGGCTCGACAAAGACGTGCAGATGATGAAAGACGCGGGCATTTCGGTGGTTCGTGTTGGCGAGAGTACCTGGAGTTTGTACGAACCGCAAAACGGCACTTTTGAATTTGCCTGGATGGACCGTATCCTTGACAAGATGCAGCAGGCCGGTATCAAAGTGATCCTGGGAACGCCCACCTATTCGATTCCGGCGTGGCTGGCACACGAGCATCCCGAAGTGCTGGCTCAATATGCGCGGGGCGGGCAGGCGTACTACGGCATCCGGCAAAACACGGACATTTCCAACCCCGCCTTCCTGTTTTATTCCGAACGCATTATCCGCAAAATGATGGAACATTTTGCCAAACATCCCGCCATCATCGGTTTCCAGGTAGATAACGAAACCACGTCGGGAAATGCCAACAACGATGATGTGTTCACCGGGTTTGTGCGGTATGTAAAAAACAAATTTCCTTCGTTGGATACCCTCAACAAAGTGTGGGGACTCAATTACTGGGGCATGAACATCAATGCGTGGGAAGAATTCCCGACCCGCGATGGCGCAACCAGCCCATCGTACAAACTGGAGTGGGAACGCTACAAACGGAAAATGATTACCGATTACCTTACCTGGCAAACCAAAATTGTGGATGAATACAAACGTCCCGATCAGTTTGTCACCCAATGCTTTATGCCTTCCATACAGGAAGTGGATCAGCCGGCTGCTGCCAGATACATGGATGTGTTGGCGGTGAATGTCTATCACCCGGTGCAGGATGGGCTCACCGGCACCGAGATTGCTTTTGCCGGCGATTATTTCCGATCTGTAAAACAAAAAAACTACCTCGTAACGGAGACCAACGCGCAAGCCATTGGCTGGTCGTCAGACAATCAAAAGCCGCCTTACGACGGGCAATTGCGCATGAATGTATATGCCCACCTCGCTTCGGGTGCCAACATGGTGGAGTACTGGCACTGGCACTCTATCCACAACGGGCAGGAAACCTATTGGAAAGGTGTGTTGAGCCACGACCTGCAGCCCAACCGCGCCTATGCGGAAGTAACCAAAACGGCAAAAGAGCTTCAGGCAATCGGGACGCACCTGGTGAACCTGAAAAAAAACAACGAAGCTGCCATTCTCTTTAGCCACGATTCTTATTACGGCATCGACTTTATGAAATATACCAGTGGCAACGGGTATATGGATCAGTGGGTGAGGCCCTTGCATGCTGCGTTGTACAAACAAAATGTGGAAGCAGACATCATCCTGCCGGCCGATGATTTCAGCCGGTACAAGCTGCTGGTTATTCCGCCATTGTACATCGCAGGTGATTCCTTGCTACGCAAAATCAATGATTACGTCGCCAAAGGCGGTCACGTAGTGCTCACCATGAAAAGCGGTTTTGCCGACGAAAACTCCACCGTTCGGGCCATGCTCGCGCCGGGGCTGCTGCGTGCGGTATGCGGTTTTTACTACCAGGAATTTGGAACGATCGAACCCACTGCCCTGAAAGGCGATCCTTATCATGCAGGTGTCAACAATACCGTGAAAGATTGGGCAGAATACATTATCCCGGAAACGGCTACGCCGGTGGCGTTTTACGATGACAAACACTGGGGAAAATATCCTGCCATACTGAAAAACAAGTTTGGAAAAGGAAGCCTTACCTACATAGGTACCGTGCCGGGCAATGAACTGATGCAGTCGATCCTCACAGAGGCGGTGACAGATGCAGGTATCAACACACCTGCACAGACCTTGCATTTTCCGCTGATTGCCCGTTCGGGAGTCAACGACAAAGGCAAACTCATTCATTATTTGTTCAACTATTCCGATGAAAGCAAACCGGTGATTTATCCCTTTGGCAGCGGTATAGAATTAACGGGAAAAAAGCCGGTGAACACCCATGATTCGCTGACGATAGAGCCCTGGGGCGTCAGGATTGTTGAAGAAAAATAAGTTGTGGCGGGCAGCGTTCCGCCAATTTTTTTGATAAATGATTGGGGGAACGCTGCCCTGTTAATGTAACCATGCTTCTGATTCCAAAAACAATCTTTTTGAAACAACACAGCGATCGGTACGCAGCACTTCATCCTCTGGCGCCATCGCATTATTCAGAGAAACTATATTGCCATGAAAAAAACGGTTGGTTCATTTCTTTTCATCCTTATTTCTCTGTTCGGATTTATGTTGCCATCGGCTGCGCAATATGCGCCGGATCAGTTGTTGTACGGCGTTGCCTATTACGACGAATACATGCCCTACGACCGGCTCGACAAAGACGTGCAGATGATGAAAGATGCCGGTATCAATGTGGTGCGCATTGCCGAAAGACGTGGAGTACCCTGGAGCCACAGGAAGGTGTGTACGACTTTTCGCACATTGACCGGGTACTGAATGCCATGCATAATGCCGGTATTCACGTTATCATTGGCACGCCTACCTATGCCGTGCCGACCTGGCTGGTGAGAAAATACCCGGATGTGCTGGCGACCACCAGCCGGGGGCCAAACCAATACGGCGCGCGGCAAAATATGGACATCACCAACCCGCACTTCCGGCAGCAGCCGAGAAAGGTGATCCGCACAATATTGGACCATGTCAAAGACCATCCCGCCATCATCGGCTACCAGGTGGACAACGAAACCAAATCGTACGGAACACAGCGGACCCAATGTGCAGGCGCAGTTTGTGCGCTACGAAGCAACAGGTTTCCCTCGCTCGACAGCCTGAACAAAGCGTTCGGACTTGACTACTGGAGCAACCGCATCAACAGCTGGGATGATTTTCCTTCGGTAGATGGCAGCATCAACGCGAGCCTAAGCGATGAGTTTGCCAAATTTCAGCGGCAACTGGTGACAGATTACCTGGCGTGGCAGGCAAAACTGGTACAGGAATACAAAAAGCCAAACCAGTTTGTTACCCACAACTTCGACCTTGATTGGCGTGGCTTTTCGTATGGCATACAACCCGATGTCGATCATTTTGCGGCAGCCAAAGCTTTGGACATCGCGGGCATTGACATTTATCACCCGACACAATACAACCTAACCGGAACCGAAATTTCTTTTGGCGGCGACTTGACCCGATCAATGAAAGGCGGTCAGAATTACTTCGTGCTGGAAACCGAAGCGCAGGGATTTCCCGAATGGGTTCCTTTTCCCGGACAGCTTCGCCTGCAGGCATTCAGCCACCTCGCTTCGGGTGCCAACATGGTGGAATACTGGCACTGGCATTCCATCCACAATTCGGCTGAAACATATTGGAAAGGCTTGCTGAGCCATGACTTTGCACCCAACCCAACGTACACAGAAGCGATGACCATTGGCGCCGATTTCAGCAAGCTGAGTTCGCACCTGCTCAACCTGAAAAAGCAAAACAACGTAGCCATTTTGTTTAGCAATGAAGCGTTAACCGGGTTCAACTCCTTTGCCATCGGCGGTGAAAATTACAATACCATCCTGCGCCCGATGTACGATGCATTGTACCGCATGAATGTAGGTGTCGATTTCATAGATCCGTCAGTCAGCAACACGCTGGACCAATACAAACTAATCGTGGTGCCTGCGCTTTATGCTGCCCCGGACAGTTTGCTCAACCGCCTCAATCAATACGTCAAAAACGGGGGACACGTGGTGTATACGTTCAAGTCGGGTTTTGCCAACGAATATGTGAAAGTAAGGACCGTGCCGCAGCCCGGCATCATCAGCGAAGCCTGTGGCATTTCTTACAGCCAGTTTACCAATCCTGAAAACTCCGTAAGCCTGAAAGGCGATCCGTTTGGCGTAGGTCCCGACGAGAACAAAGTGCGCAAATGGATGGAACTGATCACACCCACCACCGCTAAAGTGCTGGCGTATTACGATCACCCGGTGTGGGGCAACTACGCGGCGATTACCCAAAACAAGTATGGTAAAGGAACCGCCACTTACATCGGTTGTATCACCAGCAATGCCGTAACCGGAAAGCTACTGGCGAACGAAGTAAAAGGCGCCGGACTGTGGGGCAAAGACCAGGCATTGCAATTTCCCATGATTGTAAAATCGGGCGTGAACGGGCAGGGAAAAACCATTCGGTAATATTTCAATTATTCGGCGCAGCCGCAAAGTTTCGTGTATCCCTACCGGAAGGCAACCGAACTGTTTTCGAATAAAACAATAGCCATGGAGAGCAGGATGGATTTGCCGCCATGGGGCATGAAGATCGTGGAAGAACAATAAGTGCCAGGTGCAAAGAGTTTCAACACTTGGCGTTTCTTCTACCTGGGCGAAGGCAAACAATGTATCGCCTGGTCGTGGCAACTTTTGAAGTTGGATAAATGTGGGTGCCAATCCCGAAAATCAGTACGCACTTCCTGAAACCGCGCACGCCATCAGTGTAGGAACAAACTGACATTGATCAATATTGACAGTCAATGGTGCAGGGCAAAATCGGGGCAACGATATTGATCGCTTCATTGATTGCCTGTTGTTGCAAGACCTGCAAAGGGATGAATACCAACGGATTAACCAGCCGCTAATCAGCTTTACAGTCAACAAAATTCGATATGAAATTGCCAGCATTTACATGCTTCGCAGGAGTACCGCCATTTCAAAAATGTGGATAAGTGTAATTGTTGCAATTATTTTTTCAAAAAGTTTTTTAATAAATGTATTATTTACAATTATTTTTTTATGTTTGTTAAAGCATTCAAAAATAATGATTGACCATGCCAAAAATTGATTCCTGTATTTTCAAAATGCTTGTGTAGAACGCAACCGGCTGCCAGCAAAACGCACGTGTAGAAAGAGGCGGTGCCATTGACATACATTGCTGCTACAGCTTCATCATAAAACGTAATCTTTCCACTAATAAAAAAAACAATGCTGCTCAACATTTACTGGTAAACCAAGAAGAAAGAACAGACTTTCCTGCTTGTTATGCCATTTGTTTGGCGATTGCTGTGTGGGCGCTCCTTGTGTTCCCACACATGGTCAAGTATATTGCTTGTATAAACTTTTATTGCCCGTATATGAAGAAATCTCTGCCATTCTGCAACCGGCTGTCCCCGCCATGTTTCTACATCCTCAGTGCTGTTCGTGCGTTACGACCCAATAACAATTGTTTACCTGCAAAATGTTTAACCAAGGATAATTATGCTTACTGAAAAAAAATCATGCCTCGTGCGTATGATCATCAAATTGCCTGTCCTGTTCCTCTTCCTGTGCATGGCACTGAAAGGGACAGCTCAAAACAATGAAATCACCGTTACGGGCAAGGTGGCTTCCGATTCTGCCAACCTCGAGAGTGTTACGGTGCAGCTCAAATCGGACCTGCGAAGAGCCGTGCAGACCGACTCTGCCGGGCGTTATTCGCTGAGAGTGCCTGCCAACGGCACGCTCGTGTTTTCCATCGTTGGCTACGAAAACCAGGAAATCTCCATCAACGGCCGCGCCACCGTCAATGCATTGCTGAAAGCCATTGACAACGGCTTAAACTCGGTAACCGTGGTAGGCTTTGGCGGTACCCAGAAACGGGGCAGCATGGTAAGTGCCGTCACAACGGTGAATGTAAAAGATCTAAAGACGCCCACCGGCAACCTGACCAACGCGCTCGCAGGCCGAATTCCGGGCATGATTTCATTTCAGCAAAGTGGCGAACCGGGGCTGGGAACCAACAATTCCACCTTTTACATCCGTGGTTTGTCCACCTTTGGCACAGGCAAGCAGGATCCGCTCATCCTGATAGATGGTGTAGAATCGTCGCCCACCGATATGGCGCGCCTGCAACCCGATGACATCTCCGATTTTTCGGTGTTGAAAGATGCTGCCGCCGCTTCGGTTTATGGCGCACGCGGTGCCAATGGCGTGGTGCTCATCAATACCCGTTCGGGTAAAGAAGGCGCGGCGCAGTTCTACTTCCGGGCCGAAAACCGGGTATCGTCCAACACCCGCAATTTTCAGCTGGCAGACAACATTACGTATATGCAGCTGGCCAACGAAGCCGCTGTAACGCGCTCTGCCATTGGCCATTCAGCCGTATACGCAAAACAAAATCAACCACACCATCGCCGGTGATGATCCTGCACTGTATCCCAACAATAACTGGCTGGACCAACTGATTAAAAAATACACGCTAAACCAGAGTTACAACCTCAATGTAAGCGGTGGCGGTACAAGGGCAAAGTATTTTGTAGCCGGCACGTACAACCTGGATAATGGCGTGCTGAAAGTAAATCCCATCAACAGCTTTAATAACAACATCAAGCTGGCAAATTATTCTATCCGCACCAACATCAACATCAACCTAACCAATTCAACGGAACTCATCATTCGCATGTACGGTCAGTTTGACGACTACCAGGGACCCATTGGCGGCGGCGCGGCTACTTTTTACAACGCTCTAAATGCCAACCCGGTAATGTTCCCCGCTGTTTATCCGCAATCCAAATTGCCTTATATCGAGCATCCGTTGTTTGGGTCAAACCAGACGTTCAACAGCGGCGGACTTACTTCTACCTTGTATCTGAATCCTTATGCCGAAATGGTGAAAGGATATACATGTGTACAAAACGTCTAACATTCAGCCGCAGCTTGAGCTAAAGCAAAACCTGAACTTCATCACACCGGGGCTGAGCTTCCGTACCATGGGCTACCTGAGAAGGTATTCCTATTATGGTGTATAGCGAAGCTACAATCCGTTCTATTACAAAGCCAACATCGACCCTACGACGCAGGATTATAGCCTCAGCGTGTTGAACGATGGCGGTCCTACTTCCATAGGCACAGTGGGTACAGAATACCTGGGGTATTCTGAAAATGCCAAAGTGATTGATTCGCGGTTGTGGCTGGAAGGCTCCATCAATTACAACCATACTCTTTGCGCAAAAGCACAACGTAGGAGCAATGCTCATTTCTTACCTGTCAAACTACGAAACCGGCAATGCCGGAAGTGTTACCGCTTCTCTGCCGCAGCGGAACCAGGGCGTTTCCGGGCGTTTTACCTATGGCTACGACGACCGCTACCTGGCAGAATTCGATTTTGGCTACAATGGTTCCGAGCGGTTTGCCGAAAGCAAACGTTATGGTTTTTTCCCATCTGTCGGATTAGGTTACCGCATTTCCAACGAAAAGTTTTTTCGTCCGCTGAAAGGCTGGATCTACTGATCTTAAATTCAGGGCTACCTACGGGCTGGTGGGTAACGATCAGATCGGTAATATCAATGACCGGTTCTTTTACCTGTCCAATGTAAACCTGAACGATGCCTTTGGCGCTTCGTTTGGCAGAAACGATGGCGTCAGCACCTATTACCGGCCGGGTGTTTCCATTTCCCGGTATGCCAATGACAACATTACCTGGGAGTTGTCGAGATCATTCAACCTTGGCATGGATTTAAAAATGTTCAACGGGCTCGACATTACGGTAGATGTTTATAAGCAATGGCGTTCGCAGATTCTGCAGCCAAAATCTTCTACCGAATCAGCGTACGGGTTTGTAGTAGTACCGTCTTCCAACTATGGCAAAGCCGAAACACAAGGTGTAGATGTGGCAGTGAATTACCAGCGTTCTATCACCAAAAATTTGTGGGCGAACCTGCGCGGAACCTTTACCTATGCCACCAGCAAAAACATATTGACCGATGAAATTCAATATCCGTCCATCGTTGTCTATTTGTCTAGGACAGGCCATTCCATTACACAAACCTGGGGCTACATTGCCGAGCGTTTGTTTATTGACCAGAAAGAAGTGGCCAACTCACCGGTACAGTTTGGCGACAATGGCCTGCTGGCCGGCGATATCAAATACAAAGATGTGAATGGCGATGGCGTGATCAATAACGACGACATGGTGCCCATCGGTTATCCCGCAGCAGCCCGAAATTATCTATGGCTTTGGTGCTTCCATGGGGTACAAACGTTTCGATTTCAGTTTTTATTTCCAGGGATCTGCCCGTTCTTCGTTCTTTATTAACCCCGATGCCATACAGCCATTTTACCATGAACGGCGGTTACCAGAACAACCTGCTGCAGGTCATTGCCGACAATCACTGGTCGCGAAGACAACCAGCGACATGTATTCTTTCTGGCCACGGCTAAGCACCTGGAGGGTCAACTCGAACAACATAGCCTTCTACCTGGTGGATGCGCAATGGCAGTTTCCTGCGTTTCAAAAGCGTAGACATGGGTTATACCTTCCCGATATTAAAATGCTTAAGTCTAAAGGCACCCCGGATTTATTTTTCTGCCACCAACCTGTTCCTCCTCAGCAGCTTTAAGCTGTGGGATGTGGAAATGGGGGGCAATGGCCTTGGGTTATCCCGTTCAATCGGTGTATAGCATCGGCGCACAACTCAATTTTTAATAACACCGACATCATTTTTAAAGTAAATTTATCATGAAAATTAATTACTATTCTACATAGCCTGCGTCGCAAAACAACCTGCCCGTTGTGCTGGTGTTTGCACTGGCAGCCGGTCTTTCTTCCTGCAAAAAGTTTCTCGATGTGGTGCCGGACAATGTATCCACCATTGAACAATGTGTTTAAGTTGCGGGTAGAAGCTGAAAAATATTTTTTACCTGTTATTCTTATATGCCTAAAAATGGCGATGGCTGGTACAATGCCGGCCTTACCTCTGCCGATGAAATCTGGTATCCGCAAAGCGACCAGACCTACTGGCATGCGGCTTTCAGAATAGCGCAGGGACAGCAAAATGTCTCAGATCCCTACTTTAACGAATGGGCAGGCACCCGCAAAGGCGGCAACGGCAATATCCGGTTTGACTACCAGAAAATATGGAATGGCATCCGCAACTGCAACATCTTTCTCAAAACATGACAGACCCTGCGCAAAGTGCCCGATATTACACCGATGCCGAACGCTCCAGATGGATTGGCGAAGGATTGTTTCTGAAAGCCTATTATCATTATTACATGCTGCGTATGTACGGGCCTATCCCGCTCATCAACCAAAATATACCTGTTGATGCCGACGTTGCCGAATCCGTTATGTAAAACGGATGCCGGTGGATGACTGTGTAAATACTATTTCCGGCTGGCTCGATAGCGCCGCCGCCCGGCTGCCCGAACGTATTACAGAACGAAAATACCGAACTGGGAAGAGCCACCAAGCCTATTGCCTTAGCCGTGAAAGCCAAACTGTGGTGATGGCTGCCAGCCCGCTGTTTAATGGCAATCCCGACTATGCCAGCTTTAAAGACAAAGACGGTGTGGCGTTATTCAATCCAACTTTCGATGCCAACAAATGGGTAAAAGCCCGAGATGCGGCAAAAGCAGCCATGGAATCGGCAGAAACCAATAACTTTTCACTTATATCACCTATACCAACGATGTGTATCACCTGAGCGATACCACCAAAACACAGCTGAACATCCGCAATGCCGTAACCCAACGCTGGGGAGTAGAACATGTGTGGGGCAATTCGCAAATGTATTTTGCAAATGAAGCCTTGTGCATGCCGCCCATGGAAAGAGGTACCAATACCGACCGGTTCCAGCTGACAGGGTGTATGGGCACCGCCTATCAAAATAGCCAAATTGTTTTATACCACAAACGGCGTGCCGATTGATGAAGATAAAACGCTGAACTTCGCCCATTACGATGCAGTTGCGAACAGCTACGGCCTAAAGACCGGTTTTACATTGAACCCGGTTTTGTAACAGCCCGCCTCAACTTTGACCGGGAGCCCCGTTTTTATGCCGATCTGGGCTTTGATGGCTCTGTATGGTATATGAAAGACGGCAACGACACGAGCAGCGATGTGGGATACCTTTTATGTAAAAGCCAAAAATGGCGAAAAAGCAGGTTTTGGCCACTTTACCAACTGGAGTGAGACCGGCTATTTTGTTAAAAAACTGGTAAGCTGGGAATCTACTACCAGGGGTACTTCGCTTATCCGGTATGGAGCAGCTATCCCTGGCCGGAAGTAAGCGCATGGCCGATTTGTACCTGCTGTATGCAGAAGCCGAAAACGAAGTAGACGCCGGGTCGTCTCAGCTATCCAGTATGTGGACAAGGTGCGGAGCCCGCGCCGGTCTGAAAGGCGTCAGTTGATTCCTGGAGCAACTTATTCCATCCGTGCCATCAAATATGCTTCGCAGGATCGGGCTTGCGCGAAATCATCCACCGGGAACGCTACCATCGAACTTTTGTTTGAAGGGCAACGCCTGTGGGATCTGAGACGCTGGAAAGAAGCCGGCGATGAGCTGAACAAAGACATTACCGGCTGGAACATTTTTGCCAAAACCGCCGATAGCTATTACAAGGAAAGAATCGTATTTAACCAGCGGTTTATTGCCCCGCGGGATTATTTCTGGCCCATTGGCAATTACGACACGCGCAGAAATCCAAACCTGGTAGAAAACCTGGGCTGGTAATATTTTTCACGAGTAAATCAAACACAATCATGAAATCGTCAATATTATTTTTTGCATCCTTCCTGGCAGCTGCGGCATTGGTGGCCGGCTGCAAAAAGATGGAAGACAACAAGCCATTGGGCAACAGCACCGCCGTGCCCGAAATGGTAAACAACATCAGCGTGGACAACGAAACCGGCAAAGCGGTACTGTCGTATGCAGTGCCCAACGACCCCAACCTGTTGTATGTAAAAGCCGTGTACACCATCACCACCGGGGCACAGGTGGAAACAAAAGCATCTTATTACTCCACTTCCATTACGGTCGATGGCTTTGCCGATACACTGGAACACGAAGTGAAACTCTATTCCGTGAGCCGCAGCGAAGTGCTGTCGGAGCCCACAACGGTAAAGGTGAAACCAAAAGAAGCGCCCATCTGGAAAGTGTTTAAAAGCATTGAAGTGGTATCTGCATTTGGCGGGTACAACCTCACTGCCTTCAACGGGCAAAAAGGCGATGTTTCCATCCTGGTGTTGAAAAAAAATGTGGTGAATGAATTTGAGCTGGACAACGACAAAAGCGTGTACACCAGCACCGATTCCATCGAATCCAAGATCCGCGGTCTCGATACGTCTGATGTTACCTTTGGTTTTGTAGTAAAAGACAAATGGGGAAACCTGACCGATACGCTCTTCAAATCTGTGAAGCCGCTGTTTGAAATGGAACTGCCCAAGTCAAAATTCGCCACGTTTGTATTGCCCGGCGATGCGCCGCAGGTTACCAACGGCGCCGCCCTGCAGTATGCGTGGGATGGCAAGCTGGGTTGGCCATGGACCAGCTTTACCCACCAGGTAAATGGCGGCGACGCGCCGCATATGGTCACCTTCGACCTCGGGTCTTTGGCAAAAATCAGCCGCGTGTGGATACGTCCGTTTCCCGAAGGCACCAAGTATTACTATCTCTCTACCATGAAACGATTTGAAATCTATGGTTCCGACAATCCATCGCTGAGCGGTGCTTTGGACAACAGCTGGCATTTGCTGGGCAGCTATACCGTGGTGAAACCATCGGGTTTGCCCTATGGTACCGATGATGCCAATGACCAGGCAACAGCCGCAGCCGGCTTTAACTGGGAAGTAGATCTTACCGCGCCGAAAGTGCGGTACATGCGCATCCGATGCCTCGAAAACTTTGCCGGCGGCACCGCCCAAAGCATCAACGAAATTGGGGTGTATGGCGACCCCCGGTAAGCAGCTGCAGAACATATCGTTATGAAACAACCATCGCGGTTGGTCCTGTTTTTTAAACATTAATTCAACATGAAATACAATCTTTTCCTGATACTGGCTTTGGCAGTGTTCACCATCGTGTCCTGCTCCAAAATGGACGACTACAAAGACAAGTTTATCCCGACCGGCGGCGAAATTTCCTATACCGGCAAACTGGATTCCCTGGAAGTGAAATCGGGGCGCAACCGGGTGATGGTAACCGGGCTCTTTGCCTCAGATTCCAAAATTACGTCTGCCCACATTTACTGGGACAGCCGTGCCGATTCCCTGTTGGTGCCGGTGACCCGCAGCACCGGTGTAGATACGCTGAACCAGATCATCGGTGGGCTTGCCGAAGGCGCCCACACGTTTGAAGTGGTGACCTTTGACGCCGCCGGCAATCATTCGGTGTCGGTGATTGCTTCGGGTACGGTGTATGGCAGCCGCTACGAATCCGGGCTCATCAACCGTCCCATCGCCAGCGGCGTGCTGGACAAAAATGGAAACGCAGTTCTTACCTGGGGCGATTTCGATGCCAGCAGCGGTGCACGAGGCACGCAGGTTTCCTATACCAATTCCAATGGCGATATGGTGAACCAATTAGTCCCTATCGCAGAATCAGTGACTACCTTGCCTGACTACCAATCCGGCAGCTTGCTGAGTTTCAGTACGTTTTACCTGCCCGATAGCACCAGCATCGATACTTTTTATGCCACCGCCTCACAGGCCGGTGTGAAAACAGAAATTACCTCGCAGTACATCAAAAACGCCGGTCCCAACTTTGCCAATTCTGATGGCGGTAACGACCGCTGGCAGGTGCCGGCTGACTGGACGGTAACCGATGATGTGAAAAATGGCGGTGGCGATCTTGGCGGTCTTGACAACGGAGGGTGGCTGCCTTCCAAAGCCTTGTCGATAGAAGCATGGTGGGGAATGCCGGCAGTGCCCAATGGCAAAATCTACCAGACGTTTACGCTGCCCGCCGGCAAATATTCCTTTGAAGCAGAAGCGGGCGATTGCTCCGATGGCGGCATCAAATACATGACCGTGGCGGCTGCCGGCAGTCTGCCCGACGTTGGCGATGTGCCTGCGCAGGCATTGGCGTATGCCAACGTTTCAAGATTTGCCAACAATGTAATCACGTTCGAACTGGCTGCCGAAACGCAGGTATCCCTCGGCATACAAGCGAATATGCCCGCCGAAGGCAACTTCATGAAAATTTTCAGCGTGCATTTGTTTCAACTGCCTTAGTGCTGCGATTGGTGAACACAGCCGCATTTGTTGTTGATAAAACAAGACCAATGAACAATGGCTGTAAAAACAATAGCAGCCATTTACCTGGATCCTTTGATTTACAAATAGCAATTCAAACCGGTTATGTCGATAGCCGGTTTTCTATTGCCCATCATTCACCTGGTGGTAAAGAATGGAGAAGCACGGCGTTGTTTACTGATGGCATAGGACATGCCCAATGGCTACCCGGATTAGAATACATTTGTGCCCACCGATCGCCAACGCCAGAAGTGCCATAGGCATTGTGTTTGCCATAGGCGATTGGTGGTTGTATCACAAATACATGGAGGTACAAACTCTGCCTGCCGAACCGGACCACTACCGGGTAGCAGAAGATTGAGTGCTGTGGTTCAGCCATCAATCCAAATAAAATAACAAGCGCTCCATACATCTGTAACGAACATCAATCCATACGAATATGCATTTGTCAAAAACGATTTTACCACGCATTACCAACGCAGAAATACCGCAGGCATCTTATTTCCGGTTGCCCGAAAAGGTATTACAGTTTGGCACCGGCGTTTTGCTGCGCGGGCTGCCCGGTTATTACATAGACAAAGCCAACAAAGCTGGTGTATTCAATGGCCGAATCGTGGTGGTGAAATCGACCGGCAGCGGCGATACAGATGCGTTTGCAAAGCAGGATGCCTTATATACCCATTGTGTGTGTGGCATTCAGAAAGGAGAGAAGGTCAAATACAACATTGTCAATGCTGCCATCAGCCGTGTTCTGAGCGCAACAAATGAATGGAATACGGTATTGGAATGTGCTGCCAACCCAGCCCTGCAACTCGTGATTTCCAATACTACAGAAGTGGGAATCTCGTATGTGAATGAAAGCATTTTTCAAACGCCACCGGCTTCTTTTCCTGCTAAATTGTTGTCGTTTTTGTATCGTCGTTTTGAGGTGTTCGGTGGTGCGGATGACAAGGGGCTCGTCATTGTGCCCACCGAACTGATCATTGACAACGGAACAAAGCTCAAAGACATCGTGCTGCAGCTGGCGCAGGACAACCACCTGCCGGGTGAGTTTGTCCACTGGCTGCACAACAGCAACATCTTCTGCAATTCGTTGGTTGACCGCATTGTGCCCGGCTCGCCGCCGGTGGGGGTGCAGGAAGAAATAGAAGCGTCGCTTGGTTATACTGACCAACTGCTCATCATGTCGGAACCGTATAGCTTGTGGGCAATTGAAACATCCGATGCAAGGGCAACCGGCGTCCTGTCTTTTGCTGCCGTTGATGATTCGGTGATCATTACACCGGACATTACCTTGTATCGCGAGCTCAAGCTGCGGCTGCTCAACGGCTCGCATACCTTCTGTTGCGGGCTGACAATATTTGCCGGTTATATGACCGTAGAAGGAACAATGAGGGACGAAAGCTTTACCTCTTTTCTTCAATCGCTGATGCTCGATGAAATTGCACCGGCCATTCCCGGCGACTCCATTCCGGGGGCACAAAAAGAAGCCTTTGCAGCAGCAGTGATTGACCGGTTTCGCAACCCGTTTATCGAACACCACTGGATGAACATCACGCTGCAATATTCTTCCAAAATGGCGATGCGCAATGTTCCGCTGCTCATCAATTTCTACCAGCGGTTTGGCAGGGTTCCCGAACGCATGGCGTTGGGTTTTGCCGCTCATCTTGTGTTCATGAATAGCAAAGCAACGCAGGGAATTTATATTGCGTGGAGCAATGGGCGAACCTATGCCATCAACGATAACCGCGCTGGCTATTATTGCGAAGTGTGGCAGCAGCAACAGGATGCGGAAGCCGTTGCCAACACCATTCTTGCCAATGAAGAATTGTGGGGCCAACAACCTGCTGCAACTGCCAGGGTTTGCGGCGCGCGTGGTTGATTACATGAACATCATTATACAGGAAAATGTTGCGGCAGCCATCAGCGAAGCCGGGCTTTCGTCCCAGCGGTACAACCATCATTGACAGCAATGCCGGCAAGGGCAAATTGGCAAATGACACAACAGAGAAGTGGAGAAGACTTGCATCAAAGTGGGGCTGTTCTGACAGGACGATGGTATTCCTTCCTGTAAACAGGGCATTAGCTTGTTAGCCGATTCAGACTATTTTTGATCCTTGTGCCGTCAAACCTATTTGTATGAAACCATTTCTGGATCACCACTTTTTACTGGACAGCAAAACAGCTCAGCTGCTCTATCATTCGTATGCAGCGCCGATGCCCATCATTGATTATCACTGCCATCTGCCGCCGCAGCAGATAGCTGCCGATACGCAGTTTGACAACATCACGCAGGCGTGGCTCTCCGGCGATCATTACAAGTGGCGCGCCATGCGTGCCAACGGCGTGAACGAACACTTCATCACCGGCAAGGCAAGCGACTGGGAGAAATTTGAAAAATGGGCAGAAACGGTGCCTTATACGTTGCGCAACCCGTTGTATCACTGGACGCACCTCGAACTGCAGCGCTACTTTGGCGTGTACCATTTGCTGAACAAGCAAAGCGCGAAAAGAATCTATGACGAATGCAATGAACAGCTGCGCTCGCCGGAATACAGCGTTCGCAACCTGCTGCGCAAAATGAAGGTAAAACTGGTGTGTACGACCGACGACCCGGTAGATGACCTGCGGTATCACCAACAGCTGAAGAAAGATGGGTTTGAAATACCCGTGCTGCCTGCATTTCGCCCCGATGCGGCGATGAACGTAACCGATGCCGCTGCCTTTCATCGTTACCTTGACAAGCTGGAAAAAAGTGCCGGTACTTCTATCCTTCAATTCAATGACTATCTCGATGCACTCCGGAAGCGCCACGATTATTTTGCGCAAAACGGTTGCAGTGTTTCCGATCATGGATTGGAGAATATAGACGCCGAAGACTACACCGAACAGGAAGTTGCCAGCCTGTTTAATAAAGTAAGGAGCGGGCAGCAGTTGTCGGCAGGAGAAGTGCGTGTTTTTCGTTCTGCCATGCTCGTCCACTTTGCTGAATGGGACCACGAAAAAGGCTGGGTGCAACAGTATCACCTTGGCGCCATCCGCAGCAACAACAGCCGCATGCTGCAGCAATTGGGTGCCGACACCGGCGGTGATTCAATCGGCGATTTTCTGCAGGCGCAACCGTTGTCTAAATTTCTAAATACATTGGATAAAAAAGACAAGCTTACCAAAACCATCTTGTACAACCTGAACCCGGCTGACAATGAAGTGATGGCAACCATGACCGGCAACTTCAACGACGGCAGCGTAGCCGGCAAAATGCAATGGGGCGCTGCCTGGTGGTTTCTCGACCAGAAAGAGGGCATGACCAATCAGGTCAATGCTCTGTCCAACATGGGATTGCTGAGCCGCTTTGTCGGCATGCTCACCGATTCGCGCAGCTTCCTGTCTTTTCCCCGGCATGAATATTTCAGGCGGTTGCTCTGCAATTTGTTTGGCGACGAAATCGAAAACGGCGAACTGCCGGACGATATCGAATGGACCGGCAAATTGATCCGGGACATTTGTTTTCACAATGCTGCGCAGTACTTTGGCTGGCGTGCGTTAACCGAAGAAAAAGCAGTGTCTGAAGAAAGCGTAACGAAAGTATAGCCTGGTGCAGATACATTTAGCAGCGGATGTTATGTTCACAATATTGAACCACGATGACCGAAAAAGGAAAGTAGCATGAAGCAGGTTTGTAACTGCATACAAGTGCTGTTGTGCCTGCTGCCGGTGTGATGATTGACACCGGAAACGCAATTGCCACCGGCATAATTTCAATTAAGGGAACAGCTGCCAACATGCGCGCAGCAACGATCTGCCTGTCATTCATTACCTTGCTATCGCTGCCTGACAAACGATTTCTGTAAACAGGGAAATAATCTAACGGAATTGCCATGATACGAACTGCGCCATCCTCTCCAAACTCCACTTCCAACGAGCCAACGGGAAATTACCGGTGGGTGGTTGTAACGCTGCTGTTTTTTGCCACCACCATCAACTATCTCGACCGGCAGGTGATAGGCTTGCTTAAAGACGACCTGGCAAAAGCGTTCGACTGGAGCGAGAAAGATTACAGCTCGATAGTCATGGCTTTTTCAGCCGCTTACGCGCTGGGGTTGCTCTTGTTTGGCCGGCTGATCGACCGCATCGGAACGAAGGTCGGCTATACCGTTTCCGTCATCATCTGGAGCCTCGCCGCCATGGCGCACGGGTTTGCCCAAAGTACCTTTGGATTTGGCATGGCACGAACCGCTTTGGGACTGGGAGAGGCGGGTAATTTTCCCGCCGCCATCAAGACGGTCGCAGAATGGTTTCCCAAAAAAGACCGGGCATTGGCCACCGGCATATTCAACAGCGGGTCCAATGTAGCCGCCATTGCGGGTCCGCCGCTTATTGCCTGGATTTATACCGGTTATGGCTGGCGCGAAGCCTTTATCTGGACCGGCGTTATCGGCTTTGTATGGCTGATGTTCTGGCTCATTTTTTACGACATTCCTGCGCGGCAGCAGCGGTTGGGCAATGCCGAGCTGTTGTACATCAACAGCGACACGACCGAAGCAGAACCCGAGAATGACGACAAAGTGAGTTGGGCGAAGATTCTCGCCGTGCGGCAGACCTGGACATTTGTGTTCGGTAAATTTTTGACCGATCCTGTCTGGTGGTTTTATCTGTTCTGGATTCCGTCTTACTTCAATACCACGTATCACCTGAATATCCAAAGTTCGGCGATTTATGTATCTGCCATTTATGTCACGGCAAGTTTCGGCAGCATCCTCGGCGGCTATCTCTCGGGGTTGTTTATTAAACGGGGTATGCCGGTGTTCAAAGCACGGAAGACAGCCATGTTCATTTTCGCTTTGTTTGTGATCCCCGTCATCTTTGTGCAATATACCACGCAGGTATGGTCGGCCGTTGCCCTCATCAGCCTGGCGGCGGCGGCGCACCAGGCCTGGAGTGCCAATATTTTTACCACGGCGTCCGATATGTTTCCCAAAAAAGCAGTGAGTTCGGTAGTGGGTATTGGCGGCATGGCAGGGTCTGTCGGCGGTATCCTGTTCCCGCTATTCATCGGGGTATTGCTGGATTATTTTAAATCACTTGGCTCGCTGAGTACGGGTTACAACATCATCTTCGGTATTTGTGGCTGTGCTTACCTGCTGGCGTGGTTGGTCATGCACCTGTTGTCGCCACGGATGAAGCAAGTTCGGCTATAGTTGGGAGCAATGGCGATGTTGTTGAATTTGAAAAAAATATCTCTCAGCGTCTTGAGATATAGAGTGGGTGAAGACGAAGAATAACCGGCCTTCCTCTGGCGAAAGATGGGAGCTGGTGTACAGACGGTTTTGATGCAATGCAGCCTTGCATAAGCAGTACCCACGTTGCTGTTGCCACCTTTGATTTGTAAACCCGGTCACCACAACTTTGGTATGGAATACACCCGTTACTCAAAACATGTTCACCGAGTGGTTTTGTTGCCGGTACTGACCAGGCGTCAGGCTCGTTACTCTTTTAAAAATTTTTGTAAAATGCGGCACATTGTTAAAGCCTGTTTCTTCGGCGATGTGCGACAATGGCATGTCTGACGTGGTGATGAGGTACTGCGCTCTTTCTATTCTTTTTCCATGAATATAAGGCAACGGTCTTTCGCCGGTCAACTGCATAAACAGCCGGGAGAAATAATCAGGATGCAGGTTTACTTTTTGTGCGAGGTCTGCAACGGTCAGGTTTTTATTCAAATGGAGCTGAATAAAACCAATCAGTTCCACCACCCGCGAGGGGATGGTGCTGGTGTCTTTTTGCTGAAAACCGGCAGCGCGCAAAAACCTGGAAACAAGCTGCAAAAGGATGCCCTGGGTTTCTAAAAAAGTAGCTTCGCTCTGGCTGTTGTTCAGCGCTTCGTACTCTTTGTAATAAATGATTTTCTCGTATATTTTGGGATTGTCGGAGCGGTTGATTTTCCGGTTGGGATTGATTTGCAATACCGTTTTAAAATTCTCCACGTCTGTATCAGCGGCTTTAATTTTCAGAACTTTCCGGTTGTTTTGAAATAAGGAAATGCCATCTGACGATTCTTCAAAGAAGTGAATGAAATATTGGCTTAAGAAATCAGTGCACTTCAGGTTGCACAACGTAAAGCTTGGAATAACATACAGGAAACCAGGTTCCAATAGCAAGGTTGACTGTTGACCAAATACTTCCCCTTTCCCGCCATCAATCAGGTAGATCCGGTAATAAGGACTAATCACATTCCGGTAGTTCCACTTCTCATCCAGCTGCACATAATCTACATTCAGCAACGTAAAGGAATGCTTCAGTATTCGTTTGCTCATACAGGTTATTTATTGAAACCAAAGATCGGTAAAAGTCGGATTTGTATAAGCAAAAGTCGGCTCCGTGTAATGTTTTTCCTATGTGGCTACGATACTTTTGTTGTTACAGACAAACGATTGTGCCGATTGCGACAACTATATAGAAAACGAGTCATGATAAGGGCTTAAGTACAAACACGGCAATTTTTACAACCTGCATCATAAAGATGGATTGCAGTAACATCATGCTGGTTTTAGTCAACACACCTGGCTTTTTACAACTGCAGTGATCGCGGTATTGTATAATGCTGTGAATGAACGGGCATTGGTTTAAAGAACCTGTTGCCCGTGAAACAAATCGCTTGATGTACAAGCCGGGAATCATCATACGCTACAAATGATACCATGCACATTGAGGTGCAGGTTGTAAAAAATTAGGAAGAATGCAATGCTACTTCTGCATCAATAGAAAATGCTAGGCATAGCTCATAACCGATGTTTTCAAAATCATCCATGCATCAATGTTAAAAATTGCTTGTTACACACGGATTAATTAAAAAACAACATCATCTTCCATACCATTCAACAATTCATCATTCATTTCTAATCATCAACTATGCAATCTAAAATCATCGATGCTGCTTTTATGAAAATGTTGTTCAGCGCTTTGCTCCTGTTTGCTTGTATGGGCAGTGTGCTGGCATCGCCTAAACAAGATACGACGAGGCTTGTTACCGGCACCCTGTTAACGCCGGACAGCAAGCCCATTGCCAATGCTTCTGTATCGGTAAAAGGCACTGCCCTGGGAACCATTTCCTCCGGTGACGGAACGTTCAGCTTACGGGTTCCGCACGAAAACGCGGTGCTGGTCATCAGTGCGCTTGGCTATGCCAATAAAGAACTTGCTATCATCGCTTCTGCCAACACGTATACCGTGTCTATGGAAGCCACCAACAACAATCTTGACGAAGTGGTGGTAGTTGGCTATGGCACACAACGAAAAGTAAATCTCACCGGGTCGGTTGCCACGGTGTCTGCCAAAGACATAGAAAACCGACCCATTACGCAGGCTTCGCAGGCGCTGGCGGGGCTCACTACCGGTGTCACCGTTTCGCAGTCATCCGGGCAGCCGGGCAACAACGGCGCGGGTATCATCATCCGCGGCATTGGCTCGTATGGTGCCGGCGGTGGTCCGCTGGTGCTGGTAGATGGATTGGCTACGTCCATCAACGATGTGGATCCCAACAACATCGCCAGTATTTCCATTTTAAAAGATGCGGCTTCTGCTTCCATCTATGGCAGCCGTGCAGCAAACGGCGTTATTTTAATTGAAACAAAGCGTGGTAAAACCGGCAAGCTGCAGGTAAGCTATAACGGCTATGCCGGCTGGCAGGAAGCAACCAACCTGCCCGATTTCGTGCCTTCCTGGGAGTATGCAGCGCTACGGAATGAAGCCAATGCCAACATGGGCGCTTCGGCTGTGTACAGCGAAGAAGAAATTCAAAAATTCAAAGACCAGTCAGACCCCGATCATTACCCCAATGTGCCGCATTTCAACAACCTCCTTACCGCTGGTTCCGGTTTTCAAACAAGTCACAATGTTGCCTTTATGGGTGGCAACGATAAAAACCGGTACCTCTTTTCGGCAACCTATCTTTCGCAGGATGGCATCGTGGCAGAAAACGGGTACAAGCGTTACAACTTCATGCTGAATGATGATGGCAAACTCACGGATAATCTCACATTGAAAGTAAGCTTGAATGGCTATACAGCCGATCAGCATTCGCCCCGGCAGTATGATGGCGGTATGAACAGCATGATCAATTTTGCGGTTCGCGAAGGACCCATTTACGCAGGCTTAAAATCGGATGGCACCTATGGCTACCAGGACAACTACAGCCCCGAAGCATGGCTGGCAAGCAACTCTTTTTACCGCGGCACCAATAAATACTTTTTAGGAGGCGCCGATTTGTCGTGGCAGCCGTTTAAAGGTTTTACCTGGAGCGGTAAAGTGGGTTATAATTTCTGGAGCAATTACAACAAAGATTATGCTGCTGATTTTCAATTTGATGCCAATAAATACGTAGGACCCAACAACCTGAGTGTCACTGCTGGACAAGGCTCACAGCTAACGCTGCAATCGCTGGCTACGTATAGCCAAACCATTGGCGAACATAGCTTAACCCTGTTAGCCGGTGTATCAGAAGAAAAATTCAACGACTGGTATCTCACCGGTTTCAGAAAAGATTTTCCCACGGCTTTGCTGTATGAACTCAATGCCGGTTCTGCTACCGGTATGTCAAATGGCGGCTCCGCTTCCGAATGGGCTATGCGGTCTTATTTTGGCAGGCTCAACTATTCGTTTAACGACAAATATCTGTTGGAAGCCAACCTGCGTGCAGACGGCACCTCCCGCTTTCCTTCCGCGGGCAGGTGGGGATATTTTCCTTCTTTTTCTGCAGGCTGGCGTATCTCGCAGGAAGCTTTTATACAGGATCATTTCCGTTGGATTTCCGAACTCAAACTGCGCGGTTCCTGGGGCAAACTGGGCAATCAGAATGTGGGCACTTATCCCTACCAGAACCTGGTTAGTTTAGGACAAAATTATTCGTTTGGTGGGGTGCTCGCCTCCGGTGCCGCTACTTCCCGTCTGAGCAATGCAGCTATTAGCTGGGAAACCACTACCACCACCGACATAGGGCTTGACATGAGTGTATTGAAAGGCAGGCTGGGGCTGGTTTTGGATGTGTTTAACAAAAATACCACGGGCGTGTTATACACCGTAGCCACTTCGTCGGTGCTGGGCATGTCCACGTCGCCGGTAAACGTTGGTTCGGTGAAGAATACAGGCTTTGAAGCAGCCCTCAATTACCGGGAATCGGTGGGCAGGTTCAACTTCAGCATTTCTCCCAATTTCTCTTATATCAAAAACCGCATTACCTCACTTGCCAACGGGCTTCAGCAAGACATTGGCAGTGGGCTGTTCGTCGGGCAGCCATTGGGTATTATTTACGGCTATGTAGCAGATGGTTTGTTTGTGGATGAAGCCGACATTGCCAAATATCCTGCGCAGCCTTATTCGGCAGAGCCGGGCTTTGTACGCTACAAAGACATCAGCGGTCCCGATGGCGTGCCCGATGGCATCGTAAACGCTACCTACGACCGCAAGGTGATTGGCAACACGGTGCCTAAATACACCTATGGTCTTACCCTTACTGCCGATTACAAAGGCTTTGACCTGTATGTATTGGGACAGGGACTGGGTGGCTACGACAAACAAATTGGTTCTTATGCAGCCTTTGCCTTTTACAACGGCGGACAGATACAGCAATGGCAGGTAGACAACCGCTGGACAGCCGCCAACCCCAACCGCAATGCAGCGTATCCCAAACTAACGAGTTTGAACATGGGCAGCGGCACCATCATGTCTTCTACCTACTGGAACAGGAATGCCAGCTTTGTAAGGCTAAAAAACCTGCAGGTAGGCTACACATTGCCTCCTTCCATGCTGCAAAAAGCAAGGCTCAGCCGTGTAAGGGTTTATTTCAGTGGTCAAAACCTTTTTTCAGTCAATCATTTTTACAAAGGATGGGATCCGGAGATGGGAATGGCAACCGGCGACGGCTCTCAGTTTTACCCGCTTACCACGGTCTATACGTTCGGCATCAACGCCAGCTTTTAACGCAACACAGTTCAATCATTTTTGTCAACAACAAAAAACTTAAATCAAGTGAAAAAAGAGAATCATTTATATAAAAAAAGCAAGCCTTATTTTGTATGGCTGCTTGTGGCAATCGTGGCAATGGGTAGCTGTAAAAAAGATTTTTTTGACAAGCAGCCTTTGGATGCCATTTCGGATGCTACCTTTTGGAAAACAGAAAAAGATGCGCAACTGGCGCTTACCGGCTGCTATAACATTGGTGCCGGCTGGACGGGTGAAACCTTTTGGATGCCACGCTCGGTGCTATACCTGGATTTGATGGCTGGTCTGGGTTCGGAAAAAGAACTGATTCCCGATCATATAACCGATGGCACCGTTAATCCTGCTTATTGGGTAGTGGGTGCTTACTGGAGCAATGCGTACCGGAAGCTGGCGAAGTGCAACAATTTCCTTGACCACATTGGCGAAATACCCATGGAGGAAAGCAAGAAAGCCATGATGACGGCTGAAGTGCGCACCGCTTAGGGCTTACGAACTCTTCAATCTTTCCCTGTACTATGGCGCGGTGCCCATGCCCACGCATTCGTTAACCATTGATGAAGCCAATACCATCACCCGCACCCCACAGGCAGAAGTATGGCAATTTGTAGAAACTGAGTTAACTGAAAGCTATCCTTCGCTGCCATCTTCCCGCCCCGACAATGAAAAAGGACGCATCACCGAAGGCGCGGCACTGGCGATATTGGGCAGGGTGCAAATGGCAGATAAAAAATGGATCGAAGCTGCCAATACGTATAAAAAAATTATTGATAGAGGTGCCTATGCGATAGATCAGAATGGCTTTCGCCAGTTGTTTATGCAAACGGGCGAAAACAGCAAAGAAATTGTGCTTGCTTCTCAGTTTCAGGAAGACACCTATGGTCATGTAATGCTCCAGTACATGTACCCCGAAACATGGGGTGGCTGGCACCAGTTTTCGCCCTACAACGAGCTGGTACAAACATTTGAATGTACCGATGGCAAAACCATTGACCAGTCGCCGTTGTACAACCCGGACGCACCATATGACAACCGCGACCCGCGGCTGGATTACACCATCATGATCAACAACCGCACGACTTTCAAAGGACAGTTGTTTGTATCTGCCCCGGGCTCCGATTCGCCCGACAGGATGAACAAATATAACTGGAGCGGCTACTGCATCAATAAATTCATGGATTCTACCTTCTCCGGCAACCTGATGAACTATGGCGGCAACTTTACACTTATCCGGTATGCAGAAGTGTTGCTGGGTTACCTGGAATGTCAACTGGAATCCGGCGCGGCTATCAACCAGTCTTTGCTGGATGCGACCATCAACGAGGTACGTGGCAGGGCATCGGTAAACATGCCACCTGTCAGCGCTTCCATCAGCCCCGAAGATTTACGTGCGCAGATCAGGAGAGAACGCGAAGTGGAGTTTGCCTTTGAAGGGCTGCACTATTACGATATTCTTCGCTGGGGCGTGGCAGCAGAAAAGTTAAACAGGCAGTTTACCGGCATGAAGCTGACCAACGACCCGGCTAATTATACTGCTTACCCGGTGGATGAAAACGGGTTTTTCATTTACCAGACGCGCCACTTTCAAAAAGGGGTGAATGAGCTGTGGCCCATTCCGCAATCGGAAAGGGACATTAACCCCAACCTGACGCAAAATCCCGGCTATTAACAATGACTTTTTGTAAAAGATGATTATTTTTCAACCATATTAAATACACTGTCAACTTAATTGATCAATATTTCGGTGGGTGGATCGCCCACCGATAGCCACTCTACCGGTTGTGTCTAACCAACCGGCATGTTGTGCGATAAATATGATTAATTATTCGACTGTATTAAACACCACTAGGATAGATACACATGAACAGGAGAAAACTGATAAAAAATGCAATGGCGCTGATGCCTGCGGTATGGATGAAAAGTGCTCTTGCGCATGCTGCCGCATTAAAATGGCAACACGCCATTGCCGATGGTCCCTTCAAGCCCGACTGGGCTTCGCTGGAGCAATACCAAACACCGCAGTGGTATAAGAATGCCAAGTTTGGCTTGTGGGCACACTGGGGTCCGCAATGCCAGCCGGAGTATGGCGACTGGTATGCGCGCGGCATGTACCAGGAAGGCAGCGACCAGTACGAGTATCATGTAAAAAAATATGGGCATCCATCCAAATTTGGCTTTAAAGACGTCATTCACGAATGGAAAGCGGAGAACTGGAACCCCGAAGAACTGGTGGGATTGTACAAGGAAGCAGGTGCCAGATATTTTGTGGCGCTTGCCAACCACCACGACAACTTTGACAACTACGACAGCACGTATCAGCCCTGGAACTCGGTGAAGCTGGGACCCAAAAAAGACCTGATAGGAGGATGGGCAAAAGCCGCCAAACATCACGGGTTGCACTTTGGCGTAAGCGTGCATGCAGCCCACGCCTGGAGCTGGCTGGAAGTGGCGCAGCGCCACGATAAAAAAGGTCCGCTGGCAGGAGTGCCGTACGATGGCAACCTGACCAAACAAATGGGCGCCGGCAAGTGGTGGAATGGCTACGACCCGCAGGCATTGTATGCGCAAAATCACCCGTTGAGCGAGAACAGTTGGGACAATGGAATGATTCACCAGCAATGGAACTGGGGCAATGGCGTAGCGCAACCATCCAAAGAATACTGCGAAAAATTTTACAACCGTACCGTAGAGCTTATTGATAAATACGAACCCGACCTCATTTATTTTGACGACACCGCATTGCCGCTTTGGCCCGCAAGCGACGCAGGCTTGCGCATAGCAGCGCACATGTATAACAGCAGCATCAAAAAGCATGGTTCTTTGGAAGCGGTCATCAATGGTAAAATATTGACCGAGCAGCAACGCAAATGCATGGTGTGGGATATTGAACGCGGGCAAAGCAATGCCATAGAACCCGAAACCTGGCAGACAGATACCTGCATTGGCAACTGGCACTACGATCAGCGGATATATGAAAATCATCATTATAAATCGGCAAAAACTGTTATCCACACGTTGGTGGATGTGGTAAGCAAAAACGGCAACCTGCTGCTGAGCATCCCGGTTAAAGGCGATGGCACTATTGACAGCGATGAACGGGCAGTGGTGAAAGGCATTACGGAATGGATGAAGGTCAACAGTGAAAGCATTTACGATACGCGTCCGTGGACGGTACTGGGCGAAGGTCCAGCCATGCAGGAAACGGCAGCACTCAGCGCGCAGGGATTCAATGAAGGCAAAGGCAAACCGTTTACCGCAGAAGACATTCGTTTTGTGCAAAAAAACGGCAGCCTGTATGCCACCACGCTGGGTGTTCCTACAAAGGAAGTGGTGATACAATCGCTTGCCGCAAAAGGCGCCACCGGCGTTCGCCTGCTGGGGTATAATGATGCATTGAAATGGGAAAACAGCAACCGGGGCTTGGTCATTTCTGTACCGGATACGTTGCCCACCGATATCTCGGCTGTATTTGAAATCAAAGGGATTGTGTAGACAACAGTTTTGTCTTTACCATTGGTTGAAAACAGTTTCTTTTGTAAACGCAATTTTGTATAACGATTGTTGAATACCTGATGCAACATAACATAACGCTACCGCGGGTGATAGCAGGCACGAGTTTGCTGGGCAACCTCTATGAAGCTTATCCATACGAGCAGAAAAAAGAGATCATCAACGCTTATATAGAGGCTGCCGATGGCATGCCCGTATTTGATACTGCCGGTAAATACGGTGCCGGGCTGGCGTTGGAAACACTGGGCAAGTGCCTGCAGGAGTTGAACATTTCGCCGCAGGAAGTTATCATCAGCAACAAGCTTGGCTGGCTGCGTACACCACTCACTACGCCGGAACCCACCTTTGAGCCGGGTGTATGGAAAAACCTGCAATACGATGCGGTACAAAACATCAGCTACGAGGGTATCATAGCTTGCTTTGAACAAGGCAATCACCTGCTTGGCACGTACACGCCGCAAATGGTTTCGGTGCATGATCCTGACGAATATTTAGCTGCCGCAAAAAGTGCGGACGATGAACAGAAACGATACAACGACATTTTGGAAGCCTACCGTGCCTTGCAGGACTTGAAAGCAAGGGGAGCGGTAAAGCAAATAGGCATTGGCGCCAAAACATGGACTACGATAGAAGCGCATTTACAACGATGTACCGCTTGATTGGGTGATGCTGGCAAACAGCCTGACGGTTTATCAGCATCCGCCGGAATTGCTCCATTTTGTGCAGCGGCTATACAATGATGGCGTAACGGTTGTAAACTCTGCTGTGTTTCATGGTGGCTTTTTGATTGGCAGCAATTATTTCAATTATCAATTGGTGACAAAGGAAGATGCTGCACACCGTAAACTGTTTACCTGGCGTGACCGATTTTATACCGTGTGCAAAGAATTTGGCATAACACCGGCAGCAGCCTGCATTTATTTTGGCTTGCAGGTTCCCGGTATTAGCAGCATTGCGTTAAACAGCAGTTCGCCCCAGCGTACAAGGCAAAATATTGACGTTGCCAATGCCTCTATCCCAAAGAAATTTTGGAACCGCATGAAAGCAGAAGGATTGATTGATGGCAACTGTTCTTTTCTTTAAATCAATGGTGTTGAACAGTAAACTGAGCATGGTTTTTTTGGCTTTCTTTTTTACTAAAGCAACCAAGAGAACTTCCATTTGTTGCGTGGTGAACAGTTGCACCTTCTCCTGTTTCTTTTGCTGTGATGTTTGCCTGGGATGGAAGAATCAGGTATTGTGGTTCATAAAAAATAGCCATACTGTCAACAAGTAAAAACCATTGATGTGCTAAACAAGCATTACAGACCATGAAACGATATTGTCTCACGCTGGATTTGAAAGATGATGCAGCGCTGATAGCAGAATATGAATATTGGCACAAAAAAGAAAACAACTGGCAGGAAGTAACGGAAAGCATTCTCAACGCCGGCATTGTGCATATGGATATATACCGTACCGGTAACCGCCTCGTAATGATCATGGAAACAACTGATTGCTTTGACCCATCCCGCAAAGCACAACTGGATGCTGGCAACCCAAAAGTGCAGGAATGGGAAGCCCTGATGTGGACGTATCAGCAACCGCTGCCCTGGGCAAAAGAAGGTGAAAAATGGGTGGAAATGAAACAGATTTTTCAATTGGCTTCCGGCAACGAAGAAAAGTGAGATGCCGCTTTATAGGGAACTGAAAGATCGGTTTGCAATGGCGTTAGTAACATTCCACTTAACTCAAATGCCGCACCATTACATGCCGGAAGCAAGACACAAAAATGGATAATGGGCAGGCACAAACGAAAGTGCTGCTGTACCGGAAAATCATCCAACCAGCGCATGCTTTTTTTACTTTAACCATCCTGCCAATTGACAATATGAAAACACTTGTTTGTACAAAACCCGGCTATTTTGAATACGGCACTGCTGCCATCCCCGAAGCGAAGCAAGGCGAGGCAATCATCAGAATAAAAAACATTGGCGTTTGCGGCACCGACCTGCATGCGTTTGAAGGCACGCAACCTTATTTTAATTACCCAAGAATCCTGGGGCACGAGCTCTCTGGCGAATTGGTTGACAACCGCTATGCGCCCGGATTTGACCTTGGCGAAGCCGTTTCTTTTATTCCGTATTTCAACTGCGGCACCTGCATTGCCTGCCGGCAGGGCTTACCCAACTGTTGTGTGCACATACAGGTGTTTGGCGTGCACATTGACGGCGGCATGTGCGAGTATGTGGCGGTACCTGCCGATAAGCTGTTGCATGGTGCAGGGCTCAGCCATGAAGAACTGGCGCTGGCAGAACCGCTTGCCATTGGTGCGCACGCCATTCGCAGAGCCGGTGTAGCGGAGCAAGAATTTGTGGTGGTAATGGGTGCGGGTCCCATTGGCTTGGGCATCCTGGAATTTGCCCGCATTGCCGGTGCAAACGTCATTGCCATTGATGTGAATGACAACCGCCTTTCTTTTTGTAAAAACAATCTGCAGCTACCCCACACCATTAATGCGGTTACCGAAAATGCGGTGGAAGCTGTACAGCAAATAACAGGTGGTGATATGGCAACCGTAGTTATAGATGCAACCGGCAACTTACCGGCAATCAACGGCGGCATTCAGTACCTCGCACATGGCGGGCGATATGTATTGGTTGGTTTGCAAAAGCAGGCATTCAGCTTTAGCCACCCCGAGTTTCACAAACGCGAAACCACCCTGATGAGCAGCCGCAACGCAACGCGTGCCGACTTTGAACAGGTAATTGACAGCATCAAAAGCGGTTTGGTAAATCCCCACCGGTACATCACGCACCGTGTTGCGTTTGGCGAGGTAAAAGATCAGTTTGCGCATTGGCTCCATCCCGCTACCGGCGTTATCAAAGCCATGATCAGCATAGAGTAATCAGGCCCTGCGTTAACTATTGGATGATGAGCTCTGTTTTCAAATCTATAGATTGGTTGATTTAGACTAATTCATGAGCGAGATCATCAACCGAAGTCGGGTATGACTAAGAAGCGTGGGAATACAGCAACCTTTTCTGTAAAACCAGCTTTGTCTGCAGTTGTGCAGGTATTTTGTAATGAGTATGCAATTTAAAGTAGCCAATATTCCCTGGTCAAACCCTTTTTGAGTTTTTGAATAGTTGCAGCCAAAGCCCGGACTTTTTCCTCTTTGATTGCCTTACATTCAAAATTTACTTTTTGTTCATCCTATCTTTTTTTTCCAAACTGTGCGATCCATTCTTCAATGTTTTCAGGAACAAAACATGTAGCCAAAACAATGAGTTGCATTGCTTTTTAAAGAAACTTATATTTGAAAAGCCTTCTTGCTTACATGATGGCATCCCTATCCATTAACCCCTCAGAAATTTTCAGCCATGAAACTGTTTCTCGATAAAATACAGGACAGATAACAGTAAAAAAACACCTACTTGTAATTATCGGGTAGCATCGGCAATCAATTGTAATATTGCAACTGTTTTCCCTATCTTGACTCTGTAGATTTATCCGGTACGGTTGATATCAATAAGGATTTATCCGGAATTGCCAATGTATCCAAACTCACTGGGTATGAAGAACTCACGCACAAACAAGGATTGGAAATTGTAACAAGCTATTGATCGGTTGTTTAAATTATAAGCCCACTATTTCTTACGGGTAGGTATGCAGCCGCACTGGATACCAAATAAAAAAGCACTTAGTTTATTCAACATAACTGCTTTATTTTTAATGTGGGCCCACCTGGGCTTGAACCAGGGACCCCCTGATTATGAGTCAGGTGCTCTAACCAGCTGAGCTATAGGCCCTGAATCCTTTTCAGTGATTCGGGAGCGCAAAAATAGAGAAATCCGCCAATTTTCCAAGACCTAATACTGGCGGCAGCCTTTATTTTTGCCACTATGCAACATGTCCGCAACATCATCTTCGACCTCGGCGGCGTTTTCATCGGCTATCGACTATGCCAAAACGCAGCGGGCCTTTACCAACCTGCAGGTACACCAATTTAATGAGTTTTATACGCAAAGCCACGCCAACGAGTTGTTTGAAGCGCTGGAAACCGGCAAAATAGAGGCGTCCGATTTTTATGACCGCTTTCGCAGCCACACCTATACCAGCCTTGCCGATGAACAGATAGAAGAATCGTGGAACGCCTTGCTGGGCACTTTTTATGAAGACCGCCTGCAATGGCTGGATGATATCCGGCAGAAGTACAAAG
>CAWGWV010000025.1:0-26695 GCA_963826385.1 uncultured Chitinophagaceae bacterium | reverse complement strand
AGAATAATGAAACACATTATCCATGATTGGAATGATGAGCAATGTGTTGCCATACTTCAAAATTGCAGGGAAGCCATGAACGAGGGAGGAAAGGTATTAGTGGTAGAAATGGTGGTACCTGAAGGCAATGAACCGTCTCCTGCCAAGTTTCTTGATTTACAAATGTTGCAATTTTTACCAGGTTGTGAACGGACAGAAAAGGAATATGAAGCATTATTCGATGAAGCAGGACTAACCTTAACCCGAATTATACCAACTATGTCTCCTTTTAGTATTATAGAAGGAGTTACCAAACGGTAAGAAACGAATGGGTAAACTACAGCCAAAAAGGGTAGTGCAAATAGTTGGGCTGGACGTTGGAGCAATCGGCAGCAAATCATTATCAGCATCATCCCGGCTTGACGGAATTCTGTTGAGCAGAAGTACAAACTTTTAAAAATTGTATTTACATTGAGCTTCAGTTGCCAGGCGGAACGTTCAATGAATACCCAACCATCAGCAATACCTGTTCGTTGGTTGTAATTGGAGCGCAGTTAAAAGTTTTTTAGAAAATTCCTATTTAAAATAATACCATTTTAAGAAAAAGATTCTCTTCATTAATGCACTCTTTTCATCTTTATTCTGCTTTGCACAACCTCCAAATCAGAAAACTAATACCGAGGAGGAAATAAGAAAGCTGATGCAGGACTGGATGATTGCGGTGATGAAAAAAGATGAACAAACATTGAATAAAATTGTAGCTCCTGAATTCAAACTGGATGACGTTTACCATAGCTTTCCCCCCGGTTACAAGAAAGACATGGTTGGAAAATGCGATGATACATTTAAAAGTTGATTCTGTTCACTACTACGAAATGAGCGTGAATGTGATTGAGAATGTCGCTATTGTAAATTCAAGGTTTTATTGGGCAGGTAAGTTTGGTGATAGACCGCCATTTGTTGATTCAACGGGTGTATTAGTAGATACTTGGGTAAAGTGGAAGCAAGGATGGCAAGTAGTGAGCAGACTCCGGGTAGATAAATTTCAGTAAAACCCTTCATTTCCATCAACTGTATACATCAAGGGCTTGGCAAATTACGCGCAAACGTAATCCGTTCTTCAACTTTAGAATTTCAATTTACCACATACCCAGCTGGACGTTATAAATGTAGCCCAGTGCACCTCATCAACACTAAACTATAATAAGCTGCAACAAGCCGCGCTTGACGGAATTTTATTATCCGTATTTCGCAAATACCTGTTCATTATCCGTCATGCATTCGGGCGATTGCAAAAATCCAACCCGCCTGTAGATTATCTCAATGCTTATTGACACTTGAAATGATATTGATGTGACACTATCATCGTTTCCCCAAATTCTGGGAGGTGTTCGCGCAGTGCATCCCGAAGAAAAGATCAGGTGATGCTCCGAATCAATAGAAACCCTGCGATTCATGAACCTGCAATATTCCCATAAAAGAATATTGAGAAATTACCCGCTTGCATCTACACACCTATCGATACAAAGGCAGGAAACGATGGTCAGCAAATAAGCAAAAGAACAATAGCTTTCAAAGAGATATTTTCAGTATGTCGATTTCATTAACGCCAAAGCTTTATGAGCTAAATGGTAAGCTGCAATTACCCACTATGCCTCCACCGCTCCATTACCCAATTTCCCGGTCATCTCTTATACTTACGACATAGTGGAATAACCATACATACAAACAGGCTACCAGATATAAAACCGGTAGCCTGTTTGCACTAAAATGGATCTGATTTTTACCGCGATACCTGCACGGTACCCGTATATTGGCTGTTGCCAACAACGGCTACCACCCGGTACACGCCGTTAAGTACGGGAGCGCCCGAAGATGTCGTTGCGTTCCAGGTAGCAGAATAACTTCCCGCCTGCTTCGTTTCGTTAACCAGCACTTTGACGGGTTGTTGCATTGCATTGTAAACGGTAACGTTCACTTTGCCGGGTGTGGTTACCTTGTAGCTGACCTGTGTAAAATTGGTTGCCGGGTTGGGCGCAATTTTGAGAGAGACCTTGTCTTCCGTAACAGGTTTTTTGGCGGAAGCAGGTGTTATACCTGTTTTGTTGACAGGCGGTGTCGTACGCAAGCCCGGGCAAGGCCCCTGCGCTGCCCATTCACCAACCGCAGTCACATCGGAACCGCAATAGCTAGACCAGGTACCACTGCCGGAATAGCCCGCACCCACATGGGTGGCTGTACCCACATAAATGAATGAATCTGTGTAGCCACTGAAGCAATTATCGCCAAGTGGGTTGATCGCGTGAATTTCTACCACGCCATTACCGGCTCCCGCTGTGAAATCGGCTGTCATCGTGGCTTCCCAGTCGTAGGTGCCAATGTTTGTAACGGTGCCGGTTCCATAATACATTCCCATTCCGGTCATTGTAATGTTGGTGATGGAGTACTGATAACCATAGGTGTCCGTAAAACAAATTTTGTTAACCACATCGGTGCTGATTTTTTTGCCGGCATTTTTACCGCTAACCATAGCCGGAGAGTCTTTGGTCTTTTTGGGAACAGATTTATAACTGCCGCACGGACCTTGAGCACTCCATTCGCCGGTGCTCTGCAAATAGCCATTGCAGTAGTTGGTCCAGGTGCCGCTGCCCGAATAACCTTTCCCCAAATAAGTAGCGTTACCAACATAAATAAAGGAATCAACATACCCGCTCTGACAGCCATCGAGTTGTGCATTGATGGCATGAATTTCTACTGTTCCGTAGCCGGTACCAGAAGAAAAATCTGCCGTCATGGTTGCGACCCAATCATAGGAGGTAATGTTTGAAATGGTGCCTGTTCCGGTGTACTTACCCATTTCGGTCATCGTAATGTTGGTGATGGAATACTGATAACCATAAGCATCTGTAAAACAAATTTTGTCAACTGCTTTGGCTTGGTTGGTGATGCCGGCAGTCATGGTAAAAGCAAGGAAGACGAGTGCAAGTAATCGTTTCATGTTGAGGTGTTTAGAAGAATGAAAAAATGGAGTTGAGATACTAAATTAACATTTTTTTCTAATATCAAAATCTTTTTTTAGAGTTATCGTAAAGCGAAATGATGGTACAAACACTAATAACTTCAGGGTTCTGTATTGCTGTTTCGGATGTTGCGCCGGCAGGGCTATTTTTCACCAGACAATGAAAACGCTGCTATGGAATTTCGACAGGTGTAGCTCGATGAGCAGTGTTCAACAACAGTTTTTTGACAGGAAGCGGCAGGTGCTTTACTATCCTCTCCCCTACGCAGAAATCTTTTGTCCATAAAGTTGAAAAACGCTTCCATTGCCCGATCGACTCATGTGTTTCCTACTTTACACCCGGATAAATACACATTTGCTTTCATCAAATCCGGTATCCTGCTAGAAAATAAGCGAAAATTAATGCACTGATTTCCGGAACAAGGAAGCCGTACCTTATTTTCGGGCATGATTTCGCACCAGCACCGAATAATTTACATTCACATCCCCAAATGTGCCGGCAGGAGCATCTGCCATGCGTTCAACGAGTCTTTTGATCATTATACCGCATCCTATTACCAAAACGAGCACCCGGAACAATGGCATCAATATACCGTGTTCACAACAGTTCGCAATCCCTATCAGCGAATGGTGTCCATGTATCATTACATCAAAAAAGAACCGTTTCATGCCGGGCACGCCATCACCAACCGCGGCAACATGCTGCCTTTTAAACCCTGGCTGATGCAAAACATCGCCGCTTTCCAGGGCGAACTGAAACACCCGTCCACCGAAGGTTCCCGCGAACGCGATGGCGAAGTGGGCAGCACGTTTTGGTTTAGCAGCCAGGTGAGCCGCATTTCTGCCGCTTCGCAAGACATTTGCCGCAACATCCACATTCTCCGCTACGAAGACGGCATGCAGGAAGTATCCCGTTTTTTGCACAATAAGCATGGTCTCCGACTCAGCATCCCGCATCTCAACAGCTCGCTAAGCGACAGCCGCGACCGGTATCTCGCTTATTACGATGCGGAATTGCTGCACAGCATCAATTCGTTTCCGCCTTTTGCGAAAGACTGCCAACTGCTGGGTTACGATATGCTTTCAGCGTTACCACGCGAATACAGCACCAAAAACATTGGTTAACATCCCGGCCTGTTTGTTTTTTTTGGTATTCTATCCGCGCCACTTCTGCATTGTTCTTGGTGCGTAGCACATTGCAGCCAATTGACTGCCCCGGGTTGTGCAAGCTCCTATTGGCGCCGGTTCCCTGCCGGCGTTGTAATGCAGTCAGCCAATGTTTATTGATGAGTTGCACCTTTGGCTGACAGCAGAAGGAAGATTCAGGATAATGGCACTGCTGTTTTTTACAAAAGGCTTATTTTCACTTTTCTATGAATACAGGCGCCGGCGATACGGAGTTGATCAAAAAACGGTTTGATACCATCACTAAAATAACCTGTGATATTATCTGGGATTGGGATTTGGTTTCCGATAAAGTATGGTGGAGCGAAAGCTTCCGCAACTGTTTCGGCTACGCCTCAGAAGATCCGTCCATCAAATGGTGGGCAAGCCGCATTCACCCGCAGGACCGCGACAGGGTGGTAACGCACATCCAACAAGTCATTGACTCCGCGGCGGATATGTGGAGCGATGAATACCGCTTTTTGCGGGCCGATGGCACCTATGCACAAGTCGTGGACAAAGGATTTACCATTGTTAAAGATGGGAGCATCATCCGCATGATCGGGTCGGTGGTAGACATGACCGAGCAAAGCCGGTTGCAGAAAGACAAAGAACAAACCGAAGACTGGATGCGCTTTGCACTGGAAGCGGCAGAACTGGGCACCTGGGATTTCAACCCGCAGACCGGCGCCACCCGTTGCGATGAACATTGCCGCCGCATTCATGGCTTTGTTACGGGGCAGGCATTGACGCTGGAAAACATTGTACACAACATTCACCCGCACGATGTGGAGCTTGTGAAAAAAGCATTTGCCGACGCTGCCGACCCGCCCTGAGAGCCGCTTACAACATTGACTACCGCATCATCCAAACGGAGGGCACCACCACCAAATGGGTGCGCACCAAAGGCAAAGCTTATTTTAATGAAGAAGGAACTGCCTGCCGGCTGTCGGGCATTGTGCAGGATATCACCAAAGAAAAAATGGATGGGCAGGAGCAGGAAATGCTGCTGAAACTGGTGGACAATACCCCCGAATTTGTTGCAATGGCAACGGCGGCGGGAAAAGTAGTGTATCTCAACAAAGCCGGGCGAAAACTGGTGGGCATAGATGCCGGCGCCAATGTTCACGACTTCGATGTGAAGGCATTTTATTCACCCGTTCATTTTGCCTTTCTTGAACAAGAAGTGTTGCCGCTGTTGTTCACCAACAGCCATTGGTCGGGCAATATTCACCTGCAGCATTTTGAAACCGGCAGCCAGATTCCCTGCCATGCCGAATTCATCACCATCAACGACCCGGCAACGGGCAGTATTCTTTTTCGCGGTGTCACCATGAGAGACCTGCGCCCGGAATATGCAGCGCAAGCGGCACAGAACAAGCTGCTGACACTGGTAGACAACAGTGTGGACCTGATGTCTGTGTTGGGCATGGATGGCAAAAACACCTACCTGAACAAAGCCGGACGAAAATTGCTGGGCATTGACGAAGGAGCAGATGTTACCCAATTTTCCATATCACAGTTTCATACGGAAGAACAACTGGCGTTTGTGAAAACCGAAATTCTTCCCCGCGTCCTGAAAAAAGGGCGTTGGTCGGCCGGTTTGCCATTCGAAACCGGCAGACCGGCGAGATCATTCCATTGGAAAACAACTGCCTGCTGATCAACGATTTCATCACCGGCGAGCCCATTGCCATCGGTGCCGTAATGCGCGACCTGCGCCCAGAGTTTGCTGCGCAAAACGAACAAAAAAGATTGTTGGCCCTGCTGGAAAACAGCAACGATTTTGTAAGCCTTTCCGATTCCGATGGTTATGTGTCTTACGTCAACGCTGCCGGCTTGCAGATGGTGGGACTCGACAACCTCGAAGCGGCAAAGCGGCACAACAGCGAATATGTGATGCCGGAAGAAAGGGACAGATTGCAATGCGATATCTCGAAAGCCCTGGAAACCACGGGCATCTACAACGGCGAAATGACTTACCGTCATTTCAAAACGGGCGAAGCCATACCGGTCAAAGGCACCACCATGATGGTTTACGACGCTATTACTGGGCAGCAACAGGGAAGGGCAACCATTGTGCGGGACCTGCGCCCCGAAAGAGCAGCGCAGCAAGCATTGATAGACAGTGAAAACCTGTTTACAAACATTGCCACCGCGCTGCCATTGATCTTGTGGATGTCTGACACACAAGGGCAAATTACATTCATCAACCAAAAATGGGCTGAGTTCCTCGACCTGCCGGCACAGCAGTTTGATGGCGACAGGTGGTTTCATTCGATACTGGAAGAAGACAGGGAGCAATTGCTTACCATTTATCAACACGCGATGCAAACCGCTACCCCGCTAAACGTGGAATACCGCATTCAGCGGGCGGATGGCAAGATCATCTGGACCTATTCCATCGGCAAGCCGCAATACGATCAGCACGGCGTTTACACCGGCTTTCTCGGCTATACGATTGACATTACCCAGCAAAAAGAATTGCAGCGCCAGAAAGACGAATTCATCGGTGTCGCAAGCCACGAACTGAAAACGCCGGTTACCAGCATCAAAGCCTATGCGCAACTGTTGAAAGAAATGTTTAGCAAACAAGGGCATGCCATGGAAACCGGGATGCTGACAAAGATGGACCAACAGATCACCAAACTCTCTAACCTGATCAGCGACCTGCTCGACGTTACGAAAATACACGCCGGCAAACTGCAGTTTAATGAAAGCTACTTTGACTTTGACAAACTGGCCGAAGACATCGTGGAAGAGCTGCAACGCACCACCACGCAACACGAAATTGTCAAAAATTTTTCTAACCCCGGCAAGCTGCTTGGCGACGAGCACCGCATCGGGCAGGTGATCACCAATCTCATCTCCAACGCCATCAAATATTCGCCGCAGGCAACGCGCATCATCGTATCTACCGGTCGGGAAAATGGTCACATCAAACTCTGCGTGCAGGACTTTGGTATCGGGATAGAAACAGAGAAGCAGGAAAAAATATTTGAGCAGTTTTACCGCGCTACCGACGACACACAATACATGTTTCCCGGACTGGGTTTGGGACTTTACATTTCGGCTGAAATCATCCACCGGCAGGGTGGCAAAATTTGGGTGGAAAGCCACAAAGGCCAAAGGCTCTACCTTTTGTATAACATTGCCCATCAAATAAACCATTTCCTTCTTTCTACCAGATCAACATAGCAGGGAAACAGAATTGGCATGGTCACAAACAGTCAACCGGGTTGTGCGGAACAGGGACAGTTTTTAGTGTTGATTGTAAACATCATCCTTTGCAATCCTATCAATCCGGATGAGTGACAACAACATACAAGCCATATCCTTCCGGACTCAAACATTACTCCAAAGGAGTTGAATGTGAACAACATCCATTATCCAACAAAAAAGTTCAACCGTAATTTGCTTTGATGTCCGATATGCTAAATTTATAAAAAACAAACAGTCATGAACATCATTCGAAGCATACAAAACCGCATCTATGAAATAAGAGGCGAACGGGTCATGCTGGATTTTGATTTGGCAACCCTTTACGAAGTACCCACCAAAGCCTTAAACCAGGCTGTTAAGCGAAACATCAAACGCTTTCCACAGGATTTTATGTTCCGGCTTACGACGGATGAATGGAAAAACTTGAGGTCACAATTTGTGACCGCATCCGAATCCATCAACGCTTTACCCGTTTCTACTTCCATTGGATCTCAATCAACAAGAAACACCAATGTTACGCCCTACGCCTTCACCGAACAGGGCGTGGCGATGCTCAGCGGCATTCTCCATTCCGACAAAGCCATCAATATGAACATTGCCATCATGCGGGCTTTTGTAGAAATAAGAAAACTATTGCTGCGGAGAAACGATGTACATGAGCAATTGAATGTATTGAAAGAAAGACTGGGCGAACATGATGTTCAACTTGCCCAAATCTATGATGCCATCGAAAACCTGCTGGACGAAAAAGCAGCCCAACGAAAATGGGAAGAACGCGACAGAATCGGGTTTAAAAAAACCAGTTGATGCAAAGGCTTGGCAGGTTTACCCAATTGCCAATAGCCAACAATCTATTCTCTCGACAACAATCTTTTACGATTCTCCTTTTCCCTTGCACCGCCGGCATTCACTTCACCAGCAGGTTGTCGTCAAACAATTTCAGAATGCGCTTGTATTCGTCCGTCCAGCTCGAAGGTTCGGTAAAACCATGATTTTCCACCGGGTACACCGCCAGTTCCCAATTGTTTTTGCCCAGTTCAATGAGTCGCTGCGCCAGCCGCACCGCATCTTCAAAATGCACATTCACATCTACCATGCCATGACAAATAAGCAAATGATTCTGCAACCCTTCTGCAAAATTGATGGGCGATGAGCGGGCATACGCAAGACTGTCGGTAAACGGCTCGTTAAGAATGGCAGCAGTATACGTATGGTTGTAATGCGCCCAATCGGTTACCGGCCGCAACGCCGCGCCGGCTTTAAAAACAGTAGGTTGGGTAAACATAGCCATCAAGGTCATAAAGCCGCCATAGCTGCCGCCATACATGCCAATGCGCGAGGAGTCGATGCCGAACTGCTGTACCAGCATGCGTGCCGCATCCACTTCGTCATTAAGGTCTTTACCACCCATGTGGCGGTAAATGCCCGTGCGCCAGTCACGCCCATAACCTTCGCTTGCACGATAATCTATGTCGAGTACGGTATAGCCCTTGTCGGCCAACAGGTTGTTAAACATCGCTTCGCGGAAATAAGAGCTGCTCCAGCCGTAATCTACATTTTGCAGGTAGCCGGCGCCATGCACGAAGATTACCGCTGCGCCATTCTTTTTTCCCGCAGCCGGTTCATACACCCGGGCATACACCGGTTTGCCATCTCTTGCCGGAAACGAAAAGATGCGCGTGTCGCGCCAGGGATAGGCTTTCCATTCGTCGCTCGCAGCTTTGTAAGTAATTTGTTGCGGTGTTCTGTTGGTGCCATTGCCCTGCACATATAACTCCCAAGGCTTGGTTTGGTAAGAATACCGGTAAGCGATGGTTTGTTCGTCGGGCGATAAAACGACTTCATAACCACCCGTCATGGACGTCAGTTGCTGCACATGGCTGCCATCCTTGTTGATGCGAACAAGTCGCTGCTTGCCCGGGTGTTCTTCATTGGTTACGAGGTAAAAATATTGCTTGTCATGGCTCAGCCTGGCATTGCCCACTTCATATTTCCCCGATGTAAGGGCGGTTTTTTTTGGCGAAGCCATATCATACCGGTACAGGTGGGCATAGCCGCTTTCTTCACTCATGAAAAACGTTGTGTGTTCGTCCAGAAAACCAAGCGTAGCCTGGCTAAGCCAGCCAATGCCCGGACCGGCAATCCACGCGTCATCGTGCTGGTGATCGACCAGTTGCAATGTTTTGTGTGCGGTGTCAAATTGCATGATCCAGCGGTCTTTAAAGTCTGTTGAACGAATATCTGCCAGCGCCATGGAGCCTTCGTCGTTCCACACCCATTCCGACACATATACGCCTCGCTTGCGGGTGCTGTCTTTGCCCTGCTGCGGGTAGTCTTTTACATAATCCGGTTGCCGGTCAATTCCGGGCAACGAATCCATGGCAATTTTCTGCACCGTGTCTTTCTGCCGGTCAAACACATACAAGGCATAACTTCCCTGCGGCGCGCCTACTTTCTCGCGTGTGGGGATGGGCGTGGTGTATCCCGATTCGGTAACATACGCCGGAACAATTGTTTTCTTCGCCGCCGCATCGGTCAGTAACTGGTAGGTAACAAACCGTGCATCGGGGCTGGACTGCAAGCTTACCACATCCTGCTCGCCGGTATAAATGCGGTGAATGGTATCGGCATCTTTTATTGAATCGAGATACGCTTTGGCCTGCTCACGTTTGTTCTTTTGTTTTGTCAATACCTCAGAATTGTGGATGGCATCGCGCTGTAGCCAATCTTCTTCTGCCGACAGCGGTTTTTCTTTATCCCGGTTGCCTTTGGCAAAATTGGTGAGCTGACGGGTAAACCCGGTTTTAACGGTAAATAAAAACAGGTTGCCGCCGCTTTGGTACACAATGCCAATGTCGTTGCGGAGAAATTGCGGGTTGCTCTCGATAGCGGCTGTTTGTGTCAGGCGAATGCTGCTGCCGGATGCCACATCGAGCAGCCACAGATCGCCTTTGAAAATGTAAGCGACCTGGGTGCGGGGCAGGTTGTATTCTCCGTTGCTGATGGCTTCGGCAAGACGGGCATCCCAATAAGGTACTTTCACCGGCTGCTTGCTGTTTAGCCGATAAACATACAGCGAATCGCTGGCTGATTTTTCGGGATTCCAGTCAAAATACAAATCGCGGTTGTTGTAAGACCAAAATACATTTTTGGGCGAAGTGCCGATCCATTTGGGATCCTGCATGATTTTTTCAACCGTTAACGTTTGAGATTTCGCATAGAAACAAAGCAACAAGAAAAGAAAGAAAATGAATTGTCGCATACATCAGTTTGAAGAACGCTAAATGTACGGTGTGAAAAGCAGAAGGGAGAACGACAACTCAGATTTTCACAACAAATTGCTGAACCAAACAGGAGCAGCGGTAACAGCAGGATAATTGGCTACCTGAAATAAAAAAGTTGATTTCTTTTTAGTAAAATATGCCCGCAGATGTTCGCAGAAATCAAGCACAATCTTATCTGCATTTATCGGCGCCATCTGCGGGAGACAAATTCTTCATGAAACGAATAAAAAGGGAATCAATCAATGCGCAAAGTGCATGGCATAATCGCCTTTGATGCGCTCCATCGGCGGGTTGAAGTAGCCAAATTTCAACCTTGGAAATTCTTCCCCGATCAACTCCATCATTTGTTTGATGCCCATCATTTCGCCGGTGTCGTGTACGCCAATCAATCCCAAATACCAGTCGGGGTCAATGTTGAAATTGCGCCATTGAATCATGGACAAATTGGTATCCATAATCAGTTTGCGCAGCGCTTCATATTCTTCCACACTATCCGTCATGCCGGGAAACACAAAGTAGTTGATACTTGTCCAGCCGCCATTGCCGCTCACCACTTTCAGGCTTTCCACAATGTCTTCAAACTGGTAATTGTTGGGGCGGTAATATTTGGTGTAAATGTCTTTTCTTGCCGAGTTGGTGCTTACGCGAATGCTGTTTAAACCCGCATCGCACAAGGCTTTCACCGCATCGGGCTTAGATCCGTTGGTATTGATGTTGATGCTGCCGTTGGCAGTGTGTTTTCTAATTTCAAGAATGGCTTCGCGAATGGTTTGCCACATCAGCAGCGGCTCTCCTTCGCAGCCTTGTCCAAAGCTCACGATGGGGTAAGGCGCATTCATGAGATGCGGCACCGTAAACTCGACAATCTCTTCTGCCGATGGTTTGAACTGCAAGCGGTCCTGCGTGGAAACGATGCTTTCTTCTTCGGGCTGAAACGAAATGCAACCGATGCAGTTTGCATTGCAGGCAGGCGAAGAAGGCACCGGGCACTCCCAGCGTGCCAGCGCGAAATTGCGCGCAGCCGGGCAATGGTACGTATTGCAGCAGTTGTCCATCAAATGCTTTACCAGCCGGTTGTGCGGGTAAGCCTGCAACAGGTGCTGCACGCCGCTTTCTATATTGGCTTCATTGTATCCTTCTGTTTCCTGCCGGATGTCTTGCTCAATGCGTACGGCGGGCACATAAAACTCATTGTTGTACCAGCCTGCTGCTGTATAGCAAAACAAGGGAAGCGTTGGGGCATCGGGTTCGCTTTCGTAAGCTGCCAGGAACAACCCAGTGTGTGCCGGCGGAATGAATGCCGCCACTGCCCAGCCTTTGGTACACAGGCGCAGGTTGCCGGTTTTTACGTCGATGCCAATGGCTTTGCGCCCCGGCAGCTCGTACAGGTTGCCACCTTCGGGAAGGCGTATCCAGTCTTCTCCCGGTACAGGCATTGCCTCCCAGCCCGCACGGCCAACCGCATACAGGGAAGTGTCTTCAAAAATATTTCCCTTACCATCGGAGTACAAAAGATAAGGACTGATCAGTGTTGTCATAAAGCATGTAAATAAAAAGAAAGAATCAGTTTAGCTTGCCGCAGCCGCCAGTTTCGATTCGCAATAGCGGTTAAACTCGTTTTCGAGGTCTGCACTTATTTCCGATTCGATGGTGTGCTGGTACAGCTTGTTGTTTTTATAATCAACCGTCAGGATGCCTTCTTTCAGCAACAGGTGGTTGATGTCTTTCCAGGAATATTCCCTGGCAGGCAATGTATTGAAAGCAATGCCCGATTCGTCCACGCCCAGTTCCTGCGGAATCTTTACCCGTTGTTCCATAAACGCTGCCATCGCAAACAAGCCTGCCAGCCAGTAATTGCTTACCGGTGCCAGCAACCAGCCAATGGCGGCAGCCAACAGTGCCCACCGGTAAAAAGCAATGCCATGGTTGCGGCGGGCAGACACGTAACGGTACATACTCCACAACACGATGAAAGCAGACAGCCAAAAGTAGAATGCGGCAACAGGTTGCTCCATGGAATACCACTGCACCACTGCTACATACAGGAAAAAAACGGTAGCCGGCAGCAGCATCAACAATGTTACGGCATCGGCTTTTTGAGACTCCGGTTTTTTGATGGTAATGAGGTACTGGTATCGGCTCATGATGGCGCATTGCTTTTGACCAGCAGGTTGCACAAACGCCACAGCAGCCTTGCTCCCACATGCGAATCCACGCAGTCTTCACCAATGCCAATTTCCACCAGGTCGAAGCCGATAAGCTGCTTGCCCTGTTCGGTCATTTTTTTCACGAGGTAAAGAACCTGTTCCATGTCATAGCCGCCCGGCACCGGCGTGCCGGTGTGCGGGCAGTGTTTTGGATCGAGCCCGTCAATGTCAAAGCTGAGATACACTTTATCGGGCAGGTGCTGGATGATTTCGTCGGCAATCATGCGCCAGTTTTCGCCTTCAAACATGCGCTCTTTTACCTGCTGATCGAGATAGGAAACTATGCGAAAATTGCTGTTGCACACAAAGTTCCATTCTTCTTCCGACATGTTGCGGATGCCGATTTGCACCAACCGTTTTACCTGAGGCACTTCGTTCATCACATTATACATGATGGAAGCGTGCGAATAGGTAAAAGCTTCGTACGATTTGCGGAGATCGCAGTGTGCATCCACCTGCAATATGCCAAAGTCGCCGTGTATTTCAGCCAGTGCCTTGATAAAGCCAAGGCTGATGCTGTGATCGCCGCCCAGCAGTGCCACCAGCTTGCCACGCTTCAGCAGCGCGCTGGTTTCGTCGTACACCCAGCCATTCAGCATCGCCGAACCTTCATTGATTTCCCTGAGGCTTTTGGTCATGAATTTGTTTTCCTTCAAATCATTGCCTTTGGAAATGTAATCAATGTACAGCTCTGCTTCTTTGCGCAGGTAATCGCTTTTCATCAGCATTTTCCGGTTCACTTCGCGCATGTAAAAGCCATGTTTCCAGACATCGGGCATGTCTTTATCGAACACATCCACATGCAGCGATGCTTTGAAAATCTGTTCCGCCGTTCGGGAAGTGCCGGCGCTGGCGCTGACAGTTACTTCCCAGGGAACGGGTAAAATGACGACCCTAGATTCTTCTTCTGTAAAGGGAAGTCCGAAAATCGTATTGTTAGGATTACTTGCCGTATTGGGGTCGTAATTCTTGAAGATCAATCATTCCGATGTATTTTTAAAAACGATGCAAGATACACAACACTTTATGGAATAGCCGTGTTAACGACCATGGGCACCGGCGCGCGGCACCGATGATTAACATCTTGTTGGTAAAAAAGAATGCCGGTTACACGGCCTTTCTTTGGGATACAAACGATTAACCGCGGGCAACCGCTTAACACAAATACTTGTTAATTAGAAAACCTCTTAGAGACACATTTTTAATTTCAAGTAATTTTGAAACAGATGTTACAAAAATTCACACAATTTATGATGAGTAAAAAAGTGCTGCCTGTGTTGCTGATTGTTTTGATCGGCGGTCTTCTGTGGGCGTTTACCAGCAGTGGAAAAAATCCTGATGATGATGTAAAAGCCCGTCAGCAACAGTTGTTGGTACTGGTAGGTTCCATTCTCGAAAAAAATCATTATGATCCGAAAAAAATTGACGATAATTTTTCAAAAATCATTTTCAAAAATTACCTGAACGATCTGGACCCTGACAAAAACCTGTTTCTGCAAAATGACATCAACGCCCTGAAGAAATACGAAACCGAAATTGATGATGAAATACATGGTGACCCGCTGTCTTTTTACCCTGCAGTCATTGCCATTTACAAGCAACGCCTGCAGGAAACGCCTGCCATCTATAACGACATTTTAGCCAAGCCTTTCAATTTCAACACCGATGAAAAAGTACAGCTTGATCCTGATAAATTATCTTATCCGGCTACGGAAGCCGCGCGCAAAGAGCAGTGGCGCAAACGCCTGAAGTACCTGGCGCTGGAACGCTATGTAGACATGCAGAACCAACGCGACAAAGCCGGCGAAAAAGACAGCATCCGGCTGAAAACCGATGCAATGCTGGAAAAAGAAGCGCGCGACAAAGTGCTGCAGATCATGAACACGCATTTACAACCGGCAAGAGAAAACCTTTAGTGAAGAAGACCAGTTTAGCCTGTTTGTCAACACCATCACCGATGCCATGGACCCGCACACCAATTACCTGGCGCCGGTGGCCAAACGCAGCTTTGACGAAGACATGAGCGGACGGTTTTACGGCATAGGTGCCCTGCTGAAAGAAGAAGACGGACAAGTGAAGATCAGCAGCGTAGTGCCCGGCAGCCCGGCCTGGAAAACACAAAAAATACAGGAAGGCGATGTGATTGTAAAAGTAGCGCAAGGCGATGCAGAACCGGTGGACATTACGGGTTTTGCCACTACCGACGCGGTAAAACTCATCAGGGGTAATAAGAATACAGAAGTAAGGCTGACGCTGAAAAAAGCAGATGGCTCACTGCAGGTGGTGCCCATTGTGCGCGACGAAATTGTACTCGACGATACCTTCGCCAAAAGCCTTGTGATCAACAAAGACGGTAAAAAAATCGGCTACATTTTTCTGCCCGAATTTTACCTCGACGTAAACCGCGAAGACGGCGCCCGCTGCTCGCAGGATGTAGCCAAAGAAGTCATTAAACTAAAAGCTGAAAACGTGGATGGCATCGTAATGGATTTGCGCAGCAATCCCGGCGGCAGCCTCCCCGAAGTGGTGAAAATGGCTGGTTTGTTTATCAAATCGGGTCCCATTGTACAAGCCAAAGACAAAAACGGCGAACCCATCATCTGGAAAGACAATGATCCTTCTGTTTTGTACGACGGTCCGCTGGCAGTAATGGTCAATGAAGGTAGCGCATCTGCTTCCGAAATTTTTGCTGCTGCCATGCAGGATTATCACCGCGCCATTGTGGTAGGCAGTTCATCTACCTACGGAAAAGGCACCGTGCAAAAACCATTGCCACTGGGCAAACCCAACATGTTTACCGGTACCGGCGATCTTGGCGCACTCGTGCTGACGTTCGAAAAGTTTTACCGCGTGGATGGCGGCTCTACCCAATTGAAAGGTGTGACCCCCGACATCATTTTGCCGGATCAATACGAATACCTGAAAATCAGGGAAAAAGACAATACCTCGGCATTGCCCTGGGACCAGATTGAAAAAACGAAATACCAATCCTGGACAAGTGGGATTGACTTCAAACAAGTGGAAGTGAATGCAAAACAGCGAATTGCGAGCGACAGTGCTTTTTCTATCATCAATAAAAACACCGCCTGGCTGGACGAAAACACAGACAAGGAATACAACCTGAACATTGCGAAATACAAAGCGCAGCAGGACAAAATCAGGACCATCATCCGCCAGAACGATACCTTGTCAAAACTGAGCAGCCCATTAAACATGTCGCCGCTGGCCATTGACAACGATAAATATTACAACAATCCCGACAAAGCGAAGCTGGAGCGCAACAAGCAATGGCTGAGCATTGTGCAGAAAGATATGTACATAGACGAAACGGTGGACATTCTGAACGACATGATTAGCTTAAACAAAAGCAATGTCGCCATGCAATAAGTGGCAGGCAGGAATACAACAAAACAGGCTGTTGATGTAATGTCAACAGCCTGTTTTGTTGTATAAAGATTGTTTGTTCACTTAATATATTGCCCTGCATAGAAATACAGGGCATTCAACCCTAAACCCTTAAGGCACTAAGATAAGACAAAATCAAATAACGCCATTTTAATTTTTTTTATTTATATCAAACCGGCAAATCAATACCATTAAACATTAAACTAATATCACTATGACGAAATAATGCCAGTTGTCAGATGAGGGAAATATCGAAATTCACCAGCTGCACAAAGTCTTCCATCCGGGCATCAATATCCGCTTTGGTGATCTCTTTCAGTCGTTGTGTACCAAATTTTTCAACACAAAAACTTGCCATTGCCTATCCCACAATGATGGCTGTTTTCATGTTGTCGAACGAGATGTCTTTTGTTTTGGCCAAATGCCCGATAAAGCCGCCGGCAAATGTATCACCAGCACCCGTTGGGTCAAACACTTCTTCCAACGGCAATGCAGGAGCAAAAAACACATGGTTTTCATGAAACAACAATGCGCCGTGTTCGCCTTTCTTGATGATGAGATATTTGGGACCCATTGCCAGTATTTTTCGTGCTGCTTTCACCATTGAATATTCGCCGCTCAATTGCCTGGCTTCGCTGTCGTTCACCAGCAATACATCTACCTTTGTCAATCACTTCCAGCAAATCATCCAAGGCAGATATCCATCCAGAAATTCATGGTGTCCATCACGATCAGTTTCGGTCGTTTCGTCAATTGCTGAATCACGCTTATCTGCAGCTGCGGCATCAGGTTGCCCAGCATCAAAAACTCGCGCCCTGGTAGCTTTCGCGGAATCACGGGATTGAAATCTTCCAATACATTCAGATCGGTTACCAGCGTGTCGCGGGTATTCATATCCGAGGTGATAACGCCCACTCCAGAAAAAAGAATTCTTGTCCTTCACCACTTCCACCCCTTCGAGCTGTATGCCCAATGCTCGCAGATCGGCAAATTCCTGTTGAGGAAAATCGTTTCCGACAATAGAAATTTGTTGAATGGGTTTTACAAAATTGCTGGCGGCATAAGCGACATAACTGGCGGAACCGCCAATGATTTTGTCTGACTTACCAAAGGGTGTTTCAATGGCATCGAACGCCATTGTACCTACTACAATTACTGACATATTACTGTTTGATGAGCCACAAACCTATTACTTTTTTATAGTAGTGTATCAATTTGCAAATATCCCGCAGCTGGTGCTGAGGCTCGCAGATAATTTCTATGGAAGCCCCGTTAATCTACGCCATCCTGCGGACAACTTATCTTTTAGTATGAGACACAGCTTTTTTATGCATTCGACTATGAAGCCTTTGTAGCTGAGTAATGGAAAGGCTTGCCTAAAATAGCTCACTTGTAATCTTCCCCGTAAGCGTAGCTTAACATTGTGCAGTGTGATTGGTATTTTGTAGAAAAATGTTCCATAAAATGTTTTGCCTGCAAGCTGTTTAACAAACACACGTTGCCTTTGGCAATCATACTTTAGCAAGCTGCCCTAAGTTTACAAACTAAAAAAAGCCCAACCATTTTTTGGTTGAGCGGGTTATGAAATTTGTAATAAGGCTTAGCCCTTGTTGTACACCGCAGCAAATTCTTTTGCAAAATCTTCCAGCTTAGTGTTCCCCTGCTGTTGGGGACGGTGCTGTACATAGTCTTCCCACATTTGACCCGTGCGCATGGCATTTCCCATTTCAACATATTTCTTTGCCATTTCATCCGGCAGACCTGCACCCGTCATGCCGCCATAACTTTGCTCATCGGTAAAAGCTATCCAGGGCAGGTCGGGCTTGCCAATGGCTGCCCCAAGCACTTTGGCTACATCGCCCTGTGTTCTTTCGTCGCTCATAAGATAGCGCACCGAATGACCCGTAAAGGAAAGGTTCAACAGCTCTTCTGCCGCTGCTTCGGCAATGTCTTGCGGGTGAGACAAAATGATTTTGGCATCGGCATCGCCGGAATTGTTGCCAATGATGTTCATGTTTTTAACCATTGATATATTTCCAAACAAATTGATATAGAAGTAGCCCGGGCGCAAATGCAACACATTTACGCCAGCCAATTTGTTCAACTCGGCTTCGGCACGATACAAACCGCTTACCGGCCCGCAACCTTCGGGCATGTGGGCACCAATGCTGCTAAGGTTCACCACGTATTGGATGTTGTTGGCTTTGATAGCGGCGGCATAATTGGCAGCGAGTTCAGCAAAAGCGTTCAAATCGCGTGCGGCATACTGCGGCGGATACATGGTGTACACCGCATCGGCCCCGGCAAAAGCTGTGTTCAGAAATCCGGCATCTTCTACCTCACCGATGGCAGGTTTGGCGCCGTGTGAGGTTAATGATTGCAGGTGCTCCGCATTGCGGCCAATGATGGTTACCTGATGCCCGGCAGCCAATAATTTTTCGGACAGAGGTTTTGAGATGTTACCGGCAGCGCCGGTGATAACGTAGTTCATCGTTTTACATTTTATTGTTAGTTGTATATACAAGTATCGAAACAAAAAAAATCAAACGTCCAGCTTATCAGCCATCTTACCGATCTCATTTACCAAACGAATGCTATCGGCGCTACCTAATAGCGAGGCATACTGCGAAGAAAACTGCTCCACACACCTGTTCATTTTAGGCTGCAGCGCCTTTGCTTTTGACGTAGGAAATACATTGGTCAATTTGCCTTCGTATATTCTTACAACAAGTTTTTTTTCTTCCAGCTTTTCAATGAGACGCGTGATGGTGCTGGGTTGTAGCTGCAACTCTGCCGCAAGGACCGAAGGCTGCTTGCCCGGCTCATCAAGAACCGTCATCAACAGGTAGGCATGACTCGGTGGCAACTCCACGGCTTTCCAGGTTTGCGTAGCGAGCTTTTCTACTTTGCGGGCTAAGGCAGCCGAAGTAAAATAGAGGCATTGCGCGTATTTGCTGTCTTTTATTTTCATGCTGACACAAAGATAGTGAGATTATACTTGTATATACAAGTAAATATTTGAGTCAGATAAAATGAATGTGCGGATACTTTTTCAGATACAGTTAATCAACAATTGATTACAGGTATCAATGCATCGGCATGCCATTGGCGCGTTTGTCTTGCTTATTTCCCGTCTGGTCTAACGCTGCGCGCAGGCCTTTTGCCAACTGCTCTGCATTGCCAACACTCCAATAATGCAGAAAGAAAATGCGGGGTTGCTCATGCACCATGTGATTGTGCAGTGCAACTACTTCAATGCCATTTTCAATCAGTGTTTTCACCACAGGTTCCACCTCATTTTCAAGCATCGCAAAGTCACCGGCAACGGCAGCTTTATCCGGCGTACCCTGGAAAGCTGCCCATGTATTGAACCCCGAAAATGTACTCACGGGCAATCCATGTTCGGTAAGCGTTACATCGGGGCGACCAATTGTATATTTGTAAACACCTTTGCTCATGTCGGCTTTGTAACCCAGGATGTGGTCTAATTTTTCCGTATCCAAAGAATTGGTTACACTGCCATTAGAAGCGGTTCCCTTCGCAGGATCGTTACCTCTCACGTCCGCTACCTTGTTCAAGACAGCTTTCGCTTTTTGTGCCATTGCTTCTGTACTGCCAGCCCCACCCACATGCACGTACATAATATTGGGATGATTTCTTACAAAATGGTTGTGAATCGCCGTGATGGTCAAACCTTGTCTGATGATTTCCTGCTGCACAGGTCCCAAATCCGTTTCGGTAACCACAATATCACCCATTATCATCACCCCATTTTTGGCAGGAGTAAATGCGATCCACGTACCCAACCCCATAGCCGGGATAATGGCAAACCCATCTACTTTAACATCGAGGTCGTTTTGCGGAATGGTGATTTTATATTCACCGTTATTGGATTTTCCTTTGAAGCCTGTGATCCTTTCGATCGCCGCTGTGTCAATCCGGTTGTCGGAATGCTTACTTTGCGTTGCCTGCGCGATGGCAATTTGGCACCATCCGGAAACGACGGTAAAAAACAAAATCAGCATCCTACGTTTCAGTGCCATCTGTTTCTGTTTCATAATTGTGTATTAGCTGTTTTATTTTTAGATGTTGCCATTTTTTATTTTCCAACTTCCATAGACTGATGGACAACGTTGTGCCAAACAGTAAAGGAAAAGAAGATAACTGAATGCTATTTTGAATTTCATAAGCTCAGGGTTATAACGGCTATTGCTTTTTGGTTTGTGAGTAACCATTGTTCAGCAGCCACTGCAACACTTTGTCGCGCTGATCGCCCTGGATGATGATGTCCGCACTTTTGGCGCTGCCGCCGGTGCCGCAATAATTCTTTAATTGTTTACCCAATACCTGCAGGTCTTCATCGGTGCCGGCAAAGCCGGTAATGAGGGTAACCGCTTTGCCGGCCCGCTGCTTTGTATCGAGGCGTATGCGTAATTTTTGTTTGGCAGGCGGCAAGGTGTCGGTGGGCGTTTCCTCTTCGTGCTGAAACCTAAAATTTGGATCAGTGCTGAACACGAAGCCCTGGCTATCTGGTTTGTTTTTTTTACTCATAAAAAAATTGTCTTAAGCAACATGTTTGTGTAGTAAGTAATATGTATCATACATTAAGAAAAATCATGTATGGTGAGGCTGTAGTGTTTTTATTGTTTCGTTTACTACATAATACTCATTACATACTACTTGATACCCTTTCTTAACTCATTCCATCTCCGCTTTCAGGCTCAGATCGAGGCTCTGCGCCTGGTGAATGAGCCCGCCGACACTCACATAATCAACGCCGGTTTGGGCAAATGCTTCCACCGTTTGCAGGTTGATGCCACCACTCGCTTCAGTCTCAAACTGATGGTCAATGATTGCCAGTGCGTTCTTCACTTCGTTTGGTGAAAAATTATCGAGCATGACGCGGAACACTTTTCCTTTGGCTTCGCGGCATACGGTTTCCACATCTTCGATCGTCCTTGTTTCCACTTCAATCTTCAGGGATAGCTGGTGGGTTTGCACATAATCAAACGCCCGGTTCATTGCCGGCACAATGCCACCACAATAATCAATGTGGTTGTCTTTGAGCATGATCATATCATACAGCCCGAAGCGGTGATTGACGCCACCGCCAATGCGCACCGCCTCTTTCTCCAGCAGGCGGAAATTGGGCGTTGTTTTCCGTGTATCCAGCACCTGGGTATGATAGCCCTTCAATTTGTCCACATAGCGCCTGGTTAGCGTGGCAATGCCGCTCATCCGCTGCATACAATTGAGAACGAGCCGCTCACATTGCAGGATGGTTTGTACCGGCAACTGTACATCGAATGCCACTTCGCCCGGCATCATGGCATCGCCATCATGTTTATAGGCATTGAAAACAGCTGCCGGATCTGCCAGCAGGAAAATCCGTTCCGCCACCGACATTCCCGCCAATACACCTTCCTGTTTTATTTTAAGGACTGCTTTCCCCCGCTTGTCTGCCGGAATACAGCTCAGGGTAGAATGATCGCCGTCGCCGATGTCTTCCTGCCACGCTTCCCGTACCAGGTGATCGAGTTGTTCTTCATACGATTTCATACGGGCAAAAGTAAATGTGTTTTGCAAAGGCAAAGGAAGGAATGGCAAGGGAATTTACAAACACAGTTCACCGGAGACCAAATCAATACCAGGCAAACCCGATGGTCGCCAATAAAAAAGCCACCCGTTGGTACGAATGGCTTTTGTTTTTTGTATTTACCTTTTCCTTATCTCTTTTGTCGTTTGGACGGGAAGAAGTTACCCGTTTTTTGCTTTGTAGTTGTGCCTTCGGGCGCACCATAGTGGGTCATGGCGCAGCGGAAACCAATGCTGCTGCTGCTTTGATCTTCCTGCATGTAAGCGGCGTGTGCCGGGGCTCAGCCAGTAAGGCATGTCGTTCCAGCTACCACCTTTGTAAACACGCGATTTGTCGCTCACGAGCGTGGTGACCCCATAGCTGTAGATGGCACGGCTCAATGAATCGCCGTCGAGGTAGTCAATGGCATACGATTTATTGTAATTGCGACGGTTGTGCAGGGTAGAGTCATCTTCCGGAACTTCTTTGATGCGTCCCATCGAATCGAGCCAGGCAGACGGATCTTCTCCACCGCTTTTGTCCACTTTTGTAAACACGTTGCCACGGAAGGGGTTCATGTCTTCTTCTTCCATGCCGGTAGTAGGGCGATATACGTCGGCAACCCATTCGTTCACGTTACCACTCATGTTGTACAACCCAAAACCATTGGGAAAGAAAGACGTAACGGCTGCAGGGATGGCAGAACGGTCGTTCAGACCGCCGGCAGTACCCATGTAGTCACCATTGCCGCGTTTAAAGTTGGCCAGGAAAGATCCCTGCCAGGAACCATGACGCGTAGAGCGCAGGTTGTCGTAACCATCGTTTTGCCAGGCATACACCTGTTTGTTGGCGATTAGCTCCTCGCCTCTTTTCTTTTCACTTTTGCGCTGCTGCGGGTTGCTGGACAGATAGCCAAGGGCAGCATATTCCCATTCTGCTTCTGTAGGAAGGCGATAGTCGGGAAACAAAATGCCGTCGGAAAAGTCCACGCGGGTGCGCGGTCTTCCTTGCGCATCTTTCAGTTCGTTGTTCTTTGGTTTGCCAGGCACCCCTTCGTATGCACCCAGCAGGTAAGCTTTTGTATTGAAGTTGTCCTGCCCGCCGCCGGCAAGTTCTGTTTTGATCACATTTTTGTTCTGGTAGCCTTTATCGATCAGGGCAATTTCATTCACACGGTCGGTTCTCCACATGCAGAAATCGTGAGCCTGCCGCCAGGTAACACCAACAACGGGATAATAGTTATAGGAAGGATGACGGAAATAATATTCGACATACACATCGTTGTACGCCAGCTCTTTGCGCCAGGCCAGCGTATCGGGTTTGGCACCGTCTATGACTGCCTGGTTGTCCTGGAATACGTTTTCGAGCCAGTGGATGTACTCGCGGTAGTGTACGTTGGCCACTTCGGTTTTGTCGATGAAAAAAGAATTGACCGTGACGCGGCGCGGCACATTGTTCCATTCGCTCATTACGTCTTCCTGGGTAGCGCCCATGGTAAAGGTACCGCCCTGAACAAAGACCAGCCCGGGACCGGTTTTGATGTCTTTTGGCTTGGCAACAAAAAAGCCGCCCTGGGTTTTATCGTTGTAATTCCAGCCGGTAGCGGTGGATTTTTCAGGCTTTTTCTTAAATGGGCTTCCGTTTTTACAGGAAGTCAACGCACCTAAAGCAGTGATAAATAAGGAAGCATGAAGGAGCTGCTTATACATGAATCTACGTTTTTTTGACTTTTATTTGAAACGGCGTTTCCGCTTCTTTATTGCAGTTAGCAGGAGCGAAAATAAAAATTAATTGATGACAATGCTTCCGCAACCCATTAAAAATACATTATAGTAAAATAAAAACGTGTCATTGAAAGTTTGTAGTGTAATTCAAAAACTACATCTTTGTAATGTATCGAAGCAACCTGCATCACTTTTTAAGATTGATTTATCGGGAAAATATCTACACAATTTTGCGCCGGGTTACGCTAATAACGTTTTTACATGTTAACGGCGATTCTCTGCAGCGACCATTCATATTTATCTAAAACCACATTAATGAAGCTAAAGAAACTGCTGACAGCTGCTTTTGTTACCATTGTTTGCTTTCATACCGGCGTTATTGCACAAAGTACAGATCCGATCAATATCGTTACTACGGCAGTGCCGTTTCTGCGTATTTCACCCGATGCCCGCACCGGCGGCATGGGCGAAACGGGAATCGCCACGATGCCCGATGCCAATTCCGGGTTTTCGAACCTTGCCAAAATACCGTTTGCCGTAAGCCGTACGCAGGCATCTGTTACTTATACGCCCTGGCTCAAAGACATTGCATCCGATGTTTATCTTGCCACGCTGGCGGGCTATCACAAGATAGACGACGACCAGGCCATCGCGGTGGGCGTTCGCTATTTTAACCTTGGCGACATCCAGTTTACCGACATCGAAGGCAACAATGTGGGCAATGGCCGTCCCCGCGAATTCGGGATCGACTTTGGCTATACCCGCAAGCTGTCCGACAAACTTGCATTGGGTGTGGCGTTGCGCTACATCAATTCCAGCCTTGCCAGGGGCGACCTCGGCAGCGGCACCATTTACCGCGCGGGCAATGCCGTAGCCGGCGACCTGAGCCTTTTTAGCAACAATACCAATGAAGAAGGACAAGGGCCTGACCTGGGGCGTTACGCTGAGCAACCTTGGTTCTAAAATCGGTTATACCAACAATGCCGCCACCAAAGACTTTATTCCTGCCAACATGGGCATAGGCGCCGCTTATACCGGCGTGATAGATGAAGACAGCAAAATCACCATCGCTGCCGATGTAAACCACCTGCTGGTGCCTGCCCTGCCGGTGCTGAGTGCCGACGGGCTCGACTCTGCCGGAGATGCCAACAAGCTGGAAGACTACCGCAACACGGGCGTTTTTGAAAGCTGGTTCAAATCGTTTGACAACAAAGCGTATTCGTTGTCGCTTGGTGCCGAATACTGGTACAACAACCAGTTTGCCGCCCGCGCCGGCTATTACTGGGAAACAAAAGAAGCCGGCAACCGCAATTACTTTACCGTGGGTGTGGGCGTGAAATACAATGTCTTCGGGTTCAACTTTTCTTACCTCGTGCCATCGGGCAGCGGCATCACGAGAAACCCGCTGTCAAATACCTTGCGCTTCAGCCTGATCTTTGACCTCGACAATGAAACCAATGGTTCGGCAAATCCATAATACGGAGGAAATCATTTTGAAAAGCGAAGGCACTTGTTACCTTCGCTTTTTTATTGGTACCATATGAACATTCGAATTGGTCAGGGCATTGATTTTCACCGCCTCGTGGAAGGCAGGGATTTGTGGTTGGGTGGCGTGCTCATCCCACACAGCAAAGGCGCACTGGGGCACAGCGACGCCGATGTGTTGTTGCATGCCATCTGCGACGGGCTGCTCGGCGCGGCATGCCTGGGCGACATTGGCACGCACTTCCCCGACACGTCGGACGAGTTTAAAGGCATCGACAGCAAGATCCTGCTGTCACGCACGCTGGAACTGATGGAAGCCAACCGGTACCAGGTGATCAATATTGATTGCATGCTGTGCCTGCAGGCGCCCAAAATCAAACCGTATGTGGCGGAGATGCAGCAGGTAATTGCCGGCATTTTGAAAATAGAGTTGGATTGTGTATCCATCAAAGCCACCACTACCGAAGGACTGGGTTTTGTGGGTCGCGAAGAAGGCGTGATGGCGTATGCCACGGTGTTGGTGGAAAAAATCAAGCTGTTGTTTTGATGAATTGCGAACTCCTTTTTCCGCTATGCATTTTCTGATTACATTTGCAGCCCTTGGTCTTGTAGTACAATGGATAGTATAAGGGTCTCCGAAGCCTTTGATTCAGGTTCGATTCCTGACAAGACCACAACATATTTTATTTTGAACCGCCTTGTAAATGGATTGTTTACGAGGCGGTTTTTTGTGTGAGAAATGGGATAGTGGAAGCAGAAAATGCGCATCCAAAAAGCCGGATGCTGGAAAAATTTTTTGGCAGAGTTGAAGTTCTCGGAGGCAGTAGAGAGTGATCTTATATTAATTGCTACTGCTTTATAGAAATAATTAGTTACAAGGCACTGTCAATGAATCTCGAGATTCATTGACAGTGCTACTTAAGGCCGTGAAACTAATAGAGGTATGTCGTTTTTGATGGCAATAAGGTTGCTTAAGTTTTTTGGTACACTCATCCTACAGGTCTGAATGTCATCTTGTATGGTTGTAGTGCATTTCGATGTATTTAACGCTGATGATTTGCCGTGTTACCGCAATTGTTTTTTCACCGGTAATCCCTTGTTTCTGTTGTTTACAATTGTAGTAAGCATGAGACTAATCGGGAGTATCGTGCACATCAACTCTACAAAGTAAAAATGGGAGTGCGTTACCAAAAAGCCATACAATAGCTGTATGCCTTGTGGCTGAAAATGACGAAGCTTAAAGGAAGCATCGCACTTTCGGCGTTTTGCACAGCGGCTGTTTTCTTTCGTTGCGATTGCTAAAGCAAGCAACCAAACTGTCTGTATTCATTTCCCCCCCTACCACATGATGCAAACCAAATTGTTGTCTCCTGTTGGAAACCTTGCAACATCCTTATTGCAACCGGTAGCAGCTTTCCCGACTGATTCTGCTAAATGATGTTTGAGACAATCAACATGCTCTTTATCTTTTGGGAAGCAATGGATAAAACATCCAATCAACATTGAGCAGTTGTGCCGGGCAGAAACCGGGACAACACCCCGCCAAACAACACCAGGTTCCCGGTTTGTATTGATATATAAAATACTTACCTCAAGCAGCAATCAATCCATGCTAATCATGGCTTTGATAA